>NZ_BAAAWE010000001.1:4102725-5470300 GCF_039534915.1 Streptomyces roseofulvus | reverse complement strand
GCCGGCGGCGAGGGTGATCCCGGCGCGGTCCCGGTCCCACCAGAGCGCGAGGACCGGCCAGGTGGCGGCGGAGACGGCGAGGGCGGTGGCCCAGCCGGTGACGACCCGCTCGACCGGCTCCCCGCCGTCCTGCCAGGGCTTTCCCTCCGGTACGAGGACGCTCCAGTCGGCTCCGGCGGGGGCGAGGAGCAGCCGCTCCCGCAGGAGCTGGGCGGGCGGCCGGACCGCCGTGGGGTCGGCTCGGCACAGCAGCAGCGCCCCGGCGGGGCTCGGTCCGGATGTCGCGTTCATGGGCCCTACGCTAGGCCAGTTTGTCCGTGTACCGAGGTGTTTGCTCCGACCCTGTCAGGGATGAATCAGGGTTGACTCCGTCACACCGCGATATATCGTGAGTCTCGAAGTCGCGATATGTTGCGTCGGCTTGCAGGAATGCTTCGAGGAACGTTCGAGGAAACGGGAGGTCCGCACCATGACCGAGTGGTCCGTCACCGAGCCGGTGAAACTGGCGCCCGACGGTCCCGTGACGCGGCTGCGCATCCGCGTCGTGGGCGGGGCGGTGAACGTGGTGGGCACCGACGGGAGCACGGCCCGGGTGGAGGTCTCGGAGATCGAGGGCCCGCCGCTGATCGTCACCCAGGACGGGTCCACCCTCACCGTCACCTACGAGGACCTGCACTGGAAGGGCATCCTCAAGTGGCTCGACACCAAGGCCCACCGGCGGCGGGCGGTCGTCTCCGTCGCCGTCCCGGCCGGCGCCGAGGTCGAGGTGGGCGCGGTCACGGCGGACACGGTGGTCTCCGGTCTGCGGGGCCGCACCGAGGTGCGCGGGGTGACCGGTGCCACGACGCTCGTGGGGCTCTCCGGCCCGGTACGCGCCGAGAGCGTCTCGGGCGCCCTGGAGGCCCAGTCGGTGACCGGCGCGCTGCGGGTGAGCTCGGTGACCGGTGACGTGACGGTGATCGAGGGCTCCGGCTCTGCGGTACGGGCGGAGACCGTCAGCGGGGACATGGTCCTGGACCTGGACCCGGCTCCGGCCGGTGCCCCGCCGGCCGACATCCGGCTCAGCAGCGTCTCCGGCGAGATCGCCATCCGGCTGCCGCACCCGGCGGACGCCCGGGTCGAGGCAAGCACCACCAGCGGCTCCCTCTCCAACGCCTTCGACGACCTGCGGGTGGCCGGCGACTGGGGCACCCGGTCCCTCACCGGCACGCTCGGCGCCGGCAGCGGCGCGCTCAAGGCGACCACGGTCTCCGGCGCGATCGCCCTGCTCCGCCGCCCGGAGTCCGGCGAGGACCCGGAGTCCACGCCCACCGCCCCCGCGTCCGGAAAGGTGCTCTGACATGCCCCCCGTCTTCGCCCACGGCCGACTCCGTCTCTACCTGCTCAAGCTGCTCGACGAGGCGCCCCGGCACGGCTACGAGGTGATCCGGCTCCTGGAGGAGCGCTTCCAGGGGCTGTACGCGCCTTCCGCCGGCACGGTCTACCCCCGGCTCGCCAAGCTGGAGGCCGAGGGCCTGGTCACCCACACCAGCGAGGGTGGCCGGAAGGTGTACGCGCTCACCGACGCGGGCCGCACCGAGCTGGCCGGCCGGGAGGGAGAACTCGACGCCCTGGAGCGGGAGATCCGCGACTCGGTCGCCGAGCTGGCCGCCGAGATCCGCGAGGACGTGCGGGGCGCGGCGGGCCGGGTGCGCAGCGAGATGCGCGCGGCGGCGAGCCGGACCCGGACGGCGGAGGGCGGCGCCTTCTCCGACGCCAAGGAGGAGTTGCGCAAGGCCACCCGGGAGTGGAAGGAGCAGACCCGGCAGGCGAAGGAGGAGGCCCGCTCGGCGAAGCTCCAGGCCAAGGAGTTCCAGCGGATCGCCCAGCAGGTGCAGGACGAGGTCCAGAACCGGTTCGCCAAGGGCGAGTGGCCGCAGGCCGTCTGGGAAGGCCTCTCGGGGATCACCGCGCAGCTGGGCGACCTCGTGCAGGGCCACCACACCAGGGCCCGGGCCGGGGCCCCGGACAGGCCGTGGGCCGACCCGGAGACGGGCACGGCGGGCACGGCGGGCACGGCCGACACGACAGGCACGACGGCCGGCGCGGGCGCGGGCGCGGGCGCGGCGGCGGAGACGCCCGCGTGGGCGCGGGAGTCGTCCGGGTCGGGGCAGCCGGACCGGGACCTGGACCGGCTGCTCGACCGGTTCCGGGACGAGATCCGGGACGCGGCCCGCGACCACGGGGTGACGGACTCCCAGCTCGCGGAGGCCCGCGACCATCTGGTCACGGCCGCGACCCGGATCACCGGGATGCTCCACCGCCGCTCGGGCGTCTGAGCGGCGCCCGACGCCGGGTCAGGAGCGTGGCGCGGCCCGGGTGACGGTGACGGTGACCCGGGCGCCCGGAGCGGCGAGCACGCGGACCCGGCCCCGGTCGCGGTCGCGCAGGACGAGGGCCCCGCGGGCCGTGGTCTTCCACTCGCCGGGCGGCAGCGCCAGCTCGGTGACGCGGGAGCCGCGCGGCCCGGCGGCCCGGTACTCCAGGCGGTAGACGCCGGCCGCCGGGTCGTACGCGGCGGAGTCCACCCGGCCGGCGACGGCCTCCGCGTAGGGCTCGGCGGTCAGCTCCTTGTTGGTGCGGAAGGCGCCGGTGGAGTCGACGGCGCAGTAGCCGCCGCCGTAGCACCACTCCCAGCCGGTCCAGCCGGAGCCGTAGCGGCCGAGGGAGGCCATGGCCTCCCGGTAGAAGCGGTTCATGTTCGGGGCGGAGTTGTTGAGCGGCCCCCACTCCCCCACCACCACGGGGACCTTGTACTCCTTGGGGTAGAGGGTGATCGCCGCCTCGTAGTTCTCGATCCAGCGGGCCGAGGGGTCGTAGTCGCCGCCCGCCTCCATGGTGCTGTTGTAGAAGTGCGGGGCGTAGACGACCTTCGGGTCGTCGATCCGCCCGAGCCCGGTCGGCACGCCCTCGCCCACGATCGGGGTCGGTTCGACGAAGAGCCAGGAGTCCTGGTCGACCGAGCGGATCGCGTCCGCGATCCGGTTGTACATCGGGGTGATCTGGTCCCGTTCGATGCGCCGGGCGGCCGTCGCCAGGTCCTCGCCCTCGCGCAGTTCGCCCATCGGTTCGTTGATCAGGTCGTAGCCGAGCACGGCCGGGTGGTCCTCGAAGCGGTCGGCGAGCACCCGCCACATGCGGGCCTGGGCCTGCCGGAGGTCCTCGTCCTCGTAGAGGTGGGTGAAGGCGCGCTGGACGGCCGGCTCGAAGTACTCGGAGAACCAGTCGTCGGGGCGCGGGGTGAAGGGAAGTCCGTCGGTCCTGGTGGCCCAGGCGGGGATGCCCCGGTGGTCGAAGGCGGGGCCGAAGACGTCCTGGTGGGCGTCGAGGACGACCTTGACGTCGTGCGCGGCCGCCCAGTCCAGGACCTGTTCGATCTTGCGGAGGTAGCGGTGGCTGTACTGCCCCGGGCGGGGCTCCAGATCGTCCCAGAAGACCAGTAGCCGGGCGGTGTTGAACCCCTTCGCCCGCATGTCCCGGAAGTGCTTCTCGGTGACGGCGGAGAGGGCGGCGTCGCCGCTGTGCGCCTTGTCCCCGACGTTCCAGCCGCGCAGCGTGAGGACGCGGCCCCGGGAGTCGGTGAGGTCGGGGATCCCGTCGCCGCCGGTCTCCGGACCGGGCGCGGGCTCCGCGCGCGCGGCGGTGGCGGAGGCGGTGGGGGCGAGCGTGGCGAGGAGGGAGGCGGCGACGGCGACCGCCACGAGAGTGGTGCGCGACAAGCGGAACACGGAGGACCTCCGGCACGAGGAAGTGAGCGTTGTTCACGTTTCACGTGCCGGAGATCCCATCAGGTCGACCGACCCGTATCAAGAGGTCGTCAGCACGATCTTTCCGAAGAGGTCGCCGGCGGCCATCTTCTCGAAGCCCTCGCGGGCCCGGTCCAGCGGCAGCACCTCGTCGATCACCGGACGGACGCCGGTGGCCGCGCAGAAGGAGAGCAGGTCCTCCAGCTCGTCCTTGGAGCCCATGGTGGAGCCGACCACCTTCAGCTCCAGGAAGAAGATCCGGGTCAGTTCGGCGTGCGAGGGCCGGTCGCCGCTGGTGGCCCCGGAGATCACCAGGGTGCCGCCGGGGCGCAGGGACTTGACCGAGTGGGACCAGGTGGCGGCGCCGACGGTCTCGATGACGGCGTCCACCCGCTGCGGCAGCCGGGCGCCGGGCTCGTACGCCTCGACGGCGCCGAGCTCCACGGCCCGCTTCCGCTTGGCCTCGTCCCGGCTGGTCGCGAAGACCCGCAGCCCGGCGGCCCTGCCGAGGACGATCGCGGCGGTCGCGACGCCGCCGCCGGCGCCCTGGACGAGGATCGAGTCGCCGGGGCGGACACCGGCGTTGGTGAAGAGCATCCGGTAGGCGGTCAGCCAGGCGGTGGGGAGGCAGGCGGCCTCGGCGAAGGACAGCTCCTTCGGCTTGCGCAGCACGTTCCAGCGGGGGACGGTGACGCGCTCGGCGAAGGTGCCCTGGTAGCGCTCGGTGAGGATGGAGCGGGGCTCGTCCGGCCCGACGCCGTGGCCGGTCTGGCCGATGACGGAGTGCAGGACGACCTCGTTGCCGTCCTCGTCGATCCCGGCGGCGTCGCAGCCGAGGATCATCGGCAGCTTCTCCTCGGGCAGTCCGACCCCGCGCAGCGACCACAGGTCGTGGTGGTTGAGCGAGGCCGCCTTGACGGTGACGGTGGTCCAGCCGGGGCGCTCCACGGGCTCGGGGCGTTCGCCCAACTCGAGGCCGTTCAGGGGCTGGTCGCGGTCGATTCGGGCAGCGTAGGCAGCGAACATGGCCCCGACCCTAGGCGGCCGCGGCGATCGCGCGGAACCACACACCGGTGTGACGCGCGTCCCCTCGCGCGTCCCCTCGCCGGACCACCGTCGCCGGACCACCGTCGCCGCGTCCTCCAGGGCGCCGGTCCGGACACGCTGCAGCGGGATGCCGGCACGGCGACAGCGAGAGGGCCCCGCCCGGTCCGATGCGGCGGACCGGGCGGGGCCCTCTCAGGGGCTTCCGCGACGGGTGTCAGCGGCGGGCGACGCCCTCGGCGCGCGCGGCGGCGGCGACCGCGGCCGCGACGGCCGGGGCGACCCGGTCGTCGAACGGCGACGGGATGACGCAGTCGGCGGCGAGCGCGTCACCGACGACACCGGCGATGGCGTCGGCGGCGGCGATCTTCATGCCCTCGGTGATCCGGGAGGCCCGGACCTGGAGCGCGCCGGCGAAGATGCCGGGGAACGCGAGGACGTTGTTGATCTGGTTGGGGTAGTCCGAACGGCCGGTGGCCACGACCGCCGCGTACTTGTGCGCGACGTCGGGGTGCACCTCGGGGTTCGGGTTGGCCATGGCGAAGACGAAGGCGTCCTTGGCCATGGAGGCGACGGCCGCCTCGGGGACCGTTCCGCCGGAGACACCGATGAAGACGTCGGCGCCGGCGAGGGCGGTCTCCAGGGAGCCGGAGAGGCCGGCCTTGTTGGTGAGCCCGGCGATCTCGCGCTTGACGTCGGTGAGGTCCTCGCGGTCGCTGCTGACGACGCCCTTGCGGTCGGCGACGCAGACGTCCCCGATGCCGGCCGACAGCAGGAACTTGGCGATGGCCACGCCGGCCGCGCCCGCGCCGGAGATGACGGCGCGCAGGTCGCCGAGGGTCCGGCCGGTCAGCTTCGCCGCGTTCCGCAGGGCGGCGAGGGTGACGATGGCGGTGCCGTGCTGGTCGTCGTGGAAGACCGGGATGTCGAGGCGCTCCTGGAGCTTGCGCTCAATCTCGAAGCACCGCGGCGCCGAGATGTCCTCCAGGTTCACGCCGCCGAAGGACGGGGCGAGCCGGACGACGGTGTCGACGATCTCGTCGGTGTCGGTGGTCGCGAGGGCGATCGGGACGGCGTCCACGCCGCCGAACTGCTTGAAGAGGATCGCCTTGCCCTCCATCACCGGGAGGGAGGCCTCCGGGCCGATGTCGCCGAGGCCGAGCACCGCGGTGCCGTCGGTGACGACGGCGACGACCTGGGACTTCCACGTGTAGTCGTGGACCAGCTCGGGCTGCTCGGCGATGGCGGTGCACACCTTGGCGACGCCGGGGGTGTACGCGAGGGACAGGTCGTCCTTGTTGCGGACGGGCACGGTGGCCTGGATGGCCATCTTGCCGCCGCGGTGGAGGGCGAAAGCCGGGTCGAAGGGCTCCTCGGGAGCTCCTTCCGTCGTGCTCTCGCTGCGAGGATTGACGATCTCCGCTGCCATGTGGGTGAAACCCCTTATGTCTGTTGTCGAGGGTTGCCGCTCCTGGTGTGGAGCGGTGGGCGGGTCCCGCGGCCGCCGTGTCGGGCAGCCGCGCGGGCGCGCCGCACAACGCGCCCTGAGCCCCGGATGAGGGGTGTAAGGATCCTTCTTACCGGACATGGGGTCCCGCAGACGAGTCCGTAT
Organism: Streptomyces roseofulvus; assembly: GCF_039534915.1. Classification (NCBI taxonomy): domain Bacteria; kingdom Bacillati; phylum Actinomycetota; class Actinomycetes; order Kitasatosporales; family Streptomycetaceae; genus Streptomyces; species Streptomyces roseofulvus. Next base: position 5,463,859 of record NZ_BAAAWE010000001.1, on the reverse strand, counting down.
CCCCTCGGTGACACGACTCATACGTACCGCTGCCGGACGCGGACGGAGAACGACTCGTCACCCGTTATCAGGAAACATGCCGGCAGCGCCCGTTTGGCTCTGTTCGTGCCGTCCGAATGGCGAGATCCACCGCAGATTCTTCGGTGAAACGGGAAGGGTGCGAAAGAAGATCCGGCCTTGATGTACCGGCCTGTCGGGGTTCGGGCGCGACCCGTTATCCGATTTTGACATCCGGGGCCGTCGGTTTGAGGCGGTCCGAATGGCAAGATGCCGTAATCACACGAGGTCGCGACACTCGAAGATGCGTACGCGACCATTGGCAACGCCTATGGCAACTCCCTCATACGCCGGAGGATCCCGACCATGACCGCACGCTCCACGCGCTGTACGACCGCTGCCAAGACCCGCACGTCCCGTCTTGCCGCGGTCGCCGCCATCGCGGTCGCCGGCTCCGTGCTGCTGACCGCCTGCGGTGACCAGACCGACGGCGGCTCCACGAAGGAGGGCGGCACCACCGCCAACTCCGCCCCGCTCTTCTCCAAGCTGCCCGCCGACATCCAGAAGGCCGGCGTCATCAAGGTCGGCACGGACGCCTCCTACGCCCCGATGGAGTTCACCCAGGACGGCAAGATCGTCGGTGTCGACCCCGACATCGCCGCCGCCCTCTCCAAGCAGCTCGGCGTGAAGTTCGAGTTCACCTCGGGCACCTTCGACGGCCTGATCACCTCCCTGGAGACCGGCCGCCAGGACATCGTCATGTCCTCCATGACGGACAACAAGAAGCGCCAGGAGGGCCTGGACGACAACGGGAAGAAGATCGGCAAGGGCGTCGACTTCGTCGACTACTTCTCCTCCGGCGTCTCCCTGCTGGTCAAGAAGGGCAACCCGCAGGGCGTGAACTCGCTCGACGACCTCTGCGGCAAGACCGTCGCCGTCCAGCGCGGCACGATCTACGAGGACACCTTCAAGGCCCAGGCCACGAAGTGCGGCTCGAACAAGCTCACGATCCAGGCGTTCGACACCGACGCCGAGGCCCAGACCCGCGTGAAGGCCGGCGGCGCGGTCGCCGACCTGAACGACTACCCGGTCGCCGCGTACATCGCGAAGACCTCCGGCGGCGGCAAGGACTTCGAGGTCGTCGGCAACCAGACGGACGTCGGCCTCATGGGCATCGCCGTCTCCAAGGACAACACCCAGCTGCGCGACGCCATCAAGGAGGCGCTCGACGCCAGCATCAAGGACGGCAGCTACGCCGAGGCCCTGAAGAAGTGGGACGTCGAGGGCAGCGCGGTCAAGTCGGCCACCATCAACGCCGGCAAGTGACCCGCCCGCTCCCCCCTCGCACCACTGAAGGGCAGTCGTGATGACTGACAAGATCAGCAAGGACCCGGCCGCCGCTCCGGCCGGGTCCGGCCCCTCGGGCACGCCGTACGAGGCGATCAAGGCCGTGCCGGTCCGGCACTACGGCCGCTGGGTCAGCGGCGTCGTGGTCGTGGCCCTCCTCGGCTGGCTCGTCTACGCCTTCTCCCAGGGCAACATCATCTGGGCGACGGTCGGAGACAAGCTGTTCGACCCGTCCGTCCTCTCCGGTCTCTGGAAGACGGTCCTCATCAGCGTCACCTCGATGGCGCTGGGCCTCGTCCTGGGCATCCTCTTCGCCGTGATGCGGCTGTCGAAGAACCCGGTCACCGGAGCCGTCGCCTGGCTCTACATCTGGTTCTTCCGCGGCACGCCGGTCTACGTCCAGCTGCTCGTCTGGTTCAACCTGGCCCTGATCTTCGAGTACATCAACCTCGGACCGATCTACAAGGACGAGACCTCGCAGGTCCTCACCCCGTTCATGGTGGCCCTGCTGGGCCTCGGCCTGAACGAGGGCGCGTACATGGCGGAGATCGTCCGCGCCGGCATCCAGTCGGTCGACGAGGGCCAGACCGAGGCCGCGCACGCGCTCGGCATGTCCCAGACGAAGACCATGCGGCGGATCGTGCTGCCGCAGGCGATGCGCGTGATCGTGCCGCCGACGGGCAACGAGTTCATCAACATGCTGAAGACCTCGTCGCTGGTCTCGGCCGTGCAGTACACCGAGCTGCTCCGCGCCTCGTCGAACATCGGCTCCACGGCCGGCGCCGTGATGGAGATGCTCTTCGTGGCCTCCATCTGGTACCTGGCGCTGACCAGCGTGTTCAGCGTCGGCCAGTACTACCTGGAGCGCCGTTTCGCCCGCGGCTCGACCCGTAACCTGCCGCCCACCCCCTGGCAGCGGGTCAAGACGAACCTCACCACGTTCAAGCGTTCCCCGGAGGCGACGGCATGACCGGCGAGCTCATGGTCAAGGCGGAGGGCGTCCACAAGTCCTACGGCGCCGCCCACATCCTCCGCGGCATCGACCTGGAGGTCCGCAGCGGCGAGGTGTTCTGCCTCGTCGGCCCGTCCGGCTCCGGCAAGTCGACCTTCCTCCGGTGCATCAACCACCTGGAGCGGATCGACGGCGGCCGGCTCTCGGTCGACGGGCAGCTGGTCGGCTACCGCCAGAAGGGCGACAAGCTCTACGAGCTGAAGGACAGCGAGGTCGCGGCCCAGCGCCGGGACATCGGCATGGTCTTCCAGCGCTTCAACCTGTTCCCCCACATGACGGCCCTGGCCAACGTCATGGAGGCGCCGATCCAGGTGAAGGGCGAGTCCAAGGCGGTCGCCCGCGAGCGGGCCGAGCGCCTGCTCGACCGGGTCGGCCTGCGGGACCGGATGGGGAACTACCCCTCGCAGCTCTCCGGCGGCCAGCAGCAGCGCGTCGCCATCGCCCGCGCGCTGGCGATGGAGCCCAAGCTGATGCTCTTCGACGAGCCCACCTCGGCGCTCGACCCGGAGCTCGTCGGTGACGTCCTCGACGTCATGCGGGACCTCGCCGAGTCGGGCATGACGATGATCGTCGTCACCCACGAGATGGGCTTCGCCCGGGAGGTCGGCGACTCGCTGGTCTTCATGGACGGCGGCGTCGTGGTCGAGTCCGGCCACCCGCGCGACGTCCTGACCAACCCGCAGCACGACCGGACGAAGGCGTTCCTGTCCAAGGTGCTGTAAGGCGTACGGAGAGGGGCGGTACGGGCCTGGAAGCCCGTACCGCCCCTCTCGCGCGCTCCGGCCTACTTCACGGCCAGCAGCAGGGTGTCCGAGGGCGAGCACCAGACCGGGCGGGCCTCGCCGAAGCCGGCCGCCCGCAGGGTGTCGGCGTGCCAGCCGGCCGAGGGCATGTCGCCGTCGGCGTGGTCGCCGTAGATCTCGAAGCGGCGGGCCGTGGGCTCGGCGAGAACCGGGTCCTTCGCGGCGAGCGCCCACCATTCGGCCCAGTCGAGGACCCCGGATGCCTTCTCCTCGTCCATCCGGGCGTGCCGGCGGGCCCGCTCGGCGGCGTTGATCCGCGGGGTGGCCGGGTCGATCATGTGGTCGGCGTTCATGAAGACCCCGCCGTCCCGGACGAGCCCGGCGACCTGCCCGTACAGGGCGGCCAGCGGCTCGCTGTGGAGCCAGTGCAGGGCCGTGGCCGTGAGAACGGCGTCATACGTGTCGTACGGCAGCGCCTTCGTCCACTCCGGGTCCTTGAGGTCGGCCGTCACGAAGGTGACCCGCCCGTCGCCCTCGAAGGTGCCGCGGGCGATGGCGAGCAGCGCGGGGTCGAGGTCGACGCCCGTGGAGACCGCGCCCGGGAACCTCCGGAGGAGCCTGTCCGTGATACTTCCCGTACCGCAGGCGAGGTCGAGAACGCGGGGCTCCGGCCCCACCAGCGCCTCGACCATGTCCAGCATGACGCGGAACCGCTCCTCGCGGTCCGGCATGTACCACTCCTGCTGGCGGTCCCAGCTCCGCTGCCAGCCCGCCCAGTCGGTGTCGCCCATGTCCGCATCCTCCGTCGTCGTCGCCACAGAAAACCCGAGAACGTAATACCCTCGGAGGGGAAACACCGGTTACCCCCTCGACGCCGACCCTAGCCCGCCGCCGTAAGGACTACAAGTGGAACTGGCCTATTACTCGGATTACGCCGTGCGCCTCGTCAACACCGAGGAGCCGGCCCGCGGCAGGGACGGCCTCACCACGGTCGAGGTGCTCAAGGAGCTCTTCGGCCCCGCCACCCAGATGGCCCGCCGGGTCACCGAGGCCGACCTGCCCCGGTTCCGCGCCATCCGGACCCGGCTGCGGGCCGTCTTCACCGCGGCCGACGAGGGCGACCACACCGGCGCGGTCGACCTGCTGAACTCGCTGCTCCTGGAGTTCCCGGTCAGCCCGCAGATCTCCGGCCACGAAACCCTCGACGAGGAGGGCCGGCCGCGCTGGCACATGCACCTCGCCGACCACGCGTCCAACGCGACCGCCGGATACGCGGCCCTCTCCGCCATGGGACTCGCCTTCCACCTGACGGAGTTCGGCGCCGACCGGCTCGGCCTCTGCCAGGCCCCGCCCTGCCGCAACGCCTACCTCGACACCTCCACCAACCGCTCCCGGCGCTACTGCTCCGACCGCTGCGCCACCCGGGCCAACGTGGCCGCCTACCGCGCCCGCAAGCGCCTGGAGGCCGAACGGGTCGACCTCACCGGCCGCACCGCCGAGAAGAGCCACGAGAGCACCACCCCGGCCGAACGCTGACGCCCCGGCGTCAACGGCCGGTACCGGCCCACCACCCGCCCGAGCACCAGCTCGGGCGGCACGGCCCCGAAGACCCGGCTGTCCCCCTCGGCGTCCGGATTGTCCCCGAGCACCCACCATCCGGCGTCCCGTCGCTCGACCAGCCGCTTCACGACCAGCAGATCCTGCTGGAGCGGATGACGCAGCACGACCACCTCCCCCACCGCCACCCGCGCGCCGTACCGCACGAGCAGCCGGTCACCGTGCAGCAGCGTGGGCACCATCGACACCCCCGTCACCTCGGCGATGCCGAACGGCGCCTCGGCCGCCGCGGTAGCCTCCCGCTCCACTCCTGCTCCCCTCGTCGACTCGTACACGAGTCCGATCCGTTCCCCGGACTTTTGACCTAAGCCCCAGGGGGCGCTCGCGAAAACGCCCTTCTCACCGAGTAATCTCCCACTTGAGAAGACGATCACGAGGAAGGACGGCTCAATGCTCTCCCGCCTGTTTGCCCCCAAGGTCAAGGTCAGCGCCCACTGCGACCTCCCCTGCGGCGTGTACGACCCGGCCCAGGCCCGCATCGAGGCCGAGTCCGTCAAGGCTGTCCAGGAGAAGTACCAGGCGAACGAGGACCCGCACTTCCGGGCCCGCGCCACGGTCATCAAGGAGCAGCGCGCGGAGCTCGCCAAGCACCACGTCTCGGTGCTGTGGAGCGACTACTTCAAGGCCCCGCACTTCGAGAAGTACCCCGAGCTCAACCAGCTGGTCAACGACACCCTGAAGGCCCTCTCGGCCGCCAAGGCGTCGACCGACCCGAAGACCGGCGAGAAGGCCCTCGAGCTCATCGCCGAGATCGACCGCATCTTCTGGGAGACCAAGAAGGCCTGACCCAGGCCCTCTCCTCTCCCCCCTGCCCCACCGCAGGCCAGAGGACGAACGGAACGGCCCGCCCGGTCACCCCGGCGCGGGCCGTCGCCGTTTCCGCGTCAGGGGCGCGGACGAGTCGGGTCATCGGGTGGGCCGGTAGTACGCCGCCACGGGGGTGCGTGCCTCGTCGGGGAGGGCCGGGCCGGTGTGCGGGACCGTCGGCCAGGCGCCCGACGGGGGGTTGAGCGCGACGAGTTGCTCGGTCGACAGGGCGTAGACGACCCGGCCGAGGCCGGAGCGGGCGATGGCGCCGTCGCACATGCCGCACGGCTGGCAGCTGGTGTAGAGGGTGGTGCGGGCGGCCGTGTCCGGGTCGAGTTCGCGGGCCGCCCAGCGGGCGAGTTTCAGCTCGGGGTGGGCGGTGATGTCGTCGTCCCGCCGGACCGTGTTGTGGGCCTCCGCGAGCACGGCGCCGTCCGGGCCGGCCAGGAGGGAACCGTACGGCGCGTCGCCCAGGGCGACCGCCCGGGCGGCGATGCCGATGGCGCGCCGCAGCAGGGCCTCTTCGGCCGAGGTGATCATGATCGAGTGCTCCAGTGGGTGGCCACGAGGGTGAGCGCCCGCCACGCCGCGTCGGGCCGGCGGGTCTCCTCCGGATCTCCGTGGTAGGGGTCGAGGACGACCGTGTCCGCGCCCAGCAGGCGCAGCTGGTCGAGATCGTCGAGGATCTGGTCGAGGGTGCCGACGCCGGCGGGCCGGTCGGGGGCCGCGACCGGTGCGCCGGTGACGCGCAGGGCGATGCGGGGCGCGAACCCCGGCAGTGCGTGCCGCCGCAGGACCGCGACCTCCATGGAACACCTGGAGACCCTCATGGACGAACTCGCCGGCTTCGGCAGCACCACCACGAGCGTCGTCTACAGCCAGACCCTCCCTTACCGCGGTCCCGTCGCCCCTCACTGACGACCGGCCCGCCCCCCGTCCGTGCCGGGGAGGCAGGGGGGTGCCGTGCCGCCGGCGTGGAGCCAGGCGCGGTAGGGGGGTGCGCGGTGGGCGGCTTCGCGGTAGGCCTCGGCGAGGGTGGCGTGGAGGGGGGTCAGGGGGGTGGTGGGGCGGGCGTAGAGGAGGAGGCGGACGGCGAGGGGGTCGCCGCGGAGCGGGCGGACCGCCAGGTCCTCTCGGGGGACCGAGGTCGGCTGGCAGGGGGCCACCGCCTCGCCGAGCGCGATGAGGGAGGCTGCCGTGTGGTAGTCGCCGTGGAGGAGGGGCGGGTCGATCCCGGCGGCCGTCAGGACGCGGCGTAACCCGTCCCATTCGCCGTCGACGGCCGGGTCGACCATCCAGTGGTCGCGGGCCAGGTCCGCGAGGTCCACCACGGGACGGGCGGCGGCGGGGTGGGCCGGCGAGAGGGAGACGAACTGGGGCTCGCGGGCGACGAGGAGGCGGTGCTCCAGGCCCTCGGGGACGCGCAGGGGGCTGCCCTCGACCTCGTGGACGAAGGCCACGTCCAGGCGGCCGGCCGCCACCTCGCGCAGCAGCGTCCGCGCCGAGACGTCGACGCGCAGCCCGACGTCGGTGCCGGGGAAGCGGGCGCGCAGCCGCCGGAGCCAGCCCGGCAGGGCCCGGCTCGCGGTGGAGCCGACGCGGAGCCGGGGGCCGTCGGCGCGGGCCGCCTCGGCGCGGGTCTCGGTGACCAGCGCGGCCATGCCGTCGACGAGGGGCCGGGCGCGGGTGAGGACGGAGCGGCCGAGCGCGGTGGGGCGGCAGCCGGTACGGCCCCGGGCGAAGAGCTCGGCGCCGAGCGCGTTCTCGATGCGGCGCAGCTGGGTGGTCAGGGAGGGCTGGCTCATGCCGAGCTGCCGGGCCGCCTTGTGCAGGCTGCCCGTGTCCGCGATGGCGCAGAGCGCGCGCAGGTGTCTCACCTCCAGCTCCATGGACCGAGCGTAGGGCGGGGTTCCGGTCTCGCACCAGACGCCCGGATCCGCTCAACTGCCCTGAAAATCACGTCAATTGGAGAACAGGTAAGGGGGTGATGCGGTCGTGTTATCGGGGAGTGGCATTCTTCCCCGCGGGCTCGCGGGCCCCGAGACTCTCTCCCGACCCCGATCAGGAGGAGCCCCCCATGCGACACCCCAAGGTCCTCACCCGTACCCTGACCGCCGCCCTCGGCCTCGGTCTCGCGGTCGCGCTCGGTGCCGCGGCGCCGGCCGGCGCCGCGCCCGACACCGCCGCGAAGGCGTATGCCGGCTACGCCGGTTCGGCCGAGGAGGCCCGGGCGAACCAGGCGTTCTTCGACGCCGTCATGACGTCGGTGGCGAAGAAGCGGGCCGCGAACCCGAGCGCCACCGCGGCCGTCACGGTCGTCTACAGCGCGGCCAACGCCCCCAGCTTCCGCACCCAGATCGCCCGTTCCACCCAGATATGGAACAGCTCGGTGGTGAACGTGCGGCTCGTCGAGGGCAGCAACCCGGACTTCCGCTACTACGAGGGGAACGACTCCCGGGGCTCGTACGCGAGCACCGACGGCCACGGGAGCGGCTACATCTTCCTCGACTACCGGCAGAACCAGCAGTACAACTCCACCCGGGTGACCGCCCACGAGACCGGGCACGTGCTCGGCCTTCCGGACCACTACAGCGGTCCGTGCAGCGAGCTGATGTCGGGCGGCGGTCCCGGTACGTCCTGCCAGAACGCCACCCCGAACGCCCAGGAGCGGGCCCGCGTCGACCAGTTGTGGCGTTACGGGCTCGCTTCCGCCTTCAAGGACTGACGGGGCGGACGGGACCGACGGGACCGACGGGGCTGCCGGGCCCCGTCGTCACACGGCCGACAGGAGCCGCCGGCCGAAGTCGGCGCCGTCGGGGAGCTGGCGGCGCAGCCGGGCCAGCGCGCCCTCGAAGTCGCCGCCGGCGACGACCGCCTCGAAGGCGGTGCCCCCGTAGTGCAGGGTCAGGCTGAGGTCGGCGCGCTCGCCGAGGGTGAGCAGGCAGCTGAGCGTGGCCTGTTGGGCGGCGCCGTCGGTGACGACGGGAAGCGGCAGGTCCCACTCCAGCACGCAGCCGGTGAGGGCTTCCCCGCCCTCGCCGGCGGCAGTGAGCGCGGCGAAGCTCGCGCCCGTGTACTCGATTCCCCTGACGCGGACGGTCACCCGCCCGCCGTCGGCCGTGATGACGATCGCTTCCGCACCGCGGCGGTCCCGGTACCAACCGGTCCAGACTTCTGTCGACTCCGATGACATGCGCGGACTGTAGCGGTATGACCGGCTCCGGCGCGCGGCCGGTCACCCAGGGGCCGGACTTCTCCCGTTCTCGCCGTTCTTGCCGGTGACCTGCGTGGTAGTGGCTTCCGTGCCGTCCGGGGCGGGCACCTGGGTGGCTTGCGTGGCATCCGGGGCGGGCGCCTCGGTGGCTTCCGCGCCGTCCGGGGCGGGCGCCTCGAAGAGCGGGCAGTCGGGGTTGCGGCACGGCTGCACCTTCCACTCCGGCACCCAGGCCCCGAGGACCTTGTGCCGGGTGGCGACGGTGGCGCGGGGGCGTCCGCAGGCCGAGCAGGGCGGCGCGGCCAGCGGGTCCCTCAGCGTGCGGGGGGTCTCCTCGCCCATGCCTCCAGGGTAGGCCGCCCCGGCGCGGACCGCCCGCTACCGCTTCCTGGTGTACGTACGGACCAGTACGCCGTTGTCGAAGGCGCGGACGGCGCCGAGCGCGAAGTCACGGGGCTCGAAGCCGGCGCCGAACATCGGCATGCCGGAGCCGTAGACCTGCGGGTAGGTCTTGATGACCAGCTCGTCGATCTCCTCGATGAGCTCGCCGGCGATGGTGGAGCCGCCGCAGAGCCAGATGCCGAGCCCGCCGTCCTCGGCCTTGAGCTCCCGGACGCGGCCGACGAGGTCGTCGGCGATCAGCTCGACGTTCGGGTCGGGCGACTCGGTGAGGGAGCGGGTGGCGACGTACTCGCGGAGGTGGGCGTAGGGGCTGGTGACGCCGGCGTCCAGACCGATCCGGTACGAGCCCAGGCCCTGGATCACGGTGTCGTAGTGGCGGTGGGGGGTGCCGGGCTCGATGCCGAGGACGGGCCACGCGGGCGCGGCGACGGTCTCGGGGTACTCGGTCTTGAGGAACTCCAGGTACTCGCCCATGACGTAGGAGTACGTGGAGGTGGCGTCGCCCTTCGGGTCGCCGATGAAGCCGTCGATCGTGCAGGCGACGAAGTAGGTGAGCTTGCGCAAACCGGGTCCTGTTCTGTTCGGGGCGTGACCGCGAGCGCGACCACGACAGACATAGTGCTTCATCTGTAGTGGTCGCGCAACCCCGAATGTCACGCGCCCCGAAAGGGGGGCCCGGCCCTCAGCTGGTCCTGCGGGTCACGAACTCCGCGAGCGCCAGCAGGTCCTCGGCCGCCGCGAGGTCCGGCACCGCCCGCGCCAGGTGCTCGACGGCCCGGCCCATCCGGTCGGCGGCCTGGGCCTGCGCCCAGTCCCGGCCGCCGGCCCGCTCCACGGCGTCGGCGGCGGCCCGCACCGCGCGCTCGTCCAGGACCTCGCGGGCGTACAGCTCGGCCAGCTCCTCACCGGCGGGGGTGCCGGAGGTGAGCGCCGCGACCACGGGCAGCGACTTCTTGCGGGCGACGAGGTCGGCGCCGGCCGGCTTGCCGGTGCGGTCCGGGTCGCCCCAGATGCCGATGAGGTCGTCGATCAGCTGGAAGGCGAGCCCGGCCTCGCGGCCGAAGGAGTCGAGCGCCGCGACCTCCTCCTCCCCCGCGCCCGCGTAGAGCGCGCCGAGGGCGCAGGAACAGCCCAGCAGGGCCCCGGTCTTGGCGGTGGCCATGGCCAGGCACTCGTCGAGGGAGACCGCGCGGGGGTCGCGCGACTCGAAGGCGCAGTCGGCCTGCTGGCCGGCGCAGAGCTCGATCACGCAGGCGGCGAGGCGCGCGGTGGCCGCCGCGGCGGCGGGGTGCGGGTCCTCGGCGAGCAGCCGGAGCGCGAGCGCGTTCATGGCGTCGCCGGCCATCAGGGCGTCGGGGACGCCGAAGACGGTCCAGGCGGTGGGCCGGTGACGGCGGGTCGGGTCCTCGTCGACGATGTCGTCGTGGAGCAGGGTGAAGTTGTGGGCCAGCTCGACGGCCGCGGCCGCCTTCACGGCCTGGGTCTCCCGGGCGCCCAGCGCGCGGGCGGCGGCGAGCACCAGGGCGGGGCGGATCGCCTTGCCGGCCTGGCCCGTGATGGGGCTGCCGTCGGCGTCCTCCCAGCCGAAGTGGTACATCGCCACCCGGCGCACCTGGCCGGGCAGGGTCTCCACGGTGGAGCGGATCTGGGGGTCCACGGCGGTCCTCGTGCGGTCGAGGAGCGCCCCGGCGCCGGGCCCGTCGGTGACGGGATCCGCGGTCGTCAGCGTCACGGTCTTGGTCGTCCTTCTTCGCGGCGGACCGCGCGGCGGGCGCGTGGTCCGGTGGGGCGGTGGGCGGTCGGCCGGGGCGGTCAGTGCCGGCGGCTGATCTCGACGTTCTCCAGGACGCCGAGGGCGTCGGGCACGAGGACCGCCGCGGAGTAGTAGGCCGTGACCAGGTAGGAGGTGATCGCCTGCTCGTCGATGCCCATGAAGCGGACGGAGAGGCCGGGCTCGACCTCGTCCGGGAGGCCGGTCTGGTGCAGGCCGACGACGCCCTGGTCGGACTCGCCGGTACGCATGCAGAGGATCGAGCTGGTGCCGGCGGCGGTCACCGGGATCTTGTCGCAGGGGAGGATCGGGACCCCGCGCCAGGTCTGGATCCGGGTGCCGCCCATGTCGACGGTGTCCGGCACCAGGCCCCGCCGGTTGAGCTCGCGGCCGATGGCGGCGATGGCCTTCGGGTGGGCGAGGAAGAGCTTGGAGTCGCGGCGGCGGGAGAGCAGTTCGTCGAGGTCGTCGGGGCCGGGGACGCCGTCGTGCGGCTGGATCCGCTGGCCGTAGTCGCAGTTGGCGAGGAGGCCGAACTCCTTGTTGTTGACGAGCTCGTGCTCCTGGCGCTCGCGGAGCGCCTCGACGGTGAGCCGCAGCTGGTGCTCGGTCTGGTCCATCGGGTGGTTGTAGAGGTCGGCCACGCGCGTGTGCACCTTGAGCACGGTCTGGGCGAGGCTCAGCTCGTACTCGCGCGGGGCGGGCTCGTAGTCCACGAAGGTGTGCGGGACGACGGCCTCGCCGACATGACCGGCGGAGACGTCGATGGCAGCCTCCCCGTAGCCGTTGACGGGAGGCTCGGGGCGGCCGGCGACCTCGGCGAGGTGGGAGGCGAGCGATCCGGCGCGGGCGGCCAGCGCGGTCACGTCGGCGCGGGTGAGCTCCAGGACGGTGCACGCGGTCGCGGCGCGGGCTGTCCACTCCCAGGTGGCGTCCCCGGAGAGCAGGGCGTCCTCGCCGAAGTAGGCGCCGTCGGCGAGGACGCCGAGCACCGCCTCGTCGCCGTAGGGCCCCTCGCCGATCCGTTCGACGCGGCCGTGGGCGAGGAGGTGGACGCGGTCGGCGGAGGTGCCGGCGACGGCGATGACCTCGCCGGCCGCGTACGCGCGCTGGGTGCAGCGGGCCGCGAGCTCGCCGAGGGCCGCCTCGTCCTCGTATCCGCGCAGCCCCGGCAGTTCGCCGAGTTCGGAGGGGATCACGGCGACCCGCTCGCCGGTCTGGACGAAGGTGACCCGGCCGTCGCCCACCGCGTGACTGAGCCGCCGGTTGACCCGGTAGGCGCCGCCCTTCGTCTCGACCCAGGGCAGCGTCCGCAGCAGCCAGCGGGAGGTGATCTCCTGCATCTGCGGCGCCGACTTGGTGGTCGACGCGAGGTTCCGCGCGGCGGCGGTGCCGAGACTCTGCTGCGGGGCCTGCCGCTCCTCGAGGACCTCGTCGCCGACCGAACCAACGGACATGGAACTCCCTCTCGTACGTCTGACTTGCGAAAGAAGCCTGTCAGCACGGAGCGTGGCGGCGCCATTACACAATCGGGTGGGACTGTTCGGCGATCTTCGGGGCATGTCGTGCGATTTCCCTCCGGACGGCGGAGCGCGCGAGCCGGCCGTGCTGTCCGGATCGGCTCGCACACGGCCCGAACGGATGGCAGCGGAGGGACAGGCTCCGGTACTCCGGAGACTCGGTCCGTTCCGAAAGGCAAGGAGCACGCCATGGCCGTTCCGCTGTCCGCGAGCAGGATCCTCGGCGCACTGCGCGGCGAGGGACTGTCGGTCGTCGAGGTCGGCGACTGGACCACCCACAACAGGAACCACAAGGGCCCCTGGGGGCCGGTGCACGGGGTGATGGTCCACCACACCGTCACCCGGGGCACCGCGCGGACCGTCCGCATCTGCCGGGACGGTTACGAGGGGCTGCCGGGCCCGCTCTGCCACGGCGTCATCGCCAAGGACGGCACGGTCCACCTGGTCGGCCACGGGCGGGCCAACCACGCCGGGCTCGGCGACGACGAGGTGCTGCGGGCGGTGATCGCCGAGCGGCGCCTGCCGGTCGACGACGAGGCCACCACCGACGGCAACCGGCACTTCTACGGCTTCGAGTGCGAGAACCTGGGCGACGGCGAGGACCCCTGGCCCAAGGTGCAGCTGGAGGCGATCGCGAAGGCGTCGGCGGCGCTCTGCCGGGCGCACGGCTGGACCCACCGCTCGGTCATCGGGCACCGGGAGTGGCAGCCGGGGAAGGTGGACCCGCGCGGCTTCACCATGTCCTCGATGCGCGAGCGGATCGCCGACCTGCTGCGCTGACCCGCCGCGCCGCGCACGCGCGCGTACGGACCCCGGTATCCGTACGCGCGCGTGCGGAGCGGGCCGGCGGCGAGGCACGCGCGCGGGCGCGGGGACCGCTGCCCCCGGGCACGCGCGCGTCCGGCCCCGGCTCCCCCACGCGCGCGGGCCCCGGGCCCCGTCGCCCCCGTCGCCCCCGTCGCCCCCGTCGCCCCCGTCGCCCGCCAGAATGGCCGGGTGGACACGTACGACCTCTCCGCGCTGCGGCCCCGGCTCCCCTCGCCCCTGGAGCCGGTGGAGGACGAGCGGTTCGCCCGCCACGGGCTGACGCTGCTGCTCAAGCGGGACGACCTCATCCACCCCGACCTGCCCGGCAACAAGTGGCGCAAGCTCGCGCTCAACCTGCGCGCGGCCGCCGGGCGGCCGGTGCTGACCTTCGGCGGCGCCTACTCCAACCACCTGCGGGCCACCGCCGCCGCCGGCCGGCTGCTGGGCTTCCCGACGATCGGGATCGTGCGCGGCGACGAGCTGGCGGGGCGGCCGCTGAACCCCTCGCTGGCGCGGTGCGCGGCGGACGGGATGCGGCTGGAGTTCGTGGACCGCGCCACGTACCGGGCGAAGCACGAGCCGGCGGTGCTGGCGGCGCTGCTCGCGCGGGCCCCGGAGGGCGCCTACGTGGTCCCCGAGGGCGGCAGCAACGCGCTCGCGGCGGAGGGGTGCGCGGCGCTCGGGCGGGAGCTGTCCGGGCGGGCGGACGTGGCCGCGGTGGCCTGCGGCACCGGCGGCACCCTGGCGGGCCTCGCCGCCGGCTTCGCCGGCCGGACGCTGGGGGTGCCGGTCCTGAAGGGCGGTTTCCTCGACGGTGAGGTGCGGGCCCTCCAGGAGGCCGCCTTCGGGGGCCCGCGCGGCGACTGGCGGCTCGACGAGCGGTTCCACTGCGGCGGCTACGGCCGGACGACCCCGCGGCTCGACGCGTTCGCACAGGACTTCGAGGCGCGGCATGGACTCGCCATCGAGCGGCTGTATGTGGCCAAAATGCTCCTCGCCCTGGTGTCCCTCGCCGAGGAGCGCGCCTTCCCGCCGGGGACCCGGATCGCCGCCGTGATCACCGGGTCCGGGGACTGCTAGCCGGTCTCCTCGCGGTAGGCGGCGGCCTCCTCCAGGTCGAGGCGGCGCAGCAGGGTGCGCATCATCTCGTCGTCGATCCGGCGCGCGTCGCGCAGCCGGACGAAGACCTCGCGCTCGGCCTCGATCATCTCCCGGGAGAGGCGGCGGTAGGTGTCGTCGGCGGTCTCGCCGGTGAGCTCGTTGACCGCGCCGAGGCGCTCCCAGACGCTGTTGCGGCGGCGCTCCAGGACGGTGCGGAGGCGGTCGGCGAGCGGGCCGGGCAGGGCGTTGCGCTCGTCGGCGAGGAGTTCCTCCAGCCGGGCCTCGGCCGCCCGGGACGCCTCGTTCTGGGCCTGCGCCTCGGCGAGCGTCTCCTGGTAGCGGTCGCGGCCGGGGAGCTTCAGGGCCCGGATGAGCGGGGGCAGGGTGAGGCCCTGGACGACGAGGGTGCCGATGACGGTGGTGAAGGTGAGGAAGAGGACGAGGTTGCGGGCGGGGAACTCGACGCCGTCGGTGGCGACGGGGATGGAGAAGGCGATCGCGAGGGAGACCACCCCGCGCATGCCGGCCCAGCCGACGACCACGGGCGCCCGCCAGTCGACGCCCGGTTCGCGCTCCCTGACCCGGGCGGAGAGACGGGGCAGGAAGGTGGCCGGGAAGACCCAGACGAAGCGGACCACGACCACGAAGACGAAGACCCCGAAGGCGTACCAGAGGGCCTCCCCGATGCTGTACGGGCCGAGCTCCCGGACCACGTACGGCAGCTGGAGGCCGATCAGGGCGAAGACGGCGGACTCCAGGACGAAGGCGACCATCTTCCACACGGCCTCCTCCTGGAGTCGGGTGGCGAAGTCGACCTTCCACGCCTTGTGCCCGAGGAAGAGGCCGACCACGACGACGGCGAGCACGCCGGAGGCGTGCACCTCCTCGGCCGCCGCGTAGGCGATGAAGGGGATGAGGAGGGAGAGGGTGTTCTGGAGCAGCGGTTCGGTGAGGCGGGTCCTCAGCCAGTGGATGGGCACCATCAGGACCAGGCCGACGCCCACGCCGCCGACCGCGGCGAGGGCGAACTCGCCGAGGCCGCCGGCCCAGCTGATGCCCTCGCCGACGGCGGCGGCGAGGGCGACCTTGTAAGCGGTGATCGCGGTGGCGTCGTTCACCAGGGACTCGCCCTGGAGGATCGTGGTGATCCGGTGGGGCAGGCCGAGGCGGCGGGCGATGGCGGTGGCGGCCACCGCGTCCGGCGGGGCGATCACCGCGCCGAGGACGAGGGCCGCGGTGAGCGGCAGGTCGGGGACGAGGACGTAGGCGAGCCAGCCGACGGCCACGGTGGCGAAGAGGACGTAGCCGACGGAGAGCAGCGCGACCGGCCGGATGTTGGCCCGCAGGTCCAGGTAGGAGGAGTCGACGGCGGCCGTGTAGAGCAGCGGCGGGAGGATCAGCGGCAGCACGATGTGCGGGTCGAGGGTGTAGTCGGGGACCCCGGGGGCGTACGAGGCGGCCAGGCCGACCGCCACGAGGAGGAGCGGCGCGGGCACGGGGGTGCGGCGGGCCAGCCCCGCCACCGCCGCGCTCGCCGCCACCAGTGCCACCAGCCGCAGTGCGTCCATGCCGCCCCTCCGCCGTCCCGTCTCGCCGTTCGTCCCGTCAACCCGGTACGGGGCGTCTGCCACGTACCCTGGCCATCATGATCGAGTGCCCGCACGTAGCAGAAATGCCGCGCCCCGAGCCGGCCCCGCTCCACGACACGTGCCCCGAGTGCCTGGCCGACGGGACGAACCCGGTGCAGCTCCGGCTCTGTCTGACCTGCGGGCACGTGGGCTGCTGCGACTCCTCGCAGGGGCGGCACGCGACCGGCCACTTCGGCGCGACCGGGCACCCGGTGATGCGGACCTTCGAGCCGGGCGAGGCGTGGCGGTGGTGCTTCGTGGACGAGGCGCTGGTCTGAGCCGGAGCGGTCCGCGGGCGGCGGCGCGGTTCGAGGGGCGGGCCGGTGGGTACGTCACCCCTCCGCCGGTCGCCGGTTTTTGGCCCCCGCACACCCCTGGCCACCGTCCGCACCCATGGGCCTACCATGAGTGACGGGCCTGGATCGGGGGCCCGGGGGCTTGCGGCGACACGGCAGGATGGATCGCGATAGCGTCACGGCGGACCGCGCAGCCCCTGCGTGACCGCGCCCGGTCCGGGGGCCTTCCCCCGGGCCCCGAATGAGCTTGTGCCACCTTGGAGGTGAGGGTGTCCCAGATCGCAGGCGAGCCCGGGACCCAGGACTTCGTGGAAGTCCGGCTGCCCGCTGCGGGTGCCTATCTGTCCGTGCTGCGTACGGCCACGGCCGGTCTCGCGGCGCGCTTGGACTTCACCCTCGACGAGATCGAGGACTTGCGGATCGCGGTGGACGAGGCCTGCGCGATCCTGCTCCAGCAGGCGGTGCCCGGCTCGGTCCTGAGCTGCGTCTTCCGGCTGGTGGACGACTCCCTCGACGTGACCGTGTCCGCGCCGACGACGGACGGCCGGGCGCCCGAGCGGGACACCTTCGCCTGGACGGTGCTGTCGGCGCTGGCCGGGAAGGTCGAGTCGTCGGTCGCGGAGGACAACACGGTCTCGATCAGCCTGTACAAACAGCGCGGCGCGGGGCCAGGCCCGGCGTGAGGAGCGGGGACGCGACGGCCGGCATCCCCGGTCAGCAGGCAGCAAGGCCGCATGAGGTCGCTACGGAGCAGCAGGCGGACCAGATGAGCGAGCACGAGCAGCAGCACGACGAGGCTCCCCCGGCACCGGCACCCGCCCCGTCCGCGGTCCCGGGCCCGTCCCCGGAGGGCGGCGCCGAGATGACCGCCGACGCGGCGGACTCGGCGGACGCGGAAGCCGTGGACGCCACGGACGTGGCCGTGGACGGTGACGGCGGGGGCGGTCACCACCCGCAGGACCGCAGCGGCGCCCGCGCGCTCTTCGTGGAGCTGCGGTCGCTGCCGGAGGGCTCCCCGGAGAAGGCCGAGCTGCGCAACCGGCTGGTACGGATGCACCTGCCGCTGGTCGAGCACCTGGCGCGGCGCTTCCGGAACCGCGGCGAGCCGCTGGACGACCTGACGCAGGTGGCGACGATCGGCCTGATCAAGTCGGTGGACCGGTTCGACCCGGAACGGGGCGTGGAGTTCTCCACGTACGCGACGCCGACGGTGGTCGGCGAGATCAAGCGGCACTTCCGCGACAAGGGCTGGGCGGTCCGGGTGCCGCGCCGGCTCCAGGAGCTGCGGCTGTCGCTGACGACGGCGACGGCGGAGCTGTCGCAGCAGCACGGGCGGTCACCGACCGTGCACGAGCTGGCCGAGCGGCTGGGGATCTCCGAGGAGGAGGTCCTGGAGGGGCTGGAATCGGCGAACGCCTACTCGACGCTCTCGCTGGACGTGCCGGACACCGACGACGAGTCGCCGGCGGTCGCGGACACGCTGGGCGCGGAGGACGAGGCCCTGGAGGGGGTCGAGTACCGGGAGTCGCTCAAGCCGCTCCTGGAGGACCTGCCGCCGCGGGAGAAGCGGATCCTGCTGCTGCGGTTCTTCGGGAACATGACCCAGTCGCAGATCGCGCAGGAGGTCGGCATCTCCCAGATGCACGTCTCCCGGCTGCTCGCCAGGACGCTGGCGCAGCTGCGGGAGAAGCTCCTCGTGGAGGAGTGAGGATCAGGAGGCGTCCTGGCCGGGGCGCCGGATCCCGAGCGCCTCGGTCGTGGCCGGGTTCACCAGCAGGACGAGCCCGGTCACGGCGAGCACGGCGAGCACGATGCCGTACGGGATCACGCCGTCGGACTGGAGCATCTGCCAGGCGACCGGCAGGGCGAGGACCTGGGTGATCACGGCGGGGCCGCGGCTCCAGGAGCGCAGCCGCCACAGCCCGCGGGCGGCGGCGAGCGGGATCAGTCCGAGCGCGACGAGGGTGACCCCGCCGGTCACGCCGCCGGTCAGGTCTCCGCCGTCGGCCAGCGTCCGCACCAGCATGTACACACCGCCGGCGAGGAGCCCGAGGGCCTCGACGAGGGCCACTCCCGCGGCTGCGGCCAGGCGGGCGGGGCGGGGGGTCTGCTCCGTACTGCTCATGAGAGGCAGCGTAACGGGGACGCCGGCCGGTCCGGGGCCCGGCGGGGGTGTCCGCCGGGCGGGCGGGAGTGGGATCGGTACCACCGGGTAGGTACGCTGGCGGTCATGCGCGCACTTCTCGTGGTCAACCCGGCAGCCACCACCACCAGTGCCCGCACCCGTGACGTGCTGATCCACGCGCTGGCCAGCGAGATGAAGCTGGAGGCCGTCAGCACCGAGTACCGGGGGCACGCGCGGGACCTCGGCCGGCGGGCGGCCGAGTCGGGCGAGATCGACCTGGTCGTGGCCCTCGGCGGCGACGGCACGGTCAACGAGGTCGTGAACGGGCTGCTGCACCACGGTCCCGACCCGGACCGGCTGCCCGGGCTCGCGGTCGTGCCGGGCGGATCGACCAATGTCTTCGCCCGAGCGCTGGGGCTGCCGAACGACGCCGTGGAGGCGACCGGCGCCCTGCTCGACGCGCTGCGCGAGCGGAGCGCCCGGACGGTGAGCCTCGGGCTGGCGTCGGGGACGCCGGACACCCCGGACGAGGAGGTGCCGGCCCGCTGGTTCACCTTCTGCGCCGGGCTCGGCTTCGACGCCGGCGTGGTCGGCCGGGTCGAACAGCAGCGCGAACAGGGGAAGCGGTCCACACACGCGCTCTATCTGCGCCAGGTGCTCCGCCAGTTCCTGGAGGAGCCGCACCGGCGGCACGGGACGATCACCCTGGAGCGGCCCGGCGCCGAGCCGGTACGGGACCTGGTCCTGTCCATAATCTGCAACACCTCCCCCTGGACCTACCTGGGCAATCGCCCGGTGTACGCGTCCCCGGAGGCGTCCTTCGAGACCGCGCTCGACGTCCTCGGACTGAGCCGGCTCTCCACCCCGGCGGTGGCCCGGTACGCCACCCAGCTGCTCACTTCCAGCCCCGAACGGGGCCCTCGCGGCAAGCACGCCACGACTCTGCACGACCTGACCGACTTCACCTTGCATTCGAAGGTGCCCCTCCCTCTCCAGATGGACGGAGACCACCTCGGACTGCGCACCAGCGTGACGTTCACAGGCGTACGCCGTGCACTGCGTGTGATTGTGTGAGTGGAAGGGCCGAAAGTCCTTGCACTCGAACGTTTAGGCGCGCATCCACCCCTTAGAAGTACGGCTGTGACCTAGCCGACACCGAGGAATCAAAAAAAACTTTCCGGAAGGGGTTGTATCCGCTGCCGAGGTTTGCGAGTCTCTTCTTGGCGATCGGGACGGCCCGCAAGACCGGCCTCCACTGAGAGCCAGAACCCCTCCTCACTCCAAGGACCACACCGGTTCATCCGGCAGTCGGCCCTTCACTTGTTGAGGGATTCGTGAAAGCGTTCACATTCACAAGCAACTTGCACGTAATAACCGAGAGAGGTAGCAGCCATGGACTGGCGTCACAACGCCGTTTGTCGTGAGGAAGACCCCGAGCTGTTCTTCCCCATCGGCAACACCGGTCCTGCGCTGCTGCAGATCGAGGAAGCCAAGGCCGTCTGCCGCCGCTGCCCCGTCATGGAGCAGTGCCTGCAGTGGGCGCTCGAGTCCGGCCAGGACTCCGGCGTCTGGGGTGGCCTCAGCGAGGACGAGCGCCGCGCGATGAAGCGCCGCGCCGCCCGCAACCGGGCGCGCAACGCCAGCGCCTGAGCCACCTGCACAGCCTGAGGCACGCGGCGCGTACACCGTGTACGCACTCACCGCCCCCGAGCCGCAGCGCGCAGCAGTAAGCAGTACCCCACAGCATTCGAGCCCCGGACCGATTCACTTCGGTCCGGGGCTCGCTGCTGTGCGTGATCAAAGGTACGGACCACGCGGGGCCCGTCCCTGCGGGTCACTTCTGCGGGCGCACCGGGATGTCCAGGACCACCTTCGTCCCGCCCTCGCTGCCGGGCCGCATGTCGAAGGTGCCGCCCAACTCCCCTTCGACCAGGGTGCGTACGATCTGGAGGCCGAGGTTGCCGGCGGTCTGCGGGTCGAAGCCCTCGGGCAGGCCGCGGCCGTCGTCCCGGACGGTGATGAGGAGCCGGGCGTCGGGGCGGGGCTCGCCGCGGACCGCGTTGACCTCGACCGTGCCGTGCTCGCCCGGGGCGAAGGCGTGTTCCAGGGCGTTCTGCAGGATCTCGGTGAGGACCATGGAGAGCGGGGTGGCGACCTCCGCGTCCAGGATGCCGAAGCGGCCGTTGCGCCGGCAGGTGACCTTGCCCGGGGAGATCTCGGCGACCATCGCGATGACCCGGTCGGCGATCTCGTCGAACTCGACCCGCTCGTCCAGGTTCTGGGACAGCGTCTCATGGACGATGGCGATCGAACCGACGCGCCGGACCGCCTCGTTGAGCGCCTCGCGGCCGCGGTCGGAGTCCATCCGGCGGGCCTGGAGCCGCAACAGGGCCGCCACCGTCTGGAGGTTGTTCTTCACCCGGTGGTGAATCTCCCGGATGGTGGCGTCCTTGGTGATCAACTCGCGCTCGCGGCGGCGCAGTTCGGTGACGTCCCGGAGGAGGACGAGCGAACCGATCCGGCTGCCCTTGGGCTTGAGCGGGATGGCGCGCAGCTGGATGACCCCGCCGCTGCCCTCCACCTCGAAGTTCCTCGGGGCGTAGCCGGAGGCGAGTTTGACCAGGGCCTCGTCGACCGGGCCGCGGGAGGGGGCCAGTTCGGCGGTGATCTGCCCGAGGTGCTGGCCGACCAGGTCGGCGGCGAGGCCGAGCCGGTGGTAGGCGGAGAGGGCGTTGGGCGAGGCGTACTGGACCATGCCGTCGGCGTCCAGCCGGACCAGGCCGTCGCCGGCCCGCGGCAGGGAGTCCATGTCGGACTGTTCGCCGGGGTAGGGGAAGGCGCCGGCCGCGATCATCTGGGCGAGGTCGGAGGCCGACTGGAGGTAGGTGAGCTCCAGCCGGGAGGGGGTGCGGACGGTCAGCAGGTTGGTGTTGCGGGCGATCACGCCGAGGACGCGGCCCTCGCGGCGTACGGGGATCGACTCGACGCGGACCGGCACCTCCTCGCGCCACTCGGGGTCGCCCTCGCGGACGATCCGGCCCTCGTCGAGGGCGGCGTCCAGGAGCGGTCGGCGGCCACGCGGGACCAGGTGGCCGACCATGTCGTCCTGGTAGGAGGTGGGGCCGGTGTTCGGGCGCATCTGGGCGACGGAGACGTACCGGGTGCCGTCGAGGGTGGGGACCCACAGGACGAGGTCGGCGAAGGAGAGGTCGGAGAGCAGCTGCCACTCCGACACCAGCAGGTGGAGCCACTCCAGATCGGAGTCGCTCAGGGCGGTGTGCTGGCGGACGAGGTCGTTCATGGAGGGCACGGTGCGAGCGTACCCGCGGAATTAACGGCTGGTGAACCTGGATCTCCCGGGCTCCGTGTTGGAGGATGGCCCCGGAAACACCGCGTTCAGGTGGATGGACAGACGAGAATGGTCTAGTCCACAATGAGCGCATCGAACTTCACACAGCCTCCATCCTCCCCGCACAGGAGGATGGACGAGGTACCCGGCGCTCTCTGCCCTGACTGCGCCGAGACCTCCCTTCACGGCCGAGGGTCCGCACACCCCCGGCCGGGCACACCCGGGCTGCGGTGCCGGGCGGGTTGAGGGTCCCGCCAGGCGCCGCGGCCCGCGGTCGTTTCCGGGGTGACGCCTCAGGGCCCCGGGGGCGGCGGCCAGGCGCGCATCGCCGACTCGGCCACCGCCGTCAGCTCCTCCGCCGTCGCCCCGTCGCGGGCCTGCTGGGACATGCCCTGGAGCACGGCTCCGCTGAGGCGCGCGAGGACGCCCGGGTCGGTGGCGGCGGGCAACTCGCCGGCCTCGACGTCGCGGCGGATCCGGTCCTCGATGGCGGCCAGATTCGCGTTGCGCCGGGTGCGGAGCGCCTCCTCGACCTGGGGGGTCGAGCAGTTGACGGCGGCGGAGATCACCAGGCAGCCCGGCGGATGGCCGGCCGCGGTGTAGGCGACGGCCGCCTCGCGGAGCATGCGCGCCACGGCGGCGCGGGCGGTGGACTCCTCCTCGAAGGCGCGGGTGGCGAAGGCGCCGTGCGAGACCACGTACTCCGCCACGACCTCCTCGAAGAGGGTCCGCTTGTCACCGAAGGCCGCGTAGAGGCTCGGGGCGCTAATGCCCATGACCCGGGTGAGGTCGGAGACGGAGGTCGTCTCGTAGCCGTGCTCCCAGAAGGCCATCGTCGCCTGCTCCAGGGCCGTGGGCCGGTCGAAGGAGCGGGGGCGGCCGCGCTGTTTCGTCGCCATGGGCGAATTCTATAGCGCGCGTTACGGATCATGGGGTACGGTCTTTCTGTAACGACCGCTAGTAAATGAGGGGGGCGTCGCCATGGGCGTGCTCACGGGGAAGACGGCACTGGTCACGGGCGCGAGCCGGGGCATCGGGCGCGGGATCGCAGAGCGGCTGGGCCGGGACGGCGCGCGGGTCGCGGTGCACTACGGGACCAACGAGGCGGCGGCCAAGGAGACGGTCGCGGCGATCGAGGCGGCGGGCGGCGAGGCGTTCGCGATCGGGCAGGAACTGGGCGCGCCGGGGGACGCGGCGGCGCTGTGGGCGGCCTTCGACGCACGGGCGGAGGGGCTGGACATCCTGGTGAACAACGCGGGCATCGCCGCCACGCGACCCTTCGGGGCGATCGGCGAGGAGGAGTTCGATCGGGTGTTCGCGGTCAACACGAAGGCGCCGTTCTTCCTCGCGCAGCTGGGTGCGGAGCGGCTGCGGGACGGGGGCCGGATCGTGAACGTGTCGACGGGGCTGAGCAGGGCGGCGCTGATGCCGGACCTGATCGCCTACTCGATGGCGAAGGCGGCCCTGGACGTCTTCACGCGGGACCTGTCGAAGGTGCTCGGCCCGCGCCGGATCACGGTGAACGCGGTGGCGCCGGGGATCGTGGACACGGACATCAACGCGGGATGGCTGCGGGGCGGCGAGGAGGCGTGGGCGGGCGCGGCGGCGATGTCGGCGCTCGGCGGGGTCGGGACGCCGGCGGAGATAGCCGACGTGGTGGCCTTCCTCGCCTCGGACGACGCCCGCTGGGTCACGGGGGCCTGGATCGACGCGACGGGGGGCTCGCTGACCTGAGGGGCCCGGCCCCGGCCGTCCGCCTCGGTGCCCGGCATGGGGGCGGGCGCCGGGGTGGTGGCGGTGGGGTTCGAGTGGCTGGGGAGGGGGGTGCGGCCGACGATGGAGGGGGCCGGAGGCGCGGGCCGTCCGGGGTGCGGAACGGCATGAGGAGACGGGCCTCCCTCTGCTAGATTGGGACTTTGATTGGTCTATACCACATGGCCCCTCCCCAGCCCCTCACCAGATCGGCAGGCACAGCGTGGAAGTTGTCATCGTCAAGGACGCCAAGGCGGGCGGAGAGCTCATCGCGGACGGCATCGCCGGCCTCCTGCGCCGCAAGCCCGACGCGCTGCTCGGCGTGGCCACCGGCTCGACCCCGATCCCGATCTACGACGCCCTGATCGCCCAGGTGCGGGCCGGATCGGTCGACGCCTCCCGGGCGCGCATCGCCCAGCTGGACGAGTACGTGGGGCTGCCCGCCGGGCACCCGGAGTCGTACCGCTCCACGGTGCTGCGCCAGGTGGTGGAGCCGCTCGGCCTCCCGGAGGACCACTTCATGGGCCCCGACGGCTCCGCCGAGGACGTCCAGGCGGCCTGCGAGGCGTACGACAAGGCGCTCGTCGACGCCGGCGGCGTGGACCTCCAGATCCTCGGCATCGGCACCGACGGGCACATCGGCTTCAACGAGCCCTGCTCCTCGCTCGCCTCCCGCACCCGCATCAAGACGCTGACCGAGCAGACCCGGGTGGACAACGCCCGCTTCTTCGACGACGACATCGACCAGGTCCCGCACCACGTCATCACCCAGGGCATCGGCACCATCCTGGAGGCCCGCCACCTGGTGCTGCTCGCCACCGGCGAGGGCAAGGCCGAGGCCGTCGCGCAGACCGTCGAGGGTCCCGTCGCCGCGCTCGTCCCGGCCTCCGCGCTCCAGCTCCACCCGCACGCCACCGTGGTCGTGGACGAGGCCGCCGCCTCCAAGCTGAAGCTCGCGGACTACTTCCGCCACACCTACGCGAACAAGCCCTCCTGGCAGGGCATCTGATCCCCGGATCACCCCGGCACACGTCAGGGGCCCGGCACCTGGATCAGGTGCCGGGCCCCTTCGCGTACGGGCCTGCGGGCGCCGGACGTACGGGCGTACCGGAGTCCGTCAGGCGCCGGTGCCGACCACGGCCTCCGCCGCGGCCCGGCCGCAGACCCGGGCGGCGCCGTGGGTCGCGATGTGCAGGGCGCCGCGCGGCTCCGCCTCGTTCAGGCCCATCTCGACGACCACGGTGTCGGGGCGGACGGCGACCAGGCCGTCCAGCGCCGCGGTCATCCAGGGGTGCCGGTGGAGGTCGCGGACGACCGCGACGATCCGCCGCTCCCCCGCCGCCGCGAGCACCGACTCCACGGTGGCCTCGGCGTCGAAGGAGCCGGACGCGGTGCCCGGCAGCAGCCGGTCCAGCTCGGCGGCGACGCCCCACGGGGTCTCGTCGCCGACCGCGAAGTTGGCGACCGGGGTGAAGGAGGCGACGAACGGAGCGCTCGACACCGGGGTGTAGAGCCCGTCGCCCTTGGTGATCCGCAGGGCCCGGCGGGCCGCCACGAGTCCGATGTCGGCGCCGGGCGCGGTCCCCTCCTGCACTGCCGCGCCCGGCACCGATCCAGCCCCCCTCGCCCGGTGCGCCTGGGTCCAGGCCGCCAGGGCGCGCACGCGCGCCGCGGCGTCGGCCAGCCGCTCCTCGGGCAGTTCACCGGTCCGTACCGCGGAGACGAGCGCGTCGCGCAGCCGCAGCACGGTGTCCTCGTCGCACAGCCCGCCGCCGACGCAGATGGCGTCGGCGCCCGCGGCGATCGCGAGGACGGATCCGCGCTCGATGCCGTACGTCGCCGCGACGGCCTGCATCTCCATGCCGTCGGTGACGATCAGGCCGTCGAAGCCCAGCTCCTGGCGGAGCAGACCGGTGAGGATCTGCGGGCTCAGGGTGGCCGGACGTTCGGTGTCGAGCGCGGAGAGCAGGATATGCGCGCTCATGACCGCTTTGGTACCGGCGGCGACGGCCGCGCGGAAAGGCACCAGCTCACGGGCGTGCAGTGTGGCGAGGTCCACATCGATCCGGGGCAGCGCGTCGTGCGAGTCGACGTTGGTGTCGCCGTGTCCGGGGAAGTGCTTGGTGCAGGCGGCGACCCCGACGCCCTGGAGGCCGTCGACGTACGCCACGGTGTGCCGGGCGACCAGGTCCGGGTCCGGTCCGAAGGAGCGGACGCCGATGACCGGGTTCTCGGCGTTGGAGTTCACGTCGGCCGAGGGCGCCCAGTTGAGGTCGATCCCGCAGGCGATCAGCCGGCGGCCGAGCTCGCGGGCGACGGCCCGGGTCAGCTCGACGTCGTCGACCCGGCCCAGGGCGTAGTTGCCCGGGAAGGACGAGCCCTCGTTGACCTCCAGGCGGGTGACGTCGCCGCCCTCCTCGTCGATGGCGACGAGGACGTCCTCCCGCTCGGCGCGGAGCTGCGCGGTGAGGCGGGCGAGCTGGTCGGGGCTGACGACGTTCCGGCCGAAGAGGCCGACGGAGGACAGGCCCTCGCCGATCCGGCGGAGCAGCCAGTCGGGGGCGGTGGTGCCGACGAAGCCGGGCTGGAGCACCGTGAGCGCGTCACGGGTCAGGGTGTCCGAGCCGTGTACGAGTGTGGTCATGGGGCGCCGTTATCCCTTCACCGCGCCGGCGGTCATGCCGCCGACGGCCTTGCGCTGGAGGAAGAGGAACACGATGAGCACGGGCAGGGCGAAGAGCGTCGAGGCGGCCATGGTGGCGCCCCAGTCGTCGCCGAACGCGGTCTGGAACTGGGTGAGCCAGAGCGTCAGGGTCTGGTTGGTCTTGTCCTTGTTGAGCACCAGGACCATGGCGAACTCGTTCCAGGCCGTGATGAAGCCGAAGAGCGAGGTGGACATCAGGCCGGGGGCGAGCAGCGGGAAGATGACCTTGCGGAACGCCTGGCCGCGGGTGCAGCCGTCGATCTGGGCGGCCTCCTCCAGCTCGACCGGGACGGCGGCGATGAAGCCGCGCAGGGTCCAGATGGTGAAGGGCAGGACCATCACGAAGTAGATCGCGGTGAGCAGCGGGATGCTGTTCAGCATCTCGTTGTCGCGGGCGATCATGTACATCGCGATGACCATGACCTCCCAGGGGGCCATCTGGGCCATCATCACGATGAGGACGATGCCCTTGCGGCCCTTGAACCTCATGCGGGCGATCGCGAAGCTCGCGGCGAGGGCGACGAGCAGGGCCAGCAGGACGGCGCCGACCGTGACGATCAGGCTGTTGGTGACGTACGTCCAGAAGAGGTCGACCCCGGTGGCGGTGGAGTAGTTCTCGAAGGTCGGCGTGAAGAAGAAGACCGGGTCCTTGGAGAGGATCTCGCTCTGCGGCTTCAGCGAGGACGAGAACATCCAGTAGACGGGGAAGACGAAGATCAGGGCGAGGACGAGCGCGGTGGCGTTCTTCGCCACGGCTCCGACGGTCAGCGGCTTGCGGGTGCGCAGCTTCTGCGGAGCCGGAGCCGTGGCCGGCGCGGGTGCCTCGGGGGTCTGTGCGGTGGTGCTCACTGCTCGTCCTCCTGCTTCAGGATCAGGCGGAAGTAGAAGGACATGGCCACGAGGAGCATCACGATGGTGAGGATCGAGATGGCCGCCGCGACGCCGTAGTGCTGCTGGCTCATGCCTTCGATGTAGGCGAAGACGGGAAGGGTCTCGGTGGCGCGGTCGGGGCCGCCCTGGTTCATGGCGTAGACCTGGGTGAACGCCTTGAAGACCCAGATGATCTCCAGGAAGGTGGTGATCATGAAGAAGGGCTTCAGGTTGGGGAAGACCACGGACCAGAAGGTCCGCCAGCCGCTCGCGCCGTCCATCCGGGCCGCCTCGTAGAGCTCGGTGCCCACGGTGGTGAGGCCGGCGTACATGTTGAGGGCGACGAAGGGGACGGAGCCCCAGACGACGAGGGCGGTGATGATCACGAAGGCGGAGAAGCCGGTCTCGAACCAGTTGTGCTGCTCGTAGCCGGAGAAGCCGAGCGTGCGCATCAGCCAGTTGGCGACGCCGAACTGCTCGTCGAAGAGCCACCGGAAGACCGTGACGGAGGCGACGATCGGCATGGCCCAGGCGAAGGCGAGCGCCAGCGAGAGCACCAGCCGCATCTTCTTGCCGAGGCGGTTGAGGAGGAGGCCGATCCCGGTGCCGATCGCCATGATCAGCGCCACGTTGGCCGCGGTGAAGGCGACCGAGCGGAGGACGACGGTCCAGAACTCGGAGTTCCCCAGCAGGTCCGTGTAGTTGTCGAAGCCGACCCAGGGGGTCTCGCGGCGGATCAGCTCACGCCGGTTGACCGACTGGAAGGAGAGGATCAGGTTGCTGATCAGGGGGTAGAGCAGCAGCACCGCCATGGACAGCAGGGCGGGCGTGACGAGCAGGTACGGCAGAAGCCCGCCGGGCAGCGAACGTCTGCCGCGCGAGGGCTGAAGGGCTTCCTTCGCGCCGGAAGGGGGTGGCGGAGTCTGAGACTTCCCTGCCGCCCTCCCGGGCGCGTCCTGGGAACCGGCGGTCGCCGTCCCCTGGGAGTCCACGGTCATGGTCTTCTTCCTCGCGGTTCTGGGGCTCCCGCGCCCACCGGGGCACGGCCCGGGGGAGCGGGCCGCAATCACTGCAACGCCCAGGTGGCGTGGCCGGGGGGAAGCCGGCCACGCCACCGGGGTGGGATTACTGCTGGTTGATGCGCTCGGCGATGACCTTGTCGGCCTCTTCGCCGGCCTTCTGCGGGTCCTCGCCCTTCAGGACCTTGGTCATGTAGCCCTTGATCGGGTTGGGCTCGGTCTCGACGTTGGCCCAGCCACCGGTGATCGGGGTGATGCGACCGACCTCGGCGACCTTCACCATGGCCTCGGCGAAGGAGCCGGCCTCGGGGGTGACCTGCGCGGAGGTGTCGACGGGGATGATGCCGCCCTTGTTGGCGGTGCCGTACGACTCCAGCTGCTTCTTGTTGGTGACGAAGGCCAGCCACTCCTTCGCGAGCTCCTGGTTCTTGGAGCGCTCGGCGACGGCGAGGTTGGAGCCGCCGAAGAAGACGGAGCCCGGCTTGTCGGCCGTCTTGCCCGGGATCGGGAAGTAGCCGAAGTCGGCCTTCTTGCCGGCCTTCTCGATGGCGGCGATCGCGCCGCCGGCCTCCCAGCCGAGACCGATCCAGGAGGAGACGCCGCCCTTGGGGACGATGTCGACGGACTGCTGCGGGGTGGCCTCGTCCTTGTCCTTCGGAGCGGTCGAGAAGGACTGCAGCTCCTTGTAGAAGTTCATGGCGGCGGCGGCCTGCGGGGTGGCCAGGCCGCCCTTCCACTTGTCGCCGTCCTTGACCGCGAGCTCGCCGCCCTCGTCCCAGAGGAAGCCGGCGAGGACGTACCAGCTCTGGCCCGGCAGGTAGATGGGCTGCGACTTGGCGTCGGCGGCCTTGAGCTTCTTCAGGCCGTCGATCCACTCGGTGCGGGTCTTCGGCGGGGTGACGCCGGCCTTCTTGAAGGCGGCCTTGTCGTAGATCACGACGCGGCTGGCGGCCCACCACGGAGCGGCGTAGAGCTTGCCGTCCAGCTCGGCCGAGGGCAGCATGCCCTTGCTCCAGTTGTTGTAGCCGAGCTTCTCCTTGTCACCGGTGAGGTCGGCGAGACCGCCGGTGACGGCGTAACCCGTGGTCTGGGTGTTGCCGAGCTCCAGGACGTCCGGCGGGGTGTCCTCGGAGAGGGCCGTGGTGACCTTGGTCTGGATGTCGGTCCACTGCTGGACCTCGACGTTGACCTTGACGCCGGGGTGGGCGGCCTCGAACTCCTTGTTGACGCCGTCGATCCACTCCTTGGGAGCGGAACCGTCCATGACCCAGACGGTGAGCGACTTGTCGCCGCCCTCGGCCTTGTCCTTCTTGTCACCGCTGTCGGAACCACCACACGCAGCGATGGAGACCATCATGCCCGCGACGCCGATCGCCGCGATGAGCTTGCGCTTCACGCCACCCTCCTCAGGGATGCCTGCAACCCCTGCCCACCGCGCGAAGACATACGTCAGGTAATGCTCGTGGGGCTGGGACCTGGTCTTTAATGGTTTAGACCAGTACCCGGAGCTTGGCCTAGACCTTTAGGGGTGTCAAGGGTGTATAAGAAGGGCAGTCGCGTCCGTTATCGGACCGACACCTGAGGGAGGCCGACGACCCGTGACCGGTCCGTGCCACCATGTGAGCCGCGACAGACGGAGGAGCCGGTGACGGCAGCAGCACAGTCGGGAAGGCAGGCCATGGCCACGGAGGCGGGCAGCACGGAGACAGAGGGCGGGGCGGCGACCCGCACCGCGCGCGTGCCCAAGTACTACCGGCTGAAAAGGCACCTCCTCGACATGACGGAGACCCTTCCGCCCGGCACCCCCGTGCCGCCCGAGCGGACGCTCGCGGCCGAGTTCGACACCTCCCGCACCACCGTGCGGCAGGCCCTCCAGGAGCTGGTCGTCGAGGGCCGCCTGGAGCGCATCCAGGGCAAGGGCACCTTCGTGGCGAAGCCCAAGGTCTCCCAGTCCCTCCAACTCACCTCGTACACCGAGGACATGCGCGCCCAGGGCCTCGAACCCACCTCGCAGCTCCTCGACATCGGCTACGTCACCGCCGACGACACCCTCGCCGGGCTGCTCGACATCACGGCCGGCGGACGGGTGCTGCGCATCGAGCGCCTCCGCCTCGCCAACGGCGAGCCGATGGCCATCGAGACCACCCACCTTTCGGCCAAGCGCTTTCCCGCGCTGCGCCGTTCGCTGGTCAAGTACACCTCGCTCTACACCGCCCTGGCCGAGGTCTACGACGTGCACCTCGCCGAGGCCGAGGAGACCATCGAGACCTCCCTCGCCACCCCGCGCGAGGCCGGACTGCTCGGCACCGACGTCGGCCTGCCGATGCTGATGCTCTCCCGCCACTCGCTGGACGCCCAGGGCGAGCCGGTGGAGTGGGTGCGCTCGGTCTACCGCGGCGACCGCTACAAGTTCGTCGCCCGTCTCCAGCGGCCGAACGGCTGAGCACGCCACCGACCCGCGAAGGGGCCCGCCGATCCGTCGGCGGGCCCCTTCCGCTTTCTCCCCCGGCCCCGCGGAAGCCGCGCCACCGCCTTGCACCTTCCGCACGGCAGCAACGTGACACCCCCCATGAACCACCTGGTCAGGGGCGTACGGGAACGGTGAAGGACGGCTGGCGCCAACCGCCCGGACGGTTGATGCCACCCTCGGAGCACTGACAGACCGCGCCCGGTCGAGCAAGCTGGAACACGTCGAAAGGGCCCCCTGGAGGGGCGAACCGACACGAATCCCACCCACCGCTCCGACCGGAGGCATCCCGCCATGCGCTCTTCCGCCCGCCGCACCCTCGCCCTGACCCTCGCCGCGGCCCCGCTCGCCGCCCTCGCGGCCCTGCTCGCCGGCCCGCAGGCCGCCGCCGACTCCCCCGCCGCCCCGGCGCTCGTCACCGCCCCGGAGCCCACCCCCACCCCCACCGCGTCCGGCGACGGCTTCTCCTGGGGCTGAGCCCCCGCGCCCGCACGGATCCGGCCATCTACCTCGTCGGCATCACGCTGTCCGCGCCCGCCGCCACGGACGGCGCCCGCCCCACCCCCGGCGGCGTCCTGCACACCCTGCACCAGGTCGTCCGGCCCACCGACCTCGTCGAGACCAGCCGCGCGCTCGTCACCGGCAGCACCGTCCGCATCGCGCTCTGCGTCGACGACCCGGACGAGCTCGAAGCCATCGGACGCTCTCTGACGATCTGCCACCGCGTCCTGGACCAGGCGCCCGAACTCCGCCACCACCGCGTGACCGACTGCCGCCTCCTGTGACCGAACCTCCGCACGACGAACGGGGAGACCTCGCCGTGTTCCTCCATGTCCTCGGCCCGCTGCGGGCCACCGTCGACGCCCGCCCGGTGCCGCTCGGCGGCCGGAGGGCGCGTACCGTCCTCGCCGCCCTCGCCCTGGAGCCCGACTGGGCCGTCTCCGTCGAGAGGCTGGTCGAGGCCGTGTGGGGGCCGTGCCCGCCGGCCAGCGCCCGCACCCAGATCCGCATCTGCGTCTCCGCCCTGCGCCGGGCCTTCGCCGGGGCCGGGGCGCCGGACGTGATCGAGACCCTGACGCACGGATACCGGCTCCGCGTCGCCCCCGACCGGCTCGACTCCGCGGTCTTCGAGGCCGGCACCGCCCGGGCCCGGGTCCTCGCCGAGCACGGCCGCCGCGCCGAGGCCGTCCTGGAGCTGCGCAACGCGCTCGCCCTGTGGACCGGGCCCGCGCTCGCCGGCGAGAGCGGCCCGGCGCTCGCACCGGGGGTGCTGCGCCTGGAGGAGCTGCGGATCCGGGCGACCGAGGAGCGGCTCCGCCTGGAGCTGGCGCTCGGCCGCCACGCGGACGTGATCGGCGAGCTCCTCGCGCTGACCGCCGCGCACCCCTTCCGGGAGCAGCTGCACGGGCAGTTGATGCTGGCGCTGCACCGGGCCGGCCGCACGGCGGAGGCGCTGGCGGCGTACCGCAGGATCCGGCTGACGCTCGTCGACCAGCTGGGCATCGAGCCCGGGCCGCAGCTCAGCGGCCTGGAGCGGTCGATCCTGCTGGGCGAGCGGCCGGAGCCGCTGTCGGCCTGAGCCGCCGCCCCGCCCGGGGCTCACAGCGTGATCCGGAGTTCCTGCATGCGGTGCTCGGAGATCCCGTCCGTCGGCAGGAGGTCGTAGCGGTGGACCGTGGTGTCGCCCCGGGTGAAGGCCCAGTCCATCCGGAAGAACGGCAGGTCCCGGTTGAAGAGGGCGTCCTCGCCGAACTCCCCCAGCGCGGCGAACTTCCAGCTCAGGGGCAGGAACGACGGGTTCGCCGGAGTGGCGTCCTCGGCCACCTCCGCCAGCCGGCGGAGCGGTCGCATGGAAGCGGTGGCGTTGAAGTCCCCCGCGATCAGCAGCGGCCGGTCGTTGGCCCGAACGTCCCGTTCCAGGCCCTCGAACTCCTCCTGCCGCCAGGCGTGCTTGCGGCGCAGGTAGCTGTCATGGTCGAAGTCCGAGAACGGGTTCAGGTTGTCGAGGGCGAGCGGCACGGTGATGTGCACGTTGTAGGTGCTCAGCACCCGGCCGCCGACCGCGATGTCGGTGCGGAGCACCTTCTCCCGCGCGAACACCTGCCCGAAGTCCGGCTTCCGGCCGAAGGTGAGGCGCGGGCCGGGACCCACCAGCCGCTGGTCGACGATCGGGAAGCGGGAGAGCGTCAGCAGCTCGCCGCGCCGGGCCATCTGGTAGCCGGGGAAGGCCCGGCGCAGGGCGTCGTCGTCGTCGATCCGCCAGTAGCCGTCCTCTCCGAGGCCGGGGGTCCAGCCGACGTGCTCCTGGAGCAGGTAGACGTCGGCGTCACGGGACTTGAGCAGGGCGATCAGCCGGTCGGAGCCGGTGGCCATGGCCCAGTACTGGGTGTTGAGCGAGACCACCCGCAGGGCACCGGCCGGCACCGGCCCCGGCTCGCGCCACAGCGCCGGCCAGTTGAGGCCGGATCCGGTGGTCAGGGCGAGCGCCAGGGCGAGACCGGAGACGACCGCGGCGAGCGGGCGGCGGCGCCCGCAGGCCGCGGCGGCGGCCACGAGCAGCAGCAGCGGGGCCCCGAGGAGGAAGAGCGGCGGGACGACGTCGAGGACGATCGACCAGTGCGGGCGCCCGCTGGCCAGCCACCGCACGACGGCGTACGCCAGCCACAGCACGGCCGCTCCGAGCACGGCCCTGCCGTACCAGAGGCGCAGGGCCCGTGCGGTCCGGCGGACCCGACCGGACGTCCGCTCCGGGGCCACGTCCGGTGAGCCGGTCCCGGGCGGTGCGTCGCCCCCGGGCGGTTCGCCGGTCACGGCCGGGTCGAGTGTCGTCGTCACGTCAGGGCCTCCCCGGGCTGGTACATGCGGCGGAAGCGGACGCTGGTCGCGTACTGGGCGAGTCCGGTGGCGAGGCCGGCCACCACGGCCGTGTTGACCATCAGGTGGGCGCCGGTGAAGAAGGCCGTGAAGGCGAGGCCGCGTTCCCTCGCGACGAAGCGGTACTGGCCCAGGTCGGCCAGGACCGAGCCGCCGAGGGCCGCCGCCGAGACCAGCAGCGCGCCCGGGTGGACGGCCGCGAAGGGCAGCGCCGCGACGGCGAGGCCGCCGAGCGCGGAGGCGGCGGCCCGCCCGCCGGTCTCCATGCCCTGCATGGCCCGGCCCCGGTCGAAGTAGAACGGCACCCGCAGCCGGCTCCGTACGAACGCCTTCCGCAGCAGGGGCCGCATCCGGCTCTCGTCGGAGAGCCGGCCCCGGATCCGGGAGGTGAGCAGCATGGGCCACCGCGCGGCGAGCCGTTCGGCGTGGTCGATCTCCTCGGTCTGGCGCAGGGCGGTGTTGAACCAGCCCGCCTCCATGAAGGCCGCTCGGCGGACCGCGCCGAGGGCGTAGAAGCCGCCGCTGACCTCGCCCTCTGCGCTCTTGCGCCAGTAGTGGTACTGGAGGATGCGGTACTGGCCGACGAGGGGTTCGGGGAAGAGCGGTTCCTTGTCGGGGACGCCGAAGACGGCCCCGTACTCGGGGTGTTCGGCGAAGAGGGCGACGGCCTCGGCGACCGCCTCCGGGTGCATGGTGAGGTCGGCGTCCAGGAAGAAGACGATCTCGCCCTTGGCCCGGCGGACGCCCTCGTTGCGGGAGGCGCCGGGGCCGCCGTTCTCGGTGACGCGGACGAGCTGGACGGGGTGCCGGGCGGCGATCTCGGCGCAGCCGTCCGTACTGGCGTCGTCGACGACGATCACCTCGATGTGCGGGTGGGTCTGGGCGAGGACGGAGCGCAGGCAGAGGTCGACGGTGCGGCGGTCGTTGTACATGGGGACGACCACGGAGACGAGGGGTGCGGACATGGGTTCCTCGATGCTGGGGAGGGTCTGGAGGGGGCGGTCAGCCGGCGAGCTGGGGCAGCAGCAGGGCGCCCCACACGGCGGAGTTGGCGAGCATGAGGCGGTCGCGCAGCAGGGTCCTGACCGGTTCGCCGCCGCCTCCGTCGACCACCACGACCTGGAGGTAGCGGAAGAGGGCCAGGAGCGCGCAGACCACGGTGAGCAGCGCGTACGGGCCGAAGCCGGACTCGGTGCGCAGGTAGAGCAGGTAGCCGACGACGGCGAGGCCGGAGCAGAGCACCAGGACAAGGTCGAGGAAGTGCGCCGAGTAGCCGACGAGCGCGGGGCGGTGGCCGGTGCCGGAGACGCCGAGTTCGTGGCGCCGCTTGCCGAGGATGAGGACCAGGCAGAAGGCGAGGACCGTGAGGACCAGCCACATCTCGGCGGGCCGGCCGGTGGCCTCGTACCCGCCGAGGAGGCGCAGGACGAAGCCGGTGGCGACGACGAAGACGTCGATCAGCGGAACGTGCTTGAGCTTCCAGCTGTAGGCGGCGTTGACCGCGAGGTAGGCGCCCACGACGAGGGCGCCGCCGGGTCCGAGGGCGTGGAGGGCGGGGGCGAGGAGGGCGGAGAGGACGGCGGCCGTGGTCCAGGCGGCGGTGATGCTCATCCGGCCGGAGGCGAGCGGGCGGTGCCGTTTCACGGGGTGCCGCTTGTCGCGTTCCACGTCGGCCACGTCGTTGAGGACGTAGACGAGCGAGGAGGCGAGGATGAAGGCGCCGAGCGCGAGTCCGACGCGGGCGGCGCCGCCGCCGTGCCAGCCGCCGCCGAGCAGTGCCAGCGGGACCACCAACAGGTTCTTGGGCCACTGGCCCGGGCGGAGGAGGGCGAGCGGCGCGGGGAGGGCGCGCCGGCGGCGGGCGGGTGGGGAGGACGGGTCCGGAGCCGGCGTCTCCGCTGTGCGGGTGGCGTCGTCGGTGGTGAGCTGGGTCATGGCACGGCCCCTCAGAAGAAGATCTTCGCGGTGGAGAGCAGCCCCTGCTTCCAGGGGTCCCTGCTGGTGCGCCCGGTGGCGCCCGCCGCCGGGGTGGTGTGCCGGGCGGTGCGCCACCAGTCGTAGGTGCGCAGGACGGCGTCGGCGTTGGAGTGGCGCGGGGAGAAGCCGAGGCGGGCCTTGGCCTTGTCGATGGAGACGTACGAGTCGTCCATCAGCTTGTGCAGCAGCCGCCCGTACACCGGCGAGAGCTTCGCCTTCTGGAGCAGGCTGAGCAGGGCGAGCGCGGGCCGGGCGGGCAGGCCGACGACCCGCTTGCCGTGCCCGGCGGCGTCCAGGACGGCCTGGAAGTCCTCGCGGAGGGTGCCGAACTCGGCGGCGGCGAGGTTGTACGTGTCGTTGGCGACCTCGTCCTCGGCGTGGATGACGGTGACGACGGCGTCGACGAGGTCGTCCACCGCGAACATCTGGATCCTGACGTTCCCCTTGCCGAGGACGGGGAAGTTGCGGCCCTCCTCGGCCCATTCGAAGAGCATGGAGAAGAGGCCCATCCGGCCGGGGCCGACGAAGGTCTTGGGCCGCAGGATCGGCACGCACATGCCCTCGTCCCGGTACCGCTCGGCGATCTCCTCGGCGGCCGCCTTGGCGCGGCTGTAGGTGTCGACGGGTTCGCGCGGGTACTCCTCGGGCGTGGGCACGACGGTCGGCAGGCCGTAGACGGCGGTCGAGGAGATGTGGACGACGCGGGGGGTGCCGGCGGCCGCGGCGGCGGCGAAGACGTTCCGGGTGCCGCCGACGATGATCGAGCGGATCTGCTCGTCGGGGTAGCTGGGCAGGGCGGCGGCGGCGTGGACGAGGACGTCGGCGCCGTCGAGCGCCCTGTCCATCAGCTCGCGGTCGCGGATGTCGCCGGTGAGGACGACGCCGGGGCCGGGGCGCAGGTCGACGCCGCGCACCTCGTGGCCTTCCGCGAGGAGTCGTTCGGCCAGGCGGGAGCCGAGCATGCCGGCCGCGCCGGTGATCGTGATCACCACTGGGAGCTCACCTTCTGCTTGATGAAACGGGCGACGAGGCCGGTGAGGCCGCGGGAGAGGACGTCGTCGAGGGCGCCGATCACGCGCTCGGCCTCCTCGGGTTCGGTCACCAGGGAGGGGCCGATGATCAGCGGGTTGTTCCCGTTGAGCGTGTAGTACGTGTAGATGTCGTGGTCCTGGTAGAGCGCGTTGATGACGGCGCAGGTCACGAGCTTGGTCTTGAAGCGGGGGTCGCGGGCCATGCCGCCGGGGGCGAGCTTGGCGACCAGGTCGAGGATCTTGGGCCCGCCCTCGATGAAGACGCCCCACAGGGCGCCGGCGCCGGCGATCCGCCCGATCTCGTCGGGGTACTGCTTGGCGAGGCGTTCGAGACCGGGTTCGAGTACGGCTCCGAGGGCGCGGGCGCGGGCCGGGTAGTCGTCCTCCACCGCGATGTTGACGGCTTCGAGGGCGGTGGCGCACTCCTCGCCGAAGCCGTAGTAGGTGGTGGAGGTGGAGTTCATCAGGGCGTCGCCGAGGTTGTCGTACGCCTTGCGGAAGACCGGCTCGCGGGCGATGTAGGCGGAGACGGAGGACTTGCCGCCGCCGAAGGACTTCGAGGTGGTGAGGACGTCCGGGACGAGGCCGGGATAGCGCATGAAGTGGAAGAGGGAGCCGGTCTTGCCCCAGCCGGTGTAGATCTCGTCGAAGATCAGGACGATCTTCTCCCGGTCGCAGATCTCGCGCAGCCCGCGCAGGAACTCCTCGGAGCACCACTGGATGGTGGAGGCGCTGAACGGCTCGATGAGCAGGGCGTACACGTCGCCCTTGTGGGCGGCGACGGCCCGGCGGACGGAGTCGAGGTCGCCGTAGCGGAAGGTGTCGACGCCGGGAATGGTGGGGAAGCCGAACTGGGCCTGGCCGGTGAGTCCGCCGGAGCCGAGCAGCTTGCCGTGGAAGGCGCAGTCGGCGCGCAGCACGGTGTTCCGCCTGCCGTTGTGGTACTTGTACGCGAGCTTGACGGCGCCCTCGACGGCCTCGGCGCCGGAGTTCGGCAGGAAGGCCATGTTCAGGTCGCCGGGGAGGATCTCGGCGAGGTTGTGGCCGAGGGCGGCGAGGTAGGGCGAGAAGTAGGTCTTGTGGACCTCCATCCGCTTGTCGCGGGCGAAGCGCTCGCGGGCGGCGAGGATGCGGGGGTGGTTGTGGCCGTGGTTGAGGACGCCGACGCCGCCGGTGAGGTCGAGGATCCGGCGTCCGTCGGTGAGGGTGAGGTGGGCGCCCTCGGCGCTCCGGACCAGCTCGCGGCCGAAGCCGAAGGAGGTCATGAGGGAGACCTGGCTCTTGTTCACGTAGCGGCGGTAGAGGGCGTGGACCTGGTCCACGTCGAGGCGCTCGGCGTCGTCAAGGGTGTACACGGGTGTCGTCTCCGATCGGTGCGGTGAGGGCGTACGGGTGGGGGGTGGGGATGGGGGTCGCGACGGGGGTGGGGGTCGGGACGCGGGTCGAGGTCGGGACGGGGGTGGGGGCAGGGGTACGGGCCGGGGGCTCGGCGGCCGGGGGCGCGGTCTTCCCCGGCGTGCCGTGCCGGAGGCGGGACCAGGCCAGGACGACCGCGGAGCTGCCGAGTTCGGCGAGCACGCAGACCAGCCGGCTGGCGATCGCGGCGGCCGCGGCGAGCCCGCCGGGCAGGACGGTGGCGAGGGCGGCGGTGAGGGTCAGCTCCCGCACCCCCCAGCCGTCGGGGACGATCACGGCGAGGCTGCTGACCACGGTCGCCAGGGCGAAGCCGCCGACGGCCGCGCCGAGCCCGGCCCACGGGGGCGCGCCGACCGCGAGGAGCAGGAGCCACAGGTGGAGGCCGGAGGCGGTCCAGGAGGCGAGGGCGAGGAGGACGGCCCGGCGGACGGCGGTGTCCGGCGGCGGGTCGACGGGGCGGCGGGCGAGCCGGGTCAGGGCGGTGACGGGGCGGGTGAGCAGGGCGGGGCGGACGAGCCCGGCGAGGAAGAGGAGGGCCGGCGGGCAGAGCCAGTACCACTGTCCGGGCAGGGCGGCGGGGGCGGCGGCGAGCCCGACGGCGGCGCCGGTGAGCAGGGTGAGGGCGAGGCTGAGCACGTACGCGGAGGTCATCCGGGCGGCGGGCACCCCGGCCTCGCGGCCGTGGGCGATGTGCGTGAGGACGCCCCAGACGCGGCCGGGCACGTACTTGCTGAGCTGCCCGAGGAAGTAGATCTTGGCGGCGCGCAGGCCCCGGATCGGGTGGTCGCCGGGGATGAGGACCCGCCAGGCGTGGACGGCGAGGACGAGTCCGGCGATGTTGGCGAGGACGGAGGCGGCGAGCAGCGGGAGCGCGTCGGCGCGGGCGAAGGCCCGGGCGGCCTCGGCGCCCTGGTCGCGGACGAGGAGGTACACGCCGACGAGGGCGGCGAGGACCACGACGGGGGTGAGGAGGCGGCGCAGCAGCGCGGTCACCGGACGGCCGTCCTCTCCCGCGGCCGGCCGGCGGCGGCCCGGGGGCGCAGCGAGCGGAGGGCTCCGACGGCGGCGCCGGCGAGCAGGGCGGTGTGGCAGGCGAGGTGGACGGCGGTGAAGAAGGCGGCGAACGCGGGGCCCTTGCGGCGGGCGGCGAAGCCGATGAGTCCGGCGTTGGCGAGGCAGAAGGCGAGCAGTCCGGCGGCGGGCGCGAGCCAGGGCAGCGCCCCGCCGAGGAGGAGCGCCGGGGGCAGGGAGCCGAGGAGGAGGGCCGCGGTGAGGACGGAGGCGGGGGTGTTGGCGGTGAGGTTGGTGCGGCCTCCGGCGCGGGCGGAGCGCAGGGCGGGGACGAGGAGCAGGGCGCGGCGGTAGGTCTCGGCGAGGAGGGGGCCGAGGCGGTGCTCCTCGTCGTGCCGCGCGGCGACCCGGTCGGTGAGGACGATCCGGTAGTGGGGGGCGAGCCGGTCGCTGAACTCCAGGTCCTCGGAGTCCCGCAGCGTCTCGTCGAAGCCGCCGAGCCGTTCGAAGACCTCGCGGGGCACGGCCGCCTGGGCGAAGAAGGCGGTCTCGACGACTCCGGCGCCGCGGGCCCGCCACCAGTGGGCGTGGAGGGTCTTGTACCACTCGACGGGGCCGTCGTCGTAGAGCGGTTCGGGGGCGATGACGCCGTGCACGCAGCCGCAGGCGGGGTCGGCGCGCAGGAGCTCCAGGGCGTTGGCGACCGAGTCGGGGGTGAGGGCCTCGTCGGAGTCGAGGAAGAAGAGGACCTCGCCGGTGGCGGCGGCGATGCCCGCGTTGCGGGCGGCGGAGACGCCCCGGTTGACGCCGTCGCCGAGGAGGGTGCAGGGGTGGCGGCGGGCGATCTCGGCGGTGGCGTCGGTGGAGCCGTCGTCGACGACGATGACCTCGTGGATCGGGTGGGTCTGGGCGTGGACGGAGCTGAGGCAGGCGTCGAGTGTGCGTGCGGAGTTGTGGGCCGGTATGACGACCGACACGGTTTGCGTCATGGGAAGAGCACACCAGGGCCGCGTATGGGTCGCGTATCGTTCCCGTATCGCCTCTTCTCGCAGTTCGAGACGGTCAACAGCACGCCCCCTCAGGGCAGTTGACGGCTGTTAGCGTTCCCGGTCGTGAATCACCGGACGTTCTTCCCGCGCCTGCTCGCCGTCGCCGTGGCGGGGTGGGCCCTGCTGGTCCTGCCGGGTCTCCTGCTCAGCGGGAGGTGGTGGCCGTGGCTGCTGCCGGACCTCGCTCCCCCGGTCCTCTTCCTCGCCGTGCCGCCGGCGCTGCTCGCCCTCTGTCCGGCCGTACGGGACCGGGTGCGGCGGCGGTGGCTCGCCGGCGCCCTCGTGGTGCTGCTGCTCGCGGGGGCGGGCCGGGCCGGGGTGCACTGGGGGGCGCTGCTGCCGGGCGGGGCCCCGGAGCCGGCGCCGGCGGACGCGGTGCGGGTCTTCTCCTGGAACACGCTGTACTGGGACACCACCGACGACCCGGAGGAGTTCCACCGCTTCCTGCGGTCGAAGGACGCCGACGTGTACCTGCTCCAGGAGTACCTGGCGTGGGTGGACGGCACCCCCACGGAGACCGACCGGCTGGGCCCGCTGCGCGCGGCCTTCCCCGGCTACCGGGTGGTGGTGCGCGGGGAGCTGGTGACCCTGTCGCGCTTCCCGGTGGTGGCCACGCCGCCGGTGGGCCGGGGGCAGGCGACGGACGACCGGTCGGTGCCGTGGCGGGAGCGGTTCGAGCGGAACAAGGTGCTGCGCACGGACGTGGACGTGCGGGGCCGGGTGGTCTCGTTCTACAACGTGCACATCCCGGTGCAGCTGGACATCGAGCGCGACTGGCTGAGCCGGGACTTCTACCGGGTGGTCCGGGACACCGACGCGGTGCGCCGGGAGCACTACGCGGCGCTCCTCGCGGACGCCCGGGCGAACCCGTATCCGCTGCTGATCTCGGGCGACTTCAACACGACGTCCGCGATGGGCGATCTGGACGGGCTGCGGGGCGCCTTCGAGGACGCGGTGTCGGCCTCGTCGTCGGTGCTGCCGGTGAGCTGGGACAGCGAGGGGCCGCTGCCGCTGTGGCGGCTCGACTGGACGTTCGCCGGCGGGCCGCTGCGGGTGCACCGCTACGCGCTGACCGACCCGGCCGGCCTGTCCGACCACCGGGGCCAGGAGCTCCTCGTCTCCCCGGCCCCGGCGGCGGACCGAGCGGGGACGGTCAGGCGCCGGCCTCGTCGAGGCGGCGGCGCTGCTCCGGGTCGAGGGTCAGCGCGAGCGCGCCCATGACCTCCTCGATCTGCTCGACGCGGCTGGCGCCGACGATCGGCAGGACGGGCGTCTCCCCGCCGAGCAGCCAGGCGAGCACGACCTGGTTGACGGTGGCGCCGAGTTCACGGGCGGTCTCGGCGAGGGCGGCGAGCCGGGGCGGGGTGCCGGGGTGGTCGTACGCCTCGGGGATGCCGACCTCGGGCCGGGTGTAGCCGCCGGAGAGGAGGGCGCTGTAGGCCCAGACCGGGAGCTGTTCGGAGCGGGCGTAGTCGAGGTGCTCACGGGTGACGTGGACGTGCGCCGGGGAGGGCAGGGCCTTGTCGAAGCGGGGCACCAGGTAGGAGTGGCGGTTCTGCAGGTGGGTGTAGCGGGGGCGGTCGCCGGCCAGGGCGCGGGCGCGCTCGACCCGCCAGGCGGCGTGGTTGCTGGCGCCGAGTTCGCCGGCCTTCCCCTCGTCGACGAGGTCGGCGAGGGCGCCGACGGTCTCCTCCAAGGGGACGGTGCGGTCCTCGACGTGGGTCCAGAAGACGTCGACGCGGTCGGTGCCGAGGCGGGCGAGGCTGGCGTCGAGGGCGGTCTTGACGACCTTCTCGGAGAGGCCCTCCCACGTGTCGGTGCCGGGGTGGGGGCGGGCGCCACACTTGGTCGAGAGGACGAGGCCGTCGCGGTTGCCGCGGGCGGCGAGCCAGCGTCCGACGGTGGTCTCGCTCTCGTCACCGGTGGCCCCGTCGAGCCAGTACGCGTAGTTGTTGGCGGTGTCGACGACGGTGCCGCCGAGTTCGGCGAAACGGTCGAGGATCGCGAACGAGGTGGCCTCGTCGACGGTGGTGCCGAAGGGGAGGGCGCCGAGGACGACGGTGTGCTGCGGGATCGCCATGGGGCGGGGTCCTTTCGCTGGAAGGGCGGAGGAAGAAGAGAACGACGGTGTTGGACTAGACCAATCCCGCTCCATCTTGGATCACCGACTCCCGCTCCCGCAGCGGTTCTCCGGCACCGGTGCCACCGACCTGACGGACTCCCGGCGGCTCCGGATTGGCCTAGACCTGATGAGGGGCGGCCCTTTACGATCGGTCACCGCGCACGCACAGCACACATGGCCACACCCGGGGGGATGACGCCTTGTTGGAGGCGCTGGGAATTCATCGGTCCGCGGAGACCGTCTACCGGCTCATGCTGGAACGGCCCGAGGAGGGCGTCGCGGGCCTCGCCGCCCGGCTCGACTGGACGGAGGACCGGGTCCGCGAAGCCCTCGGGCAGCTCGCCGAGGCCCGCCTCGTCGCCCTGGAGGAGGGCGCCGACACCCCCGTGCCCTTCCACCCCGAGGTCAGCTTCTCCTTCCTCCTCGCCCGCGCCGAGGCCGAGTTGAACCGGCGCCGGCGCGAGGTCGAACGGGCCGAGCGGGCGGTCGCCGACATCCTCGCCTCCCGCCCCGGGACCGCCGGGGCGGGAGGGCCCGGCCACGACGTCGTGGAGCGCGTCGTGGGCCTGGAAGCCGTACGCGACCGGCTCGAAGCCCTCGCGGCGGGAGCCCGCGAGGAGTGCCTCTCCCTCCTCGTGGGAGGCGCCCAGCTCCCCGACACCATGGACGCCAGCCAGCCCCTCGACCAGCTCGCCCTGGAGCGCGGGGTACGCATCCGCTCCGTCTACCAGGAGAGCTTCCGCAACGACCAGCCGACCGTCGACTACGTCCGCTGGTACTGCGAACTCGGCGGCGAGGCGCGGACGGTGCCCGTCGTCCCGCTCCTCATGGTGATCGTCGACCGGGAGGCCGCCCTCGTCCCCGTCGACCCGGAGGACGGCCGGGCCGGCGCCCTCGAAGTCCGCAGCCCCGGCCTCGTCCACGCCCTCGTCGTCCTCTTCGACCGCCTGTGGGAGGCCGGCACCCCCTTCGGCGAGGCACCCCGCCGCGACGCACACGACCTCTCCCCGCAGGAACGCGAACTGGTCATGCTCCTCGGCATCGGCTGCACCGACGACATCGCCGCCCGGCGGCTCGGCGTCTCCCTGCGGACCGTCCGCCGCATGAGCTCGGAGCTCATGTCCCGGCTCGGCGCCCGCAGCCGCTTCGAGGCCGGCGCGCGTGCGGTGAAAGAGGGATGGCTCTGAATGAACCGGACGCCCCCGCCGTCCGTGAGACGGACGGGGGTTCCGCGCAGCCGCCAGGTCCCCTACATTTCCTCGGCATTAACCGGTGATCAGCAAGGGGACGTACGCGCCATGTCAGAAGCCACAACCGGGAAACAACCGGTCATCACGCCGATCAGAGTCGTCATCGGACTCTGCCTGCTCGCCCCGTTCGTGGCGATGCTCTGGGTGAGTTCCTACGCGAAGGTCGAACCCCTCTTCGCCGGCATCCCGTTCTTCTACTGGTACCAGATGCTCTGGGTGCTGGTCTCCACCGCGCTCACGATGGTCGCGTACAAGCTGTGGCAGCGCGACCAGCGCGCCCGCAAGGGAGGTGACGCGCGATGAAGGACGGCGTCAACGGCGTGGCGCTCGGCGTCTTCGTCTTCTTCTTCCTGGCCGTCACGGTCATGGGCTTCCTCGCCTCCAAGTGGCGCAAGGCCGAGAACGAGAACAGCCTCGACGAATGGGGCCTGGGCGGCCGCTCGTTCGGCACCTGGGTCACCTGGTTCCTGCTCGGCGGCGACCTCTACACGGCGTACACCTTCGTCGCCGTCCCCGCCGCGATCTACGCGGCGGGCGCGGCCGGCTTCTTCGCCGTCCCGTACACCATCCTGGTCTACCCGCTGATCTTCACCTTCCTGCCGCGCCTCTGGTCGGTCTCGCACAAGCACGGATACGTCACCACCTCCGACTTCGTCCGCGGCCGCTTCGGTTCCAAGGGCCTGTCGCTCGCGGTGGCGGTCACCGGCATCCTCGCCACGATGCCGTACATCGCGCTCCAGCTCGTCGGCATCCAGGCCGTCCTGGACGTGATGGGCGTCGGCGGCGGCGAGAACACCCACTGGTTCATCAAGGACCTGCCGCTGCTCATCGCCTTCGGCGTGCTCGCCGCGTACACCTACTCCTCGGGCCTGCGCGCCCCGGCGCTCATCGCGTTCGTCAAGGACACCCTGATCTACCTCGTCATCGCGGTGGCGATCATCTACATCCCGATCAAGCTCGGCGGCTTCGACGAGATCTTCGCCAAGGCCGGCGAGGCGTACGCGACGGTCAACCCGGCCACCGACAAGCCGCGCGGCGCCCTGGTGCCGGGCGAGGCCGGCCAGTGGACGTACGCGACGCTCGCGCTCGGCTCGGCGCTCGCGCTCTTCATGTACCCGCACTCGATCACGGCGACCCTGTCCTCCAAGAGCCGCGAGGTCATCCGCCGCAACACCACGATCCTGCCGCTGTACTCGCTGATGCTGGGCCTGCTCGCGCTGCTCGGCTTCATGGCGATCGCCGCCGGGGTCAAGGTCGCCAACGGCCAGCTCGCCATCCCGCAGCTCTTCGAGAACATGTTCCCGGACTGGTTCGCGGGCGTCGCCTTCGCCGCGATCGGCATCGGCGCGCTCGTCCCCGCCGCGATCATGTCGATCGCCGCCGCCAACCTCTTCACCCGCAACATCTACAAGGACTTCCTCAAGAAGGACGCCACCCCGGAGCAGGAGACCAAGGTCTCCAAGCTGGTCTCGCTGCTGGTCAAGG
This sequence comes from Streptomyces roseofulvus, assembly GCF_039534915.1. Taxonomy (NCBI): domain Bacteria; kingdom Bacillati; phylum Actinomycetota; class Actinomycetes; order Kitasatosporales; family Streptomycetaceae; genus Streptomyces; species Streptomyces roseofulvus. The sequence continues at coordinate 5,419,096 of NZ_BAAAWE010000001.1, read as the reverse complement.
TCGGCGCGCTCGCCTTCGTCCTCACCATGGACAAGACCGTCGCGATCAACTTCCAGCTGCTCGGCGGCATCTGGATCCTGCAGACCTTCCCGGCCCTCGTCGGCGGCCTGTTCACCCGCTGGTTCCACCGCTGGGCGCTGCTCGCCGGCTGGGCCGTCGGCATGGTCTACGGCACCGCCGCCGCGTACGGCGTCGCCAGCCCGACCCAGAAGCACTTCGGCGGCTCCTCCGCCGAGATCCCCGGCATCGGCGAGATCGGCTACATCGGTCTCACCGCCTTCGTCCTCAACGTCGTGGTGACGGTGGTCCTCACCTTCGTCCTCAAGGCCGTCAAGGCACCCGAGGGCGTCGACGAGACCTCCCCGTCCGACTACACGGCCGACGCAGGCGACGCCGGGGTCAGCACGGAGCTCCCGAAGGTCGGGGCCGGGACGCACTGATCCGGCGGTACGGAGAAGACGGACGACGGCGAGGGCCCGGGGCGGAAAACCCCGGGCCCTCGCCCGTCCGCCCCGGCAGACTGCCCCGCATGGACTTCACGATCAGGGCCGTGCGGCCCGAGGAGTACGAGGAACTCGGCGAGATCACCGCGCGGGCCTACCTCGACGACGGACACCTCACCTTCGGCGAGGACGACGACTACCTGCCGGTGATGAAGGACGTGGCCCGGCGGGCCGTCGAGGCCGAGGTGCTGGTCGCCGTCGACGGCGACGGCCGGCTGCTCGGCGGGGTGACCTTCACCGCCGGCGGCGGCGAGTGGGCGGACATCGCCGGCCCGGGCGAGGCCGAGTTCCGGCTCCTCGCCGTCGCCCGCGCGGCCCGCGGCCGGGGGGTCGGCGAGGCGCTCGTCCGGGCCTGCGTCGAACGCGCCCGGGCCCTCGACGGCTGCTCCCGGCTGGTGCTCTCCACCCAGGACCGGATGGCCGAAGCGCACCGGATCTACCGGCGGATCGGCTTCACCCGGCTGCCCGAACGGGACTGGAGCCCGGTGCCCGGGCTCTCGCCGCTGCTCGTCCTCGCCCTGGAACTCTGACGACGGGAGCGACCGGGGACACAACATGTGGGGGGTGCCGCGATCGGCGCCCCCCACATGTATGCTCGTCCTCGCTGTCGCCGCAGGGGAATCCGGTGCGAATCCGGAACTGTCCCGCAACGGTGTGCTTCGTGCCCTTTCCGCACGCGGCGAGTCCGAGCACCTGCGCGCAGTGCGCCCGGTCCGTCCGTTCCGGGTGCCGACGACGTCCGGGCCTCGCGGAATGGGCCGGTGGACGCGGGCGCTTCCGCGCGTACGGATGCGCCCGCCCGCCCCTCCCCCGCCGTGGCCCCGGGCCGAGCGAGGGAGAGCCCCCACGTGACCATCGCGCCTGCGGGTCCGTCAGCCGCCGAGGCCGCCGCGATCGAGAGCGACGGCCCCGGGACCGTACTGCTGCGGACCCTGACCGACCTCACCGCCGACCTCACCGACACCGACCCCGGCCGGGTCGCCGCCGCCGCGCTGCGCGGCCGGCACGCCGGTTCGGACGAGGCGGAGCTGCGCGAACTGGCCACCGAGGCCGCCGCCGGTCTCATCTCCGAGGACCCGGCCTACTCCCGGCTCGCCGCCCGCCTGCTCACGATCACGATCGCCGAGGAGGCGGCCGGGCAGGGCGCGGTCTCCTTCTCCGCCTCGGTCGCCACCGGCCACCGCGAGGGCCTGATCGCCGACCGCACCGCCGACTTCGTCACGCGGCACGCCGCCCGCCTCGACGCGCTGATCGACCCGGCCGCCGACGACCGCTTCGGCTACTTCGGCCTGCGGACGCTGTACTCCCGCTACCTGCTGCGCCACCCGATCACCCGCAAGGTGATCGAGACCCCGCAGCACTTCATGCTCCGGGTCGCGGCCGGCCTCGCCGAGGACGACTCGGTCCGCGCCCTGGACGAGGTGGCGGCGCTGTACGGGCTGATGAGCCGGCTCGACTACCTGCCCTCCTCCCCCACGCTCTTCAACTCCGGCACCCGCCACCCGCAGATGTCCTCCTGCTACCTCCTGGACTCCCCGCAGGACGAGCTGGACTCGATCTACGACCGCTACCACCAGGTCGCGCGCCTGTCGAAGCACGCGGGCGGCATCGGCCTCTCCTACTCGCGGATCCGCTCGCGCGGTTCGCTGATCCGCGGCACCAACGGGCACTCCAACGGCATCGTGCCGTTCCTGAAGACGCTCGACGCCTCGGTCGCCGCCGTGAACCAGGGCGGCCGCCGCAAGGGCGCCGCCGCCGTCTACCTGGAGACCTGGCACGCGGACATCGAGGAGTTCCTGGAGCTCCGCGACAACACCGGCGAGGACGCCCGCCGCACCCACAACCTGAACCTCGCCCACTGGATCCCGGACGAGTTCATGCGCCGGGTCGACGCCGACGCCGAGTGGTCGCTGTTCTCCCCCGCCGACGTGCCCGAGCTGGTCGACCTGTGGGGCGAGGAGTTCGACGCCGCCTACCGCGCCGCCGAGGCGAAGGGCCTGGCCCGCCGGACCATCCCGGCCCGCGACCTGTACGGCCGGATGATGCGGACCCTGGCCCAGACCGGCAACGGCTGGATGACCTTCAAGGACGCCTCGAACCGTACGGCCAACCAGACCGCGGAGCCCGGCACGGTCGTCCACTCCTCCAACCTCTGCACCGAGATCATCGAGGTCACGAACGACGGCGAGACGGCCGTCTGCAACCTCGGCTCGATCAACCTGGGCGCCTTCGTCCACCCCGAGATCCAGGGCATCGACTGGGCCCGCCTGGACGACACGGTCCGCACGGCCGTCACCTTCCTCGACCGGGTCGTCGACATCAACTTCTACCCGACCGAGCAGGCCGGGAACTCCAACGCCCGCTGGCGCCCGGTCGGCCTGGGCGCGATGGGCCTCCAGGACGTCTTCTTCAAGCTGCGGCTGCCCTTCGACTCCGCCGAGGCGAAGGCGCTGTCCACGAAGATCGCCGAGCGGATCATGCTCGCCGCGTACGAGGCGTCCGCCGACCTCGCCGAGCGCAACGGCCCGCTCCCCGCCTGGGAGAAGACCCGCGCGGCCCGGGGCGTGCTGCACCCCGACCACTACGACGTCGAGCTGAACTGGCCGGAGCGCTGGGCGGCGCTGCGCGAGCGGATCGCCGCCGTCGGCATGCGCAACTCCCTGCTCCTCGCCATCGCGCCGACCGCGACGATCGCCTCGATCGCCGGCGTCTACGAGTGCATCGAGCCGCAGGTCTCCAACCTGTTCAAGCGCGAGACGCTGTCCGGCGAGTTCCTCCAGGTCAACTCGTACCTGGTCGCCGAGCTGAAGCGGCTCGGCGTGTGGGACGCGCAGACCCGCGAGGCGCTGCGCGACGCCAACGGCTCGGTGGCCGGCTTCAGCTGGGTCCCGGCCGAGGTGCGCGAGCTGTACCGGACGGCCTGGGAGATCCCGCAGCGCGGGCTCATCGACATGGCCGCGGCGCGCACGCCGTTCCTCGACCAGTCGCAGTCCCTGAACCTGTTCATGGAGACGCCCACCATCGGCAAGCTGTCGTCGATGTACGCGTACGCCTGGAGGCAGGGCCTGAAGACGACGTACTACCTGCGCTCCCGCCCGGCGACCCGGATCGCCCGCGCCGCCCAGGCCGCAGCCCCGATCCCCGTCCAGCAGGCGACCCCCGACGCGGACGCGATCGCCTGCTCCCTTGAGAACCCCGAGTCCTGCGAGGCCTGCCAGTGATGAGTACCGAGAAGAAGAACCTCCTGGACCCGGGCTTCGAGCTGACGCTCCGCCCGATGCGCTACCCGGACTTCTACGAGCGGTACCGGGACGCCATCAAGAACACCTGGACCGTCGAGGAGGTCGACCTCCACTCGGACGTCGCCGACCTCGCCAAGCTCACCCCCGGCGAGCAGCACATGATCGGCCGGCTCGTCGCGTTCTTCGCGACGGGCGACTCGATCGTGGCGAACAACCTGGTCCTGACGCTCTACAAGCACATCAACTCCCCCGAGGCGCGGCTCTACCTGAGCCGTCAGCTCTTCGAGGAGGCCGTGCACGTCCAGTTCTACCTGACCCTCCTGGACACCTACCTGCCCGACCCGGACGACCGGGCGGCGGCCTTCGCGGCCGTCGAGAACATCCCCTCCATCCGCGAGAAGGCGCAGTTCTGCTTCACGTGGATGGATTCCGTCGAGAAGATCGAGAAGCTGGAGACGGCCGCCGACCGCCGCCGCTTCCTGCTCAACCTGATCTGCTTCGCCGCCTGCATCGAGGGCCTGTTCTTCTACGGCGCCTTCGCGTACGTCTACTGGTTCCGCTCGCGCGGCCTGCTGCACGGCCTGGCGACCGGCACCAACTGGGTCTTCCGCGACGAGACCATGCACATGAACTTCGCCTTCGAGGTCGTGGACACCGTCCGCAAGGAGGAGCCGGAGCTCTTCGACGACGCCCTCCAGCAGCAGGTCACGGACATGCTGAAGGAGGCCGTCGAGGCGGAGCTCCAGTTCGGCCGCGACCTGTGCGGCGACGGCCTGCCGGGCATGAACACCGAGTCGATGCGCGAGTACCTCCAGTGCGTCGCCGACCAGCGCCTCCAGCGCCTCGGCTTCCCCCCGGTCTACGGCTCCGAGAACCCGTTCGCCTTCATGGAGCTCCAGGGCGTCCAGGAACTCACCAACTTCTTCGAGCGCCGCCCGTCCGCCTACCAGGTGGCGGTCGAGGGCACGGTCGACCTGGACGAGGACTTCTAGGCCGTCCGGATACGCGAGAGGGCCCCGCACTCCACGAGTGCGGGGCCCTTCGGCGTGGCCGGGGCCGGTCAGTCGTTGGGGACGACCGGGTAGCGCGGGGTGCCTTCGGCCATCTGGCGGAGGGCGTCCTTGCGGTCGCGCTTGGAGAGCTTGTCGATGTACAGGAAGCCGTACAGGTGGTCCGTCTCGTGCTGGAGGCAGCGGGCGAAGTAGCCGGTGCCGCGGACCTTGATGGGGTTGCCGTGCAGGTCCTGGCCGTGGACCTCGGCGAAGTCCGGACGGGCCAGCTCCGCGTAGGCGGTGGGGACCGAGAGGCAGCCCTCGTTGGAGTCGTCGAGGTGGCGGCGGTCGGCCGGCAGCTCCTGGAGCACCGGGTTGACCACGTGGCCGGTGTGGCGGACGCCCTCGTCGTCGGGGCAGTCGTAGACGAAGACCTTCAGGCCGACGCCGATCTGGTTGGCGGCGAGGCCGACGCCCTCGGCGGTCTTCTGGCTGGCGAACATGTCGTCGACCAGCGCCGCGAGTTCGGGGCCGAACTCGGTGACGTCCTTGCACTCGTGGTGGAGCACCGGGTTGCCGACGACCGTGATCGGACGGGAGGTGCCGCGCTCACGGTGGGCGAGCTCGCGCGCCTCGCAGTCCTCCGTGTCCACGATGTAGCCGTCGTCGTCCAGGGCGTAGCCCGTGAAGATCTGCTCGCCCGTCTCCTGCTGCGCCATGTGCCGCCGCGCCTTCCTGAAAACCCGATTCCGTCAGGGGACAGCCTACGGGGCCGGGGCGGAAGGCTCAGCAGACCTCTTCGAGATCGCGCCATTCCCGGCTGTCGGGGCTGTCGGCGACCCAGCCGTCGAGGAGGCCGCGGACCAGGTCGGCCGGGGCGGCGATGCCGCACTCGCGCTCGGGCACCCACAGTTCGCCGGGCGAGCGGTGGCCGAGCGGTCCGGGGTGGCCGGGCTCGCTGTGGTCGTGCGGGTCGACGTGGTCGCCCTCGCCCTCGGCGCTGGGCATGGTCGACTCGGAGCAGGCCCGGCAGAGGAGCCGTACCGACGACGACCAGTCCTCGGCGGCGAAGCCCGCCTCGGCGGCCAGCTGCTCCAGGGCGTCCCGGTCCGCCTCGGTGGCCGCCTCCAGGAGGACGACCCAGGTGGGGACGGGCGACGGGGCCCACAGCTCGATCTCGTCGAAGACCGGGTAGGAGGGGCCGGCGGTGGTGGTCCGCTCGCCGTTCGGGACGCCGTCGTGGAGGACGACCTCGCCCCAGCGGCGGCCGGAGGACGGCAGCGGGATGGAGAGCACCTCGATGCGGGCCGGGTCGAGCCTGCGGCCCCACACCACCTCGGCCTCGCCCTCCGGCGAGAGCCGCACGGCGGCGCTGCCGAGCTCCATCCCGGCGGGTTCGCCGGTGGCGGAGGAGGCTCCGGGGACCTTCAGGCCGTACGCCTGCCAGGCACGGCGGGCCAGCGGCCAGTCCTGGAGGGCGGTGGCGGCGATGCCGACGTTCCACCAGTCGGGGGCGCCGGTCTCCTTGTCGAGCAGGGCCACGGCCCGCAGTCCGGCGGCGCGGGCCTGCTCCCAGTCGTGCCGGAACTTGTGGAGCAGCGCCAGGTTGAACCAGGACTCGGAGAGCCAGGGCTCCAGATCGGCCGCCCGGGTGAGCAGCGCGCCCGCGTCCTCGTACCGTCCGTCGCCGATCAGCGTGAACGCCCGGTCGGTGGCCTGCCGCCACGAGGCGGAGGGCCGATGCCGTACCTTCCCGAAGATCCTCACGATTCCCGCCTGCCCGGTCGCTTCACCCTCTTGTTCGCATCCAACCATGCCGGGTCGGACGCGCGCTCATTACCCATGGGTTACCCCGTGGGGACCGAGGTCACCCCAGGGGTTCCGCCGCGGGCCAGGACCCTGGCCAGGCAGGCGACGACCTCGGGGTGGTAGTCCCGGGCGGTGCCGAGCCGGAGCAGCTCCAGGGCCTCCAGGGCGGCGGCCGCGTCCTCCCCGGCGAGGTCGTCGTAGGCGTTCACGGCGCGGACGATCCGGGCGGCCTGCGGCTGCTCGCGGTACGGGTCGGCCTGCCGCTCGACGACCTGGGCGACGGCGGAGGGGACGCCGGTCATGCGGACGACCTCGCCGCCGAGGAGGGCGATGCGGCGCTGCTGGTCGGCGGGGAGGAGGGCGGTGGCGCCGCCTGCGACGGGGTCGACGAGGGAGAGCTGTCCGATGTCGTGCATGAGGGCGGCGTACTCCAGGACGGCCAGCTCGGCGCCGCCGAGGCCCAGCTCGCGGCCGACGGCGGTGGAGAGGGCGGCGACCCGGCGGGCGTGGCCGGGCGGGGTGCAGCCGGCGATCTCGGTCGCCCGGGCGAGGGAGGCGATGGTCTGCCGGTTGACGGTGCGGACGGCCGCGTACCGGCGGAAGGAGACCTGGGTGAGGAGCAGCGGTACGGCGAGGACGGGCAGCGCCCAGAGGCCGGCGGCGCCGACGCCGAGGGCCATGACGACGCCGGTGGCGCAGACGGCGGAGCCGATGCCGAGGAGGGCGCGGAGTTCGTCGCGGAGGAGGGGGCCGTACGGGTACGCGGTGCGGGCGCGGAGCAGGAGGGCGGCGAGGACGGCGTCGCAGAGGCCGGTCAGTCCGAGGACGAGGACCAGGAAGAGGGCGTAGGCGGCGCCGAGGCCGAGGTGTCCGGTGACGGTGCCGGAGTTGTAGAGCGGCTGGAAGCAGAGGGCGGCGAAGCCGACGGTGAGGAGCCGGCGGGCGAGGTGGTCGAGGTCGGGGCCGTGGCCGCGGGCGATGTGGGGCACGATGCCGGCGAGTCCGCCGGCGCAGACGACGGCGACGATCTGGAGGACGCCGTGGGTGGTGGCGGCGCCGGCGTCGTCGCCGAGCAGGGCGTAGGCGAGGGCGCCGGCGGCGGCGAGCGGGGCGGGTTCGCGTTCTCCGGGGCGGGCGCCCCGGCGGGCCAGTTCTCCGAGGGCGATGAGGGCGCCGAAGGCGAGGGCGTTGCCGGGTTCGGCGAGGCCGTGCCAGAGGGTGTGGACGAGGCCGGCCGCGCCGAGGAGGAGGGCGGCGCCGTGGACGGCGCCGACGGTGACCGCCCCGGGTCTCATGCGGGCTCCTGGGTCTTGGCGGTGAGCGGGCCGGGGGCGCGGGGGGCGGGCACCTGTGCGCCGGGGTCGTCGGCGGTGACGGCGGTCTGCCAGCCCTCGCGGTCGAGGGCGCGGACGAGGGCGTCGACCATCCGGGGGTCGAACTGGCTGCCGGCGCACCGCCGCAGTTCGGCGAGGGCGGTGGCGACGGGGCGGGCGCGGCTGTAGGTGCGGGTGGAGGTCATCGCGTCGAAGGCGTCGGCGACGGCGACGACCCGGGCGCATTCGGGGATCTGCTCGCCGCGCAGCCCGTAGGGGTAGCCGCTGCCGTCGATCCGTTCGTGGTGGTGGAGGACGGCGTCGCGGGCCTCGTCGAGGAAGCCGATGCCGCGGATCATCTCGTGGCCGTACTCGGGGTGGAGTTCGATGATCCGGCGCTCCTCGGGGGTGAGCGGGCCGTCCTTGCGGAGGACGCGGGTGGGGACGCCGAGCTTGCCGACGTCGTGGAGGATGCCGGCGAAGCGGACGGTGTCGAGCCGGTCGCCGTCCATGCCCAGCTCACGGGCGATCAGGACGGAGGCGTGGCCGACGCGTTCGCTGTGGCCGCGGGTGTAGCTGTCCTTGATGTCGACGGCCTGGACGAGGGCGCGGATGGTGGCCTGGTGGGCGGCGCGCTCGCGGTGGTACTGGGCGAAGACCCAGCAGGAGAGGTACATCGGGAGCAGGACGAGGAGGGCGGCGGCGGGGCCGTGGGGGCTGCGCCAGAGGACGCCCATCATGAGGCCGGCGAGGCCGTGCACGAGGTGGGGGGCGAGGGCCCGGCCGAGGAGGCCGTGGCGCATGGCGGCGCGGAGCGGGAGGCGGTCGGCGGCGGCGCGGATGCCGGAGTCGAGGGCGGTGAGGACGAGGCAGAAGACGAGGGCGGCCGCGAGGGCGCCGAGTAACGCGCGGGGCATGTCGGGGCTGCCGCCGGCGGTGCCGAGGGCGGTGCCGGTGCCGAGGGCGCCCGCGGCGTGGGCGGCGGCCCAGGCGGCGAGGGCGGTGGAGGCGGCGCGCCAGGCGCGGCGCCAGCCGGCGGGGGGTTCCTCGACGCGGGCGAGGAGGCCGCCGGGGAGGGCGGTGAGCGCGGCGGCGGCCGGGGGCAGCAGCAGGGCGGCGGCGAGGAGGACCGGGAAGAAGGAGCCGCCGACGGTGCGGCCGAGGACGCGGCAGCGGGCGGGCAGCTCGCAGAGCGCGTACAGGGCGGCGAGGAGCCCGGCCGTCGCCCAAGGGGTGGGCGACGGGGGGTGGAGGGCGGGCAGGGCGCACGCCGCGGCGCCGAGGGCGGCGCAGACGATGGACGCGCGGGCCGTTCGCGGGAGGGGCTTCACGACCGTCACGCGGTCACGCTAGCGAGGACGGCGGCCGCGGAAGGCGGGCCGCCGTCGATTCCTACCATCGGGTGATACAAGCTGACGAGTGCGCGGGCGAGGGCCCGCACACCCGTGCGGTCACTCCTGGGCGGCCGGGGTCTGCGGGGCCGGGCTCTCCGGGGCGACGGCGTCCTGCTCGGGCACCAGGTGCCCGGCGCGGATCAGGTCGATCCGGCCCATGACCTTGGCCCGCAGGTCGGTGGGGACGTCGTCGCTGCCGCAGCAGCGCTTGACGAGCTTCTTGACCGCCTGTTCGAGGCCGTACTTCTCCAGGCACGGGGAGCACTCCTCGAAGTGCACCTCGAACTTGGTGCATTCACCGTCGGGCATCTCTCGGTCGAGGAACTCGTAGAGATGATCCAGGACTTCCGAGCAATCCGTCTCGTGCGGCTCTCCGCAGCTCATGAGTCCGCGCCTTTCAGATCCTTGGACGACTCTCCGGCGCCGGCGGGGACGAGGCCACGCTCGCGGGCGTAGTCCTCGAGCATGCCGCGGAGCTGGCGGCGGCCCCGGTGCAGGCGGGACATCACCGTACCGATGGGGGTCCCCATGATGTCGGCGATCTCCTTGTAGGCAAAGCCCTCGACGTCGGCGAGGTAGACCGCGATGCGGAACTCCTCGGGGATCGCCTGGAGCGCTTCCTTCACGTCCGAGTCGGGGAGGTGGTCGAGCGCCTGCGACTCGGCGGAGCGCAGACCGGTCGACATGTGCGACTCGGCGCGGGCGAGCTGCCAGTCCTCGATCTCCTCGGCGGCGCTGCGCTGGGGCTCGCGCTGCTTCTTGCGGTACGAGTTGATGAAGGTGTTGGTGAGGATGCGGTACAGCCACGCCTTGAGGTTGGTGCCCTCGCGGAACTGGTGGAAGGAGCCGTACGCCTTCGCGTAGGTCTCCTGCACCAGGTCCTCGGCGTCCGCGGGGTTGCGCGTCATGCGCAGCGCGGCCGAGTACATCTGGTCGAGGTAGCCGAGGGCGTCCCGCTCGAAGCGCGCGTTGCGCTCCTCGGTCGTCTCCTCGGGGCCGTCGTCGGTCCCTGTGTCGGTCCCAGTGACCGGACCCACCTCCTCCAGCGCGGTGACGGGGCCGGTGCCGGACCCGCTCGTCTCGGAGGATAGACGAGGAACCGCTCCGCCCGCCGCCCGAATCGGGGCGGCCTTGGGCGCGGGCAGCACGGTCCAGTCGAGCTCCGCGGACCTGGCCCGCTCCGGGCAGATGGTCGAACCCATGCGACGGACTCCCTCTCTCGCTTCTCACACCGACGCTCTCCACAACAGCCCCCGGGGCCCCCGCATTCCCGGGCGCCGGGCGGGTTTCAGCGCAGCGCGGCGAGCCACTCCGCGACGCTCGCGACGATCCGTCCGACGGCCTCGTCCTGCCCGACCGGGGCGCGCTTGGCGACGGCGAAGCCGTGGTCGCCGTACGGGATCTCGACGAGTTCGTAGGCGCCTCCGGCGGGAAACTCCTCCGGCCGCCCGAAGGGGTCGTTGCCGCCCTGGACGACGAGGGTGGGCAGGCCGGTGCCGAGGAGCTCCGCGGCGCGGGAGCTCTCCGGCTTCCCCGGCGGGTGGAGCGGGAAGCTCAGGGCGAGGACGGCGGCGGCACCGAGCTCCGCGCCGGTCCGGCAGGCCACCCGGGCGCCGGCGCTGCGGCCGCCCGCGACGACCGGGAGGCCGGGCGCCGCGAGGGCCGGCCAGAGGCCGCGCCAGCCGGTGTCCAGGGTCTTCGGCGCGGGCGCGACCTTCTTCCCGGCGACCCGCCAGGGCTGCTCGACCAGGGCGACGGTGACGCCCCGGTCGGGCAGCGCGGCGGCGAGGGCGGCCAGGTCGCGGGCCTCGATGCCGCCGCCGGCGCCGTGGCCGAGGGCGAGGACGCGGCGGGCCCGGGGGGCGGTGTGCCAGGTGATGCGGGCCTCACCGGCGTCGGTGGGCACGGTCTCGATCTTCGTCACATGGCCCATCCTGCCGTCCCGGCCCGCGTCCGGCGGCGATCAGAAGAGCGTGCCGACCTCGGGTCCCGCCAGCTCGGTGAGGAGTTCGGGGCCGTTGTTGCGGACGTTGCTGACGGCGGTGGAGACCGGATAGGCCCGCATCAGGCCGCCGGGCGGCGGGGCGAGCAGGGCGCGCAGCTCGTCGGGTTCCGTGGTGGCCGGGTCGAGCCAGGCGTCCCAGCGGTCCTCGGTGAGCATCAGCGGCATCCGGGGATGGATCTCGGCGAGCGAGCCGGGGCCCTCGGCGGGCGCCACGCCCAGCGGGCCGGTCTCGGCCTCGGTGGTGATCACCGAGCAGGTGGCCCACCAGGCGTCCGGGTGCTCGGGCGGGAGCGCGGGGTCGCGCCAGAACTCGTAGAGGCCGGCCATGGCGAAGACCGAGCCGTCGGCCGGGGTCACGAAGTACGGCTGCTTCCGGGGCCGCTTCTTCTTCCCCTCGACCTCCAGGTCGCGTTCGGCGGCGCCGGTCACCCACTCGTAATAGCCGTCGGCGGGCAGGATGCAGCGGCGGGCCTGGAAGGCGCGCTTGAAGGACGGCTTCTCGTGCACGGTCTCGGCCCGGGCGTTGATCATCCGGGCGGCGCCCTCCGGCGACTTCGACCAGGACGGGACCAGGCCCCACTTCAGGGCGCGCAGCTGGCGAACCGGCCGGCGCGATTCCGCGTCCTTCAGAGGGCGTTCGAGGACCGCGTAGACCTCCTTGGTGGGGGCCACGTTCCAGTCCTGCTCCAGGGTCTCCTCCGGCTCCCACTTCTCGATCCCGAAGAGGCCCACGAGGTCCTCGGGCCGCCGGCTCGCCGCATAACGTCCGCACATACGTGCCACACTGCCACGATCCCCGAGCCAGAGAGGAGCGGACCGGAGGATGGACCTCTTCAGCCCGCAGGCCGCCCCGGCGGAATGGCTGGTGATCGCCACCGGCCTCGCCGCGCTCGCCGCCACCGTGCCCCGGCGGATCTGGCTGGTCGCGCGGAACGCGATCACCATCGCCCACGAGGGCGGCCACGCCCTGGTCGCGCTCGCCTGCCGCCGGCGGCTGATGGCGATCCGGCTGCACTCCGACACCAGCGGTCTTACCGTCACCCGGGGCCGCCCGACCGGTCTCGGCGTCGTCCTCACCCTGGCCGCCGGCTACACGGCGGCCCCGCTGCTCGGCCTCGGCGGAGCGGCGCTGCTCGGCGCCGGCCTGGTCGCGGTGCTGCTGTGGGCGGCGACCGCGCTGCTGCTGGCCGTGCTGGTCATGGTCCGCAACGCGTACGGGATCCTCTCCGTCGTCCTCACCGGCGCGCTCTTCGTCCTGGTGTCCTGGCTGGCGGCCCCGGAGGTGCAGGCGCTCTTCGCGTACGCGGTGGTGTGGTTCCTGCTCCTCGGCGGAGTGCGGCCGCCCTTCGAGCTGCAGCGGAAGCGGCGGCACGGCGGGGCGCCGGACTCGGACGCCGACCAGCTCTCCCGGCTCACCCATGTGCCCGCCGGGGTGTGGCTGGCCTTCTTCCACACGGTGTCCCTCAGCTGCCTGATCGGCGGCGCCACCTGGCTTCTGGGCCGCTGACACCCCCGTACAGTGAGGGCATGACCGCAGCATCCCCCGCGCACCCCGATCCGTCGCAGCCCGCCGCCCCCGCCGGCCCGGACCTCTGGCCCGCCCCGTACGCGAGCGGCCCCGTCGACGCGACCGTGACCGTGCCGGGTTCGAAGTCGGTCACCAACCGCGCCCTGGTGCTCGCCGCGCTCGCCGCCGAGCCGGGCTGGGTGCGCCGCCCGCTCCGCTCCCGCGACACCCTCCTGATGGCGGAGGGCCTGCGCACCCTGGGCGTGAAGATCGAGGAGACGGTGTCGTCCAGCTCCTCCGCCGCGGGCGGCCCCGGCGTCACCGGCGAGGCGTGGCGGATCATCCCCGCCCCGCTGCGCGGCGCCGCCACCGTCGACGTCGGCAACGCGGGCACCGTCATGCGCTTCCTGCCGCCGGTCGCCGCGCTCGCCGACGGCCCGGTCCGCTTCGACGGCGACCCGCGCTCCCACGAGCGCCCGCTGCACGGCGTGATCGACGCGCTGCGCGCCCTCGGCGCCCGGATCGACGACGAGGGCCGCGGCGCCCTCCCGATGACCGTGCACGGCGCCGGCGGCCTCGACGGCGGCGTCGTGGAGATCGACGCCTCCTCGTCCTCCCAGTTCGTCAGCGCGCTGCTGCTCTCCGGCCCCCGCTTCAACCAGGGCGTCGAGGTCCGGCACGTCGGCGGCCGGCTCCCGTCGATGCCGCACATCCGGATGACCGTGGACATGCTGCGCGCGGTGGGCGCCAAGGTCGACGAGCCGGAGCACGGCGGCGAGCCGGACGTGTGGCGGGTCACCCCGTCGGCGCTGCGCGGCCGGGACCTGGTCATCGAGCCGGACCTGTCGAACGCGCAGCCGTTCCTGGCCGCCGCGCTGGTCACCGGCGGCCGGGTGACCGTCCCGGACTGGCCGGCCCGCACCACCCAGCCCGGTGACGAGCTGCGCCGGATCTTCACCGAGATGGGCGGCGCCTGCGAGCTCACCGACGCGGGTCTCACCTTCACCGGCACCGGCCGGATCCACGGCATCGACGTGGACCTGGGCGAGGTCGGCGAGCTGACCCCCGGCATCGCGGCCGTCGCGGCCCTCGCGGACTCCCCGTCCACCCTGCGCGGGGTGGCGCACCTGCGGCTCCACGAGACCGACCGGCTGGCGGCGCTCACCCGGGAGATCAACGGCCTCGGCGGCGACGTCACCGAGACCGAGGACGGGCTGCACATCCGCCCGCGCCCGCTGCGCGGCGGCGTCTTCCACACGTACCACGACCACCGGATGGCGACCGCGGGCGCCATCATCGGCCTCGCCGTGCCGGGCGTGCGGATCGAGGACGTGGCCACGACGGCCAAGACCTTGCCGGACTTCCCGGGGATGTGGACCGAAATGCTCGGAGCCTGAACCATGCGGCGCTACGGCAAGCACACCGACGAGGACGACATCCGCCACCGGCCCAACCGCAAGGGCACCCGGCCGCGGACCAGCATCCGGCCCAAGCACGAGGACGCCGTCGAGGGCATGGTCCTCACCGTGGACCGCGGCCGGCTGACCTGTCTGGTCGAGGGCCGGACCGTGATGGCGATGAAGGCCCGCGAACTGGGCCGCAAGGCGGCCGTGGTGGGCGACCGGGTCTCCCTGGTGGGCGACCTCTCGGGCGAGAAGGACACGCTGGCCCGGATCGTGCGGATCGGCGAGCGGAGCTCGGTGCTGCGCCGCACGGCCGACGACGACGACCCGTACGAGCGGGTGGTCGTCGCCAACGCCGACCAGCTCGCCATCGTCACGGCGCTGGCCGACCCGGAGCCGCGCCCCCGGCTGATCGACCGCTGCCTGGTCGCCGCGTACGACGGCGGTCTGGAGCCGTTCCTGGTGCTGACCAAGTCGGACCTGGCCCCGCCCGAGAAGCTCCTGGAGCTCTACGGCGACCTGGACATCCCGCACGTGGTGGTGAACCGCGAGGAGCTGTACGACGGCGGGGCGGCGGACCGGGTGCGGGAGCACCTGGACGGCCGGGTGACGGCCTTCGTGGGCCACTCCGGCGTCGGCAAGACGACGCTGGTCAACGCGCTGGTGCCGGAGGAGAAGCGGCGGATCACCGGGCATGTGAACGCGGTGACGGGGCGTGGCCGGCACACCACCACCTCGGCGCTCGCGCTGCCGCTGGACGTGGTGGACGGCTGGGTCATCGACACGCCGGGCGTGCGCTCCTTCGGTCTGCACCACGTCGATCCGTCCCGGGTCATCCACGCCTTCCCCGACCTGGAGCCGGGCACGGAGGAGTGCCCGCGCGCGTGCAGCCACGACGAGCCGGACTGCGCCCTGGACGCCTGGGTGGCGGAGGGGCACGCCGATCCGGCGCGGCTGTACTCGCTGCGGCGGCTGCTCTCCACCCGCGAGCGGCGCGAGGGCGACTGACCCCGGACGGGCCCGTCTTCCGCCGGGTTTACGGCCGCCTCCAGACCGGTAAGGACATAACCGCACAGGTGCGGGCAATCCGACCGGGTGGGAGGCGGGAACGATGGCGTGGCTGCTGGTGGTGGTCGCGGGGCTCCTGGAGACGGGTTTCGCGGTCTGCCTGAAGCTCTCGCACGGGTTCACCCGGCTGTGGCCGACGATCGCCTTCGCCTGTTTCGCCCTCGGCAGCTTCGGGCTGCTGACGCTCGCCCTGAAGAAGCTCGACGTGGGCCCGGCGTACGCGGTGTGGACGGGGATCGGGGCGGCCGGCACCGCCATCTACGGCATGGTCTTCCTCGGCGACCTGGTCTCCACGCTCAAGATCGTCTCGATCACCTTCGTCATCGTGGGGGTCATCGGCCTCCAGCTGTCCGGCTCGGCGCACTGATCCGCCGTCGGCAGCGCCGGGGCGACGACATGGCTGACGGCGAGCCGCAGGGCCAGTTCGCAGCCGGCCGCCCACCGCTCCCCCGCGCAGCGCGCGGTCGCCGCGAGGATCTCCCCCGGCGCCGGCGGTCCGGCGTCGGCCCGCCGCTGCGCGGGTACGGGGGCGGGCGGGGCGCCCGGCCGGACCGGGCGGGGCCGGGGCAGGCCCTCGGTCCAGGCGCCGGTGAGCAGCGAGCGCAGTATCGGCCGGTCGCCGGCCCGGGCGACGGTCCATTCGGCGACGGCGGCGAGGTCGCGGGCGGACGGTTCGGGCCCGGGGAGCAGCCGGCGGACCCCGTCGAGGTAGGCGTCGGCCTCGTGCCGGACGAGGGCCCGGGCCAGCCCCTCCTTGCTGCCGAACTCGTTGTAGAGGGTCTGCCGGGAGACCCGGGCGGCGGCGGCGAGGTCGGCCATCCGGACGGCGGACCAGGGGCGGCGGGCCAGGGCGGCCAGGGCGGCGTCGAGGAGCGCCTCGCGGGCGGTCGGCATGGGCGCCTCCGGGCCGGACGGTGGTCCCCCAGCGTCGGCAGGGGCGCGGGCGGTGTCAAGAGCGCGGACGCCGGCCGCGAGACGGTTCACCGGGCGGCATCGGGGCGGCGCTAGAGTGCCGGGCATGGCCGATTACCACGATGACCTGCGTCTTGCCCATGCCCTCGCGGATGCCGCCGACGCGGCCACCATGGCCCGCTTCCGGGCGCTGGACCTCAAGGTCGAGACGAAGCCGGACATGACCCCGGTGAGCGAGGCGGACCGGGCCGCCGAGGAGCTGATCCGCGCGGAGCTCCAGAAGGAGCGGCCCGGGGACGCGATCCTGGGCGAGGAGTACGGCGTGGAGGGCACCGGCCCCCGCCGCTGGGTGATCGACCCGATCGACGGCACCAAGAACTACGTGCGCGGGGTGCCGGTGTGGGCGACCCTGATCGCGCTGATGGAGGAGGGCGAGGACGGCTTCCAGCCGGTGGTCGGCGTGGTGTCGGCGCCGGCGCTGGGCCGCCGCTGGTGGGCGGCGAAGGGCCTGGGCGCCTTCACCGGCACCGGGCAGGACGCGGGGACCCGGATCGGCGTCTCCGGGGTGGCCTCGCTGGCCGACGCCTCGTTCGCGTACTCCTCGCTGAGCGGCTGGGAGGAGCGGGGCCGGCTGGACGCCTTCCTGGACCTCACGCGTGCGTGCTGGCGGACCCGGGCGTACGGGGACTTCTGGCCGTACATGATGGTCGCCGAGGGCTCGGTGGACCTGTGCGCGGAGCCGGAGCTGTCGCTGTGGGACATGGCGGCGGTGGCGATCGTGGTGCAGGAGGCCGGCGGCTCGTACACGGGCCTGGACGGCCGGCCCGGCCCGCACAGCGGGAACGCGGCGGCCTCGAACGGGCTGCTCCACGAGGAGCTGCTGGGACGGCTGGGGCACGCGGCGACGACGGGCGCCTGAGCGCGCCCCCGCCCGCCCCCGGGGGCGCCTCGCGCGCCCCCTTGTCGGCCCCCTCCCCCGGTGCGAATCTGAGACTCCCCGCACTTGTGCGTTTGTGAATCGCCTCACGTGGGCGTTTCGCCGAGGAGGTGGCCCCATCCATGCTCGTCCGTGACGCCATGAGCACCGTGATCCTCACCGTCGGCCCCGCCCATACGCTCCGGCAGGCCGCCCGGCTGATGTCCGCCCGCCGGGTCGGCGCGGCCGTCGTCCTCGACGGCGACTCCGGGATCGGCATCCTCACCGAGCGCGACATCCTGAACTCGCTCGGCCGCGGCGAGGACCCGGACCGGGAGACGGCCGGCTCCCACACCACCCACGAGGTCGTCTTCGCGGCGCCCGGGTGGACGCTGGAGGAGGCGGCCGAGGCGATGACGCGCGGCGGCTTCCGCCACCTGGTCGTCCTGGACCACCTCGGGCCGGTGGGCATGGTCTCGGTCCGGGACATCATCCGCTGCTGGCTCCCGGCGCACAGCGTGGCGGCGGACTGAGCGGGGCGGGAGTCGGCCGGGGAGGGGTGGCCGGGCGCGGTTGGCCGGTATCCCACTGGACGGAAGCCGCTCGGCCTGTTTTGCGCCCGCTGTTACGCTGGCCCTCATGAGCGACCTGTTGGAACGACTGCGCGGACGCGGCTGGCGGATGACCGCACAGCGCCGTGTCGTCGCCGAGGTCCTCGACGGCGAGCACGTGCATCTCACCGCGGACGAGGTGCACGCCCGTGCCGTCGAGCGCCTGCCCGAGATCTCCCGTGCGACCGTCTACAACACGCTGGGCGAGATGGTCACGCTCGGCGAGGTCATCGAGGTCGCCACCGACGGCCGTGCCAAGCGGTACGACCCCAACGCCCACCGGCCGCACCAGCACCTGGTCTGCGCCGGCTGCGGCGCGATCCGGGACGTCCACCCGGCGGGCGACCCGCTGCGGGACCTGCCGGACGCGGAGCGGTTCGGCTTCACGATCTCGAACGTCGAGGTCACCTACCGCGGCCTCTGCCCGAACTGCGCGGCGGCCTAGCCGGAAGAGAGCGGCGCCCCCTCGGGGGCGCCTCTTTCGCGTCTCCGCACACGGGAACGCCGAAGGCCCGGACCGTGTGGTCCGGGCCTTCGGGCTACTGAGTAGCGGGGACAGGATTTGAACCTGCGACCTCTGGGTTATGAGCCCAGCGAGCTACCGAGCTGCTCCACCCCGCGTCGGTGAACACCACCTTACGGGACCCCGGTGACAGGAGCAAATCGCTTTATGCCGTGAGCTCCTCGTGGAGCGCCTCGCTGAGCCGTGCCGCCCGCTCGGCGACCTCCGCCGGTCCGAGCTCCACCGCGCGGGCGCACCAGGTGCGGCCCTCGGACAGCTCGCCGCGGCGGGCGGCGAGCAGGCCGAGCCGGAGCGCGGCGCGGCCGTGTCCGGCCCGGGCGGCCCGGGTCCACCAGAGGGCGGCCTCCCGCTCGTTGCCCTCGCGGGCGAGGAGCAGTCCGAGGTTGAAGGCGCCGTTGCGGCTGCCGGCCTCGGCGGCCTCCCGGTACCAGCGGGCGGCCTCGGTGAGGTCGCCGCGGTCGGCGGCGAGCATGCCGACCCGCACCTGGGCGCGCCGGTGGCCCTGCTGGGCGGCCCGCTCGTACCACTCCTCGCACTCGGTCTTCTGGTCCACCGGGGCGCCGAGGAGCACCGGGCCGGGCTCGGGCCGGCGGGCGTCGAGGACCGTGGCCAGCCGGAAGGCGGCCTCGGCGCTGCCGCCGCCGGCGGCGCAGCGCAGGTGCCGCTCGGCGGTCTGCTCGTCGCCGTCGCGCAGGGCGGCGATGCCGACCTGGAGGGCGGCCTCGGTGTGGCCGGCGGCGGCGGCCCGCTCGTACCAGGCGAGCGCGGCCCGGTCGTCGTCACGGCCGGCGTGCAGGATGCCGAGGTTGAAGGCGGCGTCGACCGACCCGGCCTCGGCGGCCTTGGAGAACCACGGCTCGGCGCCGTTCGCGTCGCCGGCCTGGAGGAGCAGCACGGCGAGCGCGTTGGCGGCCTCGCGGTGGCCGGCGTAGGCGGCGCGGCGGTACCACTGCTCGGCCTGCGGCAGGCGGTCCTGGGCGGCGCAGAGCAGCCCGAGGTTGTAGGCGCCGTTGACGTCGCCGGCGTCCATGGCGGCGCGGTACCAGCGCTCGGCGGTCTGCTGCTCGCCGCGGGCGGCGTGCAGGGCGCCGAGGGCGTTGGCGGCGTTGCCGTCGCCGTCCTGGGCGGCGCGCAGCCACCAGACGGCGGCGCTCTCCTCGTCGCCGGCGTCGCGCAGCAGGAAGCCGAGGGCGCAGGCGGCCTTGGCCTCGCCCTCCTTGGCGGCGCTGAGGTACCAGCGGCCGGCCTCCTTCAGCTCGCCGCGGTGTTCGAGGATGGCGCCGAGGTGCAGGGCGGCCCGCCGGTGTCCCCGGGCGGCGGCCTGCCGGAACCACTGCTCGGCCTCGCCGAGCAGCCCGGCGCCGGCGGCCTCGGCGGTCCGGGGCGGGGCGACGGCCCGCGGGCGGTCCTCGCCGGTACGGGTGAGATCCGCCGCGCGGAGCCGGCCGGCCGTGTCGTACGCGTGGCCGACGCGGCCCGCGGCGGCGGCGGGGCCGTAGGCGTGCGGGCCGCGGAAGGTCTCGGTGGCGCGCCGCTCCAGGGCGACCGCCAGGCGGTAGGCGGCCTCGCGGTGGCCCTGCTCGGCGGCGGCGCGGAGCCAGCGCTCGGCGCCGACGTCGCTGCGGTGCTCCAGGAGGTCGGCGAGGGCGTAGGCGCCCAGCGCGTGGCCCTGCTCGGCGGCCTGGCGGAGCCAGTACTCGGCGGCGGGCTCGTCGCCGCGCTCGCGGTGGTGGCGGCCCAGCGCGTGGGCGGCGGGGGCGGAGCCGGCGACGGCGGCGACCCGCCACCAGCCGGCGGCCTCGTCGGGGTAGCCGCGCTGGTGGAGCAGGACGCCGAGGTTGTTGGCGGCGGCCCGGTCGCCCTCGGCGGTGGCGGCGCGCAGGAAGGGCTCGGCGCCGTCGAGGTCGCCGCGGCGCAGCAGCAGGGCGCCGAGGGCGCTCATGGCGTCGACGTCACCGCGCTCGGCGGCCCTCCGGTGCCGGCCTTCGGTCTCGGCCTCGGTCTCGGCCTCGGTCTCCGGACCGGCGTCCGGAAGGGTCCCGGTTCCGGCGGTGGTGTCGACGACCGCATCGACGGCGGCCACTGCCTCGATGATCTCGTCCGCGGCGTTTCTGGCGTGCCGCTGCACAAACCGCCCTGTCTCCAACAGAGTTGCCCTGTCCCCCATAAATACCATCGTCGCACCACCCGCAACCCGCGCACACCCGGTATACCGCAGCCCGTGAGGTCACCTCAGCGTTTTGTCGACATGCCCACAGAGAGACAAGTCAAACACGAGACGCCTCAACTCGCCCCTTCCGTACCGCTCTTCGGCGCCCTCCGTCAGCACGACACGCGACGAGGGCCCGGATCCTTATGGATCCGAGCCCTCGTGTCAGTAGCGGGGACAGGATTTGAACCTGCGACCTCTGGGTTATGAGCCCAGCGAGCTACCGAGCTGCTCCACCCCGCGTCGGTGACGTCACACTATCACGACGCGGGGTGAAGCCCGCAGGTCAGCTGCCGGAAGCCCCCTGCGGCCGGATCTTCGCGCCGGCCTCCGCGGCCTTCTCCAGCGCGGCCTGGAGGTCGTCCTGGGCCTTGCCGTAGGCCGCCCAGTCGCCCTTCGCGAGGGCCGCCTCGCCCGCGTCGTACGCCTTCTGGGCGTCGGCGATGGCCTGCTTCAGCGCCGCGTCCGCCGAGGCCGGGGGCTGCGGGGTGGACGGCGGCTGCTCGGTGCCCGGCGGGGTGGGCGGCGGGGTCGTGCCCTCCACCCCGAAGACCGCGTTGAGGGCGTCCGTGAGGTTGTTCTCGAACACCGTGGTGTCCTTGGTGGTGTCGCCGCCCGGCTGGTCGGCGTCCACGTACGACACCGCGACCTTCTTCAGGAGCGGGTAGAGCGCGTTCCGCCCCTGGGCGTAGACCGGCTCCACGTAGAGGAACCCGCCGTCGAGCGGCACGGTGAGCAGGTTGCCGTACTGGATGTCCGAGTCGGCGCCCTTCATGTCGCGGACGAAGGTGGCCACGTCGGGCAGACCGTTGAGCTTGCTCTGCACCTGCGCCGGTCCCGGCACGTCCTCGGTGACCCGGAGCAGTCTCAGCCGGCCGTACTCCTTGCTGGTGGCGTCGGCGTCGACCGCCATGAAGCCGCCCAGGTTGGGCCGCCCGTTGGGGGTGAACGTCGTGGTCAGCGAGAAGCGCTGGGCCGTGTCCCCGGGCATCTTCATGCTCAGGTAGTACGGCGGCACGGCCACGTTGTCCTTGTTGGTCGGGTCGTCCGGCACCTGCCAGGCGTCCGAGCCGCTGTAGAACTGGGCCGGGTCGGTGACGTGGTAGCGGGTCAGCAGCTCGCGCTGCACCTTGAACATGTCCTGCGGGTAGCGCAGGTGCTCCAGGAGGTCGCCCTTGACCTCGGACTTGGGCTTCACCGTGCCGGGGAACGCCTTCATCCAGGTCTTGAGGACCGGGTCCTCGGTGTCCCACTGGTAGAGGCTGACCGTGCCGTCGTAGGCGTCGACGGTGGCCTTCACCGAGTTGCGGATGTAGTTGACCTGGTTCTGCTGGGCGACGACCGCGCGCTGCTGGTTGCCGACGGTCAGCGAGTCGGCCGTGGTGTCGCCGAGCGTGGTCCGCGAGGCGTACGGGTAGCCGTTGCTGGTCGTGTAGGCGTCGACGATCCACTGGATCCTGCCGTCGACGACGGCGGGGTAGGCGTCGCCGTCGATGGTCAGCCAGGGGGCGACGGCCTCGACGCGCTGCTTGGGCGTGCGGTTGTACAGGATCCGCGAGCCGTCGCCGATGGCCCCGGAGTAGAGGATCTGCGGCTCGCTGAAGGCGACGGCGTACGCGGCGCGGTTGAAGGCGTTCTCCAGGCTGACGCCGCTCTTGCCCTCGTAGCTGGTGGTCTTCTCGCCGTTCTCCTCGTAGTCCAGCTCCTTCTGGGGGCCGCCCACGATCGAGTACTGGTCGGTCTTCTCGCCGTAGTAGATCCGCTGCTGGTACTTCCCGAGGTCACCCGTGGTCGGCAGACCGGACTCGGTGAAGATCGGGGAGCCGTTGGCGTCGGTCTGGGTGCCGCGGGCCAGGATGGCGCCGTAGCCGTGGGTGTAGGTGAAGTGGTCGTTGATCCAGTTCCGCTTCGGGATGCCGCGGATGTTGAGCTCGCGCAGTCCGATGACGACGTCCTGGCCCTCGTAGCGGTCCACGTCGAGCGTCGTCGGGAACTGGTAGTACTTCCGCTTCTGCTCCAGCTGCTGGAAGGTCGGCGAGACGATGTTCGGGTCGAGGATGCGGTAGGCGGCCGCCGAGTCGGCGTCCGCGCGCAGCTTGTCCTTGGCCTTGACCGTCGACTTGCCCGAGTAGTTCTCCAGCTTGGTCTCGTCGATCGCGTACGCCTTGCGGGTGGCGTCGATGTTCTTCTGGATGTACGGGGCTTCCTTGGCCTGCTCGTTCGGCTGGACCTGGAACTTCTGCACGATCGCCGGGTACAGACCGCCGATCAGCACCGCGGAGAGCACCATCAGGCCGAAGCCGATGACCGGCAGCTGCCAGGTGCGGCGCCACAGGGTGGCGAAGAAGAGCACGGCGCAGATGACGGCGATGCAGAAGAGGATCGTCTTCGCCGGGAGGTAGGCGTTGGCGTCCACGTACCGCAGGCCGGTCCAGTTGCCGGTGGCCTTGAAGTCACTGGACTTCACCGCCAGGCCGTACCGGTCGAGCCAGTACGCCACCGCCTTCAGCGCGACGAAGACGCCGAGCAGCACCGAGAGGTGGCCGGTGGCGGCCGCGGTGGCCCGGGCACCGGGGCTGGTGACCCGCAGTCCGCCGTACAGGTAGTGCGTGATCGCCGCGGCGATCAGCGACAGCACCACGGCGGCGAAGCCGAAGGCCAGCAGGAAGCGGTACCAGGGCAGGTCGAAGGCGTAGAACGAGACGTCCTTGCCGAACTGCGAGTCCTTCTCGCCGAAGTCCACGCCGTTGACCCACATGAGCCAGGTGCGCCACTGGCCGGAGGCGGAGGCGCCGGCGATCAGGCCCACCAGGGCGGTGACCGCGAGCAGCACCCACTTCTTGAAGGGGGCGACGCCCATCCGGTACCGGTCGAGGCTCTGCTGCTCCAGCGACATGGCGCTGAGCGGCGGGCGCAGCCGGTACGCCAGCCAGATGTTGAGGCCGACGACGAGCCCCATGAGGACGCCGAAGACGGCGAACAGCCCGATCTTGGTCCACAGGGTGGTGGTGAACACGGACGAGTAGTGGACCGAGCGGTACCAGAGCCAGTCCGTCCAGAACCCGGCGAACATCACGAACGCCATGGCCAGGACGGCCAGCACGCCCAGTGTCATCAGCAGGGTGCGGGCCCGCCGGGACGGCCGGCCGACTCTGATCCTTGGCCCGGACGGGCTGCCGCCACGGTCCGGCATCTGGAAAGCCAACGTGCGCCCCTCGGTGTTGATGCGTCGGAAAACGGGCTCCGCGATCGTAGAGCCCACTGATGCAACTTACTGACGCTTTACCTAGTTCCCGTCTCCGGGGGAAGAGGAGGCAGGATATTGGTCATGTCCAACCTTTCCCCCTCGGGCCCGCCGATGGCCTCCAGTCCCCTCACCCGCGCGGTGCTCGAGATCGACGAGTACGCCTCGGGTCTCGGCTGGGACCGGCCCGCCCGCCTCTTCGCCCTCGTCGACACCGCCCGGCTGCGGGCCCAGGCGCCCTCGCTGAAGCTCGGCGAGGACGCGACCGCCTACACGCCCATCGAGCAGGAGGAGATCCCCAAGGGCAAGCCGCTGGACGAGTTCCTCGGCACCATCGCCTGGCCGGAGGCGGTGGCCGGCTGCGCCCTCACGGTGGAGCGGCTGATGCTGCCGCCGTCGGCCGAGGCCCAGGTCCCCAAGGACCTGAGCGGCGCCAGGCTGAACAAGTGGGTGGCCGCGCACCCGGACCGCCAGGAGGTCCGGATGACGGTCGCCGTGCTGCGGGACGGGACCCGGGAGGCCGCGATCCGGCTGCGCGAGAAGGACTCGCCGACCGAGGTGCTGACCGGCCCCGACCTGGTGCCGGGGCTCGCCGAGGCGCTGGCCGCGACCTTCGAGGGCTGAGCCGTCCGGGGCGCTGGGCCGGTCCCGTACCGGCTCAGCCCTTCGAGCAGCGCGGGAGGCCCGCCGTGTCGCCCGCGCGGAGCTTCTCCAGCGACTTCGTCGCGTCGTCGATCGTGTCGACCTTGATGAGGGTGAGTCCCTCGGGCGTGTCGCCGGCGGCGGTGGCGCAGTTGTCGGCGGGGGTGAGGAAGTACTCGGCACCCGCGTTCCGCGCGCCGACCAGCTTCATCTGGATGCCGCCGATCGGGCCGACCTTGCCGTCGTCGTCGATGGTGCCGGTGCCGGCGACGAACTTCCCGCCGGTGAGGCTCTCCGGGGTCAGCTTGTCGACGATGCCGAGCGCGAACATCAGACCGGCGCTGGGGCCGCCGACGTCGGCCAGCTTGATGTCGATGGTGAACGGGAAGACGTGGTCGGTGCCGGCCTGGATGCCGACGATCGCCCGGTCGCCCTCCTCGGACTTCGCGGTGGTGAGGACCACCTTCCGGGTGACGGTGGCCTCCTTGTGGGCCTTCTCGGCGGCCGCCGCCTCCTTCGCCGGGACGATGGTGAACTCGACCTTCTCGCCCGGCTTCCGTTTGGTCACCTGGGCGGCGACGTCGGCCGGCTTCGTGACCTTCACGCCGTCGACGGCCTTGATCACGTCGCCGGCGTGGAGGGTGCCCTCCGCCGGGGAGTCCTTCACCACGGAGGCGACGACGACCCGGGTGGTGAAGGGGATGCCGAGCTCGTCGAGGGCGGCCACCTTGGCGCTCTCCTGCGACTGGCTGAACTCCTCGGCGTTCTCCTGGCTCGACTCCTCCTCCGTCTTCCCGTCCGGGTAGAGGGTGTCGTGCGGCACGACCACGTTGTCGTGGGTCAGCCAGCCGTAGACGGCCTCGACGGCGTTCATCTTGTAGTCCGCGCTGGTGACCCTGACCGTGGTCATGTTGAGGTGGCCGTCGGTCGGGTAGGTCTTGCGGCCGGAGATCTGGAGGACCGGCTCGCCGCGCGCCTCGCCGAGCGTGTTGACCGTGGGTCCGGGGCTCATCTCCGAGTACGGCACCGGGATCAGGACGCCGGCGATCAGCAGGCAGATCAGGACCAGGGTGGAGGCGAGCATCGTCGCGGTGCGGCGTGGCATGGAACGACAGTACGGGACTCGCCTGTGCGCGCACCCCTGGGGCGGTCCGTACGGGACGCCGTCAGGGCGCGGCCGGGGCGGCCGTCAGGACTCCGCGGGGGCCGGTTCGGAAGCCGGGTGGAACGGAGCGGAGGGGGGCGCGGTCGGGTGGGCACGCTCCATGGCGTCCCGGAAGCGGGCGTAGCCGGCGAGCTCGGCCACGTCACCTATGGTCTTGTTCCTCTGGACCCAGCTTCCCCATATCGCCGCGCCGACGACTGCGAAAAGCGGAATCAGCAACCAGGCCAGCGCTGCCATCCCGACCTCCCATCCCCAGTGAGTTGATCAGCAGATTATTCATCTGTGCCAACAACGCTCGGGCCTGGGGGCCGGTTACGCAAATCGGGCGTTCGGCTACGGGGTGTCGGCGCGCCGCCTTGCGCGGCGCCCCAACCCGTCAGCAGGCTCCCACCCACTCCTCTGTGCCGTCCGAGAAGGTCTGGTGCTTCCAGATGGGGACCTCGTGCTTGAGGTCGTCGATCAGCTTGCGGCACGCCTCGAAGGCCTCGCCGCGGTGCGGGCAGGAGACGGCGACGACGACCGCCAGGTCGCCCACGGTGAGGTCGCCGACGCGGTGGACGGCGGCCAGGGCGCGGACCGGGTAGTCCGCCACGACCTTCTCGGCGACCCGGCGCAGCTCCGCCTCGGCGCTCGGGTGGCAGGAGTAGCCCAGCGCGTCGACGTCGGCGCCGCCATCGTGGTTGCGCACGGTGCCGACGAACAGGGTCGTCCCGCCCGCGGCGTCGTCACCCACGGCCCGGAAGACCTCGTCGACCGAGAGCGGGGTGTCGCGGATCGCGAGCAGCTTGATCGGGTCGTCCGCGGCCAGCTCACCGGGGTGGTCGTGCGTCGTGGTCATGCGGTCCATGGTGCCGCACGCCGCCGACATCCCGGAATAGCGTTTTCGACCGGTGGACCGGGGCCCTCCGTAGGAGGGTCCTACAGGCCGCGCCGCTTCCTCATCTGCCGCACCAGGGCCGCGGTGCCGAGCAGGGCCACCGTGGCGCCCGCCGCGCCCGCCGCCGTGGCGTCCTTGCGGCCGAGCCGGCGGCCCGCGACCGTGTGCCGGCCCTGGACCTCCTCCAGGAGCGCCGCGAGGACCTCCTCGTTGGTCCACCTGGGCCGCCAGCCCGCGTCGTGGAGCCGGCCGACGCTGACCACCCAGGGGTGCATGGTGTAGGCGAGGTCCCCGGCGGGGGACGGGGTGAGGCCGATCCGGTGCAGCCGGGCGGCGGCGCCGAGGGCGACCGCGGAGGGCAGCTCCATGCGGCGGATCCCCGACAGCTCCTCGACCTCCTCCTGCTCCAGCCAGCCCTCGCAGCCGACCGCGAACTCGCCGTCGACCTTCTCCAGGGCCGCGTACTCCAGGGCGCTGACCAGGTCCTCCACGTGGCAGAACTGCCAGGTGGGGCGGGAGCCGGCGACGACCAGGAGGCGGGGCGACTCGAAGTAGCGGGTCAGCGCCGTGTCCGTACCGCCGACGAGGACGGCCGGGCGGACCACGGTCACGTTGAGGCCGGGGTGGGCGCGGGAGCCGCGGCGGCCGAGCCGCTCGACCTCCAGCAGGTCGCCGACGCCGGTGGCCTCGGCGGTGGCGCGGAGCTCGGCGTCCTCGGAGAGCGGGATGTCGTTGTCGGGCAGGGCTCCGTAGACCATCGTCGAGGTGCACAGGACGACCCGGCGGACGCCGGCCGCGGCGGCGGCCGTGAGGACGGTCTGGGTGCCGCGCACGTTGTAGGCCGTCCGGGCGGCGGGGTCGGTCTCCAGGTCGAGGTCGACGGCGAGGTGCACGACGACGTCGGCGCCGCGCAGCTTCTCCGCGATGGCCGGATCCCGTACGTCGAGGACATGCCAGGTGGCCTCCGCCACCTCGCCGCGCCGCTCGTCGATGGCGACGACCTGCCGGACCTCGTCGGACTCGGCAAGACGCCTGGTCAGCAGGGCGCCGACGCCGGTGGCGGCGCCGGTGACCGCGACGACGGGGCCGCGCGCGGCGGACCGGGTTGAGTGGTTTCGCGCTCCGCGAACCTGCGGATCTGGGGAACTCACCGACCGACTCCAGAGGTTGTCTTCAGTACGTACGGGGATGACGCGTACGTACCAGGTGGCGTCCATCCTGCCGCAGGGCACGGCCCGGCGGAGACTTGAGCCCATATCCGACCCGGATGTCTACGCTGGTGTTGTGCAGCGGGCAGTCGCCGCCGGCAGAAGGCCGGTGGCCCTAGGAGCCGAGGAAACCTGTGAGTGACACCCCATTCGGATTCGGCCTTCCGCCGGAGGAGCCGGAGGACGGCGACGAAGGCAAGAAGAAGGACCCCGCCGGAGGTGGCCAGGGGTCCGGCGGCCAGGGCGGCAACCCGTTCGGGGCGAACCCGTTCGGTTTCGGCGTCCCCGGCATGGGCGGCCAGGGCGGCGCGGACAATCCGTTCGCCGCGATGTTCGGGTCGATGAACCCGACGGACCTGGGCGCGGCCTTCCAGCAGCTCGGGCAGATGCTCAGCTACGAGGGCGGTCCCGTGAACTGGGACATGGCCAAGCAGATCGCCCGCCAGGTGGTCGCCCAGGGCACCGCCGACGGCGTCAAGGACTCCAGCGTGGGCCCGGCCGAGAAGTCCGCGGTCGAGGAGGCGGTCCGCCTCGCCGACCTCTGGCTGGACCAGGCCACCTCGCTGCCCTCCGGGGCGAACACGTCGGTCGCGTGGAGCCGCGCGGAGTGGGTCGAGGCGACCCTCCCGGCGTGGAAGGCGCTGGTGGACCCGGTCGCCGAGCGGGTCGGCACGGCCATGGGCGACGTGCTGCCGCAGGAGATGCAGGCCATGGCGGGCCCGCTGATCGGCATGATGCGGTCGATGGGCGGCGCCATGTTCGGCCAGCAGATCGGGCAGGCCATCGGCGCGCTCGCGGGCGAGGTCGTCGGCTCGACCGACGTCGGCCTGCCGCTCGGCCCGGCCGGCCGCGCCGCGCTGCTGCCGCTGAACGTGACGGCCTTCGGCAAGGACCTGGGCGTGCCCGCCGACGAGGTGCGGCTCTACCTGGCCCTGCGCGAGGCCGCCCACCAGCGGCTCTTCGCCCACGTGCCGTGGCTGCGGGCGCACCTGTTCGGCGCGGTCGAGTCGTACGCGCGCGGGATCAAGGTGGACACCTCGAAGCTGGAGGAGGCCGTCTCCCAGCTCGACCCGACCCACCCGGAGCAGCTGCAGGAGGCGCTCCAGTCGGGCATGTTCCAGCCGCAGGACACGCCCGAGCAGAAGGCGTCCCTGGCGCGGCTCGAGACGGCGCTCGCGCTGGTCGAGGGCTGGGTGGACGCGGTGGTCCACGAGGCCGCCAAGACCCGTCTGACCTCGGCGGACGCGCTGCGCGAGACGCTGCGCCGGCGCCGGGCCAGCGGTGGCCCGGCCGAACAGACCTTCGCCACCCTGATCGGTCTGGAGCTGCGCCCGCGCCGGCTGCGGGACGCTTCCCGGCTGTGGGCCTCGCTCACCGACGCGCGCGGGGTCGACGGCCGCGACGCCCTGTGGGAGCACCCGGACATGCTGCCGACGGCGACCGACCTCGACGACCCGGACGGCTTCGTCCACCGCGAGCACCTGGACTTCTCCGAGCTGGACAAGCTGCTCGGCGAGGCGGCCAAGGGCGACGCGCCCGAGGACGGGGACGACGCCAAGTGACGCTGCACGACGACGCGGTCCTCGTCCTCAAGGGGTACGAGGGCCAGCCGGAGCTCCGCGAGCTCTACCTGGAGCACCTGGCCGCGCATCCGGACGGCATGTACAAGCCCTGCTCGGCCGGTCACCTCACCAGCAGCGCGCTGGTGATCGACCCCTCGCGCGGGCGGGTCCTGCTCACCCTGCACAAGAAGCTGGGCATGTGGCTCCAGATGGGCGGCCACTGCGAGGAGGGCGATCCGACGGTCGAGGCGGCGGCGCTGCGCGAGGCCGCCGAGGAGTCGGGCATGGCGGGGCTGACGCTGCTGCCCGGCGGACCGGTGCGGCTCGACCGGCATCCGATCCCGGCGCCGTGCCACTGGCACCTCGACGTGCAGTACGCGGCGCTGGCCCCGGCGGACGGGGTGGAGCGGATCAGCGAGGAGTCGCTGGACCTGAGGTGGTACGCGTACGACGAGGTGGCCGCGGTCGCGGACACCTCGGTGGTGCGGCTGCTGGAGGGCACGCTGGCCCGCCTGTGACGTGAGGTGACGGCGAAGGGCCCCCGGTGTCCTCCCGGGGGCCCTTCGCCGTGCCGCTGCCGTGCGGTCAGTTCCAGGCGTTGTTCTGGTTCTGGCCGTGGGCGCCGTGCTGGCCGACGCCGAACTGGGCGGCGACGCCCTGTCCGATCGCCGCGTTCTGCGGGGGCATGACCTCGCTGGGCTGGACGAGGGCGAAGCCCTGGCCGAGGAAGCTGAGCTCCCAGCCCTCGCCGGTGCTGCCGCGGCGGCTGCGGACGCTGGTGTTGTGCGTCTGGGCCTGCATCTGGACCCGCAGCGAGGTGGACCAGGCGACGATGGCGTCCGCGTCGGCGCTGACGTACTTCTCCGGGGTGACCTGGAGCATCAGCGGCTGGCCGGAGGTCATCAGGGCGACCTTGCCGCGGCCGGTGATGTTCAGCTGGTACTTGCCGGTGCCGGAGACCCCGTACTGGCTGTCGACGGCGATGACCTCGGTGTGCAGGCTGGTGTCGAGCGCGAGCACGTAGGAGCTGTCGACGGTGAGGCCCTCGTGGTCGACCTCGACGACGTGGATGTACTGGGCGAGGTTGGCGAAGTAGACCGTGCCCTGGCCGGAGCAGCGCATCAGGTCGAGGCCCTCGCCGGTGCGGGCGCGGGCCTGCCGCTGGCCGGAGCTCTGGTACTCGCCGTCGAAGTCGACGAGCCCCTGGTACGCGACCATGGCGCCCTTGCGGGCGAGGACGTCGTCGTGGCCGGTGAGGCTGACCCGCAGCAGCTGCGGGTTCTGGATGACGTACCGCTCCTGGCTCTGCTGCTCGGCGTGGTTGAAAAGCGGGCTCTGCATGATGTGTTCTCGCTCCCCCTCAGCCCCGGACCCGCAGGCGGTCGCTGCTGTCCTCGCTGGGCTGTACGACGACGATGCCCTGGCCCGAGAAGGCCATCTGGAATGCCTCGCCGCTGCCCCGCCCGATGAGGGAGGACGCCTTGAAGCTGCGCTTGCCCTTGACCTTGAGCGCCGGCGACCAGGCGACGAGCGCGTCGGGGTCGACGTACGTCTCGTCCTCGCCGCGGCCGCAGTCGACCACGATCGGGGTGCCGCGCGAGGTGAGCGCGACCCAGCCGGTGCCGGCGATCTCCACGTTGAACAGGCCCTGGCCGGCGAACTTGGCGAGGCCCTTGACCCGCTCGACGCCCCACTGGAGGTGGGCGTCGAAGGCGAGGAGGTTGGTGCCGTTGACGGAGATCGAGTCGTTCTGGAGGTTGATCACGACGACGTCGGCGCCGTAGTCGGCGAGGTAGAGCAGGCCGTCGCCGGTGCACTTCATGATCGGCGCGCCTTCGCCGGTGGCCCACTCCTTGGCGACCTGGCGGACGGCGGGCGGGTTGGGCTCGTAGCTGATGAAGCCCTCGTAGGCGACCATCGAGCCGGACCGGGCGTAGAGGTCCTGGCCGGTGGCCATGGCGACCTTGAGCATGGTGCGGCCGTGGTTCTCCATGCGGGCCGCGATGGGGGTCGGGGCATAGCCCGCGAGCTGCTGGTTCATGGTGTCGGGCTCCCTCAGACCTCGTACGGCTGGACGACGATGAAGTTGCCGGGGGCGCCCCGGAACTGGAGGTTCACGGTCTCTCCGCTGTGGCCGGGGTAGGCGTTGCGCCGGAGCCGGACCTGGCTGGAGAGGATGACCTGCGAGGCGGCGGACCAGGCGACGACGGCGTTGCAGTCGGCGAAGGTCGTGGGGGTGACGGGCAGGACCACGGGGACGCCGTGGGTCTTGACGATCACGGTGCCGGTGCCCTGGAACTGCATGGTGAACAGGGCGCCGCCGGGGATGCCGTGGCCCTCGATGCGGCGGACCTCGTACTGGAGCGACTCGTCGAAGGCGAGCACGTTCTCCGCGGAGACGCAGATGGCGTCGCCCTGGAGCTCGATCGGGTGCAGATGGGCACCGTTCTCGGCGAGGAAGACCTGGCCGCGGCCGGTGCAGCGCATGAGCTGCATCTCCTGGCCGGTGGCGTTGCCCACGATCCGGCCGGCGAAGCCGGCGCCCTTGTAGGAGAAGTCGACCTTGCCCTGGTACATGACCATGGAGCCCTGGCGGGCGAGGACGGGGGTGCCGCCCATGGCCAGGTCCACCCGCATGAGCTGCTGGTTCTGCGGGGTCCAGCGGGCGCCGGTGGCGGTCTCCTTGTACGGGGCGAGCGCGGCGGCGAGTCCGGCGCCGGTGGCGGGCGCGCCCTGCGGGACTCCCTGCGGCGGCATGCCCGGGGGCATGCCGGGCTGCTGCCCGTAGGGGGCGGGCTGGCCGTAGCCGGGCTGCTGACCGTAGCCGGGCTGCTGGCCGTACGGGGCCTGCGGCGGCTGCCCGTAGGGGGCGGCGGGCGGCGGGGTCTGGCCGGGGACCTGCCCGTAGGGGGCCTGCGGGGGCTGCCCGTACGGTCCGGGGGCGCCCGGCGCGGGGGCCGGCGGCGGCACCGGGGCGGGGGCGAGCGGCGCGACCATGGTGGGCTGGGTGTGCACCGGCTGCGGGGCGGGCGGCGGGGTCGGTGCCTGCGGGCCGTAGCCGGGCTGGGGAGCGGGGGCCGGGGCGGCGGGGGCACCGAAGGCCGGGGGCGCCGCGGCCTGGGCGGGGGCGCCGAAGGCCGGCGCGGCCTGCTGGGGGGCGGCGGGCGGCTGGGCCGCGGGCTGCTCCTCCTCCAGGACCTCTCCGCCGAAGTTCCGCAGCAGGGCCTCCAGGCCGCCGTCGAAGCCCTGGCCGACGGCGGCGAACCGCCACACGTCCTTCAGGTAGAAGTCGCCGAGCATGACCGCGCGCTCGGTGGAGAACTCGGCGCCGGTGAAGGCGTAGCGGGCGACCTCCTCACCGCCGGCGACGATCCGGATCCAGCCGGGGCCGACCTGCGACATCTGGCCGTTGCCGTCGATGGTGGCGGTGAAGGACAGCTTGTGGATCTGCGGGGGGATCCGGTCGAGGGTGACGCGGAAGGACTCGGTGTCGCCGGACTGCGCCCCGAGCAGCTGGATGGACTCCTCGGGCGACTTCGGCTGGTTGAAGAAGACGAAGTACCGGTCGTCCGACAGGCGCTCGTCGGCGTCGAGTCCGAAGCAGCTGATGTCGAAGGTGAGCCCGGGGGCCGCGATCTGCACGCCCACGTACAGATCGGTGCCCGCGGTCAGATCACTGATCTTGGCCTTGTGGCCGCGTTGGAATTCCCTGGCCATGCGTAACGACCGTCCCCCATCCCGATGGCGAATGACTCGCGTCAGGCTAACCGCTGCGAACGACATTGAGACAGCGCGGGTCGATTCCGGTACGGAATCGGGAAACACGGCCTCAGGCCGGGTGATCGCCGTCCGGAAGGTGCGGGAGGCGGTCGGCGGCGACCACTCCTTCGAGGTAGCCGCGGGCCCGCTCGGTCCGCGGGTACGCCTCCAGGAGCCGCCAGAAGTCGGGGCCGTGGCCCGGGACGAGGAGGTGGGCCAGCTCGTGCAGGAGGACGTAGTCGACGACGTACTCGGGCATCGGCTGGAGGCGGTGGGAGAGCCGGATGGAGCCCTCGGCGGGGGTGCAGGAGCCCCAGCGGCTGTTCTGGTTGGTGACCCAGCGCACCGAGTCGGGCCGGGCCCTGCCGTCGAGGTACCGGTCGGAGAGGCGGCCGGCCCGCTCGGCCAGCTCGGCGTCGCCGCGGGTGGCGCGGCGCTCCTTGTCCTTCTCCTTGGCTGCGAGCTTCTCCAGCATCACCCCGACCCAGCGGCGCTCCTCGGCCTCCGACATCCGGGCCGGGATGAGGACGATGGTGCGGTCCCCCTCGCGGTAGGCGGAGACGGAACGGGTGCGGCGGGCGCTCCTGCGGATCTCGACTGGCACGCCCTCGACGGTACCGGGGCGGCGCGGTGGAATCCCCTTCGCGTGACGTGACCTGTCCGACTTTCCGACCGTACGACTTTCCGGTGGGCCTGTGGACAACTTTCGGCGCGGTTCCGCGCCGGCGGGCAGCCTGGGTCCGGGAGAGAACGCGGAGGAGGACGGGGGCGGACATGCATCCGATGGTGAAGCCGGCGCTGCGCCGGGCGTGGCGGAGTCTGACGTGCGCGCAGTACGGGGTGGCGCCGGCGCACGCGGTGGTGCTCGACCAGGTGGACGCGGCGACGGGCCGGCTGCTGGGGCTGATGGACGGGACGCGCGGGACGGCGCTGCTGCGGCGGGAGGCGGCGGAGCTGGGGCTGCCGGAGGGGCGGCTGGACGCCTTGCTGGGGCGGCTCGCCTCGGCGGGGCTCCTCGTGGAGGCCGGGGCGGGGCGGCCGGGGCGGTCGGGTCCGGCGGCGGGCGCGGTGGACGCGGCGCTGGATCCGCTGCGGGCGGATCTGGCCGCGCTGTCGGTGGTGTGCCCGGAGCCGGACCGGGCGCTGCGGACGCTGGCGGCCCGGCGGGAGCGGCGGGTGCGGGTGCGGGGCGCGGGGCGGGTGGGCGCGACGGTGGCGGCGCTGCTCGCGGCGGCCGGTGTCGGCGCGGTGGAGGTGGTGGACGGGGGCCGGGTGGAGCCGTGGGAGACGGCGCCGGGCGGGCTGCCGGCGGAGGCGGTCGGCGAGCGCCGGGGCGCGGCGGCGCGGCGGCTGGTGGCGCGCTGGGCACGCGGTCCGGTGGCCGCGCGGCGGGCGGGCCGGCGGACGGGGGCCGGGTCCGACGGCGGGGACGGCGGGGTGCCGGTGTCGCTGGTGGTGGTGACGGACCGGGACGGGCTGGGGGTGCTGGTGCCGGATCCGGTGGCGGCGGAGCCCTGGATGGCTGCCGGAGTACCGCACCTGTACGCGGGGGTGCTGGAGGCGACGGGGGTGGTGGGGCCGCTGGTGCTGCCGGGCGGGACGGCATGCGCCCGGTGTCTCCAGGAGGAGGCGACCGACCGGGACCCGGCGTGGCCGCGGCTGCTCGCGCAGTGGCGCTCGGGGGCGCCGCATCCGCTGCCGGCCTGTGACGTGGCCCTGGCGACGGCGGTGGCGGGGCTGGCCGCGGGGCACGCGCTGGCCTTCCTGGACGGGGAGCTTCCGGCCAGCACGGGCGTCCGCTGGGAGGCGGCGGCGCCGTCGCTGGGGTGGCGGTCCGAGCGGCTGGTGCCGCATGCGGCCTGTCCCTGCGGGGCCGCACAAGGCAGGGTGGGGGTGGCCGTCTCGGCAGCGGATGGGGCCCGGTCCACAATGGCGGGGCGCAGCCCTGCGCGGCACGACAGTCTGGGAATTGGAGGGGCGCATGTCTGATCTTCCCCGGAAGGCGGTCACCCGGACCGCCAGGTTGGCCGCGTTGCCGCTGGGCTTCGCGGGCCGTGCGACCTGGGGCCTGGGCAAACGGATCGGCGGGAAGTCCGCCGAGTTCGTCGCCCGGGAGCTCCAGGAGCGCACGGCGGAGCAGTTGTTCAAGGTGCTCGGGGAACTCAAGGGCGGGGCCATGAAGTTCGGCCAGGCGCTGTCGGTCTTCGAGTCGGCGCTGCCGGAGGAGATCGGGGGCCCCTACCGGGCTGCGCTGACGAAGCTTCAGGAGGCCGCGCCGCCGATGCCGGTGCGGACGGTGCACGGGGTCCTGGAGGAGCGGCTCGGCGCGGAATGGCGCGATCTCTTCCTGGAGTTCGAGGACAAGCCGGCGGCGGCCGCGTCGATCGGGCAGGTGCACCGGGCGGTGTGGCACGACGGCCGCGAGGTCGCGGTGAAGGTGCAGTACCCGGGTGCCGGGGAGGCGCTGCTGTCGGACCTGGCACAGCTGAGCCGGTTCGCCCGGCTGCTCGGGCCGCTGGTGCCGGGCGTCGAGGTGAAGCCGCTGATCGCGGAGTTGCGGGAGCGGGTGACGGAGGAGCTGGACTACGCCCTGGAGGCGAAGGCCCAGCAGGCGCACGCCGAGGTGTTCGCGGACGATCCGGACGTGGTGGTCCCGGCGGTGGTGCACCAGGCGGACCAGGTGCTGGTGACCGAGTGGATGGAGGGCGTCCCGCTCGCGGAGGTGATCGCGGAGGGCGGCCAGGAGCAGCGGGACCGGGCCGGTCAGCTGCTGGCCCGTTTCCTGTTCTCGGGTCCGGCGCGGACCGGACTGCTGCACGCCGACCCGCATCCGGGGAACTTCCGGCTGCTGCCGCCGGACGGCGGGGACGGCGCGGACGATCCGTCCGGGTGGCGGCTCGGGGTGCTGGACTTCGGCACGGTGGACCGGCTGCCGGGCGGGTTCCCGGAGATGATCGGTACCTGTCTGCGGATGGCCCTGGCCGGTGAGGCGGAGCCGGTGTACGACCTGCTGCGGGAGGAGGGCTTCGTCAGGGAGTCGGTGGAACTCGATCCGGACGAGGTCCTGGAGTACCTGCTGCCGATCATCGAGCCGGCGGGGGCGGAGTCCTTCCTCTTCACCCGGGGCTGGATGCGGACGCAGGCGGCCCGGATCGCCGATCCCCGGTCCTCGGCGCACCAGCTGGGGCGGCAGCTGAACCTGCCGCCGTCGTACCTGCTGATCCACCGGGTGACGATGTCCACGATCGGGGTGCTCTGCCAGCTGAACGCGACGGTCCGCATGCGGGACGAGCTGTCCGCCTGGCTCCCCGGTTTCGACCTGGAGGCCTGAGCTCCCGGCTCACCACCAGGAGGAGTCGAGGCGGCCCTCGATGGCCCGGATGTTGGCGCGGGCGCACTCCTCGCAGAAGTACTCGCGGCGGCCGTTCTCGACGGAGCAGGTCCAGGTGATCGGGAGGGGGTCGGCGGTCCTGCCGCAGCGTGCGCAGGCCACGGGCTCCTCCCCGGCGCGGGGTTCGTTCATCCTCGTGACGATAGCCCGGCGGGGCGGCCTCGGCGGGGCAACGCACCGCGGGGGCCGGTCCGTTCGGACCGGCCCCCGCGGGGACGCCTGGTGGGGCGCTCAGTGCATGACGGCCATGGCCAGCGCGCGGCGGGCGCGCAGCGAGACGCGCTCGGCGCGGCGCTGCATGCGCCGGGCGGCGATCAGGCGCACGGCCTGACGTTCCGCCTCGGCCTCACGCTGTCGCTCGTGCATATGGGCACGGGCCAGGGCTTCTGGGATGAGTTGCATGTCTCGGGTCCTGTTCTGACGCAGCGCGGGGGCGCCGGCGGGGGAGAAGTCGGGGGTAGCGGAGCGGAGGGGCTCGGTGGCGGACGTGGTCATCGGGGCCTGCTTCTGGGGATCGTGCGTGAGGGGATGGTCGATCGTTCCGGTTCGCCTGGGGGCCTTGTGGGGTGCCTCCCAGGTGAGGGCGGTCATGCCGCGACCGGGTTCTTGCGCGGGCGGCCGCGGGGCCGCTTGCGGGCGACGACCACGCCCTGGACGAAGAGCTCGCCGCCCCAGACACCCCAGGGCTCACGGCGCTCCTTGGCGCCGGCGAGACAGGCCGCGACCAGCGGGCAGGTCTTGCAGAGGGACTTGGCGTACTCGACGTCCGCCGGGGACTCGGCGAAGAAGACCTCCGGGTCGTAGGCCCGGCAGGGAACCGGGACGCCGAGGTTCTCGATGGCGTCGTCGAGCGCGGTGAGCGATGTCAGGGGGGTCAAGGCGTGGTCCTCCGTGAGGCCGGACGGGGGGATCGTTTCGGAAGGCGGTACGGACGGGGCGTGCGCTTCGAGTTGCACGGGTGTCTTTCCTCGTCTGGTCGTTCCGGCCGGTGGGCCGGGTCTTCGGCTGGTACCGGGGTTGCTTGTCCCGAGGCCCCTTCGCTCCGCCGTCCCCGTTCGGGGACAAACAGAAGGGCCGCGGATCCCGGGTGGGGTTCCGCGGCCCTGAAGGCGCCGGCCTGATCAGGTCAGGCTGGATCACTCCAGGGTTCGAGCCCACGGAAGGCCCACATCGTGTGGTGCTGCGTCGTCTGCTGCTTGCCGGCACCGGCTGCCGCGAAGCCATAGGCCGTGAATCCGGCCTTGCCCTCTTCAGCCACCCGTGCCTTGGTCGGTCGCTCGGTGCGCTCGATGACGGCCATGCCACGACCGGACAGACCGGTGACGGGCAGACCGCTGCCAAGGAGCTCAACGGCGGAGAAGCCGAGCGAGCAGGCGGAGACGACCGAGCGATCGGTCATTTTGGCGGTGCTGACGACGGTGTTGCTGTTGATGTTGCTGATCACTGGAATCGCCTCCTCTCGGCGTCTCGGAGAGCTCGGGTGCGAGCCGGGCTCTCGATGTTCATTTGGACAAGTACAGCACGAGACAGCGCTTCTTAAGAAGCCGCTGTTGCGTGGTTAAGAACCTATGGGGCTTGACGGGGCGGGCGCAAACTATTTTTCCCACGAGTTTCGATCAGTCGTCCCCAGCGCCCCTTACACCCTCTTCACCTGCGACTTCCGGGTCTTCACCCGCGCAGATGGCGAGAACGTCGGCTCCGAACCGGTCCAGCTTCCGCGCGCCGACGCCGGCGATCACGACGAGTTCGCCGCCGGAGGCGGGGACCCGCTCGGCGATCGCCATGAGCGTCTTGTCGGTGAACACGCAATAGGCGGGCTGGCCGAGCTCGCGGGCCCGGCCGGCGCGCCAGTCGCGCAGCCGCTCGTACAGGCCCTCGTCCATGTCGGAGGGGCAGTCCTCGCAGCGGAGCAGTTTCATGGCGCCGGCCTCGGTGAGGGTGGCGCCGCAGACCCGGCAGCGGACCGGGCCGCGCGCGCGGCGGCGGGCGGTCCCGGCGGACGGGCCCCCCGGGCCGCCCCGCTCGATGCCGCCGCCGGTGGCACCGTGGCCGGCGGCCCGGCTGCCGGAGCCGGGGCGGAGCCCCTTGAGGAAGCGGCTGGGGACGCGGCCGGGGCGGCCGCCCGGCGAGCGGGAGAGCGCCCAGGAGAGGGTGAGGTGGACGCGGGCGCGGGTGACGCCCACGTAGAGGAGGCGGCGCTCCTCCTCGATCTGCTCGTCCGTCTTGGCGTAGGTGATCGGCATCATGCCGTCGGTGAGGCCGACCAGGAAGACGGCGTCCCACTCCAGGCCCTTGGCGGCGTGCAGGGACGCGAGGGTGACGCCCTGGACGGTGGGTGCGTGCTGGGCGGCGGTCCGCTCGTCCAGTTCGGCGATCAGGTCGGCCAGGGTGGCGCCGGGGCGGGCGGCGGCGAAGTCGTCGGCGAGCCGGGCGAGCGCGGCGAGCGACTCCCAGCGGTCCCGGACCGCGCCGGAGCCGGCCGGCGGGCGGCTGCTCCAGCCGTGGCCGGAAAGCACCGCCCGCGTCTGGGCCGGCAGGTCCTCGGCTCCGTCCAGGAGCGAGTCGTTCGACCCGAAGCGGGCCGCGCCGCGCAGGGCGGCGATCGCCTCCCGCACCTCCTGGCGCTCGAAGTAGCGCTCGGCGCCGCGCAGCTGGTAGGGGACGCCGGCGTCGGCGAGGGCCTGCTCGTAGACCTCCGACTGGGCGTTGATCCGGTAGAGGACGGCGATCTCGCCGGCCGGGACGCCCGCGGCGATCAGGTCGCGGACCCGGCGGGCGGTGCCCTCGGCCTCGGCGGGCTCGTCGCCGTACTCGGTGTAGACCGGCTCGGGGCCGCGCTCGCGCTGCGAGACCAGCTCCAGGCGGTGCTCCGCGGCCCGGCCGCCGGCCTGGTCGAGCAGGCCGTTGGCGAGGTGGACGACCTGCGGGGTGGACCGGTAGTCGCGGACCAGCTTGACCACGGTCGCGTGCGGGTGGCGGGTGCGGAAGTCCAGCAGGTGGTCGGGGGTGGCGCCGGTGAAGGAGTAGATCGTCTGGCTGGCGTCGCCGACCACGCAGAGGCTGTCCCGCTCCCCCAGCCACTCCTCCAGGAGACGCTGCTGGAGCGGGGAGACGTCCTGGTACTCGTCGACGACGAAGTGCTGGTACTGGCGGCGGATCTGCTCGGCGATGTCGGGGCGGTCCTGGAGGATGCCGACGGTGAGCAGCAGCACGTCCTCGAAGTCGATCACCGAGCGCTCGCCCTTGAGCTGCTCGTACATCGCGTAGAGCTGGCCGATCTCGGCCGGGTCGCGGGGGGAGTCCCGGCGGGCGCGGGCGACCGCCGCCGGGTAGTCGGCGGGCACGGTCTGGGTGACCTTGGCCCATTCGATCTCCGAGGTGACGTCCCGCAGCTCGTTCCGGTCGAGCCGGATCCGGCAGCGGGCCGCGGCCTCGGCGACCAGTTGGACCTTGCGCTCGACGAGCCGGGGCAGGGGTCCACCGATCGCTTTCGGCCAGAAGAACTGGAGCTGTCGGAGGGCCGCCGAGTGGAAGGTGCGGGCCTGCACGCCGCCCGCGCCGAGCTGGCGGAGCCGGCCGCGCATCTCGCCCGCGGCGCGGTTGGTGAAGGTGACGGCGAGCACGCTCGCGGGCTGCAGCACGCCGGTCCGCACCCCGTAGGCGATCCGGTGGGTGATCGCCCGGGTCTTGCCCGTGCCGGCGCCCGCGAGGACGCAGACCGGGCCGCGCAGGGCCAGGGCGACCTCGCGCTGCTCCGGGTCGAGCCCGTCGAGCACCGCGTCCGCGGTCTCCGGGACCGCCGGGAAGAGAGGGGAGTGCGTTGCTGCTGTCACTCCGCCATGCTGCCAGGTCGGGCGGGGTCGGTGCGGCGCGTCGTCCACAGGCCGGAGGTCGCGGTCGTACCGTCGCATGATCGTTCCGGGCGGGGGCGGAGAGCGGCGCAGCTCACCCGGCGTGCGGGAATGGGTGGCCGGATGACGTACGTTCTCCCTTCGGCACGACCCCCGACCCGAAGAGGAGCGCCAGGCCATGCAGGGCACTGTGACGATGTACAGCACCGAGTGGTGCGGCTACTGCCGCCGGCTGAAGAGCCAGATGGACCGCGAGGGCATCGCGTACGACGAGATCAACATCGAGCAGGACCCCGCGTCGGCCGCCTTCGTGGAGCAGGCCAACGGCGGGAACCAGACCGTCCCGACGGTCCTGGTGGTCTCCCCCGCCGGCACCGAGTCGGTCATGACCAACCCGAGCCTGGCCCAGGTCAAGCAGGCCCTCGCCGTCTGAGGCCCGCGCCCCGTCCGGGTACGGGAAAGGCCCCCGCTCCTCGGGAGCGGGGGCCTTCGCGCGTCCTAGACCACGTCGCCGGGCTTCGGCAGCGGCTTGCCGTACCAGAGCTCGATCAGGCGGGAGGCGATCGAGATGCCGTACGGCGGCAGGATCTCGCCGGAGGCGAAGCCGGCCTCCAGGTCGTCGCGGGAGAACCAGCGGGCCTCGTGGATCTCCTCGCCGTCCACCTCGATCTCCGGGGAGGTGGCCCGCGCGAAGAAGCCGAGCATCAGGCTGGACGGGAACGGCCACGGCTGGCTGGCCACGTACGAGACCTCGCCGACGGTGACGCCGGCCTCCTCGAAGACCTCCCGGACCACCGCCTGCTCGATGGACTCGCCGGGCTCGACGAACCCGGCCAGCGTCGAGAAGCGGCCCTCCGGCCAGTGCACCTGGCGGCCGAGCAGCGCCCTGTCCTGGTCGTCGGTGACCAGCATGATCACCGCCGGGTCGGTGCGCGGGTAGTGCTCGGCGCCGCAGACCGGGCAGCGGCGGATGTGCCCGGCGGCGGCGATCACCGTGCGCTCGCCGCAGCGGGAGCAGAAGCGGTGGAGGCGCTGCCAGTTCTCCAGGGCGACCGCGTGGGTCATCAGGCCCGCGTCGCGGGGCGACAGGAGGAGGCCGGCCTCGCGCAGGCCCGCCGGGCGCGCCGACTGGTCCATGCGGCCGGGCAGCGAGTCCTTCTGGAGCGCGAAGTAGGAGACCCCGTCGGCGTCGGTGCCGAGGAAGTAGCGGTGGGTCTCGGTCATCGGCGCCTCGAACGCCGGGGTCATGACGAGCTCGGTGGTGCCGTCGGGGCGGTCGTCGATCAGCACCTGGCCGCCCGAGACCACGAAGACGCGGGTGCTCGGGTGGCTCCAGGCGGCCGCGAGCCACGCCTCGTCGAGGCGGTGGTGGGCGGCGCGGTCGATCCCGCTCGGGGCGGTGAGCGAGATCGGACGGTCCGCGAACGCGTTGTTCAGGGTGCTCACAGGTGCTTCCAACTCCCCCGGATCGGTGTCAGTGATTGCGGCGTTCGGCCCGGCGCTCAGCGCTCGCCGGCCCGCAGGGCGGCCGGCAGGTCGCCCCACAGGTAGGCGGTCGTCTCGACGCCCTTCATGAGGAGGTCGAGCTCGACCTTCTCGTTCGGCGCGTGCCAGCCGTCGGACGGGACCGAGATGCCCAGGAAGAGCACGGGCGCGTCCAGGACGTCCTGGAGGTCGGCGGCCGGTCCCGAGCCGCCCTCGCGCGTGTAGCGGACGGTGGCGCCGTCGAAGGCCCTGCTCATCGCCCCGGCCACCGCCGTGAGGGCCGGGTGGCCGAGCGGGGTGAGGCAGGGGCGGGTCGGGGCGCCGAAGACGATCTCGTACCGGACGCCGGCCGGCACGAGCCCGGCCAGCCACTCCCGCACCAAGGTCTCGATCCGGTACGGGTCCTGGCCGGCGACGAGCCGGAAGGACAGCTTGAGGTGGGCGGAGGCCGGGACGATCGTCTTGCCGCCGGGGCCCTGGTAGCCGCCGCCGATGCCGTTGACCTCGGCGGTCGGGCGGGCCCAGACGCGCTCCAGGGTCGAGTGGCCGGCCTCGCCGAGGGTGCCGTGGGACTTGGCGGTGCGCAGCCAGGCCGCCTCGTCGAAGGGGAGCTCGGCGACGAGCCGCCGCTCGGCCTCGGTGAGTTCGCTCACGCCGTCGTAGAAGCCGGGGATCGCGACCCGCTCGTCGGCGTCGTGCAGGGCGGCGACGATGCGTCCGGCGACGGTGGCCGGGTTGGGCACGGCGCCGCCGAAGGAACCGGAGTGGATGTCCTGGTCGGGGCCGTACAGGTCGATCTCGCAGTCGGCGACCCCGCGCATGCCGGTGCAGACGGTGGGGGTGGTCTCGGACCACATGCCGGTGTCGGAGACGATCACCGCGTCGGCGGCGAGCCGGTCGGCGTGCGCCTCGACGAGCGCGCGGAAGTGCGGCGAGCCGGACTCCTCCTCGCCCTCCACCAGCAGCTTCAGGTGGACGGCGGGCGCCGTGCGGCCGGTGGCGGCGAGGTGGGCGCGGACGCCGAGCGTGTGGAAGAACACCTGGCCCTTGTCGTCGGCCGCCCCGCGCGCGTACATCCGCCCGTCGACCACGGTCGGCTCGAAGGGGTCGGTGTGCCAGCCGTCCTCGCGGGCCGCCGGCTGCACGTCGTGGTGGCCGTAGACCAGCACCGTCGGCGCGTCCGGGTCGTCGGAGGGCCACTCGGCGAAGACCGCCGGGGCGCCGTCGGTCTCCCAGACCTCGACCGTGGTGAAACCGGTGTCCTTCAGGGCCCCGGCGAGCCAGTCGGCGCTGCGCCGCACGTCCCCGGCCCGCTCGGGCTGCGCCGACACGGACGGGATGCGCAGCCAGTCGGCGAGGTCGCCGAGGAAGGCGGCGCGGTGCCGCTCGATGTACGCGCGTACGGGGTGGACGACGCTGTCCGGGGTCTCGCTCATGGTCCCGAGCCTATCCGGCGCCGGAGGGTGCCCCGCCCAGCAGGATCGCCTCCAGCTCCGCCCGGCCCGGCAGCCCGGCCGGGCGGGCCACCTCGCCGGTCCGCACGTAGACGAAGGCGGCGGCGACCTCCTCGGGGTCGAGGCCGTGCTGCTCGGCCCAGGCGAGCCGGTACAGCGCGAGCTGGAGGGGGTCGGCGGTGCGGTGGTGGCTGGTCTTCCAGTCGACGATCTCGTACGCGCCCGAGTCCGGGTCCCGGTAGACGGCGTCGATCCGGCCCCGGACCACCCGGCCCGCGAGGGTGAGGTGGACGGGGACCTCCACGCGGTACGGGGTGCGCCGGGCGTACGGCGTGCGCGCGAAGGCCTCCTTGAGGGTCTCCAGGTCGCGCTCGTCGACGATCTCCGGCTCGCCCGCGAAGTCCTCGCCGCCGGGGAGCTCCTCCGGGCCGAGGAACGGCAGCGGGAGCTCGTCGAAGCGGGACTCGACCCACGCGTGGAAGCGGGTGCCGCGGCGGGCCGCGGGCTGCGGGGGCTTCGGCATCGGGCGGGCCAGCTCCCGCGCGAAGCCGTCCGGGTCCTCGGCGAGGCGGATCACCTGGGAGGCGGAGAGGTAGGCGGGAAGGAGGACGTCCCGGGTGGTGGCGCGGGAGCGGTGCAGCTCGGCGGTGAGGGCGGCGAGGTCCCGGTCCCAGGAGGCGATGGTGCGGGCCTCCTCCGGAGTGAGCTCGTGCTCCCGGGGGTGCGGGACCGTGCCGGGGGTCTCCGCCGGGTCGTCCGGCAGCCAGAGGTCGTCGGGGTCCGGGTCCCGGGGGTCGGGCGCCGTCCTGGGGGCGCCGGGCCTCCCCGACCCGCTCTCCGGGGCGAGGGACCACAACGCGGAGCGTACGTGCTCCGCCGCCTGCCGGCGCCGGGCCAGCGCCTCCTCGTCCAGCGGCAGGGGCCAGGGGAGGTCCTGGGTGGACTCCGCGAGGAGGGGGTTCTCGGTGTCCTTCTCCGGTGCCTCCGCCCAGTGCTCGACGTCGCCGTGGCCCCGCTCGCAGTGGGCGTACAGGGCCTGCAGGAAGTCCGAGGGGCCCCGCGGCTTCTTCTGGGTCGGGCCCCACCAGTGGGCGGAGGCGAGGAGGAGGGTGCGGGGGCGGGTGAAGGTGACGTAGCCGAGGCGGAGTTCCTCGGTGTGCTGGTGGTCGGTCATCGCGGCCTTGAAGGACTTCATCGCGGCGGCGGTGAAGGCGTCGAGGTCCGGCAGGGTGGCCGCGTCGCCGCGCAGGGCGTGCGGGAGGACCTGCGGCTGGGAGGTCCAGGACTCGCGTGCGCGGGCGGACGGGAACTGGCCGGCGACCAGGCCGGGAACGGCGACGACGTCCCACTCCAGGCCCTTCGACTTGTGCGCGGTGAGCACCTTGACGGTGTTCTCGCCGCCCGGGAGGGCGTTGTCGAGGCCCTTCTCGAACTGGACGGCGGTGCGGAGGAAGCCGAGGAAGGCGAGGAGGCCGGCCTCGCCGTCGAGGGAGGCGAAGCCGGCGGCGACGTCCAGGAAGTTGCCGAGGGTCTCCCGGCGGCGGGCGGCGAGGGCGTGCGGGGACGCCGACAGCTCGACCTCCAGGCCGGTGACGGAGAGGACCCGGTGCAGGACGTCCATGAGGGGGTCGGCGAGGGAGGCGCGCAGCGAGCGGAGCTCGGCGGCGAGGCGGGCGAAGCGGACCCGGGCCTCGGCGGAGAAGGGCAGGCCGTCGTCGGGGTGGCCGGCGG
The DNA here is from genome assembly GCF_039534915.1 of Streptomyces roseofulvus. Lineage (NCBI taxonomy): Bacteria > Bacillati > Actinomycetota > Actinomycetes > Kitasatosporales > Streptomycetaceae > Streptomyces > Streptomyces roseofulvus. The sequence continues at coordinate 5,374,320 of NZ_BAAAWE010000001.1, read as the reverse complement.
AGTCGAGGAAGGTGTCGAGGGCGTCGGCGAGCGAGACCACCTCGGCGGGGTCGACGCCCTCGACGGCGGCGGCGAGCCGCTGCCCCGGGTCGGCGTCGGCGCCGGCGTCGCCGCGGTGGACGAGGAGGCGGGCGCGGCGCCCGAGGAGGGCCAGGTCGCGGGGGCCGATGCGCCAGCGGGGGCCGGTGAGGAGCCGGACCAGGTCGGCGTTGGCCCCCGGGTCCTGGAGGACCTCGCAGACGGCGACGAGGTCGGCGACCTCGGGGAGGTGGAGCAGGCCGGAGAGGCCGACGACCTCGACGGGCACGCCGCGGGCGACGAGAGCGGCCTGGATGGCGGGGAAGTCGCCGGCGGTGCGGCAGAGGACGGCCATGGAGCCGGGCTCGCGGCCGGTGCGGACGAGGTGGGCGAGGGAGTCGGCGAGCCAGTCGATCTCCTCGCCGTGGGTGGGGAGGAGGGCGATCCGGACGGTGCCGTCGGCCTCGGCGCCCGGTGCGGGGCGCAGCGCCTCCACGCCCGCGTGCATGGCGCGCAGGGGGGTGGCGAGGCCGTTCGCGAGGTCGAGGAGGCGGCCGCCGCTGCGCCGGTTCTCGGAGAGGGACTGGCGGCGCGCGGGGGTGCCGTCGGCGTGCGGGAAGTGGGCGGGGAAGTCGTCGAGGTTGGCGACGGAGGCGCCGCGCCAGCCGTAGATGGCCTGGCAGGGGTCGCCGACGGCCGTGACGGGATGGCCGGTGCCCTGGCCGAAGAGGCCGGAGAGGAGGAGCCGCTGGGCGACGGAGGTGTCCTGGTACTCGTCGAGGAGCACGACCCGGAACTCGTCGCGGAGGATCGCGCCGACCTCGGGGCGGGTGGTGGCGAGCCGCGCGGAGAGGGCGATCTGGTCGCCGAAGTCGAGGAGGTCGCGGGAGCGCTTGGCGGCGCGGTAGCGGCTGACGAGTGCGGTGAGTTCGCGGCGGGCGGTGGCCGTCTCGGGGAGCTTGCGCAGGTCGTCGTTGGTGAGTCTGGCGTCGGCGAGGGCGGTGAGCAGCTCGGCGTCGTACGCGAGGAGGTCCGCGGGGTCGACGAGGTGCTCGGCCAGTTCGGCGTCGAGCGCGAGCAGGTTCTCGACGAGGGTCGGGAAGGACTTGGTGAGCGCCGGGTACGGACCGGGGGCCTCGCGCAGCACGCGCGCGGCGAGCTGGAAGCGGGTGGCGTCGGCGAGGAGCCGGGAGGTCGGTTCGAGGCCGATGCGCAGGCCGTGGTCGGTGAGGAGCTGCCCGGCGAAGGCGTGGTACGTGGAGATGCGGGGCTCGCCCGGGGGGTTCTCGGGGTCGACCGGGTCGGGGTCGGTGACGCCGGCCCGGACGAGGGCGGTGCGGACGCGCTCGGCGAGTTCGCCTGCGGCCTTGTTGGTGAAGGTGAGGCCGAGGACCTGCTCGGGGGCGACCTGCCCGGTGCCGACCAGCCACACCACCCGGGCCGCCATCACCGTGGTCTTGCCGGAGCCGGCTCCGGCCACGATGACCTGCGGGGCGGGCGGCGCGGTGATGCAGGCCGTCTGCTCCGGGGTGAAGGGGATGCCGAGGAGCTCCTTGAGCTGCTCGGGGTCGGTGAGGTGCGCGGTCACCCTGAAGAGGCTAACCGGGCGGTCGGACATTCCCGCCCCGCACGGTTCTCACCTGCGGTTTCCTGACCGCGGGCGGCCTCCGGGGCAGGGGCGCCCCTCCGGCGGGTCAGGCGGGGGTGCCGGGGTCGAGGCGGGAGAGGTCGACGGTCTCGTCGGCGGGCGGGGCGGTGACCTTCACCGGGCGGTCGAAGTCGGAGAGCGTCATCCTGCCGGGTTCCTCGCCACCGGTCCTGACGACCTGGCGGATGTACGGCTTGCCCTCCTGCGCGACGGAGACGGTGGTGGTCTCGTCGCCGTCCTTCTTCACCAGGGTCGCCACGGGTGTGCCGTCGATCTCGCGGTCGGGACCGCGGGTGAGACCCCGCCGGTCCTCCGGGTCGCGGCCGAGGCCGTCGAGGAGGGAGTCGAGGTCGCAGACCTCGCCGAGGTCGCCGCTGCCGGCCTGGCCGGGGGCGATCTTGAGCCAGCGGCCCTTGACGAGCTCGATGATCGGGGCGATCTGGTTCTCGGGTACGCCCTGGGAGGTCATCGAGATCCGCCAGAACTCCTCGTCACCCTTCATATAGGTGATGTCGTCGAGCCGGCGGAGTTCGGCGGAGCCGTCGTCGACTCCGATCCGGCCCTGGCAGGAGCCCTGGTCGTCGACGGAGAAGTCGACGTCGAGGTGCTGTCCCTCGGTGACCACCTCGCCGGTCATGCGCAGGGAGTCGGCGGAGCGGGTGGCGGCGACGGCCCGGTCGGCGATCCGGGCCGGGGTGAGCCCGTCGAAGGGGTCCGGGGACGGGGCCGCGGCGGCCGGGGCGGATCCGGGCGACGCCGTCGCCGCCCAGGCCGCCGCCGGAGCGGGGCCCGCGACGGCGACGGCCGCGCAGACGACGGCCGCGGCGCGGAGCTTCCGGTGGCTGGACTGGGACCTCATACGAGCCTCCTCGCCCCCCGGACCCTTTCACCAGGGTCGCCCCACGCGCGCGTGGCCGCTACTCAGCGCCGGGTCAGCTGCCGGAGCCGGCCTTCATGAGCTGCTCCATGTCGACGACCTGGTCGGCCGGCGGGGCGGTGACGGTGACCGGCTTGTCGTAGTCGGCGAGGGTGACCGTGCCGGGCTCCTCGCCACCGGTGGTGACGACGCGGAGGATGTAGGGCTTGGCGGAGTCCTTGGCCACGTACAGGGTGGAGGTCTCGCCCTTCGAGTCGGCCTTGCCCTTGAGGACGACGGCCGGGGTGCCGTCGACGTCGGCGTCGGCCTCACGGGTCGTGCCCTTGCGGGGGGTGTCCTCGTCCATGTCCTTGGTGATGGACTTGAGGTCGCAGAAGGCGCCGGGGCCCTCCTCGCCGGCCGGCATCTTCATCCAGCGGCCCTTGAGCAGCGTGGAGATGGCACCGGCCTCCGCGTCGGAGGAGCCCTCCTCGCCGCTGGAGGACTTCCAGAAGGCGTCGTCGCCCTTCATGTAGCTGGTGCCGCCGGTGCCGACGATCTCGGCCTTGCCGCCCTTGCCGGTCTCCATGGAGCCCTTGCAGTTGCCCTTGTCGTCGACGGCGAAGTCGACCTTCATCTCGGTGCCCTCGTCCGTGCCGCTGCCGCTCATGCGGAAGGCGGTGGCGGACTTGGTGGCCTCGACGGCCTTGTCGGCGATCGCGTCGGCGGAGAGGCCCGCGAAGGGGTCGGCGGGCTTGTCGTCGCCCTTGCCACAGCCCGAGACGCCGGCGACGACGGCCAGGCAGATCGTCGCGGCGGCCCAGAGCTTCCGGTTGGCCCTCATGCGCGTACTCCTCAGCGTGTTCGATGCGCTTCGATGTGTTCGAAAGCGAATATTCACAGGTTTCCTTCACGCGGACCTTATGCGGTGCCGCGCAAGCAGTGACGACCCGGGGTGGACAAAGGATGCGCAACCGGGAACGTGACTCGCGTCACTCTCCCGCCCCGCCGGCTCAGTCGACGACCTGTCGGCCCTCGGGGCGGGCGCTGCACGCGGCGCGGAAGGAGCAGGTCGCGCAGTGCGCGCCGGTCGTCGGGGTGAAGCGCTCGTCGAGGACCCGGCCGGCGGCGGTGGCCAGCAGGTCGCCGATCCACTCGCCCTCCGGCGGCTGCTGCGCCTGCACCTTGGGCAGCGCGTCGCCGCCCTCCTTCTTGGGCGCGGCCTGGCGCAGCTGGACGAGTTCGGCGCCGCCGGGTTCGGGGCGGCGCCCGCCGAAGACCTCGTCGAGGGCCCCCTCGCGGACGGCGAGCTGGTAGACGGCGAGCTGCGGGTGGTGGGCGACCTCGTCCCGGGTGGGGGCGGACTTGCCGGTCTTGAAGTCGACGACGTACGCGCGGCCCTCCTCGTCGGTCTCGACCCGGTCCATGGAGCCGCGGATGCGGACCTGGTACTCCCCCGCCTCCAGGGTGACGTCGAAGCCGTGCTCGGAGGCGGCCGGGGTGCGGCCGCCGCGGTCCATGACGTGCCAGCTCAGGAAGCGTTCGAGGGCCACGCGCGCGTGCGCCTTCTCCTGCTCGGACTTCCAGGGGGCGTCGAAGGCGAGCGCGTCCCACACGGTGTCGAGGCGGGCCATCAGGACGTCGAGGTCGGCGGGGGTGCGGCCGGAGGCGACCTCGTCGGCGAGGACGTGGACGACGTTGCCGAAGCCCTGCGCGGCGGAGGCGGGTTCGGCGGCCTTGACCTCGCGGCCCAGGAACCACTGGAGCGAGCAGGTGGCGGCCAGGTTCTCCAGGGCGCTCGGGGAGAGCGCCACGGGCCGGTCCCGGTCGCGGAGCGGCACGGCGGAGCGGGTGGGCTCGTGCAGGCCCCACCAGCGGTCCGGGTGGGCGGCCGGGACCATCGGCTGCCCGTCCTCGTCGGTGAGGGCGGCCAGTGCGGCGAGCCGGCGGGCGGCGGCGTCCCGGAGCGCGGGCGAGGCGTCCGGGTCGACGGTGGTGGCGCGCAGCTCGGCGACGAGCGCGGAGACGGCGAGCGGGCGGCGGGGCCGGCCCGGCACCTCCTTCGGTTCGGTGCCGAGTTCGGCGAGGAAGCGGGAGGGCTGGTCGCCGTCGTCGGCGGGGGCCTTCACGGCGGTGACGACGAGCCGGTCGCGGGCGCGGGTGGCGGCCACGTAGAAGAGGCGGCGCTCCTCGGCGAGGAGGGCGCCGGGGGTGAGCGGTTCGGCGAGGCCGTCGCGGCCGATGCGGTCGGCTTCGAGGAGCGAGCCGCGGCGGCGCAGGTCCGGCCACAGGCCCTCCTGGACTCCGGCGACGACGACGAGGCTCCACTCCAGGCCCTTGGAGCGGTGCGCGGTCATCAGCCGGACGGCGTCCGGGCGGGTGTGCCGGCGGGTGAGGGTGTCGGCGGCGATGTCCTGGGCGTCGACCTCTTCGAGGAAGTTGAGCACGCCGCGGCCGCCGAGCCGTTCCTCGGCGCGGGCGGCGGTCTCGAAGAGGGCGCAGACGGCGTCGAGGTCCCGGTCGGCGTTGCGGCCGGCGGGACCGCCGCGGAGGGCGGCGCGTTCCAGGCGGGCGGGCCAGGGCGTGCCGTTCCACAGCACCCACAGGGCCTCCTCGGCGGTGCCACCGGCGGCGAGCAGCGCGCGGGCCTCCTGGAGGAGACGGCCGAGGCGGAGGGCGCCGCGGGCGTAGGCGGGGTCGTGCGCGGCGAGGCGCTCCGGCTCGGCGAGGGCGCGGGCGAGGAGGACGTCGGAGGGGGGCGGGAGCTTGTCGCCCGCGGCGCGGTGCTCCTCCCGGAGGGCGCGGCCGAGCCTCCGCAGGTCGGCGGGGTCGATGCCGGCGAGCGGCGAGGCGAGCAGCTCCAGGGCGGTCTGGACGTCCAGCCAGGGCGAAGGCGTCTCGTCCGGCGCGGGCGCCTCGTCCGGTGCGGGCTCGGGCCCGGGCCGTGCGGGCGTCTCGTCCGGTGCGGGCTCGGGCGCCGGTGCGGCGCCGTCGGGGGTCGTGCCCACCCGTTCCGCCCCTGCGGAACGGGTGGGCCCGACCGCCGTGGCGACCGCTCTCAGGGCCAGCAGCAGGGGGGCCACCGCCGGTTCGTGGCGGAGGGGGGTGTCGGCGGCGTCGGTCTCCACGGGGACGCCGGCCGAGGTGAGGGCCCTGCGGAGGGCGGGGAGGACGGCGGCGGCGCGGGTGAGGACGGCCATGGCGTGCCAGGGGACGCCGTCCTCCAGGTGGGCGCGGCGCAGCAGGTCGGCGATGTTCTCGGCCTCGGCGGAGGCGGTGGGGTAGGTGTACGCCTCGGCCCGGCCCCCGTCCCGTACCGGCGACAGGTCGCGGTGGGCGCGGACCGCGGCGGCGGGCAGGCGGCTCAGCGGCATCCGCTGGGTGAGCTGCCGGGTGGCCGCGAGGAGGCCGGCGCCGGCCCGGCGGGAGGTGCCGAGGACCCGGACGGGGGCGCCGCCGAAGGCCGCGGGGAAGTCGAGGATGCCGTTCACGTCGGCGCCGCGGAAGGCGTAGATCGACTGGTCGGGGTCGCCGAAGGCGACGACCGTGTTCCGGCCGCCGCCGGTGAGCGCGGTGAGGAGCCGGACCTGGGCGGGATCGGTGTCCTGGTACTCGTCGACGTAGACGGCGTCGTACGCGGGCAGGGTGACGTGCTCGGCGAGCAGGACGGCCCGGTGCACCAGCTCGGTGTAGTCGAGGACGCCCTGGAGGTCGAGGACGTCGAGGTACTCGGCGAGGAAGCCGGCGGCGGCCTTCCAGTCGGGACGGCCGACGCGTTCGGCGAAGCGGCGGAGCGCGTCGGGGCCGAGGCCCAGCTCGCGGGAGCGGGCGAGGACGGCGCGGACCTCGTCGGCGAAGCCGCGGGTGGTGAGGCAGGCGCGGAGTTCGTCGGGCCAGCGGACGCCGCCGAGCCCGGCCCGTTCGAGGTCGATCTGGCCGGCGAGGAGTTCGCGGACGGCGAGGTCCTGCTCGGGGCCGGAGAGCAGCCGGAGCGGTTCGGCGAAGAGCTCGGCGTCCTGGTGGGCGCGGATGAGGGCGTAGCAGTACGAGTGGAAGGTGGTGGCCTGCGGCGGGCGCCGGCCACCGAGCCGGGTGGCCATCCGGTCGCGGAGTTCGACGGCGGCCTTGCGGCTGAAGGTGAGGACGAGGATCCGCTCGGGGTCGGCACCGCGTTCCATGCGGGCGGCGACGGCCTCGACCAGCGTGGTCGTCTTGCCGGTGCCGGGTCCGGCGAGGACGAGAAGTGGTCCCCGGTCGTGCTCAACCACCGCCCGCTGGGCTGCGTCCAGCTGAGGGGGATCCACCGGGGCCGGGGCCGTGCGCACCAGCCGGTACGCGCCGGGGGTCCGCGGCCGGCCCGCACCCGGGTACGGCTGTCCCTGGTGCGGCGGCGTCGGCCGGGTGGTGGAGGAGGAGCTCACGTGGTTGGCCGGTCCTGGTCGGTGGTGAGGTGGTGCGGGCGGTGCGGGCGGTGCCGGTGACGGCGGAGGTGCGGCGAGGGGTACGGAGCCGGGTGCGCGTACGCGCGCGTGCCGGGTCCCGTACACCTGTCCGCACCTGCGCCCGATCCGCCGAATCCGTCGGATCCGCGGAAGCCGTCGGACCGGTCGCCGCGGGCGCCGTGCCCGTCGACGTTACGCGAAACCGGGCGGTCGCGGGCCCCGGTCTCCAGGACCGGACGGCCGGGGTTCCCGGCGCCACCAGGGCGGCACGGGCGGGTGTGAGATCCCGCACGCGCGCGTGGCGCCGTCCCCCGCGCCGCTCCGTGCGCGGGTCATTCCGCTTCGGTGCCGTCCCACCGGGCCCGGCGCATGTCGATCCTCGGTACGTGGTCCCCGGCGGCAGGGCCGCGCTCGCGCAGCGGGGTGCCCTCGTCGCGGTAGTGGCCGAGGGCCCGCAGCTCGTGCCCGGGGAGCAGGGCGCCGTCCGCGCGGACGACCCGCCACCACGGGGCGGAGCCGCCGTAGAGGGCCATCACCCGGCCGACCTGGCGGGGGCCGCCCTCGCCGAGCCATTCCGCGACGTCGCCGTAGGTCATCACCCGGCCCGGCGGGATGCGGTCGGCGACGTCGAGCACCGCCTCCGCGTACGGGGGCAGCTCGCCCGCCGGTCCGGAGCCGTCCGCTCCGCTCGCTCCGGTCTCTCCCACGGGTCCCTCCAGCCTCATCCGCCCCATCCTGCCTCACCCCACCGACATGGCCCTGATGCCTCCGCCGGGCGGCTCTTCGTGCCACCATCGTCCGGGCGGTGACTGGTGAGACGAGATCGACAGCGGCAGTCGCACGCCGAACCGACGGATGTACCCGCAGAGACGACGCAGAGACGGACATGGTGATGGGTCAGGACACACAGCCTCCCGGTGAGGCTCGGCCCGACATGCCCGAACGGGTCTCCGGCGACGAGCCGCTGCTCGCCGCCCGTGTCCACCGGCCCTCCGATCTGATGCGTCTGCTGGCCGGGGTGCTGGCCATCGCCGTCGTCCTCGCCATCGCCGCGTTCGCCCACGGCACCACCTCCGGCCTGGAGCAGGACATCAACAAGGGGGCGGTCGGCGCCCCCGACGTCTTCGTCAAGATCGCCGGGCTGGTCTCGTCGATCGCGATCCTGGTCCTGCCGGTGGCGTTCGCCATCGAGCGCCTGGTGAAACGGGACGGGCTGCGGATCGCCGACGGCGTGCTCGCCGCGGTGCTCGCGCACGGCGTCACGCTGGCGACCGACCTGTGGGTGGCGAAGGCCGCGCCGGACACCATCCAGGACGCGCTGACCCAGGCGGCGAGCGGCGGCGGGCTGACCGACCCGGTGCACAACTACCTCGCGCCGGTGATCGCGTACATGACGGCCGTCGGCATGGCCCGCAGACCGCGCTGGCGGTTCTCGCTCTGGGCGGTGCTGCTGATCGACGCCTTCACCATGCTGGTGGCCGGCTACACCACCGCCTTCTCGATCATCCTCACCGTGCTCATCGGCTGGACCGTGGCGTACGGCACGCTGTACGCGGTCGGCTCCCCGAACGTGCGGCCGACCGGCCAGACCCTCCTCGCCGGCCTGCGCCGGGTCGGCTTCCGGCCGGTGACGGCGCTGCGCGCGGAGGAGGTGCCGGAGACGGCGGAGAGCGGTGACCGGGGCCGCCGGTACATCGTGACCCTGGAGGAGGGGCCGCCGCTGGACGTCACGGTCGTCGACCGGGAGCAGCAGGCGCACGGCTTCTTCTACCGGCTGTGGCGGCGGATCACCCTGCGGACGGTGACCACCCGCCGCTCGATCGTCCCGCTCCGGCAGGCGCTGGAGCAGGAGGCGCTGCTCGCGTACGCGGCGATCGCGGCGGGGGCGAACGCGCCGAAGCTGATCGCCACCTCGGAGCTGGGGCCGGACGCGGTGATGCTCGTGTACGAGCACATCGGCGGGCGGAGCCTGGACTCGCTGGACGACGACGAGATCACCGACGAGCTGGTGCGGAGCGCGTGGCGGCAGGTGAGGGCGCTGCAGTCGCGCCGGATCGCGCACCGCAGGCTGTCGGGCGACGCGATCCTGGTGGACCGTTCCGACCGGGTCTTCCTGACGGACCTGCGCGGCGGCGAGATCGCGGCCGGCGATCTGGTGCTGCGGATGGACATCGCCCAGTTCCTGACCACCCTGGGCCTGCGGGTCGGGGCGGAGCGGGCGGTGGCGGCGGCCGTGGAGGTGCTGGGCCCGGACGCGGTGGCGGACTGTCTGCCGCTGCTCCAGCCGATCGCGCTGAGCCGCTCGACCCGGGCCACCCTGCGGAGGCTGGCGCGGGAGCGCTCGCAGCGGGAGCGGGAGGCGGTCCTGGCGGCCTCCGAGGCGGCCAAGAAGGAGCGGGAGCACGCCAAGGCGGCCGCGCACGCGGGCCTTCCGGCGCCCGGCGCCGACCCCAAGGCGGAGAAGGCCGAGAAGAAGGCCGACAAGAAGGCGGAGAAGCGGGCGCTCGACGAGGCCCTGGACGAGGCCCGCGAGGAGGACCTGCTGGCGCAGATCCGCCGGCAGGTGCTGCTGATCCGGCCGCAGGCGCCGGTGGAGCCGGTCCGGCTGGAGCGGATCAAGCCCCGGACGCTGATCTCGATGATCGCGGGCGCGGTCGCCGCCTACTTCCTGCTCTCGCAGATCGCCCGGACGCCGCTGTCCACGGTCAGCGAGGCGGACTGGCGGTGGGTGGCGGCGGCGGTGCTGTTCTCCGCGCTCAGTTACGTGGCGGCGGCGATGAGCCTGCTCGGCTTCGTGCCGGAGCGGGTCGGCTTCTGGCGGACGGTGGTGGCGCAGGTCGCCGGCTCGTTCGTGAAGATCGTCGCCCCGGCGGCGGTCGGCGGCGTCGCCCTCAACACCCGCTTCCTCCAGCGCGCGGGGGTGCGGCCGGGGCTCGCGGTGGCGAGCGTCGGCGCCTCGCAGCTCTTCGGGCTCGGGGCGCACATCCTGCTGCTGCTCCTCTTCGGCTATCTGACGGGCACGGAGAAGTCGCAGTCGTTCACCCCGTCGAGGACGGTCATCGCGGGCCTGCTGACGGTCGCGGTGCTGGTCCTGGTGATGACGGCGATCCCGTTCATGCGGAAGTTCGTCTCGACCCGGCTGCGCTCGCTGTTCGCGGGTGTGGTGCCGCGCATGCTGGACGTGCTCCAGCGGCCGATGAAGCTGGCCACCGGCATCGGCGGGATGCTGCTGCTGACCGGCGCGTTCGTCCTCTGCCTCGACGCGTCGATCCGCGCCTTCGGGCACGGCCACGTGTCGTACAGCTTCGCGAGCGTGGCCGTGGTCTTCCTCGCGGGCAACGCGCTCGGGTCGGCGGCCCCCACCCCCGGCGGCGTCGGCGCGGTCGAGGGCGCGCTGATCGGCGGTCTCGTCACGGTGGGCGAGGTGCCCATCGACGTCGCCACCCCGGCGGTCCTCCTCTACCGCCTGCTGACCCTGTGGATCCCGGTCCTGCCGGGCTGGATCTGCTTCAACTGGCTGACGAAGCGGCAGGCGCTGTAGTCCGGCGTCAGCCGTACACGCCGACGAGGAAGCCGAGCAGCAGCACGGAGCAGCCGACCTCGACCGCGCCCACCACGGGGACCCTGAGCCCCCGGCCGGGGAGGACGGCGGCGCGGGCGAGGTAGACGGCGAAGGGGAGGGCGAGCCACGGGTCCAGCAGGGCCGCCGCCACCAGCGCCACCGCGTGGTAGGCGACCGAACCCCACCGGTACGCCTGCGAGTTCCGCTCGCGGATCATCGTCTTCACGTACGGGACTGTGCCGGCGAAGTACAGCAGACAGGCCGCCGCCGGGGCGAGGCCGTCGGCGACCGTGCCGCCGCCGAGGCGGAGGGCGACCGGCAGCATCCCGCAGGCGGGGACGACGGCCGCGAGGCCGTTGACGAGGGCCCGTTCCCGGTTGCGGCGGGCGTACAGGACGTTCACCGCGAGGAACGGTGCCGCCAGGGCGGCCGCGATCCCGAGCCACGGCTCGGCCACCAGCAGCGGCAGGCCGAAGGCGGTCGTGGCGCTTCCGAGGACCAGGGCGGGGCGCCGGTGGCGTGCGGCGGCCCGGGGGTTGCGGGAGGCGCGTCGGAGCCGTACCCACTGCTCGGCGTGGAAGACGGCGCAGTAGGCGAGCAACCACGCGACGAAAAGGGGGAGTTGGGGCCAGGAGGGGGAGCCGATGAGGACTCCCGCGAGAGAGGGCACGACGAGCATGGCCCAGGCTCCGTGCTGGTTCGGTATCCACCGTCGGACAACGCTCACCCGGCCAGCCTCACACACCGGGCCCCGGGACAAATGCGGGATTTGGTCACCCCCGCACGGGACCATCGGCCCCCGTTCCGGCCGCTCCGCCCGACCTAGGGTCGAGCTGCTGAACCGGTTCGTCGTGAAGGAGCCTGACGTGCAGCAGGAGCAGCCGGACGCCGCCGAGATCCTCCTCCGGGCGGGGAGGTTCTTCTCCCGTTCCGAGGTCTCCGAGGACCTGCGGACGGTGCACCGCACCGGTGGCCGCGAGGGCGAGTCGTTCTACCGGGACCGGTGGAGCCACGACAAGGTCGTGTACTCCACCCACGGCGTCAACTGCACCGGTTCGTGCCGGTGGAAGGTGTACGTCAAGGACGGGATCATCACCTGGGAGACCCAGGCCACCGACTATCCGTCCGTCGGCCCCGACCGGCCCGAGTACGAGCCGCGCGGCTGCCCCCGGGGCGCCTCCTTCTCCTGGTACAGCTACTCCCCCACCCGGGTCCGGCACCCCATGGTCCGGGGCACCCTGCTCGCGATGTACCGGGAGGCGAAGAAGCGCCTGAAGGACCCCGTGCTCGCCTGGGCGGACATCCAGCGCGACCCGGTGCGCCGCCGCACCTACCAGCAGGCCCGGGGCAAGGGCGGGCTGGTGCGCGCGAGTTGGCCGGAGGCGGTGGAGATCGCCGCCGCCGCGCACGTCCACGCCATCAAGGAGCACGGACCGGACCGGGTGGCCGGCTTCTCGCCGATCCCGGCGATGTCGATGGCCTCGCACGCGGCCGGCGCCCGCTTCCACTCCCTCATCGGCGCGCCGATGCTCTCCTTCTACGACTGGTACGCGGACCTGCCGGTGGCCTCCCCGCAGGTCTTCGGCGACCAGACGGACGTGCCGGAGTCGGGCGACTGGTGGGACGCGGCCTACCTGCTGATGTGGGGCTCGAACGTGCCGGTGACGCGCACGCCGGACGCGCACTGGATGACGGAGGCCCGCTACCGGGGCCAGAAGGTCGTCACCGTCTCGCCCGACTTCGCGGACAACACCAAGTTCGCCGACGAGTGGATGCACCCCCACCCGGGGACGGACGGGGCGCTGGCCCTGGCGATGGGGCACGTGGTCCTGAAGGAGTTCTTCGTCGACCGGGAGACGCCGTTCTTCGCGGACTACGTGCGGACCTACACCGACCTGCCGTTCCTGATCACCCTGACGGAGAGCGGACAAGGGCTGGTCCCGGGGAAGTTCGTGACCGCCGCCGACCTCGGCCGGGACGTCGAGAACGCCGAGTGGAAGACCGTCCTCGTCGACGACGCCACCGGCGAGCCCGTGGTCCCGAACGGCACCCTCGGCCACCGCTGGGGCACCGGCGGCGAGCCCGACTGGAACCTCGACCTCGGAGGAGTGCGCCCCCGGCTCTCGCTCCTCGGCGAGGGCGAGGCCGCCGAGGTGGTGCTGCCGCGCTTCGACGAGGAGGGCGAGGTGCTGCGGCGGGGCGTCCCGGTGCGGCGGCTGGGCGACCGCCTCGTCACCACCGTGTACGACCTGCTGCTCGCCCAGTACGGGGTGGGGCGCCCCGGCCTGCCGGGCACGTGGCCGGAGTCGTACGAGGACGCCGCGCAGCCCGGCACCCCCGCCTGGCAGGAGACGCTGACCTCCGTCCCGGCCGCCCAGGCCGCCCGCGTCGCACGGGAGTTCGCGGACACCGCCGAGCGCTCCCGAGGCCGCTGCATGATCCTCATGGGCGCGGGCACCAACCACTGGTTCCACTCCGAGACCATCTACCGGGCCTTCCTCGCCCTGCTGACGCTCACCGGCTGCCAGGGGCGCAACGGCGGCGGCTGGGGCCACTACGTCGGCCAGGAGAAGTGCCGGCCGGTGACCGGCTGGGCGACCCTCGCGAGCGCCTCCGACTGGGGCCGGCCGCCCCGGCACATGATCGGCGCCGGCTGGTTCTACCTCCACACCGACCAGTGGCGGTACGACACCCTGCCGGCCGCGTCGCTGGCCTCGCCGCTCGGCGCGGGCCGCTTCGCGGGCATGACGGGCGCCGACTGCCTGGCCGCGTCGGCGCGGATGGGCTGGATGCCCTCGTACCCGACCTTCGACCGCAACCCGCTGGAGCTCGGCGCCCAGGACGACCCGGTCGCCGACACCGTGCGGGCGCTGAAGGACGGGACGCTCGGCTTCGCCGGGGAGGACCCGGACGCGCCGGGGAACTGGCCCCGGGTGCTCAACGTGTGGCGGGCCAACCTCCTCGGCTCCTCCTCCAAGGGCAACGAGTACTTCCTCAAGCACCTCCTCGGCACCCACTCCAACCTCCCGGAGGACGGGCCGCGCTGCTCGCCGAGGGACGTGCGGTGGCGGGAGGAGGACGTCGAGGGCAAGCTCGACCTGCTGCTCTCCATGGACTTCCGGATGACGTCCACGACGCTGCTGTCCGATGTGGTGCTCCCCGCCGCCACCTGGTACGAGAAGCACGACCTGTCCTCGACCGACATGCACCCCTTCCTGCACGCCTTCACCCCGGCCGTGGACCCGCCGTGGCAGGCCCGCTCCGACTACGACGCCTTCCTCGCCCTCGCCCGCCGCTTCGGCGAGCTCGCCGAGGAGCACCTCGGGGTCAGGAAGGACCTGGTGGCGACCGCGCTCCAGCACGACACCCCGGGCGGCGAGATGGCCCAGCCCGGCGGGGTCGCGCTCGACTGGTCGAAGGGCGAGTGCGAGCCGGTCCCGGGGCGCACGATGTACAACCTGGCGGTGGTCGAGCGGGACTACGGGGCCGTCGGCGAGAAGTTCGCGGCGCTCGGCCCGCTGGTCGACCGGCTCGGGGTGACGACCAAGGCGATCACCTTCGACGTCGACGAGGAGGTCGCGTACCTCGGCGCCAAGAACGGCCTGGTCAGGGGCGGGATCGCGGACGGGCGACCGCGCCTGGACACCGCGCGGCGGGCCTGCGAGGCGATCCTCTCCCTCTCCGGCACGTCGAACGGGCGGCTCGCCACCCAGGGCTTCGAGAAGCTGGAGAAGCGCACCGGACAGGCGATGGCCCATCTGGCCGCCGAGGCCGAGGGCAAGCGGATCACCTTCGCCGACACCCAGGCCCGGCCCGTCCCCGTCATCACCTCGCCCGAGTGGTCGGGCAGCGAGTCCGGCGGCCGCCGCTACACCGCCTTCACCGTCAACACCGAGCACCTCAAGCCCTGGCACACGCTCACCGGCCGCCAGCACTTCTTCCTCGACCACGACTGGATGCACGAGGTCGGCGAGGCGCTGCCCGTCTACAAGCCGCCGCTCGACATGCACCGGCTGTACGGGGAGCCGGAGCTGGGGTCGACGGACGGGCGGCAGGTCGCCGTGCGGTACCTCACCCCGCACAACAAGTGGGCGATCCACTCCCAGTACCAGGACAACCTGTACATGATGACGCTCGGCCGGGGCGGGCAGACGATCTGGATGTCCCCGCAGGACGCCGAGGCCATCGGGGTGGCGGACAACGACTGGATCGAGGCGGTCAACCGCAACGGCGTGGTCACCGCCCGCGCGATCGTGTCCCACAAGATGCCCGCCGGCACGGTCTACATGAACCACGCCCAGGAGCGCACGGTCGGCGTCCCGAAGACCGAGAAGACCGGCCGCCGGGGCGGCATCCACAACTCGCTCACCCGGGTGATGCTCAAGCCGACCCATCTCGTCGGCGGCTACGCCCAGTTGACCTGGGCCTTCAACTACTTGGGCCCGACCGGCAACCAGCGCGACGAGGTGACGGTGATCCGCCGCCGCGACCAGAAGGTGGAGTACTGAACATGCGCGTCATGGCACAGGTCGCGATGGTGATGAACCTCGACAAGTGCATCGGCTGCCACACCTGTTCGGTCACCTGCAAGCAGGCGTGGACCAACCGGCAGGGCACCGAGTACGTCTGGTTCAACAACGTCGAGACGCTGCCCGGGCAGGGCTACCCGCGCCGCTGGGAGGACCAGGAGCGGTGGAAGGGCGGCTGGGAGCGCACCCGTTCGGGGCGGCTTCGGCTGCGGGCCGGCGGGCGGCTGAAGCGGCTCGGGCAGATCTTCGCCAACCCGGAACTGCCGGAGCTCGACGACTACTACCAGCCGTGGACGTACGAGTACAAGAACCTCACCGAGGCCCCGGCCGGCGACGACCTGCCGGTCGCCCGGCCCGTGTCCCAGGTCACCGGCGAACCCCTCGACAAGGTCGAGTGGGGACCCAACTGGGACGACAACCTGGGCGGCGCGCCCGAGCACGGACCGAAGGACCCGCTGGTCGAGAAGGTGCGACGGGAGGTCGGCGAGCGGATCCGCTTCGAGTTCGAGCAGAGCTTCATGTTCTACCTGCCCCGGATCTGCGAGCACTGCCTCAATCCGGCGTGCGTCTCCGCCTGCCCGTCCGGCGCCATGTACAAGCGCGAGGAGGACGGCATCGTCCTCGTCGACCAGGAGCACTGCCGGGGCTGGCGGATGTGCGTCACCGGCTGCCCGTACAAGAAGGTGTACTTCAACCACGCCACCGGCAAGGCCGAGAAGTGCACCTTCTGCTTCCCGCGCGTCGAGGTCGGCATGCCGACGGTCTGCTCGGAGACCTGCGTGGGCCGGATGCGCTACCTCGGCGTGCTGCTGTACGACGCCGACAGGGTCGCGGAGGCGTCCGCGGTCGAGGACGAACACGATCTGTACCCCGCCCAGTTGGAGTGCTTTCTCGACCCGCACGACCCGGCGGTGGCCGCCGCCGCGCGGGCGTCCGGGATCACCGAGGAGTGGCTGGACGCGGCCCGCCGCTCCCCCGTGTACGACCTGATCGCCACCTACCAGGTCGCGCTGCCGCTGCACCCGGAGTACCGCACGATGCCGATGGTCTGGTACGTGCCGCCGCTCTCCCCCGTGGTCGACGCGGTCGCCGCCTCCGGCAGCGACGGCGAGGACGCCGGGAACCTCTTCGGGGCGATCGACGCGCTGCGGATCCCGGTGGAGTACCTGGCGGAGCTGCTGACCGCCGGGGACACCGTGCCCGTGGAGGCGGTGCTGCGCCGGATGGCCGCCATGCGGTCCTACATGCGGGCGGTCAACCTCGGCGAGGAGAAGGACGAGGCGGTCGCGCGGGCGGTCGGACTGACCGGCCGGGAGATGGAGGACATGTTCCGGCTGCTCGCCGTCGCCAAGTACGAGGACCGGTACGTGATCCCGACGGCCGCCCGCGCGGACGCGGACGCGCTCGCCGACAGCCACCCCCTGGACGAGGGCTGCCCGGTCGCCGGCCGGGTGGACGGCGGCGGCAGCCGGGTCCTGCTCAACCTGGGTCGCACGAGGAGGAGTTCATGACCACGGACACGGTGGTACGGATGGCGGCGGCGCGCTGCCTGAGCTACCCGGACGAGCGGCTGTACGAGGAACTCCCGCTGCTGCTCCGGGCCCTGGGCGGTTCTCCGGCCGGGCTCACCGACTTCCTCGACCACGTCGAGCGGACCCCGCTCCTGGAGCTCGCCGCGCACTACACGGACACCTTCGACACCCGCAACCGCCGCTGCCTCTACCTGACCTGGTGGACGGACGGCGACACCCGGCGGCGCGGTCTCTCGCTCGTGCGGATCAAGCGGACCTACCGCGAGCACGGCCTGGAGTTCGACAGCGACGAGCTGCCCGACTTCCTGCCCGCCGCCCTGGAGTTCGCCGCCCTCCGTCAGGAGCCCGGCACCGCCCTGTTCCAGGAGCACCGGGCCGGTCTGGAGCTGCTGCGGCTGGCGCTGGCCGACTCGGGGACGCCGTACACCGGCGTACTGGAGGCCGTCTGCGGCACTTTGCCCGGGCCCTCGCCCCGGACGAAGGAGGAGGCGAAGGCGCTGGCCCGGTCCGGGCCGCCGCGCGAGCTCGTCGGACTCGAACCCCTCGGGCCCGGCGTGGAACTCCCCTGGCCCACCGTGCCCCGCACCGAAAGGACCCCGGTCTGATGGATCTGCTGCTGTGGGGCGTGCTGCCCTACGTCTCGGTGGCCCTGCTCGTCGCGGGAACGATCTGGCGCGGGCGCCACGACCGCTTCGGCATCACCACCCACTCGTCCCAGCTGCACGAGTCGCGGCTGCTGCGGATCGGCTCCCCGCTCTTCCACTTCGGGATGCTGTTCGTCGTCCTCGGGCACGTGGTCGGGCTGCTGATCCCGAAGGAGTGGACGGGCGCGCTCGGGATCAGCGACCACGCCTACCACCTGGTGGCGGTCTCCACCGGGGCGGTCGCGGGGGTCGCGGCGGCCGTCGGCATCGGGATCCTGGTGTACCGGCGGCTGCGGGTGCCGGCCGTGCGGAAGGCCACCCTGAAGAGCGACCGCCTCATGTACGCGGTGCTGCTCGGGGCGATGGCCCTGGGCATCCTCGCCACCGTCCTCAACTCGACGGGCGCGACGGACGGGTACGACTACCGGGAGGGCGTCTCGGTCTGGTTCCGGTCGCTGTTCGCGCTCAGCCCGGACTGGGGGCTGATGGCGGGCGCGCCGCTCGCCTTCAGGCTGCACGTGCTCTTCGGCTTCGCGCTCTTCGCGCTGATCCCGTACTCGCGTCTGGTCCACATGTTCGCGGTGCCGGTGCGGTACCTCTTCCGCCCGTTCGTCGTCTACCGGCGGCGGCGCCCCGGCCCGATCGCGAACCGGGCGCCGAAGCGGGGCTGGGAGCGGGTCTGACCTCGCCGCCGTCAGGCGCGTACGGGCGCGCGGCCCGCCGCCGGGGGCGTGACCACGAGCGCGCGCGCCCGTCGTCCCGCCATGCGGCAGCCGAGGCAGTCCGGGTGCCCGGCCCGGGCCGCGGTGTCGCGGACGCGCCAGTCCCACTGGGCGGCGGGGCGGGGTCCGGAGGGCTTGCCCCAGCCGGCGAGGTGCAGCAGCCAGGTGGTGAGGGCGGCGGCGGCGAGGAGGGCGGCGCCGAGCGCTCCGGCCCAGGCCGAGCCGAGGCAGAGGGCCGCGCCGGCGGCGGCGCAGCCGAGGGTGGCGAGGGCGGTTCCGGTCCAGCCGGCCAGGGTGTGGCCGAGGTCGACGTCGCCGTGGGCGCTCATGGAGGCTCCCTGAGGGGGTGAGGGCAGGCAGGATGAGGGTGTCGTGGCCCGCCGAGGTCATTTATCTCACGAGCTAAGTATCTTAGACACTAAGGAGTATCGGGGTGCAGGGCAAGAGCCGGCCGCCGGCCACCGCCGCCGAGGCGATCTCGCGCATGGACACCTATGTGGCGCTCGGCCTGATCGGGCAGCAGGAGGTGGCCCAGGCGCTCGGCCTCAACGTGACCGACCTCACCTGCCTCGGCCATGTGCTCGGCGCCGGCGCGGAGCCGCTCTCCGCGGGCGACCTCGCCGAGCGGGCCAACCTCACCACCGGCGCGGTCACCGGCGTCCTCAACCGGCTGGAGAAGGCCGGGTACGCCCGCAGGGTCCCCGACCCGGGCGACCGCCGCCGGGTCCGCGTGGTCGCCGACCCGGCGGCGGTGGTCCGCCTGACCGAGCTGTACCAGCCCTTCTACGACCGGCTCGGGGAGCTCTTCGCCCGCTACACCCCCGAGGAGACCGCCGTGATCGCGGACTGGTTCGCCCACGCCGCCGAAGCGGCCCGCGCCCACCTCGACGCCCTTCGCGACCGCGCGAGCTGAGCCCCTGGACACCCGCTTGGGGGTGCGTCACGGGCGCTCACGGGCGGGGCGCCGGAGCATGGGGACATGCCGATCTCCGCCGCCCAGCGCGCCGCCGCCCTCCTCACCGCCTCCGCCGTCCTCTGGCTGACCGGCTGCTCGGACGACTCCGGCGACGGGACCCCCGCGGCCTCCCGCCCCACCGGCACCGGCGGGCTCTCGGCGCTGACGGAACAGCAGCTGGAGTGGGACACCTGCCCGCCCCCGTCCCCGGCGGAGGGCGGCGGCTCGGCACCGTCGCCGCTGCCGGACGGCACGGAGTGGGAGTGCGCCTTCCTGCGGACGCCGCTCGACTGGTCGCAGCCGGAGGGCGAGACGATCGAACTCGCGCTGATCCGCGCCCGGGCCGACGACAACGCCCGCCGCATCGGCTCCCTGATCTTCAACTTCGGCGGCCCGGGCGGCTCCGGCGTCACCGGCCTGCCCGGCTTCGCCACCGACTACGAGTCCCTCCGCACGCGCTACGACCTGGTGTCCTTCGACCCGCGCGGGGTCGGCCGCAGCGAGCCGGTCGAGTGCGCCACGGACAAGGAGCTGGACGCCTACTACGCGCTGGACTTCACCCCGGACGACCTGGCGGAGGAACGGACGCTGTCCGACGCGCAGAAGGCGTACGCGACAGGCTGCGAGAAGGACTCGGGCACGGTCCTGCCGCACGTCGGCACGGAGAGCGCGGCCCGCGACATGGACCTGCTGCGCCAGGTCCTCGGCGACGACAAGCTGCACTACTTCGGCATCTCGTACGGCACGGAGCTCGGCGGCGTCTACGCCCACCTCTTCCCCGAGCGGGTGGGCCGTGCCGTCTTCGACGCGGTGGTGGACCCGGACGCGGGCGTCGAGGAGGGCGCACTGGGCCAGGCCAAGGGCTTCCAGCTGGCACTCGACAACTTCGCGCAGGACTGCGTGGACCGGGGCGACGAGTGCGCCCTGCCGGGCGCGACGGTCGCCGAGGTCGAGGAGGGCGTCACCGACCTCCTCGCCGCGCTCGACAAGAAGCCGATCCCCGGCATCGGCAGCCGGAAGCTGACCCAGACCCAGGCGACCAACGGCATCGCCCAGTCGCTGTACTCGAAGGAGTTCTGGCCGTACCTGGAGCAGGGCCTGGAGGCGGCGGACGGCGGCGACGGCGCGCTGCTGCTCGCCCTCTCGGACTCGATGAACGGACGCGGGGAGAACGGCAGTTACAGCAACATCCAGGCCGCCAACGCCGCCATCAACTGCGTGGACTTCAAGGAGCGGTACACCCTCGGCCAGGCCAAGGAGCGGCTGCCGCAGTTCCGCGAGGCGTCACCGGTCTTCGGCGACTTCATGGGCTGGGCGCTGTCGAGCTGCTCGCAGTGGCCGGTGCCCGGCGCCTGGGACCACCCCGACGTGTCGGCGCCCGGCGCCGCGCCGATCCTGGTGGTCGGCAACACCGGCGACCCGGCGACCCCGTACGAGGGCGCCCGCGCGATGGTGCAGGCGCTCGGCAAGGGCGTCGGCGTGGAGCTGACGTACGAGGGCGAGGGCCACGGCGCCTACAACGGCGGCAGCGCCTGCGTGAAGAAGGCCGTCGACGGCTACCTCCTGGACGGCAAGGTCCCCGCCACGGGCACCGTCTGCAAGTAGCCGCACCCGAGCCCCCTAGGATGACGGGCCAGTCTCGATCTTGGGGGGTCTCCCATGTCCATACGCCGGCGTCTGACGGTCCTCGCCCTCGGCGGAGTGCTGGTCACCGGCTGTACGAGCGCGGGCTCCCCGGCCGCGGCCCCGTCCTCGGCCGCCCCCGCCTCCTCCGGCACCTCCTCCGCGGCCCCGTCGGACGCCAAGCCCGCTCCGGCCTCCGGCCTCCCCGCCCCCGCCCCCGGCCTGCCCGCCTCCCTCACCGGCCAGCGGCCGGAGTGGGACCGCTGCGACGACGTCGGCGGCGACTGGCGCTGCGCCACCGTGAACGTGCCGCTGGACCACGCGAAGCCGGCGGGCGCCACGCTCCCCGTCGCCCTCATACGCAAGGAGGCGACCGACCCGAAGCGGCGGATCGGTTCGCTGCTCTTCAACTTCGGCGGACCCGGCGGCTCCGGGGTGGACATGCTGCCGCAGCTCTCCGACGAGTACGAGGAGCTGGGCGAGCGCTACGACCTCGTGGGCTTCGACCCGCGCGGGGTGAGCCGCAGCTCCGGCGTCGTCTGCCGCACCGACGCCGAGCAGGCGGCGGCCGAGACCCGCGTCGACTCCACCCCGGACACGCCCGCCGAGGAGGCCGCCTTCCTGAAGGACGCGGCGGACTTCGCCGCCGGCTGCGCCCGCCGCTCCGGCGAGGTGATCCCGTACACCACCACCACGGCCACCGCCCGCGACCTGGACCTGATCCGGCACGTCCTCGGCGACGCCCGGCTGCACTACTTCGGCATCTCGTACGGCACCCAGCTCGGCGGCACCTACGCCCACCTCTTCCCCGGGAACGTCGGCCGGCTGGTCCTCGACGCGGTCGTCGACCCGACCGCCGACAGCGCGGGCCACGCCCGCCACCAGACGATCGGCTTCCAGCGGGCCCTGGACAACTACGCCGGGAGCACCGGGCAGACCCCCGCGGCCGTCGGCGCGCGGATCACCACGCTGCTCGCCTCGCTCGACCGGAGGCCGCTGACGGTCGGCGACCGGCGCCTCACCGAGGGCCTGGCGATCACCGGCATCGCGGTGACCCTCTACTCCGAGGAGAGCTGGCCGCTGCTCACCCAGGCGCTGCGGGCCGCCGAGTCCGGCAACGGCGCCCCGCTGCTGCGGCTCGCGGACACCTACAACGACCGGGACTCGCGGGGACGTTACTCCACCCAGTCGCACTCCCAGCGGGCGATCTCCTGCGCCGACTCCAGCGAGCGCCCGACCGCCGCGCGGGCGAAGGCGCTGCTGCCGGAGTTCCGCCGCCTCTCCCCCGTCTTCGGCGCCTTCCTCGCCTGGGACACGGCCGGCTGGTGCGCCGACTGGCCGGTGAAGGGCGAGGCGAAGACCCCGGCGGCGTCCGCCCCGGGCGCGGCCCCGATCCTGGTCGTGGGCACGACCGGCGACCCGGCGACCCCGTACGAGGGCGCCGAGCGGATGGCGAAGGAGCTGGGCGAGGGCGTCGGCGTCCTGGTCACCAACAAGGGCGAGGGGCACGGCGCCTACGGCACCTCGGAGTGCGTGACGGAGACGGTCGACGCGTACCTGCTCGACGGGAAGGTGCCCGCGTACGGCACGACCTGCGGGTAGCGCGGACGCGCGAAGGCCCCGGACCGACACGCGGTCCGGGGCCTTCGCCACGGTGGGCCGGGAGACCGGCTTCCGGCTAGTAGACCGGCTTCTCGGGCTCGATCTGGTGGACCCAGCCGATCACGCCGCCGCCGACGTGCACCGCGTCCGCGAAGCCCGCGGACTTGAGCACGGCGAGGACTTCCGCACTGCGGACACCCGTCTTGCAGTGCAGGACGATCTTCTTGTCCTGCGGGAGGTCCTGGAGGGCGTTGCCCATCAGGAACTCGTTCTTCGGGATCAGGCGGGCGCCGGGGATCGAGACGATCTCGTACTCGTTCGGCTCGCGGACGTCGATGATGTCGATGTTCTCGCCGTCGTCGATCCACTCCTTGAGCTGCTTCGGAGTGATCGTGGAGCCGAGCGCCGCCTCCTGGGCCTCCTCGGACACGACGCCGCAGAAGGCCTCGTAGTCGATGAGCTCGGTGACGGTCGGGTTCTCGCCGCAGACCGCGCAGTTGGGGTCCTTGCGGACCTTCACCTGGCGGTACTGCATCTCCAGGGCGTCGTAGATCATCAGACGGCCGACGAGCGGCTCGCCGATGCCGGCGAGGAGCTTGATGGCCTCGTTGACCTGAATGGAGCCGATGGACGCGCAGAGCACGCCCAGGACGCCGCCCTCGGCGCAGGACGGGACCATGCCCGGCGGCGGGGGCTCCGGGTAGAGGCAGCGGTAGCAGGGACCGTGCTCGGACCAGAAGACCGACGCCTGGCCGTCGAACCGGTAGATCGAGCCCCACACGTACGGCTTGTTCAGCAGCACGCAGGCGTCGTTCACCAGGTAGCGGGTGGCGAAGTTGTCGGTGCCGTCGACGATCAGGTCGTACTGGCTGAAGATGTCCATCACGTTGTCGGCCTCGAGCCGCTCCTCGTGAAGGACCACGTTCACGTACGGGTTGATGCCGAGCACGCTGTCGCGCGCCGACTCGGCCTTGGAGCGGCCGATGTCGGCCTGGCTGTGGATGATCTGGCGCTGGAGGTTCGACTCGTCGACCTCGTCGAACTCCACGATGCCGAGGGTGCCGACACCGGCCGCGGCCAGGTACATGAGCGCCGGCGACCCGAGGCCGCCGGCGCCGACGGCCAGCACCTTCGCGTTCTTCAGCCGCTTCTGCCCGTCCATCCCCACGTCGGGGATGATCAGGTGGCGGGAGTACCTGCGGACCTCGTCTACGGTGAGCTCGGCGGCCGGCTCGACCAGGGGTGGCAGCGACACGGGGACTCCGGTTGTCGGTATGTCAGTACGGTTGTTCTCCCCGTAACACTGCCACGCCCCTTCTCATTCCGAGACACCCGGTCCGATCCGCGAGACGATTTCGTCCCAGTAGCCGGGCAGCGAGTGAAATGGCGTGTTCTGTCCCGCCGCTCCGCCGGGCCCCCCGCTGCGGTCGGTGAAGAAGATCGTGCCGGCGCCCTGCCAGCGGGCGATCCGCAGCGCCTCGTCGAGATGGGTGCGCGGCACCCCGTGGACGAAGTGGGCGAACTTCCCCTCCGGGTACTCGGCCGTCCACTCCGCCACCTGCGACCAGCGGTAGTCGGTCCAGGCCCCGGAGAAGGTCACCAGCTGGTCCGCCGCCTCCGCGTAACCGGGGTACGGATGGCTGCCGTGCCCCAGGACGAGGTGGGCGTCGCCGCCGAGGAGCGCCGACAGGGTGGTGGTGACCCTTCTCACTCCGGGCAGGTCCGTCCGGTCCGTGGGACAGCGGTCCAGATAGAAGCCGCCGACCCGGTACCAGTCGAGGTACCGCTGCGCCTGCGAGACGAGCTCGCCGAAGGGGCGCGAACCGTGCGCCAGGTCCAGGTGCCCCAGCACCCGCACGCCCGCCTGCCGCAGCCGGCCCGCGGTCTCCAGGCAGTGCGGGTCGGGGCGGCTGCCGGGGCCGTCGGCGACGTTGAGCACCGCCCAGTGCACGGGGGTCCCGGGACGGGTCAGTTCGGCCCATTCGACCGGGGCGAGCAGCGGGTGGGCGTAGCCGGGGGCGCCCACTCCGAGCGCCCGGACCGTCCCCGTGGCGGTCAGATGCGACACGCCGCCTCCATCCAGATGTCGGCGAGCGACTCCTCCAGGTTGATCCGGGGGCGCCAGCCGAGCCGGTCGCGGGCGGTGCGGACGTCGGCCTGCTGCCAGGGCCCGCAGCCGTCGGGGTACGGGAAGGGCGCGGCGGCCAGTTGTTCGGCGATGGTCGCCTCGGTGCGCGGGGGGCCGATGACGGGCCGGTGCGGGATGCCGTGCGGGCCGTCCACCTCGTGCAGGTTGCCCGCGTAGCCGGCGACGCGGGCGAGGACGGCGGCTGCGTCCCGCAGCCGGACGGCCCGTCCGGTGCCGATGTTGACCACGCCCTGGGCGGCGGAGAGGGAGGCGGCGTGGACGGCGCGGGCCACGTCCCGCACGTCCACGAAGTCCCGCTGCACGCCGAGGCCGCTGAGCTTGAGCTCGCCGTCGCCGGCCTGCATGGCCCGGCGCATCGCCTCGGCGAGCCGGCCGAGCGGGGAGCCGGCGGGGGTGCCGGGGCCGACCGGGGAGAAGACCCGGAGCACGACCGCGTCGAGCCCGGAGCCGAGGACCAGTTCGGTGGCGGCGAGCTTGGAGACGCCGTACGGGCCTCCCGGGCGCGGCACGGCGTCCTCGGCGGTGGAGGAGCCGGGCTGGCTGGGCCCGTACTCGGAGGCGCAGCCGACCTGGACCAGCCGGGCGCCGCAGCCGCTGCGCCGCAGGGCCTCGCAGACGGTGGCGACGGCGACCGTGTTGTGCCGGGTCAGGTCGCGGGCGCCGCCCCGGGTGGCGCCCGCGCAGTTGACGACCACGCCGGGGTGGACGGCGTCCAGGAAGCGGGTGAGCGCGCCGGGGCTGCCGGTGGCGAGGTCGAAGCGGACGTCGGCGTCGTCGCCGCGGCCGAGGGCGGTGAGGTGGACCGCCGGGTCGGCGAGCAGCCTGTCGGCGACGAAGCGGCCGATGAAGCCGTTGGCTCCGAGCAGTAGCACCCTCATCGTGCGGCCCCTTCGTGCCGACCGGCCGGTGCTGGGGTGGGAGGGGTCATGGTCTGGGTTCTCCTTGCGGGGTGATGAGAGAGAGGTCGGTGCGCCCGCGGCGTCGGCTCCGCGGGTGCCCGGGGTCAGGGGGTGGTGTGGGCCGAGGCCCGGGCGAGGACGCCGGTCGCGTGGGCCAGGAGGCCCAGCGCGGCGGCGCCGCAGACGAGGGCGGGGAGGGCTCCGGGTCCCCAGGCGGTGACGAGGGTCCGTACGGGGACGGCGAGCGCGTCGAAGCCGGGGAGCGGGAGCCGGGCGGCCAGCACGCTCGCGAGGCCGAGGGCTTCGGCGGCGCAGGCGGCGGCGAGGGCGGCGGCGGTCCGGGGGTGTCCGTGGACGGTGAGCAGCCGGGCGAGGAACAGCAGGGCGCCGAGGGCGAGGACGCCGGCGGTGAGGCCGGTGGGCGCCAGCAGGGCGGTGAGGGCGGCGAGGTGGAGGAGGACGGCGGCGAGCAGCCACGCGCGCGTGGCGGCGGCGAAGTCGGCGAGACCGCGGCTGGCGGCGATGCGGCGGCGGGCCCGGCCGGCGAAGAGGTGGGCGCACCAGGCGGCGGGCACGACGGCGAGCGCGAGGCCGAGGAGCGGCGCGGGGGCGAGGGGCCAGGCGCCGTCGGGTCCGCCGCCGAGCACCTGCGCCAGGAGGCCGTCGCCGGCGACGGCGTACGCGAGGAGCCACAGGATCCAGAGCCAGGCGGCGGGCGCGGGGGCGGCGGCGCGCAGCGGTCCGCGCCGGACGGCGAGGACGAGCGCGCCGGCGAGCGCGAGCGCCCCGGCGGTCGCGGCGGCGACCCGGGCGGCGCCGTCGAGGTGGAGCAGGGCGGGCACCAGGAGCGCGGCGGCGGCGCCGGGGGCGAGCGCGGCGAGCGCCCACGGGGTGCGGGGCTCGGGGGCGTCCTCGGCGGGCGCGGGTTCCAGGTGGCCGCGGGGCACGCGCGCGTACAGCTCCTCGGCGAGCGAGAAGACGTCCCGGTGCCGGTAGCGGGCGGCGGTCCGGTCGGTGAAGCCCTGCGCTTCGAGCCCGGCGGCGATCTCCAGCGGGTCGACGGCGCGGGCGCACAGCTCCCGGTGCCGGTGCATGAGCACCTTGACGGGGTCCCCGGCGGTGCGCCGCGGCGGCTTGACGGCGGGTGCCGGGCCGGCGGGCACGGGTGCCTCGCCCCAGGCGGCCCCGGGGCCGGGGGCGACGGCACCGCCGGGGGCGGGGGCGGGCGGTGCGGTGGGGGTGGACGGCGTCTCGGCCTCGGGCTCCCGCGGTTCCTCCGCGGCTGCCGGTTCCTCCTGCGGCGTCTCCGGCTCTTCCGCCCGGACCGGCTCGGGCGCGGGCTCGGGCTCTTCCTCCCCGTCCTCCCTGTCCTCGTCCTCGTCCTCGGCGGGTGCGGGTGCCGGGTCGGCGGCGGGGCGGCGGGGCGGGCCGAAGGCGGAGAGGAGGTCGTCGAGGGCGGACGCGCCCGGGGCGGGGTCCGGGGAGGCGGGCCGGGGGTCCGCGTGCAGGTCGAGGGTGGGGAGCGCGCCGGCGGGCCCCGCGGCTATGGCGGGGGGTGCGGGTTCCGCGTCCACCGCGGGGGCGCCGAGGAGGGCCTCGGAGCGGGCGTCCCAGGCTCCGGGGCTCGTCGGGGCGGCGGAGCCGCGCATGGGGGTGCCTCCTTCAGGCATCGGGGGCTCCTCTGTCCGCGGTGACGGCCTGCGGCACCCAGCCGCCGGCGAGGTGCGCCTCGGCGGGGCGGGCGAAGGGCACGTCGGACCCGGTGCGGTGGCGTACCGGCGCGTGGGAGAGGAGTTCCAGGTAGATGCCGCGGAACGCGGCGAGGTTCTGTTCGACGGTGAAGAGTTCGAGCGCGCGGGCGCGGGCGGCCGCGCCGAGCCGGTACCGGCGCTCGGGGTCGCGCAGCAGCGCGAGGCAGGCGTCGGCGAGCGCCCGGGGGTTGCGCGGGGGGACCACGAGCCCGGTGCCGCCGATGATCTCGACGACCGCGCCGACGTCGGTGGAGACGGTGGCGCGGGCGCAGAACATCGCCTCGACGAGGCTGGCGGGGAAGCCCTCGACGGTGCTGGAGAGGACGACGACGGCGGCGGAGGCGTAGACGTCCTCCAGGGTGGGGGCCTCGGGTCCGCCGAGCTCCTCGAAGGAGACGGGGTTCTCGCCGACGGCGTGGGCGCCCGCTGCCTCGTCGGGGAAGAGCTGGGCGGCGAGCGCGGCGCACTGCGCGAGGTAGGCGCAGTGGTCGCCGCCCGGTTCGGTCTCGCCGGCGTCGGCGGGGACGGAGACGATCCGCAGCCGGGCGTCGGCGCGGCGGGCACGCAGTTCGGCGAAGGCGTGCAGGAGGGCGACGAGGTCCTTGGCGGGTTCGACGCGGCCGATCCAGACGAGGGTGCCGGGCTCGCCGCTCTCCTCGTCCTCGCCGACGTCGGCGAAGCGTTCGGCGGGCATGCCGGGGTGGACGGTGCGGACCCGGTCGCGGTCGGCGCCGAGCTTCTCCTGCCAGCGGCGGGCGTGGGCGTTGCCGGGGGTGAGGAGGGCGGCCTGGCGGTACGTCTCGCCGGCGAGGCGGCCGTGGAGGGAGGCGAGCAGGGCGCGCAGCGCGGTGGAGCGGTCGCCGGCCTCCCCGTGGAGGTAGTGGGAGCGCAGGCCGACGCCGTACTCGGTGACCAGGAGCGGGGTGCCGAAGAAGCGTTTGGCCAGCAGGCCGGGAAGGGCGACGGGACCGCCGGCGGTGGCGTGGCAGAGGTCGGCGGCGCCGAGGGCGGTCTCGTCGTACCAGTCGAGGGAGAGGGGGCGCAGGGCCCGCTCCAGGTGGTCGGCGAAGGCGAGGTGGTCGTGGAGTCCGGCCGCGGCGGCGGCGCGGCGGGCGCCGGGGGCGCGGCAGGCGGCCTCCAGGACGCGGACGGCGTCGTCGGAGCGGAGCGCGGCGGGCAGTCCGCCGCTGTCGCGGGCGAGGTCGGCGAGGGCGCCGAGGCCGGCGGCGAAGGAGTCGGCGGGGTCCCCGTCGGCGGGGTGCGCGGGGTCGGTCTCGGCGGTCAGGCCGGTGGCGAGGGCGTGGAAGCCCTCGGCGAAGCGGCGGCGGTCGCGCCGGCCGTAGGCGCGGCGGCCGGTGCGCTCGGGCGGGCCCGCGGGGAGGGCGCCCTCGCCGGTGGCGGGGACGGGCCGGGTGTGCGGGGGCAGCGGGGTGGCGGGGAGCGGGCCGCCGACGGCGTACAGGTCGAACTCGTGGGCGGGGAGGCCGTGCACGAGCCGCTGCCACCACGCGCCGGTGTCACCGGTCGCGCACGGGGTGCCACCCTCCGTGAGCAGTCCGATCCGCACGAGCACACACCCCCGGTCTCCCTCGACGTGTCGCCCACCGGTCCCGCCGGTGGCGCGCGCTGCCGGCCCTCGGCGGGAATCCCGCAGCGGGAAGAACGTAAGCGCAGGGGACGGTGGCGCGACGGACGGTTGTCCATCGCACCACCGGAAGGGGTGAATGCACGTAACTTTCCCAGGCCGGTCGCGTTCGGTCGCGGTACGCGCCGGAGGCGTCACGGAGCGTCAGGCTTGCGGGGGCACGTGCCCCGCGGGACCGGTGACGGCCGGAGCCGGCCGGGGTCAACTGCCGGGATACACCCAGGGGTTGGGGCGGCAGGGGATGCCGTCGATCTCCAGGGACTTGGTCTGCTGCTGCATCACCGGCGCCAGGGCGCCCGGCGTGCGGCACGACACGTGGTTGTGGCCGAGCCGGTGTCCGACCTCGTGGTTGATGAGCATCTGGCGGTACGCGAGCATCGCCTTCGGGCCGAAGGTCTCCGAACCCTGCGCCCATCGGAAGGCGTTGATCATCACGCGCTCGGTGGAGGCGGAGTCGCAGGAGACGTTGTCGACGGTGGTGTCGAGACCGGACTTGGCGCACCACTTGCCGGTGGTGCCGGGGCTCGCGAGGGTGATGACGAAGTCGGGCTCGCCGCTGGAGATCCGCTCGAAGGTCATGGCGCCCTGACCGGCCCAGCTGCGCTTGTCGTTGAGCGTCTGCTGGACGGCCCGGGCGAAGAGCCTGGCGTCGAGGCCGAGACCCTTCTCGACGTCCACCCGGTAGCGGTACTTCTGCCCGGCGCCGGGCGCCTTGTCGAGCCCGGGCACCGCCTCGAAGTCGCCGGACCCGGTGAGCTTCGGGTCGATCGGGAACTGGCGGGTCATCAACTGCTCGTACGTGGGCGCCGGTTGCCGGGTGACCGGGACCGGGCTCGACGGGGTGGGCCGCTCGTCGGAGCGGGAGGCGGAGTCCTCCGAGGCGCGCTCGGCGGGCTTCTGCGCGGCGCGCACCGCCGGGGCGTCGTCCTGCCGGTCCGCGACCTGCCCGGCGACGACGATCGCGAGGCAGGTGGTGACCGCGGCGGCCGCGATCCCGGTGAGGGCCCGGCCCTTGCCGCCCCTGCCGGGCGCGTCGGCCTCGTCGCCCGCGGGCGCGTCCGGCCCCGCGGGCGGGGCGGCGGCGGCCCGGCGCGGCCCCGGGATCACCGGCGCGGCGCCCCCGGCGACCCCGTACCGCTCGGGCGCCGGCCGCCCGGCCTCCTCGTCCGCGGGATGCCCCCCGCGCACCGGAATGCCATGAGCGGGCGTGTGCGGAACCCCGTGCGCGGGCGTGTCGTGCGGACCGCCGAGCGGGGCGGGGGTGCCGTGGGCGGGGGTGCCGTGAGCCGGAGTCCCGTGAGCGGGCGCCGGGGCGCCGTGGCGGGGAGCGCCTGGCGCGGGGGCGCCGTAGCGCGGGGTTCCGTGCGCGGGAGTCCCCTGCGCGGGGGCGCCGTAACCCGGGGTCTCGTGCGCGGGAGTGCCGTACGCGGGAGTGCCCTGGCGGGGAGCCCCCGGGGCGGGGGTCCCGTGGCGAGGGCCGCCCTGCGGGGGAGCGCCGTGCCCCTGCGGGCCGCGACCCGGGGTGCCGTACGCGGGCGTGCCGTGGGCGGGAGTCCCGACCGACGGGGAGCCGGGGGCCGGGGTTCCGTACGCGGGAGCCGGCCGGCCGCCCTGGCCGGGGGTCCCGTGCGCCGGGGTCCCGTGGCCGTGGAGGGTGCCGTGGCCGCGGGTGGTGCCGCGGTCGTCCGGGCCGTCGGCGGCGCGGCGGCGCCGGCCCGTGCCCGCGCCGCCGTCCACGACCGGCGTGCGGCCGGTGTCGGCCACCGGCGCGGGCGGGCGCGTCCCGCCCGTCACGGGCGTGCGCGTGCCGTCCGTGCGGCCGGTATCGCCCGCCGAGGGCGCAGGGCCCTTGCGACTATGTCGTCCCACCCCGGGTTCAGCTCCCGTCGTGCCGCGCGTCGTGGTCCGCGATCAGTTCCCGCGCGGCCGCGGCGACCGTCTCGGGGTACTCCATCATCGCCACGTGACCGGCGTCGGGCAGGCTCAGCAGCCGCGAGCTTCGGAAGGCCGCGGCGGCCCTGCGGGCCATCCGGTACGAGACGAGCCGGTCACGACCGCCGTAGATCAGCAGGGTCGGCGCGAGCACCCGCTCCGCCTGCCGCCACAGGCCGTGCTGGCCGCCGAGCGTATAGGCGTCGACGATCCCGCGCGAGGACCTGGCCATGGCGTCCCAGAAATAGGGGAGTTCCAGCCGACGCTCCATCTCCTCGACGGCGTGCCGCAGCCCCTCCTCGGTGACCCGGCCCGGGTCCCCGTAACAGAGCGACAGGACGCCCCGGACGCGCTGCTCGGCGGTCCAGTCGCGGGAGAGCCGGGCGAAGAGCCCGGCGACGCCGGGCACGGCGAGCAGCGCCGTCGGCCAGGCGGTGCGCTGGGCGCGCAGCTCGGGCAGGGCCGGCGAGACGAGGGTCAGGGTGCGGACCAGGTCGGGCCGGACGGCGGCGACCCGGGTGGCGACGGCGCCGCCCATGGAGTTGCCGAAGAGGTGGACGGGACCGCGGCCGGAGGCGTCGAGCAGCCGGATGACGGCCCGGGCGTGCCCGGTGACCGAGTAGTTGCCGTCGTCGGGCGGCGGGGAGTCGCCGAAGCCGGGCAGGTCGACGGCCTCGCCGTCGACGAGGTCGGCGAGCAGCGGCATCAGGGCGGACCAGTTCTGCGAGGAGCCGCCGAGGCCGTGCACGTACAGCGCGGGCGGCAGACCGGAGCGGTCGCCGGGCCGGGAGCGCACGGTGAGGGTGAGTCCGGGGAGCGCGACGGAGCGGAGCTCCTCGCCGTCGGCGACCCGGACCGCACGCGGACGCGGCGCCGGCGGTGCGGTGTCGGCGGTCCGGGTTTCCGGCAGCTCGGTCGAGGACATGGCCGCAATATTACGAGACGATCACGCGCGCACGGGTGTGGGTGCGGTCACAGGACGCGTGGCGCCCGCCGTGAGCCCTCCGGGACCCCCATCGGGTGCCGCTCGGGTGCGGCCCGGCGCGGGTGCTCCTACGCTCGAAGGAAGGGCCATCGGCGCGGGCGGCCGCCCGCGCGCGGGGAGGACGGGAAGGAAGCGCATGACTGTCGATCCGTCCGAGCCGGAATCGTTCCCCGAGGAAGAGGACGCCGTGCTCGACGAGGAAGTCCCGGAGGCCGACGCTGCCGAGCAGCACACGGAACTGCGTCCGAGGGAGGACGAACCGCTCAGCGATATCGACCACGACGCGGCGGACGAGGGCGACGCCTCCGAACAGGCGCGCGTCGTCACGCTCGACGAGGACGACTACCGCTGACCGTACGCGGACCCGCTGACCAGCACCGAAGGACCTCCGCCGCGCGAAGGGCGCCGATCCGCGCGGCCGATCGCGGCCGCACAGCACCGCACATCACCGATCAGCGCGGATTCGGTCGGCGATTCCCGCTGATTTGTTCGGTTTAATCTTGAATAGCCTGTCGACCTCGGCGTCCGGTCCGTGAAATTCTGCGTTCGCACCGCGCACACCCGGGTTACCCAAAAGTACGATGGCGGCGCGGCGCGTCAGCGCACATGGATCGAATTCTTGGGAGGCCGCGTGAGCGCCATCGAGCAGACAGAGGCAGCACGCCCTCGCGGTACGCGGCTGCCGCGCCGTGCCCGGCGGAACCAGCTGCTCGGCGCGGCCCAGGAGGTCTTCGTCGCCCAGGGCTACCACTCCGCGGCCATGGACGACATCGCCGAGCGGGCCGGCGTCAGCAAGCCCGTGCTCTACCAGCACTTCCCCGGGAAGCTGGAGCTGTACCTGGCCCTGCTCGACCAGCACTGCGAGTCCCTGCTCCAGGCGGTCCGCGGCGCCCTCGCCTCCACCTCGGACAACAAGCTCCGGGTCGCGGCCACCATGGACGCCTACTTCGCCTACGTCGAGGACGAGGGCGGCGCCTTCCGGCTGGTCTTCGAGTCCGACCTCACCAACGAGCCCGCCGTCCGCGAGCGGGTGGACCGGGTGAGCCTCCAGTGCGCCGAGGCGATCTCCGAGGTCATCGCCGAGGACACCGGACTGTCCACGGACGAGTCGATGCTGCTCGCGGTGGGCCTCGGCGGGGTCTCCCAGGTCGTCGCCCGCTACTGGCTCTCCAGCGAGTCCCCGATCCCCCGCGACACGGCCGTCTCGCTGCTCACCTCGCTCGCCTGGCGCGGCATCGCGGGCTTCCCGCTGCACGCGGTCGAGGGCCAGCTGAGCGCCGAGGGGCACTGACCGCCCGCTTGTTCCCGTGCCGTGTTCGCTCCTGGCGTGGGGCGGCTGACCCGTGGGCGTCCCCTCACCGGGCTAATGTGTGCAGCGTACGGCGCGTGTTCATCGCGCATGGCTGACCGTTCGGAGGGACATAGCCGTGGAGGTCAAGATCGGCGTGCAGTACGCACCCCGGGAGATCGTTCTGGAGAGCGGGCAGTCCGCCGAGGAAGTGGAGCGCGCCGTCGCCGACGCGCTGTCCGGCAAGGCGACGCTGCTCAGCCTGGAGGACGAGAAGGGCCGCCGGGTCCTGGTCCCGTCGGACAAGATCGCGTACGTGGAGCTCGGCGAGACCGCGGTGCGCCGGGTGGGCTTCGGCACGCTCTGAGCCGCGACTCCCGCGCTGGAGGCCCGGAGGGACACCCGTCCCCCCGGGCCTTCTCGCGTTCCGCGACGCCTCCCGGCGGCCCCGGGCGCGCCCCCGCGCGTACGGCCGTCCGGGTGGCCTCGCGGGGCCGCGCGCGAGGCGTCGCGGGTCCGCCTCCGGCCGCGCGGGCCGTGTGGACGGGGCGCGGCGCCGGGGCGGAGGGAGGATTGCGTTCCGGTGGCCCGGGGTAGGAAGGGGCTTGACCGCACCACCCGCCCCGCACCCCTCGCGAGGTGATCCACCGTGTTCCTGGAAGCCCTCGGCTCCGCCCTGCTCGGACTCGCCCTGGCCTGGGCCGCCGCGCACCGGCTGCCCGACCGCCTCCCCGCCCGGAGGACCGTGCTCCTGACCGGTGCGCTCGGCGCGGTCTTCGGCGCGCTCGTCACTCACGGGGCGCTCGGCCCCGGCCACTTCCTGGCCACGCTCACCGGCGCCGTCGCGGTGGCGGCGGTGCTGCTCTCGCTGCTCGTCCGGCCGGCCGGCCACCGGCTCCGCCGATCATCGCCCGCGGCGTACTGACCGCCGCGCCGCACGCGGAACGGCCGCGCGGCCCGGGACCGAGGTCCCGGGCCGCGCGGCCGTTCCGTGCCGGTGGGCGCCGGCTCAGGCGGCGAGGCCCAGGGCCGCCATCCGCTTGGTGTGCGCCTCGGTGATCCGGGAGAACATCCGGCCGACCTCCGCCAGGTCGAAGCCGTCCGCGACCCCGCCGACGAGCATCGTGGAGAGCGCGTCCCGCTCGGCCACCACGCGCTGGGCCTGGGACAGCGCCTCGCCCATCAGCCGGCGGGCCCACAGCGCGAGCCGGCCGCCGACGCGCGGGTCGGCGTCGATCGCCGCGCGGACCTTCTCCACGGCGAAGTTGCCGTGCCCGGTGTCGTCGAGCACCGCGAGCACCAGGGCGCGGGTGTCCGAGTCGAGGCGGGCCGCGACCTCGCGGTAGAAGTCGCTGGCGATCGAGTCGCCCACGTACGCCTTGACCAGGCCCTCCAGCCAGTCCGACGGGGCGGTCTGGCGGTGGAAGTCGTCCAGCGCCTTCGCGAAGGGCTCCATCGCCGCGGTCGGCTCCGCGTCCACGGCGGCCAGCCGGTCCCGCAGCCGCTCGAAGTGGTGGAACTCGGCGGAGGCCATCTTCGCCAGCTCCGCCTTGTCCTCCAGGGACGGCGCGAGCTTGGCGTCCTCGGCGAGCCGCTCGAAGGCCGCCAGCTCGCCGTAGGCGAGGGCACCGAGCAGGTCGATCACCGCGGCGCGGTACTGCGGCTCGGCGGAAGCCGTGGCCCAGTCCTCGGCGGCGATGCCGGTGGGCGTGTCGGCGGGCTCGGTCTCACCCGTGGGCGTGGCGTTGTCAGGCGTCTCCATGAAGCGCACAATAGCCCGCCCCCCGGGCCCCCGAAGGTCCCGGTCAGTCTGTGTGACCGTGCCCTCATCGCCATTTCGCCCGACACACATGCGCGATTCCGGGGTACAGTGGTAATGCGCCTGCCGAGTATGCGGACATGCTTTCGCACGTACGGACGTACCCGGTGGGCCGACGCATGAATGAGGATGCCCGGTCGGTGGCCCGATCGGCTCCGGCCCGACAGCCCTTCCGGCGCCTGCCGAAGGGTCCCTCAAGCGGTACGACGCTCGAGCGACGGCAGTGGTCCCGTGCCACCCGGCGGTGATCTTCCCCAGGATCCCGCGGGAAGAGCCCGGCACGATGACAGACCCCCTTCGTTCGCCTCGCGCCGCGTCTCACAGAAGAGGCAGCACCCTGACTACGTTCCGAGAGCTCGGAATCCTTCCCGAGACCGCCGAGGCACTCGAAGCCGTCGGCATCGTCACCCCCTTCCCCATCCAGGAGATGACCCTTCCGGTCGCCCTCACCGGCACCGACGTCATCGGCCAGGCCAAGACCGGCACCGGCAAGACCCTCGGCTTCGGTCTGCCGATCCTGGAGCGCGTCACCGTCCCCGCCGACGTCGAGGCCGGCCGCGCGAAGCCCGAGCAGCTGACCGAGGCCCCGCAGGCCCTCGTCGTCGTGCCGACCCGCGAGCTGTGCCAGCAGGTCACCAACGACCTCCTCACCGCCGGCAAGGTGCGCAACGTGCGCGTCCTCGCCATCTACGGCGGCCGGGCCTACGAGCCCCAGGTCGAGGCGCTCCAGAAGGGCGTCGACGTCGTCGTCGGCACCCCCGGCCGTCTGCTCGACCTGGCCGGCCAGCGCAAGCTCGACCTGTCGCACGTCAAGACCCTCGTCCTCGACGAGGCCGACGAGATGCTCGACCTGGGCTTCCTGCCCGACGTCGAGAAGATCATCAACATGCTTCCGGCGACCCGCCAGACCATGCTCTTCTCGGCCACCATGCCGGGCGCGGTCATCGGCCTGGCCCGCCGCTACATGTCGCGGCCCACGCACATCCGCGCCACCTCGCCGGACAACGAGGGCGCGACGCACGCCAACATCACGCAGCACGTCTACCGCGCGCACAACATGGACAAGCCGGAGATGGTCGCGCGCATCCTCCAGGCCCGCGGCCGCGGACTCGCGATGATCTTCTGCCGTACGAAGCGCACGGCCGCCGACATCGCCGAGCAGCTCCAGCGGCGCGGTTTCGCCTCCGGCGCGGTCCACGGCGACCTCGGCCAGGGCGCCCGCGAGCAGGCGCTGCGCGCCTTCCGCAACGGCAAGGTGGACGTCCTCGTCTGCACCGACGTCGCCGCGCGCGGCATCGACGTCGACGGCGTCACCCACGTCATCAACTACCAGACCCCCGAGGACGAGAAGACGTACCTGCACCGCACCGGCCGCACCGGCCGCGCGGGCAACACCGGTACGGCGATCACCCTCGTCGACTGGGACGACATCCCGCGCTGGCAGCTGATCAACAAGGCGCTGGAACTGGACTTCGCCGACCCGGTGGAGACGTACTCCAGCTCCCCGCACCTCTACACCGACCTCGACATCCCCGAGGGCACCAAGGGCATCCTGCCGCGCTCCGAGCGGACCCGCGCGGGTCTCGACGCGGAGGAGCTGGAGGACCTGGGCGAGCCCGGCGGCCGTCGTGGCCGTGGCGGCCGCGCCGAGGCCCCGGCCGCCGAGGAGCGCCCGGCCCGGACGCGCACCCCGCGCCAGCGCCGCCGCACCCGTGGCGGGGCCGACGCCGAGGCACCGCAGGCGACCGCCGCGCCGGAGACCGCCGAGTCCCCGGAGGCCGTGGACGGCCCTCGTCGTCCGCGCCGCCGCCGCACCCGCGGCACCGGGCCGGTCGGCGGCGGCATCCCGGTCGCCGGCGCCACCCCGGTGACCCCGGCCCCCGCCGAGGAGCCCGCGCAGGCCGCCGCGCCCGCCGAGGCCCCGGCCGCTCCGGCCGAGGAGTCGGCCCCGCGCCGTCGCCGCCGTGGCGGCCGTACGGAGACCGAGACCGCCGCCGTCGAGACGGTCGAGGCCCCGGTCGCCGAGGCCCCGGCCGAGGAGTCGGCCCCGCGCCGTCGCCGTCGCGGTGGGCGTACGGAGACCGTCGCCGCCGCGCCCGTCGCCCCGGCCGCCGCCCCCGCTCCGACGTTCGCGCCGCGCAAGCGGCGGGTCCGGCCGCGCGCCGAGGAGACGGTGACCTTCCAGACGGTCGAGTCCGCCGCCGCCGAGCTGGCCGCCGCGCGCAAGCAGTCCGCCCCGGTGCCCGCCCAGTCGGCGGAGCAGCGCCCGGTCCGGACCGCTCCGGCGCAGGCCGCCCCGGTCCAGGCCGCCCCGGTCCAGGCCGTCCCGGCTGATGCTCCGGCCGCCGCCGTCCCGGCTCAGGCCGTGGCCGCGCCGCCGCGTGGCCGGCGCCGGGTGACCCGCCCGGCGACGACCTCGGCCCCCGTGGTCGAGGCCGCCGCCCCGGTCGTCGTCGAGGCCCCCGCGGCCCCGGTCGTCGAGGAGTCGGCCCCGCGTCCGCGCCGCCGTGCGGTCCGCAAGGCGTCCAGCCCGGTGACGGCCACCGCCGCCGCCGAGGCCGTCGTGGTCATCCCGGCCCCCGTCGCCGAGGCTCCGGTCGAGGAGGCCCCGAAGGCGCCGCGCAAGCGGACCGCCGCGAAGAAGACGGCCGCCGCCGTCACGGAGGCGCCCGCCACCGAGGAGGCCCCCAAGGCCCCCCGCAAGCGGACCACCGCCAAGAAGACCGCCGAGGCCACCACCGAGGCGCCCGCCACCGAGGAAGCCCCCAAGGCCCCCCGCAAGCGCGCCGCCACGAAGAAGACGGCCGCCGCCGTCACGGAGGCGCCCGCCACCGAGGAGGCCCCCAAGGCCCCCCGCAAGCGGACCACCGCCAAGAAGACCGCCGAGGCCACCACCGAGGCGCCCGCCACCGAGGAGGCCCCCAAGGCTCCCCGCAAGCGCGCCGCCGCGAAGAAGACGGCCGCCGCCGTGGCGCCGGACGCGTCGGAGCCGCAGAAGGCGACGACGACCCGTCGGCGCACGGTGAAGAAGGCCGCCGAGGCCCCGGCCGAGGAGGCCCCGAAGGCCCCGCGCAAGCGGGTCGCCAAGAAGGCCGCCCCGGCCCAGCCGGAGGCGTAGCGACGGGCCCGGACCACCGGGCAGGACGGCGGCCCGGCCCCTCACCAGGGGCCGGGCCGCCGTCGTCGTTCCCGGACCGGATCGGCGGCCCGGTCCGCGACCTGATCCGGAGGCCGCCGTCCGGTTACAGTCCTTGCATGAGCAAGCCGCGCTCCCTGTCGCTGCCGCCCCGCACCCGGGCCCACCGCCTGGAGACCGTGCGCGGCCGGTTCGCCGTCCTCGACACCGCCCCGGTCGGCGAGCCGCGGGGAAGCGTCCTGATGCTGCCCGGGTACACCGGCAGCAAGGAGGACTTCCTGGCGCTGCTCGGACCGCTGAGCGAGGCCGGGTACCGGGTCGTCGCCGTCGACGGCCGCGGGCAGAACGAGTCGCACGGCCCCCGGGGCCGCGCCGCCTACCGCCGCCGGGCCCTCGCACTGGACGCGGTCGCGCAGGCGGTGGCGCTGCGGGACGGGCCGGTGCATCTGCTCGGGCACTCCTTCGGCGGGCTCGTCGCCCGCTCGGCCGCGGTGCTCGCCCCCCGGGCGTTCCGCTCGCTGACCCTGCTCTCCTCCGGTCCCGGCCGGGTCGCCCGCCCCCAGCGGGTCCGGATCCGGGCGCTGCGGGCCGGGCACGCGCTGCTGGCGAAGGAGCGGGTGTGGCGGACCACGCGGTGGCTGGACAGCCGCGGCGAGGAGCCGGACGAGGCGGTCGACTCGGCCGAGGTGGTGGGCTTCCTGCGGCGCCGCTGGATGCTGACCAAGGTGGCCCAGCTGTCCGGCGCCGGCCGGCTGCTGCTGCGCGACCCGGACGGCGCGGCCGAGCTGGCGGCCCTGGCGCTGCCGGTGCACCTGGCGTACGGCTCCGAGGAGATGGTGTGGCCGCCGGCCGAGCTGGCGGCGGTCGCCGCCCGTACCGGCGCGCACCACACGGTGGTCGAGGGCGCCGGCCACTCCCCCAACGTCTCCCACCCGCGCGAGCTGGCGGAGCGCCTGACCGCCTTCTGGGAGCGGGTGGACACGGCGGCGCCGACGGAGGAGCCGGTCCTCAGGGTCAGTACTGCGCCCTGAGGTGCTGCCAGAAGCCGTCGCGCAGCGCGCGGCGGAGGGCGCCGTGGCCGCGCAGCGAGCGGCTGAGCCGGGACTCGGCCTCGACGAGGAGGTCCTGGTCGACGGCGGCGGGGAGGTACGGGTCGCCGGGCAGGAGTTCGGCGAGCCGGTCGCGGCCGCGTTCTCCGAGCCAGGTGGCGGCGATCTGGGCGCCCATGAAGCGGACCTCGTCGCGCGAGGGCGGCGGCTCGGACTCGTTCTCGTGCATGGTGACCGGGCGCCGGGTGACGTACGGCCGGCAGAAGTCGAGGTCGAAGGTGCGCCTGCTGTCGACCTCCCAGAGCAGCGCCTCGGCCTGGTTGGGGCCGTCGGCGGCCTCGATGCCCCAGAGGTGGACGCGGGCGCCGTAGCCCTGGGCGGCCTCGACGGCGGAGACCAGGTCCTCGTCGCCGCCGACGAGGGCGGCGTCGCTGATGGCGCGGTGGCGGGCGAGCGACTCCAGGTCGGTGCGGATGAGGGAGTCGACGCCCTTCTGCTGGTTGTCGGCGTTGAGGTTGCCGAGGCGGACCTTGACGTCGGGCAGCTCGGCGATCGACTGCTGTTCCGGGGTGTGGATGCGGCGGCGGGCGCCGTCGTACCAGTACACGCGCAGCAGCCGGCTGTCGGCGAAGACCGTCCGGGCGGTGTCGATGAACGCCTCGATCAGGCCCTCGGCGTCGAGGTCGAAGGAGCGCCGGTCCCCGGAACCCGTCACCAGCAACCCGGCCGAAGCATGGACGTAACCGGCGTCGACGAAGATGGCGTGCGTGGACGGGGTCTTGGCGACCTCGGCCAGCATCCGCCGCAGGAGCTCGTTGGTGCGCTCCAGGCCGGCCTCCAGCGCGGCGAGCGCGTCGGGAGCGGGTGCGGCGGCGGGCGGAGCGGGGTGCGTGGCGTCGTTCATCGGCCCCCATTCTCCGCTGCGGGAGGGCGGGCCGCCACATCCGCTACCCGCTGGTAGTTAGCCATCCGAAAATTTTCTTTAGCGTAAGGAATGTTTCGGGTGGGGCAGCCGTTAGACACATACGTACACAGTTCTCCACATGGAGGATCAACTCCGGACGAAGGGAGAAGCCATGCGCTTCGAAATCCTGCGACTCGACGACGTCGACGGCACGCCCGTCGACTCGACGGTCGTGGACGCCGCCTCCGTCAACCGGATCGTGCAGCAGGCCGCCTCGATTGGCCAGCGCATCTGGATCCGACCCGCAGCGACCTCCGCCTCGTAAGAGCACAGGTCCACACCACGCACCGCGCCCCCGCGCGGACTCCGCCGAGGCGGAATCCGCACGGGGGCGCAGTGGTGTCCGGAGCCGTCAGGCGCCGCGGATGACCTGGGTGACGCCGTTGATGATCTGCTGCACGGCGATCGCGGAGAGCATCATGCCGGCGAGCCGGGTGACGAGGACGACGCCGCCGTCCTTGATGACGCGGATGATCCCCAGCGAGTAGCGCATGGCCAGCCAGAGCACGACGTGCATGGCGGCGATGGCGGTCCAGACGGAGATCTGCGCGGAGACGCTGTCGGCGTGCTGAACGGCGAGGATGACCGAGACGATGGCGCCGGGCCCGGCGAGCAGCGGCATGCCGAGCGGTACGAGGGCGACGTTGACGTCCTTGGTCTGCTTCGGCTCGTCGGTCTTGCCGGTGAGCAGGTCGAGCGCGATGAGCAGCAGCAGGAGACCGCCCGCGATCATCAGGGCGGGGACGGAGACGTGCAGGTAGTCGAGGATCTGCTGGCCCAGGACACCGAAGACGGCGATGACGCCGAAGGCGACGGCGACGGCCTGCCAGGCCATCCGGCGCTGGACCTTGGCGGGGCGGCCGGAGGTCAGCGCGAGGAAGATCGGCGTGATCCCGGGCGGGTCCATGATCACGAACAGGGTGACGAAGAGCGAGCCGAAGACGGCGAGGTCGAACACGGTGGGGTGCCTTGCGGTGAGGGTCGAACGGTGGGGTGTGGGGCACCGGACCGGAATACGGGATTCCGGAGTCGGGGCAGGAGGGCCCGCCCACGGTGGACGCGCGGGCTCGGGCGGTACGGAAGGGGGCGGGCGGGTCGGCGGGACGGCACGGCTCCCCGCAGGGGACGCCGGAGCGCCGTCGTTCCGGAGCGGTCCGGTGGCGCGGCGGACCCGGACGGGTCCGCCGGAGAGGCCCTAGGCCGGGACTCCGCCGGCGCCGGGGACGGGGAACGCGCCGGTGGCCCGGCGGGTGATCTCGCCGTAGATCTCGGGGTCGGTGGTGTACTCGCCGAGGCGGCAGGTCTTGCGGCTGCCGTGGTAGTCGCTGGAGCCGGTGACCAGCAGGCCCAGCTCCTTCGCAAGCCCGCGCAGCCGCGCACGGGCGGGCTCGTCGTGGTCCATGTGGTCGACCTCGATGCCGTCGAGTCCGGCCGCGGCGAGGGCGGCGATCGCGGACTCGGGCACGACCTGGCCGCGCTTCACGGCGGCCGGGTGGGCGAAGACGGTGACGCCGCCGGCCGCCTTGACCAGGGCGATCGCTCGCACCGGGTCCAGCTCGTGCTTCTCGACGTGGGCCCGGCCGCCGTCGGCGATCCACTCGGGGGTGAAGGCGCCGGAGACGTCGGGGACGACACCCAGCTCGACCAGTGCCTCGGCGACGTGCGGGCGGCCCACGGAGCCGTCGCCGGCGATCCGGGCGACCTGCTCCCAGGTGACGGGCACGCCCAGCTCCTGGAGCCGGCCGACCATGGCCCGGGCGCGCGGCACCCGGTCGTCGCGGACCAGCTCGCGCTCGGCGAGCAGGGCCGGCTCCTCGGGGTCGAAGAGGTAGGCGAGCATGTGCAGCCCGATGCCGTCGAGACGGCAGGAGAGCTCGGCGCCGGGGACCACGGTCAGCCCCTCGGGCGCGGCGGCGATCGCCTCGGCGTGCCCGCGGGTGGTGTCGTGGTCGGTGAGCGCGACGACGTCGAGCCCGGCCGCGGCGGCGTTCCGCACCAGCTCGGCGGGGGTGTCGGTGCCGTCGGAGGCCGTGGAGTGGCTGTGCAGGTCGATGCGCACGACGCGGTTCTCCAGGGGCTCGGCACGGGCGGGTGACGCTCCAGCATAACGGGCGATCAGCCCCGTGTTGTACGGATCCGATCCCGGCGGCACCTGTTACACCGCCGGGGGCGCCGTCCCGTCAGCCGAGCAGGCGCGGAGTGAGCGCCCCGCAGGGCAGCAGCTCGACCTCGGCGCCCGCGTCCCGCAGGTCGGTGAGGACCAGCTCGTCGTACATGAGGAGCCCGGACTGCTCGGGCCAGACGATCGCCCAGAGCCAGAGCCCGCGGGCCTCGCCGGCGAAGACGGCCCGGTCGTGCGGGGTGCCGGTGACGTGCCAGAGCGGGGTGGGACGGCCGCCGGCGAGGACCTTGGCCTGCGGCGGCTTGTCGATCGCCATGCCGGAGCCGGGGTCGGGGCCGTCGATGCCGGCGTACCGGGCGCCGAGGCCGACGCCCAGCTCCTCGGCGACGAGCAGCAGCTCGCCGATGCCGCCGAGCGGGCCGGGACCGGAGCAGGCGACGGCGGTGGCGCGTCCGCCGCTGCGGTCGTCACCGGCGTAGGTCACCCCGGTGAAGAGCCAGCCGACCGGGAGCGGCCAGGGCATCCAGACGGGCACGTGGGAGCGCTGGACGACGACGGAGAGGGCTTCGACGCTCGGCGGGACGACGGGCTGCAGCGGATGCACGGGCCCGTGCACGTCGCACTGCCAGGAGTCGGCGAAGAGACCGGGCGCCCTGACCCGACCACCACACTTCGGACAACTGGGTTCGCCCCTCATAGGGCTCAACGGTCCTACCGCACGCGCCTCCCGTCAAGAACGGCGGCGGCCGATCACCCGTCCGGCCCGCGCCCGTCACCCGGACGCCCGCCGCCCCCGGCGCGGACCCTCAGTCCAGGGCCACGGACCCCCGCAGCGGATCCCGCAGGTCCGTGCCCTTCGCGAGCCAGCGCTCCTCCAGGGCCTGCGCCCCGTGCACCCGCTTCCAGGCGGCCTCGTTCGGGGTCATCGGCAGCAGCGGCAGGAAGCGCACCGGGTCCATCGGCGCGTCCAGCTCCAGGTCCTCGACCAGACCGCCCGACTCGGCGACCAGGACCGAGCTGAAGCCGGCCCCCGGCCACAGCGGCTCACCGACGTCCAGCGAGGCGCCGGGGGCCACGATCACGCCCTCCACCTGAGGGGTCGCCGCGAGCACCGCCAGCGGGCGCAGCACCTTGTCGGTGTCGGCGCGCCCGAGGCGTACGGTCAGGACCAGTTCGGCGCGGGGACCCTTCACCGGGTCGGCGAGCGCGGCCGTCGGATCGGCCATCGGCGCCGCCGACATGCCGAGCGTGGCGTAGCGCACCAGCCCCTCCTCCGCGTCGACGAAGCGGAGCACCTCGATGCGGTCGGTACCGAGGAAGGTCACCGCGGCCCGCGCGTCCGGCTCGCCGAGGGCCGTACGCAGCCGGGCCTCGACCAGTGCAAGAACTTCTCCCATGCGGCGAGCATAGATCGCGTATGGAACGGGCAAAGTAAGGGATTGACCCTCGGTCGGCTGATAGTGTTGGCCACTGGTCGGGTTTCCCGACTGTGCGTCACACGTCATCCCTCACGAGGGACCGGCCGGAGGAGGTGGGACTGCGATGGACCGAAGTCGATCGGGCAGTACCAGTCGCTCTTCCGCCGCTCCGCACCCGAACCCGGTGCGTTCCTCCCTCCGGTGACTCCGGGTCCCCGAGCCGGGACCCCCCTCCGGCATCGCGTCCGACGGAAGAGCATCCCCTCTTTGCCTGTCTGAGTTGCGACCGTCGTCGCCGCGATCCGCCGGTGCCGCCCGCTTTGTGGACGAGTCCCCTCCCACGTCCTCATTCCGGGTTGCGCCACGCTCGCCGACGGCCTGTCCGTGAAGGAGAGCACGCCCATGTCGATGATCCGTGACCTGCGCGCCGCCGTTCGGCCGAGCCTGCGCCCGAGCCTGCGCAAGACCCCGACCACGTACACGAACTACGACCCGACCCGCGACCACTCCGCCTCCAGCGCCATCGTCGACTGCGCCGTCTACCGCGACGGGCGC
The DNA here is from genome assembly GCF_039534915.1 of Streptomyces roseofulvus. Classification (NCBI taxonomy): domain Bacteria; kingdom Bacillati; phylum Actinomycetota; class Actinomycetes; order Kitasatosporales; family Streptomycetaceae; genus Streptomyces; species Streptomyces roseofulvus. The sequence goes on along the minus strand of NZ_BAAAWE010000001.1, from coordinate 5,330,475 downwards.
AGGATCGACGACCGCGCCTGCCTCACCCCGCGCGGCGCCATGTCGCAGGTGCGGGAGTCCGGCGGCTTCGCGTGGATCGGGCTGCACGAGCCGACCGAGGCCGAATTCGCCGGTATCGCCGCCGAGTTCGGACTCCACCCGCTCGCCGTCGAGGACGCCGTCCACGCCCACCAGCGGCCCAAGCTGGAGCGGTACGACGACACCCTCTTCACCGTCTTCAAGACGATCCACTACGTCGAGCACGCCGAACTCACCGCCACCAGCGAGGTGGTGGAGACCGGCGAGGTGATGTGCTTCACCGGCCCCGACTTCGTCATCACCGTCCGGCACGGCGGCCAGGGCTCGCTGCGCAACCTCCGGCACCGCCTCCAGGGCGAGCCGGAGCTGCTCGCCAAGGGTCCCTCCGCCGTCCTGCACGCCCTCGCCGACCACGTCGTCGACGGCTACATCGCGGTCGCCGACGCCGTCGAACTCGACATCGACCAGCTGGAGATCGACGTCTTCTCGCCGGCCGCGAAGGGCTCCAAGCGCGGCACCGACACCGGCCGGATCTACCAGCTCAAGCGCGAGGTGCTGGAGTTCAAGCGGGCCGTCACCCCGCTGCTGCGCCCGATGCAGCTGCTGAGCGAGCGGCCCATGCGGCTGGTCGACCCCGACATCCAGAAGTACTTCCGGGACGTCGCCGACCACCTCGCCCGCGTCCAGGAGCAGGTCGTCGGCTTCGACGAGCTGCTGAACTCGATCCTCCAGGCCAACCTGGCGCAGGCGACCGTCGCCCAGAACGAGGACATGCGCAAGATCACCTCGTGGGCGGCGATCGTCGCCGTCCCCACGGCGGTCTGCGGGGTCTACGGCATGAACTTCGCGTACATGCCGGAGCTGCAGTGGAAGTACGGCTATCCGATGGTGCTGGGCGGCATCGCCGTCATCTGCTTCACCATCCACCGCACCCTGAAGCGCAACGGCTGGCTCTGACGGGCCTGCCGTTAGGCTTCGGGCCATGACAGAAGAGCTGTTCCTCGTCGAGGAGGCCACCAAGAAGTCCGGCCTCGTCTGGGTCCGGGGCACCGGGCCCGCCCGGGCGCTCTGGCACGTCTGGCACGACGGCGCCGCCCATGTGGTCGGCGACGGCCCCGGTGAGCAGCCGCTGCCCGGCCTCGCCGACGGCGCCACCGCCGAGGTCACCGTCCGCAGCAAGGACAAGGGCGGCCGGATCGTCTCCTGGACGGCCGCCGTGCGGCAGCTCTCCCCCGGCACCGAGGAGTGGGACGCGGCCGTCGCCGAGCTGAAGGGCAAGCGGCTCAACGCGCCCGACGGCGAGGCGATGCCCGAGCGCTGGGCGCGCGAGTGCCGCGTCCTGCGCCTCGACCCGAGCACCGCCACCACCGAGCTGCCGGACGGCTCGCTCGCCGCGGTCCCGCTCCCGTCCCCCGCCACCACCCGCCGCCCGGTCCCGGCCGGCCTGCCGAAGCTGCTGTTCCGCCGGAAGAAGCGCTGACGGGATGCGACGTCACCCCTCGGGCAGTTCCCGCGGGGCCGTCCCGAAGGGGTTGTCGATCGCGTAGCGCCACCGCCCGTCCCCGCCCCGTCGGGCGACGTCGGTCGCGGTGCCCTCGACGCGCACCGGCCGGCCGTCCGGGCCGGCGCCCTCGATGACCCAGTCCACGACCAGCAGCGCCAGGCCGCCGGTGGCGTACACCGTGCGCGGGCGTACCTCGATCGGGATGCCCAGCGCCTGCAGGCGCGCGTTGGCCGCGTGCAGCGCCGGCCCGGCGAGCGGGGCGCCGCCCGGGCCCGCGGCCAGCACCGCGCCCTCCTCGTACACCTCGGCGAGGGCCGCCGGGTCGCCGCTGTTGAAACGGGCCGCGAAGACGGCGGGCACGTCCTCGGGCCGGGTCGCGAGCCCCGGCAGGTCGTCGGGCAGGCGCGCGGACCGGAGTGCGGGCGGGGTCCCCGGCAGGGCCGCGGGCGGGGTCGGGGGCGGAGTTCCGGGCATGGCGACGGAGATCCTTCCGTACGGGAGAATCGGACCTCCGACACGCTAGGAGGCGGCCTCGTGACTCACCGAACGGTTGGCCACCCGCCGGGGCTCCCCGATCACGACCCCCGCGCCCGCGTCGACGCGCCCGCCCCGGACTGCCCGGTGGAGATCGCCCTCGCGGCCCTGCGCGGCCGCTGGACCACCCTCGTCGTCCGGGAGCTCCTCGGCGGCGAACGCGGCTACAGCGAGCTGCGGCGGGCGCTGCCGCGGCTCTCCGACAAGGTGCTGTCCGAACGGCTCGCCCAGCTCGCCGAGGCCGGCGTGGTGACGCGGGTGCGGCGACCGGGCTGGCCGCCGACCGTCCGGTACGCGCTCACGCCGCACGGCCGGCGGCTCGGTCCCGTGCTCCAGGCGCTGTGGGACTGGGGCGCGGCGGCCGGTTGAGGGTCAGGCGCGGGGCAGCTGGCGGCCGTAGTCGAGGGTCTCGTCGCGGCTCGGCTCGGCCAGCGGGAAGTCCTTGTCCCACTCGGAGAGCACCACCAGGCCCGCTCCGCCGCCGCGGGCGAACTGGAGCGGGTACGGGGAGCCCTCCAGGGCCACGTCGAGGGTGCCGCCCTCGCCGTCCGCGCCGCCCTTCACCTTCACCGTGCGGACGCCGCCGATCTGGTCCCGGTCGCCCTTGACGACGTCCCCGTGCAGCCCGATGAGCCCGCGCAGCAGCTGGTCCATCTCGGTGAAGCCGCGCAGCTGCTTGTACGAGGGGTCGTCGCTCGGCACCTTCACGTACTTGTCGTCCAGCTTGTCGGCGGCCTCCGTGTCGGCCTCGCCGGCCTTGCCGTCGCCCTTCTCGTCGTGCCGCCAGAAGCCCGCGTCGGCCTTCAGGTAGAGGGCGTCGCCGACCCGCAGCAGCTCGAAGGTGCTGTTCTTCGTGGTCACCGAACCGGCGGCGCCGTTCTGCTTCAGCCGCATGTTCAGCTTGAAGGTGCCGCCCTTGCTGACCAGGGTCCCGGAGAGCCGGACCGCCTTCGCCGCGTCCGCCGCGGTCCGGGCCTCCTTCTCGATCTCCGGCGCCGACAGTCTCCCGACCCCGTTGGTCCCCTCGTCCGGGTCGGCCGCGCAGGCCGTCAGGCCCACCGTCAGACCCGCGCACAGCGCCAGCGGCACGGCCGCCCTGCGGAACCGGGCGGCGGCCGGCGTCCGGACGGGCGCCGGCGGTACGGACGGGATACGCGATGACGGGGTACGGACGGTCACCTGCGCTGCCTCTCGTTCTTCGGTGGGGGAACGGCCCCGGCCGTACGCACGGCGGAAGGGGCCGCCGGGGGTCGGCCGGAGGGGCCGGCCGGTGCCGGTGGGGGGCGGCAGACCGCAGCGTACCCGGGCCGGGCCGGCGTCCCCGCAGGCAGCCGGACGGCGGCGCTGCCGGAGCGGGGGCGAACACCTCGGGCTAGCCTGAACCATGCGAACCCCGGCAGGGGCCCGCACCGGTCGTGCAGCCCCGCGGGGGCGGCGCGGCGACCCCGGAGATCGTGCGGCACCGAGGAGGCGCGAGGCATGGCGGCAGGCGCCCCCCGGATCTTCGTCTCCCACCTCGCCGGCGTGCCCGTCTTCGACCCGGTCGGCGACCAGGTGGGCCGGGTCAGCGACCTGGTCGCGATGCTCCGCGTCGGCCGCCGCCCGCCCCGGCTCCTCGGCATGGTCGTGGAGGTGCTGAGCCGGCGCCGGGTCTTCGTCCCGATGACCCGGATCACCGGCGTCGAGTCCGGCCAGGTCATCACCACCGGCGTGGTCAACATGCGCCGCTTCGAGCAGCGGCCGACCGAGCGGCTCGTCCTCGGCGAGCTCCTCGACCGGCGGGTCACCCTGGTCGAGAGCGGCGAGGAGGTCACCGTCCTCGACATCGCCATCCAGCAGCTGCCGGCCCGCCGCGACTGGGAGATCGACAAGGTCTTCGTCCGCCGGGGCAAGGGCGGCGCGCTGCGCCGCAAGGGCGAGGCGCTGACCGTCGAGTGGTCGGCCGTCACCGGCTTCTCCCTGGAGGAGCACGGGCAGGGCGCCGAGAGCCTCGTCGCCACCTTCGAGAAGCTCCGCCCCGCCGACCTGGCCAACGCCCTCCACCACCTCTCCCCCAAGCGGCGCGCCGAGGTCGCCGCCGCCCTCGACGACGACCGGCTCGCCGACGTCCTGGAGGAGCTGCCGGAGGACGACCAGGTGGAGATCCTCGGCAAGCTGAAGGAGGAGCGGGCCGCCGACGTCCTGGAGGCGATGGACCCGGACGACGCCGCCGACCTCCTCAACGAGCTGCCGGAGGAGGAGAAGGAACGGCTGCTCACCCTGATGCGGCCGGACGACGCCGCCGACGTGCGCCGCCTGATGTCGTACGAGGAGCGCACCGCGGGCGGTCTGATGACCACCGAGCCGATCGTGCTGCGCCCGGACGCCACCGTCGCGGACGCGCTCGCCCGGGTCCGGCAGCAGGACCTGTCGCCGGCGCTCGCGGCGCAGGTGTACGTGTGCCGGCCGCCGGACGAGACGCCGACCGGGAAGTACCTGGGCACGGTGCACTTCCAGCGGCTGCTGCGCGACCCGCCGTTCACGCTGGTCAGCTCGCTGGTCGACAGCGATCTGCCGCCGCTCGGGCCGGACACCCCGCTGCCGGCCGTGACCAGCTACTTCGCCGCGTACAACCTGGTGGCGGCGCCGGTCGTGGACGAGAGCGGATCGCTGCTCGGCGCGGTCACCGTCGACGACGTGCTCGACCACCTGCTGCCGGACGACTGGCGGGAGACGGAGTTCCACGAGGAGGGGGTGCGCGGTGGCTGAGCGGTCGCAGGAGCGGGACCGGGAGCGGGACCGGGAGCAGCCCCGGCTCCCCCGCATCCGGCTCGACCAGCCCCGGATGCGCCGCGCCCGGCTGCTGCCGGAGTACGACCCGGAGGCGTTCGGGCGCCTGTCGGAGCGGATCGCCCGGTTCCTGGGCACGGGCCGGTTCATCGTCTGGATGACGGTGATCATCATCGCCTGGGTGGTGTGGAACGTCTTCGCCCCGGCGTCGCTGAAGTTCGACGAGTACCCGTTCATCTTCCTGACCCTGATGCTCTCCCTCCAGGCGTCGTACGCGGCTCCGCTGATCCTGCTCGCGCAGAACCGGCAGGACGACCGGGACCGGGTCAACCTGGAGCAGGACCGCAAGCAGAACGAGCGCTCGATCGCGGACACCGAGTACCTGACCCGGGAGATCGCGGCCCTCCGGATGGGTCTGGGGGAGGTCGCCACCCGCGACTGGATCCGCTCCGAACTCCAGGACCTGGTGAAGGAGCTGGAGGAGCTCGGGCAGGAACGCGATCTATTCCCGCCGGACGGCGAGCGGCGGAGTGACGTACCCGACCGTTGACAGCCCTTTCATAGCCACGTGGTCGTCGCCGTACCATCAGTCCTATGGCTACGGAAGACGCGGTGCTCGAAGCACTGGCGACGGTGAACGACCCCGAGATCAATCGTCCGATCACGGAACTCGGCATGGTCAAGTCGGTGGAGATCGGACCGGACGGCAAGGTCGCGGTGACGGTCTACCTGACGGTCTCCGGCTGCCCGATGCGCGACACCATCACGCAACGCGTCACCGAGGCCGTCTCCCGCGTCGAGGGCGTCACCGGCGTCGACGTGACGCTGGACGTGATGAGCGACGAGCAGCGCAAGGAGCTGGCGGCGGCGCTGCGCGGCACCACCGCCGAGCGCGAGGTGCCCTTCGCGAAGCCGGGCTCGCTGACCCGGGTGTACGCGGTCGCCTCCGGCAAGGGCGGCGTCGGCAAGTCCTCGGTGACCGTGAACCTGGCGGCGGCGATGGCCGCCGACGGTCTGAAGGTCGGTGTCGTCGACGCGGACATCTACGGCCACAGCGTGCCGCGGATGCTGGGCGCGGACGGGCGTCCGACCCAGGTCGAGAACATGATCATGCCGCCGTCGGCGAACGGCGTGAAGGTCATCTCGATCGGCATGTTCACCCCGGGCAACGCGCCGGTGGTGTGGCGCGGCCCGATGCTGCACCGCGCGCTCCAGCAGTTCCTGGCGGACGTGTACTGGGGCGACCTGGACGTCCTGCTGCTCGACCTGCCGCCGGGCACCGGCGACATCGCGATCTCCGTCGCGCAGCTGGTGCCGAACGCGGAGATCCTCGTCGTGACGACCCCGCAGCAGGCGGCGGCCGAGGTCGCAGAGCGGGCCGGTTCGATCGCCGTGCAGACCCACCAGAAGATCGTGGGTGTGGTCGAGAACATGGCGGGCCTGCCGTGTCCGCACTGCGACGAGATGGTGGACGTCTTCGGCACGGGCGGCGGCCAGCTGGTCGCGGACGGCCTGTCCCGCACCACGGGTACGACGGTCCCGGTCCTCGGCTCCATCCCGATCGACGTCCGTCTCCGCGAGGGCGGCGACGACGGCCGGCCGGTCGTCCTCTCGAACCCGGACTCCCCGGCCGGCGCCGCCCTCCGTGCCATCGCCGGGAAGCTCGGCGGCCGCCAGCGCGGCCTCTCCGGCCTGAGCCTCGGCATCACGCCGCGCAACAAGTTCTGAGACGCGACGAAGGGCGCCCCGTCACGGGGCGCCCTTCTCCGTGCGCCGGCTCAGGCGTACAGCCCGAGGTCCTTGATCTGCGCGAAGCCCAGGCCGTACGCGCTCATGCCGCGCCCGTACGCCCCGATGTGGGCGTCCGCGGCGGAGCCGGCCAGCACCCAGCCGAACTCGGACTCGCGGTAGTGGAACGGCACCGGCACCCCGTCCACCGGCAGCGACAGCGTCGTCCACGCGGGCCCGTCGAGGTCGTCGGCGAGCTCGAAGGCCGTCTCGGTCTGCTGGTCGAGCCAGTGGTCCCGCAGCCCGTGGTCGAGGGAGGCGGGCCAGGTGTGGGCGAGCAGCCCGGAGCCGGCGAGCCAGGCGGCGGAGGAGACGGTGGTGGCGTCGAGGACGCCGGTGCCGTCGCCGGTGCGCCGCACGGGGTTCGCGGCGACCGTCACGACGACGGCGAACCGCTCCTTGTCCGTGCCGGCGGCCTCGGACTTTATCGACGGCTCGTCACCGTGGCCCACCGAGCCGTGCTGGACGGTGCCGTCCGCCGCCGTGCCGATCTGCATCAGCCGGCGGGGCCCGGTGAACGCCTCGTCGAGTCCGTACCAGGCGAAGGGTGCGCGCAGAAAGCCCTCGGCTTCCACCCGACTCGTCGTCTTCATCTCGGCCGCCTCCTCGTTCCTCCCCGGACTCCGTCCGGGGTACCCCCAACTCAAGGAGGATAGCGACCGGTCGGTGACCGCCCGTGGCAGCCCGTGCCGGACGGCGCCGTCAGGTGGCGTCGGAGTCGTACGGCGGCCGCTCGGGCGCGGCCGGCGGGTCCTGCTTCTTGAGCAGGTCCGGGCCCGAGCCGTTGACCGTCGCGGGGGCCGCCGGGGCGGCGGCGGGGGCGCTCTCGCGCCCGTTCACGGCGTCGGCGACCTCGTTCATCTCCTTGCGGAGGTCGAACGTGGAGCGCAGCTCCTTGAGCTCGCTGAGGTCCTCGTTGCCGTCGAGCTGCTTGCGGATGAAGGTCTTCGGGTTGAGGTCCTCGAACTCGAAGTCCTTGAACTCCGGGCCGAGCTCGCTGCGGATGTCCTGCTTGGCGCTGTCGGAGAACTCGCGGACCTTCCGGATGAAGCGCGAGACGTCCTGCACGACCTTCGGCAGTTTGTCCGGGCCGAAAATGAGCACGGCGAGCACGATGAGCGTCACCAGCTCGAGTGCGCCTATGTCGCTGAACACCTAGTAGCTCCTTCACGCCGGACCAGGGCGGCCCGCACCACGGTACCCGCCCGAGCTGCGGGACGGGTACCTTGCGATGTCCGCCACATGTACCTCAGGTGCCCTGTGCCGATCCGAGCGTGACGGTGCGGGTGAGCTCCTTGCCGTCGCGGGTCAGGGTGAGGACGAGCGCGTCGCCGGGGCGGTGGGCGCGGATCTTCACGATCAGCTCCTCGCCGTTGTGGACCCGCTGGCCGTCGACCTTGGTGATGACGTCGCCGGGACGCAGCCCGGCCTTGGCGGCGGGTCCGTCGGGGGTGACGGACGGGGTGCCGTCCTTGCCCTTCTCGCCGACGCGGGCGCCGTCGCCGTTGAACTGCATGTCGAGGCTGACGCCGATGACCGGGTGGGTGGCCTTGCCGGTGTTGATGAGCTCCTCGGCGACCCGCTTGCCCTGGTTGATCGGGATGGCGAAGCCGAGGCCGATGGAGCCGGCCTGGCCGCCCTCCCCGCCGCCGTCGCCGGAGCCTCCGGCGGCGCGGATGGCGCTGTTGATGCCGATGACCCGGCCCTTGCCGTCGAGGAGGGGGCCGCCGGAGTTGCCGGGGTTGATGGGCGCGTCGGTCTGGAGGGCGTCGACGTAGGAGATGTCGCTGCCGTCGCCCTTCTCGCCGCCGGCGGTGATCGGGCGCTCCTTGGCGCTGATGATGCCGGAGGTGACCGTGTTGGAGAGGTCGAAGGGGGCGCCGATGGCGACGACGGGGTCGCCGACCCGGACGTCGTCGGAGTTGCCGAGCGGGAGGGGCCGGAGGCCGGTGACGCCGGTGACCTGGACGACGGCGAGGTCGTAGCCGGCGTCCTTGCCGATGAGCCTGGCGGAGGCGGTCTCGCCGCTGGAGAAGGTGACGGTGATGTCGCCGGAGGACGCGGCGGCGTCGACGACGTGGTTGTTGGTGAGGATGTGGCCGCGGTTGTCGAGGACGAAGCCGGTGCCGGTGCCGGCCGAGCCGCCGCCGCTGACGTGCAGCGTGACGACGCCGGGCAGGGCGCTGGCGGCGATGCCGGCGACGCTGTCGGGGGCGCGGTCGGTGGTCCCGCCCTCGGCCTGCGGGAGGTGCACGGTGCCGATGCCGCCGTTGCGCTCGACGTAGGCGCCGACGCCGCCGCCGATGACGCCGGTGACGAGGGCGAAGGCGAGGGCGCCGACGAGGGCGAGGCCGCGCCGGGGCTTCTTCCGGGCGGGCGGGGGTACGGCTCCGGCGCCGGCGCCCCAGGGGTCGTACTGGCCCCAGGCGGGCGGCTGCGGCGGCACGGGGCCCTGCGGCGACGGTACGGCCCCGTGCGGGGGTACGGCGGCCTGCGGGGCCGGTACGGGTGCGGCGGGGCGCTGCACCGGCGGTGCGGGAGCCCACGGGCCGGGCTCGCCGTAGGGCGGCGTCCGGTACTCGTCGGGCTCGTGGAGCGGCTGCGGCGCGGCCGCGACCGGCTCGGGCGCGGGGGCCTCGGCGGGCACGGCGGGCTGCGGCGCCGGGGCGGCGGCGGTGGCCGGGGCGGGCTCCGGCGCGGTTTCGGGCGCGGGCGCCGGGGCGGGTTCCTTCGTCATGTCGACCTTGGGGGCGGCGGGCGCCTCCGCGGCCGGCTCCGGAGCGGCGGGCTCGGCCGGGTCCGGAGCCTGGAGGGGGAAGTCGTCCTCCTCCGCCGGGGGCGGCGTGGGTATCCGCGCCGCCTCCGGGGGCGTCGAAGGCCGGCTCCACCAGTTCGGCTTCCCGTCGTTCATGCTCTCCCCGCAACCGCTGACCCGTGGGCGCCCCGGTGTCGGGCGCCCTGACCGAGGATTCAACCAGGTCGGAGGTCAGCGGTGGGAGCCCGGCGGGGTGCCGGGCGGGCTGGGGGCCGGGCTCGGGGCCGGGCCGAAGGCCAGCTGGAGAGCGGGGGCCGTCGGCCGTATGAACGGCGAGAGGGCGAAGAGCGACTGCGTCTGCGCCGCTCGGAGCCGTACCGCCGTGACCGGGCCGGCGCGGTCCACGTCCGCCGGGACGGCTCCTGTGGGGACGGTGCCGCCGGGGACGAGCGGGGCGCTGCCGATCGACTGCGCGCCGCCGGTGGGGCGCTCGGAGCGGTCCGAGCGGCCGGTCGCCGAGCCGGCGGGTCCCGCGGAGGCGCCCGCGCGCAGCGGGGTGACCGCGCTGCCGGTGCCCGGTCCGCCGCGGGCGGTGGTGGTGAGGGAGCTCTCGACGGGCAGGGTGCCGCCGAGGGCGATGGCCGCGAACGAGACCGCGCCGGCGGCGGCGACGGCGAAGCGCCGGCCCCGTCCCGACGGGGCTACGGCGTGGACCCGGAAGCCGGTGGAGGTGTCGGGGGCGACGGGCGCCGCGGTGGCGAAGCCGTCGCTCCTCACCCCGCCGGCCTCCAGGAGCTGCTCCAGCGGGGAGCGGCCGGGATCGCCGGGGCCGCCCGGGCCGCCGGGGAGGCCCTGGAGGCGGGCGAGGAAGCCCTCGGAGGGCTGGGGGGCTCCGCTGGAGGCGAAGACGCTCTTGAGGGCGCGCTGCGCGTCGGCCTCGGCCTTGCAGCGGGCACAGGTGGCGAGGTGGGCCAGGACCCGCTCGCGGGCGTCATGGCCGAGCTCGCCGTCGACGAGCGCGGCGAGCCGGTCCCCGAGGTGGTGCTCCGCGGGGCTCGGGGACGGGGGACGGGTGCCGCTCACGCTGTCCCGGCCTCCCATCCGACGGTGGCCAGGGCGCGCTCGGCGCGGGCCTCGGGCGAGCGGTGCTTGAGCGCCTTGCGCAGGTGGGAGCGGCCGCGGTGGATCCGGCTGCGGACGGTGCCGAGCTTCACGCCGAGGGTCGCGGCGATCTCCTCGTACGACAGCCCCTCGATGTCGCAGAGGACGACGGCGGCGCGGAACTCGGGCGCCAGGGTGTCGAGGGCCTGCTGGACGTCGGCGTCGAAGTGGGTGTCGTTGAACACCTGCTGCGGTGAGGGCTCACGGCTGGGGAGCCGCTCGGCGGCGTCGTCGGCGAGCGCGTCGAAGCGGATGCGCTGCTTCCGTCGGACCATGTCGAGGAAGAGGTTGGTGGTGATGCGGTGCAGCCAGCCCTCGAAGGTGCCGGGGGTGTACGTCGACAGCGAGCGGAAGACGCGGACGAAGACCTCCTGGGTGAGGTCCTCGGCGTCGTGCTGGTTGCCGGTGAGACGGTAGGCCAGTCGGTAGACGCGACCGCTGTGCGTGCTGACGATCTCCTCCCAGGTGGGCGGAGTCCACGCCTGCGATTCCGCATCCGAGGCGAAGGTCGCGGTGGTGGGTGCGGTGGCAGTGCGGTGGCTCTGGTCAGCGGTGTCGGTCACGGATTTCGGCTCACCCGCCGACCTGAGGAGGCGTCGGAACGCCCCTCTCCGATCCACAGGCGCAGCCGCACCTCCCCTATCGGCTCTGGTGGTGTCCAGTGGAGCCCCTACCATAGCCACCTCGCCCGTTAGCTCCGGATAAGAATCTTTACGCGCATTTGAATCGGGGTCACCCGCCGGTCCACGCGCGCGTCCCTCCCCTGGTGAACGCCCGGTCCCATCTGCGGGTTCCCGCTGACAGCGGATACAGTCACCGTTGCGCCAACTAAGGGGACAGGAGAGGGCCATTACCGCCAACCGGCAGACCGACTGGGCGCTCGCCGACGCCTTCGTCCCCGAGGACGACGCACTGCGCTGGGCCCGGGAACGGGCCCGGGAGGCGGGGCTGGCCCCGGTCTCCCAGGGCACCGGTGCGGCGCTGCGTCTGCTGGCCGCCTCGACGGACGCCAAGGCGGTCGCCGAGATCGGTACGGGCACCGGCGTGTCGGGGATCTACCTGCTGCTGGGGATGCGCCCGGACGGCACCCTGACGACCGTGGACGTGCAGCCGGAGCACCAGCAGCTCGCGAAGACGGCGTTCCGGGCGGCGGGCTTCGCCGGCAACCGGGCGCGGTTCATCCCGGGCCGGGCCCTGGACGTGCTGCCGCGGCTCGCGGACGGCGGGTACGACCTGGTCTTCTGCGACGGCGACCGCGCGGAGTACCCGGACTACCTCGCTGAATCGTTGCGCCTGCTCCGACCTGGGGGTCTCGTCTGCTTCGAGGGCGTCTTCGCGGACGGTCGCACGGTCGATTCGGGCGCCCAGCCCGCCGAGGTGCAGCGGGTCCGCGAGCTGCTGCGGACGGTCCGGGAGAGCTCCCAGCTGCTGCCGACCCTGCTGCCGGTGGGCGACGGCCTGCTCTGCGCGGTCCGGCGCGGCTGACCGCCCCCGGGCGGGCGGACCCCGCCCCGGACACACCGCTGCCCCGGACGGCGGGGCCGTACCGGGGCAGCGTGCAGGAAATAGGGGAGGGTCAGCCGACGACCTTCTTCAGGGCGTCGCCGAGCGCCTCGGCCTCGTCCGGGGTCAGCTCGACCACGAGCCGACCGCCGCCTTCGAGCGGAACGCGCATGACGATGCCCCGCCCCTCCTTGGTCACCTCGAGCGGGCCGTCACCCGTCCGCGGCTTCATGGCCGCCATGCTCGTTCCCCTTCCTGAAACCAGCTCATCTTCAGCCGGGCAGCTCCATAGCGCGGAGCACGCGTCACCGGCTTCGAACACATTGCTTCCAGGTCATTATCCCGCATCGCAGGACCCGATGACCAACATCGATCGGCATCGCTTGCGCAACGCGCTCCCGCAAAACCCCACATTTCGGCGTCGGGCCTGCGATACTTCGCCGCCGCGGGTCGCTCCGCGGGCCCCGATTCTTTGACGCAGCTCACATGGGCGGTACGGGTGATCTCCGTCATGCTGGGCTGATCAGCCGACGCACGAGACGAAGGGGTCCCGATGGCCGACACGGTCCTGTACGAAGTGAGCGACGGGCTCGCCACCATCACGCTCAACCGGCCCGAGGCCATGAACGCGCTGAACATCGCGGCGAAGGTGGCGCTGCGGGACGCCGCCGAGGCGGCTGCCGCCGACCCGGCGGTCCGGGCGGTGCTGCTGACGGCGGCGGGCGACCGGGCGTTCTGCGTCGGCCAGGACCTGAAGGAGCACGTCGGTCTGCTCCTCCAGGACCAGGAGACGGGCAGCCGCGAGACGATGAACACGGTCCGGGACCACTACAACCCGATCGTCCGGGCGCTCACCGGCATGAAGAAGCCCGTGGTCGCCGCGGTGAACGGCGTCGCCGCCGGCGCCGGCTTCGGCTTCGCGCTCGCCGCGGACTACCGGATCGTCGCCGACACCGCCACCTTCAACACCTCGTTCGCGGGCGTGGCGCTCACCGCCGACTCGGGCATGTCCTGGACGCTGCCCCGGCTGATCGGCCGGAGCCGCGCCTCCGACCTGCTGATCTTCCCCCGCTCCATCGGCGCCCAGGAGGCGTACGAGCTGGGCATCGTGAACCGCCTGGTGCCGGCCGCCGAACTGGCCGAGGAGGCCCGCAAGCTGGCCCGGAAGCTCGCCGAGGGCCCCACGGTGGCGTACGCGGCGCTCAAGGCGTCGGTCGCCTACGGCGCCGACCACTCGCTCGACGAGGCCCTGGACAAGGAGGACGAGCTCCAGACCCTGGCCGGCGCCTCCGAGGACCACACCATCGCGGTCCGCGCCTTCCTCGCCAAGGAGAAGCCGAAGTACCTCGGGAAGTGACGGGAGCCCGGGGCGGCTACCGGCCGCCCCGGGCCACGCAGTCCGTCAGATGGTCGTCGACCAGGCCGCACGCCTGCATCAGGGCGTAGGCCGTGGTCGGGCCGACGAAGCGGACGCCGCGCTTCTTCAGCGCCTTGGCCAGGGCCGTGGACTCGTCGGTCACGGCCGGGACGTCGGCCAGGGTGCGCGGGGCGGGGCGGGCCGCCGGGTCGGGGGCGTGGGACCAGATCAGGGCGTCCAGCTCGCCGGGGGCCCAGTCGGCGAGCAGCTTCGCGTTGGCGAGGGTCGCGTCGATCTTGGCCCGGTTGCGGATGATGCCCTCGTCGGCGAGGAGCCGCTCGCGGTCGGCGTCCCCGAAGCCGGCGACGGAGGCGATGCGGAAGCCGGCGAAGGCGCGCCGGAAGCCCTCCCGGCGGCGCAGGATGGTGATCCAGGAGAGGCCCGACTGGAAGGCCTCCAGGCAGAGCCGTTCGAAGAGGGCGTCGTCGCCGCGGACCGGGCGGCCCCACTCCTCGTCGTGGTACGCGGTGTAGTCCTCGGTCGACAGGCCCCAGGGGCAGCGCGGCCGCCCGTCGGGGCCCGGGATCGCCCCGCCGGTCATCGCTCGTCGCCCTCCGCCGTCTCGCCGGCGGCCGGCGCGCCCGCGAGGGCCGCCTCCAGCTCCGCGATCCGGGCGTCGCGCTCGGCGAGCTCCGCCGCGAGCCGGTCCAGGACGTCGTCCACGTCCTCCATCCGGTAGCCGCGGGCGGCGACCGGCAGCCGCAGCGCCTCGACGTCGGAGCGGTCCACGGGGCGGCTCAGCGGCAGCGGGTCCACCAGCTGCTCGGGGGCCGCGTCGGGCAGCACCTCGCTGTCGCCGCCGCCGACCACGGCGAGGGTCACGGCCGCGACGACCACGACCATCGTGATGAGCAGAAACCAGAACACCAGCGCGCCTCTCCCGGAGTGGAAAACGTCCCGTGCCGATCGTGCCATGCGCCGCCGACAGTTAGGGTCGCAGACGACTGCACAGGACGCCGTCGACGGGTCGCGAGGGAGGACATAAGGGATGCTGCGCTTGGGACGGCGTGAATTCGGGCCGCACGAGCCGGTGATCATGGCGATCGTGAACCGGACCCCGGACTCCTTCTACGACCAGGGCGCGACCTTCCGCGACGAGCCGGCGCTCGCCCGCGTCGAGCAGGCGGTGGCCGAGGGCGCCGCGATCATCGACATCGGCGGCGTCAAGGCCGGCCCCGGCGAGGAGGTCACGGCCGAGGAGGAGGCCCGCCGCACGGTCGGCTTCGTCGCGGAGGTCCGGCGCCGCCACCCCGACGTGGTGATCAGTGTGGACACCTGGCGGGCGGACGTCGGCGAGGCGGTCTGCGAGGCCGGCGCGGACCTGCTCAACGACGCCTGGGGCGGGGTCGACCCGCGGCTCGCGGAGGTCGCCGCGCGGTACGGCGCGGGCCTGGTCTGCACCCACGCGGGCGGCGCCGAGCCGCGGACCCGGCCGCACCGGGTGGAGTACGAGGACGTGATGGCCGACATCCTGCGGGTCACCGTGGGCCTGGCCGAGCGGGCGGTCGCGCTGGGCGTGCGGCGGGACGGGATCATGATCGACCCCGGTCACGACTTCGGGAAGAACACCCGGCACAGCCTGGAGGCGACGCGGCGCCTCGGCGAGATGGCGGAGACGGGGTGGCCGGTCCTCGTCTCCCTGTCGAACAAGGACTTCGTCGGGGAGACGCTGGACCGGCCGGTGAAGGAGCGGGTGCTGGGGACGCTGGCGACGACCGCCGTGTCGGCGTGGCTGGGGGCGCAGGTGTACCGCGTCCACGAGGTCGCGGAGACCCGGCAGGTGCTCGACATGGTGGCGTCGATCGCCGGTCACCGGCCCCCTGCCGTCGCGCGGCGGGGGCTCGCCTAGGTCGTTTCTTTCGGATCAGGCCGGATCAGGGAGCGGCGTCCGGTGCGTGCGCTCGCAAGGCGGAGGAGGGAGTCGACGCGGTGGGGGCACCTCCCAGCGGTAGCTGGGGGAGTCGGCGACCGACGACAACGCCGCGAGCGTGCGTGCAAGACGCCGCGAGCCCGGCATGATCCGGAAGAGACGGCCTAGCCGGGCCGGGTACGGGAAGGGGCGCCCGCGGCGGGCTCTCCCCCACGCGGCCCCTTCCCGTGACCGCTCAGCGGCCGGCGCGGCCGGTCAGCGCCCGACCTCCTTGCTGACCAGCGCCACCGCCTCCTCCACGTCGTCGGTGACGTGGAAGAGGAGGAGGTCGCGCTCGCTCGCCTTGCCGCCCGCCACGACCGAGTCCTTCAGCCAGTCGACGAGGCCCTTCCAGTACGCGCTGCCGAACAGCACGATCGGGAAGCGGGTCACCTTGCGGGTCTGCACCAGGGTGAGCGCCTCGAAGAGCTCGTCGAGGGTGCCGAGGCCGCCGGGCAGGACGACGAAGCCCTGCGCGTACTTCACGAACATCGTCTTGCGGACGAAGAAGTACCGGAAGTTCACGCCGATGTCGACGTGCTGGTTGAGCCCCTGCTCGAAGGGGAGCTCGATGCCGAGGCCGACCGAGATGCCCTTCGCCTCCCGGGCGCCCTTGTTCGCCGCCTCCATGGCGCCCGGGCCGCCGCCCGTGATCACCGCGAAGCCCGCCTCGACGAGCGCCCGGCCGAGCCGTACGCCCGCCTCGTACTCGGGCGAGTCCGGCTTCGTCCGCGCCGAACCGAAGACGCTGATGGCGCTCGGCAGTTCGGCGAGCGCGCCGAAGCCCTCGACGAACTCGGACTGGATCCGCATGACCCGCCACGGGTCGGTGTGGACCCACTCCGAGTCGCCCTCGGTGTCGAGCAGCCGCTGGTCCGTGGTGCCCGGCTGGACCTGGTCCCTGCGCCTCAGCACCGGTCCGAGGCGCTGCTCCTCCGGCTTCGCCATTCCCTCGGGACTGCCCATGGCCTGCTCCCTCCGCCGATCCACGATCGATCACGATCTTCTTGCTCTTGGGTCAGCGTAGGACTACTGAGGTGACGAAACGCGAAATTACGGGAGACGGGCAGTCAGCCAGTCGCGGAGCCGGGCCTCGCAGTGGTGGATCCGGTCGACGTGGACGTGCTCGTCCCGCTTGTGCGCGTAGATCGGGTCGCCGGGGCCGTAGTTGACCGCGGGCACGCCGAGCGCGCTGAACCGGGAGACGTCGGTCCAGCCGAACTTGGGCATCGCGGTGCCTCCGACGGCCTTCATGAACGCCTCGGCGGCCGGGTGGGAGAGGCCGGGCAGCGCGCCGGGGCTCTCGTCGTCGACGACGAACTCGGCGATGTCGCAGTCCGCGAAGACCTCGCGGACGTGCGCCAGCGCCTGGGCCGGGGAGCGGTCGGGGGCGTACCGGTAGTTGACCGTGACCGAGCAGGCGTCGGGGATGACGTTGGTGGCGACGCCGCCCTCGATCGCGACCGCGTTGAGGCCCTCGTGGTACTCCAGGCCGTCGATGACCGGCCTGCGCGGCTCGTACGCGGCGAGGCGGGCGAGGATCGGCGCGGCGGTGTGGATGGCGTTGGAGCCCATCCAGGAGCGGGCGGAGTGGGCGCGCTCGCCGGCCGTGCGCAGGATGACGCGGAGGGTGCCCTGGCAGCCGCCCTCGACCTGCCCGTCGGAGGGTTCGAGCAGGACGGCGAAGTCGCCCTCCAGCCACTCCGGGTGGGCGGCGGCGATCTTCCCGAGGCCGTTGAGGTCGGCGGCGACCTCCTCGTTGTCGTAGAAGACGAAGGTGAGGTCGCGGTTGGGCTCGGGGACGGTGGCGGCGATCCGGAGCTGGACGGCGACGCCGGACTTCATGTCGGAGGTGCCGCAGCCCCACAGGACGCCGTCGGCGTCGAGCCGGGACGGCACGTTGTCGGCGATCGGCACGGTGTCGATGTGGCCGGCGAGGACGACCCGCTCGGCGCGGCCGAGGTCGGTCCGGGCGACGACGTTGTTGCCGTACCGGTCGACGCTGAGGTGCGGCAGGGCGCGCAGGGCCTGCTCGATCGCGTCGGCGAGCGGCTTCTCGGTCCCGCTGACGGAGGCGAAGTCGACGAGGGCGGCGGTGAGCGCGGCCCCGTCCTGGGCGAGGTCGAGCGGGGTCTCCCGTGCGGTGATGTCAGCCATATGCCGACCCTAACCCGGCCTCCAGTACGGTGGGCCCCGTGTCCGACTCCCCCCGCCCCGCCCGCCGAGGCCGACTCGCCCGTTCGGCCGCCGCTCTCGCCGTCCTGTGCGGCCTCGTGTCGTACATCGCCGTCCACCAGATGACCGGCAGCAAAGGCGCGCCCCGGTGCGCCGTGGGCAGCGGGGACAACCGCTACGAGTTCACCCCCGAGCAGGCGTCGAACGCGGCGACGATCGCCGCGGTCGGGACCTCGCGGGGACTGCCCGAGCGGGCGGTCACGATCGCGCTGGCGACCGCGCTCCAGGAGTCGGCGCTGCGGAACATCGAGCACGGCGACCGGGACTCGCTGGGCCTGTTCCAGCAGCGCCCGTCGATGGGCTGGGGCACCCCGGAGCAGATCATGGACCCGGTGTACTCGGCCGGGAAGTTCTACGAGGGTCTGGAGAAGGTCCCGGGCTACTCGCGGATGCCGCTGACGGTGGCGGCGCAGAAGGTCCAGAAGAGCGGCTTCCCGCAGGCGTACGCCAAGCACGAGCCGGACGCGACGCTGCTGTCCGCGGCGCTGACCGGGCGGGCCCCGGCGGCGCTCTCCTGCACGGCCGACCTGAAGGACGGCCGGTCCGGCGACCCCGCCCTCGTCCGTACGGAGCTGGTCCGGGCCTTCGGCGAGTCGGCCGCGCCCACCTCGGTCTCCGGCGGTGCCAGCGCGGGCCGCTCGGCGGCGGAGCCGGCCGTCCTCGTGGTGCCCGTCCGGGGCGGCGGGGAGCGGCGCGGCTGGGAGCTGGCGCAGTGGGCGGTGGCCCGGTCGGACGCGCTGCGGGTCGCGGAGGTCGCGTACGGAGGCCGGGTCTGGCGCGCGGACGACTCGGGCGGCGGCTGGGAGGCGTCGGAGTCGTCCTCCTCCCCCGCCGCGACGGTCCGCCTCCGGCTCGTCCGCTGACGAGGGCCGCCCCCGCCCGTTCCCGCCTGCCCGACCGCGTGGACGTGACCCCGTGAACCGGTCCGTCCGCGGGGTGGACTGGTGTGCGGTGGGGTCGCCCGGGACGGGGATCGGCCGTCTGGGGGAAGCCGGTCGCGCGGTGCGGCGCGTGGGGCGCCCGGGGGGCTTGGGGCGCAAGAGGAGTGACGGTTCGGCAGTGGGGGGCGCGCGGCGGCGTTCGTCCGCTTTCCTCCCCACCCGACAATACGACGCATGACCCAGCCTTTACCTTCGACGCCCGCAACCTCCCCCGCCCCCGGCTCGGTTGTGCAGCCCGCAGACGCAACGTCCTCACCGTCTTCCGTCGAAGGAGCACCATGTCCCTCCCCCTGACCCGCCGGATCGCCCGTGTCGCCCTGATCGTCGCGGCCGGCGCAGCCCCCGTGGTCGGCGCGGCCGGCTCCGCGAGCGCCCTGGACCAGGGCCTCGCGCCGACCGGCGCGCTCGGTGGCCTGACCGCGCTGGACGCGGCCGACGCGGGTTCGGCCGTCGACGGTGCCGCCCGGACCACGACCGGTGTCGCGGGCGCGACCGGCGGCGAGGCCGTCGGCACGGCCGTCCCGGCCGCCGGCAAGGCCGTGGGCGCGGCCGGCAAGACCGCCACCCCGGCGGCCCAGGAGATCGCCGGCGAGACCGCGGGCAGCGCCGGCCAGGCGCTCGGCGAGACGGCCGGTGCCGCCGCCGACAGCACCGGCGGCACCCCGGCGGCCGGCGCGCTGGGCGGCGCCCCGGCCGGCCAGATGCTGGGCGGCCTGCCCCTCGGCTGAGCCGTCGGCGGACGCACGGAAGGGCCCGGGTCGCACACGCGCCCGGGCCCTTCCGCGTACCGTGACCGCGCGGTCAGCCGAGGCGCTTGACCGCCGCGTCGACCCGCTCGTCCGTCGCCGTGAAGGCGACCCGCACGAAGCGGGCACCCGCCTCGCCGTAGAAGTCGCCCGGGGCGACCAGGATCCCCTTCTCCGCCAGGTACGCCACCGTGTCCCAGCAGGGCTCGTCGCGGGTGGCCCACAGGTAGAGGCTGGCCTCGGAGTGCTCGATGCGGAAGCCGTGGGCCTCCAGGGCGCCCTTCAGGGCGGCACGCCGGGCCGCGTACCGGGCGCGCTGCTCGGCGACGTGGGTGTCGTCGCCGAGGGCGGCGACGGTGGCGGCCTGGACGGGCGCCGCGGTCATCATGCCGCCGTGCTTGCGGATCTGGAGCAGCTCGCCGAGGACGGCCGCGTCGCCGGCGACGAACGCCGCCCGGTAGCCGGCCAGGTTGGAGCGCTTGGAGAGCGAGTGGACGGCGACGATCCCCTCGTACGAGCCGCCGCAGACGTCCGGGTGCAGGACCGACACCGGGTCGGCCTCCCAGCCCAGTTCGAGGTAGCACTCGTCGGAGAAGACGAGGACGCCGTGCTCGCGGGCCCAGGCCACGATCCGGGTGAGCTCGTCCTTCGGGAGGACCTTGCCGGTCGGGTTCGACGGGGAGTTGAGCCACAGCAGCTTCAGGCCGGCCGGGTCCAGCTCCGTGGGGTCGTCGTAGACCACCGCCTCCGCGCCGCAGAGCCGCGCGCCGACCTCGTACGTCGGGTACGCGAGCCGCGGGTAGGCCACCTTGTCCCCGGCGCCGAGGCCCAGCTGGGTCGGCAGCCAGGCGACCAGCTCCTTGGAGCCGACCACCGGCAGCACGTTCTCGTGGGCGAAGCCGGTCGCGCCGAGCCGTCGCCCGCACCAGCCGGTGAGCGCGTCGCGCAGCGCCGGGGTGCCCCAGACCGTCGGATAGCCCGGCGAGTCCGCCGCGGCCACCAGGGCCTCCTGGATCAGCGGGGGCACCGGGTCGACCGGCGTGCCGACCGACAGGTCCACGATCCCGTCCGGGTGGGCCAGGGCGGTCGCCTTGTACGGCTCCAGCTTGTCCCAGGGGAAGACGGGCAGGCGCGAAGAGACTGCGCTCACGGGTTGGCTCACTTCCTCAGTGCGTACGCGATACGCGTCGGTCCCGCACGGCGGTGGAGCCGTACGGGACCGAGAGCGGGTGCAACGAAAGATCAGCCGTTCTGCGGCGGCAGGGCGGCGATGAAGGGGTGGTCGCGCTCGATCTCGCCGAGCTTGGAGGCGCCACCGGGCGAACCCAGGTCGTCGAAGAACTCGACGTTCGCCTTGTAGTAGTCCTTCCACTCCTCCGGGGTGTCGTCCTCGTAGAAGATCGCCTCGACCGGGCAGACCGGCTCACAGGCTCCACAGTCGACGCACTCGTCCGGGTGGATGTAGAGAGATCGCTTGCCCTCGTAGATGCAGTCGACGGGGCACTCCTCGATGCAAGCCTTGTCCTTGACGTCGACACAAGGCTGCGCGATGACGTAGGTCACGCTGTCGTTCCTCCTCGGTAGGGCTGGTCTGCGCGGGAGCGCGGTGTCGTCGATGCCCGCACCTAGTATCTCCGTTCTTGAGGGCGATCCGAACAGGAGGGGCGGAGAAGCTGTGGAATTCACCGGCGGAGGACGGCTTGAGGTCCGTGTCACCAGCGCTGACGTGGGGAAACGTGTCTCCGTTCGGTATGTGACGGACTCCCCGTCGGAGGGTGAACGATTCACGGACGCCGTTGGGGTGCTCACATCCTGGGACGCGGGTGTGCTCACGATCACACGAAAGAGCGGCGAGACCGTCCGGATCCCGGAACCGCGCCTGGTCGCGGGCAAGATCGTGCCGGCGGCGCCGGCCCGCCGCCGCGGCCCCGCCGCCACCTTCCCGGAGCTCTCCCGGGCCGCCGCGCGCGCGTGGCAGCCGGTCGAGAGCGAGATGCTCGGGGAGTGGACCCTGCGGGCCGCCGACGGATTCACCCGGCGGGCCAACTCGGTGCTGCCGGCGGGCGATCCCGGGCTGCCGGTCGCCGACGCGCTGGCGGTCGTGCGGGAGTGGTACGCGGACCGGAAGCTGCCCGCGTACGTGCAGACCGCGACCGGCGCCGAGGGCACCCAGGAGCTGCTCTCCGCCGAGCTGGAACGGCTCGGCTGGACCCGTGAGGTCACGGCCGAGCTGCGGATCGCGGCCCTCGCGCCGCTCGCCGACCGGGAGCCCGGCCCCGTGGAGGTCCGCCTCTCCCGGACGCCCGACGAGGCGTGGCTGCGCCGCTACCAGCGGTTCACGGCGACGAGCCCGGCGGTGCGGCAGGTGCTCGGCGCGGGGCCGAGTGTGTGGTTCGCGTCCGTCGCGGGCACCGGGGAAGTACCGGCCGCCATCGGGCGTTGTGTCGTCGACGGACGGTGGGCCGGCTTCCTGGCGATAGAGGTCGATCCGGAGCTCCGCCGTCGGGGACTGGCCACCGCGGTCATGACCGCGCTCGCCCGGCAGGCCCTCGACGAGGGCGCGTCGGCGGCCTGGCTCCAGGTCGAGAGCGACAACGAGGCGGCGCGGGCGCTGTACGAGGGGATGGGCTTCGCGGTGCACCACCACTACCACCACTACCGGCAGGCGGAGGCGTGAGCGAGGCGTGAGCGCGGAGGACCCCCTGAAGCCGCCGCCCGACCGGACGCCGGACCGGCGGCGGGAGTTCGCGGAGGAGGCCAGGGCCGAGCGGCCCGACCTCGCCCGGCTCTGCCTGCTGATCTGCGCCGTGGCGGACCCGGCCGTCACCGAACAGGACCTGGTCGAGGCCGACGTCGAACTCGACCGGCTCGCCGGGCTCGTCCCGTACGGCACCCGCTTCACCGGCGCGTGGAAGGCCGAGCTGGCGGCGCTCCTCGGCGGCCGCGAGGGGTTCGAGGGGGTCCCCGCCGACTACCAGCGCCTGGAGTCCTCGCTGCTGCACGAGGTGCTGCGGCGCCGGCGCGGTCTGCCGATCCTGCTGTCCGTGGTGTGGATCGAGGTCGCCCGGCGGGCCGGTGCGCCGGTGTACGGGCTCGGGCTGCCCGGCCACTTCGTCGTCGGCTTCGGCGACCCGGCCGACCTGGACCTCGCCGACCCCTTCGCCGGCGGGCTGCCGATGACGGCGGAGGACGCCGAACTGCTGGTGGCGAGCGCGACCGGCGAGGCCCTGGACCGCTCCATGCTGCGGCCGGCCGAGCCGGGCGCGATCGTGCTGCGGATCCTCGGCAACATCCGCGCCTGGGCGACCCCCCGCCCGGAGCGCTCCGATGTGGCCCTGTGGGCGGTGGAGCTGGCGCTGCTGCTCCCGTCCCACCCGGCCCGCCTCCGCTACGAGCGGGCGGAACTCCTCGTCCAGCGCGGCGACTTCCTGACCGGCGCGGCCGAGATGGAGGCGTACGCGCAGATCATGGACGCGGTCGACCCGGACTCCGCCGCCGCGATCCGCCACCGGGCCCAGGCGGCCCGGGCGCGGCTGAACTAGGTCGTTTCTTTCGGATCAGGCCGGATCAGGGAGCGGCGTCCGGTGCGTGCGCTCGCAAGGCGGAGGAGGGAGCCGACGCGGTGGGGGCACCTCCCAGCGGTAGCTGGGGGAGTCGGCGACCGACGACAACGCGGCGAGCGTGCGTGCCAGGCGTCGCGAGCCCGGCATGATCCGGAAGAGACGGCCTAGCCCTGGGCCGGGCTGAACCGGCCCTGGGAGCGGATGAGGTCCATCAGGCGGGCGTGGGTGGGGGCGTCGGCGGCGGCGACGAGCCCGCGGGCGCGGCCCGCCTCCAGGGGGGCGCCGTCGATGCCGGTGACGACGCAGCCGGCGGCCCGGCAGAGGGCGATGCCGGCGGCGAAGTGGACGCTGCCGGTGAGGTCGCCCCCGTCGGTGACGTACGCGGCCCGCTTGCCCGCCGCGACCCAGGCGAGCGCGAGCGAGGTGGAGACCACGCGGGGGCGGAACCCGGCGACGAAGTCCGGGTGGGCGAGGAGGTCGACGGCGCGGAAGCCGGGGGCGCCGGGGAACGGCGGGTCCAGGTTGACGTCGACGAGCCCGGTCGCGGCGGTCGGGGCGAGGGGCTTCCCGTCCTGCCCCCACGCGCGCGTGCCGTCGGTGTGGAACACCTCCCCGTCCTCGCCGCCGAACGGGTCCGCGACGGCCGCCGCCCCGCCGCGCAGGGCCACGTTGACGGCCACCAGCTTGTTGCCGACGGCGTAGTTGAGGGTGCCGCAGAGCGGGTCCACCAGCCACTGGCGGTCGGCGTCGGCCGCGCCCTGCCGGCCGCTCTCCTCGCCGAGGATCGCGTCGTCGGGGCGGGCGGCGCGCAGGACGTCGAGGATGGCCCGCTCGGCCGCGAGATCGGCGGTGGTGGCGAAGTCGCCCGCGCCCTTGTCGATCCGTTCGAGTTCCTGTCCGTGGAGGCCGCGGACGACCTCGGCGCCGGCGCGGGCCGCCGCGGCGGCGACCTCGGCGTCGGTGAGCTCCTGGGTGATCATGGAGCGAGGCTACGTCGGGGGGCGGGGGCGGGCCAGGGGTTCGCGGAAGAGAGGGAGCGGGGCGACCGGATTCGAACCGGCGTCCTCCGAGATGCCATCGCGGCGCATTACCTCTGTGCTACGACCCCGCTCCCAGGCCGCCGAGTCTAGGCGGGGCCGTCCGAGCAGGGCGAACGACTTTCCGGGGCGCGGCGATGAGGGGGCGTCAGGTGCGCCGGGCGCTCAGCCGGCGACGAGGACGGCGGAGAGGGCGAGGGCGCCGGGGAGGGCCTGGGCGAAGAGGATGCGGCGGTTGGCGGTGGCGGCGCCGTAGAGGCCGGCGACGACGACGCACGACAGGAAGAAGACCTGGACCCGGAAGCCGGTCGGGTCGTCGGCGATCAGGCCCCAGACGAGTCCCGCCGCGATGAAGCCGTTGTAGAGGCCCTGGTTGGCGGCCATGGTCGCGGTCTCGCGGGCGAGCCGCGCGTCGAAGCCGGAGAAGCGGCGACCGGCGTCCTTCTCCCACAGGAACATCTCCATCACGAGGATGTAGGCGTGCAGGAGTGCGATGAGGGCGACGAGGATGTCTGCGGTCAGGTGCATGCCCCCATTGTGAGCGGCGGTGCTGCGCCGCCGGACGCCGACACCCCCCGGGCGGGTGCCCGCGGGGGTGTCGGGGTGGGCTCGGGCCGGGGGTCAGCCCTCGCCGCTGAGGTCGATCGTCGCGGTGCGCTCGGCCTTGGTCCTGCCGCGGAGGGCGTCGCGCATCACGAAGGCGACGTCGTCGGCGGAGACCTCGTGCTTGCTGCCGTCGCCCTTGGTGATCATGACGCCGTCGAAGGTGCCTTCGAGGAGGCGGGTGATCGCCTTCTTGTCGTAGACCTCCACCAGGTGTCCGTCGACGGCCTTCATGGAGAGGATCTGCGGCAGCGAGCGGGCCGGGCCGAAGTCGATCTCCTTGCCGCCGGCCCGGATGGTGATCCGGCCGGACATGGCGGGCTGGGCGAACTCCTTCATCGCCCGGTCCAGTTCGGCCTTGGTGACCGTGGGCTTGCGGACGCTGACCGGGAGTTCGACGACCTTGGTCACGCCGGTCTCGACCTGGGCGCGGAAGGCGTCCTTGACGGAGATCATCGAGCGCTGGACGTCGAGGCCCTGGCCGGGCTTGCCCTCGACGGCGGTGACCTTGTTCGGGGCGAACAGGATCGTCGCCTCGGTCGCCGACGAGGAGGAGCCCGCGAGGTCCCGGAGCGCGACCGCGAGCTTCTCGTCGTCGACCGGGAAGACCGGCTTCGCGACCCGCTCGCCGCCGAAGAGGGAGCCGATCACCGAGACCGGGTTGTAGTCGCTGCCGGCGGCGCCCCGGACCGTCTCCTGGCTGTCCAGGGAGAGACCGGCCTTGTCGGGGGCGAGCTGGATCTTCTTGCCGCCCACGGAGAGCTGCAGCGGGGTCGCGGCGCGCTTGCCGAGCGTCGCCTCCAGCTTGTTGACGGCCTCGTCCTTCGTCCCGCCGCCGATGTCCACGCCGAGCACGGTGGTGCCCTTCGGGACGTCGGAGTGGTTGAGGAGGAGTCCGGCGCCGTAGGCGACGCCGGCGATGCCGACGACCCCGGCGGCCACCAGGACCAGCTTGGAGCGGCCCTTCTTCGCGGGGGCGGGCTTCGGCGCGGGCCGGGGGGCCGGCGCCGGCTGGGGGGCCCGCTCCTGGTGCGGGGGCCGGGGCGGCCCGCCCGGGCCGGGCCGGCCGGCGGCCGGGGGCACGACCGGGATGCCGCTCGTCAGGGTGTCGCCGGACACCTTGCCGCCGGCGGGGTCGCCCGGGGCGCCGGGACCGCCGGGGCCCGGCACCGGGGCGGGCTGCTGCGGCGTCAGGATCGCGGTGTCGTCGGACATGCGCGGGGCGCCGCCGGGGCCGTACGGGCCGGGGCCGCCGGGCACCGGACCGCCGGGGACGGGACCGCCGGGGACCGGACCGCCGGCCATCGGGCCGCGGGCCGCACCCGGGCCGGGGCGGCGGGGCATGGCGGGACGCTGGGGGGCGCCGCCGCCGAGGTCGGCGATGCCGCTGGCCGGTCCCGTGGTCGGGCCGGTGGGCTGTCCGTCGTACCGGGGCGAGCCGGCCGCCGGGGTGGCGTCGTACCTGGGCGTCCCCTCGGCGGGCGTGCCGTCGTACGCGGGCGTGCCGCCCGCCGGGGTCCCGTCCTGGGTGCCGGGCGCGGGGCCGTCGTACAGGGGGACGCCGGCGGCGGGGGTGCCGTCGTAGCCGGGGAGGGTGCCGGTGTCGTACAGCGGGTTGCTGACGGGGCGGCTGGAGGGCGCGCTGCCGACCGTGGGGACGCCGGCGGTCGCGGAGCCCGCGAAGCCGGTGCCGGGGGTCTGCGGGCCGCCGGGGGCCTTCGGGGCGGGCGCGGCGGGGGCCGGGGCCGCCGGGGCGGCGGGGCCGGGCGCGGGGGCCGTGGGCGCGCTCTTGCGGGGCGCGAACCAGTCGCTGGGCTCCTTCGCCTTGGGCGCCTCGGCGGCGGCCTGCGGCGGCTCGGGCGCGGCCGGGGCGGGAGCCGGCTCCGGCTCGGGCTCCGGGGCCGGCGCGGGAGCGGTCCGCTCCGGCTCGGCGGTCGCCGCGGCGTCGTCGGCGGCGCCGGCGACGGGCTTGCGGACCACGACGGGCGGGATCGGCCGCGAACCCGGAATGTTGATGCGGATCCGGGTCGTCAGGGTGGTCTCGGTCTTCGGCTCCTCCGGCGGCGCGGCGGGCGCGCCGGGGCCCTCCTCCGGCGCGTCCTGCGCCGGGTGGAGCGACGGATACTGGCGGGATCCGTAAGGCTGGGTTCCCGACGGGTAGGCGGCCCCGCCGCGCCCCTGGGCGCCGGAGGACGAACTGTCGGTCTCTCGACCAGTTTCACGACTCAAAGCAGGATCTCCCGGTTGGCTCCGCCGCCCGCTCTTGCTGATGCTCGTACTGTCCCGGGCGGTTCGGCGGCGCGCACCACCATACTGTCCGGCGCCGCCGGTTATCCGCTCGGTGCGGACTCCGGCCGCCGACGGGTGGCCCGGGGGACGGCTACGGGGTGTTCTGCGGCAGCCTGCTGACGGTGGCGCAGGCCACAGCGGCGCCCATGCCCCCGAAGAGGAAGAGCAGCTCGCCGAGGCCGCCGCCGAAGAGCCCGTCGCCCTCGGGGCGGCCGAGGCTGAGCACGATGACGGCGAGGAGCCAGCCGCCGCCGGCGGCGGCGAGGCCGACCTGGTTCCCGGTGGCGCGCATGCCGCCGTAGAAGAGGGCGGCGGTGCCGAGGAGGGCGAGGAGCAGGCCGAGGGGGAGCCAGGCGGCCTGGACGAGGGCGCCCGCGGTGCCGGTGACGGCACCGAGGACGAGGAGGCCGGCGTAGGCGGCGTACCGGGCGGCGGGGCTGGTCATCGGGCGGTCGCCTCCTCGGGGAGACCGGCGAAGAGGTCGGTCTCGCGCTCGCCGGCGGGGGCCCCGGAGGTGCCGCGGACGAGCTCGTAGTACTCGGTGGTGAAGAGCGGCTGGCCGAGGTCGTTGGAGAGGGCGAACCAGGGGCCGTCGACGGCGACCTGGGTGGCGTGGGCGGCCATGGCGGCGCTCTTGCGGGCCGCGTACGAGGTCGCCGCGGCGAGGTCGCCGCCGTCGATCTCGGTGGTGATCCGCTCCTCGTCGACGACGCCGGGGACGTCGTCGAGGGCGGCGTCCTCGGGGAAGGCGGAGCCCTCGGCGGCCAGGCGGGCGAAGCCGGCCTCGGCGACGGGGCGGGGCACCCGGTTCCAGTAGATCTTGGCGATGGTGTGGGCCGGGCCGAGGTCGGGGCGGTGGCCGGGGTCGGCGGCGAGGTCGGCGGCGCGCATGGCGACCCGGTGGGCCTGGATGTGGTCGGGGTGGCCGTAGCCGCCGTCGGGGTCGTAGGTGACGAGGACCTGGGGGCGGGTCTCGCGGATCACCTCGACCAGGTACGCGGCGGCGGTGTCGACGTCGGTGTTCCAGAAGGCGTTGGCGCGCTCGTTCTGGGGGACGCCCATCATCCCGGAGTCGCGGAAGCGGCCCTGGCCGCCGAGGAAGCGGTGGTCGGTGACGCCGAGGGCGGCCATCGCGGCGGCGAGTTCGCCGACGCGGTGCGGGCCGAGCCGGTCCTCGCGGTCGGGAGCCAGGTGGGCCAGGTCGGGCGGGATGACCTCGCCCTCCTCGCCCAGGGTGCAGGTGACCAGGGTGACAAGGGCGCCTTCGGCCGCGTACCGGGCCATGGTGGCGCCGTTGTTGATCGACTCGTCGTCGGGGTGCGCGTGTACGAGGAGCAGACGACGGGCGGGGAGATCGGTCATGGCCCCACCCTACGAGGCGGGGCCGCCGGAGACCGCCCGGGTCAGAACTTGAGGCCGGCGATCATGCTCGCCACGTTGGTGGTGAGGGTGGTGATGGAGTCGGCGAGGGAGGAGCTGGCGAGGTAGAAGCCCAGGAGCGCGCAGACCACCGCATGACCGGCTTTGAGTCCGGATTTCCGGATCAGCAGGAAGACGACGATCGCCAGCAGCACCACCACGGAGATCGAGAGCGAGAGTGCCACGGCGGTTCACCTCCACCTTCGGTCGGGAATACGAGCGGTTCTTGCGAGCGGGTCGGGCAGGGTTCGTGCGGGTGGTGCGGTCCCCGGGCATGTGCCCGGGGTTCGTACGCGAGTGCATACCCACGCGGGGGCACCCACCAAGCGCTACGGATCATAACTATCCGTACCCGCGCATTGATCGGCGTACAGGCGCGCGAGGGGGCTCACAGCGCTACTTTCAGCCTTATGACCATGCCTCAGCAGTACTCGTCCGCCCCACCCGTGGGGCTCTCCTTCCCGCGTCTGCACGCCAGGACCCAGCGGTTCGGCCTGGGGGTGCCGCGCGGCTTCTCGGTCTCCCCGGACGGGGAGCGCGTCGTCTTCGTCCGCTCCGGCTCGGGCACCGACCGGACGCACCTGCTGTGGGTGCTCGACCTGCCGGCGGACGGCGGGGAGCCGGTGGAACGGGTCGTCGCGGAGCCGTCGGCGCTGCTCGCGGGGGCGGAGGAGGAGCTGTCCCCGGAGGAGCGGGCCCGGCGCGAGCGGAGCCGCGAGGGGTCGGCGGGGATCGTCGGGTACGCGGTGGACGCGACGGTCGAGCTGGCGGCGTTCGCCCTGTCCGGGCGGCTGTTCACGGCCGAGCTGCGGGCCGGGACGGCCCGCGAGCTCCCGGTGCCGGGGCCGGTGATCGACCCGCGGCCGTCGCCGGACGGGCGGCGGGTGGCGTACGTGTCGGGGGGCGCGCTGCGGGTGGTCGGAGCGGATGGTTCCGGTGACACGGAACTGGCGGTTCCGGAGGACGGGCACACGACCTACGGATTGGCCGAATTCATCGCCTCCGAGGAGATGGGCCGGGACCGCGGCTTCTGGTGGTCGCCGGAGTCGGACCGGCTCCTGGTGGCCCGCGCCGACGACCGCGCGGTGCGCCGCTGGTTCATCGCGGACCCGGCGCACCCGGAGCGCGAGCCCCAGCGGGTCGGCTACCCGGCGGCGGGCACGCCCAACGCGGAGGTGCGGCTCTTCCTGTACGGCCTCGACGGCTCCCGCACCGAGGTGGTGTGGGACCGGGAGCGGTTCCCGTACCTCGCGCGCGTGCACTGGTCCTCGGCGGGCGCGCCGCTGCTGCTGGTGCAGGCGCGGGACCAGCGCAGCGCGCGGGTGCTGGCGGTGGACACCGCGGCGGGCACCACCGCGACCGTGCGGGAGGAGGAGGATCCGGCCTGGCTGGAGCTGATCCCGGGGGTGCCGTGCTGGTCGCCGGACGGGCAGTTGGTGCGGGTCGGCGACGAGAGCGGGGCGCGGGCGCTGGCCGTGGGCGAGGAGCGGCTGACGGACGCCGCGCTGCACGTCCGGGCGGTGCTCGACGTGGGCGCGGACGACGTGCTGGTGACGGCGTCGGCGGGCGAGGCGGCGGCGGAGCCGGAGACCGGCGAGGCGCATGTGTACCGGGTGTCGGCCGGGGGCGTGGAGCGGGTCTCGGAGGGCGCGGGCTGGCACGGGGCGGTGCGCTGCGGCGCGGTGACCGTGCTGGTGTCCGCGCGGCCGGAGACGGCGGGCGCGGTGGCGCGGGTGCTGCGCGACGGGAAGCCGGTGGCGGTGGTGGGCTCGTCCGCGGTCGAACCGCCGCTGCGGGCCCGGCCGGTGTTCACGGAGGCGGGTGAGCGGCGGATCCCCTGCGCGGTGCTGCTGCCGTCCTGGTACGAGTCGGGGCAGGGGCCGCTGCCGGTGCTGATGGATCCGTACGGCGGTCCGCACGGGCCCCGGGTGGTGGCCGCGCACAACGCGCACCTGACCTCGCAGTGGTTCGCCGAGCAGGGCTTCGCCGTGGTGGTGGCGGACGGCCGGGGCACGCCGTGGCGGTCGCCGGCCTGGGAGAAGGCGGTGCTGCGGGACTTCGCGGTGACGCTGGAGGACCAGGTGGCGGCGGTACGGGCGCTGGCGGAGCGGTTCCCGCTGGACCTGGGCCGGGTGGCGGTGCGCGGCTGGTCGTTCGGCGGCTATCTGGCGGGGCTCGCGGCGCTGCGGCGGCCGGACGTCTTCCACGCGGCGGTGGTGGGGGCGCCGGTGACCGACTGGCGGCTGTACGACACCCACTACACCGAGCGGTACCTGGGCACGCCCGACGCGGATCCGGAGGTGTACGCGGCGCAGTCGCTGCTCACCGACGACGGTCTGGCGGCGCCGCAGGAGCCGGCCCGGCCGATGATGATCGTGCACGGGCTGGCGGACGACAACGTGGTGGTGGCGCACGCGCTGCGGCTGTCGTCGGCGCTGCTCGCGGCGGGCCGGCCGCACGAGGTGCTGCCGCTGTCGGGGGTGACGCACATGACCCCGCAGGAGCAGGTGGCGGAGAACCTGCTGCTGCTCCAGGTCGACTTCCTGAAGCGGTCGCTGGGCGGCTTCCCGGATCACCAGCCGGGCGGGCGCGGGTAGGGCGGCGGCGGGGTCGCCGCCGGGGCCCAGGGTGCGGGTGCGGCGTCGGGGGCGCCGCGCCCGGCCAGCAGGGCGAGGACGGCGGCCCCGGCGAGTGCCGCGTAGCCGGAGGTGGCGAGGCCGGGGACGTCGACCTCGGGGGCGGTGACGTACCAGACGTCGTAGTGGACGTGGACGCGGATCAGCCGGGCGACTTCGGCCAGGCCGTCGGCGAGCAGGAGGCCGCCGGCGAGGACGCCGAGGGGGCGGGTGTGACGGGCGGCGGCGAGGGCGGAGCCGGCGGCGGTCAGGTAGAGGCCGATCAGGACGAGCGCCAGCCAGCCGGGCGGGACGCCCAGCGCGGCGCCGAGGACGGACCGGCCGCCGGTGAAGCGGTCGACGGCGAACCGGGGGTCGACCCGGGTGATCCAGCGGACCTCCTGGACCAGCAGGACGAGGGCCGCGGCGATGAGCAGGAGGCCGGCGGCGACGGCCGGTCCGCGGCGGGGCCGGGTGGGGGTGCGCTCCTCGGGGGCGGCGGGCGGGCGGCGGCCGGCGAGGGCGGTGACGAGCAGCCCGGCGGCGAGGGCGAGTTCGGTCAGGGCGGTGACGAGGGGGCCGGTGCCGTGGGTCCAGAGGCCGGGCAGGCGGACGGCGAGGACGACGGCGCCGGTGGCGGCGAGCGCCCCGGCGGCGTGCCGGGAGCGCAGGGCGGCGAGGGCGGTGCCGGCGGCGGCGAGGCAGAGGACCGGGTCGAGCAGGGTGGTGGCCGCCCGGATCCGGGAGAGCCGGAAGCGGTCGCCGGCCCAGTACCAGAACAGGTCCTCGGGCGAGCCGAGGGCGGCGAGGTCGCGCAGGATCCAGACGAAGGGGACGAGGGCGAGCCCGGCGGCGAGCGCGGCCCCGGTGAGACGTGCCGGTCGTGTCACAGTCACGCGGCCGATACTCACGGTCAACGGCGGCCGAAACAAGCGGTTCCGGCCAAGGGGCGGGGCGGACGTGACGGAGTAACGGCCGGCGGGGCTCCGGGGAGCCCCGCCGGCCGACGGCACCCGCACGGCCGCACGTTCAGCAGGATCCGATATCCGTATATCGGATCCGATTCCCCTCGATTGCCGGGGTGTTAAAGGGTCTTCGGGCTGCCCGGCTCCTCGGGCCCCTCGGGCCGCTCCTCCGTCGCCCCCGCCTCGCGGGCGGCCTCCGCCGGGGCGGGGCCCTCCTCCAGCGGCTCGGGATGGGGCAGCGACTGCTCCGGCGGGACCACCTGCTTCTCCTCCGCGAAGTGGCAGGCGGAGTCGTGCTTGGCGGGGCTGTCGGTGAGGCGGAAGACGGCCGGGACGGCGAGCAGCGGGACCTCCAGCTCGCACCGCCGCTGCGCCTTCCAGCAGCGGGTGCGGAAGCGGCAGCCGGAGGGGATGTTGGCCGGGGAGGGCACGTCGCCGGTGAGGATGATCCGCTCGCGGTGGGCGCGGGCCTCGGGGTCCGGCACGGGCACGGCGGAGAGCAGCGCCTGGGTGTAGGGGTGGGTGGGGTGGTCGTAGATCTGGGCGTCGGTGCCGATCTCCACGATCCGGCCGAGGTACATGACGCCGACCCGGTCCGAGATGTGCCGCACGATCGACAGGTCGTGCGCGATGAAGACGTACGAGAGGGAGAACTCGGACTGGAGCCGGTCCAGCAGGTTGACGACCTGCGCCTGGACGGAGACGTCGAGGGCGGAGACCGGTTCGTCGGCGACGATGATCTCGGGCTGGAGCGCGAGGCCGCGGGCGATGCCGATGCGCTGGCGCTGGCCGCCGGAGAACTGGTGGGGGTAGCGGTTGATGTACTCGGGGTTGAGGCCGACGACGTCGAGGAGGTCCTGGACCTTGCGGCGCCGGTTCCCCTTGGGCGCGACCTCGGGGTGGATCTCGTACGGCTCGCCGATGATGTCGCCGACCGTCATGCGCGGGTTGAGCGAGGTGTACGGGTCCTGGAAGACCATCTGGATGTTGCGGCGGACGGCCTTGAGGGCGCGCGGGGACATCTTGGTGATGTCCTCGCCCTTGTACCTGATCGAACCGGACGTCGGCCGCTCCAGGTTGACCAGCATCTTCGCGACCGTCGACTTGCCGCAGCCGGACTCGCCGACGATGCCGAGGGTCTCGCCGGCGACGAGCTCGAAGTCGACGCCGTCGACCGCCCTGACCGCGCCGACCTGCTTCTTGAACAGGATGCCCCGGGTCAGCGGGTAGTGCTTGTGCAGGTCCCGGACCTCGAGAATCGCCTCAGCCATGGAGGCACTCCTTCCAGAAGTGGCAGGCGCTGGTGCGCGGGACGGGCGACTCGGTGACCTCGTACAGCGGGGGCACGTCGGTGCGGCAGACGTCCTGGGCCATCGGGCAGCGCGGGTTGAAGGCGCAGCCGGGCGGGATGGCGAGCAGGTTGGGCGGCAGGCCCTTGATCGCGTACAGCTCCTGGCCCTTCTGGTCCAGGCGCGGGATCGAGTCCAGCAGGCCGCGGGTGTAGGGGTGGGCGGGCGCCTTGTAGATCTCGTGGACGGGGGCCCGCTCGATGATCCGGCCCGCGTACATCACGGCGATCTTGTCGGCGACGTCGGCGACCACGCCGAGGTCGTGGGTGATGAGGATGAGGCCCATGTTGAGCTCGCGCTGGAGCTCGGCGAGCAGGTCCATGACCTGGGCCTGGACGGTGACGTCGAGGGCGGTGGTGGGCTCGTCGGCGATGATCAGCTCGGGTTCGAGGGCGAGCGCCATGGCGATCATGATGCGCTGGCGCATGCCGCCGGAGAACTGGTGGGGGTACTGGCCGACGCGTTCCTTGGCCGCGGGGATGCGGACCCGGTCCATCAGCTCGACCGCCCGGGTCCGGGCGTCCTTCCTGCTCATCCCCTTGTGGACGACGAACATCTCGCCGAGCTGCTCGCCGACGCTGAGGACGGGGTTGAGGGAGGACAGGGCGTCCTGGAAGATCATCGCCATCTTGGCGCCGCGGACCTTCCTGCGCTCCTCCTCCTTGAGCTTCAGCAGGTCCTGGCCCTGGAAGAGGATCTGGCCGCCGGTGATCTTCCCGGGAGGCATGTCGAGGATGCCCATGACGGCCTGGGCGGTGACGGACTTGCCGGAGCCGGACTCGCCGAGGACGGCGAGGGTCTCCCCCGCGTCCACGGAGTAGTCGACGCCGTTGACCGCCTTGGCCACCCCGTCCCTGGTGTGGAACTCCACGTGCAGGTCGCGCACTTCGAGCAGCATGGGTCCCTACCTCAGCTTCGGGTCGAGGGCGTCGCGGACGGCGTCGCCGAGCATGATGAAGGCGAGCACGGTGATGGCCAGCGCGCCGGAGGGCCAGAGCAGCATGTGCGGGGCGTTGCGGATGTACGGCGAGGCCGAGGAGATGTCGATGCCCCAGGAGACCGTCGGCGGCTTCAGGCCGACGCCGAGGAAGGACAGGGTCGCCTCCAGGGCGATGTAGGTGCCCAGCGCGATGGTGGCGACGACGATGACGGGCGCGACCGCGTTGGGCGTGATGTGCCGGAGCAGCATCCGGGAGTTGGAGGCGCCGAGCGCGCGGGCGGCCTGCACGTAGTCGTTCTGTTTGGCGGTGATCACCGAACCGCGGGCGATGCGGGAGAGCTGTGGCCAGCCGAGCAGCACCATGAAGCCGATGACGGGCCAGACGGTGTTGTTGCTGACGACGGAGAGCAGGACCAGGCCGCCGAGGATCACGGGGATGGCGAAGAAGATGTCGGTGAGGCGGGACAGGATGCCGTCCCAGGCCCCGCCGAAGAAGCCGGCGAGGCCGCCGAGGGTGGCGCCGAGGAGGGTCACGCCGAGGGTGGCCAGGACGCCGACCTCGATGGAGGCCCTGGCACCGTAGACGGTGCGGGTGTAGACGTCGCAGCCCTGTCCGTTGAACCCGAAGGGGTGGCCGGGCTGGGAGCCCTCCTGCGCCTTGGAGAGGTCGCAGTCGAGGGGGTCGCCGGAGGCGATCAGGGACGGCCAGATCGCGATGATCACCAGGAAGACGATGATCAGCCCGGAGATGATGAAGATCGGGTTGCGGCGCAGGTCGTGCCAGGCGTCGGACCAGAGGGAGCGGGGCTTCTCGTCGGGACCGGTGCCCTTCGGGCCGGCGGCTGATGGACGCTGCTCCAGGGTCTCGGCCTCGTCCATGGCCAGGTCGGTGGCGCCACCGGCGCCGGTGGCGGCGATGGCGCGGCCCTCTTCGAGGGGCTCGGTCGGCTCAGGCATAGCGAATCCTCGGGTCAAGGACGGCGTACAGGAGGTCCACCAGCAGGTTGGCCAGCAGGAAGATCAGGACGAGGATCGTCACGAAGCCGACCACGGTCTGGGTGTTCTGCCGGACGATGCCCTGGTAGAGCTGGTAGCCGACGCCGTGGATGTTGAAAATCCGTTCGGTGACGATGGCGCCGCCCATGAGCGCGCCGATGTCGGCGCCGATGAAGGTGACCACCGGGATGAGGCTGTTGCGCAGCAGGTGGCGGCCGATGACCCGGCGGCGCGGGAGGCCCTTGGCGACGGCGGTGCGGACGTAGTCGGCGCGCTTGTTCTCGGCGATCGAGGTGCGGGTGAGCCGGGTGACGTACGCGAGGGAGACGGAGGCGAGGACCAGGCCGGGGACGATCAGCTCGTCGAAGGGCGCCTCGGGCGAGACGGCCGGGTTGATCCAGCCCCACTTCACGCCGAGGAGCAGCTGGACGAGGAGGCCGGTGACGAAGGTGGGGATGGAGAGGACGACCAGGGTCAGCAGCAGGACGCCGGTGTCGACGGGCCGGCCGCGCTTGAGGCCGGTGAGCACGCCGAGGCTGATGCCGATGACGATCTCGAAGAGGATGGCGACGATGGTGAGCCGGATGGTGACCGGGAAGGCGCTGGCCATCAGCTCGGTGACGGGCTGCCCGTTGAAGGCGGTGCCGAAGTCGCCGGTGAAGACGTTGCCCATGTAGGTCAGGTATTGCTGCCAGACGGGCTTGTCGAGGCCGAACTCCTTCCTCAGCTGGGCGGCGGTCGCCGGGTCGCAGGCGCGGTCGCCGCAGAGTCCGGCGATGGGGTCGCCCATCACGTTCACCATCAGGAAGATCAACAGCGTGGCGCCGAAGAAGACCGGGATCATCTGCAGCAGCCGCCGGATCACGTATCGACCCATGAGGGACTCCGGGGGTTGGGAGAAGGCGTACGGCCCGGCGCGGGAGGGAGGGTCCGCGGGCCGGGCCGTACGGCGCCGTTGTGCTACGGCCTGCCAGACGGGTCAGTTGACCGTGATCGCGTCGTAGACGGGGACGCTGAAGGGGTTGAGGGCGACGTTCCCGACCCGCGTGGAGTAGCCGGCGCTGCCGTTCTGGTACCAGAGCGGGATGGCGCCCATGTCGTCGCGGAGGACTTCCTCGGCCTGCTGGAAGATCCCGACGGCCTTGCTGATGTCGGTCTCGGCGTTGGCCTGGTCCACCAGCTTGTCGAACTGCTCGCTGCTGTACTTGCCGTCGTTCGACGAGGCGTTGGTGTAGTACAGCGGCTGGAGGAAGTTCTGGATGAGCGGGTAGTCCATCTGCCAGCCGGCCCGGAAGGGCCCGGTCATCTTCTGGGTGGTGACCTGGTTGCGGTAGTCGGCGAAGGTGCCGATGGGGTTGCCGACGCAGGCCGTGTTGTTGCCGAGGGCCCGGTTGATGGAGTTGCAGACCGCGTCCACCCACTCCTTGTGGGAGCCGGTGTCGGCGTTGTACGAGATCTTCATCGTGCCGCCGGGGATGCCGCCGCCCTCGGCCACCAGCTTCTTCGCCTGCGCGGCGTCGTACTTGCAGAAGTCGCCGCAGACGTCCTTGTAGCCGCCCTCCTCGCCGAGGACCGGGGAGGTCCAGTCGACGGCGGGCGTGCGGGTCTTCTGGAAGATCGTCTCGGTGATCTGCTCCCGGTCGATGGCCATCGACAGGCCCTGGCGGAGCTTCTCCTGGCCCGGCTTGTTCCACGCGGGGTCGTAGAACGGGAAGGACAGGGTCTGGATGATGCCCGCCGGGGTGTTGATGTACCGGTCGCCGAGGTCGGCGGAGACGTTCTTGAGCTGGGCGGCGGGGACGTCGTCGACGAGGTCGAGGTTGCCGGCGATCAGGTCGGTGTACGCGGTGTTGTTGTCCGTGTAGACCTTGAGGGTGATGCCGCCGTTCTTCGCCTTGTCGTCGCCCGGGTAGTCGTCCCAGCGCTTGAGCTCCATCTGGGAGCCCTTGGCGTACGAGTCGATGGTGTACGGGCCGTTGCCGACGGGCTTCGCCAGCCAGCCGGCGTGGTCGTCGAAGAACGACTGCGGGAGCGGCGCGAAGGCCGCGTACCCGAGGGTGTCGGGCCAGGTCGAGAACTTCTGGGTGAGCTTGACCGTGAAGGTCTGGGGAGAGGTGACCTTGAGGCCGGACAGGGTCTCGGCGGTGGGCTCGCCCTTCTCGGGGTGGACCTGGTCGTAGCCCTCGATCTGGCCGAAGAAGAAGGCGTTCTTCTGGTTGTTCTTCAGGTTCGCGCCGTAGTTCCAGGCGTCGACGAAGGACTGGGCGGTGACCTTCTCGCCGTTGGAGAAGGTCCAGCCGTCCTTGACGGTGATGGTGAAGTTGGTCGAGTCGGTCGTCTCGATCTTCTCGGCGAGCATGTCCTTCGCCTCGCCGGTCTTCGGGTCGTACTGCTTGAGACCGCGGAAGATCATCGACAGCACCTTGCCGCCCTGGACCTCGTTGGTGTTCGCCGGCTCCAGCGGGTTCTGCGGGTCTCCCCACGAGGAACTCACGATGCCGTCGGCCCCTCCGCCGCCGCCACTGTCGTCACCGCCGCCGCAGGCGGTCGCCGCGAGGGCGACGGCGGTGGCCAGTGCGGCCCACTTGGCGTGCGTGGCTCCGCGCATGGAGTGCCTCCCGATTGTCCTGAGCGTGACTTAGGGCCCAATATCACCCGGTATTGACGGGAGTGCACTTTCACGGCGTCCAAGGGAGTGTGCCGTGACACGGAAAGGGCCCCCCGCACCCGGCGGGGGTGCGAGGGGCCCTGGTCCTTCGGGCCGTCACGGTCGGTCAGCCCGCGTGGACGACGTCCCGCTCCTCGGCGAAGTGGCACGCCGACTCGTGGGCCGCCAGGGTGTCCTGGCCGCGGAAGCGCTCCGGGATCGCGAGCACCGGCTGCTCCGTGGCGCACTTGTCCTGGGCCTTCCAGCACCGGGTGCGGAAGCGGCAGCCCGACGGCGGGTTGGCCGGCGAGGGCACGTCGCCCGTGAGGATGATGCGGTCGCGGTTGGCGCGGGCCTGCGGGTCCGGCACCGGCACCGCGGAGAGCAGCGCCTGGGTGTACGGGTGCGTGGGGTGGTCGTAGATCTCCTCGTCCGTACCGATCTCGGCGAGCTTGCCGAGGTACATGACGCCCACGCGGTCCGAGATGTGCCGGACGATCGACAGGTCGTGCGCGATGAAGATGTAGGACAGGTTGAACTCGTCCTGGAGCTTCTCCATCAGGTTGATGACCTGCGCCTGGACGGAGACGTCCAGGGCCGAGACCGGCTCGTCGCAGATGATGATCTCCGGGTTGAGCGCGAGGCCGCGGGCGATGCCGATGCGCTGGCGCTGACCGCCGGAGAACTGGTGCGGGTACCGGTTGATGTACTCCGGGTTCAGACCGACGACGTCGAGGAGCTCCTGCACCTTGCGGCGCCGGTCGCCCTTCGGGGCCACCTCGGGGTGGATGTCGAAGGTCTCGCCGATGATGTCGCCGACCGTCATGCGCGGGTTCAGCGAGGTGTACGGGTCCTGGAACACCATCTGGATGTTCCGGCGGACGGCCTTCAGCGCGCGGCCGGACAGCTTGGTGATGTCCTGGCCCTTGTAGAAGACCTCGCCCGCGGTGGCCCGCTCCAGGTTCATCAGGAGCTTGGCGACCGTGGACTTGCCACAGCCGGACTCGCCCACGATGCCGAGGGTCTCGCCCTGGTAGAGGTCGAAGGAGACCCCGTCCACGGCCTTGACCGCGCCGACCTGCTTCTTGAAGAGGATGCCCTGCGTCAGCGGGAAGTGCTTCTGCAGGTTGCGCACCTGGAGGATCGGCTCGCCGCGCTGGATCGGCGCGTCGAGAGCCGCCGCCACGGCCTCGTCGTTCTTGCTGAGGTCAGCCATGGATCGTCTCCTTCCAGAAGTGGCAGGCGCTCTTGCGGCCCGGCAGATCCGCGCCGTCCTGCTCGGTGACCGGCACCAGGGCCGGGATCTCCGTACGGCAGAGGTCGGTGGCCTTGGGGCAGCGCGGGTTGAAGGCGCAGCCGGTGGGGACCTTGAGCAGGTTCGGCGGGAGGCCCTTGATCGCGTAGAGCTCCTGGCCCTTCTGGTCCAGGCGCGGGATCGAGTCCAGCAGGCCGCGGGTGTACGGGTGCGCCGGGCGGGCGTACAGCTCGTGCACGGGCGCCTGCTCGACGATCCGGCCGGCGTACATGACGGCGATCTTGTCCGCGACGTCGGCGACGACGCCGAGGTCGTGGGTGATCAGGATCAGGCCCATGTTGTACTCGCGCTGGAGCTCCGCGAGGAGGTCCATGACCTGGGCCTGGACCGTCACGTCGAGAGCCGTGGTCGGCTCGTCGGCGATGATCAGGTCGGGCTCCAGGGCCAGCGCCATGGCGATCATGATGCGCTGGCGCATACCGCCGGAGAACATGTGGGGGTAGTCGCTGACCCGCGCCTTGGCGGCGGGGATCTTGACCTTGTCCATCAGTTCGATGGCCTTGAGCTTGGCGTCCTTCTTGGACAGGCCCTGGTGGACGCGGAACATCTCGCCGAGCTGGTAGCCGACGGAGAGGACCGGGTTCAGCGAGGAGAGCGCGTCCTGGAAGATCATCGCGATCTTGCGGCCGCGGATCTTCCGGCGCTCCTCGTCGGACATCTTGAGCATGTCCTCGCCGCGGAACAGGATCTCGCCCTGCGGGATCTTGCCGGGCGGCATGTCGAGGATGCCCATGATGGCCTGGGCGGTGACGGACTTGCCGGAGCCGGACTCGCCGAGGACGGCGAGGGTCTCGCCGGCGTCCACCGAGTAGTTGACGCCGTTGACCGCCTTGGCCACACCGTCACGGGTGTGGAACTCGACGTGCAGGTCCTTGACTTCGAGCAGCGGTCCGTTGTGCTCGCCGCTCTCTCGCGGCGCGGGGACGGACGCGGTCTTGTTCATGGTGCTCACGGTTTACGCCCTCCTCAGCGCAGCTTGGGGTCGAGGGCGTTGCGAACGGCTTCGCCGAGCATGATGAACGCCAGGACGGTGATGCTCAGCATGATCGACGGCCAGAGCAGGACGTGCGGAGCGACGCGGATCTGGTCGACCGCGGTGGAGACGTCGACGCCCCACGAGACGGTCGGCGAGGCGAGACCCAGGCCCAGGTAGGACAGGGTGGCCTCGGCCGAGATGTAGCCGCCGAGCGCGATGGTGGCGACGACGATCACGGGGGCCATGGCGTTCGGCAGGATGTGCCGGAAGAGGATCCGGGGGGTGCCGGCGCCGAGGGCCTTGGCCGCGTGGACGTAGTCGGCCTGCTTGACGGTGATCACGGCGCCGCGCATGACGCGGGCCATCTGGGTCCAGCCGAGGAAGGCCAGGGCCCCGACGACCACCCAGACGGTGCGCTCCGTGAAGGACTGCAGGACGACCATGGCACCGAGCAGGAACGGGATGCCGAAGAAGATGTCGGTGATCCGGGAGAGGACCGCGTCCCAGACGCCGCCGAAGTAGCCGGCGATCATGCCCATCAGACCGCCGACGACGGTGACGATGAGGGTGACGCAGATGCCGACGATGATCGAGGCACGGGTGCCGTGGATCAGGCGGGCGTACACGGAACGGCCCTGCTGGTCGTAGCCGAACCAGCCCTCGGAACCGATGTTGCCCAGCTCGGGCTTGCCCAGGAAGTGCTTCACGAGGTCACCCGTGGTGGGCGAGGCGCTGGTGAAGAGGCTCGGCCAGGCGGAGATCAGCAGCAGGAAGGCGATGAGCACCGACGAGACGAGGAAGTACGGGTTGCGGCGCAGGTCCGCCCAGGCGTCGCCCCAGAGGGAGCGGGCCTTCTCCGGCTTGGGCGCGCCCTTCGGCTCCGTCGCCGAGGGGGGTGCGACGGCGTCTTCGACGGCGGCGGTCTTGGTCACGTCAGGCATACCGGATCCTCGGGTCCAGGACCGCGTACAGCAGGTCGATGAGCAGGCTGGTGACGAGGTAGACGATCACCAGGACGGTGACGAGGCCGACCAGGGTGGTGCCCTCGCGCCGCGTGATCGACTCGGCGATGAGGCCGCCGACGCCCTTCACGTTGAAGATGCGCTCGGTGACGATCGCACCGCCCATGAGGGCGCCGATGTCGGTGCCGAGGAAGGTGACGACCGGGATCATCGAGTTGCGCATGAGGTGGACGCCGATGACCCGGCGCCTCGGCAGACCCTTGGCGATGGCCGTGCGCATGTAGTCGGCGCGCAGGTTCTCCGCCATGGAGGTGCGGGTGAGGCGGGCCACGTAGGCGAGTGAGAGACCACCGAGCACGACGGCCGGGGCGATCATCTCGGACCACAACTGGTCGTTGCTGACGTTCGGTTCGATCCAGCCCAGGTTGAACGCGAAGACCATCTTGATGAGGAAGCCGAGCACGAAGACCGGGATCGAGATGATCAGC
Organism: Streptomyces roseofulvus; assembly: GCF_039534915.1. NCBI lineage: Bacteria > Bacillati > Actinomycetota > Actinomycetes > Kitasatosporales > Streptomycetaceae > Streptomyces > Streptomyces roseofulvus. The sequence continues at coordinate 5,289,031 of NZ_BAAAWE010000001.1, read as the reverse complement.
AGGGTGAAGATCAGGATGGCGTTGTCGGCCAGGCGGCCGGCACGGAGGCCGGCGATGATGCCGAGGCCGATGCCGAAGATCAGCTCGAACGCGAAGGCCAGGGTGGCCAGCTGGAGCGTGACCGGGAACGCGTCGCCCAGCACCTCGGTCACGGGGCGATCGTTGCGGATCTGCGTCCCGAAGTCGAAGTGCAGGATGATGCCGGTCATGTAGTCCCAGTACTGCTTCCACAGTGGCTGGTCGAGACCGAGCTTGTGCCTGATCGCCTCGATGGTCGACGGGCTGGCGCCCTTGTCGCCGAACAGTCCGGCCACGGGGTCGCCGGGCAGGCTGTAGACCATGAGGAAGATCAGCAGGGTTGTCCCGAAGAAGACCGGGATCATCTGGAGCAGTCGTCGTGCGACATAGCGCCCCATCATGCCTCCGTTGAGATGTGACGGCCGCAGCCGACGGGCCCTCCCGCGGCATGGCTGCCCGGTTTCGGACAGCGTGATGCCACGGGAGGGCCCCCCAGCCACTGCGTAAGGCACCGAGACGGGACTTGACGATCCGCCAAGTCCCGTGACGGCATGCGGACTACGCTCGGGTGATTACTTCTTGACCTCGACGCCGGTCAGGATCGGGTCGCCGTCCTGGCCGTACGCCACGCCGGAGACCTTCTCCGAGTAGCCCGCGTTGACCTTGTAGTACCAGAGCGGGATGGACGGCATGTAGTTCACCAGGTCCTTCTCGATCGCCTGGTACTCCTTGACGGACTCCTCAAGGGTCTTGGCGGAGTCGGCCTTGGCGATCTTGGCGTCCAGCTCCTTGTTGGAGAAGCCGCCCTGGTTGCCGCCCGCACCCGTGCGGAACAGGTCCGAGATGAAGTTGGCGTTCACCGGGTAGTCGAGCACCCAGCCGGAGCGGTACAGGGACTTGACCTGCTGGTTCTTACGAGCCTGGAGGTCGGCCTGGAAGTCCGGCTTGCCGTCGCCGACGCACTCGACGCTGGTGGCCTGGGTGATGGAGTTGCAGACAGCCTCCACCCACTCCTTGTGACCGCCGTCGGCGTTGTACTGGATGGAGATCTTGTTGTTCGGGACGCCGCCGCCGGCCTTGATGAGCTCCTTGGCCTTGGCGGGGTCGAACTTGGTGACCTCGACCGCGTTCGGCTGGTAGCCGAGCACGCCCTGGGCGACCCAGCCGGTGGCGGGCTCGCGGGTGCCGTTGAGCACCGTCTTGGTGATCGTGGCGCGGTCGATGGCCATCGAGAGGCCCTGGATGACCTTCGGGTCGACCTGCTTCGGCTTCTTCCACTGGTCGGCGTAGAAGGCGACGGCGACCGTCTGGATCGCGGAGTACGGCTGGTCCACGGCGCGGTCGCCGAGGTCCGAGCGGTAGACCGGGAGGTCCTTCGGGGCGAGCTGGCGCAGGACGTCGACGTTGCCCGACTTCAGGTCCTCGTACGCGGCCTCGAGGGTGGTGTAGTTCTTGAAGACCACACCGCCGTTCTTCGCCTTGTTCGGGCCGGTGTAGCCGTCGTAACGGACGATCTCGATCTGCTTCTTGTGGTCCCAGCTCTTGAACTTGTAGGGACCGTTGCCGACCGGCTTCTGGCCGGCGGCCTCCGGGTCCTTGAAGAAGGACTCGGGGAGCGGGGCGAAGGAGATGTAGGCGAGCTTGTGGGCGAAGTACGGAACCGGCTTCGCGAGCTCGATGGTGAAGGTGTTCTCGTCGAGGACCTTCAGGCCGTCGAGGGTCTTGGAGGTGGGCTTGGCGCCCTCCGCCTCCGGGTGGACCTTCTCGAAGCCCTTGATGTCGGCGTACCAGGAGGCCAGGCCCTGGGCGTTCTCGACGTTGGCGTTCCAGTTCCACGCGTCCACGAAGGACTTGGCGGTGACCGGGGTGCCGTCGTGGAACTTCCAGCCCTTCTTGAGCTTGACGGTCCACAGCTTCGAGTCGGTGGTGGTGACCGACTCGGCGTTGATCATCTCGAGCGAGCCGTCGGCCTTGTAGTCGACCAGGGTCGAGAACAGGCCGGCCATGACGATGGAGCCGTTGGACTCCATGGTGTCACCGGTCAGCAGCGGCTTCTCCGGCTCGCCGACCTCGATCGAGAAGATGCCGTTCGGGTCGACCTTGCCCTTGGCGTCGTTGCCGCCTTCGCTCTTGCCCCCGCCACAGGCGGTCGCAGCCAGGGCGACGATGATCGCGCCCGTTACCCACTTGGCGCTCTTGGCACCGCGCATGGGTTTCCTCCTCATGAGTCCACTTGTCACTACAAGAAGGGCACTTCGAGACCTGCCGACACCCCTGACGGCGTTGATCCCCCGGTACCCCGAGTGTGCTCGTGAGTCGGCACTCCCCACAGTGCGTGACCCATTGACCCGAGCTCAATGGAGCCAACTATTAAGTACGTCCGGGCTGTAAACCACACTTAAGTGGTCTCGTTTTGACAACATCACCTAGGCCGCGAAGACCGAAATCCGGACAAACTGAGCACAGACAGACACCCCCGAAACGGACCGTTAACACACGTACCGGAGAGCGATGACCGGATTCCGGACGCCGGGCGGGGGCAATGCGTTTGACGAAAAGGGCCTGGCCACTCGCACATTGTGCGAGTGGCCAGGCCCTGCGTGTGAGATGCGGCTCAGCCGATCCCGGGGGTCGTCCGCCGGCCGTCGGGCCGGCGGCGCGACTCAGGCGTTCTTGGCGCGCGAGGCGGAGCGGGCGCGCTCCTTCTGGTCCAGGACGACCTTGCGGATGCGGACGGCCTCCGGGGTGACCTCGACGCACTCGTCGTCGCGGCAGAACTCCAGGGACTGCTCCAGGGAGAGCTTGCGCGGCGGGACGATCGCCTCGAACGAGTCGGCCGACGAGGACCGCATGTTCGTGAGCTTCTTCTCCTTGGTGATGTTCACGTCCATGTCGTCGGAGCGCGAGTTCTCGCCGACGATCATGCCCTCGTACACCTCGGTGCCGGGGTCGGTGAACAGGACGCCGCGCTCCTGCAGGTTGGTCATCGCGAAGGCGGTGACGGCACCCGCGCGGTCGGCCACCAGGGAGCCGTTGTTACGGGTCTGGAGCGGGCCGAACCACGGCTCGTGGCCCTCGTGGATCGAGTGCCCGATGCCGGTGCCGCGGGTCTGGGTCAGGAACTCGGTACGGAAGCCGATGAGACCGCGCGACGGGACGACGAACTCCATGCGGACCCAGCCGGAGCCGTGGTTCGACATGTTGTCCATGCGGCCCTTGCGGACGCCCATGAGCTGGGTGACGGCGCCCATGTGCTCCTCGGGGACGTCGACCGTGAGGCGCTCGACGGGCTCGTGGATCTTGCCGTCGACCTCCTTGGTGACGACCTGCGGCTTGCCGATGGTGAGCTCGAAGCCCTCGCGGCGCATCTGCTCGACCAGGATGGCGAGCGCGAGCTCACCGCGGCCCTGGACCTCCCAGGCGTCCGGGCGCTCGGTCTCCAGGACGCGGAGCGAGACGTTGCCGACGAGCTCGCGGTCCAGGCGGTCCTTCACCTGGCGGGCGGTGACCTTGCGGTCCTTCACGGCGGACTTGGCGTCGGCGCCCTTGCCGGTGCCGCCGCGGCCGACGAGCGGCGAGGTGTTGGTGCCGATGGTCATGGAGATGGCCGGCTGGTCGACCGTGATCAGCGGGAGCGCGATCGGGTTCTCCGGGTCGGCCAGGGTCTCGCCGATCATGATGTCCGGGATGCCGGCGACGGCGCAGATGTCACCGGGGCCGGCGACCTCGGCCGGCTTGCGGGTGAGCGCCTCGGTCATCATCAGCTCGGTGATGCGGACGTTGGAGATCGTGCCGTCCCGCTTGATCCACGCGACCGTCTGGCCCTTGCGCAGCTCGCCCTGCTCGACGCGGAGCAGCGCGATGCGGCCGAGGAAGTTGTCGGCGTCGAGGTTGGTGACGTGCGCCTGGAGCGGCGCCTCCTCGTCGTACGACGGGGCCGGGACGTGCTCCAGGATGGTGGAGAAGAACGGCTCCAGGTTGTCGGAGTCCTGCGGGACCGTGCCGTCCTCCGGCTTGGTCAGCGAGGCGACGCCGTCACGGCCGCACGCGTAGACGATCGGGAACTCGATCTGGTCCTCGTCGGCGTCCAGGTCGAGGAAGAGGTCGTAGGTCTCGTTGACGACCTCGTCGATCCGGGAGTCCGGGCGGTCCGTCTTGTTGATGCAGAGGATGACGGGCTTGCGCTGCTGGAGGGCCTTGCGCAGCACGAAGCGGGTCTGCGGGAGCGGACCCTCGGAGGCGTCCACCAGGAGGACGACGGCGTCGACCATCGACAGACCGCGCTCGACCTCGCCACCGAAGTCGGCGTGGCCGGGGGTGTCGATGATGTTGATCGTGATCGGGGCCCCGCCGTCCTTGGGGTGGTACTTCACCGCCGTGTTCTTGGCGAGGATCGTGATGCCCTTCTCACGCTCCAGGTCGTTCGAGTCCATCATGCGGTCGTCGAGCTGCTGGTGGGCGGCGAAGGCACCGGCCTGCTTGAGCATGGCGTCGACGATGGTCGTCTTGCCGTGGTCGACGTGGGCGACGATGGCGACGTTACGGATGTCGTGGCGCGTGGGCATGGGTGGCTTGCGCTTCTCTCGGATCGTGGGAATCGGCGTCAGTTCCTCTTACGCCCGCCGGGCGGACGCGCCACGGCTATGTCCTATGGTACGGGGCTGCCGTGCAAGGGGCTTCCCCGGATCGATCCGAGAGGGTCTACTGGGACGTTTCAGGGTGGGTCACAGGGTGTGGGGAAAGTCATGCCGCCCGGGTCAAGGGGCCGACGCGATCCTGCCCGCCGGGGTCACCGGCGGGCAAGGAACTTGAGCTGCTTCTGAGGTTGTGACCTGTGGTTTCAGCGATTCGACGGGCTACCCTTGGCAGTTTCGCTCTTCTTGAAACCGATGTCCTGGTACTGCGGGGCGGCGAAGCCCCAGGCGCCGGCGTTCACCACGTCCTTCCTGGCCGCCACCAGCTGGGGGCGCTGGTACAGCGGGATGGAGCCGGCCGCGGCCCAGATCCGGGCGTCGGCCTGGCGGATCAGCTCGCCCGCCTCCTCCTCGTCGAGGGTGGCGGCCGCCTGGTCGAAGAGCTGGTCGATCCGGTCGGTGCCGACCCGCGAGTAGTTCTGCTCGACCAGCAGGGAGCCGTCCGAGGCGGGCTCGGGCTTGGCGAAGATCGGCCGGGCGTCGGTCGCCGGGTAGGCGGAGGCGGGCCAGGAGTAGAGGGCCAGGTCGTAGTCGCCGGAGGCGATGTGGTCCTTGAAGAAGCTCTCGTCCGAGACCTTGGTGATCTCGGTACGGATCCCGACCGCGTCGAGCATCCGGACGATCCGGTCGCCGACCGCCCGCAGCGTCTCCGAGCCGGGTCCGGAGGGCAGGACGAAGCGGAGGCTGAGGGCCTTGCCGTCCTTGCCGAGGGCCTGGGAGGCGGCGGGGACGGCGGCCGGGGCGGCGCTGCCCATGGGGGCGTAGGCGCCGGCGACGCCCTTGTCGGGCTTGCCGTTGCCGGGCTGGGCGGCGGCGCGGGCGCCGGTGTCGAGGGCCTCGGCGCGGGCGAGGAGGGCGGCGCTCTCCCGGGCGGCGGCGGGGGCGGGGGCGAGGACGCGGGTGCTCTCGGGGCCGCCGGGGCCGATCCGGGGGGCGGCGGGGAGTTCGCCGGGCTTGTCGTCGCCGACGATGTAGAGGCCGTCGTCGGAGGCGGTGTCGCCGCTCTCCGCCTTCTTCTTGGCGTCGGCCTCGGGCTCCCCGGCCTTCTTGCCGGTCTTCTTCTCCGCCTCGGAGCCGGCCTCGGTGCCGGCCGGCTTCTTCTGGGCGCCGCCGGGGACCCAGCCGGCGTCGGCGAGGAGCGCGCGGGCCTCCTTGGTGTCCTGGTCGCCGAGGGCGTCGCTGCTGTCGGCGTAGGCGGCCTGGCCGGCCAGGGCGAGGTGGCTGCCGGGCGGCTCGGCCGGGAGGCCGAGCGGCTTGAGCACGGATTCGGCCAGCTCCCGGCGGTCGATGGCGCGGGCGACCGCGCGGCGGACCCGCTCGTCGGCGAGCGGCCCGGACTCGCCGTTGAGGGAGAGCTGGGTGTAGGCGGGCTCCAGGGACTTGCGGACGACGTAGCCGGCGAGGGTGTCCTGGGCCTTGGCGTAGCGGGCGACGGCGGCCTGGTTCTCGGCGCGGGCGGCCCTGACCTCCTCGGCCAGTTCCTCGTCGGAGCCGTGGGCGAGCGCCCAGGAGCCGAGGGCCTTGCCGGGGGTGATCGCGGAGCCGGGGCCGTGCAGCCGGGCGGCCTGGGCGCCGCTGCGGCCGGCGTCGGCGTCCTTGAGGGCGAGGGCGATCCGCTCGGCGGTGGACCGGTCGATCTCGGCCAGGTCGAGCTTCCCGCTCGCCAGGGCGGCCTCGCGGCCGGAGCGCGGGACGGCCCGCAGGACGAGGCTGTCGAGCTTGGCGGGCTGCCCCCACCAGCGGGGGTTCCGGGCGAGGGTGAGGTCGCCGGTCTTCCGGTCCACCTTGCTCAGCAGGAACGGTCCTGCGGTGGCCTTGAGGGTGGTGCGGGCCCCGTCGTTGAAGGAGTTCGGGGAGCCCATCACCTGCTTGGGGTAGAGGGGGGTGAAGAGGGAGCGCCAGTCGGCGTAGGGCTTGGCGAAGGTGACCCGGACCTCCAGGTCGTTCTTGCCCTTCTCGATCTTCTCGATCCGCTCGTAGCCGGCGTTCCTGGCCGTCCAGTAGGCGGTGTCGCGGCCGCTGAGGGCGCGCCACTGGGCGACGAAGTCGGCGGCGCCGATCTCCCGCCCGTCGCTCCAGACGGCCTGCTGGTTGAGCTTGTAGAGGACGACCTGGCGGGGCTCGGTCTCGACGACCTCGGCGGTCTCCAGGTAGTCCGGGTTGAGCCGGGGCCGGCCGCGCTCGTCCAGGGTGTGCAGGGCCGGCAGGACGGCGCCCGCGACGCGGCCGGTGGTGGCGTCGGCGTCGGCCTGGAAGGCGTTGAAGGTGGCCGGCAGGGCGTCCACCGCCCAGCGCAGGGTGCCGCCGTCGTCGACCATGGCGCGCGCGGTGGGCGCGTTGTCCTGGGCGGCGGCCGGGGCGGCGTCGGCGTCGTCGTCGGAGCTGCATCCGGCGAGGACGGTGACGGCGAGGACCGCGCTGGTGAGGGTGGCGACGGAGCGGAGGGTCCGGGAGCGGGGGCTCCTGGACGGACCGGCCCATGTCCTCCCCTGGGGGGCGCCGACCTGGGACATGCTTTTACCCCTTCGTCCGTTTTTGTGCCATTTGGAGATGATCAGACCTATTGGTCATCCCACTGAACGGCACCCGGCGGACGAGGCCCCGCCGACACGGCGAGCGGCCCGGCAAACCCACTCGTGCGGCCCAACGCCGGGCCGCCGGACCGGTCTTACGCGGCTCCCGCGCCCCAGCGCCCGAGGACCGGCTCGGCCAGCGTGCGGGCGGGCACGCAGAGGGTCTGCCCGTGCCGGGCGAACAGCTCGTCGCGGGAGCCGAAGCGGCCCAGGTCGGCCAGGAGGTGGGCGGAGAGGTCACAGGCGCCGGAGACGCCGTCGCAGGCCGCCGGGGCGTCCCACTCGACCCTGGTGCGGGCCACGGCCTCGAAGAGCGTCTCGGCGCCGGTGTTGGCGAAACCGCCCTCCCCCGACGGGCCGGCGTGGTCGAAGAGGCCGGTGATCGGCACCCACCCGCCGTCCAGGCGGAACTCCGGCCAGGCGAGCAGCACCTCTGCCGGGACGAAGGGCCGCAGCCGCGGGAAGCGCGGGTACCAGAAGGAACCGTCCACCAGCAGCCCGCGCACGCGCGTGGCGGTGCCCAGCGACCGGGCGACCGCCTCCAGGACGGCCATCCGCTGGCTGCACGAACCGCGGCCGAGCCGCAGGGTGCGGGAGACCCGGCGCCGGTCCTCCACCGAGTAGACCGGCCGGACCTCGGCCACGAGCAGCCGGTGCGCCGTCCGGAGGCGCTCCCGGTCGGTCCGGTCGCCCCGTGCGGCGGCCTCCTCCCGCACGCGCGCGGTGAAGGCGACGGTGAGCGGGTGCGCGAGGTCCAGGACCGCGGTCGGCCGGGTCGAGCCCGGGGTCGGGTCGGCGGCGGGCTCCACGGCGGCGGGGCGGGCGGCCCCGCGGCTCCGGACGGGCATCAGCAGGCGGCTGGTCATGACGGTGCTCCCCCTCGGTCGGCGGTCGTGCGCCGCCGCCATCCTCCTCCCCCTCGCACGCGCGCGTGCGAGGGGGTCCCCGCGCGCGTGCGGCCGCCGGTCAGCCCGTGCGGAGCCAGCCGGCGCGGTAGGCGGCCCAGTCGCCGGGCTCCTCCGCGAAGTCGACGTACAGGGCGACGCCGAAGCGCTCGCGGCCCGGGTCGGTGCGGCCGAGGCCGAGGCGGACGCCCCGGACGCCGGCGGCGACGGTCTCCGCGTTCTCGTGGTGGCCCAGGTCGTCCTCGTGGAAGAAGGGCAGCCCCATGAGCAGGTCGGTGCTCTTCGGGGTGACCTCCAGGGCGAGCGCGGTCTGCTGGGCCACGTACCCGCCGTACAGGCTCTCCAGCGGCATCCAGGTGTCGTACGACATCACGGCGATCTGGTCCACCCGCCGGGCCACCTCGCCGAAGTACTCCTGCGACCACCACTTGCCCTGGTCCGAGAAGAGGCCGAGCGCGGAGTGGGCGCCCGGCAGCGGGTCGATCTGGTGGGCGGCGACGGAGAGCAGCGCCTTCCGCTCCCGGGTCAGCCTCCCGAGGCCGTCGAGCAGGACGAGGTAGTCGGCGTCGCCGGACTGGAGCGGCTCCAGGTCGAAGTGGACGCCGTCGAAGCCGGCGTCGAGGACCTGGCGGGCGGAGGCCGTGACGGCGTCGCGGGAGCGGGCGTCGGAGAGCCGCAGACCGGTCGGGCCGTCGTTCGCGAGCACGTCGCCGAGCCACGCCTGGACCCGTACGCCGGGCAGCTCGCGGTGGACGCCGTCGGTCAGCCACCGCGCGCGCGGGTGCCGGGCGGCGGGCAGGGTGCCGTCGTGTTCGAGCGGGCCGGCGTGCACGTACAGGTCCTTGATCCCGGTGCCCTTCAGCCGCGCGGCGAGGGCCTTCAGGTCGGCGTCCTTCTTCCGGCCGTCCACCCACGCGTGCCCGATCCAGTACGCGTCCCGGCCGCGCGTGCGGGCGTCGTCGCGGAGGTCGCCCGCGTAGCTGACGCGCAGGGCCAGCGCGCCGAAGAGCGGCGGCACCACGAGCAGCAGCACCAGCCCCAGCGCCCACCAGCGCCCCTTGCGCCACACCCGCTTCAGCCGTCCGTCCATCCGTGCCCCCAGAGCGTCAGGGGCCTCCCCGCCCGCCGGAGACCCTCGTGAAGATCGGCACTGACACGGACGTACGAACACCGCGGTCGGGTTCCGGCGGCGCCCGTCCGGTCGCGAGGCCGCATACCCGTACATAACCTCCCTTCTGTGACCCGAACAGCCATCCGAGCCCTGCTCGCGGTGCTGGTGGCGGTGTGGTGGCCGGTCGTGCCCGCCGCGGCCGGCGCCCGCGCCGACGACCCCGTCGTCCTCCCCGCCGACGGGCAGATCCTCGACCGGGTCGGCGCCCTCCGCGACCGGCGCCCCGAGGTCGCCGAGGCCCTCGACCGGCTCTACGACGACCGCCGGATCCAGCTCTTCGTGGTCTACGTACGGGACTTCTCCGGCCGCTCCGGGCAGGACTGGGCGGACGCCACCGCCGAGCGCAACGGCCTCGGCCGCGACGACGTGCTGCTCGCCGTCGCCACCCACGACCGGCGGTACGGCTACTCCGCCGACCCCGGCTCCCGCCTCACCCAGGCACAGCTCGACGACGTGGCCACCACCGCCGTCGAGCCCGCGCTCCGGGAGAACGACTGGGCGGGCGCCGCGATCGGCGCGGCCGACGGATACGCCGCCGTCCTGGCCGGCCGGCCCGTCCCCGCCCCGGAGATCACCCCCGGCCCCGCCGACCCGGGCGGCACCGACGAGACCTCCGCCACCGACCTGATCCTGCCGGTCGCCCTCATCGGCGGCGCCGGGGCGGTCGCCGCGTACGCGTACACCCGCCGGCGCCGGCGGACCGCGACCCGCACCACGCCCGGCGGCGGCCAGGGGTGGGGCCGGGGCGCGCAGCCCTCGGGGCCGTCCCTGGAGGAGCTGGACGGGCGGGCCCGCCGGACGCTGGTCGCCACCGACGACGCCGTCCGCACCAGCGAGGAGGAACTGGGCTTCGCCACCGCCCAGTTCGGCGAGGAGGCCACCCGCCCCTTCGAGGAGGCCGTGGGCTTCGCCAAGGAGCAGCTGACCGCCTCCTTCCGGCTGCGGCAGCGGCTCGACGACTCCTTTCCCGAGGACGAGCCCACCCGGCGCTCGATGCTGGAGGAGATCCTGCGCCGCTGCGCCGAGGCGGACGCCCGGCTCGACGCGGAGACCGAGGACTTCGACCGGCTCCGGGCCCTGGAGCGGACCGCGCCCGAGGCGCTGGCCGCCGTCGAGACCGCCTTCCGCGAGCAGACCGGCCGGGTCTCCGGCGCCGAGGCGGCGCTGGCCGCGATGCGCGAGCGGTACCCCGAGTCCGCGGCCTCGCCGGTCGCCGGCGACGTCGAACAGGCCAAGGACCGGCTCGTCTTCGCCACCACCCACATCAACCAGGCCCGCCAGTCCGTCGACGGCGGCGACACCGGCGCCGCGGCCGTGCACGTGCGGGCCGCCGAGGGCGCGGTCGACCAGGCGGCCCGGCTGATCGAGGCGGTGGACCGGCGGGCGCGGGAACTGACCGACGCGGAGGAGCGGCTGCCGGGCGCGCTCACCGAGACCGACGCCGACCTGGCGGAGGCCCGGGGCCTCCTCGAAGGGGCCGCGGAGGGCGCCTCGACGGGCGGGCTGCGGGGCCGGATCGCCCGCGCGGAGGCGGTGGCGGCGGAGGTGCGGCGGGCGGTGGAGGCGGGGCGGTACGACCCGCTGGACGCGCTGCGGCGGATCGAGGAGGCGGACACGGCGCTCGACGCGGCGCTGGCCGGCGCGCGGGAGCGCGAGTCCGGCGACGCGCGCGCCCGCGCACTCCTGGAGCAGGTGCTGCTGACGGCCCGTTCGGAGCTCGGAGCGGCCGCGGACTACGTCCAGACCCATCGCGGGGCCGTGGGCAGCGAGGCCAGGACCCGGCTCGCGGAGGCCCGGCGGCGCGTCGAGCGGGCGCGGGAGCTGGCGGCGGACGAGCCGCAGGCGGCACTGGCGGAGGCGCGGCAGGCGGACGCGCTGGCCCGGCGGGCGCAGGAGCTCGCCGAGCAGGACGTGCGCCGGTACGGGAACCCGAACGGGCTGGGCGGTGTAACAGGAGGGGGAGGGAGCGCGGGCGGCGGCCTCGGCGGCGCCGTGCTCGGCGGCATCATCCTCGGCGGGCTGTTCGGCGGGGGTTCCGGAAGGGGAGGGGGCGGGCGCGGTGGCGGTCTCGGGGGCGGCTTCGGGGGCGGAGGTTTCGGCGGCGGGCCGGGCAGCTTCGGCGGCAGCGGCACGCGCGGCCGGCGGGGCGGCGGAGGCCGCTTCTGATGTCCACGTCCACAGCACCCCACCTCGTACGACTCTGCAAGGAGCAGTGCATGAGCAAGCAGACCGTCCTCGGCCGCGTCACCCAGCTGGCGAAGGCGAACATCAACGCCCTCCTCGACCAGGCGGAGGACCCGCAGAAGATGCTGGACCAGCTGATCCGCGACTACTCGGGCAACATCACGGAGGCCGAGGAGGCCGTGGCGGCGACCATCGGCAACCTGCGGCTGATGGAGCAGGACCACGCGGAGGACGTGGCGGCGGCCGCCGAGTGGGGCGGGAAGGCGCTGGCCGCCAGCCGGAAGGCGGACGAGCTCCGGAGCGGCGGGCGGACGGCGGAGGCGGACCGCTTCGACAACCTCGCCAAGGTCGCCCTGGGCCGCCAGCTCCAGTCCGAGAAGGAGGCGAGGACGGCCGAGCCGACGATCGCCGCGCAGACCGAGGTGGTGTCCCGGCTGACCTCCGGGCTGGACCAGATGAGGGCCAAGCTGGCCGAGCTGCGGGCCAAGCGGGACGAGCTGGTCGCCCGTGCCAGGTCGGCGCAGGCGCAGAACACGATGATGGACGCGGTGAAGGACATCGACGTGCTGGACCCGACGAGCGAGCTGAGCCGCTTCGAGGACAAGGTGCGGCGGGAGGAGGCGCGGGCCCTCGGCAAGCAGGAGCTGGCCGCGTCCTCGCTGGACGCCCAGTTCGAGCAGCTGGACGCGCTCGGGGACGAGGCGGAGATCGCGGCCCGGCTGGCCGCGCTCAAGGCGGCCTGAGCCGCTCCCGCGCCGCTCAGAACATGCTGAGGAGCTGGTCCACGGTCGGTTCGGCCGTGGGCCCGCCGCCGGGGAGGGCCAGCTCGAACCAGACGGTCTTGCCGCGCGGGGTGCGGCGCGAGCCCCAGGAGGCGGAGAGCAGCCCGACGAGCTGGAGGCCGCGGCCGCCCTCGTCGGTGTCCTTGGCGCGGCGGCGGCGCGGCTGGACCAGGCCGGCGTCCCAGACCTCGCAGACCAGGGTGCGGTCGCGCAGCAGCCGGAGCCGTATCTCGCCCTCGCCGTACCGCAGCGCGTTGGTGACGAGCTCGCTGACGAGCAGTTCGACGGTGTCGACGAGCGCGTCGAGGCCCCAGGCGGTGAGCTGGGTCCGGGCGAGCTCGCGGGCGCGGCCGACGGAGCGGGGCTCCCGGGGCAGCCGCCAGTCCCCCACGGCCTCGGCGGGCAGTCCCCGGATACGGGCCATCAGGAGGGCGATGTCGTCCTCGCCGTGGCCGGTGTCGAGGGTGGAGAGGACCCGGTCGCAGACGTCCTCCAGGGGTCGGGCCCGGTCGGCGAGGGCCCGCTTGAAGGCGCCGAGTCCCTCGTCGAGGGGGTGGTCGCGGGATTCGACGAGGCCGTCGGTGTAGAGGGCGAGGAGGGAGCCCTCGGGGAGTTCGACCTCGACCTCCTCGAAGGGTTCGCCGCCGACGCCCAGCGGCATCCCCGGGGGCACGTCGAGGAGCAGGGCGTCCTCGCCCGGTTCGACGAGGACCGGCGGGAGGTGGCCGGCGTTGGCGAAGGTGCAGCGTCTGGTCACCGGGTCGTAGACGGCGTAGACGCAGGTGGCGAGGTAGACCTCGGAGAGTTCGGGGCCGCGGTTCTTGTTCGCCCGGGACTGCTGGGCGCCGATGGGGGCGCCGAGGCCGCGGGCGATCTCGTCGAGGTGCGAGAGGACCTCGGCGGGTTCGAGGTCGAGCTGCGCGAGGGTGCGCACGGCGGTACGCAGTTCGCCCATGGCGACGGCGGCGCGCAGGCCGCGGCCCATGACGTCGCCGATGACCAGGGCGGTGCGGTGGCCGGGGAGTTCGATGACGTCGAACCAGTCGCCGCCGACCTCGGTGGCGTCGGTGCCGGGGAGGTAGCGGCAGGCGATGTCGAGTCCGGCGGCCACGGGGTCGCCGGGCGGGAGCAGGCTGCGCTGGAGGATGAGGGCCCGCTCGTGCTCGCGGCGGTAGAGGCGGGCGTTGTCGATGCAGACGGCGGCGCGGGCGGCGAGTTCCACCGCGAGGGCCCGGTCGCGGTCGCCGAAGGGTTCGCTGCCCTTGGTGCGGGAGAACTGCACGAGGCCGACGACGGTGTCGTGGGCGACCATCGGGACGGCCAGCGTGGAGTGGACGAGGTCGCCCTCGTCGCCGGGCACGTTCCGCACGCGGCCGGTGCGCAGCGCTCCGGCGGCGGGCGAGTTGAAGGGATAGCGGTGGACGGCGCCGACCTGGATGGGGACGGAGCCGCCGCCGTCGCCGGCCGGTCCGTGGCCCTCGTCGGTCCTGAGGGGGGTGTCGGAGACGGCGCTGGCGAAGGCGACCCGGCGGAGTTCGGCGCTGCCGGCGCCGTAGCCGACGTCGTGGGAGCTGCCCCAGCGGCCGGGCGGGGCCTCGTCGCCGGTGAGCAGCCCCTGGTAGAGGTCGACGGAGGCGAGGTCGCAGAAGCCGGGGACGGCGACGTCGAGGAGCTCGCGGGCGGTGGCCTCCAGGTCGAGGGAGTTCCCTATGCGGGATCCGGCCTCGTTGAGGAGCGCGAGGTTGCGGCGGGCGCTGGCGGCTTCGCGGGCCGCGTTCTGCCGGCGGGTGACGTCGATGCCGAGCCCGGCGACGCCGACCGGGCGGCCGGAGCCGCTGTGCACCCGGTAGAGGTTGATGGACCAGTGGCGGCGGACCCGGGCGCCGGGCGCGGCGCCGGTGATCCGGAGGTCGGTGACGGAGTCTCCGGTCTCCAGGACGCGGCGGAGGGCGGCGGTCATCCGGTCGGCCTCGGGCTTGGCGAGGTAGTCGTGGACGCCGCGGCCGCGGTGGTCGTCGGCGTCGCCGCCGAAGACGGCGGCGAAGCGCTGGTTGGCGCGCTTGACGGTGAGGTCGGTGCCGAAGAGCAGAAAGCCGAAGGGTGATTGGCCGAAAATGGCCTGGGAGGCGGCGAGGTCGGTCTCGATCCGGCGCAGCGCCCGGACGTCGACGACGATGCAGAGGGCGGCCCGTTCGCCGGTCGCGGTCTCGCTCGGCATCACGTACATCTCGGCGATGCCGTGCGGCCGGTCCTGCTCCGGCGCTCCGGCGGGGCCGGGCATACGGAAGGGGACGAGGCCGGTCCATTCGCGGCCGTCGAGGATCTCCTTGACCCGCTGGTGGCCGCGATCGCGCAGCTCGGGGGGCATGAACGCCTCGACGGGGTCCTTGCCGCGGGCCTCCTGGGCGGTGACGCCGAAGAGGTCGGCCGCCCGGCTGCTCCACTGGTCGACCCGTCCGTCGGGCCCGAGGGAGAAGGAGGCGACCCGGATGTAGTCGTAGATCGAACCGGGCGGGCTGCTCTGCCACACGACGCCGCCCGTCGTCCTGGATATCTCGCTCACGCGACCGTCCCCTCCAGCTCACCGCACCGGACCGGCCATGCCCGCAGTATTCAGCACCGCGGGCTCCGGCGGCACGACGTCCACGATCACAGGGTGGTCTCGGTCGGCTCCTGACCCGCTCCGGTGATCGTCGTCCCTCTCTCTTTACTCACCAGGGAGAGCCAGCTCGAACCATACGGTTTTCCCGGTGGCGCCCTGCCGGGTCCCCCAGCGGCGTGCGGAACAGGCCACCAGACCGAGCCCGCGGCCCCCCTCGTCGTCGGGTCCCGCGGGCCGCTCGGTGGGCGGATCCGGAAGCGGATCGGAGACCTCCACGAGGAGCGCGGAGTGCCGGGGCGGGTCGGTGGCGGCACCTTCGGCCCGCAGGATCCGCACGCCGATGGGCCCGGAGGCGTACCGCAGCGAGTTGGTGACCAGCTCGCTGACCAGCAGGACGGCCACGTCCCCCACGGCCGCGTCGACCTCCCAGGAGCGGAGGGTCTCGCGGACGGCGTGGCGGGCGGTGCGCACGGCGTCGGCCTCCGCCGGGAAGTTCCACTCGGCGCGGACGCCGTCGGTGTCGATCACACGCGATCACTTCCCCAACCGTGGTGCGGCAGGAAGAGGATCACCCTCTCCCGAGGGACCAATGGGGACATACCCGGAATTCAGGGCGAAATATCCCTCCAGGGGCGGTCACGGGCGCACGGTGGCACGAACGGCGTAGGGAGGGCGCCGCGCGCCCGCCCTAGGGGCGCGCGGCGGGGAGTCTGAGCGCCGCTTCCGCGACCGCCGGACGGTCCTGGTCGAGCCAGTCCACGGTGTCCAGTTCGTGGCGGGCGAGCCAGCGGAGCTCGTCGTGGTCCTCCAGGGGGCGGGGTTCGCCGGAGCGGAGGCGTGCGGTCCACACCCGCAGCACATAGCCGGGCCTGAGGGGCCATTCGCCGGGGATCCGCTCGCCGGGAACGGCCTCGACGCCCAGTTCCTCGCGCAGTTCGCGGACGAGGGCGTCCTCCGGACGTTCGCCGGGCTCGACCTTGCCGCCGGGCAGTTCCCAGCGGCCGGCGAGGTCGGCGGGGGCGCTGCGGCGGGCGGCGAGCAGCCGGCCGCCGTCGAGGAGGGCGGCCGCGACGACGACCACGGCACCGGTCCCGTGGTCGGGTCCGGTGCCGTGGTGGGTGGTGCTTTCGGTCATGCCCGCGAGGGTAGCCGGGGCGTCAGCTCGCGGGTGCCGCGCGCTCGACCCAGTAGAGCTGCTTGTGGCCGCGGGCGTCGAGCGTGTCCGCGATCTTCTGGGCCTCGTCCTGGGTCGCGTACCGCCCCACCCGGTAGCGGTTGCCGTTGTCGTCCTGCCGTATGACGAGCCACGGTTGGACGGCGCCGCTGTCGGTCATCAGGCTTCTCCCTCCGCCGGGCCAGACGTCAGCAAGGATCTCCGGGAAACCTCGATCCGCATATGCCCGAGCTTACGCCTGACCTTCACACAGCGGATACGTGTTTTCACCAAGAGACACGGATCGGCCGGGAACCGACGGAAGGCGGCCGAAGGTCACATGCCGGGCGCCGCCCCGGGGAGGGTGGGCACCGGCAGGAGGACGGGACCCGCGGCGCGGGCGGGGTCCTTGCGGCAGGCGTCCCCGCAGTCGGCGTCGAGGGAGCAGCAGAGGGAGCAGACGGGGCCGGAGCGGACCGGGCAGTCGGCGATGTCGGGCAGCTCGTACGCGGTCTCGCACTCGGCGCAGGTGTGGGTGGCCCGCTCGTCGGCGACGTCGGCTCCCGGACCGTTCACCGGGTTGGGGCGCGCCAGGTAGTAGCGCCCCTTCGTCGCCCAGGCGATCAGCGGGCAGAGGACGAGGGCGAGGCCGGCGGCGATGAAGGTGGAGAACGCCTCGGCGTAGCGGCCGAAGAGGCCGAAGAAGGCGAGGATCGAGACGAGGGAGGCCACGGCCATGGCACCGAAGCCGGCGGGGTTGACCGCGTACAGGTAGGCCCGCTTGAACTCGATGTACGGCGGGCTCCAGCCGGCCCGCTTGTTGATGACGAGGTCGGCGGCGACGGCGACGATCCAGGCGATGCCGACGTTGGAGTAGAAGCCGAGCAGCTTGCCGAGGGCGGCGAACATGTCCATCTCCATCAGCGTCAGCGCGATGGCGAGGTTGAGGAAGATGTACCAGACCCGGCCGGGGTGGCGGTGGGTGATCCGGGAGAAGAAGTTCGACCAGGACAGCGAGCCGCTGTAGGCGTTGGTGACGTTGATCTTGATCTGGGAGACGATCACGAAGAGCGCGGCGGCGGGCAGCGCGAGGCCGCCGAGCCAGGGCTTCAGCGCCTCGATCTGCGGCGCGATCGGCTCCAGGGCGTGGGTCCTGCCGACCGCCTCCAGGGCGACGAAGGCGAGGAAGGCGCCGCCGAGCTGCTTGGCGGCGCCGATGACGACCCAGCCGGGTCCCGCGGCGAGCACGGCGAGGTTCCAGCGGCGCCGGTTCGCCTCGGTCTTCGCCGGCATGAAGCGCAGGTAGTCGGCCTGTTCGCCGATCTGGGCGATGAGCGAGAGCGCCACTCCGGTGCCGAGGCCGAAGCCGATCCAGGAGAAGCCGGAGCCGGCGCCCTCGGTACCGCCGAAGGAGGCGAAGGCGCCCCAGGCGTCCGGGGCCTCGAAGGCGAGGACGACGAAGGGCAGGACCAGGCCGACGAGCCAGATCGGCTGCGTCCACGCCTGCACCTTGGCGAGCGCGCCCATCCCGCGGAAGACGATCGGGATGACGATCAGCGTGGTGACGAGGTAGCCGATCTCCAGCGGCAGCCCCACGGCCTGGTGCATGGCCTGGGCCATGATCGAGCCCTCGAGCGCGAAGAAGATGAAGGTGAAGGAGGCGTAGATGAGCGAGGTGAGGGTGGAGCCGAAGTAGCCGAAGCCGGCGCCCCGGGTGATCAGGTCCATGTCGAGGCCGTAGGTCGCGCAGGCCCGGGCGATGGGGATGCCGGTGAGGAAGATGATCACGGCGGCGGTGAGGATCGAGGCGAGACCGCTGGTGAAGCCGTAGGCGAAGACGATCGAGGCGCCGATGGCGAAGTCGGCGAGGTAGGCGATGCCGCCGAGCGCGGTGCCGGCGACGGTGCCGGGCGACCAGCGCCGGAACGCGTGCGGCGCGTAGCGGAGCGAGTAGTCCTCGCGGCTCTCGTCGGCGGCGAGCTTCGCGTAACTGCGCCGGGGCCCGGCCGGCGCCGGGGGCGCGCCCGGCCCCGGCGGGGCGGTGGATCCGCGCTGCTCGGGGGTCGGTTCCGGTCCCGCGGCGGCGGGCGGCTCCGGTTCCGAGGTGGGCGTGGTGACGGTCTCCGCCATGGGGGCTCCTGTCGTCCGGCCGGGTCGCGGGTACGGGGCAGGAAACTAGGAGCCGGTTGTGACGGGGCCTCACCGCCCGGCGTTGCCGGGCGGTAACGCGCCCTGACGTGCCGTTAACTCCCGGTCACGGGAGCGGACACGCCGCTCCGGTCAGCGGACCGGGAGGTGGTAGGAGAGGCGGTAGCGGTCGGCGGGGACGACGATGTCGGCGGTCTCCACCGCCAGGCCGGAGGCGTAGAAGGTGCGCTCCACGACCATCACCACGTGGCCCGGCACCCCGCCGAGGACGAGCAGCTCCTCGGCGAGGCCGGGCCGGGCGCCGACCTCCTCCACCACGTTGTCCACGACGACGTCGATGGCGGCCATCCGCTCGACCACGCCGCAGCCGCCGAGCGGCCCCTCCTCGGGGAGCATGACCGGGGTGCGGCCGGTGACGGCGAGCGGCTCCCAGGAGGTGGCGACCATCATGGCCTCGCCGCCGTCCCGGTAGACGTACCGCGTGCGCATCACGCGGTCCCCCGGCTCGATGCCCAGCCGCGCGGCGGTCTCCCGCCCGGCCGCCTCCTGCTCGCTGCGCGCGTCCCAGGTGCCGCGCGCACCCTCGGCGGCCTGCTCCTGCCGGAAGGGGGTGGCGCCGGACGCCGGGCGGTAGCCGGAGCGGGCGACCCGGCGGGGCACCGGCCGCTCCCGCACGTACGTCCCCGAGCCAGAGCGGCCCTCGACGAGGCCCTCGGCCATGAGCACCTTGCGGGCCTCCAGCGCGACGGTGTCCGACACCCCGTACTCCTCGCGGATGCGTGCCTGCGAGGGGAGGCGGGTATGCGGCGGGAGCGAGCCGTTCGCGATCTTCTCCCGCAGATCGCTCGCCACGCGCAAATAGGCGGGCTGCTCACCGAACGTCACTGGACACTCCCCTCAGGTTGACAGACAGCTACAGCCTGACAACCGACGGTGGCCATCCGCAAGCATGGGCCAGAGTTTCACCCGAAGTGATGAAGGTGAATCGGGTCCGCCCGACCCCTTGACCCCTATTGGTCTGGACCAATAACTTCCTGCTGCGCGTCCACGCTCCATCCCGCCTCGCACAGGAACGAGCCCATGCGTCCCAGAGTCCTGACCACGCTCACCCTCGGCACGGCCGCGGCCGCCGCCCTCGGCCTCCTCGCCGGCCTGGCCCCCGCCGCCGGCGCCCACCCCGGCCCCGGCCCCGGCCCCCGGCCGCCCGCCGCCGAACACGCCCTCAAGCGGGTCGGCTACTTCACCCAATGGGGCATCTACGGGCGGAACTTCCAGGTCAAGGACCTGGAGACGAGCGGCTCCGCGGCCCGGCTGAGCCACATCAACTACGCGTTCGGCATCGTCGACAAGGCCGGCAAGTGCGTCATCGGCCCCGTGCCCGGCTCCGACCCCTGGGCCGACTACGTCCGCCCGGTCGACGCGGCCGGCTCCGTGGACGGCACGGCCGACACCGCCGAGCAGCCGCTGGCCGGCAACTTCAACCAGCTGCGCGAGCTGAAGGCGAAGCACCCGAACCTCAAGGTCATGATCTCGCTGGGCGGCTGGAGCGGGTCGGCGTACTTCTCCGACGCCGTGCGCACCCCCGAGTCCCGCAGGGCCCTGGTCTCCTCCTGCATCGACCTGTACATCAAGGGCGACCTCCCGCGGGACGGCGCCCGCGGCGGCGCCGGAGCCGCCGCCGGCCTCTTCGACGGCATCGACCTCGACTGGGAGTGGCCCGGCTCCGAGGGCAACCCGGGCAACGTCATCCGCCCCGAGGACAAGGTCAACTTCACCGCCCTGGTCCGGGAGTTCCGCACCCAGCTGGACGCCTACGGGCGTTCGCTCCCGCAGCGCAGGCACTACGAGCTCAGCGCGTACGTGCCCACCGCCCCCGCCAAGATCGACGCCGGCTTCGAAGTCGCCAAGATCATGCGGGACTTCGACTTCGTGAACCTCCAGGGCTACGACTTCCACGTCTCCGGCGAGGCGACCACCGCCCAGCAGTCCGCGCTCTTCGCCAAGAACGACTGGAGCGTCGAAGGGACCGTGAGGTCGTGGCTGCGGCGCGGCGCCCCGGCCCACAAGCTGGTGGTCGGCATGCCGTTCTACGGCCAGGGCTGGACCGGCGTCACCGGCGGCGGCGACGGCCTCGGGCAGCCCGCCGCGGGCCCCGCCCCGGCGACCTGGGCGCCCGGCTCCGAGGACTACAAGAACCTCAAGAAGCTCGCGGAGTCGGGGACGTACACGCTCCACCGCGGCCACCGCGGCGGGCACGCCTGGCTCTTCGACGGCACCACCCTGTGGACCTACGACGACCCCGCCGTGCTCCGCACCAAGGCGAACTGGGTCCGCACCCACGGGCTCGGCGGCGCGATGGTCTGGTCGCTCGACGGCGACACCGCCGACGGCGAGCTGATGGGCGCCATCGACCGCGGCCTCACCCGCCGCTGAACCGCCCCCGCTCCCCCGGGACCGCCCGCCGGCGGCTCCCGCGGGGCCGCGGACCGGGCCGCCGGCGACGGCGCGGCCGGGGCACGGGACGGCGGCTGGTCACGGGCCGCCGTCCCCCGCCCCGGCGGCCGCCTCCCGGCGCCGGAACCGGTCCGCGCACGACGGGGCCGGGTCTCTCGCGCGAGACCCGGCCCCGTCCACGTGTTCCCGGGGACTCAGGCGGAGCCGTGCTCGCCCGGGACCACCGGCGGCGCGTCCGTCAGGTCCAGGGCCCGGCGGACCTCGGCGCTGCCGGCCTCCGGCAGCAGCTCCCAGGCCCGGTCGTACTGCTTCCAGAACGTCTTCGCGTCCTTCGCCTCCGACAGCTTCGCCCACTGCTTCGAGGCCGCGTCCAGGCTCGCCAGGTAGCCGCGCATCGGGGCCTGCGCCTCCTTCTCCCAGACCCGGCCCCGCAGGCCGGAGCGGGCGGAGTCGAGGGCCGCGCGCACATCGGCCGCCCAGACGCGGTTGGCACCGAGGTCGTCCTCCGGATCGTCCTCCGGCTCCTGGTAGACGGCGTCCTCGACGGGGTTCACCTCGGTGAGGAAGGCGAGCTGGTCGGGGGTGAGCGTGGTGCGGTCGGAGCGCAGCGAGCCCGTCGTGCGCCGCTCGCCGCCGAGGCCGCAGGCGATGCGGCGCTCGCCCCCGCGCCACGACTCGCGGTCCGGGAAGTAGTAGAGGCTCATGGTGTCGGCGTCCAGCGCCCAGGTGTCCAGGGCGTACTCGGCGGCCATGGCGTCGCACCGCTGCTCGCCGACCCGCTCCAGCTCCTTCTCGCCGGGCCAGCGGTCGAAGGCCGTGACCTCGAACCGGCCGGTGATCTCGCCGTCGTGCGACTCGGCGCAGTCGACGACCCGCACGCCGCGGGTGTACCGGTCCCGGGAGTCGTCGACGAAGCACTCGCCGGTGCGCAGCTCGATCGGCGACCGGGCGGAGGCGGCCTCCCGCATGCCCTCGCCGAACTCCCGCACGGCCACCTGGAGCTGGCCCGTGATCAGGCCGACGAGGACCAGCAGGGTGCTGATCGAGGAGAGCACGATGCCGGCGATCGCCAGCCCCTTGCCGCCCTGTCCGCGCTTCTTGATCTGCCGGAGCGAGAAGACGCCGAGGACGAGGCCGAGGGGCGGCAGACAGCAGACGATGCCGCTGACGAGCGAGCCGATGGCGAGCCCGTTGGTGGTGGCCGGCGGCGGCCCGTAGGGCCCGTAGGGCCCGTAGGGCCCCGGCCCGCCCGCGTAGGGCATGCCGGGCGAGGTGTACGGACCCGGTGCCGCGTACGGGCCGGGTCCCGGGTACGTGCCGGGCGCGGGGTACGCGCCCGGCACGGGAGCGCCCGGCGCGGCGGACGTCCCCGGCTCGGGCGGCTGGGGCGGCTGGGTCGGCTCCACGGGTACGGTGCTCCTGTAGGGGCGGGGACGAACAGACGATCGGGCGCGCATCGTACGCGGTCCGGGGGCGGGGGCGGCCATGCGGGGCACGGAGCGGACGACCGGCACGGCCACGGGGCCGGCGCCGAGCTGGACGCCGTCCGTCCCGGGCGGGACCGTGCGGGCGGTGAACCGCCTCACCGCCCGCTGGGCCGCCTCGCTCCCCGCCGGACCGCGCGGCACCGTCCTCTCCGCCGCCGCCGTCTGGCCCCTGCTCGCCCTCCTCGCGGACGGCGCGGCGGGCCCGGCGCGGGCCGAGCTGGAGGACGCGGTCGGCATGCCCGCGGACCGGGCCGCGGAGGCGGCGCGCGAGCTGGTGGCGGCGCTGGACCGGATCCGCGGCTCGACGTCCGCGATCGGCCTGTGGGCGCGGCCCGAACTGCCGCTGCGCGAGCGGTGGGTGGCCGGGCTGCCGAGCACCTCGCTCGGCCGGTTCACCGGCGACGACACGGCGGACAGGGCGGCGCTGGACGCCTGGGCGGCGGAGCGGACCGGCGGGCTGATCCCGCAGATGCCGGTGGAGATCGACGAGACGGTCCTGCTGGTGCTCGCGGCGGCCCAGACGCTGCGGACCCGGTGGCTGCGCCCCTTCAACGACTTCACGCTGATGCCGGAGACCGGTCCCTGGGCCGACCGGAGCCTGGTGGGGCTGTACCGCCGGACCAGTCTGCTGGACCGGGTCGGCGTCGCGGAGACGCCCGCCGGGCCGCTGACGGTCCTCCGGGTGCTCGGGGACGCCGGGATCGACGTCCATCTGCTGCTCGGCGCGGAGGGTGCCGCGCCCGGCGCGGTGCTCGCCGCGGGGGTGGGGGTGGTCGGCGGGGCGCATCCCGTCGTGACCGGCGATGCGCTGCCGCTCGGAGAACCGGGGCCGGGGCTTCGGGTGGAGCACGTGCGCAGCAGCACGCGCCGGCCCGTACTGGCGGTCGCCACCCCCGCGTTCGACCTCACCGCCGAGCACGATCTGCTGGCCTCCGCGGCCGTGTTCGGGCTGAGCGCGGCGACCGACCGCGACCACGGCCACTTCCCCGGCGTCAGCGACGGGCCCCTGGCGCTCGGCCAGGCGGCGCAGGCCGGGATGGCCCGCTTCACCCGCGAGGGCTTCGAGGCGGCGGCGGTGACCGTGATCGGCGCCGTCGTCGGCGCGGCCGAGCCGCGCCTGCGGTACCGGGTCCGCCGGGTGGAGCTGGACGTGGAGCGGCCCTTCGGCTTCCTCGCCGTGCACCGCACCTCGCGGCTGGTGCTGTCGGCGGGCTGGGTCGTCGACCCGGTGGAGTACACCGAGGCCCCGTACGCCTACGACGAGGACGACGAGGACGACGGGGACTAGCGACGCGGAAGGGGCGGCCACCCGTGGTGGCCGCCCCCTGTGTCGCGTGTGTCACGGGGTCAGAACTGCAGCGCCCAGGAGTCGATCTTCCCGGTGTCGTAGTTCGCGTTGTCCGTCACCCGGAGCTTCCACGTGCCGTTGGCGACCTCGGCGGAGGCGTTCACGGTGTACGTGGTGTTGATGTTGTCCGCGCTGCCGCCGGTGCCGAACGCCTTCAGCGTGTAGGCGGTGCCGTCGGGGGCGATCAGCTGGACCTGAAGGTCGCCGATGTAGGTGTGGACGATGTTCACCGGGACCTGGAGGGCCGACGGGGCGTTGCCGGAGACGCCGCTGACGGTGACCGGGGACTCGACGGTCGCGTTGTCGGCGATGGCGTAGTCGGCGGTGTTCTCGAACTTGGAGCCGGTGGGCGGCGGGGTGGTGCCGCCGCCCACGAACAGCAGCTTGTTCGGGGAGCCGGTGCCGGGGCTGGTGACCACGTTCGGGGTGGCGGCGGTGGTGAGGGCCGTGGAGACCTGCGCCGGGGTGGCCGTCGGGTTGTCGGCGAGGTAGACGGCGGCGGCACCGGCCACGTGCGGCGTGGCCATCGAGGTGCCGGAGATGGTGTTGGTGGCGGTGTCGCTGGTGTTCCAGGACGACTTGATGGAGGAGCCCGGGGCGAAGATGTCCAGGACGCTGCCGTAGTTGGAGAAGCTGGAGCGGGCGTCGCTGCTGGTCGTGGAGCCGACCGTGATGGCCTCGGCGACCCGCGCCGGCGAGTAGTTGGAGGCGTTGGAGCTGTCGTTGCCGGCCGCGACGGCGTAGGTGATGCCGGCCGCGATGGAGTTCCGGACGGCCTGGTCGAGGACGGAGTCGACGCCGCCGCCGAGGCTCATGTTGGCGACGGCCGGCTTGACCGCGTTCCGGGTCACCCAGTCGATGCCGGCGACGACCTGGTCGGTGGTGCCGGAGCCGTTGTTGTCGAGGACGCGGACGCCGACGATCTTCGCCTTCTTGGCGACGCCGTAGGAGGAGCCCGCGACCGTACCGGCGACGTGGGTGCCGTGGCCGTGCCCGTCCTGGGCGGTGTTGTCGTTGTCGATGGCGTCGTAGCCGTTGGCGGCCCGGCCGCCGAAGTCGCTGTGGCTGATGCGGACGCCGGTGTCGATGATGTACGCCGTCACGCCCTGGCCCGCGGTGTCCGGGTAGGTGTAGCTCTGGTTCAGCGGCAGCGCCTTCTGGTCGATCCGGTCCAGGCCCCAGGACGGCGGGGAGGGCTGGGTGGCGTCGACGGTGAAGACGCGGTTCTGGACCACGGACTTCACGGCGGGGTCGGCGGCGAGCTTCTTCGCCTGCGCCTCGGAGAGCTCGATCGCGTAGCCGTTCACCGCCGAGGTGTACGTCCGCTTGATGGTGGCGCCGAACTTGCCCGGGATGGCGCGGCCCTTGGCGGTCTCGGCCTGGGCCGACTCGTCGAGGGTGACGATGTAGCTGCCGGGGATGGTGCCTTCGGCGCCGGCGTTCTCGATGACGCCCTCCGCGGCCGTGGGGGCGGCCGTGGCGGGGAGGGCGGAGAGCGTGCCGAGGGTGAGCGCCGTGACGGCTATGGCCGCGGCGGTGGAGATACGGCGACGCGATGCGCGCATCACTGCCATGTGAGGTGTCCTCCTCGTGGGGGGTGCTCCCGTGGGGAGGGAGCCGAGTGACCGTCACTCACGACAGGGACATGACAAGAACACATGGGGGTCCCGCGGGGCCCGCGCCTTCCGGCCGCCCTGCCGTCGACCGAAAGATTGACCGATCCATAGGAATCACACAAGGGCGCCCGCACGGCCGCAATTTCCTTGCCACGGCGGCGACATGACCGGCGAGTAGCCTTCGGGGGGCCGCGCGCCCCCGCTCACCTGCGGGGTTCCGGCCCGGCCGGCTCGCCCTCGACTCCCCGCCCGCGTAAGGGAATTCACAAGGCCGACACGCGCCGAAGGGCCCGTCTCCGATCCCCCTGGAGACGGGCCCGCCACGGCGAGGGCGCGGCGACGCGGCTCAGAAGTCGTCGGCGCCGTTGCGGAGTTCGTGCGTCCAGTACCCGGTCTTGGCGACGGCCTCGTCGACGGCGACACCGCCCGCCGGGGCGGTCACCACGACGCTGCCCTCGGCCGGTCCGTCGGCCGCGAAGAGGTTCACGTTGAACTCCTTCACCACCTTGTTGTCCTCGTGGACGCCGCCGAGCGAGATCCGCACGTTCGCGTACGCGGGGGCACCCGGGTCCAGGACCACCGGGGCGGCCGGCTTGCTCTTGGCGACCGGCGGCACGTCCTTCGCCGTCTGGATGTCGCCGAAGGCGAGGAGCGGGTGGCCGAGGAGGGTGCAGGCGCGGCCCGAGGTGTTGGTGGCGGTCAGGACGATGTGCTCGGTGGGCACCTCGTCGGCCTTCGCCGCGGTGATCTTCACGTCGCCGTAGGCGCAGGCGGGGGCCTTGGCGTCGGTGCCGCCGCCCTTCGCCGCGTCCGCCCCGTCGCCGCCCGAGGTGCCCGCGGCGCCCGTCGCGCCGGCCGTGCCCGTCGTGCTCCGCGCGGCGGCCGGGGCGGCGGAGGCGCCGCCCTCGCCGGCCGTCGTGGCCGAGGCCGAGGCGGCCGGGGCGGCGGCGGTGGTCTCCGGCGCGGCGGCGGACGGCGCGGTCTTCGCGCTGCCGGCGTCCTTCGCCGCCGTGTCGTCTCCCCCGCAGGCGGTCAGCGAGAGCGAGGCCGCGGCGACGGCGGCGACGAGAAGGGCGGTCCTGGTGGTGCGGTGTGACGTACGCATGCTGGTGATTCCCCCGTGAGGCGTGGAGCGCTCGGTGGTGCGGTCGGTTGTTGCCGAGTACAGCCTGCGGCCCCGCGCTGCCGTCCCGCTTGCGTATCGCTAACGCCCCGCCGCGAGCCGCGCCAGCCGCTCCGCCGCCCGCGCCGAACCCTCCGGGAAACCGGCCGCCTCCGAGTCGGCGGCGGCCCGTTCCAGCTGGTGGGCCGCCTCGTCCAGGCGTCCGATGCCGGCCAGCGCCTCGCCCCGCACGATCCGCAGCTGGGCCTGGACGACGACCGCGTCGGGGGCGACGAGTTCCCCGGCGCGAAGGACGTGCGCCAGCGCCTCCTCGTACTCCCCCGCCCCCAGACAGTGCCCCGCCAGGTGCTGGAGGGTCAGCACCTGGGTGGACGGGTGCCCGATCCGGTCGGCGAGCGCGACCGCCTCCCGCATCAGCGTGCGGGCCCGGGCGCACTCGCCGGTGGCGTCGAGGACGGCCGCGTGGTTGACGACGGCGATGGCCTCGCTGATCGGGTCCCCGGCCTCCGCGGCGAGCGCCGGCGCCCGCTCCAGGTGCACGAGCGCCTGCTCGTTCCGCCCCTCCTGGTGCAGGATCCAGCCGAGCAGCGCCCGGGTACGGGACTGGGCGTCGGGGTCGCCGACCGCCTCGGCGGAGGCCAGCCCCGCCTCCAGGAGCGGGGTCCAGCCGTCCTGGAGCCGCATCAGCATCAGCGGCCAGGCCACCAGGGCCAGCCGCCAGGCCCGGTCGTGCAGCCCGAGGGCTGCGGAGGCGGCCACCGCGCCCTCCAGGGCGGGGCGTTCGGCCACGTACCAGTCGAGCGCGGCGGTCCGGCCCTCGAACTCCGGGACCGCGGCGGGCCGGCGTACGTCGGCGGGCAGCGCGTAGCACGGCTGCGAGCCGGGCTCGGCGGCGGCGTCGGCGGCCAGCCCGGTGTACAGGTAGTGGTCCAGGAGCCGGCGCAGCCCCTCCGGGTCGGCCTGCGGGGCGAGCGCGCGGGCGTAGAGGCGTACGAGGTCGTGCGGGGTCCAGCGGCCGGGCACCGCCTCCGTCAGCAGGTGGGCGGCGGCGAGCCGCTCCAGGTCCGCCGTGGCCCGCGCCGGGGTGGTGCCGGTGAGCGCGGCGGCGGCGAAGTGGTCCAGGTCCGAGCCGGTGTGCAGGCCGAGGGCGCGGAAGGCGCGGGCGGCGGAGTCGGGCAGCTGCTGCACGGTCAGGCGGAGGGCCGCGGAGACGCCGACGTCCTCGACGTCGAGGAGCGCCAGCCTGCCCTGCTCGTCGGCGAGTTCGCCGACCATCGCGCCCAGCGACCGGCCCGGCCGCTCGGCGAGCCGGGCGGCCGTCACCCGCAGCGCCAGCGGCAGCCCGTCGCAGAGCCCCGCGAGCCGGGCCGCCGCGTCCGGCTCCGCGGCGACCCGCGCCTCGCCGAGCACGGTCGCGAGGAGCGCGGTCGCGGCGTCCGGCGGCAGCTGGCCGAGCGGCACCGGGCGGGCCGCGTCGGAGGCGATCAGCCCGCCGAGCCGGTCCCGGCTGGTCACCACGGTCACGCAGTCGTCGCCGCCCGGCAGCAGCGGCCTGACCTGCTCCGAGGAGCGGGCGTTGTCGAGGACGACGAGCATCCGGCGGCCGGCGGTCAGCGTGCGGAAGAGCGCCCCGCGGCCCACCGCCGTCTCCGGCACCCGCTGCTGCGGCACGCCGAGGGCCAGCAGGAACTCCCGCAGCACGACGCCGGTTTCGGGCGCCGGGGTGTCGCTGAAGCCGCGCAGGTCGGCGAAGAGCCGCCCGTCGGGGAAGGCGGCCCGCCGCCGGTGCGCCCACTGCAGCGCGAACGCGGTCTTGCCCACCCCGGCGGGCCCGGTGACCAGGCAGACCGGCCCCTCGCCACCGCCGGCCGCCCGGTCGAGCAGCGCGGTCTCGGCCTGCCGCCCGGTGAAGCCGCGCGGCGCCCGCGGCAGCAGCTCGGGGACGACGGACGGCTCCCGCGCGGGCGGCTCGGGGACGTCGGGCACCGGGGCGAGGACCGCCCCCTGGTCCCGCAGCAGCCCGGCGTACGTCTCGCTCAGCGCCCGGCCCGGGTCGACGCCCAGCTCCTCGGCGAGCAGCCGGCGGGTGCGGTGGTACCAGTCGAGCGCGTCCGACCGGCGGCCGGCCCGGGCCAGCGCCGTCATGAGCGCGGCGGCCAGCGACTCGCGCAGCGGGTGCGCGACCGCCTCGGTCCGCAGCACGGCGGCGGCCCGGCCGTGCTCGCCCAGCTTCCCGTACGCCTCCGCCAGCGCCTCCACCGAGGAGAGCCGCAGCTCCTCCAGGGCGGTGGCGGCGGCCTCCAGCGGACCGCTCGGCACGGTGCCGGTGAGCGCGGGCCCCTGCCAGTACGCCAGCGCCTCGCGCAGCATCCGGACGCTGTCGGCGGCGTGCCGCTGCGCGCCCGCGAGCCCCACCAGCTCCTCGAAGCGATGGGCGTCGACCAGCGATTCGGGCATCCGCAGCAGATAGGCCGAGCCCTGCGTGGTGAGCTCCACCCCGTACGCCTCGGCCCCGTGCGCGGCGAGCAGCGCCCGCAGCCGCGAGACGTGCCCCTGGAGCACCGTCTTGGCGTGCGTCGGCGGCTCGTCCTCCCACAGCGCGTCCATCAGCGCCGTCACGTGCACGGCCGTGTTGGGGCGCAGCAGCAGCGCGGCCAGCAGACTGGTCCGCTTCGCCGGTCCCGGGGCGACGTCGCCGCCCTCCGTGACGACCGCGACGGACCCGAGCAGCCGGAACTCCACCCGTACCTCCGCGTTCCCTGTCCCCCGCAGCCCCGGCCCAGAGAATACGCGTCAGTCGCGCCCCGACCTGCATCGATCCCGCCCTCGGCCCGGTATGCGGCCGAAAACCGGCTTGGCGGGGCCCGCCGTCACCGGGAGGGCACGCGCGGTCCGCCGGGTGCGCCGAGCACGGACCGGTGCGCCCGCCGGACCGGCACGTCCGGATCCGCCTCGCGGGAGAGCCAGGCGCGCGCCCGTTCCAGGGCGGCCGCCCGGCCCTCCGTGGCGTCCTCGGCGAGGGAGAGTTCGTGGCCGTACGCCAGGACCGTGTCGCGGCAGCGGTAGGTGCGCGCCCCCGGCGCTGCCGGGCGCGCGGGGTGCAGGAAGTGCGCGTCCGCCAGGTCGTCGATCCGGTACCCGATGTCGTTCACGGCGGCCCCCTCCAGGGCGGCGGCCCTCTCCACGGTGATCTCCCGCCGGCCGAGGAAGCCGATCTTCCGCAGGAGCGACTCGGTGCGGGCGTCCAGGGTCCGGTAGCCGACGTCGAGCACCGTGCGGACGGTCCGGTCGCCGGCGGTCGGCTCCTCCAGCATCCGGCCGCGGTCGGCGAGCCGTTCGGCGATGCGCCGGAGGGAGACCTGGCCGCCGGCCATCCGGGCGGCGACGATCTCCAGGGCGAGCGGGAGTCCGCCGCACCGGTCGAGCACCTCCCGGGCGGCCTCGGGGTCCGCCTCCAGGGCCGGGCGCCCGACGCTCCGTTCCAGCAGTCTCCGCGCGTCGTCCCCGACGGGTCGATCCTGACCGGTTCCCAGCCCGGCCGGCTGATCTCCCAGGACGTGGTGGTGACGACGACCGCGCCCTCGTCCCCGCCGGGCAGGAGGGCCGCTTCGCGGTCACCTCGCCGTCGCCGGGCCGCTCCCCGCCCGAACCCGGCCCCGGCGCCGGCCGACCCGCCCCGACCCGGGCGGACACCGCTTCTCCTGGCCCCGGTACGGGCCCGGGGCGGGCGGCCCGAGTCCGTGCCGTACCCGTGGGATACGGTGCGACCCCCTGATCGCCGACGACGGAGTTCCCCATGTCCCTTTGGCGCAAGCCCTCTTACCTGGCGGGCGCCCTCGCGCTCACCACCGCCCTCAGCGCGTCGTTCCTCGGCCACGCGGCTCCCGACGCCGCCGCCGAGGGGACGTCCGCGACCGTCGACGACCGGGTGCTGCGGGTCTACAACAACAACATCGAGAACCTGGTGCGGAACAACGCCGACGGCACGTGCACCCGGATATCCGGCCCGGACCACCTGACGTCCGAACTCGTCGACGACAACGGCCAGACGGGAACCGCGGGCGTGAAGGCGCCCGACCTGCTGATCATCCAGCAGGTGCGCGGCCGCGGCCAGGCCGACGCGTACGCCGACCAGCTGTCCGCCAAGTTCGGGGAGCCCGCGGGCACCTACAAGGTGGTCCTCGCCGCCGAGGACCCCGAGGAGTGGGGCCTCACCCACGGCTGCAGCGACCAGTCCCTCGGCGACCTGAAGAAGAAGCAGACCAACGGCATCGTCTACAACACCAAGCGGCTCACCCTCTCCGGCACGTCGCTGTACTGGAGCGCCGGCTGGCTCAAGCCCGTCCCCGGCGTGGACCCCGCCGACGTCTACGCCGACGGCGCCGGCTGCACCCTGTACAAGCCGCCGAACAACGACGACGGCGCCGCCTACACGTACAAGTGGCGGCGCACGAGCGCCATCGCCGCCCGCTTCACCATCACGGGCACGTCGACGTCCGTGTTCGCCGCCACCATGCACCTCCCGGAGCAGAACAAGGACTTCCCCTGCGCCGGCGACGGCATCAAGGGCATCCGCGACACCGGCATCCGCATCGGCACCGACGCGACCAACCTGATGTCCGGCACCTCCATCCGCGTCGTCGGCATCGACGCCAACCGCACCGCCATCCCGGCCGACACCCTGAGCGGCTACGGCATGACCGGCTACGGCACCAAGCCGACCAGCGGCACCCGCAAGATCGACTACCTCTTCGTCCAGGGCGCCGTACGCCCCTCCCCGATCGGCCACACGGTCGACGGCACGAAGTCCAACCACAAGGCCCTGTACGCCTTCATCGACTTCTGACCCCCGCCCCATAAGCGAATGCGCCCTGCCGCCCGTCCGGGCGGCCGGGCGCATTTCGTTCGAGGCCGCTCTGGCCTCCTCGTCGCCCACCGGCACTACGCACGGTCCGGAGAGCACCCAGTTCAGGCGGGGCCTTGTTCGTACAGACATGGACAACCTCGGTGATGGTGAGCGCGCCTCAGCAACCAGAGCCATCACCTACTCGTCGGCGAGGAGCTTCGAGAGCCCCTCGCTGTCGAGGACCAGTGTCCCCGTCGTGACTCAGTTTGCGGCGGGCCACCGCCAGCGGCTTCCTCGGCGAAGACCTGCCGCGCCCGCTGACGTGCCTGCTCGGAATCTGGCCCCTTGCGGTTCTCGTAGTCCGCCAGCTACTCGGCCAGCGCCTAGCCTCGTACGCCGCGGCGTTGATCGCGGAGGACTCCCGCTTGCCCACCAGCGCACGGATCGCCTCCGGGTCCGCTCTCTGCGACGGCCCGAAGAGCGCGGCCGGGGCCCGGAAAGTCGGCTTGCACCCGACGGACAGGCGGCCGCAGATCTTTGCGTGGCAAAGTTCCGACCCCAACGACCCACCATGGGTAACCTTCCACGTACCAGGGGGACACGCGGGGACAACTCGGAAGCACTCCGGCCGGAGCCACGGCTCCGTGGTCCGTCCTGGACTTCTTCCCTCCCGAAAGGGTGACTGCTGATGATCGAGCTCGCTGATCCTGGGTTAACGACGTACGACGTAGTCCTGAGCGCCGACGACCCCGCACGAGGACCGGAACAAGGTCCCGCGGAGGTCCGCGAGCCCGCGGCCCTGGCCGGCCGCCTCCGGCTCGGCGGACCGCATGCCGTGCGGCTGACCCCCGACGAACTCGCCGCGGACCCGGAACTCGCCAGGTACGCCGAGGAACAGGCCGCCCTGTACGAACACCACCTGGTAAGGCTGTCTCTCACCTTCGTCCCCCAATCGGGCGGCCCCCGAATCAAGTTCGCCAACGTGGCCCTCCACCTCACCTCCAGCTGGGGACCGAAGCCCGTCGCCCACTCCATGGACCCGATCCGGTTGACGGACCCAGTGCAGATCGAACAGGTACGTCGCCTCGGACCGCAGCTCTCCCTGCTCGGTGCTGACGCCTCCCTCGGCGAGATGACGCGGACGGTCGGCTACACGACCAATCAGCCCTTCGTTCAGGCCCTCGACCTGGGCGGCTCGACCCCGGCCTGGGACTTCAGGCCAACCGCTGCGACCGAACTGAGCGGCACCTATCCGCTCAGCCTCGTCGTACGCTGTGGAGCGGGCACCGAGACGGAGTTGAGATGCACGGTGACGGCCGGGGTCGAGATGCCACTGCTGCGCCGGTTCAGCCGGGAACTGCCCGATCCGCTGCGACTGAAGGCGTTCCTGTGACGCCTGCGGACACGGACAGCGCCCCTCTTCGCCGACAGGAGGTGCGTGCCCTGGCGGAGGTCTACCACTCGGCGGGGCGGGCCCGGCTGATGCTGCGCGCCGCCGGATTCCCTGGGTGGGCGATCCCGGCCGGAGCGAACACCATGGGCGAGTTCTGGAGCCAGGTCTCCTCAGAGCTGGAGGGCGGGGTGATGGAGGCGGGGCGGATCCGCATCCTGGCCAAAGCGCGCGACGAGCATCCCTTCCATCCCGTGTTCGCCACGGCCAACCAAGGTCAGCTGGAACCGGCGGGGGTTCCGGCGGCGGGGAGAAAGACGGACGAGCGCCTGCGCGTGATGCTGCTGGGCGCCGAGCCCGCCCGCTACGGCACCACTAGGGCGAGCGCCGAACTGCGGGCGGCTGCAAGGGAGGAGCACGGGCGCCTGGACATGCGGCTCTTCCCGGCCGCCAGCGGTGCCGATCTGCGAGAGATTCGCTCGATCCTGCCCCATGTGCTGCATCTCGCCTGCCACGGTACGCACGATGAACTGATCCTCGAGGACGCTGCCGGCGACGCCCACCACCTGGCGGCGGACGATCTCGTCGGCACCCTGAAACTCGTCGCCGAGCACCGCGGTCACCGCCTGCGGGCACTGCTCCTGCGTTCCTGCGAGGGCCAAGAGGTGGCCGAGCGCTTCATGCCGTACGCGGATGTCGTCATCGCCCACCAGGGCAGGCTGGACGCCGAGTGCTCCGTCCTCTTCGCCGCCGCCTTCTACCGCGAACTCGCTGCCTCCCCCCACTCACCCGACGCGCGAGCCATCGAGTCCGCCGCCCACTTCGCGGTCCAGGACACCGTCAACCAGGCCGCCCCGTGCCGCAGTGTCCAGACCCAGCTCATCGTTCTGCCCCGCACGACGTGAACTACCCGCAGCACTGATCCACGTCTCGCACAGGAGCCGTCATGCCAATCAACGACTCGTCCGAGTTTCCCTCGTCGGACGACGTATCCGACGAGGAAGCGACTCGCCCGGCCCCTCTCTGGGACATCTCACAGGAGGACTGGGAGGAACTGCGCGCGGGGCTGAGCGACGCGTATCAGGATTCCGGAGCCAGGACGAGGTTCATGCGCGACCTGAAATTCCCGCCCAACGAACTACCTCCGTCCGCATCGAGCCAGGCAGACTTCTGGGAGCACGTCCGGGAGCGTTGCGAGTCGGGAGCCGTGTCGCTGGGCTGGCGAGACTTCGCCGAGCGCGCGAACCGTGACCAGACGGCCGCACACCAGACGGTCTTCACCCGGCTGGGCGGTGCCGTTGATCTCTCCCCCGACGTGGAACCTCTCGTCGAACCCCCGGAGGAGCCGGCCGATCCCCGGATCGGCGCCTTGGTGCCCACCATCCGTGGCTACGGCGAACTGCTCCCCGCCGGAGACCGCCCGGAGCTGCGGAGCGCGCTGCTGGAGAGTTGGGAGGAACGGCTCGGCTCCTGGGCCGAACTGTCCGACTTCCAGAAACATTTGCTCATTCTGTGCCGGGAGATCATCGACCATCGAGGGTTAGGTCTCGTGTACGCAGTCACCAACAGCGGCAAGACCACCCTGGCCCGGTTCGGCATGACCATGGCGGTCAACTCAGGGAAGACGTCGATGATGCTGCTGCCGATCAAGGCTCTGGTGACCCAGGAGCACTCCGAGTGGCAAGTACTCCAGGACAGCAGCCCGGACATGAAGGGCCTGCGGGTCTACCCGGCCTCGCGGGACTACCCGGAGAACGACCGGCCGGTTGGGGCAGGCTCGTACGACGTCGCACTGGCCATCTACGAGAAACTCGGGGTCTATCTGGTGCACCGGCTGTCGCCGCTGCGCCGCAGTGCCCTCGTCGTGGTGGACGAACTCCAGATGCTGGCGGAGCAGAGCGAGCGGGCCGCGAAGCTGGAGGCCCTGCTCACATTGGTGAAGATGCTCCCCCGGGACCAGCAGCCCGCTCTCCTCGGCCTGTCGGCCGCGCTCTCGCCTGCGGCGGGAGAGACGCTGGAACGCTGGCTCGGGCACGACCGCCTGCTCCGGAAGCACTTCACCAACGTGCGACCGGTGCCACTCGACACCTATGTGGTGGGTCCACGGCGCTGGCTTGTGCAGGAGAGGGCCCATCTGCTGAGCATGCCCGGAGACCACCAGCCGCCCCCACCTCCCTACGAACAGGATCACGAACTCGGCAACATCCGCGACAAGCACGCCAAGGCCCTGTCCCTGCGTTTCGAGGGGCTTCCCGGAAGCAGGCTCTCCACCGCGCCGCTCGCGGCCGCCTTGGTCGTCCAGACCTTGATCAAGGATCGGGACAAGCGGATCATCGTCTTCGTCCCCGGTCGCACCATCGCGCAGAACCTCGCACTGGCCATTCAGGACCTGCTGCAGGCGACCAGCAGTCAGAAGCCGGTCAGCAGGCGTGGTTCCCCCTGGCACGTCGGCCGGTACCACGGGCCCGAGTCGCAGGCCAGGGACGAGGCGGGCCGTCTCTACGAGAAGCTCAGGAACTCTGATCTTCCCCTGTACGACCTGGTCATGCGGGGTCTGCGGCACGGCGTCGCCTTCCACACGGCGGCCCTGGCGCCCACCCTGCGACGCCAAGTGGAGGACGAGTTCAGGGAGCCCGATGGGCTGCTGCGGGTCATCGTGGCCACGGACACCCTGGCCGTGGGCCTCAACCTGCCCGCCGACGTCGTCATCGCAACGAGCGTGTCTGGCTGGGGCGGTGAGGGGGCCAACCGGATACGGCGCCTCCTGCCGGCGGCCGATCTGGACAACAAGGGTGGACGGGCTGGGAGGCGACTCGGGAAAACGGTGACGGACCAGCTCGGGAAGTTCTACATCCTCGTCCCATCCCCGAAGGATCTCCAGGAAATCGACGGACTGGTCCCGGAGCAGGTCAAGGCACTCTCGACCGAGGAGGGCGTGTACCGGACCTTCGTCGCGAGCTCCGAACGCTCGCTCAGAGTCCGGTCACAATTCCGCGACACGCTCCAGATCAGCGGTCTGGTCCTCCAGGTGCTCTGCCAGGGACGCAGTGGGCTCACCCGGCGGCAGTGGCTCGCTCGGGTGACGGAGATCATCGCCGGACTCCTGATCTCCTACGAACCAGACTCCCCGGACATCCCCGAAGCCGAGGACGTGCTGCGGGAACTCGAGACTCGGGACCTGATCGTGTTCAGCGAGGGCGAGGGGTACCGGGGCGGTGAAGAGGTGCTGTCGCTGTCCCCCCTCGGGCAAGCGCTCGGTCAGTCGGGTCTGGAACTGGACGACGCGGCGGAACTGCAGCACCTCGCGCGCCTCGCGATCGAGAACAAGGGCCACCTCGACCTGCTGTGGCACGCGTTCAAGGCCCGGTCCGTGCAGCGGATC
This sequence comes from Streptomyces roseofulvus, assembly GCF_039534915.1. Classification (NCBI taxonomy): domain Bacteria; kingdom Bacillati; phylum Actinomycetota; class Actinomycetes; order Kitasatosporales; family Streptomycetaceae; genus Streptomyces; species Streptomyces roseofulvus. The sequence goes on along the minus strand of NZ_BAAAWE010000001.1, from coordinate 5,253,155 downwards.
ACCGCCTGGGTGGCGTTGCCGGGACAGCCCACGAGCAACCACATGCCCTCACTCAAAGGAGCCGTGCTTACCCTCCTGTGCGCACACTGTCTGCCGGACGACTCGGCCGAGGCACCGACGAAGCGTCACTTCTCCCTTCGCTACATCGCTGCCAGAGGGCCAGCCGTACCAGAGCGACTGCTCAACGCAAACAACCAACACATCTCCGACGAGTTGCGCCAGCTCCTGACCATTGACGAGGACGCGCTGACGATGGAGGACGCCAACGCGCTCCTGCGAGCGGTCGTCGCGTGGGAGTGGCTGAACGGGACTCCATACGACGAGATGGCCAAGCGAATCGGGGGCGTGGTCCAGTCATCCGAGCAGCCCGACCGCGGCAAACGGAGGGCACCGTCGGTCAAGCTGTACTACGCGGACGTCGAGCAGCTCTGCGAACAGGTCGCGGGGTACCTGCGCGCCGCAGCCGAACTCTGCGTGGGCGACGACGGGTCCGACCACTCCTTCCGCATGCACGCGCTCGCGCAGCGCGTCGAATCGGGGCTGCCGACTTGGCTCGCGCGTGTCTCGAAAATGCGGATCCCCTCGCTGCACCGCGAACGCCTCGCAAAGCTGGCCGACGGAGAGGAACTGACCCCTCTGTCCGACCTCGTGAACGCCGACGTCATCAAGGCGGTGCTCGACGAGCAGGAGCGCGAGCTCGTCCGAAAGACCATCGAGAGCCGGATGGAGGACGAGCGGAAACAGCTCGAGCGGGTCGGCGGCGAGGTGGCCGGAGAGACCATTCCGGGCACCGAGGGCGAGACCTTCACGGAGCTCTCGGACGACCTCGACAATGCGGAGACGGCCAAGGAGTATCTGGACCGGCTCTGCGAGACCGTGCGGGACATGGGCGTGGACGCCACGGAGACGGCGATGGAAGGCGCGTTCGCCATGTCCGTCTGGACCGCGCCCGGCACCGGGGCCACCGTCGAGATCATGGTGCCCAAGCAGTTCTCGCTCACGGCCGACGGGGCGAAGGCCGTGGCACAGCGGCCCGCCCGGGTCATCGTACGGAGCGCGGACGCCGGCGCGCGGAGGGTACTGGAGGAGCAGGGCACCCAGGCCCGGTTCGTAACCATGGAATACGTGCTCCAGAGCCTGGCGCATCTCGTCCAGGATCTCCAGCACGCCTTCTCGCCGGACCATGTGGTCGAGGAGCTGCGTAAAATTCGGGTCTCGTCGATCGGAAGAGATTGGTGACCGCCCGTGCACCCCTGTGGGGTGCACGGGCGGAGGTGGGGGCAGCTGAGTCGCGGAGAGCGATACCAGCCACCTGCCAGAGAGCCTCGTACGCGCCAGATAGGCAGGCCAGGGCCTCGCGGGCGCGGCGGGTGAGATCGGCGGCGCTGGTGGACCGCGAAGTGGAGCGGATCGAGGTGACGCCTTGCGGGTGCGGTCGGAGGTCATGCCCCCATGAGGACCAGGGCCTGGGTCCAGGCGGCAACCGCCTCGTCGGCGCGGGCCTGGGCAGCGAGGCTGTCGCCGAGGTCGGCGTGAGCGAGGGCGTGGACCCGCTTGTACTGCTCCAGGCCCCGAAGAAGATCGTGCCCCTGGCCGTCGAGCAGGTGCGGACGCTGTCCGAGGAGATACCCGCCCGGTTCAAGGGCCTCGTACTGCTGGGCGCCGCGACCGGGCTCCGCCCCGGCGAGCTCTTCGGCCTTCAGCTCCGGCACGTGGACCTGCTGCACGCGACCGTCTCGGTCGAGCAGCAGATCCAGCAGACCGCCAAGCACGGCGTGTACGTATGCCCGCCCAAGACCGCTCGCTCGCACCGCACGGTCCCGCTCCCCCGCATGGCGGTGGATGCGATGAAGGCCCACCTGCGGGACTTCCCCGCCGATGGGCCGGAGGGCTGGATCTTCACGGCACCGCAAGGCGGACCCGTGGTCTACACGCACTTCATGGCGGTCCCTGGCGGCCCGCCTGCGCGAAGGCCGGCATAGCGAAGGGCGCCGGACCCCACGCCGTCCGGCACCACTACGCCAGCCTGCTGATCAAGCCCGGCGAGTCCGTGAAGACGGTCTCCGAGCGCCTCGGCCACACCAACGCGGCCATGACGCTGAACATCTACACCCACCTGTGGCCCGACTCCGAGGAGCGGACCCGGGCAGCCGTCGACAAGGCGTACGCGGACCGGTCCGCCGATGCCCAGCCGCAGGTCGACGAAGCGGCGTAGCCGTTCCCCCGCGCGCTGGCCGAAGTCGGCACGCGGCGGACTCTGTGCGGACCGCAAAGGCCGCCCAACCCGCTCCGTCGCAGGTCAGACGGCCTTTCGCCGAACGTATTAGACGTTGAAGCGGAACTCCACCACGTCGCCGTCCTGCATGACGTACTCCTTGCCCTCCATGCGGGCCTTGCCGGCGGCGCGGGCTTCGGCGACGGAGCCGGTCTCGACGAGGTCGGCGAAGGAGATGACCTCGGCCTTGATGAAGCCCTTCTGGAAGTCGGTGTGGATGACACCGGCCGCCTCGGGGGCCGTGGCGCCCTTCTTGATCGTCCAGGCGCGGGACTCCTTCGGGCCCGCCGTGAGGTAGGTCTGGAGGCCGAGGGTGTCGAAGCCGACGCGGGCGAGGATGGCCAGGCCGGGCTCCTCGGCGCCGACGGACTCCAGGAGCTCCATGGCGTCGGCCTCGTCCAGCTCGGCGAGGTCCGCCTCCAGCTTGGCGTTGAGGAAGATCGCCTCGGCCGGGGCGACCAGGGCGCGCTGCTCGTCCTTGAAGGCGTCGTCGGTGAGCTCGTCCTCGTCGACGTTGAAGACGTAGAGGAAGGGCTTGGTGGTGAGGAGGTGGAGGTCGTGGAGGAGCTCCGCCTTCTCCGAGCCCTGGACGATGCCCTGCGAGAAGAGGGTGTCGCCGCGCTCCAGGATCTCCTTCGCCGCCTCGACGGCCGCGACCTTGGGGGCCACGTCCTTCTTGATGCGGGCCTCCTTCGCCAGGCGCGGGAGGACCTTCTCGATGGTCTGGAGGTCGGCGAGGATCAGCTCGGTGTTGATCGTCTCGATGTCGTCCTTCGGCGAGACCTTGCCGTCGACGTGCACGACGTTCTCGTCCTTGAACGCGCGGATGACCTGGCAGATCGCGTCGGACTCGCGGATGTTCGCCAGGAACTTGTTGCCCAGGCCCTCGCCCTCGCTCGCGCCGCGCACGATGCCGGCGATGTCGACGAAGTCGACCGTGGCGGGGAGGATGCGCTGCGAGCCGAAGATCTCGGCCAGCTTCTGCAGGCGGGCGTCGGGGACGCCGACGACGCCGACGTTCGGCTCGATCGTGGCGAACGGGTAGTTGGCCGCCAGCACGTCGTTCTTGGTCAGGGCGTTGAACAGGGTCGACTTGCCGACATTCGGCAGGCCGACGATTCCGATCGTGAGCGACACGGTGGCGACTTCCCTAGATACGGATGATGGGTCGATCCCCCAGTTTACGGGGGGTCCGGCCCGGCCCTCACCGGCCGCCGGCGACGGACTCCGGCCGACTTCGCTCGAACTGCGGCCCGACGTCACCCGTAGGGCGTGTCCCGGCCGGGTCCCGCCGCCGGGTCGACCTACGTTGGTGAGGTGGAGCAGCACAGGACAAGTCAGCCGCAAGGCCGCCGACGGCCCCAGCCCCCTCTCACGCCGCCCGGCGCACTGGTGGAGGTGGAGGGGGGCACGGCCGGCGCGGCCACCGTCTACCGGGTCGGCACCCCGGCCGCCGCGCGGCGGCCCGCACCCGTCGTGCAGGCGCTGCGGCGGCTGCCCGCGCCGCGGCTCACCGGGCTCGGCGCGGGGCTCTTCGCCGCGGCCGCGATGCTCGTGGTCGGCTTCCTGGACTGGCTGGTCCTGGACGGGTCGCCGCTGGCGTTCGGGCTGCTGTTCCTGCCGGTGAGCGCACTGACCGCGCTCTGGGTGCGGACCGCCGACCTGGTGACCGCGCCGATCGCGGTGCCGATCGCCTTCGCCGTCGGCGTCGTGCCGATCGCGGGCGGCACCGGCGGCTTCGGCGGCCAGGCGATGGCCGTGGTCACCGCGCTCGCCGTGCACGCCGGCTGGCTGTACGGGGGCACGCTGATCGCCGGCGTCATCGCGAGCGTACGGAAGGCGCGGGACATGGGCCGGCGGCGGCGTCGGCCCGCGGGGGCCCCGTCGCGGCCGCCGTCCGCGGCTCCGCGGGGCCGGACCGGCGCCGGGCCCGCCGCCCGCCCCGACCGGGCCCCCGCGCGCGGCCGGCGCCCGGCCCCGTAGCCGTACACCTCCCCGGCGGAAGGCCGCCATCGGCCGACGTCAGCGGGAGGCCGCCATCGCCGCGCCGACGATCCCCGCGTCGTTGCGCAGTTCCGCGGGGACGATCTCGGCGCGGATGCCGTCGAGGTAGGGCAGGAACCTGTCCGCCTTGCGGCTGACTCCCCCGCCGAGGATGAACAGCTCCGGGGAGAAGAGCATCTCGACGTGGGCCAGGTACTTGCGGAGCCGCTTGGTGGCCCAGTGCTCCCAGCTGAGCTCCTCGTCCTCGCGGGCCTTCGAGGAGGCGCGCTTCTCGGCGTCGTACCCCTTGAGCTCCAGGTGGCCGAGCTCGGTGTTGGGGACGAGCCGGCCGTCGGTGAAGACGGCGGAGCCGATGCCGGTGCCGAGGGTCAGCAGGATGACCGTGCCGGTGCGGCCGCGGCCGGCGCCGAAGGTCATCTCGGCGACGCCCGCCGCGTCGGCGTCGTTGAGGACGGTGACCGGGAGCCCGCCGACGGCCTCGCCGATGAGCGCGCCGGCGTCGGTGCCGATCCAGGCCGGGTCGACGTTGGCGGCGGTACGGACCGTGCTGCCGGTGACGACGCCGGGGAAGGTGACGCCGACCGGGCCGTCCCAGCCGAAGTGCGCCACGACCTCCGCGACGCGGCCCGCGACGTCCCGGGGCGTCGCGGGCCGCGGGGTGAGGACCTTGTGCCGCTCCTCGGCCAGGGCGCCCCGGACCAGGTCCACGGGGGCGCCCTTGATGCCGGAACCGCCGATGTCCACTCCGAAGACGTTCATGGACCCAAGCTAACCGGCGGGGGCGGGTCCTACTCCTTGACGAGCTCGGCGGCCTCGGCGCGCAGGTCGCGGCGGAGCTCCTTCGGGAGCGAGAAGGTGAGGGTCTCGTCGGCGGTCTTGACGAGCTCCACGTCGACGTAGCCGCGCTGCGCCAGCCACTCCAGGACCTCCTGGACCAGCACGTCGGGGACGGAGGCGCCGGAGGAGAGCCCGACCGAGGTCACGCCCTCCAGCCACGCCTCGTCGATCTCGCTCGCGAAGTCCACCAGGTGGGCGGCGGGGACGCCGGCCTGCTTGGCGACCTCGACCATGCGGATCGAGTTCGAGGAGTTCTTGGAGCCGACGACGATGACGAGCTCGGCCTGGCCGGCCAGCTCCTTGATCGCGGTCTGGCGGTTCTGCGTGGCGTAGCAGATGTCGTCCGACGGCGGGGAGATCAGCTGCGGGAACTTGTCCTTGAGGGCGTCGACCGTCTCCATGGTCTCGTCGACCGAGAGGGTGGTCTGGGAGAGCCAGACGACCCGGGAGGGGTCGCGGACCTCGACCTTGGCGACGTCCTCGGGGCCGTCGACGAGCTGGATGTGGTCGGGGGCCTCGCCGGAGGTGCCGATGACCTCCTCGTGGCCCTCGTGGCCGATGAGGAGGATGTCGAAGTCCTCCTTGGCGTACCGGATGGCCTCCTTGTGGACCTTGGTGACCAGCGGGCAGGTCGCGTCGATCGTCGCGAGCCGGCCCTGGCGGGCCTCCTCGTGGACGGTCGGGGCGACGCCGTGCGCGGAGAACATCACGATGTTGCCCGGCGGGACCTCGGTGGCCTGGTCGACGAAGATCGCGCCCTTCCGCTCCAGGGTCTGGACGACGTACTTGTTGTGGACGATCTCGTGGCGGACGTAGACGGGGGCCCCGTACTGCTCCAGGGCCTTCTCCACGGCGATCACGGCACGGTCCACGCCCGCGCAGTAGCCGCGGGGAGCGGCGAGCAGGACACGCTTCGGGCGGTTGGTCGCGGGCGTTGCAGTCATGCGTCCCATCGTAAGGCCGCGTCGGTGACCGTCTGGAGCCCGGCTGTGTCCGAAACTGACGCCATGGCTGAGAACGCGCAGGTGGACGGGGCGACGACGGGACCGGACCACACGAGGCTCCGCCGGACGCTCGGCTTCCGCGACCTGGTCGTGTACGGACTGCTGTTCATCGCCCCGATGGCGCCGGTCGGCGTCTTCGGCACGCTGGACGCCAAGTCGCACGGCGCGGTCGCACTGGTGTACGTCGTGGCGACGGTGGCCATGGCGTTCACGGCCTTCAGCTACGCGCAGATGGTCCGGGTCGCCCCGCAGGCCGGCTCGGTCTTCGCGTACGCGCGCAAGGGTCTGGGCGAGGGGTTCGGTTTCGTCGCCGGCTGGATGGCGATGCTCGACTACCTGCTGATCCCGGCCGTCGCCTACCTCTTCGCGGGGATCGCGATGGAGGCGCTGGTGCCGGAGGTGCACCGGTGGGTGTGGACGGGGATCGCGGTGGTGGTGACGACCCTGCTCAACCTGTGGGGGGTGCGGGCGGCGGCCCGGGTCGGCTTCGCGGTGCTCGCGATGGAGATCGTGGTGCTGCTGGTCTTCGTGGTGTCGGCGGTGGTGGTGCTGGTACGGGACGGGGCGCAGCGCGACTGGTGGTCGCCGCTCGCCGGCGACGGGACCTTCTCGCTCGCGGCGGTGATCGGCGCGGTGTCGGTGGCGGTCCTGTCGTACCTGGGCTTCGACGCGATCGCCGCCTTCGCGGAGGAGGTGACCGGGGGGTCGGCGAAGGTGGCCCGGGCGCTGCTCTTCTGTCTGGTTCTGGCCGGTGCGCTCTTCGTGGCCCAGACGTGGCTGGTGGCGCTGCTCGAACCGGTCTCCTCGGCGGAGCTGGCGGCCGATCCGGCGAAGCAGGGGTCCGCCTTCTACGACGCGGTGGACGCCTCGGTCGGCGGGTGGCTGCACGATCTGGTCGCGGTGTCGAAGGCGATCGGCGCGGCCTTCGCGGCGCTGGCCGGGCAGGCGGCGGGCGGGCGGCTGCTCTTCGCGATGGGCCGGGAGGGGCGGCTGCCGCACGCGCTGGCGCGGACCGACTCGGGCGTGCCGCGGGTGGCGCTGCTCGTGTCGGCGGCGGTGACGATGGTCGCGGCGGTGTGGGCGGCGCGGCGGGACGACGGCCTGGACCACCTGGTGTCGGTGGTGGACGTGGGCGCGCTGACGGCGTTCGTGCTGCTGCACGCGAGCGTGGTGGGCTGGTTCGCGGTGCGGCGGGCGGAGGGCGAGCCGCACTGGCTGAAGCACGTCGTGCTGCCGGTGGTCGGCGCGGCGATCCTGGTCGCGGTGATCGTGGAGGCGTCGCCGGCGGCGCAGTTGGTCGGCGTGATCTGGCTGGGCGTGGGCCTGGTGGTGCTGGCGGTGCAGGGGGCGGGGCGGCGGCCGGCGGGGCAGTGAGCGCCCCGCCCCGGCGGGTTTCCCGGGGCACCTTCCCGGGCGGCCCCCTCGGCGGCTTCCGGGAGGCGGGCGGTGTCGTCCGGGCCGATCGCGGGCGCGCCGATGACGTTGTCGGAGGGCGCGGTTACGCTCGGTGCATGGGTCTGACTACGTCCGCCGAAGCGCCGCTGCCCGTGGGTGAGGTCTCCCGGATGATCGGGGGATGGATCGACCGGCTGGGGGCGATCTGGGTCGAGGGGCAGATCACGCAGCTCTCGCGCCGCCCCGGTGCCGGGGTGGTCTTCCTGACGCTGCGGGATCCCTCGTACGACATCTCCATCGGGGTGACCTGCTACCGGCAGGTCTTCGACGCGGTGGCCGACGTCGTCTCGGAGGGCGCCCGGGTCGTCGTGCACGCCAAGCCGGAGTGGTACGCGCCGCGCGGACAGCTGTCGCTGCGGGCGGTGGAGATCAAGCCGGTGGGGATCGGCGAGCTGTTGGCGCGGCTCGAACAGCTGAAGCGGGGGCTGGCGGCCGAGGGGCTGTTCGCGCTCGACCGGAAGAAGCCGCTGCCGTTCCTGCCGGGGCTGATCGGTCTGGTCTGCGGCCGGGCGTCGGCGGCCGAGCGGGACGTGCTGGAGAACGCGCGGCGCAGATGGCCCGCGGTCCGCTTCGAGGTGCGGAACGTGCCGGTGCAGGGCGTGAAGGCGGTGCCGCAGGTGATCGCGGCGGTCCGGGAGCTGGACGCGCACGAGGACGTGGACGTGATCGTGGTCGCCCGGGGCGGCGGCAGCGTCGAGGACCTGCTGCCGTTCTCGGACGAGCAGCTGATCCGCGCCGTGGCCGCGTGCCGGACGCCGGTGGTGTCCGCGATCGGGCACGAGCCGGACTCGCCGCTGCTGGACCTGGTGGCGGACCTGCGGGCCTCGACGCCGACCGACGCGGCGAAGAAGGTCGTCCCGGACGTGGGCGAGGAGCTGGACCGGGTGCGCGGGCTGCGCGACCGGGCGCTGCGGACGGTCCGGGGGCTGCTGGACCGCGAGGAGCGGGGGCTCGCGCACGCGCTGGCCCGGCCGGTGATGGAGCACCCGCAGCGGATGGTGGAGGTCCGGGAGGACGAGCTGGACGCCCTGCTGGCGCGCAGCCGGCGGGTCCTCGGGCACCTCCTCGATCGGGCGGACTCGGAGCTGGCGCACACCCGCGCGCGGGTCCGGGCGCTCTCCCCGGCGGCGACGCTGGAGCGCGGCTACGCGGTGCTCCAGCGCGCGGACGGGGCGGTGGTCCGCGCGGCCGACGAGGTCGCGGAGGGCGAGGAGCTGCGGGCCCGGGTGGCGGACGGCACGTTCACCGTGCGGCGCGTCTAGGAGCCGTCCGGGGCGGCGGGGATCACGAGGGTCGACGAGAGTCAGGGAGACGGAGAAGAGATGGCAAGCGGTACGGAGACGGCGGCGGCGCTCGGCTACGAGGAGGCCCGGGACGAGCTGATCGAGGTGGTGCGGCGGCTGGAGGCGGGCGGCACGACGCTGGAGGAGTCGCTGGCGCTGTGGGAGCGCGGCGAGGAGCTGGCGAAGGTGTGCCGGCACTGGCTGGAGGGCGCCCGCGCCCGCCTCGACGCCTCGCTCGCGGCGGAGCGCGCGGAGGAGGAGTCCGGGGAGTGAGCCGGGCCGGAGGCACGGGGCGTGCGCCGGGCCGGAGGCGCGGGGCGTGAACCGGGCCGGAGGGGCGGGGAGTACGCCGGCCCGAGGTGCGGGGTGTGAACCGACCCGAGGGGCGGGGAGTACGCCGGCCCGAGGTGCGGGGTGTGAACCGACCCGAGGGGCGGGGAGTACGCCGGCCCGAGGTGCGGGGTGTGAACCGACCCGAGGGGCGGGGAGTACGCCGGCCCGAGGTGCGGAGGAACGTCCGGCCGGAGGAGCGGCGTGCGCCGACCCGGGGGGCGGGGGTGCGCCGGCCGGAGGGGCAGGGGCGCGTCCGGCCGCGGGGGCCGGGAGTGCGTCCGGGTAGACTGGCGCGAGTGAAGCGGATCACTATCCGGATCCGATAGTTGAATTTTCACCAATCCTGGGCGTACTGTCGACGACGTCGCCCGGGATTCCCCACCGGGCGGTCCCCTTGCAGTCCGGAAGGTACGCAGCATGTCCCTCGTTCTCGACCCCGCCGCCCAGGACCTCCTCTTCCGCGAGGCCCGCACCGCCAACACCTTCACCGACGAGCCGGTGACCGACGAGCAGGTCCAGGCGATCTACGACCTGGTGAAGTACGGCCCGACCGCCTTCAACCAGACCCCGCTGCGCATCACGCTGGTCCGCTCCCCCGAGGCCCGCGAGCGCCTGGTCAAGCACATGGCCGAGGGCAACCAGGCCAAGACCGCCGCCGCCCCGCTGGTCGCGATCCTCTCCGCGGACAACGAGTTCCACGAGGAGCTCCCGGCCCTGCTCCCGCACTTCCCGCAGGCCAAGGACATGTTCTTCTCGGAGCGCCCGGTCCGCGAGGGCTCCGCGCTGCTGAACGCCGCCCTGCAGGCCGCGTACTTCATCGTGGGCGTCCGTGCCGCCGGCCTCGCCGCCGGCCCGATGACCGGCCTGGACTTCGCCGGCGTCCAGAAGGAGTTCCTGGACGACGACCACACCCCGCTGATGGTCGTCAACATCGGCAAGCCGGGCGAGGACGCCTGGTTCCCGCGCTCCCCGCGCCTGGCCTTCGACGACGTCGTCACGACCGTCTGACGCGCTCCACACGAGAGAACCCCCCGGTGCCCTGCACCGGGGGGTTCTCTCGTGTGGAGCGCGTCAGACCTTCTGGGCGCGGAGCGCGCCCGCCATCTCCGCGAGCGTGTCGAAGGACGCCGTACCGGTCACGACGGTGGTCGCGCCGCCGTCGGTCCGGACCAGCGCGTCGTACTTGGGGCCCTCCCAGCGCTGCCACTCCTGGCCGGCCACCGTCTGCGTCTTCCCGGTGTTCTTCGCCTCGTGCGTGACCTTGGGCACGAACTTCTTCGGCTCCGTCGTCGACTGGTTCACCGACACGTACTGGGTGTCCGGCGAGAGGAAGCCGAGCTGCCAGGCGTCGCCCTGCTCGCGCTTGTACGAGACGACCGTCGCCTTCCATCCGTCGCCGAGGCCCTGGGGGGCCAGCACCGGGTAGGGGGCCGCGCGCTGCGCCGTGACCAGCTCGACCCGGTAGTCCTTGGCCTTCACCGGTTCCGCGTCCTCGTCGTGCGGGATGAAGAGATACATGACCCCCGCAGCGACCATGATCACCCCGAGGGACTGGAACATCCCGCGTACCGTCTGCCTGCCTCGCTTAGCTGCCACGCCCCATATCGTCGCATCCGGGTCCGGCGCTCATACGTGGGCCCCTCTGCTCAATATGTCGACCTGGCGATAGAGTCGCAGCACCCTCCTTTTTTCCGGCCGTCGTCGTACAGAAAGGTGCGCTCCGATGACCGAGCACCACCTCCCTCCCGAGCTTGAGGTCTCTCCCGAGGCTCCCGACCGCAACCTCGCCCTCGAACTGGTCCGCGTGACCGAGGCCGCCGCCATGGCGGCGGGCCGCTGGGTCGGCCGCGGCGACAAGATCGGCGCGGACGGCGCCGCGGTCAACGCCATGCGGACCCTCATCTCGACCGTCTCGATGAACGGCGTCGTCGTCATCGGCGAGGGCGAGAAGGACGAAGCGCCGATGCTCTTCAACGGCGAGCGGGTCGGCGACGGCACCGGCGCCGAGGTCGACATCGCCGTGGACCCGATCGACGGCACGACCCTGAACGCCAAGGGCATGCCGAACGCCATCGCCGTGCTCGCCGCCGCCGACCGCGGCTCCATGTTCGACCCGTCCGCGGTCTTCTACATGGACAAGCTGGTCACCGGCCCCGAGGCCGCCGACTTCGTCGACATCAACGCGCCCGTCTCGGTCAACATCCGCCGGGTCGCCAAGGCGAAGGGCATGAACGCCGAGGACGTCACCGTGGTCATCCTGGACCGCCCCCGCCACGAGGGCATGGTCAAGGAGATCCGCGAGACCGGCGCCCGGATCAAGTTCATCTCCGACGGCGACGTGGCCGGCTCGATCATGGCCGCCCGCGAGGGCACCGGCGTCGACCTGCTCATGGGCATCGGCGGCACCCCCGAGGGCATCATCTCGGCCTGCGCCATCAAGTGCCTGGGCGGTGTCATCCAGGGCAAGCTGTGGCCGAAGGACGACGCCGAGCGCCAGAAGGCCCTCGACGCGGGCCACGACCTGGACCGGGTCCTCACCACGACCGACCTGGTCAGCGGCGACAACGTCTTCTTCGTCGCCACCGGCATCACCGACGGCGAGCTGCTGCGCGGGGTGCGCTACCGCTCCGAGACCGCGACCACCCAGTCGCTGGTCATGCGCTCGAAGTCGGGCACGATCCGCCAGATCGACTCCACGCACCGGCTCGCGAAGCTGCGCGCGTACAGCCAGATCGACTTCGACCGGGCGAACTGACCCGGCCCGACGACGGCAGCGAAGAGGGGCGCCCCCGTGTGCGGTGGGGGCGCCCCTTCCCGTACGGGCGCGTCGCCGCGGGACCGGCCGCGGACCGTCAGCCGGCCTGCGCGATCCGGTCGGCCGCGGCCGCCTTGCGGAGCTCCACCTCGCGGCGCCGGCGGCGGGCCAGCACCACCCGGCGCTCGGCGGCGGTGAGCCCGCCCCACACGCCGTACGGCTCCGGCTGGAGCAGCGCGTGCTCCCGGCAGTCGACCATCACGGGGCAGCGGGCGCAGACGCGCTTGGCCGCCTCCTCGCGGGCGAGTCGCGCGGCGGTCGGCTCCTTGGAGGGGGCGAAGAAGAGGCCGGCCTCGTCCCGGCGGCACACCGCCTCCGCGTGCCAGGGCCCCTCCTCGTCCGCCCGCGCGGGGGCGCGCTGGGGCGGCACGGGGGCTACCTGGAGGGGCTGATGCGGCAGTTGCAGCACGGTCTACTCCTGACGACGGCTTCGCGAGCGAGCAGCGATGAACGAGCCCTACCCGCTGTGCGCGCGCCTATGCACTGCGTACGGCTCCCATCCGGAGTCCGGAGCGCAGGTGACGAATTCCGGTCAGCCACTGGCCGGAACCCGCCGGAGATCAGTGCCCGAGGTGCTTGCGGATCTTGCTCTGGAGGTCGACGACCCACTTGCCGCGCTTGGGTCTCGCCTCCACGTTCCCGCACACCGCGTAGCCGTTGACCACCACCAGCGGTGCCTGGGGGTCCACCCCTTCCAGGGTGGTGACCTCGAAGTTCCCGAGGACGCCGGTGCCGGAGCCGCGCAGGCTGATGTTCTCCGGGACGCGGATCTCCACGTTCCCGAAGATCGAGGTGGCGTTGATGGTGGTGAGCGGCTGGGCGAAGATCGCCTCGGTCAGGTCGATCTCGATGTTCCCGAAGATCGCGAAGGCGTTGGTGCGGCGGGCGACCCGCCAGCGGCCCTTGCGGGTGGTGCTGGAGAAGACCGCGAGCAACTGGTCCGCGTTCCCCTCCACGTCCTCCGGGCCGTACGCCGCCGGGGCCGGCTGCGGCCGCGCGGCGGACGGACCCCGGTCCGCGGCCGGCAGGTCCCGCACGATCGGCTCCAGTTCGCCCACGGTCTTCGCCCGGTAGACCGCCTCGACCCGCTCCGCGTGCTCCTCCGCGTCCAGCCGCCCCTGCGCCAGCGCCTCGGCGAGGATGTCCGCGACCCGGTCCCGGTCGGCGTCCGAGGCCCGGAGCGCGCCCTGGGGATCCGCGTACCCGGGAGCGGCCGGAGGCACGGGTGCCGCCGGCGCGGCGGGTGGGACCGGCGCGGTCGGCGGGACCGGCGCGGTCGGCGCCTCGGGCGCGGCGGGAGGCGCCGGAGCGACGGGCGGGGCCGGTGCCTCGGGCGGGGCGGGGACGGGCCGCTGCGCGGGGTCGGGCTGCTTTTCGAGGTCCACCCGTCCACCCTGGCACACGCGATAGATCGCGACCAGGGCCCCGAACCCCCATCTCTCCCCTAGGGGACGGGACACGGCGGCCCGCGGCGGAACACTCCACATCGGCGCGGTCCCGCCGCCTGGTGAGCCTTACCTCACAGGATCGGCGCCGCGCCCGCGTTCTACGCTGGAGGGCGCGCCCGCCAACGGAGGCGGCGCGCTGCTGTCTGCCGAGTGAGGAATGGCTGCCGTCATGCCAGAGTTTGCGTACTCCGATCTGCTCCCCGTAGGCGAGGACACCACGCCCTACCGCCTGGTGACCGCCGAGGGCGTCTCGACCTTCGAGGCCGACGGCCGTACGTTCCTCAAGGTCGAGCCGGAGGCGCTGCGCAAGCTGGCCGCCGAGGCGATCCACGACATCCAGCACTACCTGCGCCCGGCCCACCTGGCCCAGCTGCGCAAGATCATCGACGACCCGGAGGCGTCGGGCAACGACAAGTTCGTCGCGCTCGACCTGCTCAAGAACGCGAACATCGCCGCCGCCGGCGTGCTCCCCATGTGCCAGGACACCGGCACCGCGATCGTCATGGGCAAGCGCGGCCAGAACGTGCTGACCTCCGGCCGCGACGAGGAGGCCCTGTCGAAGGGCGTCTACGACGCGTACACCAAGCTGAACCTGCGCTACTCGCAGATGGCTCCGGTGACCATGTGGGAGGAGAAGAACACCGGCTCGAACCTGCCCGCGCAGATCGAGCTGTACGCGACCGACGGCGGCGCGTACAAGTTCCTCTTCATGGCCAAGGGCGGCGGCTCGGCCAACAAGTCCTTCCTCTACCAGGAGACGAAGGCCGTCCTCAACGAGGCGTCCATGATGAAGTTCCTGGAGGAGAAGATCCGTTCGCTCGGCACGGCGGCCTGCCCGCCGTACCACCTGGCGATCGTGGTCGGCGGCACGTCCGCCGAGTTCGCGCTGAAGACCGCGAAGTACGCCTCCGCGCACTACCTGGACGAACTGCCCACCCAGGGCGACGCCGCCACCGGCCACGGCTTCCGGGACAAGGAGCTGGAGGAGAAGGTCTTCGAGCTGACGCAGAAGATCGGCATCGGCGCGCAGTTCGGCGGCAAGTACTTCTGCCACGACGTGCGCGTGGTCCGCCTCCCCCGCCACGGCGCCTCGCTGCCCGTCGCGATCGCCGTCTCCTGCTCGGCCGACCGCCAGGCCGTCGCGAAGATCACGGCCGAGGGCGTCTTCCTGGAGCAGCTGGAGACCGACCCGGCGCGCTTCCTGCCGGAGACCACGGACGAGCACCTGGACGCCGACGGCGACGTCGTGAAGATCGACCTGAACCAGCCGATGGAGCAGGTCCTGGCCGAGCTGACCAAGTACCCGGTCAAGACCCGCCTCTCCCTCACCGGCCCGCTGGTCGTGGCGCGCGACATCGCGCACGCCAAGATCAAGGCGCGGCTCGACGCCGGCGAGGAGATGCCGCAGTACATGAAGGACCACCCGGTCTACTACGCGGGCCCGGCGAAGACCCCCGAGGGGTACGCCTCCGGCTCCTTCGGCCCGACCACGGCCGGCCGGATGGACTCGTACGTGGAGCAGTTCCAGGCGGCCGGCGGCTCGATGGTGATGCTGGCCAAGGGCAACCGCTCGCAGCAGGTCACCGACGCCTGCGGCACGCACGGCGGCTTCTACCTCGGCTCCATCGGCGGCCCGGCCGCCCGTCTCGCCCAGGACTGCATCAAGAAGATCGAGGTCCTGGACAACGAGGAGGACGGCATGGAGGCCGTCTGGAAGATCGAGGTCGAGGACTTCCCGGCCTTCGTCGTCGTCGACGACAAGGGCAACGACTTCTTCCAGAACCCGGCCCCGGAGCCGACGTTCACGCACATCCCGGTGCGCCAGGGCTCCCAGCTCTCGTAACCCCGGGTAGCACTCCGCCGCCCCCGGTCCGCGCGGACGGACCGGGGGCGGCGTCATGTCCCGCTCCGAAAGTCGCTACCGAACGGTAGTCAGCCGGCCACTTACTGGTCAGTATGGGTCGCGAGCATGTCAACCACTGAGACGGTCGACCACTCGGGAGCCCCCCATGCCCTCCACCCGGACCACCGCGACGGCCACCGCCGTCCTCGGCCTGACGGCCCTCCTCCTCGTCGGGCCCGCGCCCGCCGCCTCCGCCGCCGATCCCGACGGCCACCACACCTCCGCCGCCGCGGTCGAGGGGGTGGACTACACGACCTGGCGCCGGGACGTCGCCGCCGTCGTCGCCGAGGCGCGGCCCTACATCGAGGCGCGGGCCGGGGACGCAGGCACCCAGCGGCAGGCGATCGTCCTCGACATCGACAACAGCTCCCTGGAGACGGACTTCCACCCGTTCTGGGAGCTGCCCACCCCGGCCATCCCCGAGATCCGCTCCCTGGTCAGGGACGCGCACGCCCGCGGGGTGAAGGTCTTCTTCGTGACCGCCCGCCCCGGGATCATCCACTCCCTCACCGAGTGGAACCTGAAGCAGGTCGGCTACCCGGTGGACGGGCTGTACGTGCGCTCGCTGCCCGACCTGTTCGCCGAGGTCAGCGCCTACAAGACGGAGAAGCGCGCCGAGATCGAGGCCATGGGCTACACGATCATCGCGAACATCGGGAACAACACGACCGACATCGTCGGCGGTCACGCCGAGCGCGCCTTCAAGCTGCCGGACTACGGCAAGCTCTCGTAGGAGAGCGGGGAAGAGCGGGGAAGAGCGGCAGGAGACCTACCGGGTGATGTGGAACTCCAGCTTCGCATAGTCCCCGTCGGGAGTGGAGCGGATGTAGCCGCGGGCGTCCTTGAAGTCGCCGGTGCCGCCGGTGACCGCGATGTCGAAGGCGGCGGGGGCCTCGTTCGAGGGGTCGAAGGAGGTCAGGTTCTGCCCGGTGAGCTGGCCGCCCGGGCCGCCGTTCAGGACGAAGGTGCCGACGCAGAGCAGGTCGGCCGGGTTTCCGGCGCGCACCACGGTGCACGTGACGCCGTCCCGGCCGACCGACTCGCCGCCCTTGGTGCGCGAGAGGACGTCGGCGAAGGCGAAGGAGTCCCCGACCTCGGGGGCCCGGCCGGTCTCGTCACCGCTCTCGTCCGCCGGGACCTCTTTGGAGTAGAGGGTGAACTCGAAGCCGTCGACGGCGGGTGCGGCGGCGACCGGTGCGGCGGACGCGAAGGCGACGGCGGCCACGGTCGCGGCGCCGAGGGCGCCGATCCTCCTGTAGCTCCCAGTCATGGGGTGCCTCCCTGGCAGGGTGTGGATCTCCCCCCTGCGGGCCGTCCTCACATTGTGCTGCCGCCGTCCGGGTGACGCACGCCGTCGGGGATGATGGGGCCATGCCGGCCAGAGCCCCCTTCCTCCGTACCGCCCTGCTCGCGGCGGCCCTGCTGACCGCCTGCGGTACGACCCCGGAGCCGGCCGCCGCGCCGGCGGCCGCGGCGACGTCGCCCACGCCGACGCCGTCGCCGAAGTCCGTGGTGTCCGTCGGCGGCCCCGGCACCGCCTGCGCGCTTCCCGTCTCCTTCTCGCTCGCCGAGGACTGGCGGCCGGAGGCGATCGAGAACCCCGAGGATCCGGAGTTCGCCGCGCTGACCCGCCAGGGGCCGGCGATCGTGCGCTGCGAGGTCGACGCCAAGCGTGCCGGGAACATCGGCTTCATCCGGGTCTGGACGGCGAAGGGTCCGGCCCGTCCGGCCCTCGAAGGCTTCGTGCGGGCCGCGAAGAAGACCTCGGACGTCGTCTACCGGGACACCCGGGCCGGCGGCGTGCCGGCGGTGGAGGTCACGTACACCTTCCACAACGAGGTGCTGGGCGAGAGCAAGGAGGAGCGGGCCTTCGCGGTCGCCACGCCGAAGGGGGCGGTCATCCTCCACCTCGGCGGCCTGGACACGGAGGAGCACCGCGAGATGCTTCCGGCCTACGAGCTGGCGAAGTCGAGCCTCACCCTCTCCTGAGGCGGCCGTGGCCCCCCGTCCCGCACCGGACGGAGGGCCACGGCGGTCATCGGGCCGCGGGCCGGGCGGACTTCCGGCCCGTCGGCTAAGCGAACCTCTGGTTCGCGGAGCCGTTGCAGGTCTGGAGCCGGACCGGCTCCTTCGCCGCCCCCTGCGTCAGGCAGAGGCCGGTCGCGGCGGCGGGCCGGATCGTGGCACCGTCGCGGACGAACCTCTGGTTGGCGGCGCCGGAGCAGTTCCAGACGATGAGCGCCTTGCCGGCCTGGTAGGCGGCTCCGGGCACGTCCAGGCAGCGGTCCTGGGTGAGTTCGGTGTGGACGGTCTTCCGGGCGGAGTCGTACCACCAGCCCTGGTTGCGGCCGCCGTGGCAGTCCCAGCCGAGGACGGCGGTGCCGTTGGCGGACTCGGAGGCGTTCACGTCGAGGCAGTTGCCGGTCGCCTCGTTCCGCAGCGGCTTGTAGACGTCGTCCCAGGCGAGCGGGAAGAGCGTCGGGGTGCCGGAGGAGTTCACGTCGGCGCAGCTCGCCTCGCGCAGGCCCGAGCCGTAGAGCTGGGTCAGGCAGGAGGCGAAGGCGGCGTGGCCGCTCTTGTTGGGGTGGAAGGACTGGCGGGTGGAGTTCTCGTCGATGCCGCCGGGCTTGGAGAGGTCGATGTAGAGGCCCCGGGCCCAGGTGTCCTCCATGCAGACCTCGTGGCCGTGGAAGAGCCGCGAGTTGTCGAGGTAGACGGCGCCGGTGGAGGCGGCGACCTTGCGCATGCCGCGCTCGAAGGCGGGCACGGCGACGTTCCGGCCCCACTTGGTGTCGGAGTCGTAGCCCATGCCGCCGCAGCTCAGCTTGCCGGGGAAGTTCGGGTTGTCGTGGAAGTCGGGGCCGATGGGGCTGGGGTAGCCCATGACGACGAGCTTGTAGTCGCCGTCGGCGTACCCGGCGTCCCGCATGACGGTCCTGAGGTCGCGGACGGTCTGCTCGACCTTGGGCACGAGGGCGTCGACGCGGGCCTGCCAGCCGGGGGCGTACTTCGGCTCGCAGGTGCCCTGGCTGAGCACGTACCGGGTGACGCAGTCGGTCATGACGGGGCCGAACTGGAGGTCGTCGTTGGCGCCGGCGACGAGCAGCACCATCTTGATGCGGGTGTTGCGGGCCTTGACGGCGAGGTTGTCGCTCTGGACCAGCTCGTCCGCGTACTGCTTGCTCCCGCCGATCCGGATGTTGCCGGTGTAGGCGCCGGAGCAGGAGACGTTGAAGGTGAGGTCGGCGGGGATCCCGGTGCGGTGGATGGCCGCGTCGGGCGAGCGGTGGCACCAGTTGGTGGGGCCGTTGGTGGGCGACTCGTAGCTGCCGACGCCCTCGCCGGAGATCTCGCTGTCGCCGAGCGAGATCAGGCCGGTCCTGCGCTGGTCGAGGGGGCGTTCCTCGGGGCTGCCGTAGATCTTCGTGGCCTCGGCGGCCCGGATCGCCTCCAGTTCGGGCGGCAGGGGTACGGAGGCGACGGCGGCCCTCGTACCGGTGTCGGCCGCTCCGGCGGGGGCGGCGGTCAGGGAGCCGAGGGCGGCGGCGGCCGCGGCGACGGCGGCGATGGGCCACCGGAGTCTGTACCTGGTGCGCGTCATTGCGCCTCCTGGAAGTGGGGTTACCCACGGTTTTTACTGGCCGGTACACGCCTTGGGAATACATCGAACAAGACAAGTGCTCATCTTTTTGAGGATGTTGGGGAAGCTGAGCACGCCCGGGAGGACGAACGACCATGAACGACACCGAGGGCTACCGCGTCGAGCACGACTCGATGGGCGAGGTGCGGGTCCCCGCCCACGCCAAGTGGCGGGCCCAGACCCAGCGGGCCGTGGAGAACTTCCCCGTCTCCGGGCAGCGCCTGGAGCGCGCCCACATCGAGGCGCTGGCCCGGATCAAGGCCGCCGCCGCCACGGTCAACGCCGAGCTCGGCGTGATCGACCGGGACCGGGCGGAGGCGATCGCCGCCGCGGCCGAGGAGGTCGCGGAGGGCCGCTGGGACGACCACTTCCCGGTCGACGTCTTCCAGACCGGCTCCGGCACCTCCTCGAACATGAACACCAACGAGGTGCTGGCCACCCTGGCCGGCGAGCGGCTGCCGGCCGACCGGGCCGTCCACCCCAACGACCACGTGAACGCCTCGCAGTCGTCCAACGACGTCTTCCCCTCCTCCATCCACATCGCCGCCACCGCCGCCGTCACCCGCGACCTGATCCCGGCCCTCGACCATCTGGCCGCCGCGCTGGAGCGAAAATCAGCCGAATTCGCGACGGTGGTGAAGTCCGGCCGCACCCATCTCATGGACGCCACCCCGGTCACCCTGGGCCAGGAGTTCGGCGGCTACGCGGCCCAGGTCAGGTACGGGGTCGAACGGCTCCGCGCCTCCCTCCCCCGGCTCGCCGAACTCCCCCTCGGCGGTACCGCGGTGGGCACCGGCATCAACACCCCGCCCGGCTTCTCCGCCGCCGTCATCGCCGAGCTCGCCCGCGCCACCGGGCTGCCCTTCACCGAGGCCCGCGACCACTTCGAGGCCCAGGGCGCCCGGGACGCCCTGGTGGAGACCTCCGGCCAGCTCAGGACCGTCGCCGTCTCCCTCACCAAGATCGCCAACGATCTGCGCTGGATGGCCAGCGGCCCGCGCACCGGACTGGCCGAGATCAACCTCCCCGACCTCCAGCCCGGCTCCTCGATCATGCCCGGCAAGGTCAACCCGGTGATCCCGGAGGCGGTCCTCATGGTCGCCGCCCAGGTCACCGGCAACGACACCACCGTCGCGGTGGCCGGCGCGGCCGGCAACTTCGAGCTCAACGTGATGCTCCCGGTGATGGCCAAGAACCTGCTGGAGTCCGTACGGCTCCTGGCCAACGCCTCCCGGCTCCTCGCCGACCGCACCGTCGACGGCATCACCGCCAACGCCGAGCGCGCCCGCGAGTACGCCGAGTCCTCCCCCTCCGTCGTCACCCCGCTGAACAAGTACATCGGCTACGAGGAGGCCGCCAAGGTCGCCAAGCGCTCCCTCGCCGAGCGCAAGACCATCCGCGAGGTCGTCCTGGAGGCCGGTTACGTGGACCGCGGCGACCTCACGCTCGCACAGCTCGACGAGGCCCTCGACGTGCTGCGCATGACCCGGCCGTGACACCGCGGCGACCCCGGCGTGAAGCCCGGCCGTCCCCCGCGTGACTCAAGCGTGACGCGTACCGCAGCGCGGGTGGGAGCGCGCCCCTAAGATCTGCGCATGACAGGAGCGGACGGGTCGGGCGACATCCAGCACTGGGCGCCGGGGGAGCACATCCTCTGGCGCTACCGCGGCATCGGCACCGACGAGGTGCACATCTGCCGGCCGGTGACCGTGGTCCGCGACACCCCCGACCTGCTCGCCGTGTGGATGGCGCCCGGCACCGAGTGCGTCCGGCCGGTCCTCGCCGACGGCACCTCCGTGCACGACGAGCCGCTCGCCACCCGCTACACCGCGCCCCGCACCACCGAGCGCGCCCGCTGGTCCGGCAGCGGCGTGCTCAAGCTCGCCCGCCCCGGCGACCCGTGGTCGGTCTGGCTGTTCTGGGAGCGCGGCTGGCGCTTCCGCAGCTGGTACGTGAACCTGGAGGAGCCGCGCCGCCGCTGGGCCGGCGGCGTCGACTCCGAGGACCACTTCCTCGACATCTCCGTCTACCCCGACCGCAGCTGGCTGTGGCGGGACGAGGACGAGTTCGCCCAGGCCCAGCGGGCCGGGCTGATGGGTGCCGAGCAGGCCGAGCGGGTACGGGCCGCGGGCGCGGCCGCCGTGGCGCTCGTCGAGAGCTGGGGCACCCCCTTCCGGGACGGCTGGGAGGAGTGGCGGCCCGATCCCGCCTGGACCGTCCCCGCCCTGCCCGTGGACTGGGATCGCACTCCGGCGCACACGGCGCCATGAGACCCTTGATGCGCCCCCGGGGTTGAAACGTAGGATCGTCCTCCGCACGGCCGACACCGGGCGAACACGACGTCACCGACCGAACGCAGCACAGCAACTGACCACACGTCACCGCACGTCATCGATGAGGGGGAGAGCAGTGCCGGAGCTGTGCCCGGGTGGCGCGCCCCCCGCCCCTGCCGTCGTCCGCGGATCGTCCGCGTCCACCGCGAACACCGCCTCCGGGGGGTTTATCCCCGGCGAACGAGCGGCATCGGCGAGAAGAGCGAGTGCATCGCACCACCGGCCCGGACGGACGGAATCCCACGCGTGACGGAGCATCCCACCTCCCACGAAGGCCGGCAGCCCCTGGCCGACCGGCCCCAGGAACAGACGCGGCCCCGCCAGGAGGCCGCGCCCGCCGGCCTGCCCTCCGACATCCCCGCGCAGCCCTCGGCACAGGTGCCCCAGGCCGCTCAGGTACCCGAGCCGCCCGGACAGCCGGCGCCCCCGACCCAGCCGCCCCAGCCGGCCGGCCCCGCCGCGCCCGCCGTCGCCGTCGCCGTCTCCCCCGGCGCGGCCCCGGCCGGCCGGCGCGAGGGCGACCGGCTGCGGTTCGTCGGCGCCGCGACCCGGCGGATCGCCCGCGGCCTCGACCTGGACGAGATCGTCCTCGGACTGTGCCGGGCCACCGTGCCGGCCTTCTCCGACGAGATCCTCGTCTACCTCCGCGACCCGCTGCCGGTGGGCGACGAACGGCCCGTGGCGCCCTTCGTGCTGCGGCTGCGCCGCACCGACCGGCTGCGGTTAACCCCCGACCTGGAGGGCGACGAGCTCGTCCTCGTACCCGACCCCGACCCGACCCCGGCCGCCGAACTGTGCGAGGTGCGCTCCGGCAGCGCCCTCTCCGAGGTGCTCCGCGGGGTCCGGCCGGTCTTCGGCGACTCCGCCGCCGCCCGGGCCGCCCTCGGCGAGCTCCTCGGCCCGGACCATCCGCTCCCCCGCGGCCTGCGGGCGATACTGGCGCCGCTGCGCGGCCGCCGGCGGGTGATCGGCGCCGCCGTCCTGCTGCGCCGCCCCGAGCAGCCGGCCTTCGAGCCGGACGACCTGCTCGTCGGCGCCCAGCTGGCCACCCACACCGCGCTCGGCATCGACAAGGCGGTGCTGTACGGCCGGGAGGCGTACATCGCGGACGAGCTCCAGCGCACGATGCTGCCGGACTCGCTGCCCCAGCCGACCGGCGTCAAGCTCGCCTCCCGCTACCTCCCGGCGGCCGAGACCGCCCGGGTCGGCGGCGACTGGTACGACGCGATCCCGCTGCCCGGCAGCCGGGTCGCGCTGGTCGTCGGCGACGTCATGGGCCACTCGATGACCTCGGCCGCGATCATGGGCCAGCTGCGCACCACCGCGCAGACCCTGGCCGGGCTCGACCTGCCGCCGCAGGAGGTGCTGCACCACCTCGACGAGCAGGCCCAGCGGCTCGGCGAGAACCGGATGGCGACCTGCATGTACGCGGTCTACGACCCGGTCTCGCACCGGATCACGGTCGCCAACGCCGGGCATCCGCCGCCGATACTGCTCCACCTGGACGGCCGCGCCGAGGTGCTGCGGGTGCCCGCGGGCGCCCCGATCGGGGTCGGCGGCGTGGACTTCGAGTCGGTCGAGCTGGACGCCCCGGCGGGCGCGACGCTGCTGCTGTACACGGACGGCCTGGTGGAGTCCCGGCTGCGGGACGTGTGGACCGGGATCGAGCAGCTGCGGGAGCGGCTCGCGGCGGCGGCCCAGCTGACCGGGCGGGACCACGCGCCTCCCCTGGAGGCGCTCTGCGACGACGTCCTCGACATGCTGGGTCCGGGTGACCGGGACGACGACATCGCGCTGCTCGCCGCCCGGTTCGACGGGATCGCGCCGAGCGACGTGGCGTACTGGTTCCTGGAGCCGGAGGACGCGGCCCCGGGCCGGGCCCGCCGGCTGGCCCGCCGGGCGCTCGCCCGCTGGGACCTGGAGGAGCTGACGGACTCCGTCGAGCTGCTGATCAGCGAGGTGGTGACCAACGCGGTGCGGTACGCGGAGCGGCCGGTGACCCTGCGGCTGCTCAAGACGGACGTGCTGCGCTGCGAGGTCGGCGACGACTCCCCGCAGCTGCCCCGGCAGCGGCGGGCCCGCGAGACGGACGAGGGCGGGCGCGGCCTGTTCCTGGTGAACCGGCTGGCGCGGCGGTGGGGGGCGACCCGGCTGTCCGGCGGCAAGGTCGTCTGGTTCGAGCTCGCGACCCGCTGACCCCGCGGTACGCCGAAGGCCGGTCCCCTCCTGGGGGACCGGCCTTCGTCATGACCGCGGGGTCAGCGGGGCTGCTGGGTGGAGAGGCCGGGCGTGGTGCCGTTCTCGTCGTCGCCGCCTCCGCCGCCACCGCCGTCCGTGAGCCCGGTGTCGGGCGGCTGGACCGTCGCCGTGTTCGTAGGTTCCCGGGTGGGTTCCTGGGTCGGCGGCGGGGTGGTGGTGGGCTTCCCGGTGGGCGGCGGGGTCGTGGCCGCCGTGGTGGTCGGGGCCGGCGGGGTGGTGGCGGTGGTGGCCGGCGCGGTCGTGGGCTCCTCCGTCGGCTCCTCGGTGGGCTCCTCGGTCTCGGTCGGGCCGGTCGTCCAGGTCGGCTCGCCGTAGCCGCCGGTGTTCTCCTCGGTCTCCAGATCGAACCGCGCGTCGGAGCCGCCGTTCAGGGCGCGCTCGGTGTAGTCGCCCCAGATGAGGGCGGGCGTCTTGCCGCCGTTGGCGCGGCCGGGGTTGATGGCGTCGGTGAGGGTGACCTGTTCGGCGATCTTGCCGGAGGTGTCCTCGCCGAACAGGGCGACGGCGGTGACCAGTTCGGGGGTGTAGCCGACGAACCAGGCGGAGCGGTTGTTCTCGGAGGTGCCGGTCTTGCCGGCGGCCTGGTAGTCGCCGGCGGCGCGGAAGCCGGAGCCGTTGGCGACGACGCCGGTCATGGCCTGGGTGACGGTGTCGGCGGCCCGGCGGCTGATGACCTGTTCGCCGGTCTGCTTGACCATGTCGACCTGGCGGTCGCTGTGCTGGGCGCTCCTCACGACCGCCGGGTTGACCTTCTTGCCGTGGTTGTCGAGGGTCGCGTAGGCGCCGGCCATGTCGAGGGTGGAGGCGCCCATGGTGCCGAGCGACATGGCGGGGGTGGCGCCGAAGTCCTGGCCGTCCTTCATGCCGAGGGCGAGGGCGGTCTTCTTGGTCTTCTCCGGGCCGACGTCGACGATCATCTGGGCGTAGACCGAGTTGATCGAGCTGTTGGTGGCCTTCTGGACGGTGACGGGGCCGTACGAGCGGTCGTCCTCGTTCTCCGGGGCGAAGTCGATCGGGCTGCCGACGACCGGCCGCCGGCTGGTGCCGTCGTAGATCGTGTTCAGACCGATCTCGCGCCCGTCCTGGGTCTCGGCGTCGTTGTCGAGGGCGGAGGCGAGGACGATCGGCTTGAAGGTGGAGGCGGGCTGGTAGTCGCGCCGGGTGGCGTTGGACATCCAGTGCTCGGTGGCGCCGACGCCGCCGTACATCGCGACGACCGCGCCGGTCTTCGGGTCGACGGAGGTGGCGCCGGCCTGCACGGTGGCGGCCTTCTTGTCGCCCTTGCGGTCGATCTTGTCCTCCAGCTGCTTGTCGACGGCGGCGACGAGGTCCTTCTGCTTCTGCCGGTCGATGTTGAGCGTGAAGGTCCAGCCGCCGGCCTTGATGTCCTCCTCGCTGACGCCCTGGCGCATCAGCTCCTGGTTGGCGGCCTCGACGATGTAGCCGGTCTGGCCCTCCATGCCGGGGAGCGGCTTGGGCTCGCGCGGGACGGGGAACTTCAGGCCGGCGCGCTCGGCGGCGGGGAGCCAGCCCATCTCGACCATGTTGTCGAGGACGTAATTCCAGCGGTCCTCGACGAGCTTGCGGCCGGTGGCGCTGGCGGAGGTCCAGTCGTACTGGTTGGGGGCCTGGAGCAGCGAGGCGAGGTAGGCGCCCTGGGCGGTGGTGAGCCTGGCGGCGTCGGTGCCGTAGTACGAGCGGGCGGCGGCCTGGATGCCGTAGGCGGAGCGGCCGTAGTAGCTGGTGTTGATGTAGCCGGCGAGGATGTCGTTCTTGCTCATCTCCTCGTCGACCTTGACGGCGATGACCATCTCCTTGAGCTTGCGGGTCGCCGTCTGGTCCTGGCTCAGGTAGAAGTTCTTGACGTACTGCTGGGTGATCGTCGAGCCGCCCTGCTTGCCCTTGCCGGTGAGGGTGTTCCAGGCGGCGCGGGTGGTGCCCTTGATGTCGACGCCGTTGTCCTTGTAGAAGGTCTTGTTCTCGGCGGCGACGAAGGCGTGCTGGACGGGGAGCGGGATCTTGTCCAGGCCGACGATCTCGCGGTTGATCTCGCCGGTGCGGGCGAGGATGGTGCCGTCGGAGTACTTGTAGATGTTGCTCTGCATGGTCGCCTCGGCGTTGGCCGTGGGCACGGGGACCAGCAGGTAGACGGTGTAGAGGCCGCCGATGCCGACGAGGCCGAGCAGGAGGAAGGTGCCCAGCACCTTCTTCCAGGTGAAGAGGCGGCGTATGCCCCGTTTCTTCGCCTTCGTGTCCGGTCGGCCCATGTGTCGTGTCGCTCCGCTCGTCGTGTGTCCCGCCGCCCCTGGCCCGGCGAACCCGCCGGATCAGCTCAGCAAGCTAACACCGACAGTGCGGACATAGGGCAACCGATCACGCCTTTTCAGGACGTGAGAATCAGCACCCACCCCCAGGGGAACCGACGTCCGGGGGGAGGTGATGGTTGCGTGAAGGACCGGTTCCGTTTTCGTGCGCCCCTCCCCCGGCCCGCGCCACCTGGCTATACACCCCGCGTATACACGCCGTGTACAGTGACCGCCATGTCCATCGGTCACACCCTTCTCGGACTTCTCGAAACGGGCCCGCGCCACGGCTACGACCTCAAGCGCGCCTTCGACGAGCGGTTCGGCCACGACCGGCCGCTCCACTACGGCCAGGTCTACTCGACGATGTCCCGCCTCCTGAAGAACGGCCTCGTCGTCGTCGAGGGCGTCGAGCCCGGCGGCGGCCCCGAGCGCAAGCGGTACGCGATCACCGACGCCGGCGTCACCGACGTCGCCCAGTGGCTCGCGACCCCCGAGAAGCCGGAGCCGTACCTCCAGTCCACGCTCTACACCAAGGTCGTCCTCGCCCTGATGACCGGCCGCGGGGCCGCCGGGCTCCTCGACACCCAGCGCGCCGAGCACCTGCGCCTGATGCGCGAGCTCACCCGCCGCAAGAAGGACGGTGACCTCGCCGACCAGCTCATCTGCGACCACGCCCTCTTCCACCTGGAGGCCGACCTGCGCTGGCTGGAACTGACCGCCGCCCGTCTCGACCGGCTCGCCGAGGAGGTCCGCCGATGACCCTCCTCCGTGCCGAGGGCCTCACCAAGGCGTACGGCCCCACCCCCGCGCTCTCCGGCGCCGACTTCGCCCTGCGCGCCGGCGAGGTCGTCGCCGTCATGGGCCCGTCCGGCTCCGGCAAGTCCACCCTGCTGCACTGCCTCGCCGGCATCGTCCGCCCCGACGCCGGCACCCTCACCTACGACGGGCGCGACCTCACCGCCCTCTCCGACACCGCCCGCAGCGCCCTGCGCCGCACCGACTTCGGCTTCGTCTTCCAGTTCGGCCAGCTGGTCCCCGAGCTGACCTGCGCGGAGAACGTGGCCCTGCCGCTGCGACTGAACGGCGAGAAGCGGAAGGCCGCCGAGGCCCGGGCCGCCGAATGGCTCGCCCGGCTGGAGGTCGACGACACCGCGGGCAAGCGCCCCGGCGAGATATCCGGCGGCCAGGGCCAGCGGGTCGCCGTGGCCCGCGCCCTGGTCGGCTCCCCGCGCGTGATCTTCGCCGACGAACCGACCGGCGCCCTCGACTCCCTCAACGGCGAGCGGGTCATGCGGCTGCTCACCGACGCCTCCCGGGACACCGGCGCCGCCGTCGTCCTCGTCACCCACGAGGCCCGCGTCGCCGCCTGGTCCGACCGCGAGGTCGTGGTCCGCGACGGCTCCGTCCGCGACACCGAGTGGGCCGCGTGAGCCCGGGCGGCTGGGGCCGCGACCTGACCCTCGGCGCCCGCTTCGCCGTCACCGGCGGCCGCTCAGGACTGCTCCGCACCCTGCTCACCGCCGCCGGCGTCGGCTTCGGCGTGGCCCTGCTCCTGCTCGCCTCCTCGCTGCCGAACATGCTCTTCCAGCGGGAGGTCCGGGAGTCGGCCCGCGCCGCCGACGCCTCCCACGAGGTCACCACCCCCCGCCCCGACACCTTCCTCCACTACACGCAGCACACCTCCTTCCGGAGCGAGCCGCTCACCGGCCTGCTGATCCGGCCCGAGGGCCCGAAGGCCCCGGCGCCGCCCGGGACGACCGGGGTGCCCGCCGAGGGCGAGATGCTGGTCTCCCCCGCCCTCGCCGACCTCCTCGCCTCCCCCGACGGCGCACTGCTCCGCGACCGGCTCCCCTACAAGGCCGTCGGCACGATCGGCCAGGACGGGCTGATCGGCCCGAACGAGCTCCGGTACGTGGCCCACGCCGGCTTCCTCACCACCGACAACTACGACGGGCGCGCCGAGCGCTACGGCTGGTCGGTGCCCGAGGAGCCGATGAACGCCTTCCTGCTCCTCCTCGTCGTCATCGCGTACGTCGTGCTGCTGCTGCCCGTCCTGGTCTTCATCGCGACCGCCGCCCGCTTCGGCGGCGAGCAGCGCGACCGCCGGCTCGCCGCGCTCCGGCTCGTCGGCGCGGACAACGCCACCACCCGCCGGGTCGCGGCCGGCGAGTCGCTGGCCGGCGCCCTGCTCGGCCTGGTCTTCGGCGCCGGACTGTTCCTGGTCGCCCGGCAGTTCGCCGGGAGCGTGGAGATCTGGGACGTCAACGCCTTCCCGGCGGACGTCGTCCCGCAGACCGCGCTGGCGCTCCTCGTGCTGGCCGTGGTGCCGGTCGCCTCCGTCGTCGTCACCCTCCTCGCCCTGCGCGGGGTGGCCATCGAACCGCTGGGCGTGGTGCGGAGCTCCACCCCGCGCCGCCGCCGGCTCTGGTGGCGGCTGCTGATCCTCGCCGCCGGGGCCGCGCTGCTCGCCCCGACGGTCGGCGACATCGGGATCCAGGACACCGGCATCGACACCGTCACCATCGGCGGCGGCACGATCCTCGTGCTGATCGGCCTGACCGGGCTGCTGCCGTGGCTGGTCGAGTCGTCGGTGAAGCGGCTGCGCGGCGGCCCGGTCTCCTGGCAGCTCGCCGTGCGCCGGCTCCAGCTGTCCAGCGGCACCGCCGCCCGCGCGGTCAGCGGGATCGTGGTCGCGGCCGCCGGGGCGATCGCGCTCCAGATGCTCTTCCAGGCGATGGAGCGGGACCTCACCTCCGCCACCGGCCACGACACCACCCGGGCCCACCTGCAGGCGAGCCTGGACGTGCGGGACGGCGGCGAGGCCGGCCGGGCGATCGACCGGCTGACGGCCGTCGACGGCGTCGTCGCGGCGATCGGCACGATCGACTCGCACGTCTTCCGGCCCGGCCCGCTGCGGCCCGGCGAGGACTTCGCGCCGCTCACCCCGATCGCCGTCGGCGACTGCGCCTCGCTCCGCGAGTACGCCACGCTGCCGTCCTGCGCGGACGGGGACGTCTTCGTGGTCAGGCCGAAGCCGGGCGCCACCGACGCCCCCGACGACGGGTGGATCGCGAAGACGGCCCGCCCCGGCGCCCAGGTCGCGCTCCGCGACCCCGGGGAGCACAAGGGCGCCATGCCGCTGTGGCGGGTCCCCGGCGACACCCGGACCGTGACGGCCCGCCCGGACCCGGCCGGAATGAACCACTACGGGCTGCTCGCCACCCCGAAGGCGATCGACGCGGCCCGCCTGGAACACCCGCGGGCCGAGGTGATGGTCCGGCTCGACCCGGCCCGGCCGGACGCCCCCGAGCTGGTACGGAACGCCTCCCTGGAGGTCGACCCGACCGCGAACGTCCGCGGGCTCAGCGACACCGAGCAGAGCGCCCGCTTCCTCAGCGTCCGCACCGGCATCCTCGTCGGCTCGACCCTGACGATGCTGCTGGTGGCGGCCTCCCTGCTGGTCACGACCATGGAGCAGCTGCGGGACCGCAAGCGCCTGCTCTCCTCGCTGGTCGCCTTCGGCACCCGCCGCACGACCCTGTGCTGGTCGGTGCTGTGGCAGACGGCGGTGCCGATCGCCGTCGGCCTCGCCCTCGCGGTGGCCGGCGGTCTGGGCCTCGGCTCGGTGCTGCTCGCGATGACGGAGCAGCGGGTGCGCGACTGGACGGTCTTCCTCCCGATCGTCGGCATCGGCGCCGGCCTCATCGCCGCGGTGACGCTGCTGAGCCTGCCGCTGCTGTGGCGGCTGATGCGCGCGGACGGGCTGCGCACGGAGTAACCCGTCGGGCGGATGTACGAGGCGGATGGAGGGACGGGGCGCGGGTTCCCGGCGTCGGGGGGCGCCGGGAGCCCGCGCCCGCGTGCGGTCAGGCGTCCGGGCCGAGCACCCGTACGGGAAGCGCCGCCAGCTCCTCGCGCAGCGCCTCGGCCAGCTCCTCGAACTCGGCCTGGCGGGCCGCGCCGGACCGCATCGCGAGGGCGACCCGGCGGGTGGGGGCCGGGGCGGTGAAGGAGCCGGTGCGCAGGGCGGGGTCGCGGGCGGTCTCGACGGTGACGGCGGTGCGCGGCAGCAGGGTCACGCCGAGCCCGCCGGCGACCAGCTGGACCAGGGTCGACAGGCCGGCCGCGGTGGTGGTGACCTCGGCGCCGTCCGCGCGCCCGGCCTCACGGCACACGTCGAGGGCCTGGTCGCGCAGGCAGTGCCCCTCGTCGAGCAGCAGCAGCCGCAGCTCCCGCAACGCCTCGCGGGGGATGTCGTCCCGGCCGGCCAGCGGGTGCCCCTCCTCGGTGACCAGCACGAAGTCCTCGTCGAAGAGCGGGAGTTCGGTGACACCGGGGACGCCGAGCGGCACGGCGAGGAGCAGCAGGTCGAGGCGGCCGGCGGCGAGGCCCTCCAGGAGCGAGGAGGTCTGCTCCTCGTGGACCTGGAGGTCGAGCTCCGGGTAGCGGCGGTGGGTCAGCCGCAGCACGGCCGGCAGCAGATAGGGGGCGACGGTCGGGATGACGCCGAGGCGGAGCACGCCGGTGAAGGGGGCGCGGGCGCCCTCGGCCTCCTCCATCAGCTCGGCGACGGCGTCGAGGACGGCCCGGGCGCGGACCGCGAGGCGCTCGCCGGCGGGCGACAGCAGCACCTTGCGGGTGGTCCGCTCCAGCAGCTGGACACCGAGTGCCTCTTCGAGTGCCGAAACCGCGCCCGAGAGCGCGGGCTGGCTCATGCCGATGGCGGCTGCCGCGTCCCGGAAGTGCAGATGCTCGGCGACCGCCGCGAAGGCCCTGAGCTGGGAGAGGCTGGGCTGCTTGGCGCGCTGGGGGGTGTACGGGGATGCCACTGATAACCACCTTCGATCAACACGACCCACTCTAGCTATTTCCCTGATCAATGCACTGCGTGCCATGCTGTGATCCGTCCAACCCCTCATGGAAGCCCCCAAAAGGGACCCTTCCGTCTCGCAAGGAGAGCGTGTGCTCACTGTCGGTGACCAGTTCCCCACCTACGACCTGACCGCCTGCGTGTCGCTGGAGAGCGGCAAGGAGTTCGCGCAGATCGACCACAAGTCCTACGAGGGCAAGTGGCGCGTGGTGTTCTTCTGGCCGAAGGACTTCACCTTCGTCTGCCCGACCGAGATCGCCGCGTTCGGCAAGCTGAACGACGAGTTCGCCGACCGTGACGCCCAGATCCTCGGCGTCTCCGGCGACTCCGAGTTCGTCCACCACGCCTGGCGCAAGGACCACGCGGACCTGCGTGACCTGCCCTTCCCGATGCTCGCCGACTCGAAGCACGAGCTCATGCGCGACTGCGGCGTCGAGGGCGAGGACGGCTTCGCCCAGCGCGCCGTCTTCATCGTGGACCCGAACAACGAGATCCAGTTCACCATGGTGACCGCTGGTTCCGTGGGCCGTAACCCCAAGGAGGTCCTGCGGGTCCTCGACGCCCTGCAGACCGACGAGCTCTGCCCCTGCAACTGGAACAAGGGCGAGGACACCCTCGACGCCGGCAAGCTCCTGGCCGGTGAGTGACCATGGCGCTCGATGAGCTGAAGGCCGCCATACCGGACTTCGCCAAGGACCTGAAGCTGAACCTCGGCTCGGTCATCGGCAACAGCGACCTCCCGCAGCAGCAGCTGTGGGGCACGGTGCTGGCCTGCGCGATCGCCTCGCGCTCGCCGAAGGTGCTGAAGGAGCTGGAGCCCGAGGCCCAGGCGAACCTGAAGCCCGAGGCGTACCAGGCCGCCAAGTCCGCCGCCGCCATCATGGCCATGAACAACGTCTTCTACCGGACCCGGCACCTGCTGTCGGACCCCGAGTACGGGACGATGCGGGCCGGCCTGCGGATGAACGTCATCGGCAACCCGGGCGTCGAGAAGGTCGACTTCGAGCTCTGGTCGCTCGCCGTCTCCGCGATCAACGGCTGCGGCCAGTGCCTGGACTCGCACGAGCAGGTCCTGCGCAAGGCCGGTGTCGACCGCGAGACGATCCAGGAGGCGTTCAAGATCGCCGCGGTGATCCAGGCGGTCGCCGTCACCCTGGACGCGGAGGCCGTCCTCGCCGAGTAGGCGTCGGCCGACGTACGGAGGAAGGGCCCCGGAGCACGCGCTCCGGGGCCCTTCCCCATGCCCACGGCTACTTCTTGAGCGCCGCCATCAGCGCCAGGGCGTCCTGGGTGAGCGGCACGTCGACCCCGGAGAGGTCGGGCGCTCCGCGCTGGACGATCTCCCCGTCCTCGGTCTCGTAGTGGGTCCGGTACACGTCGAGCTCCAGCACGGCCTGGCCGTCGAGCACCCGCAGGACCCCGCCGTCCTCGCCCGCGTCGCCGAAGAACGCCTGCTCGCCGACGCCGCCGATCGGCTCCATCAGGTCGAAGCCCTTGGCCAGCGCCGCGAACTCGGGCCCGGGGTCGGTCAGCTTGTGCAGGGTGTAGGTGATGTTGACGCTCTGCTCCCGCTCGCCCTCGCCGAAGGCGACCGTGCAGGACCGCCGCTGCAGCGCCGGATCGTCCAGGTCGGGATTGGTCGCGTCGGCGATGCGCTCGCCGAGGACGGCGCCCATGCCCTTCAGCTCGGCCAGCACGCACAGGTCGTCGACCTCTTCGTACCCGCCCAGGTCCACTCCCGGCTCCGACCGGACGAGCCCGTGGGCGTACAGCCCGGCCCCCCACACCGCCGAGGCGACCACCGCGCCGCCGACCGCCCACAGCCAGGGCGCACGGCCCCGGGGCGGGCGGGGCGTGCGCTCCCGCTCCTCGGTCAGCACCTCGACGGTGGCGTAGGGGGCGCCGCCCTCCAGCTCCGGTTCGGATATCACGCCTTGCCCTTCCCCTCGGGCGAGCCGGGCGCCGGGGTGGGCGCCACCTCGAAGGCGGTCGCCCCGCGCGGCTCGGGAGAGGTGAGCAGCCCCGGTTCGTGACTCCACGCCTTCAGGTAGCCGACGACGGTGTTGGCGACCGCGACGAGCGGGACGGCGACGACGGCGCCGCCGATGCCGGCGGTCAGCCCGCCGGCGGCGACCGCGAGGACGACGGCCAGCGGGTGGACGCGGACGGCCCGGCCGAGGATGAACGGCTGGAGGACGTGCCCCTCGATCTGCTGCACCGCCAGGACGACCACGAGCACCATCAGCGCGGTGAACACGCCGTTGGTGACGAGGGCGACCAGCACCGCCAGGGCGCCGGAGATGACGGCGCCGACCAGCGGGATGAAGGCGAAGAGGAAGATGAAGACGGCGAGCGGGACCGCCATCGGCACGTCGAGGAAGTAGAGGCCGAGGCCGATGAAGACGGCGTCGATGAGGGCGACCAGGACGGTGCCGCGCACATAGGCGGTGAGGGTGCGCCAGGCGCGCGGACCGGCGCCGGCGACGCCGGGCCTGGCCTGCGCGGGGACGAGCTTGAGCGTCCACTCCCAGACCTTCTTCCCGTCGTACAGCAGGAAGAGGGTGGAGAACATGGCGAGCAGGATGCCGGTCATGGTCTCGACGATCACGGTCACGCCCTGGAGTCCGGCGGAGGTGATCTGCTCGGCGTTGGCGCCGATGGTGTCGCTGAGGTTCTTGGCGATGTCGTTGATCTGGCGCTCGGTCACGTGGAACGGGCTGTCCAGGAGCCAGCGCTTGAGCTCCTCGATGCCGTCCCTGACCCGGTCGGTGAGGTTGTCGATGTTGTCCATCACCTGCCACACCACGAACCAGCCGACCAGGCCCATCACGACGAAGCCGGAGATGGCGGTGATGGCGGTGGCGAGCCCGCGCGGCACGCCCATGCCCCGCAGCCGGGCGACGGTCGGCTGGAGCAGCGCGGTCACCAGGAGGGCGGCCACGAAGGCGAGGACGACGAGCTGCACGGAGCTGATGACCCGCATCAGCACCCAGACGGTGCCGGCGAGGACGAGCAGCCGCCAGCCGGCCTCGCCGGCGACCCGCAGCCCCCACGGGATGGCGGCGACCGGGTCGGGCCGGGCGGGGACGGCCGGGGCGTAGGCCGGCGGGGCGGGGACGGTACGGCCCTCGGCGACGGCGGCGGGTGCGGCGGCGGGTCCCTCGGCGGGCGCGGCGGCCGGCGGCGCGGTCTCCGGACCCGGCGTCACCGGCGGCCGCTCGTACGGCGGTCCGGCCGACGCGGCCCGCTCGGCCTCGGCGCGCCGGGCGTGCAGTTCGCTTCCGATGCGGCTGATGCCCTCGCCCAGTCGGTTCAGCCAGCCTGGCAGTCTCGACATCTCGTCCCTCTTCCCCCCGTTCGGTCCCTGGCAACCTACACGCAGGAAGCCCCGCACCGTAGGACGGTGCGGGGCTTCCCGGGGTTGAGCGCTCGCCGGTCTAGTACCAGCGGTTGGCCTGCCAGAACGACCAGGCGCCGCAGGGGCTGCCGTACCGGCCGTTCATGTAGCTGAGGCCCCACTTGATCTGGGTGGCGGGGTTGGTCTGCCAGTCGGCGCCGGCCGAGGACATCTTGCTGCCCGGCAGCGCCTGGACGAGACCGTAGGCACCGGAGGACGGGTTCGTCGCCCGGTAGTTCCAGCCGGACTCGTGGTCCACGATGTTGCTGAAGCACTGGAACTGGGATTCCGGGATCATCTGGCGGGCGATCGCCTTGACCTCGGAGATGGAGTACGAGCCCTGGGCGGAGAAGCTCGACGCGTCGCGGACGGCCTCGCGGCTGGCGCGCTCGGCCTCCTCGCGGGCCTCCCGCTCCTCGCGCTCCTTCTTCTCCTGCTCGGCCTTCTCGTCGGCGGCCTTCTTCTTCGCCTCGGCGTCCTCGGCGGCCTTGAGGCGGGCGGCCTCCTCGGCGCTCCTGCGCGCGGTGGCGTCCGCGGCGGCGGCCTGGACGTCGGCCTGCTCCGCCAGGGAGGCGACCTGCACCTGCGCCTGGGAGCCCGCGGGGATGTCCGCGAGCAGGGTGGTGTCGGCCGCGGTGGCCTCGAAGTTGTCGTCCGAAGTGGCCTGGGCGGCGTTGCCCGTGGCAACTCCGACGACGGCGCCGACGGTGGTGACCGCAGTGGCAGACGCCACCGCGAATCCCCGGACCGAGATCCGGCTCACACGGTTTCCTTCCAGCATCGCCCGCAGCGGTGACCACGCGGGCGAAATCGTGCCCCTGGCGCTGGTCTTCGTCGTACCGGGTCACAGAAGACACGGGCCCGTGGTGCTGTGGGCGGCATACGGCGTCGGCTGTGGAGTTGTGCGGTGCTGCGGTGTGCCTCTTCGAACGCTCGAAGGTGCACGGGTGCCGTATGCGGGGCCTGACGGAAGCAAGACTCTGCCGGACGCGGACGCCGCAAGGCAATTCCGTGTTGCGTGTGAAAGCTCACACCTCGTTGGGCGCAGGTGTTTTGACGGATGTTGCGGACACGGGGGCGCCGCCCGGCTAAGCTCCTGCGCTTCGCCGGGCGGCGCCAACTCCCGTACGGGAGTGAAAGGGTACGAAACGGGCTTACAGGTGGCCGTCCTCCAGCATCTCGGTGACCAGGGCCGCGATCGGGGACCGCTCCGAGCGGGTCAGCGTGACGTGCGCGAAGAGCGGATGCCCCTTCAGCTTCTCGACCACGGCGACGACTCCGTCGTACCGCCCCACCCGCAGGTTGTCCCGCTGGGCCACGTCATGGGTGAGCACCACCCGCGAATTCGCCCCGATACGGGACAGAACGGTCAACAGGACGTTCCGCTCCAGGGACTGGGCCTCGTCGACGATGACGAAGGCGTCGTGGAGCGAGCGGCCCCGGATGTGGGTGAGCGGAAGGACCTCCAGCATCCCCCGGGACAGCACCTCCTCGATCACCTCGCGGCCGGCGACCGACGACAGCGTGTCGAAGACCGCCTGCGCCCAGGGGCTCATCTTCTCGGACTCGCTGCCCGGCAGATAGCCGAGGTCCTGGCCGCCGACCGCGTACAGCGGACGGAAGACCATCACCTTCTGGTGCTGACGGCGCTCCAGGACCGCCTCCAGGCCCGCGCAGAGCGCCAGCGCCGACTTGCCGGTGCCGGCCCGGCCGCCCATCGAGATGATGCCGACCTCCGGGTCGAGCAGCAGGTCGAGCGCGATCCGCTGCTCGGCGCTGCGGCCCCGGATCCCGAACGCCTCCCGGTCGCCGCGGACGAGCCGCACGTTCCCGTCGGCGCCGACCCGGCCGAGCGCCTTGCCGCGCTCCGACTGGAGCACCAGGCCGGTGTGCACGGGCAGCTCGGACGCCTCCGGCACGTACAGCCGCTCCTGGTCGTAGAGGAGGTCGATCTGCTCGGCGGAGAGGCTCAGCTCCGACATCCCGGTCCACCCGTTGGCGTCCGTGATGGCGAGTTCGGCGCGGTACTCCTCGGCGAGCAGGCCCACCGAGGACGCCTTGATGCGCAGGGGCAGGTCCTTGGAGACGACGGTGACGTCGTACCCCTCCGCCTGGAGGTTGCGCGCGACGGCGAGGATCCGGGAATCGTTGTCGCCGAGCCGGTAGCCGGCCGGCAGGACACCGGGGTCGGAGTGGTTGAGCTCGACGCGCAGCGTGCCGCCCAGGTCCCCGATGGGCAGGGGGGCGTCCAGGCGGCCGTACCGGACCCGGAAGTCGTCCAGCAGGCGCAGCGCCTGCCGGGCGAAGTAGCCCAGCTCGGGGTGGTGCCGCTTCGCCTCCAGCTCGGTCACCACCACGATGGGGAGCACGACCTCGTGCTCCTCGAAGCGGGACATCGCCTTGGGGTCGGCGAGCAGGACGCTGGTGTCGAGAACATAGGTGCGCCGGTCGGAAAGACGGCGCTTCGTGCTGGTCACCACGGAAGGACAGACCCCCTCTGAAGACCCGAAAAAGGCCGGGGTGCGACGGAATCACCGTTGTCGCGGCGGAATGGGACCGGGATCGGACCGCCGAGCGCGGGCCGAACACCGGCCCTCCGCTTCTCCCGTGCGTGTCCCGCACGGTCGTCCTGGTGCAAGGGGCCTCCCGGGTGGCGGTCTCCGTGCCGCTCACTTCACCAGGCTTATGCCCTCGAACACCGCTCGCCATGCCACGGCATATGACGGCGTGTTCATGAACGTCCGGTGACTCCCCCGGGCCCCCGTTCCGCGCGGAGGGGGGGTGGACTCAGGTGCCGTAGCGCCGGTGCCGGGCGGCGTAGTCGCGCAGCGCCCGCAGGAAGTCGACCTTGCGGAAGGCCGGCCAGTGGACCTCGCAGAAGTAGTACTCGGAGTGCGCGCTCTGCCACAGCATGAATCCGGACAGGCGCTGCTCGCCGCTGGTGCGGATGACCAGGTCCGGGTCGGGCTGCCCGCGCGTGTACAGGTGCTCCGAGATGAGGTCGATGGAGACGGTCTCGGCCAGCTCCTCGAAGCTGGTGCCGCGCTCGGCGTGGTCGAGGAGGAGCGAGCGGACCGCGTCCGCGATCTCCTGCCGGCCGCCGTAGCCGACGGCCACGTTGACCAGTATCCCGGTGTTGGTGCGGGTGGCCTCCTCGGCCTCCTTGAGGACCGTCTGGGTCCTGCCCGGCAGCAGGTCCATGGTGCCGACGTGGTGCACCCGCCAGCGGCCGTCGGCGGCCAGCGCGCGCACGGCGTTCTCGATGATGCCGAGCAGCGGGACGAGCTGCTCCTCGGGGCGGTTCAGGTTGTCCGTGGAGAGCATCCAGAGCGTGACGACCTCGACGTCCGTCTCGGCGCACCAGCCGAGGAGCTCCTGGATCTTGTCCGCGCCTGCCTTGTGTCCCTGCTCGGGCGTCCCGCCGGACGCCTTGGCCCAGCGACGGTTGCCGTCGAGGATGACGCCGATGTGCTTGGGCACCTGGTCGTGGTCGAGACGGCCTTCCACCCGGCGTGCGTAGAGCCCGTACACCAGGTCGCGCAGGTTCACTGTTCTTTACCCCTCCATGGGCGGGCGGTTCGCAAGCCGCCACACTACTGCGGCCGGATGAAGGGTCCCAGTCCGGGAGCGTCACAACTCCGTACGGCTCTGTCACAGGTCCGTGATAAGCAGAGATATGTGACTGAATCCCCCCTCTACCGCGCAGCCGCGGAGCGCTACGACTCCATGGAGTACCGGCGCTCGGGCCGCAGCGGGCTCAAGCTCCCCGCCGTCTCCCTCGGCCTCTGGCACAACTTCGGCGACGACCGCACGCTCGACTCGCAGCGGGCGATCCTGCGCCGCGCCTTCGACCTCGGCGTCACCCACTTCGACCTGGCGAACAACTACGGTCCGCCGCCCGGCTCGGCCGAGCTGAACTTCGGCAAGATCTTCGCCCAGGACTTCGCGCCCTACCGGGACGAGCTGATCGTCTCGACCAAGGCGGGGTACGAGATGCACCCCGGCCCGTACGGCGAGTGGGGCTCCCGCAAGTACCTGCTGTCGTCGCTCGACGCCTCCCTGAACCGGATGGGCCTCGACTACGTCGACATCTTCTACTCGCACCGCTTCGACCCGGAGACCCCGCTGGAGGAGACCATGGGGGCGCTCGCCTCCGCGGTCCAGCAGGGCAAGGCGCTGTACGTCGGCGTCTCCTCGTACAACGCGGAGCAGACCGCCGAGGCCGCGCGGCTCCTGCGGGAGATGGGCGTCCCGGCCCTGATCCACCAGCCCTCGTACTCGATGATCAACCGCTGGATCGAGGACGACGGGCTGCTCGACACCCTGGAGACGGCCGGCATGGGCTGCATCTCCTTCGTGCCGCTGGCCCAGGGCCTGCTGACCGGCAAGTACCTGAAGGGCATCCCGGAGGGCTCCCGCGCCACCCAGGGCAAGTCCCTCGACCCGGGCCTGCTCTCCGACGAG
Source organism: Streptomyces roseofulvus (assembly GCF_039534915.1). NCBI lineage: Bacteria > Bacillati > Actinomycetota > Actinomycetes > Kitasatosporales > Streptomycetaceae > Streptomyces > Streptomyces roseofulvus. The sequence continues at coordinate 5,214,529 of NZ_BAAAWE010000001.1, read as the reverse complement.
GTGCTGCGCCGGCTGCACGGCCTGGCGGACATCGCCGAGCGGCGCGGGCAGTCGCTGGCCCAGCTGGCGCTGAAGTGGGTGCTGCGCGACCCGCGGATGACCTCGGCCCTGATCGGCGCGTCGAGCGTCGCGCAGCTGGAGGAGAACGTGGCGGCGCTGGCCTCCGCGCCGCTCACGGACGCGGAGCTGAAGGAGATCGACTCCTTCGCCGTCGACACCGCCGGCACCAACATCTGGGCGGGCCGGGGCTGACCTCCCCCGGCGCCTGAGGGCGGCAAAAAGAAAACGGGCCGGTCCGTGGGGGGGGGGATACGGACCGGCCCGAGGGGGGGGTTCCACCATAACCCTTCGTAAGTCGGGTCGCGCGCCACGTGCGCCGAACGAAGCGGCCGGATTTCCCCGGATCCCAAGCGCCCCAAGGGCTCCGGGCCCCTGTGGCGGGTTTGCGCCCCGGCGTGGCGGCGGAGTTCCGTCCCTCCGACGGGGGAACGCCCGGCATTGACGACCGGCCTGGTGGACGCGGGTGGCGTGGCACTCCGCGACGGCCCGGTGGCGCTGCGGAGCCGCGCCGCCCGCGGCGGCGCCGGGTGTGTTCAGGGCAGGGCGGTGAAGGCACCGAGGGCCAGGCCGAGCAGGGCGCCGGAGAGCATGAAGGGGCCGAACGGGATCGCGGAGGAGCGGCCCGCGCGGCCGAGGAGGACCCGCCCGAAGCCGTATCCCGCGCCGAGCAGGAAGCCCAGGAAGGCGCCGGTGAAGAGCACGCCCCAGCCGTACCAGCCGAGGGCGGCGCCCAGCGGCAGGGCGAGCTTCACGTCGCCGAAGCCGAGGCCCTGCGGGCTGATGAGGTGCAGCGCGAGATAGCCGCCGCCGAGCGCGGCCGCGCCGAGCAGGGCGTCGGTCCAGGACCCGGCGTCGTACGGGAGGAGTTCGGCGGCCCCCAGCAGCAGCGGCACGGCGACCGCGAGCGGCAGGGTCAGCCCGTCCGGCAGCCGCTGCACCCGGACGTCGACACAGCCCAGCAGGACGCCGAAGGGCGCGGCGAGCAGCCAGACGGCGAGCTCGGGCCGGGGCCCGCCGGTGGCGGCGGCGAGCAGCGCGCAGACCAGCGCGGTCAGCACCGGCACGGCGAACGGCGCGGGCGTCGTCGCGCACCCGGCCCGGCCGGGCCCGCCCAGCCAGCCGCCGGCCGGACCGACGAGCCGGTGCCCCGCGGGACACCGCTCCCGCCAGGGCTCATCGGGCTGCACGGAGAGCCGGTACGCGGCCCGCGGCACGAGCAGCCCGACGGCGGCGCCCCACAGGGCGGCGAGCACGATCAGCGACGGGTACACGGCCTGACCTTAGGTCTAAGGTCGGGCGCATGGGGCGGAGTTGGCGGGACGGGACGGGCACGCTGGCGGTGCCGGGCGGCGCGGCGGTACCGGTGGAGATCGCGGCCTCGTACCGGGCGCGGCGGCGCGGGCTGCTGGGCCGGGACGGGATCGCGGGGGCGATGCTGCTGACCCCGGCGAACAGCGTGCACACCTTCGGCATGGGCTTCCCCATCGACGTCGCCCATCTGGACCGGGAGCTGCGGGTGCTCTCCGTCGTCACGATGCGCCCGGGCCGGCTCGGGGCGCTCCGGTTCCGCGCCCGGCACGTGCTGGAGGCGGAGGCGGGCGCGATGGCGGGCTGGGGGCTGCGGGTGGGGACGCGGCTGACGGTGACGGCCGGACCGGCACCCGGTCAGGGCGGCCCGGATCCCAGCAGCGTGAAGGCGCCGTAGCCGGCGGAGGCCAGGGCGAGCACGGCGAGGACGGTGGCGGTGGTGCGGGTGCGGAGGCGGGCGAGCGCGGCGGCGGGCGGCAGCAGCAGTCCGAAGGCGGGCATCATCAGGCGCGGCCGGGAGCCGAAGTACGCGGCGCCGACGAGCGACAGCACGACGACGCCGACCGTGTAGAGGAGCAGCGGCAGCGGCTGGCGCTGCCGCACGCACAGCACGACCAGCCAGGCCAGAAGCGCGAGGGCCGCGCAGAGGCCGAGCGCTGCGGGCCGGGGCAGCGCGGCGACGAAGCGGGCGAGGGCGACGCCGCCGTCGACGGAGTTCCCCCAGGCGGCCTGCACCTCGACGTACGCGGTGGCGCTCGACTCGCGGACGCCGACGTACACGACGTACCCGAGCCAGCCGAGCGGCGCGAGCAGCACCCCGGCCACCGTCCGCCACGGCAGCCGCCGGTCCCGGACCAGGGTCACGAGGGCGGTGACGCCGAGGGCGGCGACCAGCGCGGCGGCCGTGGGCCGGGTGAGTCCGGCGCCCGCGCAGAGCAGCCCGGCGAGGATCCACCGCCCGCGCAGCACCGCGTACAGCGACCAGGCGGCGAACGCGGTGAACAGGGTCTCCGTGTACGCCATCGACTGCACGAACGCCGTCGGGTACACGCCCCACAGCACCGCCAGCACCACCCCGGCCCGGGCCGAGACGACGTGCTCGCCGCACCGGAAGATCCCCCAGGCGGCGACGACCGAAGCGGTCCAGGAGACCACCAGCCCGGCACCAGCGGCGTCCAGCGGCGAGACCGCCGACAGGACCCGCTCCAGGGCCGGAAGCAGCGGAAAGAACGCCAGGTCGGAGTGGACGTCCCCGTTCGGCAGCGTGACCGTGTACCCGTACCCGTGCTCGGCGATCCGCACGTACCAGACCGAGTCCCACCGCCCGCTCAACCGGTGGAACCCGTCCTTCCCGACCCCGGCCGCGACCCCGGCGAGCACGACGAGCCCGATCACCCGGGTGACGGCGTAACCGCCGAGGGCGAGCAGAAGCGGGGAGGGGCGCGTGCGGCTGCCGGGGGCGCTGGTGGTGCGGGTGGACGGGGGCATGCGGACGATTATCCGAGGCGCCGGACGGTCCGGGTGCCGGAGGGGAGGCGCTGGTCAGGCACGGGGCCTTATGCGGTCGTAGCGGGCGGACATGATGGGGCCGAGCTGGCCGACGATGGCGTGGCCGGGCTCGTGGGGGGACGGGAGGTCGCCGAGGAAGGAGGTGACGATCACCTCGTCGACGGCGGTGTCGCCGCGGCGGATCTGCTCCTCCAGGAAGTCCAGGGTGCGGCGCCAGTCGGGCTCCGTCTCCTCCGCCAGGAAGGAGCGGACGGTTCCCTGGACGACGTCCCAGAAGAAGACGTGCGGCAGGACCCCGCCCTGCCGGAAGACGTGGCTCTCGTACGCGGCGCGGAACGCCGGGACGTGCGCGAGGAGGTCGTGGACGAGTTGTTCGCCGGCGGTCGGAGGAGCGTCGGTCTGAGGTCTGGAGTGCTGCTGCATCGGCGGCCCTGCCCCGGAAGCGTCGTGGTGGTTCCGTCCAGAATGCTCCTCCCCCGAAACCCTCGGCGGACACTTTTGCGGTTTCCTGGGGACAACTTTCGCCGGGTTTTCCACAGGGGGTGCGAAGTGTCCCTCATCCGTGGATCGTTGGGCGTATGTACGAGTTGTCGATCCTCGCCCGGGGCGGGGTGCTCCTCACCGTCCGGGCGCTCGCGGCGGGCTGGCCACCGGGCCGGCTCGCCACGCGGCTGCGGCGGGACGGCTGGCAGCCGATCTGCCGGGGCGCGTGGGCGGCGCCGGGCAAGGAGACGGACTGGCGGGTCCGGGAGACCGCGCTCCAGCTGCTGCGCCCCCGGCGGGTCTGCCGGTACGACACGGCGGCACGGCTGCACCGGATCGAGCTGCCGGCGGGGATGCCGGCCCCGCCCGGTTCGCGGGCCTCGCTGCCACCGGAGGACGTCTGCCTGCGCCGGGGCCTGCGCGTGACGACGGCCGCGCGGACGGCCGCGGACCTGATACGGGCGTCCGCGAGCAGAGAACAGGCCGTGGTGGTCGCGGACTCGGCGCTGTCCGAGCGGAGGGTGGAAGGCGTACGGAGAGGGCCCCTGGTGCGGTACGAGGAGCTGGCCGCGCAGCTCGCCGTCCGCCGCCCGGGAGCGCCGCGCGCCCGCGCCTGGCTCGCGCTGGCGAACCCGGCGGCGGGATCGCCCGCGGAGACGGTGGCCCGGCTGAGGATGGCCGACGCGTCCCTCCACCCCGAGTGCCAGCCGTCGCTGAGGACGCCGGCCGGCCGGGCCCTCCACCCCGACTTCCTCTTCCGGGAGGCCGGACTGGCGGTGGAGGTCGAGGGCTTCGCCTACCACGGCACCCGCCGCGCCCACGAGCGCGACATCGCCCGCTTCAACGCGCTCCAGTCCTGCCCCGGAATCCGCCGGGTCCTGCGCTTCACCGCCCGGGACGTCTTCGCCCACCCCGAGCGGATGACCGCCGGGATCCGGGCGGCGCTGGCGGAGCTCGCGCGCTGAGCGCGGGCGCCGCGGGGCGGGCGCGCACGCCCGCGCGCACAGCTCCCGCGCCGGTCAACTCCCATGTCACAGCTTGGTTTTCGCGCCGCTGGCCCTGCCCGTTGCTCCGCTAGAGTGAAGCACCGGTTTCCTGGGGAAAGGGGAAGCGAATGTCTCGCCACAACCCGGTAGAGGTGCAGATCCACACCGGGTCGTTATGGGTCGGCGGTGACGCGTACCCCCTGCGGAACATCTCGCACGTGGGACAGCGCAGGCTCGTGCCCGTGAAGAAGAAGATCGGCAAGGACCTCGTCGTCGGCATCTTCCGCATCTGGCTCGTCCTCGGCATCGGCGGGGCGCTCGCCCAGGCCTCGAAGGAGACCGTCGCCTACGTCGTCGTGGTCGCCGTCGCCGCCCTGATGGTCTGGCGTCTCGTCGTGAAGGTCCGGCAGCCCGATCTCCCCGTGCTCTACGGCCTGATCGTGAACACGGCCGGCACCCAGCGGGACACCGTCTGGAGCACCCAGAAGTACGAGATCGACCATCTCGTGCTGGAGATCACCAAGGCCATCAGCACCCCGGGCCAGGCTCAGATGATCTTCAACGTGGAGCACGCCGTCGCCGGCGACCTCATCCAGCAGTACGGCACGGGCAACATCGGACAGGCCAACCACTTCGGCCACGGCAACATCCAGGCAGGGTGACATGAGCAGCGATCAGATCCACCAGTACGGGTCGGGCAACATCGGCAAGGCCACCCACACCGGCTCCGGCGACATCGTCGTCGGCGGCAAGACGGTGGGCGCGGCGGCCACCCCCGCGACCGCCCTCGACGACCTGCGCTCGGCCATCGAGGGACTCCGCACCCACCTGGACGACACCCGCCGCGCGGAGCTCGACGCGGCGGCGGAGGACCTCGACCCCGAGGCCCCGCGCGCCGAACTGGAGGGCCGGCTCACCCGCATCGCCGGCATCGCCGCCCTGGTGGGCGCGGTCGGCGGCCCGGTGGTGGCCGCCGTGCAGGCGGTCCTGGCCGCGCTCGGCGCCTGAACTCCCTGGCCAGGGGCCCCTGTCCGGTGCCACGGTAACCGGGCGGAGGCCCCGGGCGACGCGCGGTAAAGTCCGTGGGCCACGCGTGATCGCCGCCCTGAGGAACAAGGAGCACAGGTGTCCACGGCACCCCCGCCACCGAACAACACGCCCCACCCGTACGCGGGTTCACCGGTCGGGCCACCGCCCCCACAGCCGCCGCCGCGGCGCGGGTGGTACGGGAGCCTGAGCGAGGGCGGGAAGGTCACGGTCATCGGCGCCGTGATCGTCGGTGTGTCCACCCTGGCCGCCGCGATCCTGCCGTCCCTGCTCTCTCCCGGCGACGGGAAGGGGACGGGCGACGCGAAGCCCCCGGCCGCGCAGATCACCACCCAGGAGCCGACGAAGACCCAGGAGCCGACGCCTACGGGTGAGTCCGACCCGACCGGCGAGACCCCTTCGCAGGCGCCGACGGCCACGGAGACGGCGACCGGCGGCGCGACCGACGGCACGACGGGCGCCACCGCGCCGCCGGCCTCGCGGACGTACGTGGGCGTCTACCAGGACCAGGCCATGTCGCTGGGGCTGCCCCGGGGCGACGACGTCGGCTCGATCGACTTCGACGTGCCGGCCACCCGCCGCTACTCCGACGAGGAGTGGACGGCGGAGAAGGAGAAGGCCGAGCAGACCGGCGTGCCCGTCGCGGCCGATCTGACGTACGCGGACACGTCCTACGGCTATCTGGCCCTGCGCAACGGCCGCAACGCCGCGCAGCTCCAGCCCACGGACCCGTCGGAGAAGGGCGAGGACTGCGCGAGGTCGGCGCAGGTGGGCGGCTTCACCGAGGCGGTGATGGACGACTGGACGCTGCCGGCCCAGACGGTGCTGTGCATCCTCACGGACCAGGGCAACGTCGCGCGGGTCACGATCACCGGCTTCATCGGCGGGAAGAAGGACGGCCTGACCGAACCGCCGACCCAGATCTCCCTGAAGGTCACGCTCTGGAAGCCCGAGGGCTGAGAGCAGGAGAAGGAGAAGGAGGGGGCGGGGATGTCTCGTGCGGTGCGGTGGACGATCGCCGGGGTCGCGGCGCTGGTGACGTTCGGTCTGGGCGTGACCCTCGTACGGGCGCTGCCGTGGGGCTGGCTGCCGCAGGAGGACGGGGCCCGGCTCGACACGGCCCTCGCCTTCGGCGCCGTCGCGGCCACGGTGGTCCTGGCGGGGCTCGGCTGGTGGGCCGGCCGCGAACAGCCGCCGCCCGCGCCCGAACCCCCCGCCCCTCCCCGTACGGTCACGCAGACCGCCACGGCCTCCGACGACGCGCAGGTCACCCAGACCGGCGGCGGTGCCCCGCGGGTGGAGCAGCACGCCGAGGCGAGCGGGGAGGCAAGCGTCACCCAGACCGGCGGTCACCTGCCGGCGCGGGGGCCGGGTGCCCCCGCGCCCGCCGGTGACCTGCCCGACGAGGTGGTGCAGCGCGCGGAGGCGTCCGGGCGGGGCCGGATCGTCCAGTCCGGCGGCGACCAGCACGTCGACGGGGTCTGAGTGCGGTGGAGCGGGAACCGTACGGCCTTGGCCCGGAGGCCGACGCGGCGGGCGACCGCCGTGACCGGGTCCAGCAGTGGGCGGAGGCGTCCGACGACGCCCGGGTCTACCAGGCCGCCGGTAACCAGTACTTCTCCTGGCCCGCTCCCCGGAATGTCTGGGGCCCGGGCGGCGGCCCCGCCCCGCGCGCCCTGGCCTCCCTCCCCCCGGACCCGGCGCCGGCGCTGGCCGGCCGGGAGGAGCGGACCGCCGCACTCCTGAAGCACCTCGGCCCGGAGGGGCCGGCGGTGACGGTGGTGACGGGCCTGCCCGGCGTCGGCAAGACCGCCCTGGCCCTGCACACCGCGCACCGCGCCGTCGGCCTCGGGCTCTTCCCCGGCGGGACGCTCTTCGTCCGGCTGCGCGGCTACGCCCCCACCGGCGCCGTCGACGCCGCCCAGGCGCTGGAGGCGCTGCTGCGGGCGCTGGGCGTCCGGGACGCCGATCTGCCGCCGACACCGGAGGAACAGGCCGCGCTGTACCGGTCGGAGCTGGCCCGCCGGGCGGCGGACGGCGGCGCGGTGCTGATCGTCGCCGACGACGCCTCGTCCGCCGGACAGCTCGTCCCCCTCGTCCCCGCCCACCCGGCCCACCGGCTCCTCGTCACCTCCCGCGACGCCCTCACCGCCCCCGACTTCCGCCCCCGTCTCCTCCCCCTCGGCGAACTCGACGCCCCGTCGGCCGCCGCCCTGATCGCCACGGCCCTCGCCGAGGTCGACCCCGGCGACCCGCGCGCCGGGGACGAGCCCGAGGCCCTGGAGCGGGTGACCGCCCAGTGCGGCCGGCTGCCGCTCGCCCTGACGATCGCCGCCGCCCTCCTCACGTACGACCCGGGTCTGCGGATCGCCGACCTCGCGCACGAACTGTCGGACGCCGGGCGGAGGCTGGGAGAGCTGCGGTACGAGGACGGCGACGGGCGCGCCTTCGCGGTCCGTACCGCCTTCGACCTCTCGTACCGGCGGCTGCGGGAGTCGGACGCCCGCCTCTTCCGGCTGCTCTCCCTCAACCCGGGCCCCGACGTGTCCACCGAGGCCGCCACCGCCCTCACCGGCCGCCCCGCCCGCGAGACCCGCGCCGGCCTCGCCGCCCTCGCCCGCGCCTGCCTCCTCGGCGAACATCCGCCCCGTTCCGGCCGCTGGCGCATGCACGACCTGCTGCGGCTGTACGCGTCGGGGCTGCCCGCGGACCGGGACGAGAGGGAGGCCCGGAGCCGGCTGATGCGGTACTACCTGAGCGCGTGCGAGGCCGCCGACGTGCAGCTGCGAGCCGACCCCGGCCTCCCCTCCGACCGCTTCCCGGACCGGGCCGCCGCGCTGGCGTGGCTGGAGGCCGAGCGTCCCAACCTCGTCGCGACCGTGGCCCTCGCGACCGCGCAGGAACCCCAGACCGCTCTGCGCCTCGCCGCCGCCCTCTCCGTCTACCTGCGCCAGAGCCGCCACCTGCACGACACCCACGCCGCGGACGAGTACGTGGTGGCCGCGGCGCTCCGGGGAGGAACCCGGGTGGTCCTGAAGGGTGCCGGCCCCGCCTGGCAGAGGGGCCCGCTCCCCGGCGACGGGGTGATCGTGCACTCCGCCGTGTCCGGGGCGGTCCAGCGCGGCGTCACGCCCGAGGAGCTCGTCCAGGCGCGGAAGACCAAGGAGCGCGGGCAGCGGGAGCGGACGAGGGGCCACGTCTCCGAAGCCGTCGCCACCTTCCGCGAGGCCGTCGACACCTATCGCCTGCTCGGCCACCCCCGTGGCGAGGGCCGGGCGCAGGAAGCCCTCGGTCTCACCCTCCACGAAGCCGGCCGCCACGCCGAGGCCGCCACCGCGTACGCCCAGGCGTTCGGCGCCTACCGCGAGGCGTACGACCTCCTCGCGGCGGCGACGGCCCTCGACCACCTCGGCCTGGCCCTCGGCGCGGCCGGCCGCCACGCCGAGGCGGCCGCCGCCCACATCCGGGCCGCCGTCCTCTTCCGGGGGCAGGGCGACCCCGCCCGCGAAGCGGCGGCCCGCCGCAACGCCGAGCAGGCGGCCCGGGCGCTCAGAGGCCGTCGGGCAGACGGTTGAGGATCCGGAAGGGGAGGGAGAACCAGCGCCCGCCCTGGGACAGGTGCCGGGTGTAGACGCCCTGGAGCACCAGCGCCAGGGACAGATCGACGGCGTCGGCCGGCCCCTCGACCTGCACGTCCAGCCGCAGCGGCCGGTACCAGTCGTCCCGGGTGACCCGCACGAGTACACCCGGCCGCAGCAGCTCGTGGACACACGTGGTGGGGCCTTGGCGGTAGCGGTACGCCCGCCCGGCGAGCTGGATCCGCAAGGCACGGCCGTCGCGGGAGAGCCCGCTGCGGCGCCGGCTCACCGTGCCGGTGTGCGGTCCGACCTGGAGGCGCGGGCGGGACGGCAGCGGCATCTGCGCGTAGTCGATGCCGCTGAAGACGGCGGGCGGTATCCGCCCGCCGCCGACGGAGAACTGCCGGAACGCACCGCCCCGTTCGAGGGCGGCGCCGTACCGCAACTCCACGTACCCGAGGCCGGGCACGGCCCCGGCCCAGGACGGCGGCGGCCCGATCCGGCGGCGACCGGCCTCCGGGTCGGTGTGGTGGAGGGTGAAGGGCGGCGGGGCGGCGTACGAGGTGTTCACGGCGGCCCAGTATGCCCGCGGGGCGTGTGCCACCGGCGGCGCCGGCGCCGCCGGCGCCGCCCGGGTGCGTACCCGGGCGGCGGCGGCCGGGGTCAGGGGGAGGCGGCGGGGGGTGACGTCCTCGGGAAGGAGATCTCCACGCGCCGGTTCTTCTTCCGGCCCTCCTCCGTGCGGTTGTCGGCGATCGGGTAGTCCTCGCTGTACCCGCGGATGTCGTACGCGGTCCCCGGGTCCAGCTCCCGCGCGAGCACCTGCTGCACGGCGACGGCCCGCTCCTTGGAGAGCTTGAGCCCGTGCTCGTACGTCCCCAGGTTGTCGGTGAACCCGAACACCCGCACCCGCCCGGACCCCTGCGTCCGCACCTCCCGCGCGATGGCGCGGATCCGCGCGGTCGCGGCGGGGCTGAGCTTGGCGCTGTTCTTGGCGAACAGGACCTCGGCCTGCAGCGCGAACGTCACGTCCACGTTCGTGTCCTCGCGCCGCTGCTCGCCGCCCTCCTCCTCGACGATCTGCTTGATGTCCAGCACCTTCGCGGGCGCGAGCTGCGCCCCGTCCGGGAGCATCAGGTTCGGGGAGTTGGCGTCGATGACGGGCGGCGGGGAGGAGGAGGTGCTGCCGGGCGGATCGTCGGCGTACGCCGTCCCGGCGCCACCGCCGAGCGGCCAGACCGCGATGACCGCCACGGTCGCGAGCACGGCCAGCCTGCGTCGCCGTCCTGTCGCCGTTGTCGTCGCTGTCGTCGCTGTCGTGGTCGTCGATGTCGATGTCGATGTCATGACAGCGCCTCAGGAGAGCTTGAGGGTGGCGGGTTCGAAGGTGGGCAGCTGGAAGGAGACCTCGGTGGTGGAGGCGGGGGGCGCGGGGAACTGCATGAAGACGGCGGTGGACTTGCCGGGGCCGAGGGTTGTAAGGCTCGTCGTCGTCAACGGGCGCCCATCTGTGTCACGCAAGACGTAGTAGCGCTTCTTACCGATCGAGTCGACGAGCGTTGCCCCTCCAAGCGACTTACCGTGCTTGACCACCTCAGTCTCGTCGCCGCTTGTCTGGGCCGGAACGGCACTCACAGCATCGGAGGTGTTCTTCAGACGCCCCTTGACCGTCAAAAACCCGCCAGCGTCACGCTCGGCCACCGTCACCTCAAGCTCAAGCCCCTTCTGCCCCTTGGCGACGAAGAGCGTCTCTACTGGTTCCTCCGCAGGCTGTTCCGCCTCTGAGGGGGCCGGCTTCTGGGACTGCTGAGTTGTCGCTGCGGGCTTATGGGACACGGGCTCGGCATCGGCTCCACACCCTGCAACGGTCAAAGAGGCTGTCGCCGCGAGGGCGATGAACCCCCCTCTCACGAACGAGACCTTCATGAAGAGCGCTTCCTTTACTCGTCGTCGCCGGTCAGTCGAACACGGAAAAGGTCGTCGACTCCAGGGAGCACCGGGGCTTCCGGGTCGATCTCCCAAGCCTCGCCGTCGCAAGTGAGGCCCGAGATCGGTTCAAGCTCCTCCTCGGGCTCCTCAGACGGCGACGCGGACGGATCCGGCCCAGTGGGCGGCTCAGAAGGCGTGTCAGGGCTCCGCGAGGGCGGAACGAACTTGCACAGGGGCTCGACCACCGCAGAGGCGCTTGCCCTGGCATGTCGCTCATCCGTGCCGGGGACGATCGACTCACCGACAGTCCCCTCGGTTTGCACCGTCACAGTGAAGCCGAGATCAAACGGGACGCAGTCATCGAAATCAAGCTCGGCACCATTGAGAGAGGCGAAGGCAATGGCCCGTCGACAGGCTCGATCCGTAACGTAGCCCTCGCCTTGAACGTACTGTTGCCATTGAGTCGGATCACCTATCACGTCGAGCCACCCCTCCCGGAGCTGGTCACGAGCGTCCTGGGCTGCACCAAGAGCAGCTGCGTCGGCAGCAGTCTGAGCCTCATTGCGTAGAACCGTGGCTTGCCCGACTGCAAAGTAGACGAAGGCCAGAAACAAGATGCCTGCGATCACCGACACATATGCGGGGAACGCTTGGCCGTCGTCTGCCGAGCCACGCCCTACTCGCCGCCGCCTCCGGTGATTTCGCCGATCTTCTGGGTGATCGCTGTCAGGATCGACTGCCCGATGTCCGTCCCGGTGATGGCCACCACGATCGCCACCACCACCACAATGATCCCCAGATACTCCACCGCCGTCTGGCCCCGGTCGCCCCGCGCGGCCAGGTGCAGTCGCGCCTTCGTCAGAGCCTTCAGCATCGCGTCGTACATCGTGGTCCCCTCCGCGTTCGGACGCCTGCGCTCGGGTGCGGTCCTCCGGCCGGCGGGACGGCGTGCCGCACCCGTCGGCCCTCGTACGGGCCCGGGTCATCGGGTGGGCCTGGTGCCCAGCCAGGAGGCTATGGCCTCGGCGCTCGTGCGGGTGCGGAGTTGGCCGAAGACGATGCTTTCGTGAGCCTCGACCGCGGCCTCGGTGATGCGGCGCTTCGCGTCGGTACGCAGGCTGTTCAGGCTTTCGGCGATCGCATCCATCACGCACACCCCTCCCACACTCGGTCAGCACTCTGTCACATGCGGTTGCCCGAGCGAAGGGGGATCGTCAACCTGAGGTGAGATCGAGACAGTTGTCGCGCCTCGGTCAACCGTCGATCCGTCCGTCCCGGGCGCGTCGGGCGCGTCGGGCGCGTCGGGCGGCGGTGTCCTCGGTCGACTTCGGGAGCGAACCGGACGCCCGGGAGGCGGTCCCGGCCGCTCACTCCCCCGCGATCGAGCCGAGGTCCGTGCCCGTGCCCAGGAAGAGGCCCGCGCCGAGCAGGATCATCGTCGCCGGGACCATCAGCGTGGTGATGACCATCGTCGCCTTGGGCACGGCCTTCGCCGCCTTGCGGCGGGCGTTCTGGGCGTCCGTGCGCCGCATGTCCTCCGCGATCTGGATCAGCGTGTCGACGATGGGGGCGCCCAGCTCCTCGCCCTGCTGCAGCGCGGTGACGAACTGGGCGACCTGCTCGGAGTCGTTGCGGCGGCGGAGTTCGTCGAACGCCTGGCGGCGGGTGACGCCCATGTCCATCTGGCGCAGTGTGATGCGGAGTTCGTCGGACCAGGGGCCGGCGTACTTGTCGGCCACCCGCTCCAGCGCCTGGCGGAAGCCGAGGCCCGCCGAGACGACGACCGCGAGGACGTCGAGGAAGTCCGGGAGGGTGCGTTCGATCTGGTCCTTGCGGATGCGGACCGCGGACCAGATGCCGACCTCCGTCCAGAAGGCGCCGAACGCGAAGAGCAGCGCCGCCGTGACGTACGACCCCCTGGTCAGCATCAGCAGGCCGCCCAGGCCCCCGAGGAAGCCGTAGACGGCGCGCCGCGCCCCGTAACGGTCGATGGTCAGGCCGCCCGGGTTGCCCGCCAGGTCGATCCGGCGGCGGACGGCGGCGACCCGCTTCGGGCCCATCCAGCGCAGCACCCTCGGGGACCAGCGCATGCCGAGGCGGTCCACGGCGGAGTCGACCGCGCCGGTGCGGGTGGCGCCGACCTCCAGGGCGAGCCGGAGGTCGTCGGGGAGGCGGGCGTCGGCGCGGTACAGGCGGAGGCCGTACGCGAAGCCGGCGACGGAGAGGCCCGCGAGGAGGGCGATGGCGAGTTCCAGCATGCTTTCCGACATCTGCGGCACCGGCCCCTACACGTCGATCTTCGAGAAGCGGCGGATGACGGCGAAGCCGAGGACGTACAGCGCGCAGGCGACGACCACCGCGCCCTGGCCCAGCGGCGAGCCGGTCATCCGGTCCAGGGCGCCCGGCTGCATGTTGTCGATGAGGAGGAGCGAGCCGAAGCCGATCACGGGGACCGCGTACGCCGTCATGCTCACCTGGGAGAGCTGCGTGCGGACCTCGCGCCGGGTCTCCTTGCGCTGCTCCAGCGTCTCGGTGAGGTTGCGGAGGGAGGAGACGACGGTGCCGCCGGCCCGGTTCGCCAGGACCAGGGTGGTGACGAGGACGACGAGTTCTCGGGAGGGGAGGCGTTCCGCCAGCTCCTCCAGGGCGTCGTCCAGCGGCGTGCCGACCGCCAGCTGCTGGGCCACCTTCTCCAGTTCGTCGCCCGCCGGGGCCTCCATCTCGTCGGCCGCCAGGCTGATCGCCATGCGGAGGGCGAGCCCGGCCTGGGTCGCGTTGGCCAGGATGCGGGAGAGCTCCGGGAGTTGGTTGATGAAACGCTCGATGCGCTTCTGCCGCTGCCAGTTGAGGTAGCCGAGCGCCACCCACACGCCCAGCAGGCCGCAGATCGGCCCGAAGAACGGGGAGAGGGCCGCCTGGCCGACGATCCAGAGGACCGTGACGGACGCCGCCAGGGCGACCGTGAACTCGCCCGGGGTCACGTCCAGCCCGGTCGCGGCGATGCGGCGCTCCACGTTGCGGCCGAGGGCCGTGCCCCGGACCCGCCGGTCCAGGGCCGCGAAACGGCGCCGCCTGCGGCCGGTCGCCTCCGGCGCGGCGGTGTCGTCGAGGCGGGCGACGAGGGCCGCGTGGCGCCGCGCCCCGTTCGCGTACACCTGCACGCCGACGACGCCGAGGACGCAGGCGAGCAGCGCCGCTCCGGTCGTCAGCCAGAAGGGATCGGTGATCACAGGCCAGCCCTCCTACGTGGCTTCTCGAACGGCGAGCTGGGCGTCGTCGGCGGCCACGCCGAACGCCGGCGGTATCGGCTGCCCCGCCATGTAGAGGCGCTCGGCGACGCGGCGCGGCAGCGGGTGGTGCACGTGACGGCCGTGCACGCGCGCGTCGGCGGCGAGCGGTTCGGCCTGGAAGTGGCAGACGGTGGCGAGGAGGAAGCGCTCGCGGCCGTGCGAGGCCAGGATCGCGATCTCGGTGACCCGGCGGGTGCCGTCGGGGTGCCGGGTGAGCTGCACGAGGACGTCGACGGCGCTGTTGATCTGGTCGCGCAGCGCCTCGAAGGGGACCTTCACCTCGGACATCGAGGCGAGGGTCTGGAGCCGCATCAGCGCGTCCTCGGCCGAGTTGGCGTGGACGGTGGCGAGGGAGCCGTCGTGACCGGTGGACATGGCCTGGAGCATGTCGAGGGTCTCGCCGCCGCGGACCTCGCCGACGATGATCCGGTCGGGGCGCATCCGGAGCGAGTTGCGGACCAGATCGCGGATGGTGACCTGGCCGCGGCCCTCGATGTTCGGCGGGCGGGCCTCGAGACGGATGACGTGGGACTGCTGGAGCTGGAGCTCGGCGGAGTCCTCGATGGTGATGATCCGCTCGCCGTCCGGGACCAGCCCGGAGAGGGCGTTGAGGAGCGTCGTCTTCCCGGTGCCGGTCGCACCGGACACGATGATGTTGAACTTCGCCTGGACCAGCCCCGCGAGGAGCAGCAGCATCTGCTCGTCGAGCGAACCGAGGCCGATCATCTCGTGGAGGGTGTAGGCGCGGGGGAAGCGGCGGATCGTGAGCGTGGCGCCGGTGAGGGAGAGCGGCGGGATGATCACGTTGACGCGCTCGCCGGACGGGAGGCGGGCGTCGACCATCGGATTCGACTCGTCCACGCGGCGGTTGACCGTGGAGACGATCCGCTCGATCGTCTGCATCAGCTGGTCGTGCGAGGCGAACCGGAGCGGGAGCAGCTCCACCCGGCCGCCGCGCTCGACGTAGATCTGGTCGGGGCCGTTGACCATGATCTCGGTGATGGACGCGTCTTCGAGGAGCGGTTCCAGGACACCGAGGCCCAGCGCCTCGTCGACGACCCGGCGGATCAGCCGGCCGCGCTCGGCGGTGGAGAGCACCGGGCCCTCGCGGCTGATGATGTGCCCGAGGACGCGTTCGAGCCGGGCCCGGCGCTCGGCCGCCGCGAGGGCGGACATCTCGGTGAGGTCGATCTCCTCCAGCAGCTTCGCCCGGAAGGACGCGACGAGATGCCCGTCCTCCCGGCCGCCGGGCCCGAGGGCGCGCGGGTCGTCCCCGGAGTGGTGGATGCGGGCGCGCAGGCTCATGGCCCCTCCTCGGGCGATGCGGGCAGGGGCATGGTGGCGGTCTTCGTGACCTCGCCGAGGTCCCAGAAGGGGACGACCTGCGGGATCTGGACGGTGACGGTCGCGGTGTACTCCTCGCCCCCGCCGCCGGGTTCGAAGGCGAGGTCGATCCAGCCCGACACGGCCGCCTCCGCCGCCGCCCCGGGGTCGATCGGCGCCTCCCCCGGCGGTACGTCCCTGGTGGCCGCCCGCGCGGCCGCCCGCGCCGCCGTCCCCGCCTGCTGCGCCGCGTACGCCGCCAGGCCGAGCTGGAGCCCGGCGAGGCCGACGATCAGCAGGACGGGCAGGAAGCCGAGGTATTCGAGTGCGACCTGGCCACGGTCCCGCCGAGAAGGGCAGGAAGGGGTACGACTCCGAGGGGCGTCGCCCCGCGGGCCCGGACCGCCCGGCCGGGCACCGGCCCGCCCCACCCTCTTCCGGATCACGGCGTCGTCACCGACCCCTCGTAGACGGCGCCCGCTGTCGCCTCGGCGCCGTCGAAGGCGCCGAGGCCGGGGAAGAGGATCGGGATCTGGACCGTGGCCACGGCCGTGACCATCCCGCCCGCAGGGCCGCTGCAGGTGGCCGACCCCTGCCAGGCCCCGCCGAGGTGGCGGGCGCCCGCCGCCGCGCCGTCGCCGTCGACCGCACAGGCGCGGGCGGCCTCGTCCGCCGCGTTGGCCGCGAGGGTGTACCCGTACCCGACGAGGACGACCTGCCAGAGCAGGGCGAGGGTGAGCAGGATCAGCGGGACCATGCCGGTGAACTCCAGCGCCACCTGGCCCCGGTCTCCGCGCGCCCTCGGCCCGGCCATGGCTCAGCGCCCTCCCCCGCGCCGGCGCAGCCCCAGGGAGCCGCGGTCGCCGGCGCGGGCGAGCTGCTTGCCGGGGGCGGGGGCGGTCGGGGGGCCGGTGAGGCCCAGTTCGGCGGCGAGGGTCCAGAGGGCCTGCTTGACGGTGGAGCGGGCGTCGAGTTCGTGGAGGCGGCCGGCGTCGACGACGGCCTGGAGTTCCTTGTAGGCGGCGGGCACGGTGACGCCGGCGATGCGGGTGCCGGTGATCTTCTGGACCAGGGGCGGCTGGATCTCGGTGGCGCGGGAGTGGCGGTTCACCAGGACGACGCTCGCCTCGGCCTTGCGGACCTGGAGCCGTTCCCACATGCGGACCGTCCGCTTGGCGGCGCGGACGGCGATCACGTCGGGGGTGGTGACGAGGAGGGCGGTGTCGGCCATCTCGACGGCGGCGGCGTTGGCGCTGTCGAGGCGGGAGCCGCAGTCGACGACGACGACCTCGTGACGGGCGCGCAGGGCGCTGACGATCTGGCGGGCGGCGCGGTCGGTGACCTCCTCGCCGCGTTCGCCCTCGGCGGGGGCGAGGAGGAGGGAGAGGCCGGTCTCGTGGACGTAGACGGCGTCCTGGAGGACCCGGGGCGAGAGGTCGGCGATGGCGGCGAGGTCGGCGGCGGAGCGGCGGAACTGGACGTCGAGGTAGGAGGCGATGTCGCCGCTCTGGAGGTCGAGGTCGACGAGGGCGACGGTGCGGCCGGCGGCGCGGGCGGCGAGGGCGAGGTGGACGGCGGCGAGGGTGGTGCCGACGCCGCCCTTGGCGCCGCTGACGGTGACGACGGTGCCGCCGGGGCCCGCGGCGAGTTCGGTGGCGCCGCCGCCGAGGTGGCGGCGGAAGCCGGCGGACCACTGGGCGGCGGCCTGGACGCGGCCGGCCAGCTCCTCGTAGCCGAGGGGCAGGGTGACGAGGCCCCGGGCGCCGGCGTCCATGGCGGCGGCGAGCAGGCCGGGGCCGGTGTCGGCGGTGATGAGGACGACGCCGACGGCGGGGAAGCGGAGGGCGACCTCGCGGACGAGGTCGAGGGCGGGGACGGGGCCGATCCGCTCGTGGACGAGGACGACCTCGGGGAGCGCGTCGAGGGATTCGGCGGCGAGCCGGGCGAGGGTGTCGACGAGCTGGGTGGAGTCGGGGACGGGCGAGGCGGGTTCGGCGTCCGGGAGCTGACCGAGGAGGGTGGCGACGGCCCGGGCGGCGTCGGGGTCGCCGACGGCCGGCAGGATCCTGGTGGGCATGGCCGGGCCTCACTTGTCCTTGTCGAGCGTGTAGGTGCGGTCGCCGGGGGCGGGCGGGGCGGGGGTGCCGTCCGCGGGGGCGACGAGGGCGAGGCGTACGCGCTCGGCGAAGGTGTCGGCGTACGCGACGCGCTGGGTGTCGAGGGGCGAGAGGGCGAAGGTGATCGGGACGGCCTCGACGGTGGCGCGGGAGCCGGCCTTCTGCTGGTTGATCGGGGTGAGGGCGCCGACGTCGATGACGCGGGCGTCGGCGACGAGCAGCCGGGACTGGCTGGGCTCGCCCTTCTTCTCGCCCTCGAAGGTGGCGTAGATGTTGACGGTGGCGCCCGGGGTGATCTTTCCGGCGACGCCGGTGGCGGCGTCGATCATGATGGCGATCTCCTGCTCGCCGGGCTTCAGTGCCGGGCGGGCGACGATCATGTCGCTCTGGAGGAGGGAGCCCTTCTTGAGCGGGGTGACGGCGATCCGGCCGTTGATCTGGGCGAGGTCGGTGACGGCGGTGTCGGGCAGCCAGCGTTTCGGCATCGAGATCTTCTCGAAGTCGCCCGCGGTGAGCGGCCGGTAGGGCTTGACGGCGGACTTGACCCGGTACGCGGTGGTCTCCGGCCCGACCTTGGAGTTCACGTCGCTGATGACCGCGAGGACGCCGGCGAAGGCGCCGAGGGCGCAGAGGACGGAGAGCAGCAGCAGGATGACGCCGCGGCGCTGGCGGGAGTTCATGGCTGGTCTTCCTGGGTCGGGGTCATCGGGTCGGTCCGGCCTGGGCCGGGATGCCGGTCGTCAGCGGGGCGGCGCAGAAGCCGCAGCGGTCGCCGATGAGCTCCATGCCGCACCAGTGGCAGGTCTCGCGGCGTACCGAGGCGACGAGTTGGTGGAGGACGGGCAGGTCGGGGAGGTACGCGGCGAACTCGACGAGTTTCGGGGTGCCCCACCAGCCGGGTGATCCGGCGGGCAGGGCGGTCTCCTCGGCGGGGCCGGCGACGGACCAGCGGGGGGCGAGGTGGGTGGTGGGCCAGTCGCTGGCGAGCTGGCCGCGGGCGACGATGAGGCGGGTGGTGAACTCGGGACCGGTGAAGCCGGATTCGTCGGCGCCGACGCGGACGATCCGGGGGGTGGGCCCGGCGAGGACGGCGAAGTGGGCGCCGGGCAGCCAGCTCTTGAGGTGGGAGCCGAGGGTGACGGGGACGCGGTCGAGGCGGGACACGGAGCCGAGGACGGCGCCGGCGTAGATGTAGTGGGCGAGGAGCCGGGCGGCGGAGGCGAGGACGCCGGGGCTGAAGTCGCAGGCGGAGAGCTGCCGGAGCTGGCGGACGAGGACGGCGGCGCCGAGCGGCGGCAGGTCGGTCCTGACCAGGGCGATCCGGTCGCTCTCCAGGAGGCCGCGGACGGTGTGGAGGCGGTGGGCGACGGCGGGCGGGGCGGCGGAGGGGCAGACGACGAGGACGTGCCCGAAGCGGTCGACGAGCCGACGGAGTTCGGTGACGGAGTCGTCGAGGCTGCGGGCCGCGGGGTCGGCGAGCACGGCGGCGTTGGGCGTCCCGGGGTCGGCGGGCGGCAGCACGAGTTCGGCACCGGTGACCGCG
The DNA here is from genome assembly GCF_039534915.1 of Streptomyces roseofulvus. Taxonomy (NCBI): domain Bacteria; kingdom Bacillati; phylum Actinomycetota; class Actinomycetes; order Kitasatosporales; family Streptomycetaceae; genus Streptomyces; species Streptomyces roseofulvus. The sequence goes on along the minus strand of NZ_BAAAWE010000001.1, from coordinate 5,195,356 downwards.
ATCGCTGTCGACACGTGAGCCCCCGCCTTCCCGCGCCCCTTCCCCGTGAGGCGCACGTCACGACTGTTCTGCACCTTATCCACGCGGACCGGGGTGGTGAACACACAATCCGTCAACTCCCACCCGCCTCTTCGACGGCCGGACTCTTCGGCTCCGCTTGCCGCAGACCTTGACAACACAATTGGTCTGGACCAACTTGGTGCGACGACGGCGGTGGCCACCTCCCGAATCCCCATCCCTGACCGCAGTTCCTCCGTACGACGACGTACGGCACCTCCAGCTCCCGACTCCCCCACCGGAGGATGCACGTGGACCGCACCACCCCCCGCCCGGCCGCACGGCGCTGGCTCGGCGGAGCGCTCGCGCTGGCCGTCGGATCCGGGCTCGCCCTGGTCGGCGGCGCCGGCACCGCCCTGGCCGCCGACGTCAACAACGCCAAGAACGCGGGCTTCGAGAACGGCCTGACCAACTGGTCCTGCTCGGCCGGCAGCGGCACCGCCGTCGCGAGCCCGGTCCGCACCGGGGCCGGCGCGCTCAAGGCCACCCCCGCCGGCCTCGACAACGCCAAGTGCGTGCAGACCGTGGCCGTGAAGCCCAACTCCACCTACACGCTGAGCGCCTGGGTCCAGGGCGGGTACGCCTACCTCGGCGCGAACAACACCGGGACCGGCACCGGCTCGGTCTCCACCTGGACGCCGGACTCGCCGTCCTGGAAGCAGCTGACCACCACCTTCACCACCGGCGCGTCGACCACCTCGGTCGAGATCTACACCCACGGGTGGTACGGCACCGCCGCCTACTTCGTGGACGACGTGAGCGTCTTCGGCCCCGACGGGGGCGGCGGCCAGGACCCCGACCCGGTCGTCCCGGCCACCCCGGCCGGGCTCGCCGCCGGCACGCCCACCACCAGCACGGTCCCGCTGAGCTGGAACGCGGTCTCCGGCGCGACCGGCTACAAGGTGTACCGGGACGGCTCCCTGGCCGCGACCGTGAGCGGCACCTCCGCCACGGTCACCGGGCTCGCCGCCGACACCGCGTACTCCTTCCAGGTCTCGGCCGTCAACGCGGCGGGCGAGTCCGCCAAGTCCGCCGCGGTGAGCGCCCGTACGGCCAAGACGACCACGCCCGGTCCCGGCCCGGCCGTGCCGAAGCACGCGGTCACCGGCTACTGGCAGAACTTCGACAACGGCGCCGCCAAGCAGAAGATCCGCGACGTCCAGGACGCGTACGACATCATCGCGGTCTCGTTCGCGGACTCGACGACCACGCCCGGCCAGATCGTCTTCAACCTCGACCCGGCCGTCGGCTACACCTCGGTGGCCGACTTCAAGGCCGACATCGCGGCCAAGAAGGCGGCCGGCAAGTCGGTGATCATCTCGGTCGGCGGCGAGAAGGGCAACGTCACGATCAACAGTGACGCCAGCGCCACCGCCTTCGCGAACAGCGCCTACGCGCTCTTCCAGGAGTACGGCTTCAACGGGATCGACATCGACCTCGAGCACGGCATCAACTCCACCTACCTGACGAAGGCGCTGCGGCAGCTGTCCGCCAAGGCGGGCCCGTCGATGGTGCTGACGATGGCCCCGCAGACCATCGACATGCAGTCCACGGGCACGGAGTACTTCAAGACCGCGCTCGCCGTGAAGGACATCCTCACGGTGGTCAACACCCAGTACTACAACAGCGGTTCGATGCTGGGCTGTGACGGCAAGGTGTACAGCCAGGGCTCGGTGGACTTCCTCACCGCGCTCGCCTGCATCCAGATCCAGGGCGGCCTCGACCCGTCCCAGGTCGGCCTGGGCGTGCCCGCCTCCACGCGGGGCGCGGGCAGCGGTTACGTCGCCCCGTCGGTCGTGAACAGCGCGATCGACTGCCTGACGAAGCTGACGGGCTGCGGCACCTTCAAGCCCGCCCAGGCGTGGCCGACCCTGCGGGGCGCCATGACCTGGTCGACCAACTGGGACGCGACGGCCGGGAACGCCTGGTCGAACGCGGTCGGCCCGCACGTCCACGGCCTGCCGTAACCGCACGAACCCCCATCGCGGCGCCGCCGGACCCTCCGGCGGCGCCGTGCCGCGTCTCCGACCGGTGACCGGTCGGGCGGCTTGCGGGCCGAGACCCCGCGGCTTCCGGGCCGACGGCACCGCGCCGCGCCGCGCCTCCCCGCCCCGGCGGCGCCGTGCCGCCGTTTCCGGTCTTCGGTCGCCTAGCGTGGCGACGACCATGGCCGAACTCGCTACCTTGACCCGTCCATGACATGGCCTCACCCTGTGTCCCGGACACCCGCACCTGTTGTCGCACTCCCCCACACTCCCCACCCAGGAGACACCATGCGACGTCCCCGACGCGGCAGAAGGTCCGCCACCCTCGCGGCCCTCGTGGCGCTCGCCCTCGCGGCGCCCCTCTCCGCCCTCTCCTCACCCGCCGGCGCCGACCCGGTGAGCGCGACCCGGGGCGGCGAGGAGGTGATCCGGCAGTACGAGATCGCCGGGCCCTCCACCGTCGCCGCCCGCACCGCGCTCACCGCCACCGGCGCCTCGATCGACGAGGTCGACGCCCGGTCGGTCGTGGTCAGCGCCGACGCGCGGCAGCTGGCCCGGATCGAGGCGCTCGGCTACGAGGCGAACGCCCTGCCGGCCCCGCCCGACCGCGGCGAGCCCGGCCGGTCCTCCCTCGGACCCCTCGACTTCCCCTCCGCCGACGCCAAGTACCACAACCACGCCGAGATGACGGCGGAGATCGACCAGCGGCTCGCCGCCTACCCGTCGATCATGAGCAAGCGGGTCATCGGCAAGAGCTACCAGGGCCGTGACATCGTCGCCATCAAGATCAGCGACAACGTGGCCGTGGACGAGAACGAGCCGGAGGTCCTCTTCACCCACCACCAGCACGCCCGCGAGCACCTCACCGTCGAGATGGCGCTCTACCTGCTGCGCGAGCTCGGCGCGGGGTACGGCACCGACGCGCGGGTCACGAACATGGTGAACGGGCGCGAGATCTGGATCGTGCCGGACCTCAACCCGGACGGCGGCGAGTACGACATCGCCTCCGGCTCCTACCGCAGCTGGCGCAAGAACCGGCAGCCCAACTCCGGCTCCTCGTACATCGGCACCGACATGAACCGGAACTGGGACTACAAGTGGGGCTGCTGCGGCGGCTCCTCCGGCTCCAAGAGCTCGGAGACCTACCGGGGCGCCGCCCCCGAGTCGGCCCCCGAGGTGAAGGTCGTCGCCGACTTCGTCCGCTCCCGGGTCGTCGGCGGGACCCAGCAGATCAGGGCGGCCATCGACTTCCACACGTACAGCGAGCTGGTGCTGTGGCCGTTCGGCTGGACGACCGCCGACACCGCCCCGGGCATGACCCAGGACGACCGCGACGCCTTCGCCGCGGTCGGCGGCAAGATGGCCGCGAGCAACGGCTACACCGCGGAGCAGTCGAGCGACCTCTACATCACGGACGGGTCGATCGACGACTACCTCTGGGGCACCCACCGGATCTTCGGGTACACCTTCGAGATGTACCCGACCTCGTCCTGGAACGGCGGCTTCTACCCGCCCGACGAGGTGATCGAGCGGGAGACCAGCCGCAACCGGGACGCCGTGCTCCAGCTCCTGGAGAACGCGGACTGCATGTACCGCTCGATCGGCAAGCAGGCGCAGTACTGCGCCGGCTGACCGCCCTGATCCGGCGTCAGGAGGCCTCGTCGAAGTAGGCGTCCAGGACCGCGTCCAGCTCGGTCTCCCAGCCGGCGATGCCGCCCCTGTCCGGCGCGACGATCTCGATCGGGTACCAGCGCCGGTCGGGGGTGTGCACGGTGACGGTGAACTTCTTGCCGAAGCGGCCCTTCTCGCTCTCGACGGCGGCGATCTCGTCCCAGCGGAACTCGCACGCCTCCTCGTCGTAGCTCAGCCGCACGCCCTCGGCGTCGGCGACGATCCGCCCCCGCCGGTCGGCGGCCTCGAAGACGGGGCCGTCGGCCGGCGCCGCCGGCTCGGGCGCGTCGTCGTCCTCGGGCGCGTCGTCGTCCTCAGGCGCGGCGTCGACCTCGGCCGGCTCGTCGACCGCGGTCACGTCCTCCGTGACGGCGTCCTCCGTGACGGCGTCCTGGGGCGCGTCCTTCGGCGGGGCCACCGTTCCCGTGAGGCCGGGGATGAATCCCGGGTCGGCCGAAGCGACGCGCAGGGGCTGCTGTATGGGTCCGTTGCTCTGCTCCACGGCGGCAGTATGGCCGACGCTCCTGTGGGCGGGGCAAGCGGGCTCAGTCGAGGACGGCGAGCGCGTCGATCTCGATGAGGAGCCCCTTGGGCAGGCCGACGTAGACGGTGGTGCGGGCGGCCGGCGGGGCCTTGAGGTCCTGCTCCTCGAAGTACTGGTCGTAGAGCGCGTTCATCTCGGCGAAGTGGTCGACGTCCGTGAGGTAGACGCGCATCATCATCACGTCGTCCCAGCTCGCGCCGCCCTCCTCCAGGATCGCCTTGACGTTGGCGAAGGTCTGGAGGGTCTGCTCGCGCAGGGTCGGGCCGGCGGGCGTCGGCGGCTGCCCCTCGACGGCCGGGAGGAATCCGACCTGGCCGGCGACCTGGAGGATGTTCCCCTTCCGCACGCCGTGCGAGAACGTCGCGGGCGGGGTGGTGTGGGTGGCGGGCGTGAGCGCGGTCTTCTCAGTCATCTGCGGATTCCTCGGATTCCTTCGGGGGGTGGGTGCCGGAGTAGTCGTGGCTGATCGCCTCCGCCGTGCGGCGCACCAGCGGCAGCAGGGCGAGCAGTTCCTCGGCGGTGACGACGACGTTGGGCGCCGAGACCGACATGGCGGCGACCACCCGGCCGTCGGCGCCGCGGATCGGGGCGGCGACGCAGTTGATGGACTCCTCGTGACCGCCGAGGTCGGTGGCCCAGCCCTGCTCGCGGACGGTCGCCAGTTCCTGGAGGAAGGCGGCGGCGTCGGGGGTCGAGCGGGGGGTGTAACGGGGGTAGTCGAGCTTGCCGGCGAGGGCGCGGCGTTCGGGTTCGGGCAGGTCGGCGAGGAGGAGTTTGGCGACGGCGGCGACGGTGATCGCGACGGGCTTGCCGATGCGCGAGTACATGCGGACCGGGTACCGGCTCTCGACCTTGTCGATGTAGAGGACCTCGCCGTCCTCGTGGACGGCGAGGTGGACGGTGTGGCCGGTGCGCTCGTTGAGGGCGGCGAGGTGGGGGTGGGCGATCTCGCGGACGTCGAGGTTCTCGACGGCCTCCTGGGCGAGGGCGAAGAGGCGGGCGCCGAGCCGGTAGCGCTGGTCCTGCTGCCGGTAGACGAGGCCGTGCTCGTGGAGGGTGCGCAGCAGCCGCAGGGCGGTGGACTTGTGGACGCCGAGCCGGTCGGCGACCTGGCCCAGGTCGGCGGGGCCCTGCGCGAGCAGCGGCAGGATGCTGAGCGCGCGGTCGACGGTCTGGCTCATCGGTTACGTACCTCCTCGTCGGCCTCCGTACCGGCGGACGTCCACCCGGGGCCGAGGTGCAGTCTCCCCCAGTCCCCGTCGCCGAGCGCGGCGAGGCGGTCGGCGTGAGCGCGCGGCGGCGGGACGGCGAGGTCGCCGGGGCTGGTGAGGGCGGCGGCGGCCATGAGGTGACCGTGGCGGAGCCGCGTCCGCGGGTCGAGGCCGCGGAGGGTGGCGGAGAGGAAGCCGGCGGCGAAGGCGTCGCCGGCGCCGACGGTGGAGACGACGTCGACGCGGGGTGCCGGGACGGCGGTGACCCTGTCTCCGACGCGGGGCGCCGCTGCCCCGTGGGCCGTGCCCGGAACCTCGGTCGCGTCGGTCGCCCCGATTCCGTCGCCCGTGTTCCGGACTTCAGTCGCTTCAGTCGCTTCCGTCGCTGGGGCGGGGAGCTCGAAGGTCGTCGCCAGGCCCCCGCCGCCCTTGACGGCCAGCGCCGCCGGCTCCGGCAGGAGGGAGCGCACGGCGGCGGGGTCGGCGGTGCCCCAGAGGCGTTCGGCCTCGTCGGCGCCGACGAACACCACGTCCGCCCGGTTGGCGAGGTCCCGCAGCACCGCGGCCGCGTCGCCGTCCCGCCACAGCCCCGGGCGGTGGTTGACGTCGAAGGAGACGAGGGGGCGGCCGGGGCGGGGGGCGGTGAGGTCGTAGAGGAGGTCCCGGCAGTCGGGCGAGAGGGCCGCCGTGATGCCGGTGAGGTGGAGGATCCGGGTGTCGGCGACGGTGTCGTACGGGACGGTGTCCGGCGACATGGCGGAGGCGGCGGAGCCGGCGCGGTAGTAGACGACCTCGTGGGCGTCGGTGGCGCGGTCGGCGTCGGTGCGGAAGTAGACGCCGGTGGGCCGGTGCGGGTCGCGGCGGACGGCGCCGGTGTCGACTCCGTACCCTGCGATGGTGGCGAGCAGGTGGTCGCCGAAGCCGTCGGTGCCGACCCGGCCGACCCAGCGGGTGCGGTGTCCGGCGGCGGCGAGGGCGCAGGCGACGTTGGACTCGGCGCCGCCGATGGCGCGGGTGAAGGCGGGGACGTCGGCGAGCCGGCCGGGCCGGGTGGGCAGGAAGGTCACCAGGGACTCGCCCAGGCAGACGACGTCGCACGACGGTCCGGGCACGGTCACGCTCCTGCGGGTCCTCTGGTCCTCCGTGCCGGGTCCATTGACCCGGCCTCGGCCCGGATGTTAGACAGCGGTGAGCGACATACGCAATGGGCGTTGCACATCATGCAATGCGCCGCCCGGAGGAGGGATCCATGCCGACCGACCTGTCGGACGAGCGCGTCGACCACCGCTTCAAGGGCCTGCCGCCGGACGCGGACGGTCTGACCGTCGGCGAGCTGGCCGCCCAGCGCCGCTCCCTCTTCACCGGCGGTTTCACCACCCCGGTCCTCGCCCTCTCCGCCGAGTCCGTCGAACACAACCTGCGTGCCCTGGAGGAGTACGCCGAGCGCCACGGCCTGGCCTTCGCCCCGCACGGCAAGACCTCGATGGCGCCGGTGCTCTTCCGCCGCCAGATCGAGCACGGCGCCTGGGGCATCACGGCCGCCGTCCCCCACCAGGTCCGGGTGTACCGCGCCCACGGCGTCGACCGGATCTTCCTCGCCAACGAGCTGGTCGACCCGGTGGCGCTGCGCTGGCTCTCCGCCGAGCTCGACGCCCACCCGGACTTCCGCCTCGTCTGCTACGCCGACTCGGTGCGCGGGGTCGAGCTGATGGACGACGCGCTGCGGGCGGCCGGGGCGCGCCGGCCGCTGGACGTGGTGGTGGAGCTGGGCGCGGGCGAGGGGGCCAGGACCGGTGCCCGTACGGAGGCGGAGTGCACGGCCGTGGCCGACGCGATCGCCGCGACCGGCACGCTCCGGCTGGTCGGTGTCGCCGGGTACGAGGCCGAGGTGCCGGGCGCCGACGGGGAGTCGGTGCGCCGCTGGCTGCGCCGGCTGACCGGGCTGGCCGCCGCCTTCGACAAGGAGGGCCGCTTCGACCCGGCCGTCGGCGAGATCGTGGTGAGCGCGGGCGGCAGTGCGTGGTTCGACGCGGTCGCGGACGTGTTCGCGGAGATCCCGGAGCTCTCCCTGCCGGTCCTGAGGCTGCTGCGCTCGGGCGCGTACGTGTCGCACGACGACGGCCAGTACCGGGAGAAGACGCCGTTCAACCGGATCCCCGAGGAGGGCGGGCTCCAGCCGGCGTTCCGCCTGTGGTCGCAGGTGGTGTCGCGGCCGTCGCCGGGGCAGGCGTTCACCAACGCGGGCAAGCGGGACGCCGCGTACGACCTCCACCTGCCGGAGGCGCAGGTGGTGCGCTCGGCCCGCACGGGCGAGATCCGGCCGGCCGACGGGATCACGGTCACCGCCCTGTCGGACCAGCACGCCTGGCTGGCCACCGAGGGCGGGGCGGACGTGGAGGTCGGCGACTGGGTGGGGATGGGTCTGTCGCACCCGTGCACGTCCTTCGACAAGTGGCAGCTGATCCCGCTGGTCGAGGCGGACGGCACGGTCGTCGACTACGTCCGCACCTTCTTCTGACGGGGGGCCGGGATGTGGGATCTCGTCTTCCGGGACGCGGAGGTCGTCGACGGCTCGGGCGGCCCCTCCTACCGGGCCGACGTGGCCGTGGACGGGGGCCGGATCGTGTCGATCGTGCGGGAGGCCGCGGCGGCGGGCTGCCAGCGGCCCACCGCCACCCGCACCGTCGACGCGGAGGGCCTGGTCCTCTCCCCCGGCTTCGTCGACATGCACGCCCACAGCGACCTGGCGCTGCTCCGCGACCCGGACCACAGCGCGAAGGCCGCGCAGGGCGTGACCCTCGAAGTGCTGGGCCAGGACGGCCTGTCGTACGCGCCGGTCGACGACCGCACCCGGGAGGAGGTGCGGCGGGCGATCGCCGGCTGGAACGGCGACGGTTCCGATGTGGACCTGGACTGGCGGACGGTCGGCGAGTACCTGGACCGGCTGGACACGGCCCACGGCGGCGAGGGCATCGCGGTGAACGCCGCCTACCTCGTCCCGCAGGGCACGGTCCGGATGCACGCGATGGGCTGGGCCGACCGGCCCGCGACCCCGGCCGAGCTGGACCGGATGCGGCGGCTCGTCGCCGAGGGCCTGGAGCAGGGCGCGGTGGGCATGTCGTCGGGCCTCACCTACACCCCCGGGATGTACGCACCGGACGCCGAACTCACCGAGCTGTGCCGGGTGGTGGCGACTTACGGCGGCTACTACTGCCCGCACCACCGCAGTTACGGGGCGGGGGCGCTGCGCGCGTACGAGGAGATGATCGCGCTGGCCCGGGAGGCGGGCTGCGCGCTCCATCTGGCCCACGCCACGCTGAACTTCGGCGAGAACGAGGGCCGGGCGCCGGAGCTGCTGGCCCTGCTGGACCGGGCGCTGGACGCGGGCGCGGACCTCAGCCTGGACACGTACCCGTACACCCCCGGCTGCACCACGCTCCTCGCCCTGCTGCCGTCGTGGGCGCAGGAGGGCGGCCCGGCGGCGGTCCTCGCCCGGCTCGCGGACGGGGCGGCGGCGGACCGGATCCGCCACGACCTGGAGGTGACGGGCTCGGACGGCTGCCACGGGGTGCCGGTCGACTGGTCGACGGTCGAGGTCTCGGGCGTCACGGATCCGGCCCTGGCGGACCGGGTGGGCCGGCGCCTCGCCGGCTGGGAGGAGGCGCGGACGCTGCTGCTCGCCGACCGGCTGGGAACGACGATCCTCCAGCACGTCGGCCACGAGGAGAACGTGCGGGCGATCATGCGGCACCGGGTGCACACCGGCGGTTCGGACGGCATCCTCCAGGGCGCGAAGCCGCATCCGCGCGCCTACGGCACCTTCCCCGAGTATCTGGGCCGGTACGTCCGCGAGGAGGGCGTGCTCACCCTGGAGGAGTGCGTGGCCCGTCTGACCTCGCGGCCGGCGGCCCGGCTGCGGCTGCCGGACCGGGGCCTGGTGCGGGAGGGGTACGTGGCGGACCTGGTGCTCTTCGACCCGGCGACGGTCGCGGCGGGCGCCACCTTCGACGCCCCGCGCACGCTGCCGGTCGGCATCCCGCACGTCCTGGTCGCCGGCCGCTTCGTGATCGAGGACGGCCGCCGCACGGACGCCCTCGCGGGCCGGGCGATCCGCCGGACCCCGCTCTGACGGACCCGTCCGGCGGGCCCGCCCGCGGCCCTTCTAGCGGTCCTTCGCCGGTCCGGTGGACGCCCGGATGACCAGCTCCGGGTCGAAGAGGAGTTCGCCGGTCGGCACGGACCGGTTGGCGACCAGGGCGAGGACGGAGCGGCCGACCTCCAGGGCGAGGCGGTCGGCCGGCTGCCGGACGGTGGTGAGGGCGGGGTCGGTGAACTCGGTGACCGAGGTGCCGTCGTAGCCGACGACGGAGACGTCCTCGGGCACCGACAGGCCGAGCCGGCGCAGGCCGCGGATGGCGCCGAGGGCCATGTAGTCGCTGGCGGCGACGATCGCGGTGGCGCCCTGTCCCGCGAGGGCGGAGGCGGCGGCCTGGCCGCCCTCGACGGTGTAGGACTGGCGGACCACCCAGCACTCGGCGTCGGTCGAGCCGCGCCGGGTCATGGCGTCGACGAAGCCGCGGACCCGCCGGTCGGCGGGCCGGTTTCCGGCCGGTCCCGAGGCCATGCCGATGCGGCGGTGGCCCAGCCGGTGCAGATGGTCGACGGCCAGTTCGGCGGCGAGGGCGTCGTCGGTGGAGTAGACGGGTACGGGCACCCCGTCGGCGAACTCGCCGTTGATCCCGACGTACGGCACCCTGCGCTGCCGCAGCAGCTCGTAGCTCTCGGTGTCGGCGCCCTCGACGGTGTTGGAGGCGGAGAGGAAGACGACGGCGGCGACGCCCTTGTCGACGAGGGCGGTGAGGTAGTCCAGCTCCTGCACGCCACCGGGGAAGACCGGGCAGAGAACGGTCTTCAGGCCGTGCGGGGCGAGCGCCGACTCGATCCGCTCGGCGACGTCGGCGAAGAACGGGTTGGACACGAACTCGGTGACGACGGCGACGAGTTGGCCCTGAGTGGGGCGCTCGTACCCCAGTTCGGCCATGGCCCGCTCGACGGCCTCGCGGGTCTTGCGGGACACCCCCTGGCGCCGGTTGATCACCCGGCTGACGGTGGCCTCGCTGACCTGTGCGTGGGCTGCGAGGTCGGTGATGCCGACCTTCATCGCGGTCCTTCCGTGAGAGTGAGCGACACCAGGCCGCCGCGCGGGACGGCCAGCGGCCGTGGCCCCTCCGGCAGCAGCGGCAGCGACGTCAGGGGGTTATTCATCATACGTCCGTCGGCCCCGTGGACCCGGGCCAGGACGGGCCCTCCGCCACCGGTGACCTCGACGAGGAGCCGGTCCCGGCCGGAGCCGTTGACGAGGTGGAAGACCCGGTGGGCGGCGGTGTCGAGCGGCACCACCAGGTCGGCGTGCACGCTGGTCAGGCAGGTGTCGCCGCGGACGGCGGTGACCAGCGGGTAGAGGGTGTCGGGCCGGCCGGGCTCGGTCTCCCCGTCGAGCAGCAGCTCCCGGTGCGCACGCCACCAGGAGAGCCAGAAGCGGACGGTGTCCCGGTGGCTCGCGGGCACCTCGTCGAGGCGGACGGAGAGCTGCGGTACGGAGTGGAGGGCGCCGATCAGCTGGCGGGCGACGGCCTCCGGGCTCGCGTCGGCGGACCACATGAGCATGTCGGAGTGGACGGCGCCGCCGGTGGCGAGGAGGGCGGTGTCGAGGGTGCGGACCCGGTTGGCGGTGGCGTCGGCCGGGCAGTCGAAGGAGCGCAGCATGTTCCCGTACGGGGCCATGCCGGGTCCGGTGTACGGCTGGCGCAGTTCGAGGAGCACGTCCGGTCGGACCGCTTCGAGGGCGTGGCGCAGCTCGGCGAGGAGGGTGGTCATGGCGTGGCCGATGTCGCCGCGCCCGTCGCCCGCGTAGACGGCGGCCTCGTCGAGGAAGTCGAGCTTGAGGCCGTCGAGGCCGTGCCGGGCGACGAGGGAGACGCACAGGTCGGTGACGTGCCGGCGGACCTCGGGGAGCCGGGGGTCGAGGACGTGGGCGCCGGGCACTCCGGCGGGGCGCGGCGCGGCGGCGGCCCACCGGGGGTGGCAGGCGGCGCGGGGGCCGAGGAGGAGGGGCGCGACCCAGAGGAGGTAGCGCAGGCCGTGGCCCCGGACGCGGGCGACGTGGGCGGTGAGGTCGGGGAACTTGGCCGGGTCGGGTTCCCAGTCGCCGAGGCCGGCGTAGCCGCGGCCGGAGCCGTGCTTCTGCCAGCCGTCGTCGAGGATGAGCGCGCCGCAGCCGAGTCCGGCGGCGAGGGCGGCCTGGGTCTCGACGGCCGTCGCGGTGACGTCCTGGTTGAAGGCGTACCAGGTGGAGTAGACGGGGACGCGGGCCGCGTCGGGGACGGGCATGGGCGGGTGCGCGGCGGCGAAGTGGGCGCGCATCGGGCGCAGGGCGGCGGCGACGGACGGGGAGCGGGGGGCGAGGAGCAGCCGGTGGGGCCGGTCGGCGGCGGGGAGGCGGAGGTGGACGACGTGGGTGTCGTGTTCCTCGGACACGCCGTAGCGGACGGTGGCCTCGGTGACGGGGTCGGCGGCGGCCCAGGTGAGGACGGTGGCGCCGGAGTGTTCGTAGAGGCTGCCGGCGGCGGGGCCGTCGACGAGGCAGGTGGTGGTGCGGCCGGCCCAGTCGGGGACGAGGGTGCGGTGCCAGCCGGCCCGGGGGTGCCAGTAGCCGGCGGCGTCGCCGAGGGGGACGGCGAGCCGGATCTCGACGGGGGCGCCGGGGGCGTGGACGTCGAGGGCGCGCAGCCCGCCGGTGCCGGGGAGGTCGGTGAGCGTCCAGGTGGGGTCGGCGCCGGGGGCGTGGACGGCGAGGGTGACCCGGTCGAGCAGGGGTGCGGCGGGGGCGGGTGCCTCGTGGGCGGTGGTCAGGGGTTCGGGTGCGGGGGTGTCCATGGTCATTCCTTCACCGCGCCGGCGAGGAGGCCGGAGACGAAGTGGCGCTGGAGGAGCAGGAAGACGACCGCCATCGGGACGGCGGCGATCGAGGTGCCGGCGAGGATGGCGCCGTAGTCGGTCTCGTCGAGCCCCTGGAGGGAGGCGAGGGCGACGGGGATGGTGAAGGTGAGGTCGTCGCGGAGCACGATGAGCGGCCAGACGAAGTCGTTCCACTGGTAGAGGAAGAGGAAGATCGCGAGGGCGGCGAGGGCGGGCCGCATGGGCGGCAGCGCGACCCGCCAGAAGAGCCTCAGTTCGCCGCAGCCGTCCATGCGGCCGGAGTCGAGGAGTTCCTTCGGGAGGGCCGCCATGGACTGGCGCATGAGGAAGATCCCGAAGGGCAGGGCGAGGTTGGGGGCGATGACGGCCTGGTAGGTGCCGAGCCAGTGGAGGTCGGCCATCATCCGGAAGAGCGGGACGAGGGTGATCTGGGCGGGCACGACGAGGCCGAGCATGAGCAGCCCGAAGAGGGTGTCGCGGCCGCGGAAGCGGTAGGTGGCGAAGCCGTATCCGGCGAGGGTGCAGACGGTGCCGGCGAGCAGGGTGTAGACGGTGGCGATGCCGAGGGAGTTGAGGACGACCCGGCCGAAGTGGGCGGTCTCCTGGAGGGTGGCGAGGTTCTCGGCGAGGTGGCCGCCGGGGAGCAGCGGCGGCGGGCTGGAGAAGAGTTCCTGGGAGCTGTGGGTGGCGCCCACGGCGAGCCAGTAGAAGGGGACGGCGACGGCGGCGAGGGCGAGGGCGAGGCCGGAGGTGAGCAGGAGGGAGCGGCCGGTCCGGCCGCGGGTGCTGGTGGTCACGGCTTGTCTCCCAGGAGGCGGAACTGGAGCAGGCCGAGGAGGCCGATCAGGAGGGTGAGCGCGTAGGCGACGGCGGAGGCGTAGCCGAAGTCGAAGTACGTGAAGGCGTGGCGGTAGAGGTACATGCCGAGGGTGAGGGTGGCGTTGTCGGGTCCGCCGCCGGTGAGGACGGTCGGTTCGTCGAAGAGCTGGAGGGTGCCGATCGTCGACAGGACGGTGGTGAGGAGGAGCGCGGGGCGCAGGCCGGGGAGGGTGACGTGGCGGAAGGCGGCGAGGGCGCCGGCTCCGTCGACGGCGGCGGCGTCGTACAGCTCGCGGGGCACGGTCTGGAGGCGGGCGAGCAGGATGACGGCGTTGTAGCCGGTGTAGTGCCAGGTGAGGGCGAGGCCGAGGGAGATCCGGGCCCACATGCCGTCGGTGAGCCAGGGCACGGGGTCGGCGCCGGCGCGGCCGAGGAGCCAGTTGACGAGTCCGTAGTCCTTGTTGAGGAGGACGGAGAAGACGATGCCGTAGGCGACGAGGCCGGTGACCATCGGCAGGAAGAAGCCGAGGCGGAAGACGGAGCGGCCTTTCAGGAGGCTGGAGTCGAGGGCGACGGCGAGGCCGGTGGCGAGGGCCAGCATGAGCGGGACCTGGACGGCGAGGACGACGAGGGTGTTGCGGAGCGCGGTCCACAGCAGCGGGTCGTCGAGGAGCCGGGCGTAGTTGTCGAGGCCGACGAAGGTGTCCGTGCCGGCGACGGTGCGGTGCAGGCTGAGGAGGAAGGACCAGCCGATCGGGTAGAGCTTGAAGGCGGCGAAGAGCAGCAGGGCGGGCAGGACGAAGAGGTACGGGGCCGCCCGGCCGCGCTGTCGGCGGCGGGCGGCCGGGAGCGGCTTCGCGAGGCTCATCGGGCGGTCTTCCGGCCGGTCTGGCGGGCCAGTTCGGCGGCGGCGTCGCGGAGGACGGCGGCCGGGTCGGCGCCCTTGAGGAGGACCTTGGACTGGGCGTCGGTGACGAGTCTGAGGGCGCGGGCGTAGTCGGCGGTGTAGTTGACGGGCGGGGAGGGGGCCTTGAGGGCGGCGAGGAAGATCTCGCCCTTCTTCTGGCCGCCGAAGAAGGCGGACGGCTCGTGGAAGACGGAGTCGTCGTACGCCTTCATGAGGGCGGGTGCGATGCCTTTGCCGCGGTAGATCCGCACCTGGGAGGCGGGGCGGGTGAGGGCGTACTCGACGAAGGTCCAGGCGGCGGCGCGGTGCCTGCTGCCGCCGGCGACGGCGAGGTGGGTGGAGTTGACGGTGGCGGCGGTGGGGCCGCCGCGGCGGACGGCCGGGGGCAGCCGGACCCGCCACCTCCCTGCCTCGGCGGGGACCTGTTCCTCGATGACGCCGCCGAACCAGGTGGGGTAGGGGACGACGGCGTTGGTGCCCTTCTTGAGGGAGCTGATGAGGGTGTTCCAGCCGCCGGAGAGGTCGCTGACGAGCCCGGCGTCGTTCATGGTCTTGATGAGGGTCATGGCCTTGACGGATTCGGGCGAGTCGAGGGTGACGCGGCCGTCGAGGTCGAAGTAGAAGGCGCCCTGGAGCTGGAGCAGCAACTGGAAGAAGTTGGCGGCGTCGGGCTGGGAGGCGGGTTTGTCGATGCCGATCAGGTGGGCGCCGGTCTTCGCCTTGAGGGTCTTGCCGGCCTCGATCGTCTCGTCCCAGGTCTGGAGCGCGTCGGCGTCGACGCCGGCCTTCTCGAAGAGGTCGGCGCGGTAGTAGAAGCCGCCCGAGTTGGCCTCCCAGGGGAGGGCGTTCACGCGGGTGCCGTCGGGGCTGACGGTGCCCCAGAGGCCCTGCGCGAAGGCGTCCTTGTGGCGGGTGGCGCCGAGGGGGGCGAGGTCGGCCAGTCCGCCGGGGAAGCGCTCGACGTAGCCGGGGAGGTAGTCGACGCCGATGTGGAGGACGTCGGCGAGGCCCTGGCCGCCGGCGGCGAGTCCGGCGGTGATCTTCTCCCAGATGGCGGGGTTGCCGATGTCCTCGACGGTGACCTGGATGCCGGGGTGGGCCTTGTTGAAGTCCGGCACGAGGGCCTTGAGTTCGGCGGCGGGTCCCTGCCAGGACCAGACGGTGATCCTGCCCTTCTCCGGGTCGCCGTCGTCGCCTCCGCCGCCGTCCGCCCCGGTGCCGGTGCAGGCGGTGAGGGCGAGTCCGCCGAGCCCGGCGGCGAGTGCGCCACCGCCCATGCGCAGGAGGTCCCTGCGGGCCGGCGGTCTGCTGTCGGTGTCGTGGGGCTGCCTGTCGCTGTCGGTCATGAGCCGGGACAGTACAAGCGGGCCCCTCTACTTGCAATGCATGAGTGAAAACTTTCAGCTGGACCGTCCACTCATCGACGCGGTAACCATTGCAAGGCTTCGTGAGGGTTGCTAGCGTGCCGCGCGCCGACCCCGCCCACTCTCCGGGAGAACCCGATGACGCGTTCCCGTACGGCCCTGGCCTCCGCCGTGGCGCTGCTGGCCGCCCTCGCCCCGCTCACCACGGTCCCGGCCGCCGCCGGCACCCCGGCCCCCGCCGCCCCCGCGGTGCTCACCGTCACCGACCCCGGCTTCGAACAGGGCGGGAGCGGCTGGGAGTTCACCTCCGGCACGGGGACCGCCGTCAACTACCCGCACGCCGGCTCCCGGCTCGCGTACCTCGACGCGGGCGCGGGCCGGAAGGTCTCCCAGACGGTGACCGCCACCGGCCGGGGCGCGTACGTGGTCTCCGCCTGGATCGCCACCGGCGGGCCGGGCGCCCGGTACGTGCTCCGCGTCAACGGCTCCCCCGCCGCAGCCCTGGACCTCCCCGCCACGGCCGGCTACCGCCGCCACACGCTCGGTCCGGTCGCCCTCGACCCCGGAGACCGGCTGGAGATCGCGTTCGAGTCCGGCGAGGGGTGGGTCAACGCCGACGACGTGATGGTCTCCCCCGCCGCGGCCGCGCCCCGGGTCACCTCCAGCGACCCGGAGGCGGCCGCGATGTTCGCCTGGGCCGCGGCCAAGGCGAACAGCTGGGTCCACCTCCCCGGCACCGAGGGCCCGCTGAACGCCGACGAGCGGCAGACCGGCGGCACCGGCACCGGCGTCTACGCGCCCTCCTACTGGGCCGGCTACGCCAACCGCAGCGGCTACTACTCCCGCGACATGGCCCACCAGCTGTCCGGCGCCGCCACCCTCGGCCTGCACGCCGAGAACAGGGCGATGCTCCGCGCGTTCGCCGCCTCCGCCACCGCCGAGCACGCCTACTACCCGGTGTGGGCGCTCAACTTCGACAACCGCACCTATCTGTCCATCGACTACCGCCGCCCCGACCTCTTCGTCCGCGAGGTCCCCGCCGTCTTCGAGCTGGTCCAGAAGGCCGAGGAGGCGTACCGCTGGACCGGCGACCGGAGCTATCTCGACGACCCGGCGCTGTGGGAGTTCTACCGGCACGCCACCGAGGAGTTCGTCGCCCTGCACGACGGGCGGAAGGACAACGGCGACCGGGTGAAGGTCGCCGAGGGCACCGGCAGGGGCATCTTCCAGGGCGTGGCCAGCTACAACGAGCAGAGCGACGAGCCGCTCGCCGAGGCCGGCGACGCCATCGGCTCCCAGTACCAGGCGTACCGGGCGATGTCCTCCCTCGCCCGCGCCAAGGGCGACGGCGCCCTCGCCGCCGACTTCGCCCGCCGCGCCCGCGACCTCAAGCGGTACTTCAACTCCGAGTGGAGCGGCACCGGCTGGGGCGCCGACATGGTCCGCGGCTACACCACCGACGGGCAGCCGCTGACCGGCTGGGGCAAGGAGAACAGCTGGTTCATGCCGATGAAGGGGATCGTCGACCCGGGCGCCCGGCGCGAGGCGTACCTCGACCACATCGAGGCGGAGACGGCGGGCGCGGGCCGCCCCGACAACATCGAGGCCCTCACCTACCTCCCCGACACCTTCCTCGCCAACGGACGCCCGGACACCGCCTGGGCGTGGATGCGGCACATCTACGCCCAGAGGGACGTCCAGCACGTCAACAGCCGCCAGGGCACCAACGGCGACTACCCGGAGGTGTCCTTCACCCTGGTCGGCCAGACCGTGCAGGGCCTGATGGGCGTTCTGCCCGACGCCCCCGCCCGCGCGCTCGTCACCCGGTCGCGGCTGCCCTCGGGCATGGAGTGGCTGGCCGTCGAGGACCTGCGGATCGGCGACTCCGTCTTCGCCCTCCGGCACGACGGCGACCTCCGCTCCACCCTCTCCCACACGGCGGGCACCGCCCCGTACACCTGGGAGGCCCGCTTCCCCGGCGCCGGACGCACGGTCACGGTGGACGGCACCGCCCACCCGGCCACGACGGAGGTCGTCGACGGGACGGCGTACACGGTGGTCCGGGTCAAGGTCGCCCCCGGCCGCACGGTCACGGCCGAGGCCCGATGAACGCGGAGGACGCGACGCGCCCGGAGGGTACGGGCTGCGGGACCTTCCCCGGCGGCGCGGAGCTCTTCCGGCTCGACACCCGGGTGGCCCACCTCAACCACGGTTCCTTCGGCGCGGTCCCGGTCCCGGTGTCCCGGGCGCAGCGGCGGCTCGCCGCCGAGGCCGCCGCCGATCCGGACGCGTTCTTCCTCGGCGCCCCGGACCGGCTGGCCGCCGCCCGGACCAGGATCGCCGCCCGCCTCGGCGCCGACCCGCGGTCCCTGGCCCTCGTCACCAACGCCACCGAGGCCGCGCACCTCGCCCTGGCAGCGCTGCGGCTCGCCCCGGACGACGAGGTTCTGGTCACCGACCACGGCTACGGCACGGTCGTCGCGGCCGCCGCCCGCCGGGCCCGGACCGTCACCGTCCGGCTCGACCCGGCGCTGCCCGACGAGGAGGCGGTCGGGAAAACGGTCCTCGCCGCGCTGACGCCCCGCACGAAGGTGGCGCTGCTCGACCAGATCAGCTCGCCGACGGCCCGGATCGTCGCGGGACCCGGCTTGCTCGCCGAGCTGGCGGCGCGCGGGGTGACGACGGTCGTGGACGGGGCGCACGCGCCCGGGATGCTGGCCGACCCGCTCGCCGGACGGCCCGACGTGTGGTTCGGCAACCTCCACAAATGGGCGTACGCGCCGCCGGGCAGCGCCGTCCTCGCGGTCGCCCCCGCGCTGCGGGACCGGGTGCCCGCGCCGGTGCCGTCCTGGGAGGACCACCGGGGCTACCCCCGCTCGGTCGAGTACCGGGCGACCGCCGACTACACGGGCCCGCTCGCCGCGCCGGAGGGCCTCGACCTGCTCGCGGAGCTCGGCGCCGGAGCCGTGCGGGAGCACAACAGCGCCCTCGCGGCGTACGGCGCGGAGCTGCTGGCCGGTCTGCCGGGGGTGAGGCCGCTGCCGTCCGACGCGCGGCTCGCGATGCGCTCGCTGCGGCTGCCGGAACGGTTCGCCCGGACCCGTCCCGAGGCGGACGCGCTGCGCGAGGAGATCATGGCCCGGCTCGGCTGCCGGGTGCTGGTCTGGCCCTGGGAGGGCGGCGGCGGGATCCGGATCAGCGGGCAGGTCTACAACCGTCCGGCCGAGTACGAGCGCCTCACGCGCGGAGTGCGGTCCCTGCTGGACGGTCGCTGAGGCCGTCGGCCGCGGCGGGCCACCGGTCGCGCCGGAGCCACACCACGCCGAGCGCGAGGACGAGACCGGCGGCGGCGAAGCCGTACCAGGGGGTGTGGCCGGCGGGCTGGGTCTCGTACACGAGGGCCGCCGAGACCACGGCGAGGAGCTGCCCGGCGCGGCTGTGCCAGGCGACGGCCGCGACGGCGGCCGTGCCCCACAGCAGGTACCAGGGCTGCACCATCGGCGAGAGCGCGACCAGGACCACCAGGGAGTGGCCGAGCCCGAGGACCGGGTCGAGCCGCCCCCGCCAGGCCCGCCACGCGAGGACCAGGATGAGCACGGCGGCGGCGAGCAGGCCGAGCTTCTGCACCACGGCCTTGACCGGCTCGGGGTCGTCCGCGACCAGCGTGCCCAGGGCCAGGCCGAGGTCGCTGGTGAGGGAGAGCGGGGTGTGGATGGCCCCGGCGACGGACTGCGTCCGCAGCCAGCCGAAGCCGGTCCCGGCGAGCAGGCTCGCCCCCGCGGCCACCGCCCCGGCGACGGCCGGCGGAAGGACCAGACCCTTCAGGAGTCCGTCCCGGCGGGCGACGATCACGGCGACGAAGAGGAGCGCGACGGCAGCCGGCGACTTCACCATCACGGCGCAGCCGACGAGCACGCTGCCCAGGACCCACCGCCCGCGCACGGCGAGCAGCACCCCGCCGAGCATCAGCCCGGCCATCAGCCCGTCGTTGTGCGTCCCGCCGACGACATGGACGAGCAGCAGCGGGTTGAGGACGGCGAGCCAGAGCGCCCCGTCGCCCTTCCCGAAGCCGCGCACCGCCCAGACGAGCAGCGCGACCGCCGCGACGGCGACCAGCCGCAGCAGCAGCACGGCGGGCACCACGGCCCCGCCGGTCAGCTTCACGACGGCCTCGGCGAGCAGCAGGAAGACCGGCCCGTACGGGGCGGGGGTGTCGGTCCAGTTCCCGCCGACGCTCGCCGCCGCGTCGGCCCCGAGCTCCCCGGGGCCGAGCACCGAAGGGCCGGCGCCGTAGACGTCGTGCCCCTCCAGGACCATCGCGCCCTGGGCGATGTAGCTGTACACGTCGGCGCTGTGCAGCGGCGGGGCGAGCAGCAGCGGCGCGCCCCATGCGGCGAGGGTGCCGAGCGCGCCTCCGGCGGCGCCGCGCGCGAGCAGCACGCCGTACCGCCACCAGGCGGCGACGAGCACGGTCAGTCCGAGGGCGGCGAGCACGGCCCCGGCGGTCTCGGTCGCGGAGGCGCGCGGCGCCCACAAGGGCCCGCCGCCGATCACGGGCAGCGCCCCCGCCGCGTAGCCGCCGACGGCCACGGCGAGCGCGCCGCCCGCCCCGAGCCACCGGCATCCGGAACCACTCACCACCCACATGGGCAGCAAACCTACCCCGGGCGCCGGGGCGGCCCGGGGCCCGGTGTCAGCGCGGGCCCTTCCCGTTGCCGCGGCCGCGCCCGGGCCTGGCCGTCGCGGTTCCGTCGGAGGGAGCGGGGGCGGCGGACTGGTCGTCGGCCTCCGGCGACGCCGTGGTGGTGGAGGCGGAGGAGGCGGCCGAGGTCGGCGTGGGCGTGCCGGAGGAGCCGGCCGTCGGAGCGGAGGACGGGCCGGGGGCGGCCGGGCGGCTCGCGCCGCTGCTCGGGGCGGGCGGTGTCGTGCCGTCCGCCGCCGGGTCCGCCCGGATCAGCGAGGGCAGGCCGCCGCCGTCGGTGCCCCGCTCGGCCGGCCGCTTCGCCCCGCCGCCGGTGAGCGCCACGGCGGCGAGTCCCACCACCGCGGCACCGCCGGCGGCGAGCAGCCACACCGCCCCGCGTCCGCGCCGGGCGGAGGCGTGCCGGCGGCGCCGGGGCATGGGTCTCTCGGGGTCCTCGAAGCTCATGGCCCGCATTGTAGGGATCACGACAGAACGCCCCGGGTGCCCGTCCCCGGGGCCGCGCGCTTCGTCCCGACGTGTCCGAGAACACGAGGCGTCCGGCCCTCCCCCGCCGTAAGCTCTCGTCATGCAGGTGATCCAGTCGACGAAGCTCGCCAACGTCTGTTACGAAATCCGCGGCCCGGTGCTCGAAGAGGCGATGCGGCTCGAAGCCGCGGGTCATCGCATCCTCAAGCTCAACACCGGCAATCCGGCCGCCTTCGGCTTCGAGTGCCCGCCCGCGATCCTGGAGGACGTCCTCCGGAACCTCTCCGAGGCGCACGGCTACGGCGACGCGAAGGGCCTGCTGTCCGCCCGCCGGGCGGTGATGAGCCACTACGAGACCAAGGGCATCCACCTCTCCGTCGAGGACATCTACCTCGGCAACGGCGTCTCCGAGCTCATCCAGATGGCGATGCAGGCGCTGCTCGACGACGGCGACGAGGTCCTCGTCCCGGCCCCCGACTATCCGCTGTGGACGGCCTCGGTCTCCCTCGCGGGCGGTACGGCGGTGCACTACCGCTGCGACGAGCAGTCGGACTGGATGCCGGACCTGGCCGACATCGAGCGGAAGATCACCGACCGCACCAAGGCGATCGTGATCATCAACCCGAACAACCCGACCGGGGCCGTCTACGACGACGAGATGCTCCGCTCGCTCACCGAGATCGCCCGCCGGCACGGTCTGGTCGTCTGCTCGGACGAGATCTACGACAAGATCCTCTACGACGGCGCCACCCACACGCCGACCGCAGCGATCGCCCCGGACCTGCTCTGCCTCACCTTCAACGGGATGAGCAAGAACTACCGGGTGGCCGGCTTCCGCTCCGGCTGGCTCGCGGTCTGCGGCCCGAAGCACCACGCCTCCTCGTACATCGAGGGGCTGACGATCCTCGCCAACATGCGCCTGTGCGCCAACATGCCGGCCCAGCACGCGGTGGCCGCCGCGCTCCAGGGGCGGCAGTCGATCGAGGACCTGGTCCTGCCGGGCGGCCGGCTCCTGGAGCAGCGGAACACGGCGTACGAGCTGCTGACCTCGATCCCGGGCGTGACCTGCGTGAAGCCGAAGGGCGCGCTGTACCTGTTCCCGCGCCTGGACCCGAACGTCTACAAGGTCAAGGACGACCGGCAGATGGTCCTGGACCTGCTGCGGGCCGAGAAGATCATGGTGGTGCACGGGACGGGCTTCAACTGGCACGAGCCCGACCACTTCCGGATCGTGACGCTGCCGTCGGTCGCGGACCTCACGGACGCGGTGACGCGGATCGGGCGCTTCCTGGACGGCTACAGCCAGCCCTGAGGCCCCCCATCCGGACCCGACACAACTTTAGACAGGATCTAAACTAGCCGCTAGGATGGTCCCCGAGCAGTCAGGAGGCCGTCCCCATGTACGAACCGATCCGCACCAAGTCGGTCCACACGACGGGCGGCGACCCCGGCACGTATCCGCACCGCTCCCGCGAGGAGGAGCTGGACATCCAGCTCGCCGGCCACCTCGCCGCCCTGCTCGCCGTGACCGACGAGCTCGGCGACCGCGAGGGCGGCGAGCTGATCGCCCGGCAGGTGGCCCGCCTCCGCGGCGCGCCCCCCGCCCGCCACGCGGGACTGAGCGGCGCCTCCCCCGAGGCGCTGCACCGCAAGGCGCACGCGCTCGCGGGCCGCGCCCTGGTCGTCGCCGCCTCCCGCGCGGACACCGCCGCCGCGATCCTCGCGGCCGAGCGGATGGACGCGCACACCGCGGCGCTGGCCGGGGATCCCCTGGTCGCCGCCCCCTGACGGCCCCGGGCCGCGCGGCACGAACCGCGCGGCCCGGGAGCCACCCATCCCGCCGCCCTTCCGGCGGGTTCCCCTCCGGTTCACTACCGGGATCGTCACTTCACCGCCCGTCCACCCAACTCCCCCTGGAATGTGGGTTTCCGCGAGCACTCTGCCCGCGTGAGACGCATTCTCGGAATCGTCCTGGCCGTCCTGCTCCTCGGCGGCGTGGCCGCCGTCCTCGTGACGGGCGGCGATCAGGACAAGGGCACGGCAACGAAGACCGTGCGAGGAGTCATCGGCTCGGAGAAGAGCGAGTTCTTCGCCGACCCCGACGTCGTGAAGGCCCTGGCCGCCCGGGGCCTGACCGTGCGGACCGAGACCTCCGGGTCCTGGGACATGGAGCAACTCCCCCTGGAGGGATACGACTTCGCGTTCCCGTCCTCGAAGGGACCGGCCGACGAGCTGCGCGCCAAGGCCGCCGACAAGGCCGCCGCCGCGCCGCTGCGCCCCTTCTACTCGCCGCTGGTGGTGGTCGCCCACAGCAACGCCGCCCGGGTGCTCGCCGACAACGGCCTGGCCACCCTCACCGCCCGCGGCACCCGCGGCATCCTGAAGATGGACGCCTACCTGGCCGCCGCCCGCGCCGACCGCAGCTGGCAGCAGCTCAAGGGCGCCGACAGGCACGCCGAGCTGAGCGGGACGCTCTTCATCACCTCCACCGACCCGGTGGCCTCCAACTCCGGCGCGCTCTACCTCGCCGCCGCGAGCTACGTCGCCGACGGCGGCCGGGTCGCCGACGGCAAGGAGGCCGTCGGCCGCACCGCCCCGCTGCTGCGCAAGCTCACCCAGGCGCAGGGCGCCCAGCAGACGGGCTCCGACGCCCCCTTCCGGGACTTCGTGAGCGGCGTCGGCAACCCGCTGGTCCTCGTCTACGAGTCCCAGGTCGCCTCCCAGCTCCTCGCCGGCCGGCCCATGGGCGACCTCGTCGTCCTCTACCCGGACACCACGGTCAACAGCGACCACACCCTCGTCCCGCTCACCGGGGACGGCAAGGAGCTGGGCCGGCTGCTCTCCGAGGACCCGGAGCTGCGCCGCCTCGCCGTCCGGCACGGCTTCCGGCCGCAGGGCGCCGCGCCCGAGTTCACCGAGGCCACCGGGAAGCACGGCGAATACCTCAACCAGACACTCACCGGGGTCCGCCAGGCGCCCGTGCCCACCGGAGCGGTGCTGCGCGACATGGCACGGCGGGCCCGCGACCAGGGGGGCACCGCATGACCGAGCACACCGACCCGCGCGCCGGCGGGCAGCCCCGGAACCCGTACGCCGGGGCACCGGAGTCCACCTTCGTCCTCACTCCGCCCGAGCACGACACCCCGCTCGTCCTCACCCCGCCCGCGCCCGCCCCCGCCGTCCGCGCCGAACAGGCCGCGGGACTGGTGCCGCTGGACGACACCGTCCGCACGGAGATGTCCCGCCGGGCCGAGGAGTACGTCGGCTCGCTCGCCGGACTCGACCCGCGCTCCCCGGAGTTCGCCGGCCGCATCGGCGAGATCGCCGCGCTCGGCTCCGGCGAGATGCGGGCCGCCGCCCAGCAGTCGAACCGGATGCTGGACCGCACCGTCCGCTCGCTCGGCCAGGGCGGCGGCGACGCCTCCGCCCGCGTCGGCTCCTCGCTCGTCGAACTCCGGCGCACCGTCGAGGACCTGGGCCCCCGGGACACCCCGGGCAAGGGCCTCAAGGGCCTCCTGTCGAAGCTGCCCGGCGGCAACCGCTTCCGCGACCACGTCGCCGCGTACGCCTCCTCCCAGGCCACCCTCCAGCGGATCGTCGGCGCGCTCCGCGGCGGCCAGGACGAACTCCGCCGCGACAACGCCGCGCTGCAGACCGAGCGGGCCCGGCTCTGGGAGACCATGGGCAAGCTGCAGGAGTTCGCCGTCCTCACCGAGGCCCTCGACGCGGCCGTCGAACAGCGGATCGCCGGCACCCACGACCCCGCCGAGGCGGACGCGCTCCGCGCCGACGTCCTCTTCCCGGTCCGCCAGAAGCACCAGGACCTGCTCACCCAACTCGCCGTCTGCGCCCAGGGATACCTCGCCATGGACGTGGTCCGGCGGAACAACGACGAGCTGATCAAGGGCGTCGACCGGGCCGCGACGACGACCCTGTCGGCACTGCGGATCGCGGTCATGCTCGCCTCCGCCCTGGAGAACCAGCGCAAGGTCACCGAACAGGTGAACGCCCTGCGCTCGACCACCGAGGACCTCATCCGCGGCAACGCCGAGATGCTCTCCACCCAGGCCGGCGAGATCCAGCGGATCGCCGCCGACCCGGCCGTCGGCGCCGAGACCCTGCGCACCGCCTTCCAGCAGATCTACCGGACGCTCGACGCCATCGACACGTACAAGGTCCAGGCGACCGAGGCGATGGCGGCCACCGTCTCCTCCCTCACGGACGAACTGCGCGAAGCCGGCGCCCACCTGGACCGCAGCCGCCGCACCGGCGCACTGGAAGGCGGCACCCCGGCATGAGACCCCGCACCCGCACGGCCCGGCTGCTCGCCGCCCTCGCGCTCGGCCTCGCCCTCACCACCACCGCCGCGTCCTGCTCGACCCCGGACGACTCGACCGGCGGCCAGGGCTCGGGCCGCCCGAAGGGCGACCTGACCGCGCCCGCCGCCCCCGGCACCCTCCGAGTCCTCGCCTCCTCCGAACTCGCCGACATGGCACCGGTCCTGGAGGACGCCCGCAAGGCCACCGGCGTCACCGTCCGCACCACCTACGCGGGCACCCTCGACGCGGTCGAGCAGATCGCCTCCGGCCGTGCCGAGAAGGAGTACGACGCCGTCTGGCTCTCCTCCAACGACTACCTCAGGCTCCGCCCCGACACCGCCGGCCGGATCACCAACGAGACACCCGTGATGACGTCCCCGGTGGCGGTCGGCGTCCGCCCCGAGGTCGTCACCCGGCTCGGCTGGAACCCGAGGAAGGTCACCTGGTCGCAGCTCCACCAGGCGGTCGCCGCGGGCAGGCTGACGTACGGCATGACCGACCCGAAGCGCTCCAACTCCGGCTTCTCCGCGCTCGTCTCGGTCGCCTCCGGCCTCTCCGGCGCCCAGTCCGCGCTCAGCGAGCGGGACGTCGAGAAGGCGACGCCGAAGCTCCGCGAGTTCTTCACCGGCCAGAAGCTCACCTCGGGCTCCTCCGGCTGGCTCGCCACCGCCTACGGCCGCCGCACCGACATCGACGCGCTCGTCAACTACGAGTCCGTGCTGCTCTCCTCGCCCGGCCCGCTCACCGTGATCCGCCCCTCCGACGGCGTGGTCACCGCCGACTACCCGCTCACCCTGCTCACCGCCGCCCCCGCCGGGGCGAAGGAGTCCGCCCAGCGGCTCACCACGTACCTCCGCACCCCGGAGGCACAGCGACGCATCACCGAGACCACCCTGCGCCGGCCGGTCGTCGCCGGCGTGGCCCCGGCGCCCCGGCTCGACCGGGACCTGCGCCGGGAACTGCCCTTCCCCGGCAGCCGGTCCGTCGCCGACGGCCTGCTCGACGCGTACGACAACACCCTCCGCAGGCCCTCCCGCACCGTCTACGTCCTGGACACCTCCGGGTCGATGGCGGGCGAGCGGCTGACCCGGCTGAAGGAGGCGCTCGCCGAGCTGACCGGGGACTTCCGGGACCGCGAGGAGGTCACCCTGATGCCGTTCGGCAGCTCCGTGAAGACGGGCGAGGTGCGGACGTACACGGTGGACCCGAAGGACCCGGCGCGGGCCAGGGACGCGATCCGCGCCGACGCCGGGCGGCTCACCGCCTCCGGCGGCACCGCGGTCTACTCCAGCCTCACCGAGGCGTACCGCGGCCTGGGCGCCGCACCCCGCGACACCTTCACCTCGGTGGTGCTCATGACGGACGGGGAGAACACCGACGGGATGGCGGCCGACGCGTTCGACGCCTTCTTCCGCGGCCTGCCCGCCGAGCAGCAGCGCACCCCCGTCTTCCCGATCCTGTTCGGCGACTCCGACCGGGCCGAGCTGGAGCACATCGCCGAGCTGACCGGCGGCCGGCTCTTCGAGGCGGCGCAGGGCTCCCTCGACGGCGCCTTCGAGGAGATCCGTGGCTACCAGTGACAAGTGGGTGCTCTACCTGGAGTCCCGCAAGAACCTCACCGGCTGCGTCTGCGGCCTGGCCGGCCTCGGCATCGGCCTGACCGGCGCGGCCGGCGGCCTCTGGCCGCTGGTGGTGCTCGGCCTGTACGCGGCGGGGGCGCTGATCGCCCCGCCGGAGCGGCCCGGCGCCCCGGACTTCCCGAGCGCGGACGAGCAGCTGGAGTCGCTGCGCGCGGACCACGCCACCCTGCGGGAGTACCTGGCGGAGGTGGAGCTGCCGGAAGCGGCGCGGGCGCGGATCGACGAGCTGGACGCGCTGTTCGAGGCGCTGCTCGAACCGGGCTGGGTCAGCGACCCGGACCACCTCCACGTGCTGGCCCGCGCGGTGCGGCAGGACGTGCCGGAGGCGGTCGACGCCTTCGTACGGACCCGCTGGTGGTCCCGGGTGACGCCGGGCTCGGAGCCGCCCGAGCGGCATCTGGAACGCCAGCTGGCCGCGCTGCGCGAGGAGGCGGCCGGAATCGCGGCGGCCCTCCAGGAGGCCGAGGAGCTGCGCCAGCGGGCGCACACCCGCTATCTGGAGGACCGGGGAGCCTGAGGAGATGCGCCGGCCCCGGAGCCTGAGGGGGCTCCGGGGCCGGATGCGTCGTGGTGAACCGTCGTGACCCCACTGGTCAGGGCGGTAGTTCGGGGCAGCCCACCACGAGTCTCGATACTGCTACGGGATCAGCCCAGGCGCTCGACCAGCGCGCGGTACTCGTCCCACAGCTCCTTCGGCGTGTGGCTGCCGAAGGTCTCCAGGTGCGCGGGGACCAGGGCGGCCTCCTCGCGCCAGACGTCCTTGTCGACGGTGAGCAGGAAGTCCAGGTCCTCCTCGGCCAGGTCCAGGCCGTCGGTGTCCAGGGCCTCCCGGGTCGGCAGGACGCCGATCGGGGTCTCGACGCCCTCGGCCTTGCCGTCGAGGCGCTCGACGATCCACTTCAGGACGCGGCTGTTCTCGCCGAAGCCGGGCCACACGAACTGGCCGGCGTCGTTCTTGCGGAACCAGTTCACGTAGTAGATCTTCGGCAGCTTCGCGGCGTCCGCGGTCGCGCCGACCTCGACCCAGTGGGCCATGTAGTCGCCCATGTTGTAGCCGCAGAACGGCAGCATGGCGAAGGGGTCGCGGCGCAGCTCGCCGACCTTGCCCTCGGCGGCGGCGGTCTTCTCGGAGGCCACGTTGGCGCCGAGGAAGACGCCGTGGTTCCAGTCGAAGGACTCGGTGACCAGCGGGACGGCGGAGGCGCGGCGGCCGCCGAAGAGGATCGCCGAGATCGGGACGCCCTGGGGGTCCTCCCACTCGGGGGCGATCGTCGGGCACTGGCCGGCCGGGACGGTGAAGCGGGCGTTCGGGTGGGCGGCCGGCGTCTCGGACTCCGGCGTCCAGTCGTTGCCCTTCCAGTCCGTGAGGTGCGCGGGCGCCTCCTCGGTCATGCCCTCCCACCACACGTCGCCGTCGTCGGTGAGCGCGACGTTCGTGAAGACGGAGTTGCCCCACAGGGTCTTCATGGCGTTGGCGTTGGTGTGCTCGCCGGTGCCGGGCGCGACGCCGAAGAAGCCGGCCTCGGGGTTGATCGCGTAGAGGCGGCCGTCCTCGCCGAAGCGCATCCAGGCGATGTCGTCGCCGATGGTCTCCACGGTCCAGCCGGGGATCGTCGGCTCCAGCATGGCGAGGTTGGTCTTGCCGCAGGCGGACGGGAAGGCGGCGGCCACGTACTTCGCCTCGCCCTGCGGCGGGGTCAGCTTCAGGATGAGCATGTGCTCGGCGAGCCAGCCCTCGTCACGGGCCATGACGGAGGCGATGCGCAGGGCGTAGCACTTCTTGCCGAGGAGCGCGTTGCCGCCGTAGCCGGAGCCGTACGACCAGATCTCGCGGGTCTCCGGGAAGTGCGAGATGTACTTGGTGGAGTTGCACGGCCACGGCACGTCCTCCTGGCCCTCCGCGAGGGGGGCGCCGAGGGTGTGGACGGCCTTGACGAAGAAGCCGTCGGTGCCGAGCTCGTCGAGGACGGCCTGGCCCATGCGGGTCATGGTGCGCATGGAGACCGCGACGTACGCGGAGTCGGTGATCTCGACGCCGATGGCGGAGAGCGGGGAGCCGACCGGGCCCATGCAGAAGGGGACCACGTACATGGTCCGGCCCTTCATCGACCCGCGGAAGATGCCCTCGGAGCCCGCGAAGAGCTCCTTCATCTCGGCCGGGGCCTTCCAGTGGTTGGTCGGGCCGGCGTCCTCCTCCTTCTCGGAACAGATGAAGGTGCGGTCCTCGACGCGGGCGACGTCGGTCGGGTCGGAGGCGGCGTAGTACGAGTTCGGGCGCTTCACCGGGTCGAGCTTCGTGAACGTGCCCTTGGCGACGAGCTCCTCGCAGAGGCGCTGGTACTCGGCCTCGGAGCCGTCGCACCAGACGATGCTGTCCGGCTGGGTGATCTCGGCGATCTCGTTCACCCAGGAGACGAGCTCCTGGTGCTGGGTGGGAAGGGGAGCCGCGTTGTCGCGCGCCACGATTGCTCCTTGTCGAGGGGTGTTTTCGCTGTATGCCCCGTGGGGGCTGCGACCCGGATGCGTCGTAGCTGCTCATCCGGTGCCGACCGCACTCATTTGATCATCCGATGGAAACGCCCATATGTCCAGGGGGGTGCACACGTGAGCATCGCCACTCATATCCGCGACCTACGGGCGCGTAGGTACGATTCCGTGTCATGACTGCAGCCACACCGGAAGTGACACCGGTCGAGCCCGACCCGATCGCCCCGACCCCGTCGCTCCCGCTGAAGCCACGGCTCAGAGGGTGGCTGCACGCGGGCATGTTTCCGGCCGTGATCGTCGCGGGCCTGGTCCTGGTCGCGCTCTCCGACTCCCCGCGCGCCCGCATCGCCTGCGGGATCTACGTGCTGACCGCCTGCCTGCTCTTCGGCGTCAGCGCGCTCTACCACCGGGGGAACTGGGGCCCGCGCGGCGAGGCGATCCTGCGCCGCCTCGACCACGCCAACATCTTCCTGATCATCGCGGGCACCTACACCCCGCTCACCCTGCTGCTGCTCCCGGACTCCACCGCGAAGCCGCTCATGTGGGCGGTCTGGGCCGCCGCGGCCGCCGGCATCGCCTTCCGCGTCTTCTGGGTCGGCGCCCCCCGCTGGCTCTACACCCCCTGCTACATCGCGATGGGCTGGGCCGCCGTCTTCTTCCTCCCCGACTTCATGCGGACGGGTGGCATCGCCGTGCTCGTCCTGGTGATCGTCGGCGGTCTCCTCTACAGCGCCGGCGGCATCATCTACGGCATCAAGCGCCCGAACCCGTCGCCCCGCTGGTTCGGTTTCCACGAGGTGTTCCACTCCCTCACGCTCGCCGCCTTCATCGTCCACTACGTCGGCATCTCCCTGGTCGCCTACCAGGCCTGACCAGGCAGAATGGACCCATGTCCACGGGCCTGAGGGAACGGAAGAAGGAGCGGACCCGCGCGGCGATCCGCCGGGCCGCGCGGTCGATCGCCGCCTCCCACGGCTGGGAGGCGGCCACCGTCGAGCGCATCGCCGCCGAGGCGGAGGTCTCTCCCTCCACCGTCGTCCGCTACTTCCCCGTCCGCGAGGACATCGTCCTCACCGACGACGCCGACGACCGCCTCGAAGCCCTGCTGCGCGCCCGCCCCGCCGGCGAGGACCCCCTCGAATCGCTCCGCGCGGTCCTCACCGAGGCCGTCGGCACCGCCCTGGAGGCCGACCCGGAGGAGATCCGGCTCCGCGCCCGGCTGATGGCCGGCACCCCCGCCGTCCGCGCCCGGCTCACCGAGACCACCGCGGAGACCGGCCGCCGGCTCGCCCGCGCCCTCGCCGACCGCACCGGCCGCGCCCCCGACGACCTGGAGGTACGGGTCTTCACCGCGGCCGTCCTCGGCGCGCTCCGCGAAGCCACCCTCTACTGGGCCGAGCGCGGCCTCACCGAGGACCTGATGGCCCTGATGCACCGCACGGTCGACACCCTCAAGGCCGGGCCGGCGCTCCCAGCGCGCCCCTGAGCACCGCGGCCGACCGCGGGTTGTCCGCGCACCCCCACACCCCGTGCGGGCAGTAGTCGGTCACCGTCTGGTAGACGGGACGGTAGGCGGCGAACCAGTCGAGCATCCCCCGCACGTACGCCGGGTTGTCCCCGTTCCGGAAGAGCCCCCACTCCGGGTACGAGACGGGCTTGCCGTGCGCCCTCGCGAAGGCCACGTGGTGCGCGAGCCCGTACTCCTCGCTCACCTGCTCCTCGAAGGAGACCCCCTCGGGCTGGTCGTAGGCGTCCATCCCGATGATGTCGACGACGTCGTCGCCCGGGTAGCACTCCGGCCACGGCACCGCGTCCCGCCCCCGGCTCGGCGTGAAGTCGAAGCGGAACCGCTGCCCCGCCACCCCGCGCAGCGCGGCGACCGCCGACCGCCAGTACGCCTTCCAGGCCGCCGGGTCCGGCCCGCAGCGGTGCCCGTAGGTGGTGCCGTTCATCTCCCAGCCGAGGACCAGGATCGCGTCGCCGAGCCCGTGCTCCACCAGCCGCTCGCCGAGGGTCCTGAAGTGCCCGTCGAAGGCGCCGGCCGCGCCGCGCCGCAGCCCCGCCCGGACCTCCGCGTCGGTCAGCCCGGCCTCGTTGCGGTCCATCATCGGCACGTTCAGCACGAACAGCCGCCCCGGCCGCTCCGCCTTCCACCGCGCCCACGGCGCGAAGAGCGCCGGATGCCCCTCGATGTTGGACCAGCGGTCGCCCGGCAGATAGGTGTGCCCGACCCGCAGCTCGGTGCCGCCCAGCCAGCTCTCCGCCCCGGAGATGCGCCGCACCCCCTCCGCGTCGGAGCCGGTGAAGAAGCCGGACGGCACCCGCGGCAGCGGTACGGGATCGGGCGCGGCCCCCGTCCCGGTGTGCCGCTCGCCGGGCGCGAGCCGCCCGGGCACCAGCAGCAGCGCGAGAACGGCCGCGAGCAGCACCAGGAGTGCGGCCCACGGCCGGACGGAGGAACGGCTCACCTCAGCCGGTCCAGAAGTCCCACCAGCGGGTCAGGATCAGCATCCCGATGATCCCGAGGTGCAGGACGGGCAGGGCGAAGGCGAAGTCGCCGAGGAAGCCGCGCACCGGCGCCGGCGCGGGCAGCACCCCGGTGCGCACGTTGTGCGCGGTGACGTACCAGAACATGGTGATCGTGGCGGTCCAGGCGAGGCAGCACCACAGGCAGAGCGCGTTGATCTCGTACAGTGACTGCTGCATCAGCCAGGTGCAGAAGCCGACGCCGAAGAGCATCCCGCCGTTCAGCCCCAGCCAGAACCAGCCGCGGTACCGGGCCCCGGCGAGGAGCCCGGCGCCGATGGCGACGACGACGCCGTAGGTGACCAGGCCGAGCATCGGGTTGGGGAAGCCGAAGACCGAGGCCTGCTCGCTCTTCATGATGTTCCCGCAGGACACGACCGGGTTCAGGCTGCACCCCGGCTGGAAGCCCGGGTCCTCCAGGAGCTTGAACTTGTCGGTCGTGATCACCCACGCGGCCAGGATCCCGGCCGCGCCGGTGACCACCAGCAGCCAGCCGAGCGCCCGGCCCGCGCCGACCGTCCCGTCCTGCCGCCGCCCGGCCTCCGCCGCGCCGTCCTCCTGCCGCTGACCCGGTACTCCGCGTACCCCGAGCGTCGTCATCGCGCCGCCCCTTCCGTTCAGCCCTGCACGCGCCGGACCGGCAGCATGACGTGGGCGCAGTCGGCGAGCACCGCCTCGTCGGAGACGAAGGCGCGCAGCCGGTCCTCGTCCACGGGCTGCCCGGGGACGCCCTCGGCCCAGGGCCGCACCGAGCAGAGGAAGTAGACCTTGCCGGTCTCGGCCGCCGCGGCCTGCCACTCGGCGGGCACCGGGCACTGCACCTTCAGGAAGGGCAGGGTGAGCACCGCGGTGCCGGCCTCGACGATCAGCGTGGCGCTGATCCCGGCGTCCTTCTCCAGGTCGAAGAGGCGGTCGCCGACCGAGAGGCCCATGCCCTCCAGGGCCGCGCGCAGCGCCTGCTGACCGGCCTCCGGCCCGTCGCGGCCGTCGCCGAGCGAATACGCCATGAGGAAAGGCGTGCCGGCGGAATCGGCGGTGGCCTCGCTGGACCAGGGAATCACCGTCAGCGTGCCCAGCGGAGAGACGCTGCGCGCCTCGGAAAGGACGTGGGGAGTGGTCATGGAAAGGGATGCTAGTGGGGCAACCACCCTTTCCCCGTACCGAATTCACTCATCCGGCCGACATTCGCCCGCTCGAACTCCCGGCCGCAACGAACACGGGTTTTCATCGTTGAGCCCCTGAGGCCCCCTTGTCGACGCCAGGAGATCGCCGATGCCCTTCCCGCGCCGTGTCGCCCTCCGGTCCCTGTTCGCACTGGCCGTCACCGCCGCCACGGGCGGCGTCCTCGGCCGGATCGCGGCGCGCTCGCCGGAAGCGGATCCCCATCTCTTCGACGAGATGTACGCGGGCCGCCGGATCCGCGGCCTCACCGGGCCGGGGGGCGAGCCGGTGGCCCTGGTGGACGGCCGGCCGCTGCATCTGATGCGGTGCGCCGACGGCGGCTGGGTGAGCCCGCTCGACCACTACGAGTCCTGCCCGACCCCGCTCGCCGCCACCCGCGCGGCCGTGGACGCGGCGGGGTCGGCCCCGCTCTCCCGGTACGCGGCGGGGCACGGCCTCCACTCCGACCCGACGGGAGGGAACCCGCGTGGTGTACACGCGTAAGAACCAGCGCGATCTGACGACGACGGAGCGCCGCAGGTTCGTGGCCGCGGTGCTGGAACTGAAGCGCCGCGGCACGTACGACGAGTTCGTCCGGATGCACATCGACCACTACGTGGCCGACGGCGCCGGCCGGCTGCGGACCGCCCACATGGCGCCGAGCTTCCTGCCCTGGCACCGGAAGTTCCTGCTGGAGTTCGAGCGGGCGCTGCGCCGGATCGACGCGTCGGTGACGGTCCCGTACTGGGACTGGACGCGGGACAACACCCCGGCGTCCTCGCTGTGGGCGGAGGACTTCATGGGCGGCAACGGCCGCCGCTCGGACCTCCAGGTGACCACCGGCCCCTTCGCCCATGCCAAGGGAAGGTGGCCGGTGAAGCACGCGATGACCGAGATCACCTATCTGACCAGGGACTTCGGCCGGCCGCGGGACCCGGTGGCGCTGCCGACCGCGGCCCAGCTGGACGAGGTGATGCGGGAGCGGACGTACGACACGGCCCCGTGGAACTCGACCAGCCCGTCGGGTTTCCGCAACCGGCTGGAGGGGTGGGCGCCGGGCACGGGCAACGAGCGGTTCCGGATCCACAACCGGGTGCACCGCTGGGTGGGCGGCCTGATGCTGGGCGGCGGATCGGTGAACGATCCGGTGTTCTGGCTGCACCACTCCTTCGTGGACCTGGTGTGGTCGCGGTGGCAGCAGCGCAATCCGGGGGCCGCGTATCTGCCGGCGGAGCCGCCGCCGCTGGGCGACTCCCAGTACCGGAAGGTGGTGGCCCGGCACCAGCCGATGGCGCCGTGGGGCGTGACGCCGGCGGAGATGTTCGACCACAGCCTGATCTACCGGTACGCCTGACGGGGCGGGGCGGCCGCGGACATGGGCGTCCCCCCGGCCCTGGTGGGGTCGGGGGGACGTCCGGGGGGCGCGGGGGCGGATCAGCCGCCGTAGCCGCCGTCGCCGTGGTCGCTCGGGCTGTCGATGTTGGCGCAGCTGTTGCCGAAGGCCGGGTTCAGCAGGCCGATGACGTTGACGGTGTTGCCGCAGAGGTTGACCGGCACGTGGACCGGGACCTGGACGACGTTGCCGGAGACGACGCCGGGGGAACCGGCGGCGACGGCCTCGGCGCCCGAGTCGGCGACGGCCAGGCCGGCTCCGGTGAGGGCAACGGCACCGGTGCCGGCCAGGACGGCGGCAGCCTTGGCGATGCGAGACATCAGAACTCCTTGAATGGGTCGAGCGACCGCAGGGATCACGGCCGTCACGCCCGTTCAACGCCGTATCACGGGCAGGGTCACGGCCTTTGGGCCGAACGGGAGCGGGAAATCGGAAAAGCCCGAGGGGGCGGGCGAAATGATGGCCCGCGGTCCGATGTCCCCCCGCCGTCGGATACGACGGGCGGCGCACCGGACCGCGGGCCGCGGCCATGCGACAAGCCTTCCGGTGCAACGACGAGAAGCCCTTGCGGTAGCGGGGAAGAATCGTGTCTTCACCCGCGCGGACCGCGTTCGTACGGAATTCCGAAATGAGGGGGGAGAGGGTGAGAGGAGTGCGAGGGGTCAGTCGCGGCCGGGGGCGAGGCCGAGCTGGGAGTCGAGAGCGCCGCTGAGCGTGGGGGCGACCAGACCGAGCTGCGGCGGGGCGAGGTCGGGCAGTCCGGCGAGGCCGTTGCCCTGCGGCGCCTCGACGGGGTTGCCGACGACGGCGCCGGGGGTGGCGGCCGCCATCTCGGAGTGCGGGGTGGAGAAGAGGGCGCGGCCGGGGTCGCCGCCCTCCAGGAGCTCGGGGAGCGGGGCGTCCACGACGGTCCCGGGCAGGGTGCCGGTGAGCGGGACGCTCGGCAGGGTCACGTCGGGCAGTGCGCCGAGGCCCTTCTGGAAGCCGGTCGGCGCGCCGGGCACCGGTACCGGGACGCCGGTCGCGATGGTGGGCGCGTCCATCGGCAGGACCGGTTCGAGGCCCTGGAGGGGCACCACCACCGGGGCCTCGACGGCGGAGGCCGGGACGGCCATGGCGGCGGAGGCGAGCGCGGTCATGAGAAGGCCCATGCCGGCCTGAGAGCGCAGAGTCATGCCGTGTGAACGAGCCCGTCGGCCGAAACGTCGCGCGTGGTTCCCCCGTGTGCAGCAACGCCAGGGGCCCCCACCGGTGAGGGTGAGGGCCCTTGTTGACGTCACGTCATCGCGGTCCGTACGTCAGTGGCGGCGGGAGCGGACGAGGCGTCCGCCGCGGAGCTGGACGACGGTGCCGCCGATGATGAGGGCGGCGCTGACCGCGGCCGCTCCCCAGAGGGCGGGGTCGCTGCCCGTGTCGGGGAGTTCGGGCGGGGTGGTGGGCGGAGTGGTCGGCGGGACGGTGGGCTCGCAGCCGGGCTCCGGCTCCTCACCCGGCTCCGGCTCCTCGCACTCACCCGGCGGAGTCGTCGGCGGGTTCGTCGGCGGCTTCGTCGGCGGCGTGGTGGGCTCACAGCCGGGCTCCGGCTCCTCACCCGGCTCCGGCTCCTCGCACTCACCCGGCGGAGTCGTCGGCGGGTTCGTCGGCGGCTTCGTCGGCGGATGCGTGGGGGGCTTGGTCGGCGGCGTGGTGGGCTCGCAACCGGGCTCCGGCTCCTCACCCGGCTCCGGCTCCTCGCACTCACCCGGCGGAGTCGTCGGCGGGTTCGTCGGCGGCTTCGTCGGCGGATGCGTGGGCGGGTGCGTCGGCGGCTTCGTCGGCGGATGCGTGGGGGGCTTGGTCGGCGGCGTGGTGGGCTCACAGCCGGGCTCCGGCTCCTCGCCCGGCTCCGGCTCCTCGCACTCACCCGGCGGAGTCGTCGGCGGGTTCGTCGGCGGCTTCGTCGGCGGATGCGTGGGCGGGTGCGTCGGCGGATGCGTCGGCGGGTGCGTCGGCGGATGCGTCGGCGGGTGCGTGGGCGGGTGGGTCGGCGGGTGCGTCGGGGTGGGCTCCTCGGGCTCCTCGCCGTAGCCGCCGTCGGGGTCCTCCGCCGCGTGGGCGCAGAGGTCTCCGACGGCCGACGCCACGTAGTCGCCCAGGTCCATGCTCGCGCCGCACAGTTCCGGCGAGAGGGGGGCGTGGGCCTGGCCGTTGCCGGGTCCCGGCGTGTCCCCGGTGCCGGGGTGCGCGTTCGCGGCCAGTGCGAAACCGCCGGTCAGCGACAGCAGTCCGGTCGCTGCCGCCGCGGTGAGTACTTTCCTGCTGATGATGGACCGCATACCGCTCTTCCTCGAGAGAAAGGGAGAGACCGGCGAGGATCCCCCCTCGCTCCGACCGGCCGCGTCCCCCGCGGACGATCGCGGTGGGACGGTCCAGAGAGTAGGGAGCGGCACACCGTGTGGGGTCGAGGCCACACGGCGACCGGTCAGAAAATCATTCGATCAGCCGCCGAGCGGGCTCGCCGGCAGGCCACCGAT
Source organism: Streptomyces roseofulvus (assembly GCF_039534915.1). Lineage (NCBI taxonomy): Bacteria > Bacillati > Actinomycetota > Actinomycetes > Kitasatosporales > Streptomycetaceae > Streptomyces > Streptomyces roseofulvus. The sequence goes on along the minus strand of NZ_BAAAWE010000001.1, from coordinate 5,158,611 downwards.
CAGCGGGAGGCCCTTGCCGGTCTGGTTCAGCTGGGTGGCGGTGTCGGTGACCGTCTTGACCGGGGAACCCTCGGTGGTGCTGCTGAGCATGTCCGACTTCAGGCCGTTGGCGGCGATCGCCTCCAGGCCGCCGTTCAGACTGGTCGGGGTCAGCGCCTCCGCGGCCATGGCGGGGGCGGCGGCGCCGAGGGCCATGAGGGAACCGGCGACGACCGCGGCGACCTTGGTGGGCTTCATGGGGGAAATCCTTCCTCTGTTTCTTCAACTGGCGTTCCGCACAGGCTTCTTGAGGCATTCCCGTACGTCGCTTCCGTCTTCTGTAACGAGAGGTGCGCTCCCCGGAAACTCCAGGAGGAGGGATTTCTCGACACTGCACCCGATCGAAGGGGACCGGTGCTATTTCCGGATGACCGGGCGCACACATGCCCGTACCGGCCCGGCGGGAGGCCGGACCGGTACGGGTCGGGGGTGCGCGCGGGTCAGCGGACCGGCAGGGGCGGCTTCACCGGCAGCTCGGGCACGGCGACCGGAGGCTTCACGGGCGCCTCGACGGGCAGCTCCGGGGCCTCGACCGGCGGGTCGACGGGCAGCTCCGGCACCTCCACCGGGAGGGAGGGCAGCGCGGGGAGGCCCGGCAGGTCCGGCGCGGGCAGCCCGCTGCCGAGCACGGTGGCGACGGCGAGGTTCACCAGCGAGGTCAGCGTGGCCGTGACCTGCGGGACGACTCCGGCGGCGTTCCCGGAGGTGACGGCGGCGAGCAGCCCGGCGACGGCCTTCTCGACGGAGGCGAGGGCGTCGTCGACCACGTCGGCGGGGGCGGCCTTCGCCGCCGCGGCCGCCTTGGCGCCGGCCGCGACGGGCAGGGTCACGGGCGGCTTCGCGGGCAGCTCGGCCGGGGTGTCGACGGCCGGCGGGGTGACCGGCAGCTCCGGCGTCCCCGGAGTCTCCGGCAGCGGCGCCGGAACCGTCTCCTTGGCCTTGTCGAGAGCGGCCTGGATCTTCGCCTTCAGGGCCTCGGCGTCGGCCGCCGGAAGCTGGCCGTCGTCGGCCTTGAGGGCGGCGGTGAGGAGGTCGGCCACGGGGGTCGCGACCGCGCCCATGTCCCCGAGCGCCTCGGCCTGGGTCAGCAGCGCGGCGGCGTCGGGAAGGGGGGCGTGGGCGGCCCGGTCGGCCGCGCGGGAGGGGCGGTGTTCGTCGGCGAAGGCGGGTCCCGCCATGCCGAGGGTGAGGGCGGCGGATATCGCCAGGGCGGTGAGACGGCGTGAAGCCAGGGGACGCATATGTGTTCCTTTTCCTTATGCGTCGGACAACTGCTCTCCCACCGTGCCTGCGGGTATAGCCCTCCGCAACCGCAGAACTACTGAGCGCCACGCCTCCGTTCGAGTGAATCCCTCCGCCGGACCTGCTCCGCCGAGGGGCGTACGCCGTTGCACCGGACGGCGCACGGGGATGCGTCCGAACGAGTAGCGGCCCAGTCGCCGCAAGGGAAAAGCCGGTGCGCCCACCCGACGGGGTGGGCGCACCGGCTTCGGAAGGACCGATCCGACGTGCGAGATCAGGCGTTGACGCAGGTGTTGCCGAAGGCCGGGTTCAGCGCGCCGATGACGCTGACGGTGTTGCCGCAGAGGTTGATCGGCACGTGGACCGGGACCTGGATGACGTTGCCGGAGCCGACACCGGGGGACTTCACGGCGGCGGCCTCGGCGCCGGCGTCGGCGAAGGCGGCACCGGAGGCACCGGCGACCGCGGCGGCGGCACCCACGGTCAGGACGGCGGCCTTGGCGATACGAGACATGGAGAAGTACTCCTCGATCGATTTCCAACTCGGACTGCGCGGACTGTTCGGCCCGGCTCCCTCAACAACGCCCCGGATATTCATCGGTTGCTCTCCCGAACGGGTGACGTTCAACCGATCTTTGGGCCGCGCGAGGGCCATTCGGGCGACGGACCGGAGAATGGCGCAACACGCTCAACGAGGAACCTGCCGCCCAGATACGGGAGTTAGCGTTTCCGAGCATCTAATGCTTACTATCGCTCCGCGCCGGGGTTATAACGTTCCCGAACGTTGCTTCCGGGCCCGCCGCGCGTTCACCCATTTCGTGCGGACGACACCTCCCCCTCCCCCGGTCTTCACGGGTCTTCCCTTCCTTCTCTCATCAAAGCGGAGAACCTGTATGCGGAATTCAGCGGTTCTTGCTGTGCGTCGCGGCGTGTTGTGCGCCTTGTCGTGCGCGGTGCTGACCGCCGCGCCGCCGCTCGCCTCCGCCGCCGCGCCGCCCGCGCCCGCGGAGGCCGACCGGGTCCCCTTCGCCGCGCGCTACCAGGCCGAACTGCACGGCGGGATCGTGCGCGCCGCCAACACCTCGGCGAAGGGCGCCCGGGGCACCGAGACCTCCAACGACGGGGCGACGATCGGCTACGTCGACGTGGACGACGACCCCCACACGTACAACTCCAGCCGTGCCGAGCTGGCGGTGCCGGCCGGCGCCCGGGTCACCTGGGCCCGGCTGTACTGGGGCGGCAACCTGCGGGTGGGCGAGCAGAAGCCGCCGAAGGACAACGGCCGGGTGCTGATCGCGGAGCCCGGCGGGCGGTACAAGGCGCTGCTCGCCGACACCCTGACGGGTCATCGGACCGCCGACGGCGCCGACGCCTTCCAGGCGTCCGCCGACGTCACCGAACTGGTCCGGTGGGCCACGCCGGGCCAGTGGACGGTCGCGCAGGTCAACGTCGCCATGGGCCGCAGCGCGGTGGGCGGCTGGGGCGGCTGGACGCTGGTCGCCGCGTACGAGAAGGACGGCGAGCCGCTGCGCCGGCTGAGCGTCTGGGACGGCTTCGAGACGGTCGGCCCGCGCTCCGGCGAGCTGCGCGTCGCACTCGACGGGCACCGTTATCCGAAGGGCACCGCAGGGCGTCTCGGAGTCGTCGCCTATGACGGCGACCGGGGAACTTCCGGGGATTACCTGGAGGTGCGGACGAGTCGCCGGAAGGCGACCCGGCTCGGGGATTCCGCCAATTCCGTGAACGACGTGCTGAACTCCAGCATCACCGAATTCGGCGCGGCCGGGACGACGCGCTTCCCGGCCTCCGGGAACACCCTCGGGTACGACTCCGACGTCTTCGATCTGCGGGGGGCGCTGCGCCAGGGAGCCGATCGTGTCCAGGTCCGGCTCGGCAGCCGCGAGGACACCGTCTGGCTCGGCGCGCTCTTCCTGCAGGCGGACGTACGGCGCTGACGTGCGGGCCCCGATCGAGACGGACCCCGGGTCCGTCACCGTCCTGCACGCGGTCCAGCCCGGCGACGGCGGGGTCGCCCGGGTCGTCGTCGACCTGGTGCGTGCCCAGCGCGCGGCCGGGCTGCGCCCCGTGGTCGCCTGTCCGCCCGGCACCGCGCTCGCCGCGGAGCTGCGCGCCGACGGCGCCGAGGTCCACGACTGGCGGGCCGGCCGGGACCCCGGTCCCGCGCTGGTCCGGGAGACCCGCGAGCTGGCCCGGGTGCTCCGGGCCGTGCGGCCCGGGCTCGTCCACGCGCACTCGGCGAAGGCGGGCCTGTGTGCCCGGCTCGCGGTGCGCGGCCGGATCCCGACCGTGTACCAGCCGCACGCCTGGTCCTTCGAGGCGGTCACCGGCACCACCGCCGCACTGGCCCGCCGCTGGGAGCGGTTCGGCGCCCGCTGGACCGACCGGATCCTGTGCGTGAGCGGGGCGGAGCGGCGTACCGGCGAGCTGGCCGGGGTCCGGGCCGCCTGGTCCGTGGTGCACAACGGGGTGGACGTGGCCCGGTTCGCGACCGACGGGCCGGCCGGGAACCCGGCGCCCACCGTGGTGTGCGTGGGCCGGCTCTGCCGGCAGAAGGGCCAGGACGTGCTGCTCGCCGCCTGGCCGGCGGTCCTCGCCGAGGTGCCGGGCGCCCGGCTCGTGCTCGTCGGCGACGGGCCGGACGGGGAGCGGCTGCGGGCCGCCGCCGGTCCCTCGGTGCGGTTCGCCGGCGCCGTCGGCGACACCGTGCCCTGGTACCGGGCGGCGGACGTCGTCGTGCTGCCGTCCCGCTGGGAGGGCATGGCGCTGGCGCCCCTGGAGGCGATGGCGGCGGGCCGGCCGGTCGTCGTCACCGACGTCGACGGGGCGCGCGAGAGCCTGCCGCCCGGCCATGAAGCCCCGTGCCTGGTCCCGCCCGAGGACCCGGCCGCCCTCGCCGCCGCTCTCGGCCGCCTGCTCGGCAGGCCGGAGTTGCGGCACCGCCTGGGCCGTGAGGCCCACGAGCACGTCCTCAGCAGTTTCGATGTGCGGCGCACCGGCGCGGCCGTCGCGGAGATCTACCGCGAGCTGGCCGGAGTGCGGGGCACCGAGCACAGAGAGCCGATTGCGCAGTGACCACGGAAAGTACCAGCGTTCCTTCCTCACCCGGCCCGTGGCCGGTCGCGGGCCCGGCGTTCGGGTCCGCCTCGCTCGCCCCCCGGCGGCGGCTGTCCGGCCGGCTCGCGGCGCCGCGCCACCGCGCGGACGCGCGGCCCCGGCCCGGTGCGGCGGTGCTGCGGGTCGTCGACTGCCTGGCCGTGCTCGCCGGTGGCGCGCTGCTCGGCCCCGCCCATCAGGATCCGCGGCTGCTGCTGCCGGTGGCCGCGCTGCTGCTCGTCCTGCACGGGCGCGGCGGTCTGCACCGGCCCGCGGCGCACGTCCGGCTGCTCGACGAGCTGCCCGCGCTGGCCTCCCGGGCCGGGGTGGTGTGGTGCGTGGCGGCGGCCGGAGCCGCGGCCTGGTCGCCGGAGCTGGCGATCGGGCCGCTGCGGCTGTGCGCGGCGTACGGCGCGCACGTCGGGGTCGCGTCCGTGCTGCGGGCGGTGCTGCTCGCGCGCGGGCGGCGGATCGCCCGGGAGCGGCCCCGTTCGGCGCTCGTGGTCGGCCCGCCGACGGCGGCCCGCCGGTTCGCGGCGGCGGCCCTCCAGCACCCGGAGTACGGGATGCGGCCGGTGGGGATCGTGGGGCTGCCGGACGCGACGGTCGGCGAGCAGCGTCCGGTGGAGGCCGGGCTGCCGCTGCTGACGACGGCGGAGGAGATCCGCCGGGCGGTCATCCAGAACACGGTCCGTGAGGCGGTGTTCCTGTCGGACGAGCCGGAGCTGGTGACCCTCTTCCAGCACTACGGCTGCGTGACCTGGCGGGTCGGCGGGGAGCGGTGCGAGGGGCCGATGGGCGAGCACGTGTGGGGGTACGCCCGCCGTCGGCTCGTCCCGCCGACCGAGCGGCGCGGGGCGCTGGCCAAGCGGGCCCTGGACATCGCGCTGGCCGGTCCGGCGCTGGCGCTGGCGCTGCCGGTGCTCGCGCTGTGCGCGCTGGCGGTGCGGCTGTCGGACGGCCCCGGGGTGCTGTTCCGGCAGGAGCGGGTGGGCCAGCACGGGCGCCACTTCACGCTGCTGAAGTTCCGTACGCTCCGGCCGTCGGACGAGACGGAGTCGGCGACCCGGTGGAACGTGGCCGGGGACCGGCGGATGAGCGCGGCCGGCGGCTTCCTGCGGAAGTCGTCGCTGGACGAGCTGCCGCAGCTGTGGAACGTGCTCCGCGGCGACATGAGCCTGGTCGGGCCGCGGCCCGAACGGCCGTACTTCGTCGCCCAGTTCAGCAAGATCCACGCGGGGTACGCGGCCCGCCACCGGATGCCGGTCGGGCTCACCGGTCTGGCGCAGGTGAACGGGCTGCGCGGCGACACCTCGATCGAGGACCGCTGCCGCTTCGACAACCACTACATCGACCACTGGTCGCTCTGGCAGGACGTCTGCATCCTGGTCCGCACCGCGGCCGGTCTCGTCCGACCGACGGGGAGCTGAGATGGCGACGGCCGTGACGACGGCGCCGGTCCTCGCGGGGACGCCGGCCGCCCGGGAGTGGGCGCGCCGCGCCGGGGCGCTCTCCCCGGTGCTCGCGGTGATCGCGCTGCTCCTGGTGCCGGGCGGCGGTGGGGCGCAGGGCGGGACGGGCGGCACCGGCACGGTCGCCGACGCGGCCTCGGGACTGCTGGTGCTGGTCTGTCTCGTCCGGGTGCTGCGCGGCGGGGCCCGGCCGCTGACCCGGACGGCGGCGGTCGTGCTCGGACTGCCGGTGCTCGGGGTCTGCCTGGCGGCGATCACCTCGAACGACCCGGCGTCGAGCCTGCCGGGCGTCGCCCGTTACGTGCAGGTCTTCGTGCTCGTCCCGGCGGCGGTGCTGCTGATGATCCGGGACCGCCGGGACTTCGCGGTGGTGGCGTGGGGCCTGGTGGCGCTGGCGCTGCTGCAGGGCGCGGTGGGCGTGACGCAGTACCTGACGGGGACGGGCGCCTCGTACCAGGGCGAGGACATCCGGGCGGTGGGCACCTTCGGGGCGACCGACGTGATGGGCATGGCGACGGTGGTGGCGTACGGCCTGGTGATCGTCACCGGGATCGCGCTGGGCTCTCCGGCGGGGCGGACGCGGACGGCAGCGCTGGTCTGCGCGGCGCTGCTGGTGGTGCCGCTGACGCTGTCGTTCAGCCGGGGCGCGTGGATCGCGACCGTGCTGGCCTGCGGGATCCAGCTGCTGCTGGGCGGGGTGCGGCGGGCGGCGCGGGTGGCGCTCGCGGTGGGCGCGCTGGCGGTGGTGCTGGTCGGCGGGCTCGGGATCGGCTCGGCGATGGTGAAGGAGCGGGTCACCAGCATCACCCGGGTGACGGCGGCGCCGGACCAGTCGGTGACGGACCGGTACACGATGTGGGCGGCGGCGGGCCGGATGTGGGCGTCGGAGCCGCTGACCGGGGTGGGGCTGAAGGGCTTCCCTCAGTACCGCGACTCGCACGCCTCGGTGGCGCTCTCGGCCGGCAGCGACACCGCCGGCGCGGGCGCGGGCTTCCGGAAGCAGCCGCTGCTCTCCCCGCACAACATGTACCTGCTGGTCCTCAGCGAGCAGGGGCTGATCGGACTGCTCGCGCTGGCGGGGAGCTGGCTGGCGCTCCTGGTGGGCGCGCTGCGGCGGCGCCGGTCGGGCGCGGACTGCGCGCTGGTCGCGACGGGGCTGCTGGCCTGGCAGCTGATCGACTTCTTCTACGCGGACATCGGCGGCCCGTCGACGGTGCTGATGTCGGTGGTGTTCGGCCTCGCCGCCTGGTGGGCGCTGGCGCCCGGCCGGGAGGGGGCGGCGGAGGTGCGCGGTGCGTGACCCGTGGGCCGGTCCGCCGGATCCCACGGACGCGTGCGTCGCGCCCCCGGGGTCCGGCGGCGCCGGAGCCGTACCGCCGTGTCCGCCGGGACCGCAGCACGGCGAACCCCTGACCGACCCCTGGTCCCCGATGCCCCCGGACGCCACGGACTCCCCGTGCGCCCCGGGGGCCGCCGTGCTGCCGGGGGTCGTGTCCCCGGAGCCGGGCGCCGACGTGTGGGCGCCCGCGCCCGGTTCGGCCGGCGCCTCCGGCGCGCCGCCGGAGGCGCCGGCCGGCGGACCGGGCCCCGCGACCGCCGTCCTGACGCCGCCGCGGACCGGGCGGCGGGCGCACGCCCGGGTGAAGGCCCCGGCGGGCGGGCAGAAGCGGGGGTTCCTCGCGAAGGCGGCGGCGGTGACGGCGGCGCTGACCGCCGTCGGGGCGGTGCTCGGGCTGGTCCGGGACCAGATCCTCGCCGGGTACTTCGGCGCGGGCGCGGAGACGGACGCGTTCCTGGTGGCGTGGACCGTGCCGGAGTTCGCGTCCACGCTGCTGATCGAGGACGCGATGGCGCTGATCCTGGTGCCGGCCTTCTCGCGGGCGCTGGCCCGGCGGACGGGGACGCTGTTCGGGGATCCGGTGCGGGAGCTGGTCCGGGGGACGCTGCCCCGGCTCGCCCTCACGGTGGGGGTGGTCGCCGCGGTCATGGTCGTGGCCGCGCCCGCGGTGGTCGGGCTGCTCGCGCCGGGGCTCTCCGACCCGGGTCTCGCGGTGGACTGCACCCGGCTGACCGCGACCTGTGTGCTGACGTTCGCGCTGGTCGGCTACTGCTCGGCGGCGCTGCGGGCGCACCACGTCTTCCTGCCGCCGGCCGCGATCTACGTGGCGTACAACGTCGGCATCATCGGCACGATGGTGCTGCTGCGCGAGCCGTGGGGGGTGCGGTCGGCGGCCGCCGGCGTCGCGGTCGGCGGGGTGCTGATGGTGCTGGTGCAGGCGCCCTCGCTGGTGCGGGAGCTGCGGGCGCGGCCGGTGCCCTCGCGGGAGCCGGAGGCCCTGGCGCCGGGGGTCGGCGGGGAGGGGCGGCTGGTGGTGTTCGGGCTGATCGCGCCGGTGGTGGCCTTCTCGCTGACCCGTCAGTCGCAGACGCTGGTCGAGCGGTTCCTCGCCGCGCCGCTGCCGTCCGGGGCGATCTCGCACCTGAACTACGCGCAGAAGATCGCGCAGATGCCGATGATCCTGTCGCTGATGCTGTGCACGGTCAGCTTCCCGGTGGTCGCGCGGGCGCTGGCGGCGGGCGATCCGGAGGGGGCGCGGCGGCGGGTCGAGCGGGATCTGCTGCTGGCGGCGGTGGTGGTCCTGGTGGGTGCCTCGGTGGTGATCGCCGCCGCCCCCAAGATTGTCGAACTGCTGTTCCAGCGGGGCGAGTTCGACCGCGCCGACACGGTCGCCACCGCCGCCGTGATGCGGGTCTACGCGCTCGGGCTGCTCGGCCAGACCATGGTCGGTGCCCTCGTCCGCTGCTACTTCTCCGCCGCCCGCCCGCTCTGGTACCCGGCCGCCGCGATGGCCGCCGGGCTCGCCGCCACCGCCGCCGCCGGGGTGCCCGGCGCCGCCGCCTGGGGCGCCGTCGGCCTCGCCGCCGCCAACGCGCTGGGCATCACCCTCACCGCCGTCCTGCTGCTGCGCGGCGCCCACCGGCAGACCGTCCCGGTCCGGCCGGACCGGCTCGGCGAGGGCCTCCTCCGGCTCGCCACCGCGGGCGCCTGGGCGACCGGCGCCGGCTGGCTCTGCTCGGTGGCGATCGACCCGCCGCTGGTCTCCGTCGCCGTCGCCGGCCTGGTCGTCGCCGGCGTGTTCCTGCTCTTCATCGCCTGCGCCGCCAAGGCGCCGGAGATCCCTCCCCTCCCCCACCGCTCCATCCGATTCCGAAGGACCGCCCATGCCCGCCCCCACCGCGCTGCGCCGCCTGCTGCCGAAGCCGCCCCTGTGGGCGAAGCCGCCCCTGTGGGTGGCGATGTACCACTCGATCACCGACACCGCTGACGACCCGTACGGGGTGACCGTCTCCCCCGTGCGCTTCGCCCGGCAGCTCCACTGGCTGGGCGACCGGGGGCTGCGCGGGGTGTCGGTGCGCGAGCTGCTCGCGGCGACGGCCGAGGGACGGGCGAAGGGACTGGTCGGTCTCACCTTCGACGACGGGTACGCCGACTTCCTCGACTCGGCGCTGCCGCTGCTGCGCCGGCACTCCTTCACCGCCACCGTGTACGTCCTGCCGGGCCGGCTCGGCGGCGTCAACGACTGGGACACCGAGGGCCCGCGCAAGCCGCTGCTCACCGAGGAGGGCATCGAGCGGATCGCCGCCGCCGGCATGGAGATCGGCTCGCACGGTCTGACCCACCGGCGGCTGACGGAGGCCGACGACGCCACCCTCGCCGACGAGACCCGGCGCTCCCGGAGCCTCCTGGAGGAGATCACCGGTGGCCCGGTGGACGGCTTCTGCTACCCGTACGGCGCGGTCGACCCGCGGGTGGTCCGCGCGGTCCGCAAGGCCGGGTACGGGTACGCCTGCGGCATCGACCCCGGCCCGCTGACCAGCGCGCACGCGCTGCCGAGGATCCACATCGGCGAGACCGACACCTCCTGGCGGCTCACCGCGAAGCGGGCCCTGCACCCGCTGCGCCGCCGCCACCCCGCCGAACTGATCCCGGCCCGGTCGGGCCCCGCCGCGGCGGTGCTCGGATGAGGGTCCTGCACGTCATCACGGGCCTCGGCATCGGCGGCGCCGAGCAGCAGCTGCGGCTGCTGCTGCGCCATCTGCCCGTCCAGGGGCGGGTGGTGACGCTCACCAACCCGGGCCCGGTCGCGGTCGGCATCGAGGCCGACGGCACCCCCGTCACCCACCTCGGCATGACCGGCAACCGCGACCTGGGCGCGCTGCCCCGACTCGCCCGGCTCGTCCGCGAGGGCGGCTACGACCTGGTCCACACCCACCTCTACCGGGCCTGCGTCTACGGCCGGCTCGCCGCCCGGCTCGGCGGGGTCCGCCGGGTCATCGCCACCGAGCACTCGCTCGGCACCTCGCAGATCGAGGGCCGCCCGCTGTCGGCGGGCACCCGCGCGCTGTACCTGGCCTCGGAGCGGCTCGGCACCTCCACGGTCGCCGTGTCGGCGAGCGTGGCCCGCCGGCTCGCCGACTGGGGCGTGGCGCCGGAGCGGATCGAGGTGGTGCCGAACGGCATCGAGACCGGCCGCTTCGCCTTCGTCCCGCGCGCCCGCCGCCTCACCCGGGGCGTCCTCGGCATCCCCGAGGACGCGTTCGTGGTCGGCGGGGTCGGACGGCTGGCGCCCGGGAAGCGGTTCGACCGGCTGATCCGCGCGGTGGCCTCGGTGCCGGAGGCCCGGCTGCTGCTCGTCGGCGACGGCGAGCGGCGCGAGGAGCTGCGCGCGGTGGCCCGCGCGTGCGGCGCCGAGGGCCGCGTCCACTTCTTCGGCGCCTGCGAGGACCCGCCGGCGGACGGGCCCGCCGGGCCGATGCTGCCCGAACTCCTCGCCGCCATGGACGTCTTCGTCTCCACCTCGCCGGACGAGACCTTCGGGCTCGCCGTCGTCGAGGCGCTCGCCGCCGGACTGCCGGTGCTGTACGTGGCGTGCCCGGCGATCGAGGACCTGCCGGCGGACGCGGCGCCGGGCGCCCGCCGGATCGGCGGCTCGGTGCCCGAGCTGGTCGGCGCCCTGCACCGGCTGCGGACCGCGCACGACCCCGGGCGGCCCGGGCGCCTGCCGGTGCCCGCCGCCGCCCGCCGCTACGACATCGCGCACAGCGCGGACCGCCTGATGACCCTCTACGAGCGGGCCGTCGGAAGCCGCCCCGGCCCGTGAACCCCCTCCTTCCTGCCCCCTGCCCGTCCCAGCGAGAGAGCCCGTCATGACCACCACTCCACCCCGCGCCGTCCGACTGCCCGCCCGACTGCGCTCCCCCGGCCGCTGGGCGGTGCTGCCCGCCGCCGTCGTCGCCGGGGCCGCGCTCGGCGGCGGCTACGGAGTCCTCAAGTCCCCCGAGTACGCGGCCGTCAGCTACGTCATCGTCGTCCCCGGCGAGAAGTCCGACCCGGCGGCGGCGCTCGGCTTCGCCCAGGCGTACGGGCGGGTCGCCACCGACATCGCGGTGACCGGCGACGCCCAGGTGTGGGCGGGCGTCACCGCCGCCACCCTCCGCGAGAGCGTGACGGCGGAGACCTCCCCGGACGCGCCGATGATCTCGATCACCGCCCGCGCCCCGAAGGCCGCGCAGGCCGTGTCGATCGCCGACGGGGTGGCCCGCTCGCTGGTCCTCAACTCCTCGCACGTCGCCGGCAGCACCGGTGTGAAGGTGGTCCAGTTCTCCCGGGCGACCAAGCCGACCGCCCCCGTGTCGCCGTCCGCGCCGCTCTCCGCGCTGGTCGGCGCCTGCGCCGGCGGACTGCTCGGCGGCCTCGCGCTGCTGGTCCGCCCGAAGCGGGCCGCCGGACGCGGCGAGGGCCGCCACTCCCGCCCGGCCGCCCCGGCCGCGGGCGCGGCCGCCGTGCCCGCGCCCGCCGCCCACCAGCCGGAACCGGAGGCGGTGTGACCTTGGGAAGAGCATTCCGGACCGAGCTCTGCCGTGACGCCGAGGGCTTCGGGCGGCTGGCGGCCGAGTGGACCGACCTGTACGGGCGCTGCTCCTCGGCCACCCCGTTCCAGTCGCACTCCTGGCTGCACTCCTGGTGGCTCTCGTACGGCCGTCCCGGCGCCCTGCGGGTGGTGCTGGTACGGGACGGGGCCGGCGCGCTGGTGGCGGCGGCGCCCCTGATGCGGGCGGCCGGGCCGCTGCCGGTGCTGACCCAGCTCGGCGGCGCCATCACCGACTTCACCGACGTCCTCCTCGACGACGCGTGCCCGGAGGCGGCGGCCGCCCTGGCCGGCGCGATCGCCCGGGCGGCCCGCGGCACGGTCGTCGACCTGCGGGAGGTGCGGCCCGGCGCCGCCGCCGAGCGGGTCTTCGCCCAGTGGCGCGGCCCGCGCCGCCGGCTCCCCGACTCCCTCTGCCTGGAGCTGCCCGCCGTCCCCATGGAGGGCCTGCTCGAACGGATCCCCTCCGGGAAGGCACAGCGGGTCCGCGCCAAGCTGCGCAAGCTCGACGCGCTCGGCATCGACGCGCACGTGGTGACCGGCCCCGACGTGCCCGCCGCCCTCGACCGGCTGCTGGCCCTCCACCAGCTCCAGTGGCGGGGCCGCGGGGTCACCGCCGAGCACACCAGCGAGCGGTTCGCCCAGCACCTGACCCGGGCGGTGCGGCCCATGGTGGAGCGCGGCGACGCCATGGTCACCGAGTTCCGGCTCGGCGGGGACGTCGTCGCCGCCGACCTCACCCTCATGTCCCCGCGGCTCGCCGGGGGCTATCTGTACGGCGCCGATCCGGTGCTGCGGGAGCGGAAGGTCGACGTCGCCGCGATGCTGCTGCGGCACGGGGCCCGGGAGACCAGCGCGGGCGGCCGGGCCACGCTGAGCATGCTGCGGGGCAGCGAGCCGTACAAGCACCACTGGCGCCCGGAGCCGGTCCGCAACCGGCGGCTGCTGCTCACCGGTCGCGGCACGGCCCCGCTGCTGTGGCTGCACGCCGGCGCGGCGGACGCGCGGCGGTGGGCGGCACGGCAGGCGCGGGAGCGGGCCTGGGCCGGCCGGCTCGCCGCCCGCCTGCCCGGTCGCGCGCCCGCGTCCCGCGACTGACCGTCAGATCAGAAGGGCCAGACGCCGTTCAGGGCTCCCTTCCAGTCGAGGGCGGCGTCCAGGTCGGCCTTCCAGTCGCTGTCCTTCCAGTCGAGGTCGTCCTTCCAGCCGGTGTCCTTCGGCACGCACACCGGCCCGCCGATCCAGCTCTCCACCCACTCCCCGAGCTCGACCTTCCAACAGTCGGGCTTGGGCTCGGGCTTCGGTTCCGGCTTGGGCTCAGGCTTCGGCTCGGGCTTGGGCTCAGGCTTCGGTTCCGGCTTCGGTTCCGGCTTCGGCTCGGGCTTGGGCTCAGGCTTCGGTTCGGGCTTGGGCTCGGGCTTCGGTTCGGGCTTGGGCTCGGGCTTCGGTTCGGGCTTCGGTTCGGGCTTCGGCTCGGGCTTCGGCTCGGGCTTCGGCTCAGGCTTCGGCTCAGGCTTCGGCTCAGGCTTCGGCTCAGGCTTGGGCTCAGGCTTCGGCTCAGGCTTCGGCTCGGGCTTCGGCTCAGGCTTCGGCTCAGGCTTGGTCGGGTCCACCGGATCGACGGGGTCCACCGGGTCCACCGGGTCGACGGGGTCGACAGGATCCACCGGGTCGACGGGGTCGACAGGATCCACCGGGTCGACGGGGTCGACGGGGTCCACCGGGTCGACGGGGTCGACGGGGTCGACGGGGTCGACAGGATCCACCGGGTCGACCGGATCCACCGGCACCGAGGGCTCCGCCCCGTACAGCATTTCCCGGAACACCCGTGACGACTGCGGATTCCGGTCGCACTGCCAGACGCCGTGCGGGCAGTAATCCGTGATCGTGTGGTACAGCGGTTTGTGGTCGCGGATCCATTCCAGCATCCGCCGCATGTACGTCGGATTGTCGCCGTTCCGGAAGAGCCCCCACTCCGGGTAGGAGATCTGCTTTCCGTGCTCGGCCGCGAAATCGACCTGCTTCTGGAGTCCGTACGGCTCGTTCACGTGCCGGTCGAAATCGGCGCCGGAGGGCTGGTCGTACGAGTCCATGCCGATGATGTCGACGACGTCGTCGCCCGGGTAGCACTCGGTCCACGGCACGGCGTCCCGGCCCCGGCTCGGGTTGAAGTCGAAGCGGAACTTCTGGCCGGGTACGGACCGCATGGTGGCGACGATGCGGTTCCAGTACTTCTTCCAGGCGGTCGGGTCGGGACCGCAGCGGTGGGTGTAGGTGGTGCCGTTCATCTCCCAGCCGAGGACGAGGACCGTGTCCAGGGCCCCGGCCTCGACCAGCCGGCGGGCGAGGGTGCGGAAGTGGTGGTCGTAGTAGCCGGCCGCGCCGAGCTGGAGCTGGCGGCGAACCTCCTGGTCGGGGATGCCGGCCTCGTTGCGTTCCAGCATGGGGACGTTGAGGACGAAGATCCGGTCGGTCTTCGCGTTGCGCCAGTCGGCCCACGCGTCGAGGAAGCCGGGCGGGCCCTCGATGTTGGACCAGAGGTCGCCGGGCAGATAGGTGTGGCCCACGCGGAGCTCACGGCCGCCGAGCCAGCGCTCCAGCTGGCCGATCCGGCTCACCCCGAGCGAACCGGAATCGAGGAAGGCCCCCATGGCGCTGGTGCCGGGGAGAGTCGGACCGGGGTCCTCCGTCGTTAGGGATGCGGCGGCATGGGCGGGTGCCGACAGCACGACCGAACCCGAGGCGAGGAGGCCGGCGGTGATCACCCCCAGCCATGTGCGTCTTCTTCTCGGTGTTCCTCCGACAGGTTCCATGGCCGCTCCTTCACACGCACGCCATTTGACGATCAGTCATTCCGATGTTCAGAAAGTATTCCTAATGAGCCGACCGTGAACTCCGCTTCCCTCCCCTCCGTAGTCCATTAGAGGATTTCATCGCCCAGTTGGGGCACCCGAGATGAAGAGGCCCTTGCCCGTGCCGCCTTTCGACACCCGCGTACCCGCAGTCCTCGTGCGGCTCGACCGGAACCCCTTCCATCACGGGACCCTGGGCGCGGCCCGCTCCCTGGGCCGGGCCGGCGTCCCCGTCCACGCGGTCGTCGAGGCGGTCGGCAGCCCGGCCGCCCGCTCCCGGTACGTCCGCTCCGTCCGCCCCCGGCCCGCCTCCGCGGCCCCCACCGAACTGGCCGCGCTGCTGCTCCGGATCGCCGGCGAGATCACCGACACGCCGTCAGATCCCGTGCTCGCCGTGCCTCTGGACGACATCAGCGCCCTCGCGCTGGCCCGCCGCCGCGCCGACCTCGCGGGCCGGATCCTGCTGCCCGAACAGAGCGAGGAGCAGCTGCTGGAGGTCGCGGACAAGGCTTCCCTCGCGGCGACCTGCGCCGCGCTGGGCCTGCCCCACCCCCGTACCGAACTCCCCACCGGCGCCGACGAGGCCGCCGCCATGGCCTGGGCGCTCGGGCTGCCGGTGGTCGCCAAGTGGAGCCGCCCGTGGCTGCTGCCGGCCGGGTCCGGGCTGCGCAGCACGACGATCCTCCGCTCCCTCGCCGAGGTGCGGGAGCTGTACGGGCGCACCCCGCAGGCCGGCAGCAGGCTGCTGCTCCAGGAGCTGCTGCCGGCCGGCCCGGGCCTCGACTGGTTCTTCCACGGGTACGCGGACTCGGCCGGCCGCTGTGCCGCCGGGGCCACCGGGCGCAAGGAGCGGTCCTGGCCGGACGGGGCCGGTCTCACCGCCGTCGGCCGCTGGGCGCCCAACCCGGAGGTGGACGGGCTCGCCCGCGCGCTCCTCGACGCGCTCGGCTACCGCGGCGTGTGCGACCTCGACTTCCGGCTCGACCGGGCCACCGGCGCGTACCACCTGCTCGACTTCAATCCGCGCCCCGGCGCCCAGTTCCGGCTCTTCGCCGACGCCGCCGGGCTCGACGTGGTGCGGGCGCTGCACCTGGACCTCACCGGGCGGCCGGTGCCGGCACACTCCCCCGCGTACGGCCGCCGGTTCGTCGTGGAGAACTACGCGGCGCTCTCCCTGCTCGCCTCCCCCCGCCGCCGGTACGCCCCCGAGCCGGGCGCCGCCCGGCCGCCCGGCGAGCGCGCCTGGTTCGCCGCCGACGACCCGGCGCCGGCGCTCGCCATGGGCCGCGCCTGGCTCGCCCATCTGCTGCGCCGGGTCCTGGCGGCGGCACGGCGGCGGCTCGCGGCCGGCCGGCCCCGGCATCCGGCCACCCTGCCGGGCCCGGCGACCCGCGGCTCGTCCACCCAGCTCACCCAGCGATGAAGACGGAGGACACGATGGCGAACGCGAAGACGACGGCACGTCCGGTGCACGACCTGGTGGTCGTCGGGGCCGGTCCCTACGGCCTCTCGGTGGCCGCGCACGCGGCGGCCCACGGGCTCGCCCCGGTGACCTTCGGCCGCCCGATGGAGTCCTGGCACGCCATGCCCTCCGGGATGTTCCTGAAGTCCGAGCCGTGGGCCTCCCACCTCTCGGACCCGGCGGGCGCGTACGGCCTCGACGCCTACGCGTCGGCGCGGGGCACCCGCGCCGAGCACGGCGTCCCGCTCCCGGTGTCGTTCTTCGCCTCCTACGGCGACTGGTTCGCCCGGCAGGCCGTCCCCGCCGTCGACGAGCGGCTGATCGCCTCGGTGGCGCCCGCCCCGGAGGGCTTCCTCCTGACCGCCGAGGACGGCGAGACCGTACGGGCCCGCACGGTCGCCCTCGCCGTCGGGGTGCTCCCCTTCCTGGAGGTCCCCGGCCCGCTCCGGCACCTCCCCCGGCGGTACGTCACCCACTCCAGCCACCACGGCGAACTGGACGCCCTCTCCGGACGGGACGTCACCGTCGTCGGCGCCGGGCAGGCCGCCCTGGAGACCGCCGCGCTCCTCGTCGAGGCCGGCGCCGCCGCCGTCCGGGTCCTCGCCCGGGCGGACCGGCTCCGCTGGAACACCCTGCCGCCCGCCCTCGACCGCGGCCTGTGGCCCGCCCTGCGCGCCCCGCACACCGGCCTCGGCTGCGGCTGGCGGAACAGGCTGTACGCCGACGCCCCGGGCGTCTTCCGGCGGCTGCCCGCCGCCACCCGGGCGCGGCTCTTCGGCACGGCGCTCGGCCCGGCCGGCGCCTGGTGGCTGCGCGAACGGTTCGCCGCCGTGGGCGACGTGCGCCTCGGCCACCGGATCACCGCGGCCGCCGTCACCGGCGACGACCGGCTGCGGCTCGACGTCGAGGGCCCGGACGGGACGAGCGTCCTGGAGACCGACCACGTCGTCGCGGCCACCGGCTTCGTGCCCTCCCTCGACCGGGCCGGAGTCCTGGACCCGGCGCTGCGGTCCGCGCTGCGCACGGTCGGGCCGGCCGGCGCCCCCGAGACCGGGGCGCTCTTCGAGTCCTCCTGGCCCGGCCTCTTCCTCGCCGGACTGCTCACCGCGCCCTCGTACGGTCCGTCCATGCGCTTCGTGTTCGGCGCCGGCTACACGGCGGGCCGTCTGGTGAAGGGCGTCCGGCGGCGGCTGCGCACCGGGGGCCGGGGCGGCGCCGCGGTGGGACGGCCCCGCAGCGGTGAACGGGCCGCGCCGGTAGGGGCGTAGACGCGGACCGGCCCCGGGGAGCGGATGCTCTCCCCGGGGCCGGTCCTCGGCCGTCCGCGTGCGCGGAGGCCCGGCTCAGGCGTTGATGCAGGTGTTGCCGAAGGCCGGGTTCAGCGCACCGATGAGGTTGAGGCTGTTGCCGCAGGCGTTGATCGGCACGTGGATCGGGATCTGGATGACGTTGCCCGAGAGGACACCCGGCGAACCGATGGCGGCACCGTGCGCGTCGGCGTCGGCGAAGGCGGGCGTGGCCGCGCCCATGGCCATGATGACTCCGGCAATGACGGCAGCAGCCTTCTTGCACTTCATTTCGTCTGGTTCCTTTCCGCGGCGGAAGATCGGCCTCCGCTGCACACAGGGACAACGACAGGCTTCCGCGAAGGAAACCGTTATGCGTGCTCCGCCTTCGGCATTCACTCCGTTGCGCACACGACACAGGGCCGGAGGAAGGATTTCCTCCGGCCCTGCGGCGCGCTTTCCGGATCAGCTGTTGCCGATGCCGTTCCCGGACAGGACCGGGATGTCCTCGACGAGGTGCGACAGCGGCTCGTCGCCCTTGGCCTGGGTCGAGTTCTCCGCGCACTGCTGGTTCTGCGGGGAGGACAGGACGTTGACGTCCTGGACCGCGACCGGGACGAGGATGCCGACGACCGAGCCGACGTTGCCCTTGACCGGGGCGCCGAGGCACAGCTTGTTCAGCGAGCCCTGGACGGCCGAGAACTGCGGGCTCATGTCGCCCTTGGTCTTCGAGTTGCCGAACGACTGGTGGGCGCCGTTCCCGGAGAGGGAGGTCGTGCCGCCGTCGTTGGCGATGGCCATCGCGGGAGCGGCGGCCGCGGCGGCGACGCCGACGGCCGAAGCGGTGACGGCCGCGGCCGTCATCATCTTCTTGATCACGGTGATTCCGTTTCCAATCGACCTGATTGATGCGACCGGATCAACACGCGGGTCGGTGAGGAGGTTCCGCCGCTTCACCCGATCGACTGGGAACCGCGGCGAGCGCTGCCCCGCGCGCTCCGCCAACGGGGTGACAGGGCGGAACCCGCCGGTCCGGGGCGAGTTGATCAGGGGGCTCCCTGCACGGAGCCGGTTCTAGAAGGGAACTCCCGTGATCAAGAAGGTCATGGCCACCGCGGCCGCCGCCGCCTCGATCGTCGGCGCCTCCGCCGCCGCGGCCACCCCCGCCCTCGCCATCGCCGACGACGGCGGCACCACCTCCAAGAGCGGCAACTTCGCCCACCAGGAGTACGGCAACTCCACCACCCACGGAAACATGAGCCCGCAGTTCGCGCTCGTCCAGGGCTCCCTGAACAAGCCGTGCGTGGGTCTGCCGGCCAAGCTCAACGCGGGTTCGATCGTGGGTCTCGTCCCGATCTCCGTCCAGGACATCAACGTCCTGTCCTCCCCGCAGAACCAGCAGTGCGTCGAGAACTCGACGCAGGCCAAGGGCGACGAGCCGCTGTCGCACATCCTGGAGGACATCCCGATCCTCTCGGGCAACGGCGTGGCCAACAGCTGACGTCCCGCCTCCCCGGCGACGTCCACGCGTCGAGGGGCCGCCCCGCCGGGGCGGCCCCTTCGCGCGTCCGCCGCCCGCTAAGAGCTGTCCCGTAAGTGGTTCTGTGGTCGGTGGGCCTCAGAGGAAGGCCAGCGGGACGTCCTTCTCGATGCAGAGCTGCAGGACGCCCGCCAGCTGGCGGGCATCCTCGATGTGCTGCTGGTGGAGCTGATCGCCGCTCTCCCGTGCCCACTGGTCGGTGATCGCCTCCAGTCGGACCAGGACCGACGCGCACTCGGCAGGTGAGAGGTCCTCACCGCCTGCATCCGGATGATCGAGGAGTGGCTCCAGAGCGGTGGACACCTCGCTCCACGGGCGCTCGCCGCCGAAGCCCCGCATCTCGGAGAGGGCAAACCCCTCGGCCTGAGCCAGACGCCGTCGGAACGCGGCAAAGCCGCTGTAGGACCAGGAGACATCCGGACTGCTGTTGTCTCCGTCGCCTGGGAAAAGCATCAGCCCCATGTGTCCTCCCGGCTTGCCGAATACACAGGATCGAGGACATGGGGCAGTCTCGGCAACTGAGATGATCTTGTTGTGTCTTGTGTGATCACAGCGTCGGAACCGTCCTGGATAGCCCCGTTCACCGGGCTGAGCCCAAGACAGTTCGGGAAGCTGGTGACGGCGCTGCGTCGCGCATGTGCGGACACAGCCCGCAAAGGCCGGCCGTGGAGCCTTTCACTGGAAGATCGGACCCTGCTGGTCACCGCGTACTGGCGCACGAACCTCACCATGCGCCAGCTCGCGCCGCTGTTCGGGGTGTCGAAGTCCGCGGCGGACCGCATCATCGACCGCCTCGGACCGATGCTCGCGCTCCGGCCCCGGAAGCGGTTCGCCAAGGACACCGTGCTCATCGTGGACGGAACTCTGGTTCCCACCCGGGACCACACCGTTGACGAGCGGTCGAAGAACTACCGGTACTCCACCAACCACCAGGTCGTCATCGATGCTGATACTCGCCTGGTCGTCGTGGTCGGGCGGCCTCTCGCCGGGAACCGCAACGACTGCAAGGCGTGGGAGGAGTCCGGTGCCAAGGCCGCCGTCGGCAAGACCCTCACGATCGCCGACGGCGGTTACCCGGGCACCGGACTCGTCATCCCGCACCGCCGAGAGCGCGGCCAGACCGAGCTCCCGGACTGGAAAGAGGAACACAACACGTCCCACAAGCAGGTCCGGGCCCGGATTGAGCATGTCTTCGCCCGCATGAAGACCTGGAAGATCCTTCGCGACTGCCGACTCAAAGGCGACGGAGTCCACCACGCCATGCTCGGCATCGCCCGGATACACAACCTCGCCTCGCCGGATAGGCCCGCGGGCTGCACGACCACCGAGCATGGCCGAGGCGACTCGGAGATCATTTACGGGACAACCCTTAGCGCGGCCAGACGGGAGTGGACATCAGCCGCTCCCATTCCCGGTCGGGCATTCCCGGGACCGTCCGGCCGGCCTGGGCCCACTGGGTCACCAGGGCGGAATAGACGGGGAATTGCCGGGTCGACCGGATCCGGTCGGCGGTCGGCGGCTCGCTCACATACCGGCTCTTCGGAATGAAGGCCATCCGTTCCCATTTCCCGGGACGACCGGGATCAGGCGGCGCCATTCTCGCTCCCTCCGCTGCTATTCCCGCATCATTACACAAGCCTCGCAACGGAGTGATTCGGTCACGCGCCGACGCGTCGCGCATGTGCGTGCGAACGGACTCGAAATACCGTGCGGGTATGAGATTTCCGCCTCCGCGGCGGCTCCTGCTCGTGCCGGCGGCGCTTCTCGCGCTCGCCCCCGGGGCCCTCGCCTCCGCCCTCGGCGATCCCGCCGAACTCCCCGCCCCCGCCCGGGGACTGAACCTGCTCGTCGTCGGCACCGACTCCCGGGACGGGATCACCGCCGCCGAGAAGGAACGTTTCCGGCTGGGCGGCCAGGACTGCGACTGCACCGACGTGGTCATGCTCGTGCACGTCTCCGCCGGGTACGACCGGGTCAGCGTGGTGTCGCTGCCGCGCGACTCGCTCGCCGAACTCCCCGGCCCGCACACCGACCTGCGGACCGGAAAGGTCCACGACTCCCACCTCGCGAAGCTCAACGCGGCCCACGCCGAAGGCGGTTCGGCGCTCACCGTCGAGACCGTCGAGGCGGCGACCGGACTCGACGTGCACCGCTATCTGGAGATCGACTTCCGGCGGTTCATGGACACCGTCGACCAGGTCGAGGGCGGGGTGCCGATCTGTACGACGAAGCCGCTGAAGGACTCGGCGACCGGCCTCGACCTGCCCGTCGGCACCCGGAACGTGGGCGGCGGCGAGGGGCTGCAGTACGTGCGCTCCCGCAAGGCCGACGGGGAGATGGACTTCGGCCGCATGCGCAAGCAGCAGAAGTTCGTCGTCAACACGCTGGACCGGATCCGGTCCGGCGGGATCCTCAAGGACCCGGCGAAGCTGCGGGCGCTCGCCTCGACCCTGCGCGGGACGGAGGCGGCCGAGCGCGGTGTCTCGGTGGGCGAACTGCTCACGCTCGCGGCCCGGCTGAAGGCCGTCGGCCCGTCCCGTACCGAGTTCGCCACCGTGCCCGTACGCGGCTTCAACCCGCTCGTCGAGGGCGTCGGGTCCACGGTCGGCTGGGACGAGGAGGGGGCCGCGGAGGTCTTCGCCCGGCTCCGCGCGGACCGTCCGCTGCCGCCCGGTGACGCGGTCGCCCCGAGCAAGATCTCCGTGGCCGACTACGCACCCGCCCGGGGGTCTTCGCTCATCTGCCCGTAGGCCGTCCGGTGGACATGCCGGAACCTCCGCCCCTCCGACCAGTTGATCAGCACGGCTCGGCACTCAGCGCGGGCCAGTCATCGAAAGGCCAGAACATGAAGAAGCTCCTCGCGACCGCTGCGGTGGCTGTTTCGGTCGTCGGCGCGACGGCCGGGCAGGCGCTCGCGATCGCCGACGACGGTGGCACCACCTCGCTCTCCGGCAACGGCGCGCACCAGGAGTTCGGCAACTCCGCGACCTACGGCGACATGAGCCCGCAGTTCGCGCTCGTCCAGGGCTCCCTGAACAAGCCGTGCATCGGTCTGCCCGCCAAGGTCAACGCCGGCTCCCTCGTCGGTCTCGTCCCGATCGCGGTGCAGGACATCAACGTGCTGTCCTCCCCGCAGAACCAGCAGTGCGTCGAGAACTCGACGCAGGCCAAGGGCGACGAGCCGCTGTCGCACATCCTCAGCGACATCCCCGTGCTGTCCGGCAACGGCGCCGGCAACAGCTGAGCCACGCCGCTCGGCCACGGCGCGGCCCCGTCGTCCCTCTCCGGAGGGGCGGCGGGGCCGTGTCCGTTCGCGGGGCTCAGCCGAGCGCGCGGGCCAGGGCGTCCGGGTCGGTGACGGGTGCGTCGCAGGTGAAGTGACGGCAGACGTACGCGGCGGCCGAACCGGCGACCAGGGGGCGGTCGCGCAGGAGCGGGAACTCCTCGCTGTCGGGGGATCCGGCGGCGAGGACCGCTCCCGGGGTGGCCGCCCTCAGGGCCGTACGGCGCAGCTCCTGGAAGACCGGGTCGGAGGCGTTGCCGACGACGGCGATCTCCCGGGGGCCGTCGAGCAGGGCCTCGGCGACGGCGAGGCCCCAGCCGATGAAGCGGGGGGCGCGCGGACCGAGCGCCTTCACCACGCCGAGGGCTCCCTCGGCGGCGGTCCGGTGGGCCTCCGAGCCGGTGTGTGCCGCGTACGAGAGCAGTGCTCCGGCGGCGGCGGTCCAGCCGGACGGGGTGGCGTTGTCGGTGGGGTCCTGGGGGCGCCGGATGAGGGCTTCGGCGTCGTGGGCCGTGTCGTACAGCGTCCCGCCCTCGCCGGTGAAACGGTCGAGGACGTGGTCCAGGAGGAGGCCGGCGAAGTCGAGCCAGGCGCCCTCGCCGGTGACGGCGGCGAGGGCGAGGAAGCCTTCGGCGACGTCGGCGTAGTCCTCCAGGACGCCCGCGTGGGCGCCGGCCCGCCCGTCCTTCGAGGTGCGGGTGAGCCGGCCGCCGTCGTCGAGGTGGAGGCGGACCAGGAGGTCGGCGGCCTCGGTGGCGCGCTCGACCAGGTCGGGGCGGTCGAGGAGGGCGCCGGTCTCGGCGAGGGCGGCGATCGCGAGGCCGTTCCAGGCGGCGACGATCTTGTCGTCGCGGCCGGGGCGCGCGCGCCGCTCGCGGGCCGCGTGCAGCCGGGTGCGGATGGAGGCGATCCGGCCGGCGTCGGCGGGGCCCGCCTCCTGGGGGAGCTGGAGGACCGAGGCGCCGTGCTCGAAGGTGCCGTCCTCGGTGACGCCGTAGTGGCGGGCGGCGAGGGCGGCGTCGTCCGCGCCGAGGGCCTCCTCCAGCTGGGCCGGGGTCCAGGCGTAGTAGGCGCCCTCGACGTGCTTGCCGGTGCCGTCGTCACTGTCCGCGTCGAGGGCGGAGGCGAAGCCGCCCTCGGGGGTGCGGAGCTCGCGGACCATGAAGTCGGCGGTCTCCAGGGCGACCCGGCGGGCGAGGTCGCTGCCGGTCGCCCTCCACAGGTGGGCGTAGACGCGGCAGAGCAGCGCGTTGTCGTACAGCATCTTCTCGAAGTGCGGGACGACCCAGGCGCGGTCCACGGCGTAGCGGGCGAAGCCGCCGCCGAGCTGGTCGTAGATGCCGCCGCGGGCCATCGCCTCGCAGGTGTCGGCGGCCATCTGGAGGGCGCCCTCGGAGCCGGTGCGGGCGTGGTGGCGGAGCAGGAACTCCAGGACCATCGACGGCGGGAACTTGGGGGCGCCGCCGAAACCGCCGCGGGTGGCGTCGTACTCCCGGGTGAGGCCGAGCAGCGCGGCGGCGAGCTCCTCCTCGCCGGGGAGGCCGTCGCCGGCGACGGCGAGGGAGCGGCCCGAGAGGTCCCGCACGATCCGGTCGGCGACCTCGGCGACCTCGCCGCGGCGGTCGGCCCAGGCGGTGTGGACGCCCTCGAGGACCTCGGTGAAGGACGGCATGCCGTGGCGCGGCTCCGGCGGGAAGTAGGTGCCGAAGTAGAAGGGCGCGGCGTCGGGCGTGAGGAAGACGGTCATGGGCCAGCCGCCCTGCCCGGTGGCGGCCTGCACGGCCTCCATGTAGACCGCGTCGACGTCGGGCCGCTCCTCGCGGTCGACCTTGACGGCGACGAAGTGCTCGTTGACCACCGCGGCGGTGGCCTGGTCCTCGAAGGACTCGTGGGCCATCACGTGGCACCAGTGGCAGGAGCTGTAGCCGACGCTGAGGAGGACCGGGACGTCGCGGCGGCGGGCCTCCTCGAACGCCTCGGCGGACCAGGGCCACCAGTCGACCGGGTTGTCGGCGTGCTGGAGCAGGTAGGGGGAGGTCTCATGGGCCAGTCGGTTCGCCATGGGGCCATCCTGCCGCAGTCGGCCCGTACCGCGCGGGTACGGGCCGACGTGCCGCTACTTCGACGCGGCCGGGGCCTTCGCGCCGCCCTTGCCGGCCTCGGCCGGGTCGGGGGTCTCCTCGAAGGAGACGCGGTTCATGTGGCGGTTCATCGACTTCATCAGCGCCCAGACCGCGAGGGCCAGGGCGGCGAAGACGACGAAGCCGAGGACGCCCGGCGTCACCTTGTTCTTGTCCAGCTCTTCGGCGGCGAAGGGGACCAGCTGCGTCAGTGCGAGGTGTGCGCTCATGTCAGGCATTGTCGCGGATGCCCGCGAAGAGATCTTCCTCGGGGAGGGAGGTCGGCACCAGCGACTTGCTGAGCTCGTACTCCTCCGTCGGCCAGACCTCCTTCTGGATCTCCATCGGCACCCGGAACCAGCCGCCGTCGGGGTCGATCTGGGTGCGGTGGGCGATCAGGGCCTTGTCCCGGATCTCGAAGAAGTCGGCGCACGGGACGAAGGTGGTGAGCGTCCGCTCCTTGCGCTCGAACTCGCTCCACCGCTGGAGCCACTCGCCGTACGGGGACTCCAGGCCCCGGTCGAGGAGGGCCTGGTGCAGCGCCTCGGTGCGCGGCCGGTTGAAGCCCTGGTTGTAGTAGAGCTTCTGCGGCTGGAAGACCGGGCCGAACTCGGCCTCGGGGTACTTCTCGGCGTCGGCGGCGCCGTCGAAGGCCACCATCGTGATCTTGTGCGTCATGATGTGGTCGGGGTGCGGGTAGCCGCCGTTCTCGTCGTAGGTCGTGATGACCTGCGGACGGAAGGAGCGGATCTTGCGAACCAGCGCGCCGGCGGCGTGGTCCACGTCCTCCAGGGCGAAGCAGCCCTCGGGCAGCGGGGGCAGCGGGTCGCCCTCGGGGAGGCCGGAGTCGACGAAGCCGAGCCACTCCTGGCCGACGCCCAGGATCTCCCGGGCCTCGTCCATCTCCTTGCGGCGGACCTCGTGGATGTTCTCCTCGATGTAGGGGTCGCCCTGGAGCTTGGGGTTCAGGACCGAGCCACGCTCGCCACCCGTGCACGTCACCACGAGGACGTCCACCCCCTCGGACACGTACTTGGCCATGGTCGCCGCGCCCTTGCTCGACTCGTCGTCGGGGTGGGCGTGAACGGCCATCAGTCGCAGCTGCTCAGTCAAGACTCGATCCTCAGTGATTAGACGCGGAGGGTGGTCTCTATAGTGACGGAATCGGGGGGAGGAAAATTCCGCCGCCCCCGCCCCCGAGAGGACCGATACATGACAGCGGTGCGAGAGCAGCCGCCAGAGGGGCGCTACGGGCGCTCGGCGGACGAGCGGGCCGACCGGAAGCTGAAGGTGGCCGGAGCGGTCCTCGGCACCCTCTTCCTGGCGATGATCGGCTGGTTCGGCTGGCACTACGTGGTGGACAGCAAGATCAGCGCCGAGATGATCAAGTTCGACGTGGTGAGCGACACCGAGGTGCAGGTGCACCTGGAGATCCGCAAGGACGAGGGCGTCGAGGGCGTGTGCACGCTCCGGTCCCGCTCCGAGGACGGGGCCGAGGTGGCCCGCAAGGACGTCACCGTCGCCGAGCCGGGGTCCCGGGTCGACCGCGTCTACTCCCTCCGGACGACCGCCCGGGCGACCAGTGCCGAGCTCATGGGGTGTACGGCGCGGTAGCGGTGGGTAGGGGACGGGCAGCGAGTCCCGGCGGGTCGGCGCGGTGACCTGGAGCGACGCCATCCCGATGGTTTATGTCCTCCCGCTTTCCGCCACTCATTGTTAGGCTCGTGCTTTCGCCCACCCGGGAAGCGAGGGTTTCCCGCGTAGGGCGATGCTTTGTATTCCCAGTACCTACGAGGAGCACCTGTGACCCAGACCAGCGACAACGTCACCTGGCTCACCCAGGAGGCGTACAACAAGCTCAAGGACGAGCTTGAGTACCTGTCTGGTCCCGCGCGTACCGAGATCGCCGCGAAGATCGCTGCCGCGCGCGAGGAGGGCGACCTTCGCGAGAACGGCGGGTACCACGCGGCCAAGGAGGAGCAGGGCAAGCAGGAGCTCCGGGTCCGCCAGCTCACCCAGCTGCTGCAGAACGCCAAGGTGGGCGAGGCCCCGGCGGACGACGGCGTCGTCGAGCCCGGCATGGTCGTGACCATCGCCTTCGACGGCGACGAGTCCGACACGATGACCTTCCTGCTCGCCTCCCGCGAGTACGCGAGCGGTGACATCGAGACCTACTCTCCGCAGTCGCCGCTCGGCATCGGCGTCAACGGCAAGAAGGCCGGTGACGACGCCGAGTACGAGCTGCCGAACGGCAAGAAGGCCATGGTGAAGATCCTCAGCGCGAAGCCGTACACCGGCTGAGGCCCCGCCTTCTCCACACGTGCGAAGGGCCGGTCCCCCGAGGGGGGCCGGCCCTTCGGCGTGCCGGGTGCCGCTCAGGCGGAGGCGGAGCGGTACTTGCGGACGGAGAGGGTGCGGAAGACGGCGATGATCAGCAGCGACCAGAGGAGCGAGGCCCACACGGGGTGCTGCATGGGCCAGGCGTCGGACTGGACGACGCCGGGGTTGCCGAAGAGCTCGCGGCACGCCTGGACGGTGGCGCTGAAGGGGTTCCACTCGGCGATGGGCCGGATCCAGTCGGCCATCTGGCTGGGGTCCACGAACGCGTTGGAGACGAAGGTGACCGGGAAGAGCCAGATCAGGCCGCCGGAGGTGGCCGCCTCCGGGGTGCGGACGGAGAGGCCGATGAGCGCGCCGATCCAGGAGAAGGCGTAGCCGAGCAGGAGCAGCAGGGCGAAGGCGCCGAGCGCCTTGGGGACGCCCTCGTGGATGCGCCAGCCGACCATGAGGCCGACGATGGCGAGGACCACGAGGGTGAGCGAGGTCTGGACGAGGTCGGCGAGGGTGCGGCCGGTGAGGACGGCGCCGCGGGCCATCGGCAGCGAGCGGAAGCGGTCGACGAGGCCCTTGTGCATGTCGTCGGCGATGCCGGCGCCCGCTCCGGCGGTGGCGAACGTGACGGTCTGGGCGAAGATGCCGGCCATCAGGAAGTTCCGGTAGACGACCGGGTCGGTGTCGCCGCCGACGCTCATGGAGCCGCCGAAGACGAAGCTGAACAGGACCACGAACATGACCGGCTGGATCAGCCCGAAGATGACCATCTCCGGGATCCTGGACATGCGGATCAGGTTCCGCTTGGTGACGACGAGGGAGTCCGCGATCGACTGGGCGATCCCGCCGCGGGGTGCGGGGACGTGCGGGGCGGTGTCGAGGGTGGTCACGCGGCGGGCTCCTTCCGGTGCTTGCGGCCCCGGGCGGGGGGCCGGTCCGCGCCGTCCCCGTGCTCGTCGTCCTGTTCGCGCGCGGCGGCGTGGCCGGTGAGCGAGATGAAGACGTCGTCGAGGGTGGGGCGGCGCAGGCCGATGTCGTCGATCTCGACACCGACGGCGTCCAGGTCGCGGATGACCTCGGCGAGCAGCTTGGCGCCGCCGGTGACGGGGACGGTGAGCCTGCGGGTGTGGTCCTCGACGGAGACGTCGTCGAGGCCGCGTTCGCCGGGGCCGTAGCGGGCGAGGACGGCGCGGGCGGGGGCGATGGCCTCGCGGTCGTGGACGACGACCTCGACGCGTTCGCCGCCGGTGCGGGCCTTGAGCTGGTCGGAGGTGCCGCGGGCGATGACCCTGCCGTGGTCGACCACCGCGATGTCGTGGGCGAGGTGGTCGGCCTCCTCCAGGTACTGGGTGGTGAGGAGCAGGGTGGTGCCGCCGGAGACGAGTTCCTTGATGACGTCCCACAGGGCCTGGCGGTTGCGGGGGTCGAGGCCGGTGGTCGGCTCGTCCATGAACATCACGGGCGGGGCGACGACCAGGGCGGCGGCGAGGTCGAGGCGGCGGCGCATGCCGCCGGAGTACGTCTTGGCGGGGCGGTCGGCGGCGTCGTCGAGGCGGAAGCGCTCCAGGAGCTCGTCGGCGCGGGCTTTCGCGTCCCCGGACCTCATCTGGTAGAGCTGTCCGACCATCTGGAGGTTCTCGCGGCCGGTGAGGTACTCGTCGACGGCGGCGAACTGGCCGGAGAGGCCGATGGAGCGGCGGACCTCGTTGGGGTGGGCGAGGACGTCGACGCCGGCGACGGTGGCGGTGCCGCGGTCCGGTCTGAGCAGGGTCGTCAGGACTCGTACGGTGGTGGTCTTCCCCGCTCCGTTGGGGCCGAGCAGACCGAGGACGGTGCCCTCGGGCACGTCGAGGTCCACCCCGTCCAGAGCGGTGACGTCGCCGAAGGTCTTCACCAGTCCCTCGGCGTGGATCGCGCCTGGCATGTCCACACTCCCGGATCATTTCGGGCATTTCTGCCGATCCTAGGACAGTGCGCGGGGCCGTGCTCAGCCCAGGACCGTGTACCCCGCCTCCCGCAGCGCCCCCTCGACCTCCCGGCAGTGCTCCGGCCCCTTCGTCTCCAGGTGCAGCTCCACCTCGACCTCCGTCAGACCGAGCCGCGGATCGGTCCGTACGTGACTGACGTCGAGGACGTTCGCGTCCACCACCGTCAGCACCGCGAGCAGCGTCGCGAGCGCCCCCGGCCGGTCCGCCACCCGCAGCCGCAGGCTCAGATAGCGCCCGGCCGCCGCCATGCCGTGCCGCAGGATGCGCTGCAACAGCAGCGGGTCCACGTTCCCGCCCGAGAGGACCGCGACCACCGGGCCCCGGAACGACTCCGGGTCGCTCAGCAGCGCCGCCACCGGGCTCGCCCCGGCCGGCTCCACCACCAGCTTCGCCCGCTCCAGGCAGAGCAGCAGCGCCGAGGAGAGCGCGTCCTCCGAGACCGTGCGCACCTCGTCCACGTACTCCTGGACCAGGCCGAACGGCACGTCCCCGGGCCGCCCCACCTTGATCCCGTCGGCCATCGTCACCGGCGAGTCGACCACCACCGGGTGGCCGGCCGCCAGCGACGGCGGATAGGCCGCCGCGCCCTCCGCCTGTACGCCCACGATCCGCACGTCCGGGCGGACCGACTTCACCGCGAGGCCGATGCCGGCCGCGAGCCCGCCGCCGCCGACACCGACGACGATCGTGCGGACCTCCGGGCACTGCTCCAGGATCTCCAGGCCGACCGTGCCCTGGCCGACGATCACGTCCGGGTGGTCGAAGGGGTGGATGAAGACGGCACCGGTCTCCCGCGCGTACTCCTGCGCCGCGGCCAGCGTCTCGTCCACCACGTGCCCGTGCAGCCGCACGTCGGCGCCGTACTCCCGGGTCGCCGCGACCTTCGGCAGCGGCGCCCCGACCGGCATGAACACGGTCGCGTGCACCCCGAGCAGCTGCGAGGCGAGCGCCACGCCCTGCGCGTGGTTGCCGGCCGAGGCGGCGACCACCCCGGCCGCCTTCTCCTCCGGCCGGAGCCCGGCGATCCGCACGTACGCGCCGCGCAGCTTGAACGAGCCGGTCCGCTGGAGGTTCTCGCACTTGAGCAGCACCGGGGCCCCGACCAGCGAGGAGAGATGGCGGCTGCCCTCCAGGGCGGTCGTCCGGGCCACCCCCGCCAGCATCTTCTGCGCCCCGCGCACATCGTCGAGCATCAGGCGGTGCAAGGGGCGTCGCGTACCGAAGGTCATGACCCCAAGTCTCGCAGCTCACCGGCCCTGCGGCCGCCCGGCCCACGGGCCGGGAACGGGTTTGCGCACGGCCGGTACGGAGCCCCTCCCGTCCGCGTACTCTGTCCCCCACACCGACCACCCCCGCACGAGAGAGCCCCCCAGCCATGCCCACATCTCAGGACATGACGACTGAGCTTGATCCCGGTCTCCTCGATGCCCTCCAGCACCAGGTGGCCGTCTTCGCCCGCCGGGCCGAGCAGACCCGCCTCGGCGGCACCGGCCAGCTCCGCAACTCCATGGACCGGGCCGCCTACCTCCTGCTCAACCGGCTCGACCAGGAAGGGCCGATGGGCGTCAAGGCGCTCGCGGCGGGCATGGGGATCGACTCCTCCACCGTCACCCGCCAGGTCGCCCCGCTCGTCGACTCCGGCCTCGTCAGCCGCGCCTCGCACCCCGAGGACGGCCGCGCGGTCGTCCTCCAGCTCTCCCCGCGCGGCCTCGACCGCCTGGAGGAGGTCCGCTCCTCGCGGCGCACGCTGATGGCCGAGGTCACCGACGGCTGGACCGAGGACGAGCGCGCCTCCTTCTGCTCCCTGCTCACCCGCTTCAACGCGGCGCTCTCCGCCCGCCAGGGCGCCTCCGCCGGCTCCCCGCAGAGCGGCTGACCCCGCGCGCGGCCGACCGGCGCACGGGGGTTGACCCCGCCGCGCGCCGGACCCATACATGAGGGATGGGGAAGCGGACCCGATCCGAACACGCCGCCCGCGCCGGGGAGTTCGACGCCTTCGTGGCGGGCGCGGCGGGGCGGCTGCTGCACGTCGCCACGCTGCTCACCGCCGAGACCCGGGCCCGGAACCCGTCCGCGCACGCCCTGTTGACCGCCGCCCTCGCCCACACCTACGCGGTGCTCGACCGGGGCGGCGACGAGGACCCGTACGCGCTCACCCGGGACGAGCTCGCCCTCCGCTTCGCACGCACCGCCTGGCGGCACCGCACCGGCCGCGGCGGGGTCCTCGGCGTCCTCACCCCCGCCGAGCGGCTGGTGCTGGTGCTGCGGCTGTACGAGGGCGTGCCCGAGGAGCAGACCGCCGCGCTGCTCGGGCTCCCGGAGGCCCGGATCCGGGCGGTGTGCGCCCGCGCGGTGGCCCGGCTGCGGGCACCGGGCGGATCGAGGGAGGCCGCGTGAGGCACGGCGAGAAGGAGGCGGCCGTCCGGCGGCTGCTCGACACCCCGCACCCGCCGGTGCCGGCCGGGCTCGGCGCGCGGGCGGCGGAGCGCGGCGGCCGGGTGCGGCGGCGGCACAGGGCACTGCGGCGGGCCGGCGGGGTACTGGCCGGGATCACCGCGCTCGGATTCGCCCTCTGGGCGGCGGAGGCGCGGCCCTGGGAGGCTCCGCCGGCCGCCACGACGCCGCCGTTCGCCGGGCCGTGAGGACGGCTCTAGCCTGGAGGAGGGGGTCGGTCGGAACAGCATCGCAGGAGGCCGACATGACCAGGAAAGCCGCCGACTGCCGCGACACGCCGAGCGTGTCGGGCTGCTCGCTCTACATCTCGGGCGAGGAGGAGGAAGTGGTCCGCGCCGCGACCGAGCACGCGGTCTCCGTCCACGAGCACCAGGACACCCAGGAGCTGCGCGACGAGGTCAGGGCGAGCCTGAAGGACGCGCTGCCCGGGACCTGAGCGGCACCGGGGGCCCGGGTGCGGGATCGCCGCACCCGGGCCCCTTCGGTACGGGGGTGCGGGTCAGCCCAGCGCCTCGCGCAGGTCCGCGATCAGGTCGTCGGCGTTCTCGATGCCCACCGAGAGGCGGACCAGGTCGGCCGGGACCTCCAGGGCGGAACCGGCGACGCTGGCGTGCGTCATCCGGCCCGGGTGCTCGATCAGCGACTCGACGCCGCCGAGGGACTCGCCCAGGGTGAAGAGCTTCGCGCGGTTGCAGACGCCGACCGCCGCCTCCTCGCCGCCCTCGACGCGGAAGGAGATCATGCCGCCGAAGGAGCGCATCTGCTTGGCCGCGATCTCGTGGCCCGGGTGCTCGGCGAGGCCCGGGTAGAGCACCTGCGTCACCTTCGGGTGCCGGGTGAGGAAGTCGGCGACCTTGGTGGCGTTCTCGCCGTGCCGGTCCATGCGGACGGCGAGGGTCTTGATGCCCCGCAGCACGATCCACGAGTCGAACGGACCGGCCACCGCGCCCATCGCGTTCTGGTGGTACGCCAGCTCCTCGCCGAGCTCGGCGTCCGCCGCGATCAGGGCGCCGCCGACGACGTCCGAGTGGCCGCCCATGTACTTGGTGAGGGAGTGGACGACGACGTCCGCGCCGAGCGCCAGCGGCTGCTGGAGGTAGGGCGAGGCGAAGGTGTTGTCGACGACCAGCTTCACCCCGGCCTGGCGGGCGACGCCCGCGACGGCCTCGATGTCGGTGATGCCGAGCAGCGGGTTGGAGGGGGTCTCGACCCAGATCAGCTTGGTGCGGTCGTTGATCGCGCCGCGCACGGACGCGATGTCCGAGGTGTCGGCGACGGAGAAGTCCACGCCCCAGCGCTGGACGACCTTGGCGAAGAGCCGGAAGGTGCCGCCGTACGCGTCGTTGGGGATCACCACGTGGTCGCCGGGCACGAGCAGCGTGCGCAGCAGGCAGTCCTCGGCGGCCAGGCCGGAGGCGAAGGCGAGTCCGCGCCGGCCGCCCTCCAGGGCCGCCAGGTTCTCCTCCAGGGCCGTACGGGTCGGATTGGCGCTGCGGCTGTACTCGTAGCCGCCGCGGAGCCCGCCCACACCGTCCTGCTTGTAGGTGGACACCTGGTAGATGGGCGGGACGACCGCGCCGGTCAGCGGGTCGGCGGTGTTGCCCGCGTGGATGGCGCGGGTCTCGAAGTTCTGGTGGCTGTGCTGGTCGCTCATGGTCAGGAGCGTAGTGCCGGGTGCCGCCCACCGCCGCGATTCGTCCACGACGGCGTCCTGGACAATGGACGCATGGAGATTCTCTGGTTCCTGATCGCGCTGGGCCTGCTCTTCGGCGTCCTCGGCCCCTACGTGCTGCGCCGCCGCGGCGGCGGCATCCGGCAGGTCGCGCCCGGCACGCCCGACGCGGCCGACCCGGAGGCGTACGGCTTCGTCCGGCAGGAGGAGCTGGACGTGCGGATGCCCGGCCCCGACCGGGATCTCCTCGACGTCCTCGACGTCGTGCAGGCCACCCAGGACTGGCGGGCCGCGTCGCAGCTGCTCGCCGGGACCGGGAAGGACGGCGAGGTCCGCTGGCAGCGCGTCCAGGCGTTCGCCGGGGCGGCCTCCCTGGAGCTCGCCGAGAAGCCGGGCGTCGGCGGCGCCTGGCTGCGGGCCTGGCGCTCCGACGCGCCGAAGGACGCGGGCGCCGCGGCCGTGCACGCGGAGTTCCTGGTGCAGCAGGCGTGGCGCTCCTCGGCGGCCGGCTCGGACGACTTCCGGATCATCCTGGAGGAGGCCCGGAAGGTCGCCGAGGAGGCGGCGCTGCTGGCGCCCGGCGACCCCGTCCCGTACATCACGCAGCTCGCGGTCGCCCGCGGACTGGGCTACAGCCCGGAGCAGTTCGACCAGGTGTGGGCGAAGGTCATCGACCGGGCGCCGCAGCACATGGGCGCCCATCTGGCGGCGCTGCACTACTGGTGCGAGAAGTGGCACGGCTCCCGGGAGGAGGCCGACCACTTCGCGACGACGGCCGCCGCGCGCGCCCCGCGGGGCTCGCTGCTCGCCGCGCTGCCGCTCTTCGCCGTCTTCGAGCACGTGCCGGACGTGGTGCTGGTGCAGGACTTCTACCGCACGGCGGTGGTGAGCAAGGCGATGGAGGGCGCGCTGTACGCGGTCCACTCGGCCCGCCCCGACGACCCGATGCTGGCGCACGTACGCCATCTGCTGGTCTGGTTCCTGGTCCGGGGCGAGCGCTGGGCCGAGGCGATGCACCAGCTGGTCCACGTCGACGGGCACGTGGGCGCGCTGCCGTGGACCCTGAGCGGCGACCCGGCGGCCGAGTACACCCTGCACCGGAACCTGGCGGTGGCCGGCTACGAGGCGAACGGCGGGAGCCCGGCGACGCTGCGGCACTGACCGGACCGGCCCCGGGGAACAGGGGTGCGCGCGCCGGCGTTGTGACGACTGCCCGGTCCGCGTCGAGGAGAGATGCCGCATGTTCCTGTCCCGCACCCCCGTCCTGCCCGCCCCGGAGCAGGCCCTGCGCGGCCGCCCGGAGCCGGAGTTCTCCGTGCCCGAGCGGCACACGGTGCTCGGCAACCCGCTGCTCGGGCCGTACCCGGAGGGCCTGGAGACGGCCGACTTCGGGCTCGGCTGCTTCTGGGGCGCCGAGCGAAAGTTCTGGCAGACCGACGGCGTCTGGACGACGCTCGTCGGCTACCAGGGCGGTTACACGCCGAACCCGACGTACGAGGAGGTCTGCTCGGGCCTCACCGGGCACACCGAGGTCGTCCGGGTCGTCTTCGACCCGGCGAAGGTGTCGTACGAGACGCTGCTGAAGGTCTTCTGGGAGTCCCACGACCCGACCCAGGGCTTCCGCCAGGGCAACGACGTGGGCACCCAGTACCGCTCGGCCGTCTACACCCACTCCCCCGCCCAGGCGGAGACGGCGGAGGCGTCCCGCGCCGCCTACCAGAAGGTGCTGAACGCCTCCGGCTACGGTGAGATCACCACCGCCGTCCTCCCGGCCGACGACCGCCCGTTCTACCCGGCGGAGGCGTACCACCAGCAGTACCTGGACAAGAACCCGGCCGGCTACTGCGGCATCGGCGGCACGGGCGTCTCCTGCCCGATCGGGGTGGCGCCGGCGGAGTAGGCCGCGCGCAGGGCCGCGGCGGTCGCGGCCGGCGCGTACCCCTCCGGGGTGCCGTCGACCAGCAGCACGTCGCCCGCCATGTGGCGGGTCCGCAGGGGCAGCAGG
This sequence comes from Streptomyces roseofulvus, assembly GCF_039534915.1. NCBI lineage: Bacteria > Bacillati > Actinomycetota > Actinomycetes > Kitasatosporales > Streptomycetaceae > Streptomyces > Streptomyces roseofulvus. The sequence continues at coordinate 5,123,821 of NZ_BAAAWE010000001.1, read as the reverse complement.
GCCTGGTACGGCTCGGAGTCGTACCAGGCCCTCGCCTCCTCGTACGACGGGAAGGCGATGAGGACGACGGCGCCCGGCCAGGCCCCTTCGAGCACCTCCCGCCGGGGTGCGCCGTGCACGAGGAAGCGTCCGCCGAAGGGGTCCAGGGTGGCCTGGATCCCCTCCATATAGGTGAGCACCTCGGGGTCGAGGACGGGCTTCGGGCTCAGGTTCGCCATCGCGTATGCGGTCATGGGACCAGCGTGCCGGGGCGCCGCGGCGGGGTCGATGACCCCGGAGGTCATGGAACACGGGGAAGGGCCCCCTCCGGAGCGGAGGGGGCCCTTCTCGTGGGTCGGACGGGCGGGTCAGACCGCCGAGCCGGCCTTCCAGGCCGACCAGTCCATGTTCCAGCCGTTGAGGCCGTTGTCGGGGGCGATCGTCTTGTCCTTGGAGTTCTTGACGATGACGACGTCGCCGGTGATGGACTGGTCGTAGAACCAGGCGGCCATCTGGTTGGGGTCGCCGGCGCCCTTGACGTCGGCGAGGCCGACGCAGCCGTGGCTGGTGTTCACGGAGCCGAAGATGGAGCGGGCGCCCCAGTAGTTGCCGTGGATGAAGGTGCCGGAGGTGGACAGGCGCATGGCGTGCGGCACGTCCTTGATGTCGTACTCGCCCTTGCCGTCGGAGTCGGTGAAGCCGACGGTGGCGCCGTTCATCCGGGTCTCCTTGAACTTCTCGGAGATCACCATCTGGCCGTTGTAGGTGGTGTTCTCCGGGGAGCCGGCGGAGATCGGGATGGTCCGGATCACCTTGCCGTCGCGCACGACGGTCATCGTCTTCTTCTCGACGTCGACCGTGGAGACCTGGCTGCGGCCGACGGTGAAGGTGACGGTCTTCTGCTGGACGCCGTAGACGCCGTCGGCGCCCTCGACGCCGTCGAGGTCGAGCTTGAGGGTGACCTTCGAGCCGGCCTTCCAGTAGTCGTCGGGGCGGAAGTCGAGGCGGGTCGAGTTGAACCAGTGGCCGACGACCTCCTGACCGGAGCTGGAGGAGACCGTGATGCCGCTCTGGACGGCCTTCTTGTCGGTGATCGCCTTGTTGAAGTTGATCGAGACCGGCATGCCCACGCCGACGGTCGAGCCGTCCTCGGGGGTGAAGTTGCCGATGAAGCTGTTCTCCTTCGACACGGTGGTGAAGGAGGAGTTCTCGTGCGCCTCCAGCCCGCTCGCGTCGACGGCGGTGGCGGCGATCTTGTAGACGGTGGCCCGCTCCAGCTGGCCGGACGGCTTCCAGGAGAGGCCGTCGGCCGCTATCTCGCCCTTGACCTCGGTGCCCTCGGCGGAGGTCATGGTGACCTCGGTGAGCTTGCCGTCGGTGACGGCGACCTTGGCGTCGTTGTTGATGGAGGCGTTCTGCGCGCCGTTCTCCGGCGAGATGGTGATCTGCGCCTTGGAGGTCTTCTGCTCGGCGGCCTCGTCGACCTGGGCCTGCGAGGTGGCGGTGGGCGAGCCGGCCGCGGCCGTGCCGGGGTCGTCGTCGTTGCAGGCCGAGAGCACGAGTACGCCGCTCAGCACCGCCGCCGCCGCGGCCAGGCTCCTGCTGCGCTTGCCGACCGTCATCACACGCTTCTCCATCGTCGCCGATTCCCTGTCAATCCATCAGAACACCCATGACACCCCGTCGGTTCCGGTACCGGGGGGTTTGTGGGGAACACCACTGATCGACACGCGCGGGGGAGCCTTCCGGTTCCCGGTTCGCCGCGCACCGGCGCGAAAAGGGCCCCGGGACGCCGTCCCGGGGCCGTGGACAGGCGGTCCGCACCGCCCCTCCCTCACAGCCGGTCGTCGTCGTCTTCCTCCACCTCATCTTCCTCGTCGAGCTCCCACTCCATGGAGTCGGGGTCGTACTCGATCTCCTCGCTGCTCCAGGCCGCCTGGACGAGCTCGACGCCGGGCAGGTCGCGGACGAGGTCGAAGGGCTCCACCAGGTAGGCGAGGGCCTCGGAGGGGTCCTCCTGGACGGCGGCGCGGGCGTGGTCGCGCTCGTCGGCCGGCATGAACTCGTCGGAGTCGATCCGCCCCTCGGCGGCGGCGGTCAGATCGGCGGGCCCGTCGATCTCCAGGACGATGTCGACGCGGAGGCGGACGTGGCGGGTGGTGGTTCCGGAAGCGGTGGTGTCGGAGGTGCTCATGGCTGGGAGCGTAGGGTCTGCCCGGCCTCGGCTTTCCCGCGACCCGCTGGTTCATCTGCCTCGCAGGTGAACCACTGAGGAAGTCCGGAATACGTTCCGTGAAGAAGCCACCACAGACAGTCGTCGCCAGTGCCGTCTTCTACGTGAAGCTTGTCGCGTGGGTGAAGTTGTCGCCTGCGTCCGCGCATGACGCGGATGCGCTGGCGGCGACCCTGCGTGCCTGCAATCGGGCGGCGAACCATGCTTCCGAGGTGGCGTTCGCCAAGGATCTGAAGCGGCGGAACGTGTTGCAGAAGGAGGTGTACTTCGCTCTCAAGGCGGAGTACGACCTCGGGGCCCAGCCCGCGGTTCGGGTGGTGAAGAAGGTCTGCGACGCCTACGCCACCCTGAAGGGCAACATCAAGGCGGGGAACCTCGGCCGTGAGGGCTCGAAGCGCCGCCTGCGGGCGGAGTCGAAGCCGATCGTCTTCCGGGAGGACGCGGCGCAGCCGTTCGACGACCGCATCCTGACGTGGAACCTCGACGCCCGGAGGGTGTCGATCTGGACGGTGGCTGGACGCATCAAGCACATCCCGTTCGTCTGCTCCCCGGAGGCGCTGAAGCTGCTGGCCTCCCGCAGGGGCGAGTCCGACCTGGTGATGCGCGACGGCACGTTCTTCCTGACCGCCACCATCGAGGTGCCCGAACCGCCGGTGTCCGAGCCGTCCGGGTTCCTCGGGGTGGACCTCGGGATCGTGAACATCGCCACCACCTCGGACGGCGAGATCATGTCCGGCCGCCGGCTCAACCGCTACCGCAGGCGGATGCGGAACCTGCGGTCCAAGCTCCAGAAGAAGCGCACCAAGTCCGCCAAGCGGGCCCTGAAGCGCATCGGGCGCCGCGAGTCCCGGCACGTGGCGAACACCAACCACGTCATCGCGAAGAAGCTCGTCGCCACCGCTGAACGCACCTCGCGCGGAATCGCCCTGGAAGACCTGAGCGGCATCCGGCAGAGGGTCACGGCCAAGAAGGACCAGCGGGCACGACTGCACTCCTGGGCGTTCGCCCAGCTCGGCGCCTTCGTCGAGTACAAGGCACGCAGGGCGGGGGTGCCCGTGGTCCATGTGGACCCGCGCAACACCTCCCGCCAGTGCTCCGAGTGCCGCCACACCCACCGCACGAACAGGGTGGATCAAGCACGGTTCGTGTGCCGGTCCTGCGGGACCGTGATGCACGCGGACCACAACGGCTCCCGCAACATCGCCCAGCGGGGCGATGCCGTGTGGAAGCGGGGCGCGGTCAATCGCCCCAGTACGGCATAGCCGTACCGGACGCAGGGGACCACGCGGCAGCCAGCCGCGCTCCACTTGCAATCACGACCTTCCAGGACCGCGCCGACCAGCCCGGTCCCGCAGGGACGAGAATGTGACTAGCATCTGGCCACCGCGAAGTCCCGCGGGGCTTTCCGTGAGGGAGATCGAGATCGACGTGCCCGCCGCCCGACGTCCGCTGCTGACCGCCACCGCCGCGGGGACCCTGCTGTGCGCCCTCTGGTTCGTCCCGTCGGCGAACGCCTCCGACAGCGCGGCGGGGGCGGGGGTGCGGGGCGGGAGCACCGCGCCCGCGACCGGCCCGCTGGCCGAGACCGGCGGCCCGGACACGACCGCCTATGTGCTGGGCGGGTCGGGGTTCCTCGGGGTGGGCGCCGGGTTCGTGGCGCTGGCGATGCGGCGGCACGGGCGCGCGTCCTAGGAGTTGTCTTCAATGTCACGCCCACATCAGGAGCGAGGCGAGGGTGACGGCTGCTTGGTAGGACTCGGCGGTCTTGTCGTAGCGGGTCGCGATGCCGCGCCACTGCTTGAGGCGGTTGAAACACCGCTCCACCACGTTGCGGCGCTTGTAGAGCTGCTTGTCGAAGGCTGGCGGGCGTCCGCCGCGGCTGCCGCGCCGGAGCCGGTTGCGGACCTGGTCGGATCGCTCGGGGATGGTGTGGCTGATACCGCGCCGTCGCAGCCAGGTGCGGATGGCTTTGGAGCTGTAGCCCTTATCGCCCAGGACGTGGGCGGGCCTGATGCGGGGCCGTCCGGGGCCGATGCGGGGCACTCGTATCGCGTCCATCACGGCGGTGAACTGCGTGCAGTCGTTGGTGTTCCCGCCCGTGACCACGAAGGCGAGCGGGCGGCCGAAGGCGTCACAGGCAAGGTGGATTTTGCTGGTCAGGCCGCCCCGGGAGCGTCCGAGTGCCGGTGGGCAGAGCCCCCTTTTCGGGCCCCGGCGGCATGCTGGTGGGCTCGCACGACGGTGGAGTCGACCGACACCAGCCAGTCGATGTCCCCGGCCGCGTCCGCCTTTGCCTGCGCGGCCCGCAGCATCCGCTCGAAGGTCCCGTCCAGGGCCCACCGGCGGAAGCGGGTGTGCAGCGTTTGCCACGGCCCGTACCTCTCGGGCACATCCCGCCAGGCGGTGCCGGTGCGGAACTTCCACACGATCCCGTTGAGGACTCTTCGGTCGTCCAACCGCTTCCGGCCCCGCAAGGGCGCAGGCAGCAGCGGCCGGACGAACTCCCACTCGGCATCGGACAGTTCATGGCGACGTATCACCCGACCATGATCCACCACTCAAGATCAATTGAAGACACGACCTAGGTCCCGGAACGGCTGAGGGCCGCCCCCGGCGGGGGCGGCCCTCAGGGCGTCCGGGTCAGGGGTCGGTCAGGCCAGCGGGCCGGTGACCGGCTCGACGGCGGCGATCACGCGCCCTTCCCGTACGAAGGCGTCGGCGGCGGCCAGGTCGGGCGCGAGGAAGCGGTCCGGGCCCGGGCCCTCGACGCCGGCGGCGCGCAGGGCGTCGATGACGGCCCGCGAGGCGGGGGCGGGGGTGAGGCCCTCGCGCAGCTCGATGCCGCGGGTGGCGGCGTACAGCTCGACGGCGATGATCCGGGCGAGGTTGCCGACGGCGGTGCGCAGCTTGCGGGCGGCGGACCAGCCCATGGAGACGTGGTCCTCCTGCATCGCCGACGAGGGGATGGAGTCGGCGGAGGCCGGGACGGCGAGCCGCTTCATCTCGCTGACCAGGGCGGCCTGGGTGTACTGGGCGATCATGAGGCCCGAGTCGACGCCGGCGTCGTCGGCGAGGAACGGCGGCAGGCCGTGCGAGCGGTTCCTGTCGAGGAGCCGGTCGGTGCGGCGCTCGGCGATGGAGCCGAGGTCGGCGGCGGCGATGGCGAGGAAGTCGAGGACGTACGCGACGGGGGCGCCGTGGAAGTTGCCGTTGGAGCGGACCTCGCCGTTGCCCAGGACGACCGGGTTGTCGACGGCGGCGGCGAGCTCGCGCTCGGCGACGAGCAGGGCGTGGGCCATGGTGTCGCGGCCGGCGCCGGCGACCTGGGGGGCGCAGCGGATCGAGTAGGCGTCCTGGACGCGGGGGGCTTCGCCGGCCTGGAAGTGGCCGGTGAGGCCGGAGCCCTTGAGTACGGCCAGCATGTTGGCGGCGGAGGCGGCCTGCCCGGGGTGGGGGCGGATGGCGTGCAGTTCGGGTTCGAGGACCTTCTCGGTGCCGAGGAGGGCTTCGAGGGAGAGCGCGGCGGTGACGTCGGCCGACTTGTAGAGGGTGTCGAGGTCGGCGAGGGCCATGATCAGCATGCCGAGCATGCCGTCGGTGCCGTTGAGGAGGGCGAGGCCCTCCTTCTCCTTGAGGACGACGGGCTCGATGCCGGCGGCGGCGAGCAGCTCGCCGGCGGGCCTCACCTCGCCGTCGGGGCCCTCGGCGTCGCCCTCGCCCATCAGCGCGAGGGCGCAGTGGGAGAGCGGGGCGAGGTCGCCGGAGCAGCCGAGCGAGCCGTACTCGTGGACGACCGGGGTGATGCCGGCGTTGAGGACGTCGGCCATGGTCCGCGCGACCTCGGGGCGGACGCCGGTGTGGCCGGAGGCGACGGTCTTGAGGCGCAGGAACATCAGGGCGCGGACGACCTCGCGCTCGACGCGCGGGCCCATGCCGGCGGCGTGCGAGCGGACGATGTTCCGCTGGAGCTGCGTGCGCAGCTCGTGGTCGATGTGCCGGGTGGCGAGGGCGCCGAACCCGGTGGAGACGCCGTAGACGGGCTCGGGCTTGGCGGCGAGCGCGTCGACGACGGCGCGGGCGGCGGCGAGCGCCGCGACGGCCTCCTCCGACAGCTCGACACGGGCGCCGTGACGGGCGACGGCGATGACGTCCTGCGGGGTCGTGCCGGACGTGCCGAGAACGACTGTCTGCATATCCATATTCAGCACCCTACGGATTGAAGACCGACCTGTCACTAGGCAATCCGTCACCGTCCCCCGCCGGGGCGGCCCCTTACGGATCCGGAGGCAGTTCCACCGTCGGGGCGTCGCGGAAGCGGCGCCGGTCGCGGGCGCCGGGCGGGGCGTCGGCGAGGCGGATGACGGTGCCGTCGCGGCCGGCGACGACCGGTTTCGCGGAGCGGGCCGCCTTGGCCTGGTACTGGGCGGCGTCGGCGAGGCGGAAGAGTCGGCGGGCGGACTTGAGGGGGCCGATGGGGTCGCCGGTGGAGGCGACGCCGATGGCGACGCCCTCGCCGAGTTCCAGCTCGGCCGCGCGGACGCAGAGCTCCTCCGCCACCGCGACCACCTCGTCGGCGGTCGGGCCGACCGCCAGCAGGCAGAACTCGTCGCCGCCGAGGCGGGCCGCGAGGGCGCCGGGGAGGCGGGCCCCGCAGCGGGAGAGGACGGAGCCGAAGCGTTCCAGGAGGCGGTCGCCGACGGCGTGGCCGTGGGTGTCGTTGACGCGCTTGAGGCCGTTCAGGTCGCAGACGACGAGGCTGACGACGGAGCCGTCGGCCCGGTAGCGCTCGATGGCCTCGTCGAGGCGGGCGTCGACCGCGCGCCGGTTGGCGAGGCCGGTGAGGGGGTCGGTGAAGGCGAGCTTGCGGACCTCCTCCAGGCGCTCGGCCTGGGCGATGCCGGCCGCGACGACCGCCGTGAGGACGTTCGCGAAGTCCGCGTCCGCCGCGGTGAAAGGTTTCGCCCCCGCCGGCCGGGCCACGTACAGCTCCCCCCACGCCCGGCCGTGCAGCACGATCGGGGCGACGACGCAGCAGCACCTCCCGCGCCGGCGGAGCCCGGCCACCCGGCCGGTCAGCACGGGCGCGTCCGCGCTCTCGACCCAGGCGTGCGGGCCCGCGCCGACCGCCCACCGCTCGTGCAGGAACTCGGTGATCTCGGGGAACTGGTGGACCGGATACGTCTCCGCGTCCGGGAACTCCTCCTCGCCGACGGCCCGGTCCCCGGCGTTCACCAGCACCCGCAGCCGCCCGTGGTCCCTCTCCCAGACCGAGAGGGCGCCGAAGCTCCCGTCGAGACCGGCGGACGCTCCGAGCGCCGCGGCCCGCCAGAACTCGCGCGGGGTGTGCGCCGCCGCCATCCCCTGCGCCAGCGCCACCACGGCCCGCAGCCGCACATCCTCACCCATTCCTCCAGCTTAGGGAGGTTTGATCCGTTTTCCCCACCGAGACGTCACAGAAAGTGACAAGTGGTACGAAATTGGATCAATCGCGTTACTCGCCGGGCCACTCCGGCTTCCGCTTCTCGTTGAACGCCGCCACGCCCTCCGCCCGGTCGCCGGAGAAGGCCACCGAGCGCCAGGCCGCGTCCTCGACCTCCAGACCGGCCCGCAGGTCCAGGCCCTGCCCCAGCCGCATCGCCTTCTTCGCGGCGCGCAGCCCGACCGGCGAGTTCGCGGCGATCCGCCCCGCCAGCTCCAGGGCGGCCGTCCGGGCGTCCTCCGCGAGGACGTCCACCAGGCCCAGCTCCGCCGCCTCGGCGGCGTCCACCCGGCGCGCCGTGAAGACCAGCTCGGCGGCGCGCGCCGCGCCCACCCGGCGCGGCAGCAGCTGCGTACCGCCGCCGCCCGGGATGACGCCGACGGAGACCTCGGGGAGGCCGACGACGGCGGTGGCGTCGGCGACGATGACGTCGCAGGAGAGCGCCAGCTCGTAGCCGCCGCCGAGGGCGAAGCCGTGCACGGCGGCGACGGTCGGCATGGGCAGCTCCAGGACGCCGGTGTAGGCGCCGCGGGCGGTGGGCCGCTGGCGGACCAGCTCGGCGTCGGTGAAGGAGTTGCGCTCCTTCAGGTCGGCGCCGACGCAGAAGGCCCGGTCGTTCGAGGAGGTCAGGACGGTGACCCGGACCTCCCGGTCGGCGGCGAGCGCCGCACACGCCTCGCCGATGGAGCGGGCCATCTCGGAGGAGACCGCGTTCATCGCCTTGGGCCGGTCGAGGACGAACTCGGCGACGTGCCCCTCCTTGCGGACCAGCACGAACTCACCAAAACGCTGCTCGGACATCTCCTGCGCCCTCCCGGTTAACGACGGTTCACATCTGCACCGGGAGGGATCTTAGGTCGGGCGGCGGTTCAGGAGCCAGGGCTCCACGACGCCGAGGCCGCGGACGGACCGCTGCCACATCGGCTGGAGCGCGAAGCGGTACGTCTGCGGGGCCCGGCCCTCCTTCTCGGCGCGGGCGGCCTGCTCCGCCGCCTCGGCCTCGGAGGCGGGCACCTCGCCGGTGCGGGTCAGCTCCTCGGCGAAGGCGCTGTCGACCAGCACGGCGTCCTTCGGCGCTATCGAGGTGAGCCGGCTGGCCAGGTTGACGGTGGTGCCGAAGACGTCGCCCATCCGGGTCGTCACGGTGCCGAAGGCGATGCCGACCCGCAGCGCGGGCATGGTCTCGTCCTGGCTGAGGGTCTCGATCAGGCGGAGGGCGATCTCGGCGGCGATGCCGGCGTCGTCCGCCGCGTACAGCACCTCGTCGCCGAGGGTCTTGATGAGCCGGCCGCCGTGCGCGGCGACGAGGTCGGCGCAGGTGGTCTCGAAGGCCTCGACCAGCTCACCGAGCTCCTCCTCCTCCAGCCGGCGGGTGAGGCGGGTGAAGCCGACGAGGTCGGCGAAGCCGACGGCGAGCCGCCGGTCCACCATCTCCTCGTCGTCGGCGGCCTGCGCGACCCGGCCGGTGGCGGCGGCGAGCTGCCGCCGCCACACGTAGATCAGGAACTCCTCCAGCTCCGGCAGGAGCAGTTCGACCAGCGGGTACGTGACCTCGGCGCGGGTCATGCCGGGCTCGGGCGGCTCGGTGAGGCCCTCCAGGAAGGAGTCGATCTGCCATTCGGCCAGCCGGGCGGTGGTCTGCCCGGTGGAGCGGGCCACCTGCACCGCCATCGGCTCGCTGAGCAGCCCCGCCTCGACGAGACCGGCGAGCCGCCGCAGCGCGAGCACGTCGGCCTCGGTGAGCGCCTTGGCCTGGCCGATGTCGGCGAAGCCCATGGCCCGCCAGAAGCGGGAGGCCAGCTCCATGGAGACGCCCGCGGTGCGGGCGGCCTGGAAGGGCGTGTAGCGGCGGTCGGCGCCGAGGATGAGCTGTTCGAGGCGGATGGCGAGCGGGTCGTCCGGCGGCTCGGCCGTGTGGTCGACGGCGTGGTGCGGGGTCGGGTACGCCGAGGACGCGGCGGCCGTCCCGGACGGCTCGGGGGGCTCGGACCGGCCGTCTCCCGTGTTCGCGTCGTCGACGGTCACCGGCCGCCTCCTGCCCGTTCCCTGCCGCTGCCCACTGTCCTGCCGATCTGTTCGCCTGGATCGCGCTCCACGATACGACAGGTGTGGGCTGGCTCACGCCGGAACGCCCGGGGGATCAGCCCGCCGCGCGCAGGTGGACGATGTCGCCGGCGCCGACCGCCTCGGTGCCGCCGCCCTCCGTGGCGACCACCAGACGCCCGTCGCCGTCGACGCCGGTCGCCTCGCCCTCCAGCATCCGCTCGCCCGGCAGGTCGGCGCGGATCCGGCGGCCGAGGGTGGAGCACTGCGCCTCGTACGCCGCCTGGATCCCGGACGCCCCGGGGTCGCCGTCGGCCCGCGTCCAGGCGCCGTACCAGTCGGCGAGGGAGCGGAGGACGGCCCGGAGCAGGGTGTCGCGGTCGGTGGAGACGGCGTCGGCGAGGAGGAGGGAGCCGGCCGTGGGGACGGGCAGTTCGTCGGCGCGCAGCGAGACGTTGAGGCCGAGGCCGACGACGACGCCGTCCTCGCCGGCCCGCTCGGCGAGGATGCCGCCGGCCTTGCGCTCCTCGCCGTCGACATCGACCAGGAGGTCGTTGGGCCACTTGAGGGAGACGTCGACGCCGGCGGCCTTCACCAGACCCGTGGCGGCGGCGACGCCGGTGAGCAGCGGCAGCCAGCCGAGCCGGTGCGCGGGGACCTCGGGCTTGAGCAGGACGGACAGGAAGAGCCCGGAGCGGGCGGGGGCGCTCCAGGTCCGGTCGAGGCGGCCCCGGCCGGCGGTCTGCTCCTCGGCGACGAGGACGGCCCCCTCGGGCAGTCCGTCGGCGCGCGCGGCGAGGTCGGAGTTGGTGGAGCCGGTGCCGGGGACCACGTCGAGGGAGGTCCAGAGGCCGTCCGGGAGGATCAGCGCCTGGCGCAGCGCGCGGACGTTCAGCGGGGGCCGGTCGAGGTCGGACCAGGGCCCGCCGGATGCGTGGGAGGACGTCATGCAAGCCAGACTAGGTGTGGGATAGACCGCACTGCGCTGCCGTACCCGCGCCGATACGCTACGGACCAACAGGCCGTCAGTAGCCCATTCGCAGTCAACGAACCCCCCGTGACCAGGCAGGGAGCCGCATCCCGATGTCCGAGCCGGCAGAGCAGTACGAGATCGACATTCACACGACCGCGGGCAAGATCGCGGATCTGAGGCGCCGCATCGGCGAGGCCACGCACGCCGGCTCGGAGCGCGCGGTGGAGAAGCAGCACGCGAAGGGCAAGCTGACCGCGCGTGAGCGGATCGCCCTGCTGCTCGACGAGGGCTCCTTCGTCGAGCTGGACGAGCTGGCCCGGCACCGGTCGACCAACTTCGGCCTGGAGAAGAACCGGCCGTACGGCGACGGCGTGGTGACCGGCTACGGCACGGTCGACGGCCGTCCGGTCGCCGTGTTCTCGCAGGACTTCACGGTCTTCGGCGGGGCGCTGGGCGAGACGTACGGGCAGAAGATCATCAAGGTGATGGACTTCGCGCTGAAGACCGGCTGCCCGGTCGTCGGCATCAACGACTCGGGCGGCGCCCGCATCCAGGAGGGTGTGAGCGCGCTCGGCATGTACGGCGAGATCTTCCGCCGCAACACCCACGCGTCGGGCGTCATCCCGCAGATCTCGCTGATCGTGGGCCCGTGCGCGGGCGGCGCGGTGTACTCCCCCGCGATCACCGACTTCACGGTGATGGTGGACCAGACCTCGCACATGTTCATCACGGGTCCGGACGTCATCAAGACGGTGACCGGCGAGGACGTGGGCTTCGAGGAGCTGGGCGGCGCCCGGACGCACAACACGACGTCGGGCGTGGCGCACCACATGGCGGGGGACGAGAAGGACGCCGTCGAGTACGTGAAGCAGCTGCTCTCGTACCTGCCGTCGAACAACCTCTCCGAGGCGCCGGCCTTCCCGGAGACGGCGGAGACCGAGGTGTCGGACGAGGACCTGGAGCTCGACACGCTGATCCCGGACTCGGCGAACCAGCCGTACGACATGCACAAGGTCATCGAGCACGTCGTGGACGACGGCGAGTTCCTGGAGACGCAGGCGCTGTTCGCGCCGAACATCCTGACCGGCTTCGGCCGGGTGGAGGGCTTCCCGGTCGGCATCGTCGCCAACCAGCCGATGCAGTTCGCGGGCTGTCTGGACATCAACGCCTCGGAGAAGGCGGCGCGGTTCGTGCGCACCTGCGACGCCTTCAACATCCCGGTGCTGACCTTCGTGGACGTGCCGGGCTTCCTGCCGGGCGTGGACCAGGAGTACGGCGGCATCATCCGGCGCGGCGCGAAGCTGATCTACGCGTACGCCGAGGCGACCGTCCCGCTGATCACGGTCATCACCCGCAAGGCGTTCGGCGGCGCGTACGACGTCATGGGCTCCAAGCACCTGGGCGCCGACCTGAACCTGGCGTGGCCGACGGCGCAGATCGCCGTCATGGGCGCGCAGGGCGCGGTGAACATCCTGCACCGCCGCACGATCGCGGAGGCGGAGGCGAACGGCGAGGACGTCGAGGCGGTGCGGGCGCGGCTGATCCAGGAGTACGAGGACACGCTGCTCAACCCGTACACCGCAGCCGAGCGCGGTTACATCGACGGGGTGATCCTGCCGTCGGACACCCGCCCGCAGATCGTGAAGGGGCTGCGTCAGCTCCGCACGAAGCGGGAATCCCTGCCCCCGAAGAAGCACGGCAACATCCCGCTCTAGCCCTCGGGAGGGACAGCACGATGATCAGAGTCGTACGAGGCAACCCGACGCCCGAGGAGCTGGCCGCCGCACTGGCGGTGGTCCAGGCCCGGGCCGCGGCCACGGCGGCGGCGGCCGCGCAGGGCGGCGGCCCGGCGGTCCCGGAGGGCTGGTCGGATCCGGCGCGGATCGCGCGGGCGGTACGACAGCGGCCGGGCCCGCGGGCCTGGGCGCGGTCCTACTGGCCGGTGTAGGCGCGGCCCGAACGGTGTGACATGAGCGAAGGCCGGACCCCGTGTGCGGGGGGTCCGGCCTTCGTCGTGCCCGCTCAACGCTTCCTGAGGAAGACGGCGGAGGCGAGGGCGGCGAGGAGGACGAGGACCGCGTTGACGGCGACCGCCCGGGCGATGCCGCCGGGGAGCGTGGCGGCCGTGACGACGACGGCGCTCATCACCGGGGTGCCGAGGGTGATGCCGATCTGCTGGGTCATGGTGGCGATGCCGGTGGCCATGCCCTGCTCGCTGTCGGGCAGGCCGGAGGTGGCGGTGACCATGAAGCCGACGATGGCGAGCATGTTGCCGACGCCGCCGGCGAAGGTGGCCGCGAGGAGCAGTCCGTAGGTGCTCCGCTCGTCGCCGATGCCGAGGAGGGTGAGGGTGGCGGCGGCCTGGAGGGCGCCGCCGGCGACGAGGGCGGCGCGGGGCGAGAAGCGGCCGAGGAAGCGGGGCGCGAGCAGGCCGCCGAGGACGGTGCCGGCGCCGAGGACGCCGAAGGAGAGGCCGGCGGCGAGCGGGGAGAAGCCGAGCACGTCCTGGAGGTGCAGGGTCATCAGGAAGACCAGCGAGGTCTCGGTGGCGAAGGCGGCGAGCCCGGCGAGGTTGCCCCAGACGACGGTGCGGCGGCGGAGGATCCGGAGCGGGACGAGGGGCTCCGGGGAGCGCCGCTCGACGAAGGGGAAGGCGGTGAGCAGGACGGCGGCCGCGGCGAGGGGGACGAGGGTGGCGGGGGCGGCCCAGCCGTGCTCGCCGGCGGCGGTGAGTCCGAGGACGAGGGCGAGCAGGCCGCCGGTGACGGTGACCGCGCCGGGGACGTCGAGCCGGGGACGGGCGGCGGGGCGGCTCTCCTCGATGACGGCGGGGGCGACGAGCAGGACGGCGAGGGCGACCGGCACGTTGATGAAGAAGGCCCAGCGCCAGGAGAGCAGGTCGGTGAGGACGCCGCCGAGGACGGCGCCGGTGGTGAACCCGGCGGACATGAGGGCGCCGTTGAGGCCGAGGGCCTTGTCGCGGAGCGGGCCCTCGGGGAAGGCGGAGGTGAGCAGGGAGAGGCCGGCCGGGGTGACGGCGGCGGTGGCGAGGCCTTGGGCGACGCGGGCGGCCATGAGGAGTTCGGGGGTGGTGGCGAGGCCGCCGGCGAGGGAGGCGGCGCCGAGGACGGCCATGCCGCAGAGGAAGACGCGGCGGCGGCCGAGGAGGTCGGCGAGGCGTCCGAAGAGGAGGGTGAAGCCGGCGGCGGCGAGGGCGAAGGCGGTGGCGATCCACTGGAGCCCGCCGAGGGAGAAGCCGAGTCCTTCGCCGATGACGGGGAGGGCGACGTTCAGGATCGAGAAGTCGACGGCCAGCATGAACTGGGCGACGAGGAGGACGACGAGGACGAGCCGCATCCGTCCGTCCATGCGGGCGGCCGGGGCGGCGGCGGGAGGAGCGTCGAGGGCGACCATGACGGGACCCCTTAATGGGAGACTGGTTCCGTTAAGATGAACGAGACCGTAGCAGACCGAACCGCCTTAACGGAACAGGAGACCCATTTGAGCGAGAGCCCGTCGGCCGTGCCCGGCACCCAGCGCCCCGGAGGCCGTACCGCCAAAGTGCGCCGGGCCGTCCTCGACGCCACCCAGGAGACCCTCGCCACCGGCGGCTTCCCGAGCCTGAACATGGACCAGATCGCCGCCGCCGCCGGCGTCGGGAAGACCACCGTCTACCGCCGCTGGGGCACCCCCGTCGGTCTCGTCGCCGATCTCCTGACGGACATGGCCGAGCAGTCCCAGCCCGCCGCCGACACCGGCACCCTCGCCGGGGACCTGCGCGCCAACGCCGCACTCGTCCGGGAGACCCTCACCGACCTGCGGATGGGCGCCGTCTTCCGCGCCGTCATCGCCGCCGCCGCCTGCGACGAGGAGTGCGCCCGGGCCCTGAACGGCTTCTACCGCACCCGGCTGACCGAGTGGGCCCCGGTCGCCGAGCGGGCCGCCGCGCGCGGCGAACTCCCGGCCGGTACCGACCCGCTGGAACTGCTCCGGGCCGTCTCCGCGCCGCTCTACTACCGCTTCGCCATCACCCAGGAGGAGCTGACCCCCGCCGACGCCGAGCGGGCCGTCACGACCGCCCTGGCCGCCGCCGCGGCCGGCGCGTACGTCGCCTGAGGGCGACCGGGGCGACCCACGGGGGACTTCCGGGGGACGTCCGGGAGACCTCCCGGGGACTTCCGGGGGACGTCCGGGAGACCTCCCGGGGACTTCCGGGGGACGTCCGGGAGACCTCCCGGGGACTTCTCGGGGACTTCTCGGGGGCGACTTCCGGGGCGGCTTGAGTATCCGTACTCAGGCGCTCCGGCCGCCCCGGCAGCAGGATCGGGGGCATGCTGTGGTCCGACCCGGAGAACAAGCCGCCGAAGTTCCTGCGCGAGACCCAGGAGATGCTCCGCAGATCGGGCGTACTCCTGGCGCTGGCCATGGTCGTCCTGATGCTCGTCATGGGCGCGCGCTGAGTACGCTGCCCCCATGACTGCTGATCACCCGGGCGGCACGCCCCGCCGGCTCGTCCTCGCCTCCGCCTCCCCCGCCCGGCTCGGCCTGCTCCGCCAGGCCGGCCTCGCGCCCGAGGTGATCGTCAGCGGCGTGGACGAGGACAAGGTCCACGCCCCCACCCCGGCCGAGCTCGCGCTGGCGCTCGCCGAGGCCAAGGCCGCGCACGTCGCCGCCCGCCCGGAGGCGAGCGGTGCCCTGGTGATCGGCTGCGACTCGGTCCTGGAGCTGGACGGACGCGCCCTGGGCAAGCCCGCCGACGCCGACGAGGCCACCGCCCGCTGGCGGGACATGCGCGGCCGGGTCGGCATCCTGCAGACCGGCCACTGCGTCTACGACACGACGGCCAAGCGGTACGAGTCGGCCACCGCCTCCACGGTGGTGCGGTTCGGCGAGCCGACGGACGAGGAGATCGCGGCGTACGTGGCCAGCGGCGAACCGCTGCACGTGGCGGGCGCGTTCACCCTGGACGGCCGGTCGGCGCCGTTCATCGAGGGCATCGACGGCGACCCCGGCAACGTCATCGGCCTCTCGCTGCCGCTGCTGCGCCGGCTCCTCGCCAAGCTCGACGTGGGCATCACCGAGCTCTGGTCCTGAGCCCCGTCAGGCCGTCGCGGCCCCGGCCTCCCCGGCCGCGGGCTTCCCGGCCGCCGGCTTCTCCGCCGCCGGCTTTCCGGCGGGCTCCTTCCCGTACATCACCAGGGTGAGCACGATCAGCCCGACGACGGTCATCAGGACGGCGAAGGCGCCCCAGCCGATCAGGGCGGCCGCGACGGCGCCGAGCAGCCCGTGCACGACCGCGCAGCCGATCAGCAGCCCGCGCCCGAAGCGGCCGGGGCCGCGGTCGCGGACGCCCGTGAGGAGGGCGACCAGGGCGCAGAGCGCGAGGGCGAGGCCGGAGCCGATGCCGAGGGCCCAGGTGCCGGTGACCATGTGATCGGGGTCGAGCCCGTCGAGGGACATCGACTGGACCTCCACGAACCGGGCCATGATCGCGTTGACGCCGACGATGGCGGGCGCCTCCACGAGGAGCACGGCGGCCGTGACGAGCGCGATCGGTCTGCGGGCCACCTCGGCCACCCCCTGAATTCGGCTGTTACCGACAGTACGGTCGACAGCGCGAAGGCTACTGGCCGGTAAACCCTCGGACAAGAGTGCGGACACGATGGCCGAAGCGCGACGGTCCGGCAAAGAATCATTGAGCCATTCGTAGGGACTCCACAAAGAAACCCGAATGGCGACTGGCTCCACGAACAGAGACCTGCGCCACACCGCGGAGCTACTGTGCCGTCAAGAAACCCTGCGTACCGTGGTGCGACAAGGGATTTCACGACCCGAGCGACCGCCGGTTCACTCTCCGTGTGGGCAAGCTCACCCCTGGGGACGGGTCGAGGGGCCGTGTCGGCAGTCCCTAAACTCAGCTTGTTTCAAGGAGGGAGCCATCGTGCGCAAGGTGCTCATCGCCAACCGTGGCGAAATCGCTGTTCGTGTCGCCCGTGCCTGCCGGGATGCCGGGATCGCCAGCGTAGCCGTCTACGCCGACCCGGACCGGGACGCTCTGCACGTCCGCGCGGCCGACGAGGCGTTCGCCCTGGGCGGTGACACCCCGGCCACCAGCTACCTGGACATGGCCAAGGTGCTCCAGGCCGCGAAGGACGCCGGCGCGGACGCGGTCCACCCCGGCTACGGATTCCTCTCCGAGAACGCGGAGTTCGCCCAGGCCGTGATCGACGCCGGGCTGACCTGGATCGGTCCGCCGCCGCAGGCCATCCGCGACCTCGGTGACAAGGTCGCCGCCCGGCACATCGCCCAGCGCGCGGGCGCCCCGCTCGTCGCGGGCACCCCGGACCCGGTCTCCGGCGCGGACGAGGTCGTCGCCTTCGCCGAGGAGCACGGCCTGCCGATCGCCATCAAGGCGGCCTTCGGCGGCGGCGGCCGCGGCCTCAAGGTCGCCCGCACCCTCGAAGAGGTCCCCGAGCTGTACGACTCCGCGGTGCGCGAGGCCGTCGCCGCCTTCGGCCGCGGCGAGTGCTTCGTCGAGCGCTACCTCGACAAGCCGCGCCACGTCGAGACCCAGTGCCTCGCCGACCAGCACGGCAACGTCGTCGTCGTCTCGACCCGTGACTGCTCGCTCCAGCGCCGCCACCAGAAGCTCGTCGAGGAGGCGCCCGCGCCGTTCCTGACGGAGGAGCAGAACGCGCAGCTGTACGCCGCGTCGAAGGCGATCCTGAAGGAGGCCGGCTACGTCGGCGCCGGCACGGTCGAGTTCCTCGTCGGCCTCGACGGCACGATCTCCTTCCTGGAGGTCAACACCCGTCTGCAGGTGGAGCACCCGGTGACCGAGGAGGTCACCGGCATCGACCTGGTCCGCGAGATGTTCCGGATCGCCGACGGCGAGGAGCTCGGCTACGGCGACCCGGCCGTGCGCGGTCACTCCTTCGAGTTCCGCATCAACGGCGAGGACCCGGGCCGCAACTTCCTCCCGGCCCCCGGCACCGTCACCGTCTTCCAGCCGCCGACCGGCCCGGGCGTCCGCCTGGACGCGGGCGTCGAGTCCGGCTCGGTCATCGGCCCGGCCTGGGACTCGCTCCTCGCCAAGCTGATCGTCACCGGCGCCACCCGCGAGCAGGCGCTCCAGCGCGCCGCCCGCGCGCTCGCCGAGTTCAAGGTCGAGGGCATGGCCACCGCCATCCCGTTCCACCAGGCCGTCGTGGTCGACCCGGACTTCACCGCCGACCCGTTCCGCGTCCACACCCGGTGGATCGAGACGGAGTTCGTAAACGAGATCAAGCCGTTCGCCCCGGCCGGTGCCGACGCGGACGAGGACGAGGCCGGCCGCGAGACCATCGTGGTCGAGGTCGGCGGCAAGCGCCTGGAGGTCTCCCTCCCGTCGTCGCTCGGCATGTCGCTGGCCCGTACGGGTCTGGCCGCCGGTGCCAAGCCGAAGCGGCGCGCCGCCAAGAAGTCCGGCCCGACGGCCTCGGGCGACACCCTCGCCTCGCCCATGCAGGGCACGATCGTGAAGGTCGCGGTCGAGGAGGGCCAGGAGGTCAAGGAGGGCGATCTGATCGTCGTCCTGGAGGCCATGAAGATGGAGCAGCCGCTCAACGCGCACAAGGCGGGCACCGTCACGGGCCTGAGCGCCGAGGTCGGCGCGTCGGTGACGTCCGGCGCCGGCATCTGCGAGATCAAGGGCTGACGTTCCCGCGCACGAGGGGCCCGCAGGCAGCCGCCTGGGGGCCCTTCGCCGTGTGCGGATACGGGAAGGGGCGGCGGCTCACTGCGTACGGGGACGACCCGGGTGGTACGGGTGGGGCGAGGAGCTCAGCGGCGGCGGAGGTCCGCGACGCGGGCCGTGCGCTCCAGGGGCTCGGCGCCCAGTCCGGGGCCGGGGCCGCGGAACTGGCCGCCCGGGATCCTGCCCCCGCGCTGGACGGGGAGCGGCATCTCGCGGCGGCCCCGGACGCCCGGCGGCAGCTGCTCGCCGACGGGGGCGCCGCCCTGCCCGGTGCCGGCCACGGCGATCTGCACGCCCTGGTCGGCGAGGGCCTGGAGCTCGGAGGCGGCCCGCTCGTCGTGCGGCGGGGGCTCGTCGGTGACCAGCCGGGTGATCACGTCGGTCGGCACCGTCTGGAACATGGTGTCGGTGCCGAGCTTGGTGTGGTCGGCGAGCACCACGACCTCGGCGGCGGCCTGGACGAGGGCCCGGTCCACGCTCGCGGAGAGCATGTTGGACGTGGAGAGCCCGCGCTCGGCGGTGAGCCCGCTGCCAGAGAGGAAGGCGCGGGAGACGCGCAGCCCCTGGAGCGACTGCTCGGCACCGCTGCCCACCAGGGCGTAGTTGGAGCCGCGCAGGGTGCCGCCGGTCATGACGACCTCGACCCGGTTGGCGTGCGCCAGGGCCTGGGCGACCAGCAGCGAGTTGGTGACCACGGTCAGTCCGGGCACCCGGGCCAGCCGGCGGGCCAGCTCCTGGGTGGTGGTCCCGGCGCCGACGACGATGGCCTCGCCCTCTTCGACCAGGCTCGCGGCGACGTCGGCGATGGCCGTCTTCTCCGCGGTCGCGAGATGGGATTTCTGCGGGAAGCCGGATTCTCGCGTGAATCCGCCCGGCAACACCGCACCGCCGTGCCGGCGGTCGAGGAGTCCTTCTGCCTCCAGGGCCCGTACGTCGCGGCGCACGGTCACTTCGGAGGTCTGGACGACGCGGGCGAGCTCGCGGAGCGACACGGCCCCATTGGCTCGCACCATTTCGAGGATCAACTGGCGACGTTCTGCAGCGAACACGAAACTGACAGTAACGTGCGTCGCCGTTGCTTTTCAGCACTATGGACCGGATTGCGGAAGATGCACACAGGCGGGGCTCCCGAGTGGTATGGAGAGCCCCGCCATTGATCGTTCTATGCCCCGTTGTGCCGGGGGTTGTCCGAGTCGGCGAACCGTTCCCGCAGGCGGGACCGGTGATCGCCGCCGGCCTCAGCCCTCGGCCGAGGTCTTTCGGGTGTGCAACTGCCGTGCCACTTCGGCGATCGAGCCCGACAGGGAGGGGTACACGGTGAAAGCATTTGCGATCTGTTCGACCGTCAGATTGTTGTCGACCGCGATCGAGATGGGGTGGATCAGCTCGCTCGCCCGGGGTGCGACGACACAGCCGCCGACCACGATGCCGGTGCCGGGGCGGCAGAAGATCTTGACGAAGCCGTCCCGGATGCCCTGCATCTTGGCGCGCGGGTTGCGCAGCAGGGGCAGCTTGACGACCTTGGCGTCGATCTTGCCGGCGTCGACGTCGGCCTGGGTGTAGCCGACGGTGGCGATCTCGGGGTCGGTGAAGACGTTCGAGGAGACCGTCTTCAGGTTGAGCGGGGCCACCGCGTCGCCGAGGAAGTGGTACATCGCGATCCGGCCCTGCATGGCGGCGACCGAGGCGAGCGCGAAGACGCCGGTGACGTCGCCGGCCGCGTACACGCCGGGGGCGGAGGTGCGGGAGACCCGGTCGGTCCAGATGTGCCCGGAGTCCTTGAGCCTGACCCCGGCCTCCTCCAGGCCCATGCCGGCGGAGTTCGGGATCGCGCCGACCGCCATCAGGCAGTGGGTGCCGGAGATGACCCGGCCGTCCGCGAGGGTGACCTCGACCCGGTCGCCGACCCGCTTGGCGGACTCGGCGCGGGAGCGGGCCATGACGTTCATGCCGCGGCGCCGGAAGACGTCCTCCAGGACCGCGGCGGCGTCCGGATCCTCGCCGGGCAGCACGCGGTCACGGCTGGAGACGAGCGTGACCCGGGAGCCGAGGGCCTGGTAGGCGCCGGCGAACTCGGCGCCGGTCACACCGGAGCCGACCACGATGAGCTCCTCCGGGAGCTCCTTCAGGTCGTAGACCTGGGTCCAGTTCAGGATCCGCTCGCCGTCCGGCTTGGCGTCGGCCAGCTCGCGCGGGTGACCGCCCGTCGCGATCAGCACCGCGTCCGCGGTCAGCGTCTCCTCGCTGCCGTCGGCGGCGGTGACGACCACCTGTCGGGAGCCGTCCACGGCCTGCCGGCCGGAGAGCCGGCCACGGCCGCGCAGCACCCGGGCGCCGGCCCGGGTGACGGAGGCGGTGATGTCGTGCGACTGGGCCAGCGCGAGCCGCTTCACCCGTCGGTTGACCTTGCCGAGGTCCACGCCGACGACGCGGGCGGCCTGCTCGACGTGCGGGGTGTCGTCCGCGACGATGATGCCCAGCTCCTCGTAGGAGGAGTCGAAGGTGGTCATCACCTCGGCGGTGGCGATCAGGGTCTTGGAGGGGACGCAGTCGGTCAGGACGGACGCGCCGCCGAGGCCGTCGCAGTCGACGACGGTCACCTCCGCGCCGAGCTGGGCGCCCACCAGGGCAGCCTCGTATCCGCCGGGTCCGCCGCCGATGATCACGATCCGGGTCACTGGGATCTACGCCTCGCGCTCTCGTTCTGCCGGGGGTGTGCGGCCCCCGCTGGGCTGCAGTGCGTACGCCATTGTCCCGCACGCTTCAAGTGCGTACCCCATTCTCCCGCACGCGGCGGACTCCCTCGCGCCGGGGCCCGCGAACGGTCCCCCGCACGGGCCCCGATCGGCCCCCGCGGCCCCCACCTCGGAGTTCACCGGTTACCAGGGTCACTCCCGTACCCTCGGTCCCATGTCGCTCTACGCCGCCTACGCCGGCAACCTCGACGCGCGGCTGATGAGCCGCCGCGCCCCGCACTCCCCGCTGCGCGGCACCGGCTGGCTGAACGGCTGGCGGCTCACCTTCGGCGGCGAGCAGATGGGCTGGGAGGGGGCGCTCGCGACCCTCGTGGAGGCCCCGCGCCAGCAGGTCTTCGTCGCGCTGTACGACATCGCCCCGATGGACGAGGACTCGATGGACCGGTGGGAGGGCGTCGGGCTCGACATCTACCGGCGGATGCGGGTGCGGGTGCACACGCTCGACGGGGACGAGCCGGCCTGGGTGTACGTGCTCAACGCGTACGAGGGCGGGCTGCCGTCCGCGCGCTACCTCGGCGAGGTCGCCGACGCGGCGGAGTCGGCCGGCGCGCCGCACGACTACGTGATGGAGATCCGCAAGCGGCCCTGCTGACCGCCGGTCCGGCGCCCCGTCCGCGCCCGTTTGTCGGAAACGACAAGACAACGATCGCATGTCCGTCCGCGCCGTCATCTACGCGCGTAGGAATTCTCGGGCTAGGCTTCTTCGCGAACGAATTCCGTCCGGGGTCACCTCCCTCGGACCCCCTCCCCGAGGCGAGAAGAGCCAGTGAACGCTACTGCCACCCCGTACGAGGCCGCCGAAGCCGCCGCCGCGCGCCTGCGCGAGCTGACCGGCGTCGAGAACCACGACGTCGCCCTGGTCATGGGCTCCGGCTGGGCCCCGGCCGTCGACGCCCTGGGCGCCCCCGAGGCCGAGTTCCCCGTCACCGAGCTCCCGGGCTTCCCGCCGCCGGCCGTCGAGGGCCACGGCGGCAAGATCCGCTCGTACAAGATCGGCGAGAAGCGCGCCCTGGTCTTCCTCGGCCGCACCCACTTCTACGAGGGCCGCGGGGTCGCCTCCGTCGCGCACGGCGTCCGCACGGCCGTCGCCGCCGGCGTGAAGACCGTCGTCCTGACGAACGGCTGCGGCGGTCTGCGCGAAGGCATGCGCCCCGGCCAGCCGGTCCTCATCAGCGACCACATCAACCTGACGGCCGCCTCGCCGATCGTCGGCGCGAACTTCGTCGACCTCACCGACCTGTACTCGCCGCGGCTGCGGGCGCTGTGCAAGGAGGTCGACGAGACGCTGGAGGAGGGCGTGTACGTCCAGTTCCCCGGCCCGCACTACGAGACCCCCGCCGAGATCAACATGGTGCGGGTGCTCGGCGGCGACCTCGTCGGCATGTCCACCGTCCTGGAGGCCATCGCGGCGCGCGAGGCCGGCGCGGAGGTCCTCGGCATCTCGCTCGTCACCAACCTGGCGGCGGGGCTCTCGGGCGAGCCGCTGAACCACGAGGAGGTGCTCCAGGCGGGGCGGGACTCGGCGGCGCGGATGGGTGAACTGCTGACGCGGGTCCTCGACCGGATCTGACGTACTTCCCCGCGGCCCGGAACGCCGCTCGGCGACGGGTCCCCGCGGGGCGGGGCGGCCGGCCTGGAACGCCGGGCGCGGGGTGCGGGCGGGCCGCTGCGCGGGGCCTTCTCCCCCACCCCGCCCCTTCCCGAAACCGGGCGCGGGCCCCGGACCCCGCACGGCCTACGGCCGTGTCCTCGACAACGCCGGACGGGCGGGATCGTCGGCGCGGCCGAGGCCAGGGTCCGGGCGGAGCCCCGAACCCGGACGGACTGGGCTCCCCGCCCACACGGGGTCCGGGGCCTCCCGTACGGGCCCGGCCACCGTGCGCGTGGGGTCCGGGGCTGGCCCCGATTCCCGGACGGGCCGGGCTCCCCGCCCGCACGGGGTCCGGGGCGGAGCTCCGCTTCCCGTACCGGCCGGGTCCGTCCCGTCGGCATCCCGGGCCTCGTGCCCGGACGGGCTGGATTCGCGGCCCCGCCGGCGTCCGGGTCGCGGGGTCCGGGGCGGAGCCCCGGTTTCGGGAAGGGGCGGGGTGGGGGAAGGCTCCGCGCAGCGGACGAACCCGCACCCCCTCCGCCCGCACCGCCGCACGACCACCCCCACGCTCCCCCTCCCCTCACCCCACCCCACCGACCGCCCGCAGACGAAAGGCGCATCACCGTGACGCAGGACGAACTCCTCGCCCGGGCCCAGGCGTGGCTCGCCGAGGATCCCGATTCCGAGACCCGGGAGGAGCTCGGCGCGCTCCTCGACCGGGGGGACACCGACGAGCTGGCCGTCCGGTTCGCCGGGACGCTGCAGTTCGGCACCGCGGGGCTCCGCGGCGAGCTGGGCGCCGGGCCCATGCGGATGAACCGGTCCGTGGTGATCCGGGCCGCCGCCGGCCTCGCCGCGTACCTGAAGGCGAAGGGGCAGACCGGCGGTCTGGTCGTGATCGGCTACGACGCCCGCTACAAGTCGGCCGACTTCGCCCGCGACACCGCCGCCGTGATGACCGGCGCCGGGCTGCGCGCCGCGCTGCTGCCGCGGCCGCTGCCGACGCCGGTCCTGGCGTACGCCATAAGGCACCTGGGCGCCGTCGCCGGCGTCGAGGTGACCGCGAGCCACAACCCGCCGCGCGACAACGGCTACAAGGTCTACCTGGGCGACGGCTCGCAGATCGTGCCGCCGGCGGACGCCGAGATCGCGGCCGAGATCGACGCCGTCCGGGCGCTGGCCGACGTGCCGCGGCCGGAGGACGGCTGGGAGACGCTGGGCGAGGAGGTGCTGGAGGCGTACCTCGCCCGCACCGACGCCGTTCTGACGCCCGGCTCGCCGCGCACCGCGCGGACCGTCTACACGGCCATGCACGGCGTCGGGAAGGACGTGCTGACGGCGGCCTTCGCCCGGCACGGCTTCCCCGCCCCCGCGCTGGTCGCCGCGCAGGCCGAGCCCGACCCGGCGTTCCCGACCGTCGCGTTCCCGAACCCGGAGGAGCCGGGGGCCATGGACCTCGCCTTCGAGGCGGCCCGGGCCGTGGACCCCGACCTCGTCATCGCCAACGACCCGGACGCGGACCGCTGCGCCGTGGCCGTGCCGGACGCGTCCGTCGAGGGCGGCTGGCGGATGCTCCGCGGCGACGAGGTCGGCGCGCTGCTCGCCGCGCACCTGGTGCACAAGGGCGCCCGGGGCGTCTTCGCCGAGTCGATCGTGTCGTCCTCGCTGCTCGGGCGGATCGCCGAGGCGGCGGGCGTGGGCTACGAGGAGACGCTGACCGGCTTCAAGTGGATCGCCCGGGTGGACGGTCTGCGGTACGGCTACGAGGAGGCGCTCGGCTACTGCGTGGACCCGGAGGGCGTCCGCGACAAGGACGGCATCACGGCGGCGCTGCTCGTCGCCGAGCTGGCCTCGGAGCTGAAGGAGCGGGACCGGACGCTGACCGACCTGCTCGACGACCTGGCGGTCGCGCACGGGCTGCACGCGACGGACCAGCTGTCGGTGCGGGTGGAGGACCTGGGCGTGATCGCGAACGCCATGGCGGCGCTGCGCGAGACCCCGCCGGTGAAGCTCGCGGGCCTGACCGTCGTCTCGGCGGAGGACCTGACCAGAGGCACGGAGTCGCTGCCGCCGACGGACGGCCTGCGCTACCACCTGGACGGCGACTTCAAGGCCCGGGTGATCGTCCGCCCGTCGGGCACGGAGCCCAAGCTGAAGTGCTACCTGGAGGTCGTGGTCCCGGTCGCCGACGCGAGCGGTCTGGCCGCGGCGCGGGCGACCGGCGCCGAGGTGCTGGGCGCGCTGAAGAAGGACCTGGCGGAGGCCGCGGGGCTGTAGCCGGACGAAGGAGGGCCGGTACGGGAATCCCGTACCGGCCCTCCTTCGTGTCGCGACGGCCTCAGCCGGTCGCGCCGAGGACCACCAGGAGGACTAGGCCGACGACGGCGGGGGCGATGATCTCGTACGCCCAGCGCACCTGCGGCGCGCCCTGTGCCCCCGGCCGGCCCTGGTGGGTCTCGGCCATCTCGCGCAGGTCGGCCACGTTCTGGTCGCTCTGCGCGATGCGCGAGGCGTTGTCCCGGACGTCGGCGGTGACCGAGGTGCGTCCGCTGGGGTCGTCCTGGGAGGCGCGGGCGGCCCGGCGGGCGGCCTTCTTCCGCTGCCGCAGCGAGACGGGCACGGCCCACAGCTGGTACTTGACGCCGTCCGTGGTGAAGACCTCGCTGGAGTAGCCGGCCCGGACGTCGGCGACCGATCCCCACGGCAGCAGGATGGCCCGGAAGGGGTTGCGGATCCGGAGCCGGTCCTCGTTGGCGTACACGGCGGGCCGGATGGTGAAGGCGACGATCAGCGGCACGGCGAGCAGCAGGCCGGCGAGGGCCAGCCAGGGCGCCCGGCCCTCGCCGCGCACCAGCGCGTCGGCGACGAAGACGAGCGTCAGGGCGAGCAGGAAGACGCCTCCCGCGATGCCGAAGGACGACCGGTAGACACGGTCGGCGGAGGTCGGCTCGGGGTTCGGCTCGGAGGGCGTGGGGCTCGTCATGCCGCCGATTCTGCCTCAGGAGGCACCGGGAGGCTCAGGCGCCCCGCTCACGGCCCGCCGCGCCCCGTCCGTACTCCGCCCGCTCCCCGTCCGTGGTCCGCCCGCTCCCCGTCGCCCGCGCCCCGCCCGTACTCCGCCCGCTCCCCGTCCGTGGTCCGCCCGCTCCCGGTCCGTACGCCGTCCGCCCCGATCCGCGCCCCGGGGTCCGCCCGTCAGGCGGGGCGGGCGGTGACCAGGTCCGCGTACAGGATGATGTTGTCCGGCCGGTGGCCGTCGACGAGGTCGCCGCCGCAGGTGATGATCCGCAGCTCGGGGCGGCGGGTGTCGCCGTAGACCTTGCGGGTGGGGAAGGCGTCCTTGTCGACCTGTTCCAGCTCGCGGACGCGGAAGACCGCGGCGGTGCCGTCCTCGCGGGTCACGGTGATCTCGTCGCCGACCCGGACCCGGGAGACGTCCTTCAGCACGGCCGGTCCGCGCGCGGTGTCGAAGTGGCCGATCAGGACGGCGGGGCCGGTCTCACCGGGCGTGACGCCCTTGGCGTACCAGCCGATCCGGTCGGCCTGCGCGACGGAGGGCACCTCGACGGTGCCGTCCGCGTTCAGCCCGAGGTCCAGGATGCCGCGGGCGTCGACGCCGGCGGCGGGCAGCTGGACGCGGACGGGCAGGGAGCGGGCGAGCGCCGCGCTCGTGGCGGTGGGCGCCGGCGCGGCGGACGCGGCGATCCGGGCGGGCGGCGGGGCGGGCGGCGTGGGCTCGGGCCCGGCCGAGCAGCCGGCGAGCGCGAGGAGGGCGGCCGCGCACAGCACGGCGGCGGCGGGACGACGGCGACGGTGGTGGCTCATGGGCGGGCTCCGTGACGGGGTCGGCCGGCCGTCACGGGGTGGGTGACGGCCGGCCGGGGTGGGGTGGATCGCTCCGGGCTCGGGTCAGGGGGCGAGGAGCGGGACGCGCGGGGTGGACGGGTCAGCCCCGGGCCCCGGCGGCGCGGCGGCGGAGCACGGTGAAGCCGAGCCCGGCGGCGGCCAGCGCGGCGGCACCGGCACCGGCACCGACCGCGACCGGCGTGGCGGAGCTCTCGGCGGCGAGCTCGGCGCCGGCCGCGACCCCGCCCTTCGGGATGACGGAGGTCTGGCCGCCCTGCGGGGTGGCGCCCCGGCCCGGCGCGCCGGGGACGGCGTTCAGCTTGCAGCCCTTGGGGAGCTTCGGGAAGGCCTGGGTGCCGCCCTTCGCGCCGCCGCCCTGGGTCTTGGTGTAGAGGGACGGGGTGGCGCTGTACGGGTCGACGATGCGGGCGATGATGCCGGCGCTCTTCGGGAGCGCGGGGTGGGCGCGGTCGAGGACGGCGATGACCTTGTTGTCGCCGGCGGTGATGAGCTTCGCCTTCGGGCCCTTGGGGCTCATGATCAGCTTGGCGCCGGTGCCGGCGCCGATGTCGACGAAGCGGGTGATGGTGCACGCGCCGAGGGTGTCCGGGTCGGTGTCGACCGGGGCACTCTCGCCCTGGCCGTTGCTGCCCATGCCGTACGGCTGCGGGGCGGCCTGCTTGGCGGAGCCGGGGACGTAGGCGGCGAACTGGCCGTCCACCTCCAGGACGACGACCGCCGCGCCGAAGTGGAAGACCTTGCGGTCGCCGTGCGCGTAGACGTAGCCGTGGCCGAGGTCGGTGGCGGGGTCGATGAGCTGGAGGCCGTAGGCGCCGTCCTTCTTGCCGAGCTCGAGGACGGTGCCGTTCACGAGCCGGTAGATGCCGGGGCGGGACGGGGCGATGTTGCCGGCCCAGTTGTGGGTGGTGCCGTCCGGGTTGAGGACGAAGAACTCGCCGTTGTTCTGGCTGGCGACGGAGCGGGTGACGGCGCGGAGGACGCCGACCGGCGCGCCCTTGTAGAAGAGCTCGGCGCGGTAGTTCTGCTCCTTGACCTTGTAGATCTTGGCGACGGTGCCGGTCATCAGCGTCTCGGTGCGGACCAGCGTGCCCGTCGCGGTGCCGGGGCCCGTCTCGACCGCGGTCGCGGTCACCTTGCCCTCGAAGGTCAGGGTCACCTTGTACCCGGCGAAGACCTTGGTCTCCTCGGAGGCGTAGCCGCCGCCGGCCTTGAGCTCGCCGAGCTCCTTGCCGCCCTTGATGACGGTGGCGGTGTAGTAGCGGTGCTGCTGACCCCGGTGGTAGAGCTTCGCCGACAGCCCTCCGGCGAGCGGGACGGTGCGGACCGGGGCGACGGAGGGGGTGGCCGACGGAGCGGCGTCCGCCGTGGCGCCGGCCGCGTCGGTCAGGGCGACGGCCGGCTCGGTGGCGGCGGCGGTCGGCGCGGCAGCGGTCGGCGAGGCGGCGGTCACGGACGGCGCGGCGGTCGCCGTGGGCTTCGGCGCCGGGGCCGTACCGGCGGCGAAGGCACTGCCGGCCGCGAGGACCGGGGTGGCGGCGGCGCCGGCGACGAGCGCGGCGGCGAGGGCGGTGCGAAGGGCGGTGCGCATGACGACTCCCGAAGAGGTTCGGTGGCGGATGAAGACGAGTCGCACGCCGCTGATGTCTCCTCGGGGAGGGCCGGTGAGTTCTCGCTGGCTGCTGATAAAGAATCTAAAGATCTTGTATGGGGGATCCGTCCACTCCGTGTCACGGGCGTGTGACAGCCGCCATCGACGTCGACACCCCTTTCACGCCCCCCTGTTCACGCCCTTCACGCCCCCGGCGCGCCGCCTTGCCGGCCGGGCACCACGCCGTCCCGCGCCGCTGACCTCGGCCTCCTCGGACGCCCTCCCCTGTACAGGTCGCTACGCGCGTAGATATGCTCGACTGGTGACCATGCCCACCACTGCATCCGCAGCAGCAGCTTTCGCCGACGTGACCGCGTCCGAGAGCACGCTGCGCCGCTTCCTCCACGGGCTGCCCGGCGTCGACGCCGTGGGCCTGGAGGCGCGCGCCGCGTCCCTCGGCACCCGCTCGATCAAGACCACGTCCAAGGCGTACGCCATCGACCTGGCCATCTCCATGATCGACCTGACGACGCTCGAAGGCGCGGACACCCCGGGCAAGGTCCGGGCCCTCGCCGCCAAGGCCGTCCACCCCGACCCGACCGACCGCACGACCCCGACGACCGCCGCCGTCTGCGTCTACCCCGACATGGTGGCCACCGCCAAGGCCGCCCTCGCGGGCTCGGACGTCAAGGTCGCCTCGGTCGCCACCGCCTTCCCGGCGGGCCGTGCCGCCCTCCCCGTGAAGCTGGCCGACACCGCGGACGCGATCGCAGCGGGCGCGGACGAGATCGACATGGTCATCGACCGTGGCGCCTTCCTCGCCGGCCGCTACCTGGAGGTGTACGAGCAGATCGCCGCCGTCAAGGCGGAGTGCGGCGACCGGGCCCGCCTCAAGGTGATCTTCGAGACCGGCGAGCTGTCCACGTACGACAACATCCGCCGCGCCTCCTGGCTCGGCATGATGGCCGGCGCCGACTTCATCAAGACCTCGACCGGCAAGGTCGCGGTCAACGCCACCCCGGCGAACACCCTGCTCATGCTGGAGGCGGTGCGCGACTTCCGCGCCCAGACCGGTGTGCAGATCGGCGTGAAGCCGGCCGGCGGCATCCGCAACACCAAGGAAGCCATCAAGTTCCTGGTGCTGGTCAACGAGACCGCCGGCGCGGACTGGCTGGACAACCACTGGTTCCGCTTCGGCGCCTCCAGCCTGCTCAACGACCTGCTGATGCAGCGCCAGAAGATGGCGACCGGCCACTACTCCGGCCCCGATTACGTGACGGTGGACTGATCGACATGACCTCCCCCTTCGAGTACGCCCCCGCGCCCGAGTCGCGTGCGGTCGTCGACATCGCCCCGAGCTACGGCCTGTTCATCGACGGCGAGTTCACCGACGCGGCCGACGGCAAGGTCTTCAAGACCGTCTCCCCCTCCACCGAGGAGGTCCTCTCCGAGATCGCCCAGGCGGGCGAGGCGGACGTGGACCGCGCGGTGAAGGCCGCCCGCAGGGCCTTCGAGAAGTGGTCCGCGCTCCCCGGCTCCGAGCGCGCCAAGTACCTCTTCCGGATCGCCCGCATCATCCAGGAGCGCAGCCGCGAGCTCGCCGTCCTGGAGACCCTGGACAACGGCAAGCCGATCAAGGAGACCCGCGACGCGGACCTCCCCCTGGTCGCCGCGCACTTCTTCTACTACGCGGGCTGGGCCGACAAGCTCGACCACGCCGGCTTCGGCCCCGCGCCGAAGCCGCTGGGCGTGGCCGGCCAGGTCATCCCGTGGAACTTCCCGCTGCTGATGCTGGCATGGAAGATCGCCCCGGCGCTGGCGACCGGCAACACGGTCGTCCTGAAGCCGGCCGAGACGACCCCGCTCTCCGCCCTGTTCTTCGCGGACATCTGCCGCCAGGCCGGGCTGCCGAAGGGCGTCGTCAACATCCTCCCCGGGTACGGGGACACCGGCGCCGCCCTGGTCGCGCACCCGGACGTGAACAAGGTCGCCTTCACCGGCTCGACCGCCGTCGGCAAGCAGATCGCCCGCACGGTCGCCGGCACCGACAAGAAGCTCACCCTGGAGCTGGGCGGCAAGGGCGCCAACATCGTCTTCGACGACGCCCCGATCGACCAGGCCGTCGAGGGCATCGTCAACGGCATCTTCTTCAACCAGGGCCAGGTCTGCTGCGCGGGCTCCCGACTCCTGGTCCAGGAGTCGATCCAGGACGAGCTGCTCGACGCGCTCAAGCGCCGTCTGTCGACGCTCCGCCTCGGCGACCCGCTCGACAAGAACACCGACATCGGCGCCATCAACTCCGAGGAGCAGCTGACCCGCATCACCTCGCTGGTGGAGCAGGGCGAGGCGGAGGGCGCCGAGCGCTGGACCGCCGCCTGCGACCTCCCGGAGGCGGGCTACTGGTTCGCCCCGACACTCTTCACGAACGTCACCCAGGCGCACACCATCGCCCGCGACGAGGTCTTCGGCCCGGTCCTCTCCGTCCTCACCTTCCGCACCCCGGACGAGGCGGTCGCCAAGGCCAACAACAGCCAGTACGGCCTCTCCGCCGGCATCTGGACGGAGAAGGGCTCCCGCATCCTCGCGGTCGCGAACAAGCTCCGCGCCGGTGTCGTCTGGGCCAACACGTTCAACAAGTTCGACCCGACCTCGCCGTTCGGCGGCTACAAGGAGTCGGGCTTCGGCCGCGAGGGCGGCCGCCACGGTCTGGAGGCCTACCTCGATGTCTGAGCAGACCCGACTGAACGTCTTCAAGACCTACAAGCTGTACGTCGGGGGCAAGTTCCCCCGCTCCGAGAGCGGCCGGGTGTACGAGGTGAGCGACTCCAAGGGCAACTGGCTGGCGAACGCGCCCCTCTCCTCCCGCAAGGACGCCCGTGACGCCGTCGTCGCCGCGCGCAAGGCGCAGGGCGGCTGGGCGGGCGCGACCGCGTACCTGCGCGGCCAGATCCTCTACCGCGTCGCCGAGATGCTGGAGGGCCGCCGGGACCAGTTCGTCCGCGAGGTCGCGGACGCCGAGGGCCTGTCGAAGTCGAAGGCCGCGGCCCAGGTGGACGCGGCGATCGACCGCTGGGTCTGGTACGCGGGCTGGACCGACAAGATCGCCCAGGTCGTCGGCGGCGCCAACCCGGTCGCCGGCCCGTACTTCAACCTCTCCACCCCGGAGCCGACCGGTGTCGTCACCGTGATCGCCCCGCAGGAGTCGTCGTTCCTGGGCCTGGTCTCGGTGATCGCCCCGGTCATCGCGACCGGCAACACGGCGGTCGTCATCGCCTCCGAGAGGGCCCCGCTCCCGGCGCTCTCGCTGGGCGAGGTGCTGGCCACCTCCGACCTCCCCGGCGGCGTGGTCAACATCCTCTCCGGCAAGGCCTCCGAGATGGGCCCGCACCTGGCGGCCCACCTGGACGTCAACGCGATCGACCTGACGGGCGCGGACGCCGAGCTGGCCCGCGACCTGGAGATCGCGGCCGCGGAGAACCTGAAGCGCGTGCTGCGCCCCCGTACCGAGGACTTCACCGAGTCCCCCGGCACGGACCGCATGACGGCCTTCCTGGAGACGAAGACCGTCTGGCACCCCACGGGTTCGCTGGGCGCGAGCGGCTCCTCGTACTAGCCGCACACCGTCCGGTCCCGCTCCGTGAGGCCCCCGGGTTCCCGCCCGGGGGCCTTGCGCATCTGCGCGATCGATCGCAAGATCCGGTCATGCTGAGGGGATTGATCAAGGGGGACAACGCCTTCGTCCCGACGGCCGCGCTGCGCGTCGCCGTCCGGAGCGGAGTGGACGTCGCGGCGCTGCTCGTGACCGAACAGGGCAGGGTGCGAGGGGACGCCGACATCGTGTTCCACGGTGCCCCGGCCCACGTGTCGGGCGCGGTGCGGCTCTCCCCCGCCGCCGACGGCGACGCCGAGGGCACGGTCTGGCTGGACGCCGACCTGCCGGGCGTCGAGGAGCAGATCGCCCGCGTCCTCGTCGTCGCGTCGACGGAGGAGGGCGCGCTGCGGGACGCCCGCGGCCTGTCCGTGGAGGTCCTCGGGCCGGACGGCGCGACGGTCGTGGCGTACGAGGTCACCGACGCGGGCCCCGAGACGGCGATGGTCGTCGCGGAGCTGTACCGCCGCTCGGGCGGCTGGAAGTTCCGCGCGGTCGGCCAGGGGTACGTGGACGGGCTGACGGGCCTCGCGGTGGACCACGGCGTGGACCCCGACGGGGAGCCGCAGGAGGTCGCGGAGCAGCCCGCGCCCCAGGCCCCGCCCGCCGCCCCCGCCCCGCTCCGGCGCCCCACCCGGGACGAGCTCCTGGACATGACCGAGGAACAGATCCGGGCCCTGACCGAGGCGCATGCCCAGGCACGGGCCCAGGCGCCCCTGCCGGCGGCTCCCGCTCCCGAGCCGCGGCCCGACCCGTCGGCCTGGACGTGCGGGCCCGTCTTCAAGCCGCGCACCGCCAGCGGCCGGGACAACGACGTGATCACCGAGAACGGCCTCCCGCCCGGCCCCGTCATGATCGAACTGACCGTGACGGGCCCCGGCTACACGGGGCTGTGGCCGCTCGACGACTCCAACACCAAACGGTCGTCCATCGTCAGCAGCACGGAGACGGACTTCCGGGGCCGGGTCGTCACCTCCGTCCCCGAGCACGGGCGCCTGCGCCTGCGCCTGGAGGCGGACGGCCCCTGGAAGCTGCGGATCCTGCCCCTGGCGGAGGCCCTGCGCCTGTCGGAGAGCCGGCTGGAGAGCCGGGGCCCCGACGTCCTGCTGCACACCGGGGGGACGGCCGACGCCGTCTTCCGCTACAAGGGCAGCAGCAATTTCATCGTCTACCTCTACCGGCTGGCGGGTCACACCGACCCGACCAGGCTTCCGAAGTCCGGAGGGTCCGCCGTCAACGAGATCGGGGCGCGCAAGGAGACCCTGCCGCTGCCCGAGGGCCCCGTCCTCGTCTGTCTGACCTCGGCGGACGGCCCCTGGGACGTGCGCCTGAAGGACGTGGGCCTCCACAGCGGCGGCCAGGAGGCGGAGAACGCGGCGAAGCTGCCCGCGCCCCGGGGGGCGCGGGCCTGGCTGCGCCGGGTACGGGGCTGAGCCCGCCCGGCTACGGCAGCAGCTTCTGCGTCAGCGGGCCCGCGACCGGCAGGTCCGCGACGGCCCCGCCCTGGGTGAGGTGGTCGGTGACCAGGCCGGTGCCGACCGGCTTGAAGTCGGCGACCTGGGTGCCGACGCCGTTGGCGAGCGGGTCCACCCCGGTCTTCGCCAGCGGGTCGAGCTGCAGCCGGGTCAGCGGTCCGAGCCCGTGCGTGACGCCGGTCAGCGCGCCCGCGCCGGCCGCCCCGGCGTCCGTGCGGGTCAGCGAGTCCACCGGCAACGGCACGGCGGTGGACGGCGCGGCCTGGGCGGCGGCCGCCGCCCCGAACACGGCGGCGCCGGCCGCGGTGACGCCGAGACCTGCCTTGAACAGCAGACCGCGGCGAGGGTCCTTCGGCTCTGCGTGACGGGCCATGAGGGTCCTTCCAGGGGGTGAGCGGGCGGCCACCGACAGTAGTGGAGGTGTGATGCTCGATACCAACGGCCCTCCTCGGTGGTCCCCTGGACGGGGTAATGCCTCACACTGGTGTTCCGTGAGTTCCCAACCGATCCCGACCCGGGTCGTCCTGCTCGCGGGCCCCTCCGGCTCCGGCAAGTCGTCCCTCGCCGCCACCGCCGGTCTTCCGGTGCTGCGCCTCGACGACTTCTACAAGGAGGGCGACGACCCGTCGCTCCCGCTCGTCGACGGAAGCACCGACGTCGACTGGGACTCCCCACGTTCCTGGGACGCGGACGCCGCCGTCGCCGCGATCGTCGAACTGTGCCGTACGGGCCGCACCGACGTCCCCGTCTACTCCATCGCCACCAGCTCGCGCACCGGCACCGACCGCCTCGACATCGAGCGGACCCCGCTCTTCATCGCCGAGGGCATCTTCGCCGCCGAGATCGTGGAGCGCTGCCGCGAACTGGACGTGCTGGCCGACGCGCTCTGCCTGCGCGGCCGCCCGTCCACCACCTTCCGCCGCCGGCTCCTGCGCGACCTGCGGGAGGGCCGCAAGTCCGTCCCGGTGCTGATCCGCCGCGGCTGGCGGCTGATGCGCGCCGAGCGCGCCATCGTCGCCCGCCAGACCGCCCTCGGCGCCCACCCGTGCGCGAAGCCGGAGGCCCTGGGCCGGCTGGCCGCCGCGGCGGCGGGCCGCCACCGCACCCCCGCGAGCCGCTGACCCACCCGTGACGCGCCGAAGCGGGCCGTACGAGACCCCCCGGACTCGTACGACCCGCTTCGTTCTTTCCCCCGTGGCCCCAGATCCCCCCTGAGGCCGTCCCCCGTGGTGCTCCCCCGTGTTCCCCCGTGATCCTCAGGCGACGAGCTCGCCGAAGGACTCCTCCTCGTCACGGCCGAAGCTCAGCACCTCGTCCTCGCGCAGTCGCCGCAGCGAGCGCCAGATGCTCGACTTCACCGTGCCGACACTGATGTCCAGGATCTCCGCGATCTCCGGATCGGTCCGGCCCTCGTAATAGCGCAGCACCAGCATGGTCCGCTGGAGCTCGGGCAGGCGGGCCAGCGCCTGCCACAGCACCGCGCGCAGCTCGGTGCCGCGCATCGCGTCCGTCTCGCCGACCGTCTCCGGCAGCTCCTCGGTCGGGTACTCGCTGACCTTGCGCCGGCGCCAGGCGCTGATGTGCAGATTGGTCATCGTGCGGCGCAGGTAACCGCCGACGGCGGCCTTGTCGCTGATCCGGTCCCAGGCGCGGTACGTGGAGAACAGCGCGCTCTGGAGCAGGTCCTCGGCCTCGAAACGGTCACCGGTCAGGTGGTAGGCGGTGGCGTACAGGGAGGCCCGGCGCTCCTGGACGTAGGCCGTGAACTCGGCCTCCGAACAGGAACGCTCCCCCGTGGCCTCCCCGTACGCCGCTCCCCCGTCAGCGACGGCGACCATGTACGGCGCCTTGCGCTGACGCCCGACGGTGCGAACGCACCCCCGTCCGTTCACACCCCCGGACTTCTCGGTGCTCCGCACGACGTCGTGGAGACGTGTGACGACTGCGCTGGAGGTGGTGCTGTGCAGTGCGTTCATCTCGCGCCCCCTTGTCGGTCGGAGTCTGTGTCTCGGTCCGTGTGCCAAGAAGCTTGCCCGGCGGACATCATGGCGTTGTCCGCCGACTGTCACAGACGTGTCACAGGGCCCGGTTCGGAAGCGCGCCTCCGGGCGGTCGATCTCCGACGGCACATGAGCCAGAATGACCTCCGTGCCTTTTCTGTTGCTGATCGAGGACGACGACGCCATCCGCACGGCCCTCGAACTCTCCCTGTCCCGGCAGGGCCACCGGGTGGCCACCGCCGCGTCGGGCGAGGACGGCCTGCAGTTGCTCAAGGAGCAGCGGCCCGACCTGGTCGTGCTCGACGTCATGCTGCCCGGCATCGACGGTTTCGAGGTGTGCCGGCGGATCCGCCGCACCGACCAGCTGCCGATCATCCTGCTGACGGCCCGCAGCGACGACATCGACGTGGTGGTGGGCCTGGAGTCGGGCGCCGACGACTACGTGGTGAAGCCGGTGCAGGGACGGGTGCTCGACGCCCGGATCCGGGCCGTGCTGCGGCGCGGCGAGCGGGAGTCGACGGACTCGGCGACCTTCGGTTCGCTGGTCATCGACCGGGCGGCGATGACCGTGACGAAGAACGGCCTCGACCTCCAGCTGACCCCGACCGAGCTGCGGCTGCTGCTCGAACTGAGCCGGCGGCCCGGACAGGCGCTGTCCCGGCAGCAGTTGCTGCGGCTGGTGTGGGAGCACGACTACCTGGGCGACTCGCGTCTGGTGGACGCCTGTGTGCAGCGGCTGCGGGCGAAGGTGGAGGACGTGCCGTCCTCGCCGACCCTGATCCGCACGGTGCGGGGCGTCGGTTACCGGCTGGACGTCCCCGCGTGACGAAGGGGAACAAGGGCCTTCTCGCCCGGCTGCGGCTGTCCAGCCTGCGCCTGCGGCTGGTCGTGGTGTTCGCGCTGGTGGCGCTGACCGCGGCGGTGTCGGCGTCGGGGATCGCGTACTGGCTGAACCGCGAGGCGGTGCTCAAGCGGACCCAGGACAGCGCGCTGAACGACTTCCGGTCGGAGATGCAGAACCGGGTGGCGACGCTGCCGCTCCGGCCGACCCAGGACGACCTGCGGCGCGTCTCCGAGGAGATGACCGCGAACGGCGCGGGCTACCAGGTGCTGCTGCTCGGCGAGCGGGCCGCGGGGAAGCCGATCGTGGGCGCCTCGGACCCGGACGTGTTCACGCTGACCGACGTGCCGACGTCGCTGCGGGAGGCGGTGGACACCCGGCGTCCGGTGACGGACGCGAACCCGTACCCGTACCACCTGTTCTGGCAGCGGACCGAGCGGAACGGGACGCCGTACCTGGTCGGCGGGACGCGGATCGACGGCGGCGGGCCCGCCGGCTACATGTTCAAGTCGCTGGCGGCGGAGAAGGCGGACCTCAACTCGCTGGGCTGGTCGCTGGGGATCGCCACCGGGCTCGCGGTGATCGGGTCCGTGCTGCTCGCGCAGGTGGCGGCGACGACCGTGCTGCGGCCGGTGCGGCGGCTCGGCGAGGCGGCCCGACAGCTCGGCGAGGGCAAGCTGGACACCCGGCTGCGGGTCTCCGGCGCGGACGAACTCTCCGATCTGTCACGGACCTTCAACAGCGCGGCGGAGAACCTGCAGAAGAAGGTGGCGGACATGAGCGCCCGGGAGGAGTCCTCCCGGCGGTTCGTCGCCGACATGTCGCACGAGCTGCGGACGCCGCTGACCGCGCTGACCGCGGTGACCGAGGTCCTGGAGGACGAGCAGGACGCCCTGGACCCGATGATCGCTCCGGCGGTGGCGCTCGTGGTGAGCGAGACCCGGCGGCTCAACAACCTGGTGGAGAACCTGATGGAGGTGACCCGCTTCGACGCGGGCACCGCCCGGCTGGTCCTGGACGACGTGGACATCGCCGACCAGATCACCGCGTGCATCGACGCGCGGGCCTGGCTGG
Source organism: Streptomyces roseofulvus (assembly GCF_039534915.1). NCBI lineage: Bacteria > Bacillati > Actinomycetota > Actinomycetes > Kitasatosporales > Streptomycetaceae > Streptomyces > Streptomyces roseofulvus. Next base: position 5,086,538 of record NZ_BAAAWE010000001.1, on the reverse strand, counting down.
ACGCGGTGGAGCTGGACGCGGAGCGCGGTGTGGTGTGCCGGCTCGACCCGCGCCGTCTCGACGTGATCCTGGCCAACCTGATCGGGAACGCGCTGAAGCACGGCGGTTCGCCGGTGCGGGTCTCGGTCCGCACCGAGGACGGGCCCGACGGGGAGGAGCTGGTCGTCGCGGTGCGGGACCACGGTCCCGGCATCCCCGAGGAGGTGCTGCCGCACGTCTTCGACCGCTTCTACAAGGCGAGCGCCCAGCGGCCCCGGTCGGACGGCTCCGGCCTCGGCCTGTCGATCGCCATGGAGAACGCGCTGATCCACGGCGGGACGATCGCCGCCGCCAACTCGACGGGCGAGGACGGTGCCGTGGACGGCGCCGTGTTCGTGCTGCGGCTGCCCCGGGACGCGTCGGCGGTCGCCCGCGCGCTGGGCACCGGTTCCCGGCAGGGCAAGGGGGAGGACGCGTGAGGCTGCGTACGGCGGCGATGGTGGCCCTCGCCCTGCTGGCCACGGGCTGCGGGATCCGGACGACGTCGGTGCCGGTGGACGCGGGCGCGGCCCCGTCGCGGGTGCCGTGCAACGTGCCGGAGGCGTCGTCGCCGGCCCAGGGGGTGCCGGTGCGGGCGTTCCTGGTGTGCGGGTCGCAGCTGGAGCCGGTGGACCGCAGGTCGCCGCAGCCGGAGGACAAGGCGAGCGGCGATCCGGTGCGGACCGCGTCGGCGCTGCTCGCGCAGCTCCTCGCGGAGCCGTCGGAGACGGAGCGGCAGGCCGGTTTCACCACGGCGGTACGGGCTCCGCTGTCGGTGGCGGGCGGCCGGGCCGGCGATCCGGAGGGCACGCTGCGGCTCAGCCGGCAGCCGGAGGACCTGGCGCCGGCGGCCCTGTCGCAGCTGGTGTGCACCTTCGCGGGGAGCTCGGCGGGCGCGGGCGGGCACACCGTGCTGCTGGCGGGCCCGGGGGCGTACCCGCCGAAGCGCTACCGCTGTACGACGGAGCTGCGGGAGCGCCCGGAGTCGGCGCCGCCGACGGCCCCGGCGCCGTCCGCGCCGGCGACCCCGGCGGGCTGAACCGGAACCGTTCCCGGCGCGGGCCGCGTCTTGGGGGGCGTGCAGCGTCAAGGTTCGGGCGGGAACGCCGCCGTGGTCGTCCGCGTGACCGGGTTCGTGCTCCTGGTCGCGCATCTGCTGCTCGTCGCCTGGGGCGGACTGCTCCCACGGGACGTGGCCTGGGTGACCGCCCCGAACACGGTGCCGCTGGCCGGGCTGCGGGCCGATCTGGCGCTGGGGCCCGGCGAGGCGGCCCGGCTGATCGCCGAGGGACTGCTGCTGCTCGCCCCGCTCGGGGTGCTGCTGCCGATGTGCGACGGGCGCCTGGACGTGTCCCGGTGGGGTTCGCTGACCCGGACGACGGCGGCGGGGGCGCTGGTGTCGCTGGCCCTGGAGCTGTTGCAGACGGCGGTGCCCGGGCAGGTCGTGGACGTGGACTCGGTGCTGCTGAACACCCTGGGGGTGGCGCTGGCGCACCTCCTGGTGGTGCCGGCCGCGCGGGCGCGGCTGCGCCGCCGCCGGTCCTCCTCCGCGGGCGGTAGCCGGAGCCGGGCCCGGGTCGTGATCGGGAACGAGGCGGATCAGGGTCGTACCCCGAGGATTCCCAGGGTTCCGATCGCCCGGTAGACCGACGTCGAAGGGGCGGCCGCCCCGGCACCATGGAGTCATCGGGAGCCCGACGGAAGTGGCCTCCCGAACCGACGAAGGAGCCCACCATGGCCGCACTTGTCCGCCCCCGTGAAGGCCGGATGATCGGCGGGGTGTGCGCGGCGCTCGCCCGGCGCTTCGGCACCTCCGCCCTGACGATGCGGGTGATCTTCCTGGCCTCGTGCCTGCTGCCCGGCCCGCAGTTCCTGCTCTACCTGGCGCTCTGGCTGCTGCTGCCGAGCGAGTCGCGGACGAAGGCGAGCGCGGCCTGGTGACCGGCGGAGGCGAGCGCGGCCCGGTGACGGGCGGGGCGTGAGCACGCCGAAGGGGCGCGGACCCGGGTGATCCGGGTGCGCGCCCCTTCGGCGTGTGGAGCGGGTCAGCCGATCGGCAGGCCGCCGGCGCCCAGCGGCAGGCCGCCGAGGAGGCCGGTGGCCGCGCCGAGCGGGGTGGCGCCGAGGGCGCCGGTGGCGGCGTCGGTCGGCAGGTTCTGGGTGGCCTGCCCGGCCGCCTCGGGGAGGGTCTTGACGCCCTGGTCGAGGCCCTGGCCGAGGGCGCCCTGGCCCGCGGCGAGGGACTCGCCGGCGCCGTCGGGGAGCGTGGTGAGACCGTCGCCGAGCGGGGCGAGCTGGGTCACGGAGCCCAGCGCGTCGACGCCGTCGAGCGCCGGGAGCGGGGCCGCGGAGGCCGTGCCGGCGGCGGCAGCGGCGAAAGCGGCGCCGAGAGCGGCGACACCGAGCTTCTTGGCGGCAGACTGCTTCATCTGAAAATCATCCTTGACTTGGGGAGCTGAGCTTCGGGCGTCAGGAAAGAAATCCGGAAGAGGGGAATCCGGACATGCAGGAGCTCCGCAAACTAACCGCCCCGCCCTCGCTCCGCAAACACCGGATGACCGCCGGGTGTCGCATTCCCCCGGCGGCCCCGGCGCCCTGACCGCCCTTTTCCTCAGTCGTCCCGGACGGAAGAAGCGCTGGTCGTGGCGGTCTGACGGAAAAGCCACTCGGACTTCAGTTCGGCATATCCGGGCTTGATCACGTCATTGATCATCGCAAGTCGTTCATCGAAAGGAATGAACGCTGATTTCATCGCATTGACCGTGAACCACTGGAGATCGTCGAGCGTGTAGTCGAAGGCGTCGACCAGGAGCTCGAATTCCCGGCTCATGCTGGTGCCGCTCATGAGCCGGTTGTCGGTGTTCACCGTGGCCCGGAAGTGGAGCCTGCGGAGCAGCCCGATGGGGTGCTCCGCGTACGAGGCGGCGGCGCCCGTCTGGAGGTTGGAGGTGGGACACATCTCCAGCGGGATCCGCTTGTCGCGGACGTAGGCCGCGAGCCGGCCGAGCCGCACCTCGCCGTCGTCGCCGACCTCGATGTCGTCGATGATCCGGACGCCGTGGCCGAGCCGGTCCGCGCCGCACCACTGGAGGGCCTGCCAGATGGAGGGCAGCCCGAACGCCTCGCCGGCGTGGATGGTGAAGTGGTTGTTCTCCCGCTTGAGGTACTCGAAGGCGTCGAGGTGACGGGTGGGCGGGTAGCCGGCCTCCGCGCCCGCGATGTCGAAGCCGACGACGCCGTCGTCCCGGTAGCGGTTGGCGAGCTCCGCGATCTCCAGGGCGCGGGCCGCGTGCCGCATGGCGGTGAGCAGGGCGCCGACCCGGATCCGGTGCCCGGCGGCGCGGGCCCGCCGCTCGCCCTCCCGGAAGCCCTCGTTGACCGCCTCGACCACCTGCTCCAGGGTGAGCCCGGCCTCCAGGTGCTGCTCGGGGGCGTACCGCACCTCGGCGTAGACGACGCCGTCCTCGGCGAGGTCCACGGCACACTCGGCGGCGACCCGGAAGAGCGCCTCGCGGGTCTGCATGACGGCACAGGTGTGCGCGAAGGTCTCCAGGTACCGCTCCAGCGAGCCGGAGTCGGCGGCCTCGCGGAACCAGATGCCGAGCTTGTCGGGTTCGGTCTCGGGCAGCTTCGAGTAACCCTGCTCGCGGGCGAGTTCGATGATCGTGCCGGGGCGCAGGCCGCCGTCGAGGTGGTCGTGGAGCAGCACCTTCGGGGCACGGCGGATCTGGTCCGCGGTGGGGTCGTGGGATGTCTGGCTCGTCATTGCCGCACTCTAGCCCCTACGCGCGTAGAACGCGCCTTGTCGGCACCGGGAGGGGCGGGATTTTCCGGTGCGGCGCGGGACGGCTGCCGCCTACGCTGGCCGTATGAGCACCGCCCCCGCCTCCACCGAACTCCGGCGCGTCCACGCCTTCGTGTCCGCCTTCACCCGCCGGCAGGCGGCCCGGACGGTCGACTTCCCCGGCGGCTTCGCGGCCCTCGACGACGCCTACGCGCTCTCGCGCGGTGACAACCACGTCCTGGTCGACGGCCCCACCGATCCCGACGCCCTGCCCGCCCGCACGGAGGAACTGCTGGCGCACCTCCCGCACCGGGCGGTGTACGTGCTCGACGAGGCCACCGCCGCGGCCTGCGCCGAGCCGCTGACCCGCGCCGGCTACGACTGCGCCAAGGTGCTCCTGATGTGCCACCGCGGCCCGGTCCCGGAGCTCGGCGGCGCACGGGAGGTGGACCTCCCGGCCCTGCGCGGGCCGCTCGCGGAGAGCTGGCGCCGGTTCCTGCCGGAGGCGGACGACGACGTGATCCGGGCCCTGGTCGAGCGGCGGGCGGCCCGCCGACGCGGCGCCGCCGACGTGCGCTTCCTCGCCTCCCACGACGAGTGGGGCGAGGTGGCCGCCTGGGCCGACCTGTATCTGGACCCCGCCTCCGGGACGGCTCAGATCGAGGACCTGGTGACGGCCGCCTCCCACCTGCGGCAGGGACACGCGGGGGTGGTCCTGGACACGGCGCTGCGCCGGGCGGCCGACGCCGGGTGCACGACGGTCTTCCTGTCGGCACTGGCCGACGACTGGCCGCGCCACTGGTACGAGCGGCGCGGCTTCGTCCCCGTCGGCGCCGTCCACTGCTTCGAACGGGCGTAGACGGTACGGGCGTTCGCTCACCGGACGATACGTAACAGAGACCGCGCGTACGACTGCCGTACACCTCGGCTTCTGAGACTGTTCTGTCATGGCGCAGTACGCACTCGTGGGGACTGCCGACGGCCGGAGACCCCGGCTCGGTCGGCCTGTCGGGGTTTCACGGTCCGTGGCGGCGGTGGGCGGCGTGGCGCTGCTCCTGCCGGACGGGGACCCGGTGTCGGGGCGCCGGGCCTCGGCCAGGGCGCACGCCGCCGCCCTGCCGATGGGGCGCGAACTCGCCCGCGCGGGGCGGTCGGAGGGGCTGGTCGCCCAGGTCGTGCGCTATCGGGGGCGCGGCTGGAACGGCACCGACGCCGAGCTCGCGGCCGACGCCTCCTGGGCGGTCGCCGAGGCGGTACGCCGCTACGGCGACGTCCCGGTCTGTCTGATCGGCCACGGCATGGGCGCCCGGGCGGCCCTGCGGGCGGCCGGGCATCCGGCGGTCGGCGCGGTCCTGGCGCTCGCGCCCTGGCTGCCCGAGGACGACATGGCCGCCGAACCCGAGCCGGTACGGCAGCTGGTGGGGCGGCGGGTGCTCATCGTGCACGGCACCAACGACGCCCGCACCGACCCCGAGCTGTCCTTCCGGTTCGCGGCCCGCGCCAAGAAGGCGAACCGGGAGACCTGCCGCTTCGAGGTGCACACGGACGGGCACGGACTGCGCCAGTACGCCGACGAGGTGCGGGCGCTCGCCGCCGACTTCGTGCTCGGCGCGCTCTTCGCCCGCCCGGTCACCCGCCCGCTGACCGACGCGATGGCGGCCCCGCCCCCGATCGGCCTGCGGATGCCGCTGGCGGCGGGGTTCGGAACCGGCGCGCGCCGGCGCTGACTACTCCTCCTGCGGGGGCCGCGACTCCTTCGGGAGGAGGTGGCCGCGGCGGCTCAGCAGGAACTTCTTGAAGGCGGCCACCGGGGGCGTGTCCGGATGGCCGTCCAGCCAGGCCACGCCGATCTCGCGGACCGCGCGCGGGGCCGTCACGGTCAGTTCGACCACTCCGGGGCGGGCCACCGCCGGCGGCGGCAGCAGCGCCACCCCGAGCCCGGCCGCGACCAGGCCGCGCAGGGTCTCGGCCTCCTCGCCCTCGAAGGCGACCCGGGGCGTGAAGCCGGCCTCCGCGCACAGGTCGTCGGTGATGCGGCGGAGCCCGTACCCCGGTTCGAGGGTCACGAAGGTCTCCTCGGCGGCCTCGGCGAGCCGGATCCGGCGGCGGCCGGCCAGCCGGTGGTCGTCGGGGACGACGAGCCGCAGCCGCTGCTCGTCGACGCGGCGGCCGACCAGGTCGGGGGCGTCCGGCACCGGTGAGGTCAGGCAGAGGTCCAGCTCGCCGGCGCGGAGCCGTTCGATCATCGCCTCGCCGTAGTTCTGGACGAGGGTGAAGCGGACCTTGGGGTGGTCGACCCGGAAGGCCCGGATCAGCGCGGGCACGGTCTCCGAGCCCATGGTGTGCAGGAAGCCGAAGGCGACCCGCCCGGCCGTGGGGTCGGCGTCGGCCCGTACCGTGTCGGCGGCCCGCTCGACCTCGGCGAGGGCCCGCTCGGCGGCGGTCAGGAAGCGGCGGCCCGCCGGGGTGAGCGCGACGGTCCGGCCGCGCCGGGCGAACAGGGCGACGCCGAGGTCCGCTTCGAGCCGGACCATCGCCCGGGAGAGCGTCGACTGCGGCACGCCCATCTCGGCCGCCGCCCTGGTCACGTGCTCGTGCCGGGCGACCGCGGCGAAGTACGCGAGCCGCGGGGCGAGCAGCAGCCCCATGTCTTCTTCGTTACTGTTCGGTGACAGCCGGGGCTGTGACCTGTACTCATGCGCCACGGGAACGATTACAGCAGATCCGTGCATTGGACGCATGAATCGTGGTCGGCCTACGTTCGTGGCATGCCTTCCGCCAGTACCAAGGCGGACGCCACACCCGCGTCCGCCGACACCCGCCTCGCCCCCGGCACCCCCGGCCACCGCCGGATGAGCCTCGCGCTCTTCGCCGCCGGACTGGCCGCCTTCGCCCTCCTCTACTCCACCCAGGCCCTCCTCCCGGTGATCTCCGCCGAGTTCGGCGCCACCGCCTCGGCCGCGTCCTGGACCGTCTCCGCCGCGACCGGCGCGCTCGCCCTGTGCGTGCTGCCGCTCAGCGCGCTGTCGGAGCGCTTCGGCCGCCGCACGATGATGACCGCCTCCCTCTCGGTCGCGGTGGGCGTGTCGCTCCTGGTGCCCTTCGCGCCGAGTCTGGAGGCGCTGATCGCGCTGCGGGCGGTGCAGGGCGCGGCCCTGGCCGGGCTGCCGGCCTCGGCGATGGCGTACCTGGCCGAGGAGGTGCGGCCCCGGGCGCTGATCGGCGCCATCGGCCTCTTCGTCGCGGGCAACTCGATCGGCGGCATGAGCGGCCGGATCGTCACCGGCTGGGTGGCGCAGCTGTGGGGCTGGCGGGCGGGGCTCGCCGCCGTCGGCCTGACGTCGCTGCTGTGCGCGCTCGCCTTCCGGGCGCTGCTGCCGAAGGCCCGTCACTTCACGCCCGCCACCCTGAACCCGAAGGCGCTGTCCGCCACCGTGCGGGGGCACCTGGCGGATCCGCTGCTGATGCGTCTGTACGGGATCGGCGCGCTGTTCATGACGGTCTTCGGCGCCGTGTACACGGTGATCGGCTACCGGCTGGCGGAGGCGCCCTTCTCGCTGCCGCAGGGCGTGATCGGCTCGATCTTCCTGGTCTACCTGGTCGGTACGGTCTCCTCGGCGGCGGCCGGGAGGCTGGTCGGCCGGCTGGGCCGGCGCGGGGCGCTCTACCTGGCGGTCTCCACCACCACCGCGGGCCTGCTGCTCTCGCTTTCCGAGGCCCTGGCGGCGGTGCTCGCGGGCCTGGTCCTGATCACGGCCGGCTTCTTCGCGGGCCACGCGGTGGCGTCCTCCTCCGTGAGCCGGACGGCGAAGACCGGGCGGGCGCAGGCGTCCGCGCTCTACCAGTCCGCGTACTACCTGGGATCCAGCGCGGGCGGCACGCTCGGCGCGATCGCCTTCCACGCGGGCGGCTGGGCCGGGACCGTCGGGATCGGTCTGGTGGCGGTGGTCGGCGTCGTCTCGATCACCCTGTACGGGTCGCACAGCGCGCGCGTCGAGGCACGGCGGATCCGTCCGGTGACGGCCTGAGCACGCCTGTGTGACCGTCCTGTCACGGATCCGGGTGCGGTGCAACCGGACCCCTCCCCCGCTCGTCCCAAAGAGCAGGACTCAAGGGGGAGTTGACGATCATGAACGGATTCAGGCGACGGGTGGGGAAGAGAGCCGGCATAGCCGCCGGCCTCACCTCGCTGCTCGTTCCCGCGGCCCTCGTGGTGGGCGCCGCGCCGGCCCAGGCCGCGTCGTGCAACGTGACGACGGGCCCATACCAGAAGCAGGTCGAGAAGTTCCTCGGCCGCACCGTCGACGGGCGCCAGTCGCTCGGCGACTGCCAGGCGATCCAGGCGTTCCAGCGCAAGCACGGCATCACGCCCACCATGGGCTACGCCGGCCCGGTCACCTGGCGCACGATGAACACGATGATCCAGCAGAAGGCGGCCGGGACCAACCCGAACAAGGCCGGCAAGTGTCCGACCAACAAGGGCCGGATCGCGTGCGTGGACCTCACCCGCCAGCTCAGCTGGATCCAGGACGGCTCGCGCCTCAAGTACGGCCCGGTACCGGTGCGCACCGGCAAGGACGGCACCGAGACCCGGACCGGCCTGAAGAAGATCTACTGGCGGAACATCAACCACTGGTCGACGCTCTACCACGTGTCGATGCCGTACGCGCAGTTCTTCGACGGCGGGCAGGCGTTCCACTCCACGACCAAGTCGATGTGGAACCCGCCGGGTTCGGGCGGCTGCGTCAACATGCGCTCGGCCGACGCCAAGGCGTACTGGAACCTGCTGCGCAACGGCGACGACGTCTACGTGTACGGACGCAAGCCGGGAACCTGACCCCGGCTGTCGGTGCGCTGCGGTAGCTTCGCTCTCACCGGCACCGAACGGGTGCCGGTGAGGGGTGAGTGGGGACACGATGGGCGAGACCGCCGTGGTGACGACCGATGAACTCGACAAGTACCGGCGTGAACTGACCGGCTACTGCTACCGGATGCTCGGTTCCTCCTTCGAGGCCGAGGACGCGGTGCAGGACACGATGGTGCGGGCCTGGAAGGCGCTCGACTCCTTCGAGGGCCGTTCGTCGCTGCGGTCCTGGCTCTACCGGATCGCCACCAACGTCTGCCTGGACGCGCTGAACGCGGGGAACAGGCGGGCGCGGCCCATGGACCTGTCCGGGCCGACGCCCGTCGCGCAGGCGCAGCTCGTGAAGCAGCCGGAGATCACCTGGCTGGAGCCGATCCCGGACGGGCGGGTGCTGCCCACCGCCGGCGACCCGGCGGAGGCGGCGTTGCACCGGGAGACCGTGCGGCTCGCCTTCGTCGCCGCGCTCCAGCACCTGGCGCCGAAGCAGCGCGCGGTGCTGATCCTGCGCGAGGTGCTGGCGTGGAAGGCCGCCGAGGTCGCCGAGCTGCTCGACACCTCGGTCGCCTCGGTGAACAGCGCGCTCCAGCGGGCCCGGGCGACCATCGCCGAGCAGGCGCCGGCCGAGTCCGACGCGGCGAACCCGCTGGACGAGGAGCAGCAGGCGCTGCTCGAGCGGTACGTGGCCGCGTTCGAGGGCTACGACATGCAGGCGCTGACCGCGCTCCTGCACGAGGACGCGACCATGTCCATGCCGCCGTTCGACCTCTGGCTCCAGGGCCACGACGACATCGTGGGCTGGATGCTGGGCGTCGGCGACGTCTGCCGCGGCTCGAAGCTGGTGCCGACGGTGGCCAACGGCTCGCCGGCCTTCGCGCACTACCACCCGGACCCGGAGGGCGGTTACAGCCCCTGGGCGCTGATCGTCCTGGAGCTGCGGGACGGCAAGGTCGCCGGGATGGACTTCTTCCTGGACACCCCGCGCTGGTTCCCGCTCTTCGACCTGCCGGAGCGGCTGGACGCCTAGAGCACCTGGTCGATGCCGGTGAGGCGGAGCAGGGCGGTGAGTTCGGGTCCTGCTCCGTCGAGGGTCAGCCGGTGGCCGTGGCGGCGGGCCGTGAGCGCGAGCCGGGCCAGGGCGTCGACGGCCGGGAGGCCGTACGCCTCCGGGTGGATCCGGCAGCGCACGTCGCCGGGGGGCGCCGCGGCGAGCGCGGCGCAGAGCCGGGCGACCTCCTCACGGGTCGGCCGAGCGGGCAGGGTCACGACGAGCGGCTGACTGGTGTCCACGAGGGGATGACCGGCCGGGGGGCCGGAACTCATCGCGGCGAGCTCACGCGGAGGGGAACTCCGCGGTGTCGAGGGTGAGGTCGAAGGGGGCGGGAAGAGGGATCTTCTCGCCGAACGGGGCAGCGCTCAGGACGCGGTAGACATCGCCCGTGGGCTGCCCGTAGAGGGTGACGGTGGGGCCGCCGGGCGCGTGGCGGTCGATGAGGAGGTAGAGCGGGACTCCGGCTTCCGCGTAGACAGCGGCCTTCGTGATCCGGTCGGTGCTCGCGTTCGACGGAGAGGTGACTTCGACGACGAGCTCGGCCGCCGTGGCGGGGATGAGGTGACCGGGTCCGTCCAGTTCGGCCAACGGAGCCACGAGGAGATCAGGAATGAAGGCGCTCATGCGGCTCGGGATCGAGACGGACTGCGTCTGGTAGACGCCCCAGTCCTCCGGGATGACGGCGGCGAGCCGTCGCAGAACCCGGTAGGCGATGCTGTTGTGCCGGGCGGATGGCGTGGGTGCCACGGTGATGATCCCCTCGATGATCTCCACCTTGCAGCCCTCGGGCCGGTCCATCGACTCCCAGCGACGGACCAGGTCCTCCCAGCCGTTGCCCGCGTCGTGGGACTCGGCGGCGAGTGCGCTCATGGGGTGCTCCTCATTCGGTCGTCACCGATCCCAGCATGCCGAACGGGACCGGCGGAGGTCCACCGGCCCCGTTCACCCGAAGGTGTCAGTGGCACATGCCAGAGCCGTTACGCGATGCGGTCCAGGACGATCGGGTTCGGGGTGAAGTCCGTGCCCTCGGGGGCGATGTCCCAGGCGGCGTCCAGGGACTTCAGGGCGTAGTCGAACTTCTCCGGGGTGTCCGTGTGGAGGGTGAGCAGCGGCTGGCCCGCCGTCACCGTGTCGCCGGGCTTGGCGTGCAGCTCGACGCCGGCGCCGGCCTGCACCGGGTCCTCCTTGCGGGCGCGGCCCGCGCCGAGGCGCCAGGCGGCGATGCCGATGTCGTACGCGTCGAGGCGGGTCAGGACGCCCGACGAGGGGGCCGTGACGACGTGCTGCTCGCGGGCGACCGGGAGGGTGGCGTCCGGGTCGCCGCCCTGCGCCGCGATCATCCGGCGCCAGACGTCCATCGCGGAGCCGTCCTTGAGGGCCTTCGCCGGGTCGGCGTCCTTGATGCCGGCCGCGGCCAGCATCTCGGCGGCGAGGGCGATCGTCAGGTCGACGACGTCCTGCGGGCCGCCGCCGGCCAGGACCTCGACCGACTCGCGGACCTCCAGGGCGTTGCCCGCGGTGAGGCCGAGCGGGGTCGACATGTCGGTGAGGAGCGCGACGGTCTTCACGCCGCTGTCGGTGCCGAGCGCGACCATGGTGGAGGCCAGCTCGCGGGCGTCCTCGATGGTCTTCATGAAGGCGCCGGTGCCGACCTTGACGTCCAGGACCAGGGAGCCGGTGCCCTCGGCGATCTTCTTGGACATGATGGAGCTGGCGATGAGCGGGATCGCCTCGACCGTGCCCGTCACGTCGCGGAGCGCGTACAGCTTCTTGTCGGCGGGGGCGAGGCCGTCGCCGGCCGCGCAGATGACCGCGCCCGTGGTGTCGAGGACGTGCAGCATCTCCTCGTTGGAGAGCAGCGCGCGCCAGCCGGGGATGGACTCCAGCTTGTCGAGGGTGCCGCCGGTGTGGCCGAGGCCGCGGCCGGAGAGCTGCGGGACGGCCGCGCCGCAGGCGGCGACGAGCGGGGCGAGCGGGAGGGTGATCTTGTCGCCGACTCCGCCGGTGGAGTGCTTGTCGGCGGTGGGGCGGGAGAGCGCGTCGAAGTTCATGCGCTCGCCGGAGGCGATCATGGCCGCCGTCCAGCGGGCGATCTCGTCGCGGTTCATGCCGTTGAGCAGGATGGCCATCGCCAGGGCGGACATCTGCTCGTCGGCGACCGCGCCGCGGGTGTAGGCGTCGATGACCCAGTCGATCTGCTCGGGGCTCAGCTCGCCCTTGTCCCGCTTGGTGCGGATGACGGAGATGACGTCCATGTCGTGGTGCCTCTTTCTACGCGCATAGAGGGGGAACGGAAGGAGCGGCCCTTCCATCGTGCCGGAAGGGCCGCTCCGGTGTGCTACTTGGCGAGGTGGTCCGGGCCGAACGCCTGCGGCAGCATCTCCGCCAGGGTGAGGAACCCGGCGGGCGTCTCCAGGACGAGGTCGGGGCCGCCGAACTCGTACAGGAGCTGCCGGCAGCGCCCGCACGGCACGAGCGACTCGCCCCGGCCGTCCACGCAGACGAAGTGGGTGAGCCGGCCGCCGCCGGTGGCCTGGAGCTGGGAGACCAGGCCGCACTCGGCGCAGAGGCCGATTCCGAAGGAGGCGTTCTCCACGTTGCAGCCGGAGACCGTCCGCCCGTCGTCGACGAGGGCGGCGGCCCCGACCGGGAAGCCCGAGTACGGGGCGTAGGCGCGGGACATCGCTTCCCGGGCCGTGACCCGCAGGGCCTCCCAGTCGGCCTCGGACAGGGCGGTCACTTGCCCTGTCCCTTCCGGTACGGCAGGCCGTCCGCCTTCGGCATCCTCAACCGCTGTGCGGACAGGGCCAGCACGAGCAGGGTGGTGATGTACGGGGCCGCGTCCACGAACTGGCTCGGGACCTGGTCGGTGAGCGCGTACCAGACGAAGAACCCGGCCGCGAAGACGGCGGAGACCACGGCGGGCACGTACTTCTTCTTGTACAGCTGCCAGGCGGCGGCCAGCACCAGCAGGATCGCGACGAGCAGCAGCAGTGCGTGGACGTTCTCGGAGCCGCCGCGGATCTTGAGGCTGTCGGTGAAGCCGAAGAGGCCGGCGCCGAGCGCCATGCCGCCGGGCATCCAGTTGCCGAAGATCATCGCGGCGAGACCGATGTAACCGCGTCCGCCGGTCTGGCCCTCCTGGTAGATGCCGGTGGAGACGATCGCCAGGAACGCGCCGCCGAGGCCGGCGAGGGCGCCGGAGACGACGACCGCGATGTACTTGTACTTGTAGACGTTGACGCCGAGGGACTCGGCGGCGACCGGGTTCTCACCGCAGGAGCGGAGCCGCAGGCCGAAGGCCGTGCGCCACAGCACCCACCAGGTGGCCGGGATCAGCAGGATCGCGACGACGGTCAGCAGCGACAGGTCGGTCACCAGGCCACCGAGGATGCCGGCGATGTCGGAGACCAGGAACCAGTGCTTCTGCTGGAGGTCGGCCAGCCAGTCCGACAGACCCGGGATGGTGATGTCGGTGATCGGGTCGATGCGCGGGGACTGCTTGGAGGAGCCGCCCTCGGCCTCCGCGAACGTGAAGTTCGAGAGGTACATCGTGAAGCCGGCCGCGAGGATGTTGATCGCCACACCGGAGACGATGTGGTTCACGTTGAACGTGACGGTGATGATCGCGTGCAGCAGGCCGCCGAGCGCGCCGCCGAGCAGACCGAGCAGGACGCCCACCCAGGGGCCCCACTGGTAGCCGGCCCAGGCACCGAACCAGGTGCCCAGGATCATCATGCCTTCGAGGCCGATGTTGACCACGCCCGCGCGCTCGGCCCACAGACCGCCGAGACCGGCCATGCCGATCGGGACGGCGAGCCGCAGCGCGCCGGACACCTGGCCGACGGAGGTCAGGTCGTCGGCGCCGGAGACGACGCGGACGAGGGAGAAGAGGACGAGGCCGGCCGCGACGATCAGCAGGATCCAGGGCCAGGTGAGCTTGCGGCGCCCGGTCTTCTTGGGAGCGGCGCTCGGCTTGGCGACGGTACCGGTGCTCATGCCGAGACCTCCTTGTCGGTCTTGATGGCGCCGCCGGCGGCCAGCTCCTCGCCGACCTTCTGCTGCTGGCGGCGGGTGCCGTAACGGCGGACGAGCTCGTAGGAGACGACCACGGCGATCACGATGATGCCCTGCATGATCTGCGTGATCTCCTTCGGGTAGCCCTCGACGTCGAGCGACGAGGACGCCTTGTCGAGGAACGCGAAGAGCAGCGCGGCGAAGAGGATGCCGACCGGGTTGTTCCGGCCGAGCAGCGCGATGGTGATGGCGGTGAAGCCGACGCCGACGGGGAACGACAGGCTGTACGTGTGGGTGTCGCCGAGCAGCGTGGGCATGCCGGAGAGACCGGCCAGACCACCCGAGATGAGCATCGAGGTGAGAATCATCTTCTTGGCGTCGACGCCGCTGGCCTGGGCCGCGGACTCGCTCTCGCCGGTGGCGCGCAGGTCGAAGCCGAACCTGGTGCGGTTGAGGACGAACCAGTAGACGACGCCGAGGGCGAGGGCGACGAAGGTGAAGCCGTAGATCTCGCCGTTGCCCTGGCCCATGTCGATGCCGGGGAACCAGCCGGACTCGGCGATCTTGCCGGTCGTCAGGTCGTTGGAGCCCTCGGGCTGGACGCCGAGGTTCTTCGGCAGGATCAGCCAGGCGATCAGCGAGGTCGCGATGGCGTTGAGCATGATCGTCGAGACGACCTCGGAGACCCCGCGGGTGGTCTTCAGGATGCCGGCGATGCCGGCCCAGAAGGCGCCGGTGAGGATCGCGACGACCACGATCAGCAGGATGTGCAGCGGGCCCGGCAGCTCGACCGAGGCGCCGACCACGGCCGAGACCATCGCGGCGAGACGGTACTGGCCGTCGACGCCGATGTTGAAGAGGTTCATCCGGAAGCCGATGGCAACGGCCAGGGCTGCCAGGTAGTAGATCCCCGTCTGGTTGACGATCAGGACCTGGATGTCCGAGTAGCCGGCGTTGTCGATCATCAGGGTGATCGGCTCGATCGGGTCGAGGCCCGTCGCGAGCAGCACCAGCATGGTGAGCACGAACGAGGAGACCAGCGCGAGCACCGGGCCGGCGGCCCCGATGATCAGCTTGTCCTTGTCGAATTTCATCATCGGGCGTCACCGTCTTCGGACTGCTCGGTGCCTTCGAGGTGGCCGGTGGCCGCGCCGGTCATGGCGGAGCCCAGCTCCTCGGGCGTGATGGTGGCGGGGTCGGCGTCCGCGACGAGCTTGCCGCGGTACATGACCCGGAGGGTGTCGGAGAGGCCGATCAGCTCGTCGAGGTCGGCGGAGATCAGCAGCACCGCCAGGCCTTCGCGGCGGGCGTCGCGGATCGCGTCCCAGATCTGCGCCTGCGCGCCGACGTCCACACCGCGGGTGGGGTGGGCGGCGATCAGGAACTTGGGGTTGTGGCTCATCTCGCGGCCGACGATCAGCTTCTGCTGGTTGCCGCCGGAGAGGGAGGCCGCGGTCACGTCGATGCCCGGGGTGCGGACGTCGTACTCGCGGACGATCCGCTCGGTGTCCTTGCGGGCGGCCTTCGGGTCGAGGATGCCGCGCTTGGAGTTGGGCGCCTCGGTGACGTGGCCGAGGATGCGGTTCTCCCAGAGGGGGGCCTCCAGGAGCAGGCCGTGGCGGTGCCGGTCCTCGGGGATGTAGCCGATGCCGCCCTCGCGGCGCTTGCGCACCGACACCCGGGAGATGTCCTCGCCGTCGAGCGTGATGACGCCCGCGTCGGGGGTGGCCATGCCCATCAGGGCCTCGATGAGCTCGGTCTGGCCGTTGCCCTCGACGCCGGCGATGCCCAGGATCTCGCCCTTGTGGATGGTGAGCGAGATGTCGTCGAGCAGCTTGCGGCCGGCCGCGACCTCCTGGACGACCGTCGTGCTCGACGGGTCCGCGGGGGCGGCGGTGGTCAGCGGGGCTCCGGCGGCGCCGCCCTCCAGCAGGGTCAGGCCCCGCACCTGGAGCATGGCGACGTCGGTGACGGTCGACTCGCGGGTCTCCGGGGAGGGCAGCTCGCTGCCGACCATGAGCTCGGCGAGCTGCTTGGTGGTGGCCGTCTTGGGGTCGGCGGTGCCGACGGTGGTGCCGCGCCGGATGACGGTGATGTCGTCGGCGACCTTCAGGACCTCGCCCAGCTTGTGCGAGATGAAGATGACGGTCAGGCCCTCGGCCTTGAGCTCGCGCAGGTTGTCGAAGAGCGCGTCGACCTCCTGCGGGACCAGGACGGCGGTCGGCTCGTCGAGGATGAGGATCTTCGCGCCGCGGTAGAGGACCTTCAGGATCTCGACGCGCTGGCGGTCGGCGACGCCGAGGTCCTCGACGAGGGCGTCGGGGCGGACGCCGAGGCCGTACGCGTCGGAGATCTCCTGGATCTTCTTGCGGGCCTTGGCACCGATGCCGTACAGCTTCTCGCCGCCGAGGACGACGTTCTCCAGGACGGTGAGGTTGTCGGCGAGCATGAAGTGCTGGTGCACCATGCCGATGCCGCGCGCGATCGCGTCGCCGGGGCTGGAGAAGGAGACCTGCTCCCCGTCGATGGCGATGGTGCCCTCGTCCGGCTTCTGCATGCCGTAGAGGATCTTCATGAGGGTCGACTTGCCGGCACCGTTCTCACCGATGAGGGCATGGACCGTGCCCTTGCGGACGGTGATCGCGATGTCCTTGTTGGCGACGACGCCGGGGAAGCGCTTGGTGATGCCGTGGAGTTCCACGGCGGGGGGGCTGGACGCGTTGATGACGCACTCTCCTTGGCCGAAAGGAGTGGGAGCGGAGGGCAGGGCGGGGCGAAGTTATCGTGCCAGTGCGACATCTACACGCGTAGCGCTGCCGAAAAGTGAAAACCCGTACGGGAATGGGGCCGGGGCCCGGTCCGGTGGGAGTCCCACCGGGGCCGGGCCCGCGGGCAGAAGGTCGTGAGCTGCGCGCCTTACGGAGCGGTCTTGACCGTGATCTTGCCGTCGACGATGTCCTTCTTCGCCTTCTCGACGGCGGCGATGAGGTCGGCCATCGACTTGTACTTCGGGTTGGAGTCGGCCAGGCCGACGCCGTCCGTGGCGAGACCGTAGCGGACCTCACCGGTCTGCGGCTTGCCGTCCTTGACCGACTTGATCAGGTTGTAGACCGAGTCGGAGACGTCCTTGGTGACCGAGGTCAGGATCGAGTCCTTGTACTCGGCGAGACCCGCCTGGTTGTACTGGTCGGAGTCGACGCCGATGGACCACTTGCCGGCCTTGGACGCGGCCTCGATCGCACCGGAGCCGGCGAGACCGGCGGCGGCGTAGATCACGTCGGCGCCCTTGTCGAGCTGGCCCTCGGCGGCGGCCTTGCCCAGGTCGGGCTTGGCGAAGCCGTCGAAGTTCGGCGGCTGGGTCAGGTACTGGGTGAGCACCTTCGCCTTGGGGTTGGTGTCCTTGACGCCCTGGACGTAGCCGGCCTCGAACTTCTTGATCAGCGGGACCTCGACACCGCCGATGAAGCCGACCGTGCCGGACTTGGACGCCTTGGCGGCGGCGACGCCGGCCAGGTAGGAGCCCTGCTCCTCGTTGAAGACGAGGTTGGCGATGTTCTTGCCAGTCACCGAGGTGTCGTCGATGATGCCGAAGGTCGTGTCCGGGAACTGCTTGGCGACCTTCTCGATGGCCGGGGCGTAGGCGAAGCCGACGCCGATGACCGGGTTGTTGCCGGCGCGGGCCAGCGAGGTGAGGCGCTGCACCTTGTCGGCGTCGCCCTCACCGGACGACGGCTCGGCCTCGGCGCCCTTGACGCCCAGGTCGTCCTCGGCCTTCTTCAGGCCCGCGTAGGCGGCGTCGTTGAAGGACTGGTCGCCACGGCCGCCGATGTCGTACGCGATGGCGGCCTTGGTGGCCTTCGAGTCGGAGTCGGAGCCGCCGTCGGAGGACGACTTGCCACAGGCGGTCGCGGAGAGCGCGAGCGCCGCGGAGGCGATGCCCACGGTGGTGATCCTGGTGATCCGGCGCAAGAGGAGGGTCCCTTCAAGACTGACCGAAAGCGCCTCTTCCGGCGCTGGCTTTGCGGCGATCGTAACGCGCGTAGATGTCAGTTAAAGACCCGTTCATGAGTCGTTACCGTATCGACGCGAACCCACGGGCCACAGTACCCGTACACGCTTCGCGATCAAGGCGCAACCCCGTGTCATCAGCAGAGATGGGGGCACCGCCGCACGCCTGGCGGGAGGCGGTGCCCCGGGGGATCAGCTCGCTCCGGCGTCGATCAGCGCGGCGGCGGTGAAGAGCTCGACGGCGGTCCGGATGCACCGCTCGTCGACGTCGAAGTCGCCCGCGTGGAGGTCCCGGACGCGCGGATCGCCGGGGGTGCGGACGCCCAGCCGGGCCATCGCGCCGGGCACGTGCTCCAGGTACCAGGAGAAGTCCTCGCCGCCCAGGCTCTGCTCGGTGTCCTCGACCGAGTCGACGCCGCACCGGGCCGTCATGGCCTCCCGGAGCAGTTCGGCGACCATGTGGTCGTTGACGACCGGCGGGACGCCCCGGACGTAGTTCACCGTGGACTTGGCCCGGTGCAGCGTGGCGATCTCGTCGACGGCGGCGTGCACCAGATCGGGCGCGTCGCGCCAGGCGGGCAGGTCGAGGCAGCGGACGGTGCCGGAGAGCTCGGCGTGCTGCGGGATGACGTTGGGCGCGTGGCCGGCCTCGATCCGGCCCCAGGTGACCGAGAGGCCGGAGCGGGCGTCGACCCGGCGGGCGAGCACGGCCGGCACGTCGGTGGCGATCCGGGCGGCGGCGGTGACGAGGTCGGTGGTGAGGTGCGGGCGGGCGGTGTGGCCGCCGGGGCCGTCGAGGGTGATTTCCAGCCGGTCGCAGGCGGAGGTGATGGGGCCGGTGCGCAGCCCGATCTTCCCCGCGTCGACCTTGGGGTCGCAGTGGACGGCGATGATACGGCCGACGCCGTCGAGGACGCCGGCCGCGACCGCGTCGGCCGCGCCTCCCGGCAGCACCTCCTCGGCGGGCTGAAAGAGCAGCCGCACCGGGCGGGGCAGCCGGCCCTCGCGCTCCATCTCGGCGAGGACGAGGCCCGCGCCGAGGACGGTGGTGGTGTGCACGTCGTGGCCGCAGGCGTGGGCGCGGTTGGGGACGGTGGAGCGGTACGCGACGGTCTTGGCGTCCGGGATGGGCAGGGCGTCGAGGTCGGCGCGGACGGCGAGCATGGGACGCCCGCCGTCGTACGTGCCGATGTCACAGATGAGGCCCGTGCCGCCCGGGAGGACGCGCGGCGCCAGGCCGGCCGCCTCCAGGCGGGCCTTGAGCGCGGCGGTGGTACGGAACTCCTGGTTGCCGAGCTCCGGGTGCATGTGCAAGTCCCTGCGGAAGGCGATCAGTTCGTCGCGCAGGGCGGAGGACAGCGTTCCGGGCAGGGTGGCGGATCCGGGCTCACGGGACATCAACTGGTTCACCCTTTGAAGCGTAGGCCCATCCGGTGATCAACTGCCCGTTGATCACGAAAACTTCAGCCCGTTAGGGGAAAGAATCTCGGTTTGCCGTGCATGGGACACACTCCGTATGGGTATGGTCACCCGAATTCGAGCCGGTCGACCGCCGACGTGTTGCGCGGGGTGAGGCGGTCCGCCCCCGACGCCGTGCCGGCGACGCCCGCCAGGAAGCCCTGGGCCCGCGGCGAGGCGGTGGCCTTCAGCCACTCCGGCGCGATCTCGCAGACGGCCACCTTGACCCCGGTGCCCGCCAGGGCGAGCGGCAGGGTGTGGACGACCGTGGACGGGAAGCTGACGATGGTGGCGCCGATCGGACCGCGCCGGGCGATCAGCTCCAGCGGCAGGTCCGGGCGGACCACCTGGAGGCCGGTCTCGACCGCGACCCGGTGCAGCTTCTCCGGGGTCTCGCGGCGGTGGGCGAAGTAGCGGGTGGCGCCGTGGGTGCGGGCCAGCTGCCCGACCACCCGGAGGTAGTGCTCCGCGTCGACCACCCCGGTCTCGACGAGCGAGGTGCCCACGAGGTCGGCGCCGCCGGTGAGCGGGGGCGGTCCGAAGCGCTCCCGGGTCCACGCGTAGGCGTTCTCGGTGACCTCCGTGCCGGGCGGCGCCTGGACGGGCAGCGAGGTGAAGATCTCCACGGTCCGGCCGGGCCCGGGGGCCAGCCGGCGGCGGGCCAGCGAGGTGACCGGGGCGAGGGCCAGCTCGCGCGGCCCGAGGTCGCCCTTGCGGTGCCAGCGGACCAGCCGCTCCCCGCCCGCGAGCTGGGCGGCGAACTCCATGGTCGCGGTGCCGTCGTCGACGACCGTGACGTGCCGGGGGCCGAACAGGGTGAGCAGCAGCTGGACGTAGCGGGAGAACGGGTCGCCGACGATCACGCGGTCGGCGGCGCGCAGCGGCCCGCCGAGCTCCCGCAGGGTCCGCACGAGCGCTCCGCGCCCCGCCCGCGCCTCCTGCCAGTGCACGGCGAACCCCTCGTCGCGGGCCAGCTGGGCCATCCGGCGCAGCTGGCCCCGCGACATGGGGTCGGTCGGCGAGAGGACCACGATCCGGAGGTCGTCGGCGGCGGAGCCGGCCGGCTCCCCGGGGGCCGGCCCGGAGGCCGGCGAAGACGGGGGTCCCCCCTGCTCGAGCGAAGCCGAGAGCTCGGGGGCGGGCGCCGCGGCCGGGGCCGGGCCCCGGCCGCGCGCGTGCGCCCACTCCAGGACGTTCAGGAGCTGGACGGGGCTCTCGACGAACGCCAGTCGGCCGGTCATGCGGAGACGGGCTCCAGGACGCGGCGGAGCTTCTTCATCGGGCCGAGCTCCGACTCGTACACCTTCTTCACGCCGTCGCCGAGCGCGGTCTCGATGGTGCGGATGTCGCGGACGAGGCGCTCCAGGCCCTGCGGCTCGACGGAGGCGGCCTGGTCCGAGCCCCACATGGCGCGGTCGAGGGTGATGTGGCGCTCGACGAAGGTGGCGCCGAGGGCGACGGCGGCGAGGGTGGTCTGGAGGCCGGTCTCGTGGCCGGAGTAGCCGATCGGGACGTTCGGGTACTCCTCCTGCAGCGTCTGGATGACGCGCAGGTTCAGCTCCTCGGCCTTGGCCGGGTAGGTGGAGGTGGCGTGGCAGAGCAGGATGTTGTCGCTGCCCAGGACCTCGACCGCGTGGCGGATCTGCTTCGGCGTCGACATGCCGGTGGAGAGGATGACGGTGCGGCCGGTGGCGCGCAGCTCGCGCAGCAGCTCGTCGTCGGTGAGGGAGGCGGAGGCCACCTTGTGGGCCGGGACGTCGAACTTCTCCAGGAAGGCGACGGCCTCGGTGTCCCACGGGGAGGCGAACCAGTCGATGCCGCGCTTCTTGCAGTGCTCGTCGATCTGGCGGTACTCGTCCTCGCCGAACTCGACGCGGTGGCGGTAGTCGATGTACGTCATCCGGCCCCAGGGGGTGTCGCGCTCGATGTCCCACTGGTCGCGCGGGGTGCAGATCTCCGGCGTGCGCTTCTGGAACTTGACGGCGTCGCAGCCGGCCTCGGCGGCCACGTCGATCAGCTTGAAGGCGTTCTCGAGGTCGCCGTTGTGGTTGATGCCGATCTCGCCGCAGATGTAGACGGGCTGTCCGGGGCCGGCGGTCTTCGGGCCGAGGGTGCGCAGACGGGTGCTCATGGTGGTGCTTCCTTTATTCGGCGGGGGTGGTGGTGGGGGTGTTCAGCTCGGGTCCGAGGAGCCAGGCGGCGATCTCGCGGATCGCTCCGAAGCCGCCCGGGGTGACGGTGACCGCGCGGGCCGCGGCCCGGACGGAGTCGTGGGCGCTGCCCACCGCGACGGGCCAGCCGACGAGGTGGAAGCAGGGCAGGTCGTTGACGTCGTTGCCGGCGTAGAGGACGCGCGCGGGGTCGATGCCCTCGGCCTCGCACCACTCCTTGAGGGCGAGGTCCTTGCGGTCGATCCCGTGCAGGACGGGGATCCGCAGCTTCCGGGCGCGGGCGGCGACGACGGGGTTCTGTTCGGTGGAGAGGATGAGGACGGGCAGTCCGGCGCGGCGCAGGGCCGCGATGCCGAGGCCGTCGCCGCGGTGGGCGGAGACGAACTCCCGGCCCTCCGCGTCGAGGTGGACCCGGTCGTCGGTCTGGGTGCCGTCGAAGTCGAGGACGACCGCGTCGACGTCGCTGAAGCCGGGGGTGGCCGGCTCGTCGAGGAGCGGCGCCAGGGCCTTGGCGCGGGCCAGGTCGTGCGGGTCGTCGATCTCCAGGACGCGGGCCGGGTCGGTGACGACGAGCGCGGTGCGGCCGAAGAAGCGGTGCCCGTGGGTACGGAAGCCGGCCGCGTCCATCGCGTAGACGGCGCCGGTCTCCAGGTACTCGGGCTCGCGGTCCTGGCGGCGCGGCCGGTGGGCCTTGTCGTGGTTGACGCCGGTGGCGCCGTCCGCCGTCTCCTTCCACAGGAAGCCGTGCGAGGGCGCGGCGGTGAAGGCGGTGTCGGCCTCCCCGTCGACGATCCGGGCGACGGCCTCGGCGACCTCGGCGGAGGTCAGGAAGGGACTGGTGCACTGGACGAGGAGGACCACGTCGGCGGTCCGTCCCGCGGTGGCCTCGAAGGCGTCCAGGGCGTGCAGCACGGCCGACTCGCTGGTGGCGGTGTCGCCCGCGATCGCGGCGGGCCGCTGGACGGCCTCGGCGCCGAAGGAGCGGGCGGCCGCGGCGATGGCGTGGTCGTCGGTGGAGACGACGACGTCGGTGACGCCGACCGCGCCCAGGCAGGCCCGGACGGCCCGGCCGACCAGCGGGATCCCGGCGACCGGGGCGAGGTTCTTGGCGGGGACGCCCTTGGAGCCGCCCCGTGCGGGGATGACGGCGAGCACGGTCGGGCTCGGCTTCTTCGTGGGCATCACAGTTCTCCCAGGCGTCGGACGACGGGGGCCACGCGCTGGACGCCGTGGCGGTAGGCGCCGCGCGCCGCCTCGCGGACGATCCGGCGCAGCCCGCTGTCGCGGACCGGGGGCGCGGTGACGTCCAGGCGGTGGCGGGCGAGGATCCCCGGCAGGTAGCCGGGGGCCGTCTCCGCGGTGTAGTAGGGGCTGATCGGGGGCAGTTCGGGCAGCGCGAGCAGCCGCGCGACCCGCTGCCGGGCGGCGTCGAAGGCGGAGTCGTAGCCGCCGTCGGAGGCGACGCCCTGCCGGGACAGCCACTCCTCGTCGGGCTCGGGCACCTCGCCCCGGTCGAGCCGGTCGAAGGAGGTGAGGAGGCCGGAGCCGATGAAGTGGTGGTTGCCGTTGACCTCGCGGACCCCGCAGTCGGTGAGGATCGCGGTGGGGATCCGGCGGTGCAGGGCCTCCAGGGCGGCCGTGGAGGAGACGGTGACCAGCAGGTCGGTGCGGTCCAGCACCTCGCCCATGTGCCCGTACACCAGGCGGAAGTTGGCGGGCGGGTCGAGGTCGCGCACCAGCCGCTGGTACGGGTGCTCCTCCAGGTGCGTGGTGTGCTCGCCGGGCTTGGAGCGGAGCTTGAGGAGGACCTCGCGCTGCGGGTGCAGCCGGGCGTGCCGGACCAGGCGCTCCAGGACGTACGCCCGCTCGGCCCGGGTGACCGGTACGGACGGCTGGGCGGCGAACACCAGGGTGTCGCGGCCCGCTCCGGGACGGTGCGGGGCACCGCCGAGGAACGGCAGCGCCGCCTCGACGACCGACTCGGCGCCCGCGCCGACCCCTTCGTACACCGCGCGGAACCGGTCCGCGTCGTGGCGGGAGTTGGCGAGGACGACGTCGGCGCCGTGGCGCAGCAGCAGTCCGTCGGCCAGCTTCTCGTAGACCACGCCGACGTAGCCCGTGACGATCACCGGCCGACGGTCGAGACCGAGGTCGGCGAGGCCCTGGAGGACGGCCCGGACGGTGCCGCCGACCAGCGCGAGGACGACGACGTCGTACCCCTCGCCGCGCGACTCCGCGTCCCGCACCTCGCGCAGGAACTCCGCGCCGGTCACCTCGCGCGGGGCGGCCGTGGAGGCGCCCGTCTCGGCGAGCTGGCGGGCGGTGGGGGTGGCCCGGCCGCGGAGGACGAAACCGGTCGGCTCGTCTCCGGGGCCGGCGGGCTCGCGCTCGGAACCCGAGGCGTCCGCCGGGGTGATGCGGCGCGCGGTGAGCGCACCCCATTTCCACCGGGTGTCGGAATCCGCGAGTACGGCGACCCGTACCGCTTCACTGGAACTTGCTGGCACGTCGAGGACGCTAGAAGTCCATTCCGGTCAACGGCCCAACTGGGCCGCAACAAACGGTGAACAGCACCTCTCCGTGATCTGAAGCGGCCCGGGATTCAGCAGTTGGACGGCCCGAAATCCCCTCGGGTAAAGGCGGTTAATCAGCCCGCCGCTTCGTGTTCACCGAAAATCCCCCGGACGGTCGGCGGGGCGGCCGGGCGGCCGCCTAGCGTCGGCCGCGTGGTCAAGCTCTCCGTCGTCGTGCCGTTCTTCAACGTGCAGACATACGCCCCCGACACCCTCGCCAGTCTGCGCGCCAACGCCCGCGACGACTTCGAGTTCCTCCTCGTCGACGACTGCTCGTCCGACGACACCCCGGAGATCCTCGAACGGGCCGTACGCGAACTGCCCGGCGCCCGCCTGATCCGGCACGAGCGCAACGAGGGCCTGGCGACCGCCCGCAACACCGGCCTCGACGCCGCCCGCGGCGAGTACGTCGCCTTCCTCGACGGCGACGACTGGCTCTCCCCCGGCTACTACGGCCGGCTGGTCGCGGCCGCCGAGGACCTCGGCTGCGACTTCCTGCGCACCGACCACACCTCGGTCACCGGCCGCGCCCGCTCCGTCCGCCGGGTGCCCGTCCCGCGCCGCGCCGAGGTCCTCGACCCGCGCGAGGCGATCCTCCCCGCCCACCGCACCACCTCCGTCGACTACCCCTTCGCCTGGGCCGGCATCTACCACCGCCGGCTCCTCGACCGCGGCCTGCTGCACTTCCCGCACGGCCTGCGCACCGCCGAGGACCGGCCGTGGATCTGGCGGCTGCACCGCGAGGCGGAATCCTTCGCCGCCATCGGCGAACTCGGCGTCTTCTACCGGCGCGGAGTGGCGACCTCGCTCACCCAGATCGGCGACGTCCGGCAATTGGATTTCATCCGCGCATTCGACCTCGTCATCGAGGAGACCGCGAAGGACCGGGAAGCCGACCGCTTTCTCCCGAAAGCCGTCCGCACCTATTGCGCGGTGATCGCCCATCACATCGGATCCATCGAGAAGTTCGAACCCGACGTGGCCCGGCAGCTGAAGGCGATGAGCGCCGGCGCGCTGCGCCGGATGCCGCAGGACGTCCTCGACCAGGCGCTGACCGCGATGGGCGGCGACCGGGCCGCGGTCCTGCGCAAGCTGCGCCGCCGGCGCCCCGCGCCCCCGCCGCCGGCCCCGCCGGGCGGCCGCGGCCCGGCCGCCGGCACGACCCCCTCGGAGGTGGCCGCGTGAGCGAGCGCCGTACGACCCAGATCTTCGCCGCGTCCACCCTCTACGGCGCGGTCACCCTGGCCGCCGCCATAGACAGCGGCTGCTTCGGCACCGCCGCCCGGCGGATCCTCCTCGTCACCCACAACGCGCCCGTCCCCGAGACCACCCCGGCCTTCGACGCGTCCGAGGGCTTCGACCGGATCCGCGACCGCTTCGACGAGGTGGTCTCCTGGAACGAGACGATCTCCCCGCTCCACCCCGGCGGCTGGACCCCGCGCGGCCAGGACGTGCCGATGCTCCAGCGCCACCTCCACAAGCTGTGGGGACTCGGCGACGACCGGATCGAACTGGTCCTGGAGTCCATCCAGGTCACCCCCGCCCTCGCCGTCGCCACCCTCCTCCCGGAGGCGGCCATCACCGTCTACGCGGACGGCCTGATGAGCTACGGGCCGACCCGCAACAAGATCGACCCGCTGATCGGCGGCCGTGCCGCCCGCCTCCTCCACCTCGACCTGGTGCCCGGCCTGCGGCCGCTGCTGCTCGGCGAGTTCGGCGCGGTGCCGGAGACCGTCCCGGTGGAGGCGTTCACCAAGGCCGTCGCGGAACTGGCCGGCACCGACGCCCCGGCCGGCGCCGGCGAGGGCCCCGCGCTGCTCCTCGGCCAGTACCTGGCCGCGCTCCACCTGATGACGACCGCCGAGGAGGAGGAGCTGCACCTGAGCATGGTGCGCGGCGCGGTCGCCCGCGGCCACCGCCGGCTCGTCTTCAAGCCGCACCCCACCGCCCCCGACTCCTGGACGGCCGCGCTGGCCGAGGAGGCGGCCCGGCTCGGCGCCGAACTCACCGTGGAGACCCGCCCGGTGCTCGCCGAGGTGCTCTACCGGGAGCTGCGGCCGGCGCTGGTCGTCGGCTGCTTCTCGACGGCGCTGATGACCGCCCGCACCTTCTACGGCCTGCCGGTCGCCCGGGTCGGCACCCGGGAGCTGCTCCAGCGGCTCACCCCGTTCCAGAACAGCAACCGGATCCCGCTGACGGTCGTCGACGCGGTCCTCCCGCCGCTGGTCCCCGGCCCGGAGGACGAGGAGCCGGTGACGGACGCCGCCCGCCTCGACGACCTGGTCGCCGCGGTCGGCTTCGCGATGCAGCCGAACATAAGGGCCGACCTGCGGGAGGCGGCCGTACGCCACCTCTCCGGGCCGTACGCCGAGCGCACCCGGCACCACTTCACCCGCCGCCGGCTCACCGTCCTCGACCTGCCGGGCGGCCTGCCGGTCCCCCGCCACCCGAGGGTCCGCCGCCTGGCCCGCCGGGCGCTGCGGCTGCGCAAGGCGCTGCTGAAGTAGCCCCCGCGTCCCCCCGAGACGGGGCCCGGGACCTGTGCGGAGGTCCCGGGCCCTCGCGGTCACGGGCGGCTGATCGGCTCCTGGAGCTCGGTCACCCACCCGGCCCGGTCCTCCGGGCACTCCAGATAGAGCTCACGGGCGTAGTGCCTCGCCTCGTACCCGTTCGTCTCGATCCACCGGGCCAGGTTCTGCGCGGTCGGCATGATGTCGTCCATCGAGCCCCGGTGCACGATGGTCGCCGCCTCCTCGATCCCCGGCAGCACGTGCACGAGCACGCCCTCGACCGCGGTCCCCTCGGGCACGGTCATCCCCGCGTGCACCAGCACCGACCCGTCCCCCCGGCCCGCGTCCTCGTAGTACGCGAGCCCCGGCCCGAAACCGGTCACCCCCGCGGCCTCCAGCCGGCCGCACAGCTCCTCGTACAGCGGCCCGATGACGGGCGTGATGTCCTCCGGCCCGAAGCTCGCGGCGACCGCGCTCAGCTCGGCGATCCGCACGGCGGGGATCTTCTTGACGACGACGTCCTGTGTGGACATGCGTCCCTCGCTCTCGATGGCTCGGAGCCGCGCACCGACCTGGGCGAGCCGGGCCCGCGCCGCCTCCAGCGCCGCCACCAGCTCGGCCTGGCGCAACCGCAGCATCCCGCGCAGCTCCTCCACGCCGATCTCGTCCCCGAGGATGGCCCCCACCTGTTCCAGGGTGAAGCCGAGGTCCTTGAGCGCGATGACGCGGTTGAGCCGCGCGAGCTGGTCCGCCGAGTAGAAGCGGTACCCGCTGCGCGGGTCGACATGGGCCGGGCGCAGCAGTCCGATGGCGTCGTAGTGGCGCAGCATCCGGACCGACACCCGCCCGTGCCGGGCGAAGTCTCCGATGGTCAACATGACGACCCCTACGGAACGGCCTCACACGGTGTGAGGGTCAAGCGGCGCTGCTGAGCGACAGTTTCACCGCGAAGCCGAGGAAGAGGGCGCCGGCGGCGGAGGTGGCGCCGGCGGAGAGGCGCCTACGGCGGCGGAAGGCGGCGGCGAGGCGGGTGCCGCCGAAGATGAGGGTCGTGAGGTAGAGGAAGCTGCCGAGCTGGAGCAGGGTGCCGAGGACCAGGAAGGAGAGCGCCGGGTACGCGTAGGAGGGGTCCACGAACTGCACGAAGAAGGAGATCAGGAAGAGGATCGCCTTCGGGTTGAAGAGGCTGATGATCAGCGCCCGGCGGTAGGGGTGCTCGGACGGTCCCGCGTCCGGCGCGTCGGCGGTCTCGGCGACGGCCTCGTGCCGGGTGCGCCACATGGCGAGGGCGGCGCGCAGCATGCCGTACGCCATCCAGGCGAGGTAGCCCGCGCCCGCGTACTTCACGACCATGAAGAGGAGCGGGGTGGTCTGGAGCAGCGAGGCGGCGCCGAGGGCGGCCAGGGTCATCAGGATCGTGTCGCCGGTGAAGACGCCGGCGGCGGCCTTGTATCCGGTCCGGGTGCCCTTGCGGGCGGCGACGGACAGCACGTACAGCGAGTTCGGCCCCGGCAGGAGGATGATGAGGACGAGCCCGGCGAGGTAGGTCGGCAGATCGGTGACACCCAGCATGAAGCGGAGTGTCGCACACCGGTACGACACTCCGCTTCGGGTTTCGGCGGGCGGACGATCAGAAGACGTCGCTGGGCACGTAGGTGCCCCAGACCTCGCGGAGGGCGTCGCAGACCTCGCCGACGGTGGCGCGGGCCTTGAGCGCGTCCTTCATCGGGTAGAGGACGTTGTCCGTGCCCTCGGCGGCCTTCTTCAGGGCGGTCAGGGCCGCGTCGACGGCGGGCTGGTCGCGCTCGGCGCGCAGCCTGGCGAGGCGTTCGGCCTGCTGGGCCTCGATGGCCGGGTCGACGCGGAGCGGCTCGTAGGGCTCCTCGACGTCGATCGTGTAGCGGTTGACGCCGACGACGACCCGCTCGCCGGAGTCGGTCTCCTGCGCGATGCGGTAGGCGGAGCGCTCGATCTCGTTCTTCTGGAAGCCGCGCTCGATGGCGTTGACGGCGCCGCCCATCTCCTCGACCTTGGCCATCAGCTCCAGGGCGGCGGCCTCGACGTCGTCGGTCATCTTCTCGACGACGTACGAGCCGGCGAAGGGGTCGACGGTGGCGGTGACGTCGGTCTCGTACGCGAGGACCTGCTGGGTGCGCAGGGCGAGGCGGGCGGACTTGTCCGTCGGCAGGGCGATGGCCTCGTCGAAGGAGTTCGTGTGCAGCGACTGCGTGCCGCCGAGGACGGCGGCGAGGCCCTGGACGGCGACGCGGACCAGGTTGACCTCGGGCTGCTGCGCGGTGAGCTGCACGCCGGCGGTCTGGGTGTGGAAGCGGAGCATCAGCGACTTGGGGTTCTTGGCGCCGAACTCCTCCTTCATGACCCGGGCCCAGATCCGGCGGGCGGCGCGGAACTTCGCGACCTCCTCCAGGATCGTC
This sequence comes from Streptomyces roseofulvus, assembly GCF_039534915.1. Classification (NCBI taxonomy): domain Bacteria; kingdom Bacillati; phylum Actinomycetota; class Actinomycetes; order Kitasatosporales; family Streptomycetaceae; genus Streptomyces; species Streptomyces roseofulvus. The sequence goes on along the minus strand of NZ_BAAAWE010000001.1, from coordinate 5,057,652 downwards.
GTGCGGGCCACGAAGAAGAAGGAGAGCCGGGGCGCGAAGTCGTCGACGTCCATGCCGGCCGCGACGGCGGTGCGGACGTACTCGATGCCGTCGGCGAGGGTGAACGCGATCTCCTGCGCGGGCGAGGCGCCGGCCTCGGCCATGTGGTAGCCGGAGATCGAGATCGTGTTCCACTTCGGGATCTCGGCCTTGCAGTACTTGAAGATGTCCGCGATCAGGCGGAGGGAGGGCTTCGGCGGGAAGATGTACGTGCCCCGCGCGATGTACTCCTTCAGCACGTCGTTCTGGATCGTGCCGGTCAGCTTGTCGGCGGGGACGCCCTGCTCCTCGCCCACCAGCTGGTACATCAGCAGGAGGAGCGAGGCGGGGGCGTTGATCGTCATCGACGTGGAGACCTTGTCGAGCGGGATGCCGTCGAAGAGGACCCGCATGTCGTCGACCGAGTCGATCGCCACGCCGACCTTGCCGACCTCGCCGTGCGCGATCGCCGCGTCCGAGTCGTGGCCCATCTGGGTGGGCAGGTCGAAGGCGACCGAGAGGCCCATCGTGCCGTTGTCGATCAGCTGCTTGTAGCGGGCGTTCGACTCGACGGCGGTGCCGAAGCCGGCGTACTGCCGCATGGTCCAGGGGCGGCCCGTGTACATGGACGGGTACACGCCGCGGGTGAAGGGGTACGCCCCGGGCTCCCCCAGCTTCTCGGCCGGATCCCAGCCCTCCAGGGCGTCCGGTCCGTACACCGGCTCGATGGGCAGTCCCGACTCCGACTCGCGCGCCATTGCTTGTGCCTCCCGATTGACCTGCTGCCGCTCATACTCGGCGGTACCGACCCTCGCGACGGACTGTAGCCGTGGGCGTGCGGCCCGGTGGAGAGCAGCACGCTGGGACCTTGCTCACAGCATGAGCGCTTGCTCGCACAGGTGCGCAACCACGGGGGCGCGGGAAGCATCCCTATGGACACAGTTCATCTCCCGGGGGGCAACCATGAAGCGTTCTTCCGCCATACGCAGAGCCGTTCTCGCGACGGCCGCCGTCGCGCTCGCCGTCACCGGCTGTACGGCCCAGGCGGCCGGCGGCGGGGGCGGGGCGTCGACGGCGCCGACGACCGTGCCGACGGCCACGTCCGGTGACGGGAAGCCGTCCTCGCCCGCCCCGACGTCCGCGCCTCCCACGTCGGCGCCCGCCACCTCCTCGCCCGCTCCGGAGCCCTCGGCGAAGGTGCTGATGAAGGACGGCGACGAGAGCGAGCAGGTGCGGGAGCTCCAGGCACGGCTGCGCCAGCTGGACTACTTCGACCGGGCGCCGACGGGTTTCTACGGGTCGATCACGGCGAAGGCGGTCTCGGGCTTCCAGCGGAAGCGGGGGCTGCCCGCGACGGGGTCGGTGGACGAGACGACGTGGCAGCGGCTGCTCGGCATGACGAAGAAGCCGACGGCGGACGAGCTGAAGCCGTCCACCACCAACAAGCTGGACGCGCCGGACGCGCGCTGCATGACCGGCCGGGTGCTCTGCATCAGCAAGGAGAGCCGGACGCTGGCGTGGATGATCGACGGCCGGGTGGTCTCGTCGATGGACGTGCGCTTCGGTTCGGAGAACACGCCGACGCGTGAGGGCGTCTTCGCGGTGGGCTGGAAGGCCAAGGACTGGACGTCGACGATCTACCACACGCCGATGCCGTACGCGATGTTCTTCAGCGGCGGCCAGGCGGTGCACTACTCGGCGGACTTCGCGGCGCGCGGCTACAACGGGGCCTCGCACGGCTGCGTGAACGTCCGGGACCGGGCGAAGATCGCGGCCCTCTTCGACCAGGTGAAGGTGGGCGACAAGGTCGTCGTCCACTGGTAGCGGACGGGGAGGGAAGAAGGGGCGCGGGTGGGACCGGGGGAACGTGTCCCACCCGCGCCGGGTGCGCGGAGCCGTAGGTACGGGGGGAACCCCGGCTCTCTGCGCGGCCGATGACCAGTCGGCTCACTCAGTACTGCGCCGACGGGCCCGAAAGTGTCACACCCCCGGTTCGGGAGCTCCCGCCGGGCAGAGCGCGAGGGCCTCGGCGGGCGCCCCGGCCATGGTCTCCACCCGGGTTTCGGCGCGGGCGCCGGCCTGCGTCTCGGCCCGCGTGCCGGTCTTCGCCCTGGGCTTGGCCTTGGGGCGGTCCTTCGGGTCGGGGCGGTCCTGGCCGCGCCTGCGGCTGGTGTCGCCGGGGGTGGGGACGGTGCCGTGGGAGAGGTCCGGCGCGTTCCCGTCCTCGTCCTTGGCGTCGCCGTCCTTCTCCTTGTCGCCGCCGGAACCGCCGGAACCGGTGGAACCGCCGGTCTCGGCGGCGCCGGTGGAGGCGGAGTCGTCCGCGCGGCCGCCGAGGAGCCGGTCGCAGTAGACCCGCAGGGTCTCGCCGGTGCGCAGGGCGGTGGAGAGCCGGCGGCGGCCGGCCTCGTCGAGGCGGCCGGAGCGGTAGTCGCGGCAGGCCGCGATCGCGACCTCGCCGGCGTCGCCGCCGCGGGCCGTGGCGGTGGGGTCGGCGGGGTCGCGGTCGGTGCGGTCCTCGCCGCCGGGGGTCGCGCCGGGCGCCGGGCTCCCGGTGCCGTCGTGCGGCCCGGCGGTGGGGCTCGTGCCGGGCGAGGGCGTGCCGGAGGGGTGGCCGGGGTCCGGGCCGCGGGAGGGGTCGCCGTGCCGTTCGACGCCGGAGGTGGGTTCGCCCGGGTCGGTCGGGGTGGCGGTCTCCGCTGCGGTGACCGTACGGGACGGTTCCTTGTCGACCAGCGGCAGGACGCCGGTCCCGGCGGCGACGGCGACGCCCCCGACGGTGACGGCGGCGAGCGCGGCGGCCAGCCCGTACCGCAGGGAGCGGCCCCACCGCCGGCCGGGGCCGGGGGCGGGCGCGAGCCGGACCCGTCCGAGGTCGGCGGGGGCGGCGGACGCGGACGCGGCGGCGGAGGCGCGGGCGGCGGAGGCGGTGCGGAAGGCCGCGAGGGCGGCCTCCTCCCCGGCGAGCGGGGCGCCGGGGGCGGGTGCGGTGGCGGCGCGGGCCGCGTCGAGGGCCTCGGCGAGGGCCGCCGCCCGGGTGCGGGCCGACGGGTCGACGGGGTCGACGGGCTCGCCGCGGAGCAGCCGCTCCGCGGCCTCCGGGTCGAGCCACTGGTACCGCTCGTCGGCCATCACATGTCCTTCTGCGTACGCGGACGCCAATGCGTCACACCGCCGGGGGCTATGAACCCCGGGTTACGGCCGCGCTGGGGTGGCACGCCGTCGAGCGCCTGGCCGCCGTCGGCGGCCTCCTCGTCCGGTTCCGGGCCGGCCGTGCCGTCGACGCCGAGGAGTTCGGCGAGCTTCTTCAGTCCGCGGTGGGCGGCGGTGCGGACGGCGCCGGGGCGCTTGCCGAGGGCTTCCGCGGCGCTCTTGGCGTCGAGGCCGACGACGACGCGGAGGACCACGGCCTCGGCCTGGTCCTGCGGGAGCCGGGCGATCAGGGCGAGGGTGTCACCGGTGGCCAGGGCCTCCAGGGCCTCGCCCGCGGTGTCGGAGTCGGCGGGCTTGTCGGTCAGTTCGGTCTCGTCGCCGCCGGAGGCGGGCCGGCGGCCGCGCATCCGGATGTGGTCGAGGGCGCGGTTGCGGGCGATCCGGGCCGCCCAGCCGCGGAAGCGGTCCGCGTCACCGCTGAAGCGGTCGAGGTCGCGGGCGATCTGGAGCCAGGACTCCGAGGTGACGTCCTCGGCGTCGGCGTCTCCGACCAGTGTGCGCATGTAGCCCAGCAGACGGGGATGCACGGCGCGGTACACAGTCCGGAAGGCGTCCTCGTCCCCGTTCTGCGCAGCGAGCACCGCGGCCGTCAGCTCCGCGTCGTCCCCCAGCACTCCCCAAACCCTGTCCGTCGGTCGCCTTCTGCGCGCGCGTCAGTACGTCGGCCGCGTCGTCGGGGCTGGTCATCGCCGCCGATTCCGCCTCGCGCTCCAGCAAACTACGTCGAGTGCGGGGGTCCCGTCCACGTGGTACGCGCACCTTGTGCAACTTGCAACCTTCGCTCCCCGGGCGGGTGGTGTGACAGAAACCGCACCACCGGCGCTGTATGGAGTACGGAGCCGTGCTGCGGCTCCGTGGATGACGACCGGGGCCTCTCCTGTGGGGGGTGGCGGCCCCGGTCGTCTCCCTTTTTTTGGCCTTCGGCCGCCCGGTTTCTCCCATCTTCAGGCGATACGACACATCACTCGAAAGAGGTCACCACCGAGGACTGTCAACCACTCGTTGACAGTGAAGGACTGTCAACCTAAGGTTGCCTCATGACGCAGCCCATGGTTCCGAACGTCAGCATCCGTCTCGACGAACTCATCGAAGCGATCAAGAAGGTCCACCCGGACACGCTGGACCAGCTCTCCGGCGCGGTCATCGCGGCCGACTACCTCGGCGAGGTCGCCGACCACCTCATCGGCCACTTCGTCGACCAGGCCCGCCGCTCCGGCGCCTCCTGGACCGACATCGGCCGCAGCATGGGCGTGACCCGCCAGGCCGCCCAGAAGCGGTTCGTCCCCAAGGACCCGGACACCGAGAAGATGGACCCGAACGCCGGGTTCGCCCGCTTCACCCCGCGCGCCCGCGCGGTGGTCGTCGCCGCGCAGAACGAGGCGATCGCCGCGCGGAACGACGAGACCGTCCCCGGCCACCTCGCGCTCGGCCTGCTCGCCGAGCCCGAGGGCCTCGCCGTCCTGTGGATCACCTCGCAGGGCGTCACCGCCGAGCAGCTGCGCGAGGCCGTCACGCCGACGCTGCCGCCGGCCGTCGAGGAGGTGCCGTCACTCGTCCCGTACGACGCGGCGGCGAAGAAGGTGCTCGAACTGACCTTCCGCGAGGCGCTCCGGCTCGGCCACAACTACGTCGGCACCGAGCACATCCTGCTCGCCCTCCTCGAACACGAGGACGGCGAGGGCGTACTGAGCGGCCTCGGCCTGGAGAAGGCGACCGCCGAGCGGCAGCTCTCCGAACTCGTCGCCTCCGCGTCGGTCGAGGTCACGGCCCCCGCCGAGGGCTGACCCTCAGGCGGTCCTGGCCCGGCGCGCGACCACCGCGCGCAGGACCCGGCCGCCCTCGACGGAGAGCTCACGGGCCCGGCGCAGTCCGGTCGGGCCGTGGGCGACCGCGTCCAGGACGGCCTGCTGGCGCCGGAGCTCACCGGCGTGCAGCGGGCCGTCCTCGGTCACGTCGAACAGGCGGTGCACGGCGAGGGCCACGGCGGAGCAGTGTCCGGCCCACTCCCGCAGGGGCCGCTCGGCCCACTCGGCGGGTACGCCGTCGAGCATCGCGCGGACCATGGTGACGGTCCCGCCGTCCTCGGCGGCCTCGCCGCCGGCGCCGTCCAGCTCGACCCGCGCCTTCGCGACGGCCTCGGCCCAGACGCCGCCGTCACCGCGCGCCACCGCCGCCCAGACCGGCCGGAGCGCCTCCGCGCGGTCGGGCGCGAGCAGCGGCAGGCACCGGTCCAGACAGGCGAGTCCGGCGGCGGCCAGGCCGCGCTCGTCGGCCCCCTCGATCCGTTCCAGCAGACTCCGACCCGTACTCGACGTCATGGACGCCTCCTCGCCACCCGATGCGGACGCTCTACGTCCACTTCTGCGCCGAAGGGCGCTTTCTCGTCACTTGGCGGCCGAAAGCATGCCAGTGGCCCTGGTGTGCTGCATAGAGGTGAGACGCCGGACGAAGAGGATGGCGAGGACACCGGCGGCCACGATGAAGCCGTATCCCGCCAGGGACCAGGTCGCCGCGGTGGTCAGCGCGTCCAGCGTCTCGGCCTGGTCGTAGAGCGAGCTGGACAGCCGGTCGAGCACCACTCCCACCACGAAACACGTCCACCAGGAGTTGAGCAGGGTGAGCTCCCGGGCGCCGTCGGCCGCGGACGGGTCCCGCCGGCTGGCCCGCCAGACCTCGACCGCGATCTGCCGCGGGATCCACAGGTTGGCGAGCGGGATGAACCAGGCGCCGATGGCCCAGCCCTCCGTCCGGGTCTGGCTGTCCGGGGCGAAGACCCCGGCGTTCTGCCGGACCCGGTGGAACCAGATGAGGAAGACGACGGCGGTCGCGATGCCGGTGAGGGCGAAGGCGAAGGCCGGCAGGGCCAGGCCCCCGGCCTCGATGCCGGCGAACGCCTCGGCGGCGGCGAGCGGGTCGGCGAGGAGCCACCCCTCGGTGCCCGCGCTCAGCAGACAGAGGAAGACGTCGACGCCCAGCAGGACGGTCACGGCCGTCGCCAGGCCGTGGGGATTGCGCAGCAAGAAGGTTCCCCCCAGGGACACGGATCTCAGGAACGCCCCTCCCCCGAGGGGCCGGGCCGGAACCTATGCCAGGGGGAAGCCTTCCGTCCAGGGAGAATCCGCAGGTCAGCCGCGTACCTTCGCCGCCAGCGCGCGGAAGTCGGCCCACGGGCGGGTCGGTGTGCGGGGGTCCCACACCTTCTGGGAGAGCGCCGCGAGCGGGAGGCGGATGCCGGCGGCGACCTGGTCCTGGGTCTGGGCGTTCGCGAGGTCGCACCAGACGGCGAACCGGGCGCCCTGGATCTGCGCGTCGTAGCGGGCCGGGACCGGGGTGGTGCCGCGGACGACCCGCGGGGTCCACTGCTCGTAGATGCGGCGGCCGGTCGGGTAGGTGAAGGCGTTGGGCTCGCCGAGCACGTAGTAGAGGTACTCGTCGTTGAGGTTGACCAGCCTGCGGCCCGCCTGGAGGTACGGGAGCGGGGTCCGGGCTCCGTACTCCTTGCCCGTCCAGTACTCGACCTCGATGTCCTTCGCCGCGCTCACGACGCCGCCGGCGAAGAAGCCGTCGTTCCACGCCTTGAGGGTCTTGCCGGTCGGGCGGACGGTCGCGGCGCGGTCGTTGAGCCAGTCGGTGGCCAGGTCCTGGACGCGGCCGGACGGCCCGTACGCCTTCCGTGCCGCCGCGGCGAGCTGCGGGTAGCTGGCCTCGGGGTCCTTCGCCATGAGCGCCACGTACTCGTCGGCGCCCAGGTGCCAGTAGGCGCCGGGGAAGAGGGCGGCGAACTCGCGCAGCAGGTCGTCGACGATCCGGGCCGCGTCCGGGTCGGAGATGTCGACGGCGCCGCGCGGCGTGCGGCCGGTCGCGCTGACCAGCTGGAGGTCGGGGTGGGCGGCGATGACCGCGCCGAGGTGCCCGGGCGAGTCGATCTCGGGGACGACGGTGATGTGCCGGCTCGCGGCGAGCGCGAGGATCCGGCGGACCTCCGCCTTGGTGAGGTGCTGCTTCGAGACGACCTCGGGGTGCGAGTCGGACTCGATCCGGAAGCCCTGGTCGTCGGAGAAGTGCAGACCGAGCTGGTTGAGCTTGAGGTCGCCCATCTCCCGGATGCGGTCCTCCAGCCACTCGGCGGTGAAGTGCTTGCGGGCGATGTCGACGTTGAGCCCGCGCTGCGGCTTGGCCGGCCGGTCGGTGACGGTGCCCTCGGGCATCGACCCGGCCGACCTGACGGACTGCTTGAGGGTGCGGGTGCCGTAGAAGACGCCGGCCTCGTCGGGGCCGGTGACGCGGACCCGGCCGTCCTTCACGGTGAGCGTGTACGACTCGGGGGCGCCCTGCCCGCCGAGCGCCAGCTCGACGTCGCCGGGGCCCGCGGCGGCCTCGCCCCGGTAGCGCAGGCCCAGCTCCCCGGCGAGCAGCCGGCCCTCGTCGGCGAGGCCCGCGCTGTCCGCGCCGAGCACCACGCCGGCGGTCGCGGCGGGCTTCCAGCCCGGGCCGCGGGCGGGCTCGTGGGAGCGGACGGCGGGGACCGTGCGGGGGGCGGTGGAGAGCGGGTACGTCCGGGTGGGCGTGGGGCTGGGGGTGGGCGTGCGGGTGGGGGACGGCTTCGCGGCCGTGGTCCCCGGGGACGTGCCGCCGGGCGGGGCCGGGGAGGGGGAGCCCGCACCGGACGGGGAGCCGTTCGAACAGGCCGCCACGGCGGTCAGGGCCACCGCGGCCGCCAGGAGTGCCGGGCCGCGCAGGGGGCCCCGTGGGAAGTGCCGCATCACACGGCATCCTCCCGCACCCGCGGCGGACCGGCCAATCGTCCCGCCCCGGATCCTCACCCGGCCGCACGGAACGTCCACGTCCATCCGACGTTCCCAAACTCTCCCGTCCGGGTGAAATTCGCGCACCCGTCGGACACTTCCCCCGTCCCGTCGATAACGTTGCGTCACGCCCACCCCTTTCGTCCCGCCGTCCCGGAGCCCACGCTGACCAGCGACACCCACGCCCCCTGCCGCACCCCGGCTCCGGCGGACGCGCCTGCCATACCCGCCCAGAAGTCCCCCGCCGGCCCGCGCGGCCCGCTGCTGCTCAACGCGGCGGCCCCCGCCGACGCGGTCCGGCTGCTGCTCTCCTGCTGCCACAGCCGGCGCTGGGCCGAGCGGATCGCCGCCCACCGGCCCTACCCCACGGTGGACGCCCTGCTGGCCGCCGCCGAGGAGGCCGGATACGACCTGACCGGCGCCGATCTCGACGAGGCGCTGGCCGCGGAGTCCTCCGCGCTGCCGCACCCGGACGCGCCACCGGCCGCCCGGACCGCGCTGCGCGCCGCGCACGCCGCGTACGAGAGCCGGTTCGGCCACGCGTTCGTCATCAGCCTGGACGGAGTGCGGCCGGGCGAGCGTCTGGACGCCGTCCTGGCCGGAATCCGGTCACGTCTCGGCAACGAACCGGAGGAGGAACGGGCCGTCGCGGCCGACGAACTGCGCCGGCTCGCGCGCTCCCGGCTCGCCTTCACGCTCGCCCAGGGGCTCACCCACCACCACCAGGACCTGTGATTCTGCGCGGAACGGCCCGATTGCGCCGCGGACAGTAGTCCGTCCGTGCCTGTTTGATCACACTGACGGACCCCGCGCGAGCGAACCGACAAGTCGTCGCTACGATGACCGGGGCCGGTGGACCGTACCCGGCCGGGCCAGACCGACAGAGAAGCCGGCCGGGCCCCGATCCCCGCTCCCGGAGGGTTTTTCCGTGCCGGCTGGAACGCTGTACCGCGGCCGGGAAGGAATGTGGTCCTGGGTGGCTCATCGAGTCACCGGCGTCCTCATCTTCTTCTTCCTGTTCGTACACGTGCTGGACACCGCTCTCGTCCGCGTCTCCCCCGAGGCGTACGACGAGGTCGTCGCGACCTACAAGACGCCGATCGTCGCTCTTCTGGAGTACGGCCTGGTCGCCGCCATCCTCTTCCACGCGCTGAACGGCCTCCGGGTCATCGCCGTGGACTTCTGGTCCAAGGGCCCGCGCTACCAGAAGCAGATGCTCTGGACCGTCGTGGGCATCTGGGTCGTGCTGATGGCGGGTTCGCTGTACCCCGTCCTCGGCCACGCCGCACGTGAACTGTTCGGGAGCTGACGCCGCGCATGTCTGCTGACACCACTTCCGCGATCGGTCCCGTCGAGGGCGCCTCCTACGACGTGGACAACCCGGCCCCGTACATCGAGGCCCCCCGCAAGCGCACGGGCAAGACCCCGCGCGCGACCCGCGGCAACTTCGAGATGGCCGCGTGGCTCTTCATGCGCCTCTCGGGCGTCGTCCTCGTGGTCCTCGTCCTCGGCCACCTGCTGATCCAGCTCTTCCTGGACGGCGGCGTCTCCAAGATCGGCTTCGCCTTCGTGGCCGGCCGCTGGGCGTCCCCGTTCTGGCAGGTCTGGGACCTGCTGATGCTGTGGCTCGCCATGCTGCACGGCGCCAACGGCCTCCGTACCGTCATCAACGACTACGCGGAGCGCCCCAACACGCGCCTGTGGCTCAAGGGCCTGCTGTACACCGCCACGGTGTTCACCATCCTTCTGGGCACGCTGGTGATCTTCACCTTCGACCCGAACATCCGCTAGGCACGGGGCTGAGGTAACCACGCCATGAAGATCCACAAGTACGACACCGTCATCGTCGGCGCCGGCGGCGCCGGCATGCGCGCCGCCATCGAGGCGACGAAGCGCAGCCGCACCGCCGTGCTGACGAAGCTCTACCCCACCCGCTCCCACACGGGCGCCGCGCAGGGCGGCATGGCCGCCGCGCTGGCCAACGTGGAGGAGGACAACTGGGAGTGGCACACCTTCGACACGGTCAAGGGCGGTGACTACCTGGTCGACCAGGACGCCGCCGAGATCCTGGCGAAGGAGGCCATCGACGCCGTCCTCGACCTGGAGAAGATGGGCCTGCCGTTCAACCGGACCCCGGACGGCACCATCGACCAGCGCCGCTTCGGCGGCCACTCCCGCAACCACGGCGAGGCCCCGGTCCGCCGGTCCTGCTACGCCGCGGACCGCACCGGCCACATGATCCTCCAGACGCTGTACCAGAACTGCGTCAAGGAGGGCGTGGAGTTCTTCAACGAGTTCTACGTCCTGGACCAGCTGATCACCGAGGTCGACGGGGTCAAGCACTCCGCCGGCGTCGTCGCCTACGAGCTGGCCACCGGCGAGATCCACATCTTCCAGGCGAAGGCGGTCATCTACGCCTCCGGCGGCACCGGCAAGTTCTTCAAGGTGACCTCCAACGCCCACACCCTGACCGGTGACGGCCAGGCCGCCTGCTACCGCCGCGGCCTGCCCCTGGAGGACATGGAGTTCTTCCAGTTCCACCCGACGGGCATCTGGCGCATGGGCATCCTGCTGACGGAGGGCGCCCGCGGTGAGGGCGGCATCCTCCGCAACAAGGACGGCGAGCGCTTCATGGAGAAGTACGCGCCGGTCATGAAGGACCTCGCGTCCCGTGACGTCGTCTCCCGCTCCATCTACACGGAGATCCGCGAGGGCCGCGGCTGCGGTCCCGAGGGCGACCACGTCTACCTGGACCTGACGCACCTCCCGCCGGAGCAGCTGGACGCCAAGCTCCCGGACATCACCGAGTTCGCCCGTACGTACCTCGGCATCGAGCCGTACACGGACCCGATCCCGATCCAGCCCACCGCGCACTACGCCATGGGCGGCATCCCGACCAACGTCGAGGGTGAGGTCCTGTCGGACAACACCACCGTCGTCCCGGGCCTGTACGCGGCCGGCGAGGTCGCCTGCGTGTCGGTGCACGGCGCCAACCGCCTCGGCACCAACTCGCTGCTCGACATCAACGTCTTCGGGCGCCGCGCGGGCATCGCCGCCGCCGAGTACTCCCACAAGCACGACTACGTCGAGCTGCCGGAGAACCCGGAGTCCCTGGTCGTCGAGCAGATCGAGAAGCTGCGCAACTCCACGGGCAGCGAGCGGGTCGCCGACCTGCGCCGCGAGCTCCAGGAGACGATGGACGCCAACGTGATGGTGTTCCGCACGGAGCAGACCATCAAGACGGCCGTCGAGAAGATCGCCGAGCTGCGCGAGCGCTACAAGAACGTGTCCATCCAGGACAAGGGCAAGCGCTTCAACACCGACCTCCTGGAGGCCATCGAGCTGGGCAACCTGCTCGAACTGGCCGAGGTCATGGCCGTCTCGGCCCTGGCGCGCAAGGAGTCCCGCGGCGGTCACTACCGCGAGGACTACCCCAACCGCGACGACGTCAACTTCATGCGCCACACGATGGCGTACCGCGAGGTCGGCGAGGACGGCTCCGAGACCGTGCGTCTCGACTACAAGCCGGTCGTCACGACCCGCTACCAGCCGATGGAGCGTAAGTACTGATGGCTACCCCCGTTCTGGACAAGGTGGAGAAGGAATCCGCCGCCTCGCCGTACATCACGGTCACCTTCCGGATCCGCCGCTTCAACCCCGAGGTCTCGGACGCGGTGGTCTGGGAGGACTTCCAGGTCGAGATCGACCCGAAGGAGCGTGTGCTCGACGGTCTCCACAAGATCAAGTGGGACCTGGACGGCACGCTCACCTTCCGTCGCTCCTGCGCGCACGGCATCTGCGGTTCCGACGCCATGCGGATCAACGGCAAGAACCGTCTCGCCTGCAAGACGCTGATCAAGGACCTCAACCCCGAGAAGCCGATCACGGTCGAGCCCATCAAGGGCCTCACCGTGATGAAGGACCTCGTGGTCGACATGGAGCCCTTCTTCCAGGCGTACCGCGACGTCATGCCGTTCCTCGTCACCAAGGGGAACGAGCCGACCCGCGAGCGCCTGCAGTCCGCCGAGGACCGCGAGCGCTTCGACGACACCACCAAGTGCATCCTGTGCGCCGCGTGCACGTCGTCCTGCCCGGTCTTCTGGAACGACGGCCAGTACTTCGGTCCGGCCGCGATCGTCAACGCGCACCGCTTCATCTTCGACTCGCGTGACGAGGCGGGCGAGCAGCGCTTGGAGATCCTGAACGACAAGGACGGCGTGTGGCGCTGCCGCACCACGTTCAACTGCACGGACGCCTGCCCGCGTGGCATCGAGATCACCAAGGCGATCCAGGAAGTGAAGCGCGCGCTGATCACGCGTCGCTTCTGACCTCCGCGGTACGCGGCAGGGCCCCGTCTCCTCCGGGAGGCGGGGCCTTCGCCGTCTGCCGGGCCCGTCAGCCGTGCCAGTGCGGGGTGGCCCGGTCCGCCTCCGCGGCGAGCATGACGCGGCGGAGCAGGTCGTTGAGGGTGGTGCGCTCGGCGGGGGTGAGGACGCCGAGGAGGCGCTCCTCCTCGTGGCCGAGGACGTCCATGGCGCCGAGCCAGGTGGTGCGGCCCTCGTCGGTGAGGCCGACGACGACCCGGCGGCGGTCGGTGGTGGAGGGGGTGCGCCGGACGAGTCCGCGCTTCTCCAGGGCGTCGAGGCGGCCGGTGACCGAGGCGGGGGCCAGGTCGAGGTCCTGGGCCAGTTCGGAGGGGGCGGCGGAGCCGCCGCGGCCGGCCAGTTTGTGCAGGGTCTCGAACTCGTGGCGTTCGAGGTCGAAGTCGACGAGGGACTGCTCGCGGACCCGGCGGAGGTGGACCGAGAGCTTCTTCATCCGGGTGACCGCGCCTTCGACGACGGGGTCGAGATCGGGCAGCACGGGCTGCCAGCGGGCCACGTGGCCGTCGGTCCAGTCCTGCTCCTGGGGCGCTGCGGGGTCCGGCTGGTTCATGGGGTGATCGTACGTGCGGGTCGTGGCCCGGCCCCGCATCGATATTTCGTTGCCGAATTATTCGGCACCGAAATACCCTGCGGTCATGCCGCCTGCCGCCACCGCCCCGCGAGCCGTCCGCCACCCGCTCCGCACCCGGTCCTTCCGCCTGCTCTTCACCGGCCGGGTGCTCTCGCTCACCGGCGACGCCGTCATCCCCACCGCCCTCGCCCTCGCCGTCCTGGAGGCCACCGGCTCCACCGGCGCGCTCGCGCTGGTGCTCGCGGCCGCGATGGTGCCGAAACTGCTGCTGCTGCCGGTCGGCGGCGTGCTCGCCGACCGCTTCGACGCCCGGACCATCGCCCTCGCCATGGACCTCGTCCGCTGCGCCGCCCAGCTCCTCGTGGGCCTCCAGCTCCTCGGCGGCAGCCCCACCCTGTGGCTGATCGCCACCGCCTCGGCCGTCGGCGGCGCCGCCGGGGCCTTCGCCATGCCGACCGGCTCCCCGCTGGTGAAGGGGTCCGTCGCGCCCGAGGCCCTCGCCCGCGCCAACGCCGCCATGGGGATCGCGAACAGCGCCACGCGCGTGTGCGGCCCCGCGCTCGCCGGCGCGCTCGTCCTCACCGTCGGCCCCGGCTGGGCCTTCGTCCTCGACGCCGTCTCCTTCGCGGTCAGCGCCGCGCTCCTGGCCGCCCTGCGGATCGACCGGGTGCCGCTCCCCCGCCGTTCCTTCACAGCCGACCTGCGCGAGGGCTGGCGGGAGGTCAGGAACCGCGACTGGTACTGGACCAGCCTCGTCGCGCACAGCGCCTGGAACGGCGCCGCCGCCGTCCTCATGACCCTCGGCCCCGCGATCGCCGTCGACCGGCTCGGCGGCGCCGGCACCTGGGTGCTGCTGCTCCAGACCGGCGCGGTGGGACTGCTGGCCGGCTCGCTCCTCGCCGACCGCCTGAAGCCCTCCCGCCCCGTCCTCACCGCCAACCTCGCCCTCGCGAGCTACGCGCTGCCGCTGCTCCTGCTCGCCGCGGAGGCCCCCGCCCCGGCCGTCATCGCCGCGTACGGGCTCGCGCAGGCCGGACTCGGCTTCCTCTCCCCCGTCTGGGACACGGTCGTCCAGCGCGCCGTCCCCGAGCAGGTCCTGGCCCGGGTGGTCTCGTACGACTGGCTCCTCTCGCTGGCCGCGATGCCCGTCGGCTACGCCCTGGCGCCCCTCGCGGCCGACGCCTGGGGCCCGGGCGTCCCCCTGGTCGCGGCGGCCGTCCTGGTCGGCGGCTGCTGCCTCGCGACGGCCCTGGTACCGGGGGTGCGGAGCGTGCGCTGATCAGCGCCCGGCCGCGGCGGGGGCGCCGAGTTCGGCGAGGTGGTCCAGGAGGAGTCGGAGGGTCTCCTCGGGGCGCTCCAGGGGAGGCAGGTGGCCGGCCCAGTCGAGTTCGACGCGGCGGGCGGCCGGGAGGAGGGCGGCGGTCTTCCCGGCGATGGCGCGGAAGTCGGGGACGTCGTGGGCGCCGGAGACGACGAGGGCGGGCACCGCGATGGTCCTGAGGTCGTCCTCGGTGACGCCGGAGGGCCGGGCGCCGTGCTCGTCGGGGACGCCGAGCTGGAGCTCGAAGGCGCGGCGCTGCATGGTGTGGACGAGGGCGCGGGCCGCGTCGCCGGCGTCGGGGCCGAGCCACAGCTCGACGTTGAGGGCGGTGGCGGCGTCCAGGTCGCCGGCGTCGAGGAGGGCCTCCTCGCGGGCGAAGAAGGCGCGGAGTTCGGGTCCGGCCGCGTGGTCGACGGGTGCGGCGGCGCAGAGCAGGGTCAGCCCGGCGACCCGCTCGGGGTGACGGACGGCGACCTCCAGGGCGACCTCGCCGCCGAAGGAGGAGCCGACGAGGACGGCCCGCTCGACGCCGAGGTGGTCGAGGAGGTCGCGTACGTCGTCGGCGTGGACGTGCGGTGCGTCGGCGGGGGTCTCGCCGAAGCCGCGGAGGTCGCAGCGGACGACGTGGTGCCCGGCCTCGGCGAGGGCGTGGAACTGCCCGTCCCACATCCGGCGGTCGCAGACCCCGGAGTGCAGCAGGACGACGGTCTGGGGGCCGGTGCCGGCCGTGTCATGAGAGAGCGTCACCCGCGTGACTCTAGGCGGCCCGGACCCCGCGGGCCACCCCTTTCGACCCCGGACTTGAACACGTTCAAGAGCAGGTCTACAGTCATGCCTGCCAGCATTTGAACGCGTTCAAAGGAGCGTGGGGCATGGACCTCACTGTCGTCGCGTACATCGCCTACCTGCTGATCAGCGTGGCCCTGACCATCTGGGTCGCCCGCACCCTCAGCCGTAACGGAAGGGTCTTCCTCTCCGACGTGCTGCACGGGAACGAGAAGCTCGCGGACGCCGTCAACCACCTCCTGGTGGTCGGCTTCTACCTCGTCAACTTCGGCTTCGTCGCCCTGTACCTGAGCCAGGACGCGGCCGTCCTCGACGCCCGGGCGCTCTTCGAGGCCCTCTCCGTCAAGCTCGGCGTCGTCCTGCTCGTCCTCGGCGTGATGCACCTCGGCAACGTCTACGTGCTCAACAAGATCCGCCGCCGCGGCGTCATGGAGCGCGAGCAGGTCCCGCCCGTCGCCCCGCAGGGCTGGACCGCGGCCCCCAAGAACGGCCCGTGGGCCCCGCCCGCGCCGCAGGCGTGACCACCGTGTCGACCCCCACGACCCCCGTGGGACGGCTGACCGTGCTGTACGACGCGGAGTGCCCGCTCTGCGTCCACCTGCGGCACCGGCTCATGCGCCGGCTGCAGCTCGTCCCGCTCGACCTCGTCCCGGCCGGCTCGCAGCGGGCCCGGCAGCTCTTCCCCGACCTCGACCACGCCGCCACCCTGCGGGAGATCACCGTGGTCGGGGACCGGGGCCAGGTCTACCGGGCCTCGGCCGCCTGGATCGTCTGCCTCTGGGCGCTGGCCGAGCACCGGGCCACCGCCCACCGGCTCGCCACCCCCGCCGGGCAGCCCCTCGCCCGCGCCGCCGTCCTCGCCGCCGCGAAGTGGAGGGAGGCGCTCAGGGATCCGGAGGGCTCCGGCTGCGAGGACGGGCGCTGCGACGTGCCCGGTCCGCCCGGCTAGGCTCGGCCCCGTGAAGGACGCGAAGGAAGAGAAGAAGGCCCCGGACGCCGCCGGGGCCCCGGCCGCTCGGAAGGCCCCGGACGCTCCGAAGGCCCCGAAGAGCGAGCAGACCCGGACGCTCATCCTGGAGACCGCGCTGCGGCTCTTCCGGGAGCGGGGGTACGACAAGACCACCATGCGGGCGATCGCCCAGGAGGCCGGGGTCTCGGTCGGGAACGCCTACTACTACTTCGCGTCCAAGGAGCACCTGGTCCAGGGCTTCTACGACCGGATCGCCGAGGAGCACCAGGCGGCGGTCCGGCCCGTCCTGGAGGGCGGCGAGAAGGAACTGGTCGCCCGCATCAGGGGCGTCCTCCTCGCCTGGCTCGACATCGCCGAGCCGTACCACGAGTTCGCGGCCCAGTTCTTCAAGAACGCGGCCGACCCGGACAGCCCGCTGTCGCCCTTCTCGCCCGAGTCGGAGGGACCGCGCGAGGCCGCCATCGAGGTGCACCGCCGGGTGATCTCCGGCGCCTCGGTGAAGGTCGACCCCGAGCTCTCCGAGGCCCTGCCGCAGCTGCTGTGGCTCCAGCAGATGGGCCTGGTGCTGTTCTGGGTGTACGACCGCTCCGAGGGCGCCGCCAACAGCCGGCGGCTCGTGGAGCGGCTGGCGCCGGTGACCGCGCGGGCCATCGCGCTCTCCCGCTTCCGGATCCTGCGCCCGCTGGTCAAGGAGACCCACGAACTGCTCGCCGACTTCATGCCGACGGCGGCCGGGATGGCGGCGTCGGGGCGGCCCCGCAGGACCGCGCCGAAGAAGGACTGACCGCGTCGGCGGTCAGTCCTTCCCGGTCGTCGGTCCGCGTCGGCGGTCAGAGCCAGGACAGCTCCCACAGGCGCCAGATGCCGGTGCCGTCGGAGAGGTTCTGCGAGCCGCCGACGGACTCGGTGGCGAGGACGTAGTCGTTCTTCTGCCAGAGCGGGATCAGCGGCACGTCCTCGGCGACGTGCTCCTGGATCGACTTGAAGTCGCCGGTGGTCCGGGAGCGGTCGTCGAACTGCTGCGTCTCCTTGATCAGCTTGTCGACGGTCTTGCTGGAGTAGCCGTTGTCCAGGGTGTTCCCGGTGCCGACGAGCGGGGCCGTGAAGCTGTCCGAGTCGGGGAAGTCCGGGAGCCAGCCGACCGTGTAGGCGTCGTAGGCACCGCTGGTGTAGCCCTTCTGGAAACTCTGCCAGTCGGCCTCCACCACCTTCACCTCGAACAGGCCGGTCTCCTCCAGCTGCTTCTTGATCAGGGCGGTCTCGGCCTTGTACGTGGCGTCCTGGCGGTAACCGAAGGTGAACGCGACCGGCGTCTCCACGCCGGCGTCCTTCAGCAGCTTCTTCGCCTTCTTCTCGTCCGGCGCCGGGTAGCGGTCGTAGAAGGCCGTGCTGTGCCCGACGAAGCCCTGCGGGATGAGCGAGTACAGCGGCTCGACCGTCCCCTTGTAGGCGCCGGTGGTGATGGCCGGGCGGTCGAGGATCGCCGCGATCGCCTGCCGTACCGCCGGCTCGCCCATCGGCGACTCGGACCGGGTGTTGAAGACGATGTTGCGGATCTCGGCGCTCTCCGCCTCGGTGAGCCGGGTGCCGCCGTTGGTGTCCAGGTTCTCCACGAAGGACGGCGGCAGCTGGCGGTGCGTCACCTGCACGTCGCCGGACTTCCAGGCGTTCGCCAGGTCCTCGGACTGCTTGAAGTACTTCACGCGGACCGGGCGGCCCGTCCCCGCGAGCGCGCCCCGGTACTTCGGGTTGGGCTCCAGGAGGGCGCTCTCGCCCGGCTTGTACTCCTTGAGGACGTACGGGCCGGTGCCGTCGACGCCGTTGTCCTGGCGGAGCGTGTCGGCCTGGTAGCGGTCGCGGTCGACGATCGAACCGGCGCCGGTGGCCAGCTTCAGCGGGAAGGTGGCGTCCCGGGCACCGAGGTTGAAGGTCACGGTCCGGCCGTCGGCCCGCACGTCCTTCAGGGTCGGGAAGAGCGGCGCGGGGCCGACGTCCGCCTTGATCTTCAGCATCCGGTCGAAGGAGAACTTGACGTCCTCGGCCGTCACCTTGCGGCCACTGGGGAAGGTGAGGTCGTCACGGAGGACGCACTGGTACGTGGTGAGCTTGTCGCCCACGAACTTGCAGCTCTCGGCGGCGTCCGGGGTCGGGGTGGTGAAGCCCGGCTTGAAGGTCAGCAGCGACTGGTAGACGTTGCTGTACATCGCCCAGGAGCCGGCGTCGTAGGCGCCGGCCGGGTCGAGCGAGGTGACCTCGTCGGTGGTCCCGACGGGGATCGGGTCGGTACGCGCCTCGTCGGAGGGCAGGAGTTGCCAGCCCCCCACCCCCGCGGCCACCAGTACTCCACAAGTGATGAGGATCCGGAGACGGACCGTCGACCGCATTGCCGTGCTTCCTTTATTTCGTGCAAAAACCCCAAAGAGCGACGGCCCCCGAATCGTCGCGTTTGCGCCACCCAATCACACGGGTTTCACATGGGGAAGAGGAAATCTTCACAGCGCATGCATATGTCCGGGAAATGCGAATTTAAGTCGATGAGCAGCACGTATCCACCCCGGCGCAGGGAGTGACACTCTCCGCTTCCGCCCCGATTACGCCTGTTTCGAGGCGAGTTGGACGACGGTGACATCGGACGGCGCGCCGACCCGGACCGGCGGCCCCCACGCGCCCGCGCCCCGGGAGACGTACAGCTGGGTGTCCCCGTACCGTTCGAGTCCGGCCACGGTCGGATTGGCGAGTTCGGCAAGGAAGTTGCCCGGCCAGAGCTGGCCGCCGTGGGTGTGACCGGAGAGCTGGAGGTCCACCCCGTGGGCGACGGCGTCGTCGATCACGATCGGCTGGTGGGCGAGGAGCACGGCCGCCCGGGACCGGTCGCGGTCGCCGAGCGCCCGCCCGAAGTCCGGCCCCCGGCCCTCGCTCTCGCCGGCCACGTCGTCCACGCCGGCCAGGTCGAACCCGGCGGCGATCTCCAGGCGCTCGTTGCGCAGCGGCCGCAGGCCCAGCTCGCGGACGTGGTCGACCCAGGCGTCGGCGCCGGAGAAGTACTCGTGGTTGCCGGTGACGAAGAAGGAGCCGTGCCGGGCGCGCAGCCGCGCCAGCGGTTCGGCGGCGGACCCGAGGTCCGCCACGGAGCCGTCGACGAGGTCGCCGACGACGGCGATCAGATCGGGCTGGGTGGCGTTGATCGTGTCGACGATCCGCTGGGAGTGGGCGCGCCCGAGGATCGGCCCGAGGTGGATGTCGGAGACGACCGCGATCCGGTACCCGTGCGCGGCCCGCGGCAGCTTGGCCAGCGGCACGGTCACCCGCTTCACCCGGGGGCCGCGCAGCACCCCGTACGCCCCGTTCGCCACCGTCCCTGCGGCGACGGCGACCGCGGCCCCGCCGACGACCCGGGACACGAAGAGCCGTCGCGACACCTCGGACGCGGGCGCTTCCGCGACGACCACCGGCTCGGTCGCGGCCTCGGCCTCCCGCGCGCTCTCCGGGGCGGGTACGGGAACGGGCGCGGGCGCCGGTACGGCCACCGGCGCGGCGACGGCGGCCCGCCGGGCGAGGACCCGGGTCAGCACCGGCCGCACGGCCTCGCCGACGACCAGCGCCAGCACGACGTACAGCAGCAGCGCCAGCCACAGGAACCCCGGCCAGGCCACGACCTGCTGGACCGCGAACGGCACCCCGGCCCGCCCGGAGACGAGCGCGGCGAGGGAGAGCAGCGGCAGCACGACCACCAGGGCCGTACCGACGCGCCGGGCCCGGCCGCCGGGCGCGGTGACGTCCCGGACCAGACGACGCCACACGTACCAGTGGACCGCGCCGAGCAGCGCGAGGGCCACGACCAGGAAGAGCACGAAGGCGACCACGCCCGGAACCTCTCTCGTGTCAGTCGGAGGAACGGCGGGAGGCGCGCACCCCGCGCAACCCGATCACGCCGATCACCGTCCCCAGGACAAAGGACGTCACGGCGAGCAGCAGATGGACCCAGAAGTAGGCCGTCGGGTCCCCCGCGTCGTCGAAGGCCAGACCACTCCCGTCGTTCCAGAGATTCTTGACGAAAGTGATCCACGAGCAGCTAACCACTAGCGTACAGAGACCCAGCCGCAAGATCACCGCAGACCCGTTCGATACTGGCAGGGCACGGCCACCCCACCCCGGAGGACACCCCATGAAGCTCAGCCGCCGCGTCTCCTGGTTCCTGCTCGCGTTCGGCGTCTGGTCTTGGGTGATCTGGGTGACCTTCGCGAAGAACCTCTGGAAGGACGGGAGCGGCCTCGCGTTCGACGACGCGGGCAACCCGACGGCGTACTTCTGGGTCCACCTCGCCCTGGCTGTCACGTCGTTCATCCTAGGGACGGCCGTCGGCGTGATCGGGCTGAGGGGCGTACGGGCGAACGCGGGCAAGTAGAAGCCCCGCCCACGCCCTACGGGGGGAAGCGCACGGACGGGGCTGCCGGGGAGTCACCCCGCTCAGTGCCCGCGCCGCCGGATCGGCTGACGAGTGGCAGCGTTGCGCGACCACCGCAGTTCCCGGCAGGCGGGCGGCGTGAGACCGAAGTACGCCCCGCACTGCGCGCACCACGACAACCCGTTCTCGGGACCACTGGGGCACTCGTCGAAGCAGCGCGGGCACCGGCCCACGGAGCCTTCTCTCACACGCTCAGGTCGTGCTCTCCGGCCTTGATGGCGGCGCTCAGGTCCGCCCACTAACAGTCTGAACCGTCATGGCTTCGCCCGCTGGTCGGCCTCGTGTGGCGGCCAGGGTCTCTTCGTCGTCCTCGTGGTCCTCACCCGACTCAAGACGACGCCAGTTGAGTGTCACCCGATCCTCGACGGCGATGTACTTCCGGGTCTCGGGGTCCCGGCCGGGGCCGACGGAGACGCCCTCGACGAAGAGATCGAGGAACTCGCGGCGCTTGAACACGTCCCACGCCGCCCAAGGGGACTCAGGGCCCAACGGGTCCTTCCCCGGTTCGAACCATTCCGACGGCACCTCAATCGCTGCGGTCGTCTTCTTGTTCAGCTCTTCCAACGTGGCTGTGCACTGGTCCTCGAAGGTCCGGTACTGCGCCATCGTCGCGCGCCACATGGCCAGCTCTTCGCGTCCTCGGTAGAGGCCTGCCTTGCGGTCGGCCTGGAGTTCGGCGATGGAGTTCCGCACGTGATCGAGATGCGCCGTCGTCTCACGGATCTCCTCCTGGACTCCGGACAGGTCACGCCGTAGCGCGAATCGAAGGGCGGCCTCGGCCACCCATTCCCTGTCCTCTTCGTCGTCCATGTCTACTGCGGCAAGGCGTGCCCAGACGCGCCCGGCCACGTAGTCGTCTGCGTCCTTGCGCTTGATGCTCAGGCCGCCATGCCCCTTGGGGTTGGCGCACATGTAGTAGTCCTGTCCGCCGTTGTTCTTGCTCTGCCCCATGGATCCCGTGCAGATTCCGCAGGTGGTGAAGCGCCAGCCGCTCAGGAGCGTGGGTGTGGCCTCTCCGCCCGGTTGCCGGTTGGTCTTGTTGCGCTTGCTGCGCTGCTCCTGGAGTTCCCACCACTTGGCCCCCGGGACGACGCCACGGTGAGGCGTCAGGGGTGCCCCGCCCTCATTCCGAGCGATCACGTTCACGTACGCCTTGCCGCGCTTCACGCGCTCGCTGGCGAAGCCACCGATGGCCGGGTGGGAAAGGATCCAGCGCACTGTCTGGGCTCGCCAGCGGATCGGGCTGTCCCCCTTCGACACGCGGCGCTTCTTGATGGACTCCATCCGCTTCTCGGTGGCACGTCGCTCGGCCTCGCCGGGCGCCGGTACGTCCTCCGATTCCAGCGTCGCCGCGATCTTGTTGTCGGAGATTCCGGCGAACGACATCTCCACCATGCGCTCGACGATCGCAACGTGGCCGGGATTGTCCTCGTCCGGCTCAAGGACGGAAACGACAAGGTTGCCGATCTTCTCGCGCACCGCCCGCATGCCGTAGGGCGCCGAGCTGGAGTGCCGGCCGCCGACCGCCCTGATCTCGTCCTTGGCTCCGCGCAGGCGCTCCGCCTTGATGTCGCTGTCCTGCTTCGCCAGTGCGGCGATCAGCGCGAAGATCGCGACGCCGATCGGGTTCGAGGTGTCGAGGAACGGTTCGAGGACCGAGACGAAACGGACCCCGTACTTCTTGAACTCCTTGTCGATCTCCAACGCGTCATGCGCGCCCTTGCGGGTCAGCCGCGACAGTTCGTTGACCACCACCACGTCGACCTCGCCCGCGCGGACAGCCGACATGAGGTCTTCGAACCCCGGGCGGATGGCGTGGGGATCCCAACCGGACCGACCGACGTCTTTGAACGTGTGAATCACCTTCCACCCCCGGCTCGCCGCCAGCGCCTCACCGGCTGCCACCTGGGCTTCCGGCGACGCCTCGGAGGAGTCGGGGCGCGCCTTGGACTGCCGGGCGTAGACGGCCACCCGCACGGTGTCCAGTTGCTCGGCTCCCACGGGCGAAACGAAGGGGGTCAAGGTCTCTCACCTGCTCTTTCCTGTCGTTGAAGCCCTACCGGTTAGCTACATATAGAAAGTGATCCACATGAACCAGCTCCAGACTCCGAACGCGAGCAGGAACCAGGAGACGCGGCGGCTGAGCTTCATGGGCTCAGTATCGCCGTCCGTGCCCGGGGGCCTGCGTCCGGGTGGACGGGGGCGGGGGAAGGGGACCGCGGGGTTCGGATCGGGGGGCGGTGCCTGTACGTTCTCGGTCGTGTCTGCTTCGAAGAAGGCCGCTGGTGCGGTCGCCGCCGCGCTGTTGCTTCCGCTCGCGATCGCCGCCGGGCCCGCTCGGGCGGACGAGCCGGTGAAACCGGGGGGTACGGCGACGGCCACGGCCTCGGCGCAGCCGAAGCCGCCGGCGAACATGTCGTCGGTCGGCGGGGTGCTGCTGGGGCTGCCGGGGACCCAGGTGAAGCTGGGGACCGGGGCGCCGGTGCTGCCGAAGGAGCTGTCGGCGCGGTCGTGGATCGTGGCGGACGCGGAGAGCGGCGCGGTGCTGGCCTCGCACAACGCGCACTGGCGGCTCGCGCCCGCGTCCACGCTGAAGATGCTCTTCGCGGACACGCTGCTGCCGAAGTTCAAGGACCGGAAGCAGACCCACCTGGTCACCGCGCAGGACCTGGCCGGGCTCGGCGAGGGCTCCAGCCTCGTCGGGATAAAGGAGAAGCAGACCTACACGGTCCGGGACCTGTGGCTGGGGGTCTTCCTGCGCTCCGGGAACGACGCCGTGCACGTCCTGACGCAGATGAACCAGGGCCTGACGAAGACCGTGGCCGAGATGAACGCGCACGCGGCCGAGCTCCAGGCGCTCGACACCCACGTGAAGTCGCCGGACGGCTACGACGCCCCGGGGCAGGTCTCGTCGGCGTACGACCTGACGCTGATCGCCCGCAGCGGCATGCAGAAGGCGGAGTTCCGGGAGTACGCGGCGACCCCGCGCGCGGCCTTCCCCGGCGAGGCGAAGCCGGGCAAGAAGCGCGAGACCTTCGAGATCCAGAACACCAACCGGCTGCTGACCGGCGACTTCGGCATCGCCCCGTACCCCGGCATCGCCGGTGTGAAGAACGGCAACACCACGCACGCGGGCGCCACCTTCACCGGAGTCGCCGAGCGGAACGGGCGGGTGCTGCTGGTGACGGTCATGAACCCCTCGTCGAAGGAGCAGCACGCGGTCTACAAGGAGGCCGCGCGGCTGCTGGACTGGGGGTTCGCGGCGTCCGGGAAGGTGACGCCGGTGGGTGAGCTGGTGCCGCCGAAGGACGCGCGTCCGTCGGCCCGTCCGGTGGGCGGTACGGAGTCGGGCGCGCCCGCGCCGGGCAAGGAGCTTCCGGAGACGGGCGGGCCGGCCGTCGCGGCCGCCTCCGAGGAGGGCTCGGGCGGGGTGGGGATCGCGCTCGCCATCGCCGGCGGGGTGCTGGTGCTGGTCGCGGCCGCGGTCTTCCTGGTCAATCGCCGCTGGCCCGCGGCGGACGGCGGGGGCCGTCTTCGCCGGCCCCGTTCCCGTCCTCGTTCCGGGGCCGCCGATCCGGCTCCTGAGCCGGGGTCGGAGTCGGCGTCGAAGCCGGAGTCGGATCTGGCTTCGTAGCGGTCGGGGGGAGTGACCCCACCGCCGTCCAGGCGGAGCAGAACAGCAGGAGTTTCGCGGTGAAGTTGATCCAGAGGAGCAGCGCCACCGGCACGCCGAAGGCGCCGTACATCGACTTCGCCGCGACCTCCCGCATGTAGCCGCCGAGCAGCAGTTTCAGGAGTTCGAAGCCGGCCGCGGCGATCAGCGCGGCGACCACGAGCCGGCGGCGCGGCGGGTCGACGCCCGGCAGCGGCTTGAGGACGTAGAGCAGGATCAGGAAGTCGGCGGCCATCGCGACGAGCACGGCCGCGCCCTGGAGCAGGACGCCGCCGGCGCCGCCGCCGGAGATGCCGAGCCGGTCGGCGCTCCAGCCGACGGCGGTGGAGCCGAGCCAGGAGGCGGCGAGGGAGCAGAGGGCGACGGCGCCGAGGCCGACGAGGATGACGGCGTCCTTGCCCTTGCGGAGCACCGGGTTGCCCTCGTCGGCGTCGTCGAGGCCCCAGACCGCGCGGAGGCAGTCCCGCATCGAGCCGATCCAGCCGATGCCGGTGAAGAGCAGCAGGGCGCCGGCGACGAGTCCGACGGTGCCGGCGTTGGCGACGAGTCCGCCGATGTCGAGCTGGTCGGAGATGCCGGGGACCTGGTCGGAGAGCTTCTCCTCGATGCGGGCGAGCTGGTCGTCGGTGAGCAGTGCGGCGCCGATGGCGGCGGCGACGGTGATGAGCGGGAAGAGGGCGAGGAAGGAGAGGAAGGTGATGGCGGCGGCGAGCCTGCTCCAGTGCACCTCGTCGAGCCGCTCGTAGGAGCGCCATGCGTGGGTCTTCATGAGCCGGGCGACCCAGGGGCCGATGACGGGGAGCTTGGTCAGCCAGTCCATGGGTCGAGGATCCCCCGGGGGCGGGCGGCGGGCGGGGACCGACACCGCGCGTCGGGACACGGCAATACCGGCATAAGCGACAGACACGGCGATACGGTCACTCTCATGGCTGTCGAACCCCTCGTCCTGGACGACGACTTCGTGCCCCTCACGGGCGCCGGGCGCACCGCTCCCTCGCTCGCGCTGCTGGTCCGCCCGCGCTCGGCCGCCGAGGCCGCCGGGGCCGTCGTGCGGCGGGGGCCGCGTGGTGCGGTGGCCCGGGGCCGCGGCCGGTCCGGCGGCGACGCGGCGCAGAACGCGGGCGGGACGGTCCTGGACCTGGCCGCGCTCGACCGGATCCGCGGCCTGGACGGGGCGGCGCGCCTGGTGGTCTGCGAGGCCGGTGTGGAACTGGGCGCGCTGGCCCGGGCGTTGCTGCCGCTCGGGCTCCATCCGCGGGCCGGGGCCGGCCCGTGGACGGTCGGCGGGGCGATCGCCTCGGGGTACGGGACGGGGGTCGCCGCGCTCGAACTCCTCTGCGCGGACGGGGAGTCCAGAACGGTCCGGCGCGGTGAGCCGCTCTTCGACGCGACGGTCGGCGGTCTCGGTCTGACCGGGGTGGTCCTGTCGGCGACGCTGGCGGTGCGGCCGGTCGAGACGGCGTACCTGCGCGAGCGGACCGCCCGTTTCCGGGACGTGGACGCGCTGCTGGCCCACTGGACGGGCGGCGGTGCGCCCCGGGAGCCGTACGCGCGTGCCCGGGTCGGGCTCGCCGGGCGGGGCCGCGCCGTCCTGGCGACCGCCGCGCCGGTCCCGTACGCCGGTCTTCCCCGGGGGCACCGGGCCCGCCGCGCGCCGCTGGCCCCGCCGGCCTTCGCGGGGCTGCCGGCCTTCCCGGGGGTGGGGTCCCTCCTGGGGGTGGGGTCCCTCCCGGGGGCGGGGACGGGTGGGCTGCGGCCGTTGCCGGGGCTGGTACGCGCGCGCGTGCTCCCGGCGTACGGCCCCGGCTCCGCCGGCGCCTTCGTACGCTACCGGTGCGCCGTGCCGGAGGGCCGCGAGGAGGCGCTGCGCGGGATCCTGGCGCTGCTGGCCGGCCGGCGCTCCCCCGCTCGTGGTGCCCGGCACGCGCGCGTGGAGCGGGTGTACGCGGACGGGACGGGGCCGCTGGCGTTCCCGGTGCGCGGCTGGTGTCTGACCGTCGACGTGCCCGCGGGGGCGCGTGGCCTCGGGCGGTTCCTCGACGTCCTCGACGAGCGGGTGGCGGCGGCCGGCGGGCGGGTCTGTCTCGCCGAGGACGCCCGGCTGCGGCCCGTGCTGCTCCCCGTGATGTACCCGCGGCTCGCCGCCTTCCGGGAGCTGCGGGCCGCGCTCGACCCCGGGTCCGTGTTCCGCTCGGACCTCTCCCGCCGTCTCGGCCTCTGAAAACGATCAGGAGTGATGCGTCGTGAAGGACGCCTTCGGTGCCCCTCAGTCCCTGCTGCTGCTCGGCGGCACGTCCGCCATCGGGCTGGCCACCGCGCGCCGGCTGATCGCCCGCCGCACCCGTACGGTCTGGCTGGCCGGCCGCCCCTCCCCGGAACTGGCGGCGGCCGCCGGGTCGCTGCGCGCGCTGGGGGCGGAGGTGCACGTGGTGCCGTTCGACGCGCTGGACACGGACGTCCACGCGGAGCGGCTCGGGCGGGTCTTCGCCGAGGGCGACGTCGACCTGGTGCTGCTGGCCTTCGGGGTCCCCGGCGACCAGGCGCGCGACGAGTCCGATCCGGCCGCGGCGGTGCGGGTCGCGCAGACCAACTACACGGGCGCCGTCTCGGCGGCGCTGGTGTGCGCGGGCGCGCTCCAGGCGCAGGGGCACGGGTCGCTGGTGGTGCTGTCGTCGGTGGCGGGCGAGCGGGGGCGGCGGGCCGACTTCATCTACGGCTCGTCGAAGGCGGGGCTCGACGTCTTCGCGCAGGGTCTGGGGGACGCGCTGCACGGGACGGGGGTGCACGTGATGGTGGTGCGGCCCGGTTTCGTGCGCTCGGAGCGGACGGCGGGGCGGCCGGAGGCGCCGCTGGCGACGACGCCGGAGGCGGTGGCGGGCGCGATCGAGCTGGGGCTGCGGCGGCGCTCGGAGACGGTGTGGGTGCCGGGGCCGCTGCGGCTCGTGGCGTCGGCGCTGCGGCACGTGCCGCGGCCGCTGCACCGGCGGCTGCCGGTGTGACCGTACGGCCTCAGGAGGTCGTACGGACCGGGGCGCCGCCCTGGGAGGGGACGGCGGAGACGGGGCGGCCGCTGCCGAACTCGTAGTCGCACAGCTTCCGCCAGACGCCGTCCGCGCCCTGCTCGTAGAGCGCGAAGGAGGCGCAGGTCCAGGCGGCCTCGTAGTCGGCCAGTTCCTCGTACGCCCGGTCCATGGCCTCCTCGGCGATGCCGTGGGCGACGGTGACGTGCGGGTGGTACGGGAACTGGAGCTCGCGGACGAGCGGGCCGGCCTCCGCGCGGAGGCGGGCCTGGAGCCGGTCGCAGCCGGCCGCGCCCTCGGCGAGGGTGACGAACACCACCGGGGAGAGCGGGCGGAAGGTGCCGGTGCCGCTCAGCCGGATCGCGAAGGGGAGGCAGTCGGCGGCGACGTCGGCGAGGTGCGCCTCGATCTCCGGCAGCCGGTCCTGGTCGACCTCGGTGGGCGGGACGAGGGTGACGTGGGTGGGGATGGCGTGCGCGGCGGGATCCCCGAAGCCCGCGCGCCGCTCCTGGAGCAGGCTGCCGTGAGGCTCCGGGACCGCGATCGAAACGCCGAGCGTTACGGTCCCCACGTCGTTCTCCTCCGTCGTCCGGGTCGGTCGGTGTGTGGTGGTACAGCCGCCAGTGTGCGGCCTGCACCACCCTTTCGGCCAGAGTCCTCGGACCCTGGTGCCACGTCAGTGCTTCGCGGGCAGGAAGCCGATCCTGTCGTACGTCTGCGCCAGCGTCTCGGCGGCGACCGCGCGGGCCTTCTCCGCGCCCTTGGCCAGGACCGAGTCCAGCGTCTCCGGGTCGTCCAGGTATTCCTGCGTGCGGGCCCGGAAGGGAGTGACGAAGTCCACCATGACCTCGGCGAGGTCGGTCTTGAGGGCGCCGTACATCTTGCCCTCGTAGCTCTTCTCCAGGTCCGCGACGGGCGTGTCCGTGAGGGTGGACATGATCACGAGGAGGTTGGAGACGCCGGGCTTGTTCTCCGGGTCGAAGCGGATCACCGTGTCGGTGTCGGTGACGGCGCTCTTGACCTTCTTGGCGGTGACCTTCGGGTCGTCCAGGAGGTTGATCAGGCCCTTCGGCGTGGACGCCGACTTGCTCATCTTGATCGCCGGGTCCTGGAGGTCGTAGATCTTCCCGGTCTCCTTGACGATGTACGGCGCGGGGACGGTGAAGGTCTCGCCGAAGCGGCCGTTGAAGCGCTCCGCGAGGTCGCGGGTGAGCTCGATGTGCTGGCGCTGGTCCTCGCCGACCGGCACGTGGGTGGCCTGGTAGAGGAGGATGTCCGCGACCTGGAGGATCGGGTAGGTGAAGAGGCCGACCGTGGCGCGGTCGGCGCCCTGCTTGGCGGACTTGTCCTTGAACTGGGTCATGCGGGACGCCTCGCCGAAGCCGGTGAGGCAGTTCATGACCCAGCCGAGCTGCGCGTGCTCGGGGACGTGGCTCTGGACGAAGAGGGTGCAGCGCTCCGGGTCGAGGCCGGCGGCGAGGAGCTGGGCGGCCGCGAAGCGGGTGTTGGCGCGGAGCTCGGCCGGATCCTGGGGGACCGTGATCGCGTGCAGGTCGACGACCATGTAGAAGGCGTCGTGGGACTCCTGGAGCGCGACGTACTGCCGGATCGCACCGAGGTAGTTGCCGAGGTGGAAGGAGCCCGCGGTGGGCTGGATCCCGGAGAGCGCGCGAGGACGACGATCAGAGGCCATGCACATCATTCTCTCAGGTGCGGGAACCGATCCCGGACTTCCGGTGTACCAAGAGTGTGAGGACACGGGAGGGGGGCTCGGCCGTCGTCGACGAGAGCGCCGTGATCGCCCGGGTGCGCGCCGGAGAGCCGGAGGCGTACGCGGAGCTGGTCCGCGCGCACACGGCGGTGGCGCTGCGGGCGGCGGTGGCGTGCGGGGCGGGTGCCGAGGCCGAGGACGTGGTGCAGGCGGCGTTCTTCAAGGCGTACCGCTCGCTGGGGAGTTTCCGGGAGGGGGCGTCCTTCCGGCCGTGGCTGCTGAGCATCGTGGCCAATGAGACGAGGAACACACTGCGTTCGGCGGGCCGGCAGCGGGCGGTGGCGGGGCGGGAGGCGGAGCTGCTCGCGGGTGAGCCGCTGATACCGGAGTCGGCGGACCCGGCGGTGGCGGCGGTGGACGGCGAGCGGCGCCGGCGGCTGCTCACGGCGCTGGACGGGCTGCCGGAGGAGCACCGGCGGGTGGTGGTGCACCGCTATCTGCTGGAGCTGGACGAGGCGGAGACGGCGGAGGCGCTGGGCTGGCCGCGGGGGACGGTGAAGTCGCGGCTGAGCCGGGCGCTGAAGCGGCTGGGGTCGGCGTTGGGGACGGCGGAGGGAGGTGAGGGGCGTGCGTGAGGACGAGGGTGCCGGGGGGCTGCCGGAGGAGCTGCGGGAGCTCGGGCGGTCGCTGCGGGTGCCGGACGTGGACGGGGAGTCGATGGCGGAGCGGGTGCTGGCCCAGCTCCTCGCCGAGCGGGTGCCGGCGCCGGTGGCCGTGGCGGAGGCGGAGACGGAGCGGTGGGGGTGGTTGCGGCGGCGGTGGCGGGCACTGCTCGCGGCCCTGTCCGGGGTGCTGGTGGTGGCGGTGCTGACGCCGCCGGTGCGGGCGGCGGTGGTGGAGTGGCTGGGCGTGGGCGGGGTCGCGGTGGAGTACGTGCCGGGGGCGCCGCCGGTGGCTCCGGCGAAGGTGCCGGGGTGTCCGGAGCCGGTGCCGGCGGCGGAGGCGGCCCGGCGGGCGGGGTTCGAGCCGCTGCTGCCGGAGGGCGCGGTGGGGGCGGTCACGGCGGTGACCGGGCGGGCGCCGAGGGCGGTGCTCGGGGTGTGCTGGCGGACGGCGGAGGGGGCGGTGGTGCGGCTGGACGAGTTCCCGGGCGAGCTGGACCCGGGCTTCGTGAAGGAGACGCGGGTGCAGCCGGAGCCGGTGCTGCTCGCGGACGGGACGGCGGCGTACTGGTTCGCCGAGCCGCACCGGCTGACCTTCCCGCTGACCTCGGCCGACGGCCGGTGGCGCCATGAGGTGCGGGCGGCGGGGCCGACGCTGCTGTGGGTGCGGCCGTCGTCCGGTCTGACGCTCCGGCTGGAGGGCATACCGGACCGGACGGAGGCGCTGCGGGTCGCGGCCTCCGTCCGGTAGGCGGGTGGGGCGTGCCCCGGGGCCGGTCCTAGGCGGGGAGGCCGGGGGCCGGGTGGGCGGCCATGAGGTCGGCGACCTCGGCGCGGATCTTGGCGAGGGTGGACTCGTCCTCGGTGGCGGCCGCGGTGACGGCCCGGTCGATCCAGTCGGCGACCTGGTCCATGTGGGCGGGGGTGAGGCCGCGGGAGGTGAGGGACGGGGTGCCGATGCGGAGGCCGGAGGGGTCGAAGGGCTTCCGGGGGTCGTAGGGGACGGTGTTGTAGTTGGTGACGATGCCGGCCCGGTCGAGGGCCTTGGCGGCGATCTTGCCGGGGACCTGCTTCGGGGTGAGGTCCATCAGGATCAGGTGGTTGTCGGTGCCGCCGGAGACCAGGTCGAAGCCGCGGGCGAGGAGGGCGTCGGCGAGAGCCTTGGCGTTGGCGACGACGGCGTGGGCGTAGTCGCGGAAGGAGGGCTGGGCGGCTTCGCGGAGGGCGACGGCGATGGCGGCGGTGGTCTGGTTGTGCGGGCCGCCCTGGAGGCCGGGGAAGACGGCCTTGTCGAGGGCCTTGGCGTGCTCCTCGGTGGACATCAGCATGGCGCCGCGCGGGCCGCGGAGGGTCTTGTGGGTGGTCGTGGAGATCACGTCGACGTGGCCCACCGGGGAGGGGTGGGCGCCGCCGGCGATCAGGCCGGCGATGTGGGCGATGTCGGCGACGAGGACGGCGCCGGCCTCGCGGGCGATCTCGCCGAAGGCGGCGAAGTCGATGGTGCGGGGCAGGGCGGTGCCGCCGCAGAAGAGGATCTTGGGGCGTTCGGCGAGGGCGAGGTCGCGGACCTGGTCGTAGTCGATCAGACCCGTGTCCTGGCGGACGCCGTACTGGACGCCGCGGAACCAGGAGCCGGTGGCGGAGACGCCCCAGCCGTGGGTGAGGTGGCCGCCCATGGGCAGGGCCATGCCCATGACGGTGTCGCCGGGCTTCGCGAAGGCGAGGTAGACGGCGAGGTTGGCGGGGGAGCCGGAGTAGGGCTGGACGTTGGCGTGGTCGACGCCGAAGAGGGCCTTGGCGCGCTCGACGGCGAGGGTCTCGACCTGGTCGATGATCTGCTGGCCCTCGTAGTAGCGGCGGCCGGGGTAGCCCTCGCTGTACTTGTTCTGGAGGACGGTGCCGGAGGCTTCGAGGACGGCGGCGGAGACGTAGTTCTCGCTCGGGATGAGGCGGAGGGTGTCGGCCTGGAGCCGTTCCTCGGCGCCGACGAGAGCGGCGAGCTCGGGGTCGGCCGCGGTGAGCGCGGGGTGGCCGGCGGTCTGCTGGGGCGTGGTCACGTGTTCCTCCGGGAGTACGTCGGAACGTCCCGGGCGCGAGGTGTCCGCACGGGACGCGGGGCGGTCCCGCGATGCCCAGGCGAGCGGCACCTCGTGTGGTGGAGCGCGCGCGGCTCCCCCGGGGTCGGTTCCCCGTACGCCAGTCGCCGCGCGTGTTCACAGACTAGCGGGCGCGTCGTCGTCGGAGGTTTCTTCGTCCGGGATGCGAGCGACGATAAGAAGGGGGGCACACCCAGCCCCGGCCGCAGGACGATCGGAGATCCCGTGTCGAGAACGCAAGACGAGATCGCTGCCTCGGACGCGCACAGCGCCCACAACTACCACCCCCTGCCCGTCGTCGTCGCCTCCGCGGAGGGCGCGTGGGTGACGGACGTCGAGGGGCGCCGTTTCCTGGACATGCTCGCCGGCTACTCGGCGCTGAACTTCGGGCACGGCAACCGCCGGCTGATCGAGGCGGCGAAGGCCCAGCTGGATCGGGTGACGCTCACCTCGCGGGCCTTCCACCACGACCGCTTCGCCGAGTTCTGCACGCGGCTGGCGGAGCTGTGCGGCAAGGAGCGGGTGCTGCCGATGAACACCGGGGCGGAGGCGGTCGAGACGGCCGTGAAGACGGCCCGGAAGTGGGGGTACGAGGTGAAGGGCGTGCCGGACGGGCACGCGAAGATCGTGGTGGCGGGGAACAACTTCCACGGGCGGACGACGACGATCGTGTCGTTCTCGACCGACCACGACGCCCGGGACCACTTCGGTCCGTACACGCCGGGCTTCGAGATCGTGCCGTACGGCGATCTGACGGCCCTCGAGGCGGCCGTCACCGAGAACACGGTGGCGGTGCTGCTGGAGCCGATCCAGGGCGAGGCGGGCGTGCTGGTCCCGCCGGCCGGATACCTGCGCGGGGTGCGGGAGCTGACGGCCCGGCGGAACGTGCTCTTCATGGCCGACGAGATCCAGTCGGGTCTCGGCCGGACCGGCCGTACCTTCGCCTGCGAGCACGAGGACGTCGTGCCGGACGTGTACATCCTGGGCAAGGCGCTGGGCGGCGGCGTGGTGCCGGTGTCGGCGGTGGTCGCGGACGACGAGGTGCTGGGGGTCTTCCGGCCGGGCGAGCACGGTTCGACCTTCGGCGGCAATCCGCTGGCCTGCGCGGTGGCGCTGGAGGTCATCGCGATGCTGCGGACCGGGGAGTACCAGCAGCGGGCGGCCGAGCTGGGCGAGCATCTGCACGCGGAGCTGGGGCTGCTCGTGGGCGGCGGCGCGGTGGAGGCGGTGCGGGGGCGCGGCCTGTGGGCGGGCGTCGACGTCGTGCCGTCCCGCGGCACGGGCCGGCAGATCTCGGAGCGGCTGATGGAGCGGGGGGTGCTGGTGAAGGACACGCACGGTTCGACGATCCGGGTGGCGCCGCCGCTGGTCATCTCCAAGGAGGACCTCGACTGGGGCCTGGACCAACTCCGCGCGGTCCTCACCCCCTGAAACGCCCGCCGTTCCGTTGTGCCCCGCGCCCGGCGGGGCGGGTGGGCACGACGGAACGGCACCGCCGGCGCCGCCGCGGGAGTACGTGCCGGAGGGGTGGCGCTACAGGATGACGTGCGGGAGGAAGCGGGCGTACTCGTCGGTGACGGGGCCCGCCGACTCCCGGATGCCGAGTCCCGCGGCCTCGTCCTCGACGACCCACGCGCCGAGCAGCGTGCGGTTGCCGTCGAAGTCGGGGAGCGGGGCCAGGCCCTGGTAGCAGCAGGGCTCGTCGCGGACGAGCGGCTCGCTGCCGGGCTCGTGCAGGGTGACGCCGGCGCCCTCGCGGCCGAGCAGCGGCTTGGCCGCCCAGCCGGTGGTCGTCGCCAGTTCGCGGGGCCCGTCGAGGTAGGCGGGCAGCAGGTTGGGGTGGCCGGGGTAGAGCTCCCAGAGGATCGCGAGCAGCGCCTTGTTGGAGAGCAGCATCTTCCAGGCGGGCTCGATCCAGCAGGTGGTGCCGGAGCCGCCGCCGTTGTCCAGCGTGGACAGGACGTGCTTGCCGAAGCGGTCGGTGACCAGCCACTCCCACGGGTAGAGCTTGAAGCAGCTGCGGATGAACCGCAGCTTCTCGTCGACGAAGCGGCGGGAGAGCCGGTCCCAGCCGATCCGCTCCACCGAGAGCGCCTCGGTCGCGAGGCCGGCCTGCTCGGCGGTCTCGCGCAGGTACGCGACCGTCATCAGGTCCTCGCCGAGCTCGTCGCTCTCGGAGTGGGCGAAGTGGACGGGGCCGGGCGGCAGCAGCGGCGCCTGCCGCTTCCAGGCGTCCACCAGCCGCTCGTGGAGCGAGTTCCACTGGTCGGCGCCGGGGAAGCGCTCCTCCATCCAGAACCACTGCGGGCTCGCCGCCTCCACCAGGGAGGTCGGGGTGTCGGCGTTGTACTCCAGCATCTTCGCCGGGCCGGTGCCGTCGTAGACGAGGTCGAAGCGGGCGTAGAGGGAGGGGAGTTCGGCGCGTCGGCGCCAGGACTCGGCGACCCGCTCCGCGACCCGCGGGTCGGTGATGCCCAGATCGGCGAAACGGTTCCGCTCGACGATGTGCGCGGCGGCGGCGAGGCACATGGCGTGCAGCTCCTCGACGACCTCCTCCAGCGCCTCGACCTCGGGCAGCGTGAAGGAGTAGTACGCGCTCTCGTCCCAGTACGGACGCAGCGAACCGTCCGGGTAGCGGGTCAGGGGGTAGACGAGCCCCTGCTCCTCGACCGTCTCCTGCCAGCCCGGACGGGGCTCGATGGTGTGCCGTTCCATGGTGCCGGTCCGCCCGTCTCAGCCGCCGCTCGACCCGGAGGACGAGCAGCCGAAGCCGCCGGTCTCGACGGCCTTCTTGTCGAAGCTGCCGCCGGTCACGCGCGCGTTGCTGACGCGACCGCCGTAGTAGTAGGCGCCGCGGGCGTACGAGCCGTCGTCATCGTCGTCGTCCCCGCCGCCGGTGTCGCACCGGTAGCCGGGCAGCTCCTCCAGCGTCACCGGGTCCGCGCACCTGCGGTCGGGTTCGGCGCCGCAGGCGGTGATCGTCGCCGCGAGCACGCCCATCCCGCCGAGCACCACCGTGCTCGACCTGAGCCTCCGCATGTCCCTCGCCCTCCCCTTCGCGTGGCCGCGCACCGTCGTGTGCGCGTGGCGTGTCCGCGCGGCCGTTCGTATGACCGCGGGGCTCGCGACCGCACAGTGTAGGCCGCCGCTTTCCGGCCTCGGCACCTAGAGTCCCTATGTGCTCTTCGGTATGGTTTGCGCGCTCGGATCGGCGCTGTGCTTCGGCGCCGCCACCGTCTTCCAGGCCGCCGCCGCGCGCGCGGCCGAACCCGGGACGGGCAGCGGGGTGGACGTCGGACTGCTGTGGCGGGCGCTGCGGCAGTGGCGGTACGCCGTCGGGCTCGGCCTCGACGGCCTCGGCTTCCTCCTGGAGGTGGTGGCCCTGCGCGCCCTCCCCCTGTACGCGGTCGGCGCGGCGCTCGCCGCGAGCCTCGCCGTCACGGCGGCGCTGGCCTCCCGGATGCTCCGGGTCCGGCTGCGCCCGGTCGAGTGGGGCGCGGTGGCGGCGGTCTGCGCGGGGCTCGCCGCGCTGGCGCTCGCGTCGGGCCGGGAGGGGCACCGGCCGGGCCCGCCGTGGCTGCCGTGGGCGCTGCTCGGGATCGCGGCGGGGGTGCTGCTGCTCGGCGCGGCGGCCGGACGGCTGCCGGTCCGGCCGCGGGCGCTGGTCCTCGGCCTCGGCTCCGGGATCGGCTTCGGGGTGGTGGAGGTGGCGGTGCGGCTCCTCGACGGGATCGACCTCGCCGACCCGGCTCTGTGGGCGCTGCTGCTCGGTGGCGGGGCGGCGTTCCTGCTGCTGACCTCGGCCTTCCAGCGGGGCGCCGTGACGACGGCGACGGCGGGCATGGTCCTGGGCGAGACGCTGGGTCCGGCGGCGGCGGGCGTCGTCTGGCTCGGCGACCGCACCCGCGAGGGCCTCGGCTGGCTGGCCGTCACGGGCTTCGCGGTGGCGGTCGCCGCGAGCCTGGCGCTGGCCCGGTTCGGCGAGCCGCCGGAGGCGCCGGCCGCGCCGCACCGGCCGGACCCGCGGGACCCCCTGCGGACCGAGTCGCCGTGACGGCTCAGCCGCCGCCCTCCGGGTAGGCGGCGAACCGGCGGGTCGCGTGGCCGAGCTTGTCCGGGTTGGAGACGAACCACACCTCGCCGATCCGGCCGTCCGCGCGGAGCGCCACCGTGGCGACGCCGGTGATCCGCCCGCCGACGTGCTGGACGATCCCGGGTGCGCCGTTGACCTCGGCGACCGTGAGCCGGGAGCCCTCCTCGGTGCGGCGGGCGACACCGGCGAGGAAGCGGACCACGTGGTCGCGGCCCCGGACCGGCCGGAGGGCCGCCCGGACCTTGCCGCCGCCGTCGCTCCACCACACGACGTCCCGGGCGAGGACCTTCTCCAGCCCCGCCAGGTCGCCGTCGCGGGCGGCGGCGACGAAGGAGTCGACGAACTCGCGCCGCCGTCCGGGCGCGGGCGGTTCGAAGCGGGCGGCGGCCCCGGCGTCGTCGGCCTCGGCCACCCGCCGGGCGGCCCGCCCGTACAGCTGGCGGCAGTTGGCCTCGCCGAGGTCGAGGAGGCCGGCGATCTCCCGGTGCGGGTAGCCGAACGCCTCGCGGAGCACGTACACGGCCCGCTCGGCGGGGGTGAGCCGCTCCAGCAGGAGCAGCAGGGCCGTGGACACGTCGTCGTGCCGCTCGACGGCCTCCAGCGGCCCGGTGCCGGCCTCGGCGAGGACCGGTTCCGGCAGCCAGGTGCCGGTGTACGACTCGCGGGTGGCCCGGGCCGAGGTGAGCCGGTTGAGGCAGAGGTGGGTGACGACCTTGGCGAGCCACGCCCCGGGGTGGGTGAGGGCGCCCCGGTCGGCGCCGCTCCACCGCAGATAGGCGTCCTGCACGACGTCCTCGGCCTCCGCGGCCGAGCCGAGCATCCGGTAGGCGAGCCCGAAGAGCCGCCCCCGGTGCGCGGTGAACTCCCGCGCGGCGGCCTCCGCGTCGCCAGGACGGGGACGCCCGGCGGGGCCGGAGTGCGCGGCGGGGTGCCCGGCGGGGGTGGGGTGCGCGTCCGTGGCGCGGTCGGGGTGGTGGTCCGTCACGGTGCCAGCCTTTCAGAGGCGGCGGGGCCGTCCTCGGGCGCGTCCCCCTCCCCCACGCCCTCCAGGACCCGGCAGAGGGTCTGGAGGGCGCCCTGCCAGGCGCTGTCGGGCGGGGTGCCGTAGCCGATGACGAGGCCCTCCAGGGAGGGGGCCGCGTCCGGGTGGCGGAAGCGGTCGAGGCCCTGGACCGCCAGCCCCTGCCAGGCGGCGGAGCGGAGGGCCGCCTGTTCGGTGCCGGGCGGCAGTGCGAGGACGGCGTGCAGGCCGGCCGCGATGCCGCCGACGCGGATCCCGGGCGCGTGGGCGGCGAGCGCGGCGACGAGCTGGTCGCGGCGGTGCCGGTAGCGCAGCCGCATGGCCCGCACGTGCCGGTCGTGCGCGCCCGAGGCGAGGAACTCCGCGAAGGCGAGCTGGTCGGGGGTGCCGCACATCCAGTCCACCACCCCGCCCTTCGCGGTGGCGACCTCGTCCACCAGGCCCTCCGGGAGGACCAGCCAGGCGAGCCGCAGGCCGGGGGCGAGGGACTTGCTGGCGGTGCCGAGGTAGACGACCCGCTCCGGGTCGAGGCCCTGGAGCGCGCCGACGGGCTGCCGGTCGTAGCGGAACTCGCCGTCGTAGTCGTCCTCCAGGACGAACCCGCCGGTGGCCCGCGCCCAGTCGACGACCGCCGCCCGCCGGTCGGGCGGCAGGGCCCCGCCGAGCGGGAACTGGTGGGCGGCGGTCAGCAGCACCGCGCCGACGTCCGCGCCCAACCCGTCGACGCGGGTGCCGTGTTCGTCGAAGGGCAGCGCCGGGGTGGCGAGGCCGGCGCCGCGCAGCAGCCCGGGGTACATGCCGATGCCGTACGACTCCACCGCCACCGCCCGCGCCCCGCGCGCCCGCAGCACCTGCCCCAGCAGCATCAGGCCGTGCGCGAACCCCGCGCAGACCACGATCCGTTCGGGCCGGGCGTGCACGCCGCGGGCCCGGGCCAGGTACTCGGCGAGGGCGGTGCGCAGTTCGGCGCGGCCGCGCGGATCGCCGTACCCGAGGGCCTCGTTGGGGGCGGCGGTCAGTGCCCGCCGGTACGCCTTGAGCCATTCGGCGCGCGGGAAGGCGGCGAGGTCCGGGGTGCCGCTCCGGAGGTCGTACGCGGGGGCGGGCGCCCGCCGCCGGGAGGCGCGGACGAGCTGCCCCGAGGGCGGCTGCCACGGCGTGCCGCCGGGCGCGAGCGCGTCCGGCGCCGCGGGGGCGGCGGGGGGCTCCGCCGATGCGGGGTCGGGCCGGGGCGCGGCGCGGCGGGCGACCCGGGTGCCGGAGCCCTGGCGGGCGGTGAGCCAGCCCTCGGCGACCAGTTCGGCGTACGCGTCGGCGACGGTGTTGCGGGCGATGCCGAGGTCCGCCGCGAGCTGGCGCGAGGACGGCAGGCGGCTGCCGGGCGCCAGCCGCCCGCCGCGCACGGCCTCGCGGAGGGCGTCCATGAGGCCGGCCCGCAGCCGGGTCCCGCGCAGGTCCAGGTGGAGGTCGGCACCGAAAGTGGCCCAGTCGTCCCGCATGGGAATGGACCATAGCGGCATGCCGGCGGCTCCGTACGGTGGCGCCATGACCACCACCACCGCGCACTCCCCCGCCCCGGCCCTCGCCCACGAGCACACCCCGCGGATGAACTTCGCCGAGCGGGTCCCCGAGTTCTACCGGGCGATGATCCGGCTGGAGCAGGAGGCCGCCAAGGGCGTGGACCCGGTGCTGTACCACCTGATCAAGATCCGGGCCTCGCAGATCAACCACTGCGCCTTCTGCCTCGACATGCACACCAAGG
The DNA here is from genome assembly GCF_039534915.1 of Streptomyces roseofulvus. NCBI lineage: Bacteria > Bacillati > Actinomycetota > Actinomycetes > Kitasatosporales > Streptomycetaceae > Streptomyces > Streptomyces roseofulvus. The sequence goes on along the minus strand of NZ_BAAAWE010000001.1, from coordinate 5,019,080 downwards.
ACGCCCTCGCCGAGGGCGAGACCGTCGAGCGGGTCGTCCAGCTGGCCGCCTGGCAGGAGTCCCGGCACTTCTACACGGAGCGGGAGCTGGCCGCGATCGCCCTCACCGAGGCGGTCACCGTGCTCACCGACGGCTTCGTCCCCGACGAGGTGTACGCGGCGGCGGCCGAGCACTTCGACGAGGCCGAACTGGCCCGGGTGATCGGCGCGATCGTCGTCATCAACTCCTGGAACCGGATCGCCGTCACCACCCGCATGGTCCCGGGCCACTACACCCCGCGCTCGCACTGATCGCCCGCGGGAAAGGGCGGAGCCCCCGGGCGTACCTGCCGAGGTACGCCCGGGGGCTCCGTCACGTCCGGACTCAGATGAGGCCGAGCTCGCGGACCGCGTCGCGCATCGACTCCCGACGCTCCCCTCGCACCGCTCGGCCCCAGGGGGCCTCCCGGGCGTCGGAGAGCTGCGCCCGACTCCGTCCGGCGGGTGGGTGGCTCAGATGAGGCCGAGCTCGCGGACCGCGTCGCGCTCCTCCGACAGCTCCTTGACGGAGGCGTCGATGCGGGCGCGGGAGAACTCGTTGATGTCCAGGCCCTGGACGATCTCGTACGCGCCGTCCTTGCAGGTGACCGGGAAGGAGGAGATCAGTCCCTCCGGGACGCCGTAGGAGCCGTCGGACGGGACGCCCATGGAGGTCCAGTCGCCCTCGGCGGTGCCGTTGACCCAGGTGTAGACGTGGTCGATGGCGGCGTTGGCGGCCGAGGCGGCGGAGGAGGCGCCACGGGCGTCGATGATCGCGGCGCCGCGCTTGGCGACGGTCGGGATGAAGGTGTCGGCCAGCCACGCCTCGTCGTTGACGACGTCGGCGGCGTTCTTGCCGGCGATCTCCGCGTGGAAGATGTCCGGGTACTGGGTGGCGGAGTGGTTGCCCCAGATGGTCAGGCGCTTGATGTCGGTGACCGAGGCGCCGGTCTTCTGGGCCAGCTGCGTCAGCGCGCGGTTGTGGTCCAGGCGGGTCATCGCGGTGAAGCGCTCGGCCGGGACGCCCTTGGCGTTGGCCTGGGCGATCAGGGCGTTGGTGTTGGCCGGGTTGCCGACGACCAGGACCTTGACGTCGTCCGCGGCGTGCGCGGCGATGGCCTCGCCCTGCGGCTTGAAGATGCCGCCGTTGGCGGCGAGCAGGTCGCCGCGCTCCATGCCCGGACCGCGCGGGCGGGCGCCGACGAGCAGGCCGATGTTCGCGCCCTCGAAGCCCTTGTTCGGGTCGTCGAAGATGTCGATGCCCTTGAGCAGCGGGAACGCGCAGTCGTCGAGCTCCATGGCGGTGCCCTCGGCGGCCTTGACGCCCTGCGGGATCTCGAGGAGGCGCAGCTTGACCGGCACGTCCGCGCCGAGCAGGTGGCCGGAGGCGATGCGGAAGAGCAGCGCGTAGCCGATCTGGCCGGCCGCGCCGGTCACGGTGACATTCACGGGAGTGCGGGTCATGGCGATCTCCGTAAGACAAGACAGCTGGCGGTGGGGTTTCCCTGCCCCTGAGGCTGAATACCGCTCCATGATCGATCGATGTCTCGATGTGAAGAGATATCCGGCGGTCAGGCTATCGGACCCGGACCCCTGCGCACCCCCACCCCCTTGTGGTGCGGCTCACCTCGCGGCGCCGTTTCACTCTCCCGTGCAGCCGTCCTCCCCGCCGGCGAGCATCGCGCAGGCGCGGGCGGCGGCGCCGGAGGCGACCGGGATCATCGCGGTGTACGCGTCGGTGTCGCCGCCCTCGGGGACGTTCGCGACCTGGACGGCGGTGCCGTGCTGGACGCTGACCTCGTCGCCCGCGGCCGCCCCGGTGATCCGGGCCCAGGCGGCGGCGCAGACCCCGCTGTACCGGACCTCGACGAAGGCGGGACCGATCCGGGTGCTCGCGACGGTGGTGGCGAGGGGTCCGCCGCAGCCCATCCGCTCCGGGTCCTGTCCGCCGCAGTCGGCCCCGGTGCAGCGGACCCCGTCGGGGAGGCTGGGGGCGGGCTCGGGCGCGACGGTGGTGGCCGACGGGGTCGGGGCGGCGGTGGGCGCCGCGGAGCCGCCCGGGCCGCCGAGGTCGGCGAGGAGGACGGCGGCGGTGACGACGAGCGCGGCCCCGGCGATCCCGGCGGCGTAGAGCAGCGGGGTGGCCCGCCGGGGCTTGCGGGGCACGGATCCGGGGGCGGGGTCGGGCGCGGGGTCGGGGTCGGGCGCGGGTGCGGGTGCCGGGTCGGGGGCGGGTGCCGGGTCGGGGGCGGGTGCCATGGTCGGGCCGTGGGCCGGAGCCGGCGGGACGACCTTCCGGATGCGCAGGGTCCGGTCGGCGGGCGGCGCGTCCTGCGGTCCCGGGCGCGGGTCCGGTACGCCCTCCGGGTCGCGGCGCCCGTCCCGTACGCCGTCCCGCGCCGGGCCGGGGGGCGGCCCCGGGTCCGGGGTCGGCCCCGCCACCGCCACGGCCCGCTCGCGCAGGAGCCGTTTCCAGGCGCGGTCGGCGTGCTCCCACGCGGCGGTGAGGGGGCCGAGGTCGGCGCCGGTGATGTCGGAGAGCGCGACGACGGCGCTCCTCGGCACCGGCCGGCGGGCGTGGAGGAAGGCGTCCCAGTCGGCCCGGTCGTGTCCGGTGCGTTCGACGACGGCGACCACGCCGAGGCCGCTGCGGTCGATGACCAGCCGCAGCCGTTCCACGAACGTCCGCACGTCCGGGTCGAGTTCGCCGGACAGCGCCTTCCACGCCGACATGCGCATCCCCCTCGTCGATGTTCCTCGAAGGATGGCAGCTCCCGGGGGCGAGCGGGACCCCGAACGGAGGGTCCGGATGTACCGGAATGGTCACCTCCGTGCCACAGCGGGCGGCCCGAACTTGCCCTTCGTTGGCGCGTACATGACCCTTGATCACGACGGCGCCCGCCCTCCCACGGGGGAGAGGGCGGGCGTCGTCGTCGCGTTCCCGGCGCGCGGGCTCAGGTCACCGTCAGATGGAGGATGTCCTCCAGGAACGGGATCTTCAGCCAGGGCCTCGGCTGCACCATGAGCGCGAGCAGCACGATCAGCGAGCCCATCACGCCGTACGTGATCATGTCGGTGAAGCGCGAGCGGACCGCGAGCATGCCCACCGAGGGCAGCACCCGCCGCAGCACCGCGCCGAGCAGCAGCGCGGCGCCGACCAGCATGGTCCCGACCCGGAAGGACTGCGGGAAGGGCTCGGTCCCCACCACGAGCAGCCCCACCGCCGCCGTCCCGAGCACGAAGAGCAGCGGCCACTGGCGGGCGGGCGCCGGAGCGCCGCCGCCCGCCGCACGGCCGCCGCCCTCGGGCCGGGCCGTGTCGGTGGTGACGGTCGGCGGCCGGCGCGAACCCCGCACCCGGCGGACCTTCGACACCCGGCCGCGCGGCAGCTCCCGCGGGCCGTCAGGGCTCCCGGGGGTGACCGGGCTCCCCGAGGTCATGTCAGCGCGCCGCGGCCGCGCGCTCCGCGGCCTCGACGACGTTCACGAGCAGCTGCGCGCGGGTCATCGGGCCCACGCCGCCGGGGTTCGGGGAGATCCAGCCGGCCACCTCGGCGACGTCCGGGTGCACGTCGCCCATGATCTTGCCCTCGGCGTTGCGCGAGACGCCGACGTCGAGGACGGCCGCGCCCGGCTTCACGTCCTCCGGCTTGATCAGGTGCGGCACGCCGGCGGCGGCCACGATGATGTCGGCGTTCCGCAGGTGCGCCGAGAGGTCACGGGTGCCGGTGTGGCACTGCGTCACGGTGGCGTTCTCGGAACGGCGGGTCAGGATGAGCGGCATCGGGCGCCCGATGGTGACGCCGCGGCCGACGACGACGACCTCGGCGCCGTTGATCTCCACGCCGTGGGCGCGGAGCAGCGTGACGATCCCGTTCGGCGTGCAGGGCAGCGGGGCGGGCTCGTTGAGGACGAGCCGGCCGAGGTTGGTCGGGTGCAGGCCGTCGGCGTCCTTCGCCGGGTCCATCAGCTCCAGGATGCGGTTCTCGTCGATGCCCTTCGGCAGCGGCAGCTGGACGATGTAACCGGTGCAGGCCGGGTCCTCGTTGAGCTCGCGGACGACCGCCTCGATCTCCTCCTGCGTGGCGGTCGCGGGGAGTTCGCGCTGGATGGAGGCGATACCGACCTGCGCGCAGTCGCGGTGCTTGCCCGCGACGTACTTCTGGCTGGCCGGGTCGTCGCCGACCAGGACGGTGCCGAGACCGGGCGTGACGCCCTGCTCCTTGAGGGCCGCCACACGGACGGTCAGGTCGGACTTGATCGCGGCCGCGGTGGCCTTGCCATCGAGAATCTGGGCGCTCATGGAGGACATCCTCCCGGATGACCCCCGCCTTCTCCCAATTCGCTCCCCGGCCGCTCCCGCCACGGGTTCCGGCGGGCCCGCGCGGGGCGGAGGGAAGGGTTGCACTCGCACAACTCGGGTGGGTTCCGACTGGACAACACCTCTCGGCTCCGACGACGATATCGAGCCAGTGCCGCGGAAAGTGCCGGGGGGAATCCGCTCACGTGCCGTGAAAGTCCCTCCTCGCGGGCCGCGTCCGTCCCCGCACGAGAACTTCACGGAGGAACCCCGATGAGCTTCGGCGACCCGAACAACCCCTACGGCCCGCCGCAGGGCCAGCAGCCGGGGTACGGCTACCCGCAGGCCCCGCAGCAGGGCTACGGCTACCCCGCGGCACCGGGCGCGCCGTACGGCGCCTACCCGGGCGGCATGCCGTACGGCGTGCCGATGGCCATGCCCGGCACCGTCAAGGCGGCGCGGGTGATGCTCTGGATCATCGGCATCCTCCAGATCATCGCCGGCATCGCCCTCGCCGCCATGGGTGGCACGTTCGCGAGCGAGGCGGGTCTCGGCTCCGGCGCCGACGCCGCCGTGACCGGCATCATCGTCGGCGTCGGCGTCCTCGTCGCCGCCTTCGGCATCTGGGGCGTCGTCATCGCCGCCAAGTGCGCGAACGGCGGCAACGGCATCCGGATCTCCGGCATCGTCTACGGCTCGCTGGCCACGGCGGGCGGCCTGGCGAACCTGGCCCAGGGCGAGGGGCGCTCCACCGTCGGCCTGGTGATCGGCATCCTGCTCATCGTCTTCTTCGCGAAGGCGGACGCCGCCGCCTGGTTCAAGCGCCCGCGCTACTGAGCCACGCGGTACGCCGAAGGGGCCCGGTTCCTCCCCGGAACCGGGCCCCTTCGGCGTGTCCGCTACTTCCGCTTCAGCACCGCGAAGCCCTCCGAGCGGTGGACGATCTCGTACGACGCCTCCGGGTGCAACTGCGAAGCCGTGACGGCCGGGTCCGAGGTCTGGCCGGACCAGCCCCGCAGGTCGAGCGCGAGGTAGTCGGGGGTGGCGCCCTTCGAGGTGCCCACCCAGTAGACCGTGTGGTCGGCGGTGAGGTGCGCGAGGAGCGGCACGTCGGCCTCCACGCTCGCCCCCGCGGGGACCGCCGCGACGGCCGCCCGCGCCTGCTCGGCGCGGGGGTCGGCGGCGTACGTCTCGGACTTCAGCAGCTCGCGCAGCGGCAGGTTCGCGGCGAGGGTGAGCGCGACGGCCGTGGCCGCGGCGACGGCGACCTTCCCGTACGCGGCGAGCCAGGGGCGCGGCGAGGTGCGGACCGCGCGGACGGCGTCGACCAGGGCCAGGAAGACGATCGGCATCAGGACCGCGCTGTAGTGCCAGTGCATGCCCCAGTGGTTGGCGTCCTGGGAGACGAAGCGCCAGCCGAGGGTGGGCAGGACCAGCAGCGCCAGCGGGGAGCGCAGCGCGAGGAAGCCGGTGATCGCGAAGAGGTGGAGGACCATCTCCCAGCGGTCGCCGGAGGTGAGGGCGTCGGCGGCGATCTGGACGAAGGAGGTCTCGGCGCCGGTGCCGGTCTTCTCGATCTTGGCCCAGTAGTCGTACTGGCCGAGCTTGCTGGCGGCCGGGATGAGGACCAGGACGGTGAGCGCGAAGAAGGCGGCGCCGAAGGCCGCGAGGGCGGCGCCGAGCTTCTTCTGGCCCTTGAGGGCGAGCACGACGCCGACCATCGCGACCGTGAGCCCCATGTCCTCCTTGACGAGGACGAGCGGCGCCGACCAGGCGACGGCGGCGGTCCAGCGGCCGAGGAGCAGGGCGCGGCAGGTGAGGGCGAGCAGCGGGACGGCGAAGGCGATCTCGTGGAAGTCGGACTTCACCGCCTCCTGGAGGCCCCAGGAGAGCCCGTACGCGACGGTGAGGGCGAGGCCGGTGGCCCGGCTGCCGAGGATCTGCTGGGCCGTGCGGCCGACGATCACGGCGGAGCCGGCGAAGAGCGCGGCCTGCGCGAAGAGCAGCGCGACCGGGGACGGCCAGAGCCAGTAGAGCGGGGCGAGGAGCGCCGTCACCGGGCTGAAGTGGTCGCCGAGTATCGGGAAGCCGGGTCCCTTGATGTCGGAGACGGGCAGCCTGAACTCGGCGTAGGAGCGGACGGCCTGCCCGAAGATGCCGAGGTCCCAGGAGGGGGTGCGGAAGTGGTCGTACTGCACCCAGGAGTAGAGGAAGTACAGGCCGGTGAGGACGGCCGCGATCAGCACGTACGGGAGGTACGGCACGGGCGCGGCGGCGGTGTCCTCGGCGGGCCGTTCGCCGGCGGGATCCGCCGACGGTCGTCTCAGTACGTCCAACACCACGTCTCCACTACTGCCGGCCGGGCCAGGGCCTGACCATTAGACCAGAGACGGCTGTGGGGCCCTCCTGTTCCGGAGGGCCCCGCAGTCGCGTGCCGTCAGTGCGCGAAGTGGCGGGTGCCGGTGAGGTACATCGTCACGCCGGCCTTCTTCGCGGCCTCGACGACGAGCTCGTCGCGCATCGAGCCGCCGGGCTGGACGACCGCCTTCACGCCGGCCGCGGTGAGGATCTCCAGGCCGTCGGGGAAGGGGAAGAAGGCGTCGGAGGCCGCGTAGGAGCCGCGGGCGCGCTCCTCGCCGGCCCGCTCGACGGCGAGCTTGGCGGAGTCGACGCGGTTGACCTGGCCCATGCCGACGCCGACGGAGGCGCCGTCCTTGGCGAGCAGGATCGCGTTGGACTTGACCGCGCGGCACGCCTTCCAGGCGAAGGCGAGCTCGGCGAGCTCCTCGGCGGACAGGGCCTCGCCGGTGGCGAGGGTCCAGTTCGCCGGGTCGTCGCCCTCGGCCTGGAGGCGGTCGGTGACCTGGAGCAGGACACCGCCGTCGACGGCCTTGACCTCGACCTCGTTGACGGGGCCGCGGTCGGCCCTGAGGACGCGGATGTTCTTCTTCTTGGCGAGGATCTCGACGGCGCCGTCCTCGTAGCCGGGGGCGACGACGACCTCGGTGAAGATCTCGGCGACCTGCTCGGCCATCGCGACGGAGACCGGGCGGTTGACGGCGATGACGCCGCCGAAGGCGGAGACCGGGTCGCAGGCGTGGGCCTTGCGGTGGGCCTCGGCGACGTCGGCGCCGATCGCGATGCCGCACGGGTTGGCGTGCTTGATGATCGCGACGCAGGGCTCGCTGTGGTCGTAGGCGGCGCGCAGGGCGGCGTCGGTGTCCGTGTAGTTGTTGAAGGACATCTCCTTGCCGTGCAGCTGCTCGGCCTCGGCGAGGCCGCCCGTGCCGTCGACGTAGAGCGCGGCGCCCTGGTGCGGGTTCTCGCCGTAGCGCAGGACGTTCTTGCGCGCGTAGGTGGCGCCCAGGAAGTCGGGGAAGCCACTGTCGTCGGCGGCGGCGTAGTCCTCGGCGAACCAGGAGGCGACGGCCACGTCGTACGCGGCGGTGTGCTGGAACGCCTCGGCGGCGAGCCGCTTGCGGGCGGTCAGGTCGAAGCCGCCCGCCTGGACGGCGGCGAGGACGTCCGCGTACCGCTCGGGGCTGGTGACGATGGCGACCGACGGGTGGTTCTTGGCGGCGGCGCGGACCATCGACGGGCCGCCGATGTCGATCTGCTCGACGCACTCGTCCGGGGTGGCGCCGGAGGCGACCGTCTCGCGGAACGGGTACAGGTTCACGACGACCAGGTCGAAGGGCTCCACGCCCAGCTCGGCGAGCTGCTCGCGGTGCGACTCCAGGCGCAGGTCGGCGAGGATGCCGGCGTGCACGCGCGGGTGCAGGGTCTTGACGCGGCCGTCCAGGCACTCGGGGAAGCCGGTCAGCTCCTCGACCTTGGTGACCGGGACGCCGGCGGCGGCGATCTTCCCGGCGGTGGAACCGGTGGAGACGAGCTCGACACCGGCCTCGTGCAGACCGCGGGCCAGCTCCTCCAGACCGGTCTTGTCGTAGACGCTGACCAGCGCGCGGCGGATGGGCTTAACGGTGTCCGTGTTCACCGATCTGAACCTTTCGTCCCTCAATGCGGTAGCCGTGCCGGGCGAGGCGCCCCACGACGTCGACGAGCAGCGAGCGCTCGACTTCCTTGATGCGCTCGTGCAGAGCGGCTTCATCGTCCGACTCCCGCACCTCGACCACGCCCTGGGCGATGATCGGGCCGGTGTCGACGCCGTCGTCGACGAAGTGGACGGTGCACCCGGTGACCTTCACGCCGTGGGCGAGCGCGTCACGCACCCCGTGGGCACCGGGAAAACTGGGGAGGAGCGCCGGGTGGGTGTTGACGACCCGGCCGCCGAAGCGGGCCAGGAACTCCTTGCCGAGGATCTTCATGAACCCGGCGGAGACGACGAGGTCCGGCGCGTACGCGGCGGTGGCCTCGGCCAGGGCGCGGTCCCACTCCTCGCGGCTCGCGTGGTCCTTCACCCGGCACACGAAGGTGGGGATCCCGGCGCGCTCGGCCCGCTCCAGACCGGCGATGGCGTCGCGGTCGGCGCCGACGGCGACGATCTCCGCGCCGTAGCCCTCGGGGTCGGCGGCGATGCCGTCGAGCAGGGCCTGGAGGTTGGTACCCGACCCGGAGACCAGAACGACAAGGCGGGCGGCAGCCACTGGGTCACTCTTTCCGTGGTTCTTGTGCGGTCCTACGAACGAATCGTGCCCGTCGATACGGGGAACCCTACGAATGGCTCGACCGTCAGCAACGATACCGGCACACGGGACGGCCCCCACGGGACGGGGGCGGAGGAGGGGGGTAGCGTCAGGGTCCGACGCCGGTGTGCCACCCGGTGCGACGACGGTCACGACGACAGAGGGAAGACGTCCAGCAGATGCCGGATCGCCAGTCCACGAACGACAACAACCCGTTCGCCCCGCCGCCCGAGGGCAAGCCCGACCAGCCGTGGCAGCCGCGCGGGCCGGAGGGCTCGGACGGCCGGGACGGCCGGGACGGCGAGGGCGCCGAGCCGTCGTCGTCGCCCGTGACGGGCTCGTCCGACGGGCGCTGGAGCCCGCGCCAGCCGGGCCGTTCCTCGGACGGGTTCGGGCGCGGTCCGGAGCGCCAAGGCGGCCAGGGCGGCGCCGGCGGCCAGGGGCCGGAGCGGCCGGGGCTGCGCTGGGACCCGACGGACCCTGCCCAGCGGCGGGCGCGGTACGCGGTCCTCGGCGGCATGTGGGCCTTCTTCTTCGCGATCTTCGACATCCCGGAGCTCGCCCTGCTGCTGGGCGCCCTCTCGCTGTACTGGGCGATCAGCTCGCTGCGCGCGAAGCCGAAGCCGGCGGTCGAGGTGTCGCCGGAATCACAGGCCGCGTCCCAGCCCTCGGGACGGCCGTCCACGGCGTCGGGCGCCCCGAACCCGGCCCGCTCGATGCGGACGGCGGCGATCAGCGGCCTGGTGGCCTCGGCGGTGGCCCTGGCGATCGTGGGCCTCGGCTTCACGATGCAGCTGGTCTACAAGGACTTCTACGAGTGCCGGGACGACGCCCTGACCCACGCGGGCGCGGTCGCCTGCAACGACCTGCTGCCCAAGCCGCTGCGGGACGGCTTCGGGGTGCGCGACTAGTCGGGCGCCCCCGGCTCGCTCCCGTCCGCCCCGGTCGTCCCCGACGGCCGGGGCGGTTCCGTGCGCGGGGCCGGCGGGACCGGCGGGGGCGCCGGGGTCAGGGGGGTCTCCCAGGAGGCGGGGAGGTAGTCGTACGGCTCGTAGCCCTCGTCGTCGAGGGGGAAGCCGGGGTCGGGCCGTTCCGCGGCGGCGGGCGAGGCGGCCGGGACGGCCGGGGCACCTGCCGCGGCCGGGACCGGCTCCGGGGTCCTCGGCCGCTTCGGCGGCTTCGGGATCCGGGGCCTCCTGATCCGGGGCTCGCGGCGGCCCCAGGCCCGTACCGCCAGCGCCGTCGGCAGGCCGACGCCGACCCCCCACAGCACCGCCGCCGCGCCCGCCTGCCACCACACCGGGCCGAAGGCGAGCAGCCGGCCCGAGCCGAGCGGGCCGCCGGCCGCGCCCGCGAGGACCGCGACCGCCGCTCCGGAGGCCCAGGACGCGCCCAGCGCCGCGAGCGCCGTCTCACGGGCCTGGCCGGTGCCGGTCGCCCGGCCCACCGAGCGGCCGAGCGCCACCGCCGCGACCAGCGGCACGGCCGCCGCGGCCCACTGCGGCCAGCCGCCGCGCCCCTCCGGCGGCAGCGCCGCGAGGAGCGGGAAGGGCGGCACGGCGGGGTCGCCGACGAGACCGAGCGGGGTCGCGAGCGCGCCCGTGCCGAGGGCGAGGCCGGGCCCGAGGCCGTACGCCGCCGCCCAGACCGCCGCGTTCGGCACCAGGGCGAGCACGAGCAGGGCCAGCGTCACCCGTCCGGACCACTCCCCCGCGAGACCCTCGTACGAGGCCCGCGCCGCGCCGGCGTGCCAGACCAGCGAGGTCCCCGCCAGCACCGCCCCGCCGGCCAGCAGCGCCGCCAGCCCCGTGCCCGCGCCGCGCAGCGCGGCCGCCGCCTCCTCCCGGCCGGGCAGCGGCCGGCCCAGCGCGGTCCAGACGCCGGCGCCCGCCGCGCCGAGCACCACGCCGGGCAGCCACAGTCCGGCGGTGATCAGGTCGGCGGGCAGCGGGCCGCTCTCGCTGTAGACCACGATCACGGCCGCGACCAGCAGATATCCCCCGGACACGGCGCCGAGCGCGCCGGCCGGCGAGGGGCGCGGGCGGCTCGCGTCGGCGGGGTCGAGGGTGGACCGGGCGGTCCGGAAGACCAGCCACACCGGCAGCACGGCCGTCAGCAGCGGCACGATCCCGAGCGTCGCGGGCACCCCGCTGAGGGTGTCGGTGCGGACCAGGTCCACGCCGTGGGCGAGCAGCCACAGCCCGGCGGCGAGGTGGAGGGCGCCGTCGGCGCCGCTGTCGGGGAACGGCGAGCCGATCCAGGCGACGATCACCAGGACCGCGAGCGCGCCCACGCCGAGGCCGGCGGCGACCCCGCCGCGGACGCAGGCGGTGGCGAAGGCGGCGGAACGCCCGCCCTGGACCAGGGAGTGCTCGGTCAGCTGGGTCACGGGGCCATGCTGCCAACGACACGCGCTTTCGCGGCGTAACAGGCAAACATCCGTTGTGTCGCTCAAGATACGTTTATGTACTTTTCCGCCCAGAGGCGTGCTGCGGGAGGTCGACGCCGATGAGCCAGACGAGCCGGGGCGGCGACACCGCGCCCCCCTCCACCGCCACCGCGCTGCCGACGCCGAAGGAGCGGCGCCGGCTGCGCGAGGCGCTCGCGCTGAGCGAGGAGCAGGTCGCCGAGGCCTTGGGCGTCACGAAGGCCACGGTCAAGGCATGGGAGACCGGCCGTTCCTCTCCCCGCGGCCGCAAGCGCGAGGCGTACGTGCGGCTGCTCAGCGGCGCGCCCGCCGACCGGGGCCCGACCCCCGCCCCCACCGGCAACGTGCGGCCCAGGGCCGCCGCCAGACGCGCCGCCAAGCCCCCCACGGCCCCCGCCCGCACGCCCGCCGTCGCCGCCGCCCCCGGCCGGCGCGCCCCGGCCCGGCCCGAGGAGCGCCTGAAACCCGAGCCGCAGCCCGAGCCGGAAGCCGCCCAGGCCCCGCCTCCGGCCCCCGTCCCGGAACCGTCCGGGCTCACCCCCGAGCAGGCGTTCGACGCGCTGTACGGGCACGCGGCCCCCGGGCTCGTCCACCAGACGTATCTGCTCACCGGGCGCCGCGGACTCTCCCGGGAGGCCGTCGAGCACGCCTTCCGCCACGCCTGGGAGCACTGGCCCGAGGTGGCCGTGGACGCCGACCCGGTCGGCTGGGTGCGGGCGGCGGCGTACGAGTACGCCCTCTCGCCCTGGCACCGGCTGCGCCGCGCCCACAAGCACCCCGACGCCCCGCCGACCGAGGCCGGACGGCGCGCGCTGCTCGGCGCGCTGCTCGACCTGCCGGCGCCGTACCGGCGGACCGTGCTGCTCTACGACGGGCTCGGGCTCGACCTGCCCGACACGGCCGCGGAGACGGAGGCGAGCACCCCGGCCGCCGCCAACCGGCTGCTGTACGCGCACGCGTCGATCGGCCGGGCGGTGCCGGAACTGGCCGATCCCGAGGCGCTGCGGCGCCGGCTCGCCGCGCTGGTCGCGGAGGCGCCGACGGCGACGCTGCCGGAGGCACGCGCGGTCCGCGGCGGCAGCGAGCAGCGGGCCCGGCGGATGACCCGGACGGTCGCCGGGGTGACGGCGGCCCTCATCGGCGTCACGGCCCTGACGGCGGCGACGGCACCGACCCGCTACATCCCGGACATCGCGCCCGGGCAGGTCGTGAACGGCGTCCCGGTGCGCGGCGGGCCGCAGAAGCTCGGCGAGGAGGACGTGGAGCTGCGCGACAGGCTGCGGTCCGAGCCGAACCCGGGTCCGGAGCGGCTGGTCCCCTTCACGGGGTAGCCGACACGCGAGTGGGCCCCGCCCCCGCCCGGTCTCCCGGGAGGGGCGGGGCCCACTCGCCTACGGTCTCGCCGTGCTTCAGCCCGCGAGGATGGCGCGCGCCAGCTTGGCGGTCTCGGTGGGGGTCTTGCCGACCTTCACACCGGCGGCCTCCAGGGCCTCCTTCTTCGCCTGGGCGGTGCCGGAGGAGCCGGAGACGATGGCGCCGGCGTGGCCCATGGTCTTGCCCTCGGGCGCGGTGAAGCCCGCGACGTAGCCGACGACCGGCTTGGTGACGTTGGCCTTGATGAAGTCGGCCGCACGCTCCTCGGCGTCGCCGCCGATCTCGCCGATCATGACGATCAGGTCGGTGTCGGGGTCCGCCTCGAACGCCGCGAGGGCGTCGATGTGCGTGGTGCCGATGACCGGGTCGCCACCGATGCCGACGGCGGAGGAGAAGCCGAGGTCACGGAGCTCGTACATCATCTGGTACGTCAGCGTGCCGGACTTCGAGACCAGGCCGATGCGGCCCGGCTTCGTGATGTCGCCCGGGATGATGCCGGCGTTGGACTGGCCCGGGGTGATGAGACCGGGGCAGTTCGGGCCGATGAGGCGGGTCTTGTTGCCCTTCTCCACGGCGTACGCGTAGAACGCGGCGGAGTCGTGGACGGCGATGCCCTCGGTGATGACGACGGCGAGGGGGATCTCGGCGTCGATCGCCTCGACGACGGCGGCCTTGGCGAAGGCCGGCGGCACGAAGAGGACCGAGACGTTGGCGCCGGTCTTCTCCATGGCCTCGGCGACGGAGCCGAAGACCGGGACCTCGGTGCCGTCGAAGTCGACGACGGTGCCGGCCTTGCGCGGGTTCACGCCGCCGACGATGTTGGTGCCGTCACCCAGCATGAGCTTGGTGTGCTTCATGCCCGTGGCACCGGTCATGCCCTGGACGATGACCTTGCTGTCCTTGTTGAGGAAGATAGCCATGGCTGTTCTGTCCCTCTTCCCTTACTTCGCAGCCGCGAGCTCGGCGGCCTTGTCGGCCGCGCCGTCCATGGTGTCCACGCGCTGCACCAGCGGGTGGTTGGCGTCCGACAGGATCTTGCGACCCAGCTCCGCGTTGTTGCCGTCGAGGCGCACGACCAGCGGCTTGGTGACCTCCTCGCCCTTCGAGGCGAGGAGCTCCAGGGCCTGCACGATGCCGTTGGCGACCTCGTCGCAGGCGGTGATGCCGCCGAAGACGTTGACGAACACGGACTTGACGTCCTTGTCGCCCAGGATGATCTCCAGGCCGTTCGCCATGACCTCGGCGGAGGCGCCGCCGCCGATGTCGAGGAAGTTGGCCGGCTTCACGCCGCCGTGGTTCTCACCGGCGTACGCGACGACGTCCAGGGTCGACATGACCAGGCCGGCGCCGTTGCCGATGATGCCGACGGAGCCGTCGAGCTTCACGTAGTTGAGGCCCTTGGCCTTGGCGGCGGCCTCCAGCGGGTCGGCCGCGGCCTTGTCCTCCAGGGCCTCGTGCTCCGGCTGGCGGAAGTCGGCGTTGGCGTCCAGGGAGACCTTGCCGTCGAGGGCGATGACCTCGCCGGAGGCGACCTTCGCGAGCGGGTTGACCTCGACGAGGAGGGCGTCCTCGGCGACGAAGGTCTTCCACAGCGTCACGAGGACGTCGGCGACCTTGTCCGCGACCTCGGCCGGGAACTGGGCGGCGGCGACGATCTCGCGGGCCTTCTCGATGTCGACGCCCTTGTTGGCGTCGACCGGGACCTTGGCGACCTTCTCGGGGGTCTCCTCGGCGACCTGCTCGATGTCCATGCCGCCGGCGACGGAGGCGATGGCGAGGAAGGTGCGGTTGGTGCGGTCGAGGAGGTACGAGACGTAGTACTCCTCGACGATCTCCGGAGCGGTCTCCGCGATCATCACCTTGTGGACCGTGTGGCCCTTGATGTCCATGCCCAGGATGTCCGTCGCGCGGGCGACGGCCTCGTCCGGGGTGGCGGCGAGCTTGACGCCGCCGGCCTTGCCGCGGCCGCCGACCTTCACCTGGGCCTTGACGACCGACTTGCCGCCAAGACGCTCGGTGGCCTCGCGCGCCGCCTCAGGCGTGTCGATGACTTCACCGGCCAGCACCGGTACACCGTGCTTGGCGAAGAGGTCCCTCGCCTGGTACTCGAACAGGTCCACGCGCGTCCCTTTTCTAGATGATCGCGGTTCGTTGTCTGCGTGGGCGTGCCGCGGAGGGCAACGTGACTGCGCTGTCACTAGGGAGGCGTACACGGTGTCCGTGGACGCGGCATGTCCGTCTCGCAGGTTATCCCCGTGGGACGTGGGTCCCTAAATCGCAGATCACAACCGGGCGGTGATACGGGTCACAGAACGTAGGGACGAGGGGGCTGTCCGTGGACCTCCGGCCGGACCCCTCCGGGCCCGACGAGGCAGGCGGGGGACGGGGGTTGCGCCCCTCACGCCACGCCGGTGCGGCAGGTGAGGGGCGGCCCGCACCGGATGTGATATGGGCCTCAGTCGGCCCCCGGGCACCCGTCCGGGTGGCCCGGCGGCGACGGATTCCGCACGCGTCCGGTGGGCGTACGGATCAGGCGGTGTCGGGTATCGGCAGCGGCCGCTTCTCCAGGGCGGCGGCCATCACCTCGGGGAAGAGGTCGGGGGTGCAGGCGAAGGCGGGGGCGCCGAGGGCGGCGAGTGCGGCGGCGTGGTCGCGGTCGTAGGCGGGGGCGCCCTCGTCGGAGAGCGCGAGCAGGGCGACGAACTGCACGCCGGACGCCTTCATCGCGGCGACCCGCTTCAGCATCTCGTCGCGGATCCCGCCCTCGTACAGGTCGCTGATGAGGACGACGACGGTGTCGGCGGGGCGGGTGATCCGGGACTGGCAGTAGGCGAGGGCCCGGTTGATGTCGGTGCCGCCGCCGAGCCGGGTGCCGAACAGGACGTCGACGGGGTCGTCGAGGGCGTCGGTGAGGTCGACGACGGCGGTGTCGAAGACGACGAGCCGGGTGGCGACGGCCTGGAGCGAGGCGAGGACGGCACCGAAGACGGAGGCGTAGACGACGGAGGCGGCCATGGAGCCGGACTGGTCGATGCAGAGCACCACCTCCTTGCGGACCGCCCGGGAGGCGCGGCCGTGGCCGATCAGACGCTCGGGGACGACCGTGCGGTGCTCGGGGAGGTAGTGCTTGAGGTTGGCCCGCAGGGTGCGGTCCCAGTCGATGTCCCGGTGGCGGGGGCGGCTGATCCGGGCGGTGCGGTCGAGGGCGCCGGTGACGGTCGCCCGGGTACGGGTCGCGAGCCGGGCCTCCAGGTCGGCGACGACCTTGCGGACGACGGCCCGGGCGGTCTCGCGGGTGGTCTCGGGCAGCGCCTTGTTCAGCGACAGCAGGGTCCCGACAAGGTGGATGTCGGGCTCGACGGCCTCCAGCATCTCCGGCTCCAGGAGGAGCGCGGCGAGCCCGAGCCGGTCGATGGCGTCGCGCTGCATGACCTGCACGACGGAGCTGGGGAAGTAGCTGCGGATGTCGCCGAGCCAGCGGGCGACGGAGGGCGCGGAGCCGCCGAGCCCGCCCCTGCGCTCACCGCCGCCGTCCCGGCCGTCCCTGCCGTCCCTGCTGTCGTAGAGGGCGGCGAGGGCGGCGTCCATGGCGGCGTCGGTGCCGGACAGGGCGCGGCCGGTGCCCTCGGCCGCGGCGCCGCCGAGGACGAGCCGCCAGCGGCGGAGCCGCTCGTCGGCGGGGGCTGCGGTGTGGCTCATGCGGATGCCTCCGTTGCGGTCGCCTGCGGGTCGGGGACGCCGAGGACGAGGTGGAGCAGGGGCAGGACGCCGTCGGCGCGCTCCTCGTCGAGCACGGCGGCGAAGCCCGGGACGAGGGCGGCCGGGCCGGGGGCGGCGGCCTCGGGCCCGCGGGCGACCAGCTCGCCGAGGGTGCGGCGCACCCCGGGCTCGTACGCCCCGAAGGTGCGCCGCAGCAGCGGCAGGACGTCGGTGAACGCCTCGGCGGGTACACCGGCGAGCCAGCCGTCGAGGAGGGCGAGGAGCCGCTCGTCGTGGACGAGGAGCAGGCCGCCGCCGGACCCGCCGACGAAACCGTCGATCCAGGCGGCGGCGTCGGCGGGCGGGGTGCCGGGCGAGAGGGCGAGGCCCATGAGCCGGGCGGTCTCGTCGTCCGGGAGCCCTCCCTCGTCGAGCAGGGTCCGTGCCGCCCGGCCCCGGATGACGCCGGGCACCCGCTCGGTCTCGGCGAGCCGCCGCAGCACCGCGGCCCAGCGGGCGGCGAGGGTCCCCGGCCCGGTGGCGCCGGCCGGTTCCGGGAGGAGGCCGATCGCCGTGTGGACGGCGTCCAGGCGGTCCCGCATCTGCGCGGCGGCGTCGGCGTCGAGGTGGACGCAGGCGGGCGGGAGGCCCACGCAGATCCGCTCGGCGAGTCCGGCGGCGACGCCGGCGAGGGCGGCGGTGTCGGTGCCGCGCACGTCCCCGTACCGCAGGGAGCGGGCGAGGGCGGGGAGCGCGTCGGCGAGGTGCGCCACGTCGGTGTCGAGCGCGGCCCGGTCGGCGAGGGCGCCCAGGACGGCGGGGAGGGCGTCGGTGAGCCCGGCGAGCAGGCACCGCTCGGCGAGGGCGGTGATCGCGCCGAGGGTGTCCGCGGCGAGCGCGCGGGACTCGGCCCGGGCGGTGGCGGCGGCCTCGACGGTGGTGCCCCAGACGCCGGCCTCGGCGACCCGGACGTGCAGTTCGGGCTGCCAGCGCAGCCGCCAGGACTCGCGGAAGGTCCCGGTGCCGGTGCGTCCGGCGGTGGGTTCGCCCCAGTCGACGCCGAGGAGCCGGAGCCGGTGCAGGAGGCGGCTGCGGGCGGCGTCGGTCTCGCCGCGCAGGTCGAGGTCGAGTGCGCGCTCGTCGGCCTCGGGCTTGAGGCGGAGGGAGCGCTGGAGCCGGTTGAGGTCGCGCTGGAGCGGGACGGCGGGGGCGGCGGGCGGGACCTCGCCGAGGACGTCGCCGACGACGAGCCGGTCCCGGACGAGGGCGAGCGGCACGTCGGAGCCCTCGCAGAGGACGGCCCGGACGGCGTCGGTGGTCTCGTCGAGCCCGGGGCGGGGCCGGCCGCGGAAGGCGGCGAGGGTCTCGGCGAGCCGGACGGCCTCGATGACGTGGGCGGAGGAGACGGGGTGGTCGGCCTCGCGGAGCAGAGCGGCGACCTTGGTCATCCAGCGTTCGACGGGCCGGTCGGGGGCGGCGAAGAGGTGGCCGTACCAGCCGGGGGACTCGATGCCGGCGCCGTATCCGGAGCGGCGGGCGAGCCGGCGGTGGGTCCAGGGGACCCAGGTCAGTTCGGCCTTCACCTTGGGCAGGCCCCTGAGGAGGGCGCGGTCGGCGGTGACCGTGGCCCGCCGGGCGAGCGCGGGCACGTGCCAGGCGCCGCAGACGACGGCGACGGCGTCCCCGAACTCCTTGCGGGCGGCGCGCAGCCGCAGCCGCATGTGGGCCTCGCGGACGAGGTCGCGCGGGTGTCCGCCGTGGCCGTACCGCTCGCGGAGGGCGGTCATGGCGTCGGCGAGGGCGGCGAAGGGGGCGAGCGGGTCGGTGTCGCCGCGGAGTTCGACCACGTCCTCCCACCACTGCTCGGGGTCCTCGCGGCCGGCGGCACGGGCGAGTTCGGCGAGCGGGTCGATCCGGCCGGCGCCGTCGGCCTCGTCCTCGCCGTCGCCCCAGGTGGGGTCGGAGGCGGCGAGGGTGTGGGCGGCGGGCAGGTCGGCGAAGCGGACCGGGACGTCCCGGTCGAGGGCCCAGCGGACGGCGGTCCACTCGGGCGAGAAGGCGGCGAAGGGCCAGAAGGCGGCCCGGCCGGGGTCGTCGGCGGCGTGCGCGAGGAGGGCGACCGGCGGCCGCATCTCCGGGTCGGCGGCGAGGGCGACGAGCCCGTCCGCCTCGGCGGGTCCCTCGATCAGCACCGCGTCGGGCCGGGCCGCCTCCAGGGCGGCGACCACTCCGCGCGCGGAGCCGGGTCCGTGGTGCCGCACCCCGAGCAGCAGGGGCCAGGCCACCCGCTCGCGGGCGTCCGCCGCGGCGGGTGCCGTGGCGAGGGCCGTCATGCGCTCACCTCGCGGCAGGCGCGGTAGAAGTCCTTCCAGCCGTCGCGCTCTCTGACCACGGTCTCCAGGTACTCCTGCCAGACGACGCGGTCGGCGGCCGGGTCGCGGACGACGGCGCCGAGGAGTCCGGCGGCGACGTCGGAGGGGCGCAGCACGCCGTCGCCGAAGTGGGCGGCGAGCGCGAGGCCGCCGGTGACGACGGAGATGGCCTCGGCGGTGGAGAGCGTCCCCGAGGGGGACTTGAGCCGGGTCCGGCCGTCGGCGGTGACGCCGTCGCGGAGTTCGCGGAAGACGGTGACGACCCGCCGGATCTCCTCGACGCCCTCGGGCAGGGCGGGCAGTTCCAGGGAGCGGCCGAGCTGTTCGACCCGGCGGGCGACGATGTCGACCTCGTCCTCGGGGCTGGCGGGCAGCGGCAGCACCACGGTGTTGAAGCGGCGGCGGAGTGCGCTGGAGAGGTCGTTGACGCCCCGGTCGCGGTCGTTGGCGGTGGCGATCAGGTTGAAGCCGGGGACGGCCTGGACCTCCTCGCCGAGTTCGGGGACGGGCAGGGTCTTCTCGGACAGGATCGTGATGAGCGTGTCCTGCACGTCGGCGGGGATGCGGGTCAGTTCCTCGACGCGGGCGGTCGCCCCCCGGTCCATGGCGCGCATGACGGGGCTGGGGACGAGGGCGGCGCGGCTGGGGCCCTCGGCGAGCAGCCGCGCGTAGTTCCACCCGTACCGGATGGCTTCCTCGGGGGTGCCGGCGGTGCCCTGGACGAGCAGGGTGGAGTCGCCGCTGACAGCGGCCGCCAGGTGCTCGGAGACCCAGGTCTTGGCGGTGCCGGGGACGCCGAGGAGGAGCAGGGCCCGGTCGGTGGCGAGCGTGGTGACGGCGACCTCGACGATGCGGCGGGGGCCGACGTACTTGGGCGTGATCACGGTGCCGTCGGGGAGCGTGCCGCCGAGGAGGTAGGTGGCGACGGCCCGCGGCGAGAGGCGCCAGCGGGCGGGCCTGGGGTGGTCGTCGGCGGCGGCGAGCGCCGCGAGTTCGTGGGCGAAGGCGTCCTCGGCGTGGGGCCGGAGGGCCTCGGCGGCGGGCCGCCGCCGGCCCGGGCCGGTGTCCGTCACGGCACCGGCGCCGGGCTGCGGGATGGTTTCGGGCACGGTCATGGATCCCCCTCCAGATCGTTCGACCTGCTGTGCGATCCACGGTGCACCACGGCACTGACAATCGGCTTCCGCCGCAGGTCGGAGGGGGGTTTCGGGCCCGAAGAGCGGGTCGGGAGGGGTCAGTTGAAGACCGGGGAGACGGCGACGCAGCCGCCGGCCATGGCCAGCTCGCCCTTGGCCTCCTTGATGACCTTGCCCTGGTAGACGACCTTGCAGACGAGGTCGGCGGGCTTGGTGGTGACCGGCATGACGGCGGGCGGCATGATGCCGTGCAGCTTCACCGTCTTGCTCCACGGCGTGGTGGGCTTCTTCTCGGTCTCGACCTGGGGCTGCATGGCGGTGCCGTCGCCGGCGTGGTACTCGATGGACGTGACGTCGGTGCCGGTGACCTCGTAGGTCACCTCGTAGCTCTCGGTCACGGCCTTGTCGACCTCTTCGGCGGCCTTGTCGGCCGCCTCGGAACAGGCTCCGAGTCCGAACGCGAGGCCGAGGGCGGCGAGGGCCGAGACGGCGGTGCGGACGGTGCGGTTCATGGTGGTACTCCCCCTGCACGGGTCAGTGCGGTTGCAAGGTCGCGCGCTGGTTCGCGCGAGCCCGCACAGCACCGTAAAGGACCGGTAAAGCTGCCGCGCCGCCGGGTCGGCCTCCGGAGGCGAACCAGCAGGTCAACTGCGTTGTCAGTGCCGGAGAATACCGTCAGGTACATGAATGCCATGGGGGTGCGCTGGACGGTCGAGCAGGTGCTGGCACTGGCTCCTGACGAGGCCTCGCGCAGAGCGGGGAGCGGACTCGGGACGGCCGGGCCGTGGAGCGGCGCGGGCTGCGGCGACGGGGCCGTCTGGGGGCAGTGCAAGGGCAGTGGCCGCACCCCGTACCGGACGGTCGTGGAGACCGCCGGCCCGGCGTACTCGTGCAGCTGCCCGAGCCGCAAGGCCCCGTGCAAGCACGTGCTGGGACTGCTCCTGCTCTGGGCGGCCGACGGCGCGGCCGTGCCGGACGGGGCCGAGCGGCCGGAGTGGGCCGCGCGATGGCTCGCGGGGCGCCGGGCCGGGGCCGTGGGGGCCGCGCGGAAGGCTCAGGGGGGTCCGCCGGCCGATCCGGAGGCCGCCCGCCGGCGGGCGGAGCGGCGGGCGGCCCGGGTGACGGCGGGCGCCGAGGAGCTGGAGCGGCGCCTCGCGGACCTGGTGCGCGGCGGGCTCGCCGCGGCCGGGCAGCAGGGGTACGGACTGTGGGAGGAGACCGCGGCCCGCATGGTCGACGCGCAGGCGCCGGGGCTCGCGGGCCGGGTCCGCGAGCTGGGCGCGATACCGGGCTCCGGCCCGGGCTGGCCGGTGCGGCTCCTGGAGGAGTGCGCGCTCACCCATCTCCTGGACCGGGCGTGGCTGGCCGCCGACCGGCTGCCCGCCCCGCTGGCGGCGACGGTGCGGACCAGGGTCGGGCTGCCCGCCGCGCCCGGCGGCACGGCGGTGCGGGACCGGTGGCTGGTCCTCGCCCAGTACGACACCGGGGACGGCCGGCTGACGACCCGTCGCCTCTGGCTGTACGGGGAGGGGAGCGGCCGGACGGCGCTGCTGCTCTCCTTCGGCGCGGCGGGCCGCGCGCCCGCGCTCGCGCTGCCGGTCGGCGCGGTGGTGGACGGCGAGCTGACGCCGCACGCGGGTTCGGGACAGCTCAGGGCGGAGCCCGGCGAGTCGCTGGTCCCGGTCGGCGGTCCGGCGGTGCCGCCGCCG
This sequence comes from Streptomyces roseofulvus, assembly GCF_039534915.1. Classification (NCBI taxonomy): domain Bacteria; kingdom Bacillati; phylum Actinomycetota; class Actinomycetes; order Kitasatosporales; family Streptomycetaceae; genus Streptomyces; species Streptomyces roseofulvus. Next base: position 4,997,400 of record NZ_BAAAWE010000001.1, on the reverse strand, counting down.
GGCGGCCCGGTGGGGGCGGCGCTCGACGCGTACGGGCGGGCGCTGCGGGAGGATCCGTGGCTGGACTCCTGGCCGGTGACGCTCGCCGGGGTGGTGCCCGCGCGGGCCGGGTACGGCTGGCAGCTCGCCGACGCCGACGGCCGCGAGGCGCTTCCGCTGACCGGCGGCGACCGGTCCCGCCCCGGCCTGTGGCGCCTCCTCGCCCTCTCCGGCGGCGCCCCCCTGACGGTCTTCGGTGAATGCGGCCACCGGGGCTTCACCCCCTTGGCGGCCTGGTCCCCGGAAGCCCCCTCGGAAACGGTCCCGCTGCTGTGACCGCCCGCCCTCCGTGCGCGCCCCCCGCACGCCGCCGCACAGACGAGCGCCCAGTCCGGACCGAGGAGGAAACGTGACGCCGACCGAGACCCCGCCCGACACCGCCTGGGACGCGCTGATGGCCGCCGCCCTGCTCGGAACCGACCGCCGTCCGCCGTCCGGCACCCGCGGCCCCGACGCCGCCGAGGCCCTGCTCGACACCGCCGCCCGCCACACCCTGCGCCGCCGCGCCGGCCTGCGCCCCGGCCCCGCCGCCGTACCGCCCGCTCCGTGCCCGGACGACCCGCGCCCGCCGCTGCCCGCCGCGGCCCGCCGCCGGCTCGACCGGCTGCTCGCCGGCCGTGCCGCGCCCGCGCCCTCGGGCGGCCGCCGGGGCACCGCGCCGGACCTCGCCGAACTGCTGCCGCAGTGGCTGGCGCTGGCCGTGGAGCGCGGTTTCAAGGCGCCGTCCGCCGCCCTGCCGGCGCTGCTCGACGCGGCCAGGGCGCGCACCGACCTGCGGCCCCAGGCGCTGGCGCTCGCCGGGCCGCGGGGGCTCTGGCTGGCCGGGCTCAACCCGGACTGGCGGTTCGCGCTGCGGGGCGGCGGCGCGGGCGGCAGGCTGCCGGACCCGGAGGACGCCGACGCGGTGCGGGAGCTGTGGGAGGAGGGCCTGTTCGCGGAGCGGGTCGCGCTGCTCGGAGCCGTACGGGCGAAGGATCCGGCGGCCGGGCGGGCCCTGCTCGCGGGGACCTGGGCCGGGGAGCGGGCCGAGGACCGGCTGATGTTCCTGGACTCGCTGCGCGCGGGCCTCTCGGCGGCGGACGAGGAGTTCCTGGAGGCGGCCCTCGCCGACCGCAGCCGCAATGTCCGGGCCACCGCCGCCGAGCTGCTCTCCGCGCTGCCGGGCTCGGCGCTCGCGGGCCGCATGGCGGACCGGGCGGTGACCTGTGTGGGCCTGGACCGGACGGCGGCCGTGCCGACGGTGGTCGTGGAGGCCCCGCACGAGTGCGACGAGGAGATGCGCCGGGACGGTGTGGCGGCGGTGCCGCCGTCGGGCCGGGGCGAGCGGTCCTGGTGGCTGGGGCAGCTGGTGGAGTCGGCGCCGCTGTCCTGCTGGCCGGCCCGGTTCGGCGGGCGTACGCCGGAGGAGATCGTGGCGCTGCCGGTCGCCGACGACTGGCAGGCGGAGCTGCACGCGGCCTGGTGCCGGGCGGCGGTGCGGCAGCGGGACGCGGCCTGGTCGCGGGCGCTGCTCGGCGCGCCGTCGGTGCCGCCGGCGACGGGTCCGGGCACCTCGTCGCTGGCCGAGCGGGCGCAGCTGCTCGCGACGCTCGATCCGGCGGAACGGGCCGGGTGGGTGGCGGCGTTCGTGGCGGCGCACGGCCTGTCGGAGGCGTTCCAGCTGCTCGGTGTCTGCGCGGTGCCGTGGGCGGAGCCGCTGGGCGCGGCGGTGATCGACGCCCTGGACATCGCGCGGGACGCGGGCAGCTATCCGTGGAGCTTCAGCGGGGTGATGGGGCTCGCGGAGCGGTGCCTCTCCCCCGCGGCCGCCCGGCAGCTGGAGTCGCTGGCGGCCGCGGTCCCGGAGGCGGAGGACGCCTCGCCGGGCGCGGGCGCGTACTGGGCGGAGGCGTTCCAGCGACTAGTGGCGACGCTGGACCTGCGCGCCCGGATGCGCGCGGAACTGGACGACACCAGAGCTTGAGGGCGGCGGTCCCGCGGACGGCCGGGAGCCCTGAGCGCGGCGGGTCCGGCGGACGGCCGGGGGCCTGTGCCCGGGCGGGTACGCGGACGGCCGGGAGCCCTGAGCGCGAGTCCGGCGGACGGCCGGGAGCCCTGAGCGCGGCGGGTCCGGCGGACGGCCGGGGGCCTGTGCCCGGCGGGTCCGCGGACGGCCGGGAGCCTGTGCCCGGCGGGTACGCGGACGGCCGGGAGCCTCGTCGGGGGGCTCCCGGCCGTCGGGGCCCGGGCGGGTGTCAGGCGGCCGTCACGCGGACGTTCGCGTTCACCCAGTCGACGATCGACGCGGTCGTGGCGCCCGGCGTGAAGATCTCCGCGACACCCTTCTCCTTCAGCGGCGGGATGTCCGCGTCGGGGATGATGCCGCCGCCGAAGACCTTGATGTCCTCGGCGTCGCGCTCCTTGAGGAGCTCGATGACCTTGACGAAGAGCGTGTTGTGCGCGCCCGAGAGGATCGAGAGGCCGATCGCGTCGGCGTCCTCCTGGATCGCGGTGTCGACGATCTGCTCGGGCGTCTGGTGCAGCCCGGTGTAGATCACCTCCATGCCGGCGTCGCGCAGGGCGCGCGCGATGACCTTGGCCCCGCGATCGTGGCCGTCGAGACCCGGCTTGGCGACGACCACGCGGATCGGACCGGTCACACCCATCACTGCCTCCACATGCGACCCCCGCGCAACTGTGCCGGGGAGGTGAACGAACGTTATCGACAGCATCCCGCAACGGGCCGTTTCGCGGAGCCCGGCGAGGGGGAAATCACACGTGGGACACGTTCGTTCCGCGGCCCGCCCCGCTCCGGCCCTCCTCCTGGGCCACTCCAGCCGCCCGCGGGGCCAGGTCGCGAACGGAGCCGCGACGCCGGTCGCCGGAGCTCCGTGCCGTCGTCCGTACGGCACGGGGGTCCGGCGCTCCGGCGTACGTGCCGCACGGGAGGTCGGCGATGGAGCTCGCCAGGATCACCGCCCTGCTGAAGGCCACCACCCTCGAAGCCGCGGTCCTCACCGGCCGTCTCGTCCTCTATCCGTCGGGGCTCGTCTCCGGCCGCCCCGCCCCGGGCGCGCCGCCCGACGGTCCGGCGGCGGCCGTCGCGGGCGGCGGACGCCCGGTGGTGCTGCTGCACGGCTTCGTCGACAACCGCTCCGTCTTCCTGCTGCTGCGCCGCGCGCTCGCCCGGCACGGCCGCACCCGGGTCGAGTGCCTCGACTACTCCCCGTTCACCGGCGATCTGCGGACCGCCGCCGAGGAGCTGGGGCGGCGGATCGACGGGATCCGGGAGCGCACGGGCCGGGCCGAGGTGGACGTGGTGGGGCACAGTCTGGGCGGGCTGATCGCCCGGTACTACGTCCAGCGGCTGGGTGGTGACGTACGGGTGCGGACGCTGGTCACGCTCGGCACCCCGCACGCGGGCACGACCGCCGGGACGCCGCTCGCCGACGCGCACCCGCTGGTGCGGCAGATGCGGCCGGGGTCGGAGGTGCTGCGGGAGCTGGCGGCTCCTGCGCCGGGCTGCCGGACGCGGTTCGTGAGCTTCTGGAGCGACCTGGACCGGATCATGGTGCCGGTGGAGACGGCCCGCCTGGACCACCCCGATCTGCTGGTCCACAACGTGCGGGTGAGCGGGATCGGCCATCTCGCGCTGCCGGTCCATCCGACGGTGGCCGCCGGGATCCTGGAGGCCCTGGACGCCGGCGGGGCGGAGGAGGCTGCGGACGAGGGGGCGGTCTCGGTGGCGTGACGCCCCCGCGCCGGGCGACACCCCCGACACCGTTCTTCGAACGTTTCTCGAACACAAGGCCAAAGCTCTGTGCGTGAGCTGGCGAAACACGGCCGATTGCCCGTTTCCTGCGCCCGGCGGACCTTCCGAAGATTGTCGGTCGCGCATACCGCCGGGTACAGTCGCGCCACTGCTTCCCCCCGGGACACCCCCTGTCGGGCCCGCCCCGGACTGGTCCTGCTGCCGAGGCGAGAGAGACGTTGGTGAACGACCAGCACCCCCACGCCGGGTACGCCGGAGACGGCGCCCACTCCACCGGCAGCTTCGCGACCGACCCGCTCTTCGGTTCCTGGTCCGACGGCGGTCAGGCCGGCCACAGCGGCCAGTGGGACCTCGGCCAGTACGCCGCCACCGGCGCGTACGACACGACGGGCCAGTGGGACACCACCGGCCAGTGGTCCACCACCACCGCGACCGCCACCTTCACGGACCCCTACGCGACGGCGACGCCGTACGGGCAGCACGAGCAGTACGACGCCACCGGCCAGTGGGACGCCTCCGCCTGGACCGCGGCCCAGCACACCGGCCAGTACGAGACCCTCCACTCCGGCGGCTACGCGGCGCAGGGTACGTACGGGCACGAGGCGTACGACGCGACCGGCCAGTGGGCCGCCCCCGCCTTCGCGACCGACACCGGCGCCTACGACGCCACCGCCTGGAACCAGGCCGCCGACCTCGCCGAGCCGGTCGTCCCCCAGCAGTACGTCCCCCAGGCCGAACAGGTCGACCACACCGCCGAGTTCGCGTTCGCCTACGAAGCGGCCCCCGAGCCCGAGGCGGCGCCGTACGAGCCGGAGGCGGCGTACGAGCCCGACACGACGACGTACGAGGCCGAGGCCGCGTACGAACCCGAGGCCGGGTACGAGACCGAGACGTACGAGCCGGTCGCGTACGAGGAGTCCGAGGACGAGGTTCCCGCGCCCGCCGCCGAGGTCCGTACCGACGCCGCCACCGCCGCCCGCCCCGTACGCCGCTCCGCCGGCGGGAGCCGCGCCCGGCGCCGTACCCCCGCCAAGCGCTCCGCCCTGCTGACCGTCGCCGTCCCCTCCGCCTGCGTCATGGGCGTCGCCGGCATCGCCGCCGCCTCCGTCAGCGGGCTCACCGGCGCCGACCCGGAGGGCACCCAGCAGAAGAACACCACCGCGCTCGCCGCCGCCGACCCGGCCGCCGTGAAGCAGGTCCCCGCCAACACCGCCCTGGACACCCAGCTCAGCGCCCTCGACGCCGACGTCCGCGACTTCGGCGACCGCGCCAGCCGCACCCAGGAGCGCATCGACCTCAAGGCGCGCCAGGCCGCCGAGAAGAAGAAGCGCGAGGAGGAGGCGGCCCGCAAGGAGGCCATGCGGCCCAAGTTCATGCTGCCGGTGAAGCTGCACCAGCTCAGCGCCCGCTTCGGCCAGTCCGGCGTCAACTGGATGTCCGTGCACACCGGCATCGACTTCCCCGTGCAGTACGGCACCCCCGTCATGGCCGCGACCGACGGCACCGTCCGCACCCAGTGGAACCCCGCCTACGGCAACATGGCGATCGTGACCGCCGCCGACGGCACCGAGACCTGGTACTGCCACCTCAGCAGCACCAAGATCCGCTGGGGCCAGGTCAAGGCCGGCGACGTCATCGCCTACTCCGGCAACTCCGGCAACTCCACCGGCCCCCACCTCCACTTCGAGGTGCGCCCCGGCGGCGGCTCCGCGATCGACCCGCTGTCCTGGCTCCGCAGCCACGGCCTCGACCCGACGAGCTGACACCCCGCGTACGCGGAAGGGGCCCGGTCCGATGGACCGGGCCCCTTCCCGTACCGCTACAGCTTCTCGACCGGCGCGTACCGCAGCAGCAGCCGCTTCGGCTTCTCGTCGCCGAAGTCGATCGTCGCCTGGGCGTCCGAGCCGCCGCCCGTCACCGCGAGGACGGTGCCGAGCCCGAACTGGTCGTGGGTCACCCGGTCGCCGACCGTCAGCGCGACCACCGGCTTCTCCGTGCCCGCGCGGCGCGTCGCGAACCCGGACGGGCCGGAGCGGGCGCGCGACGAGGAGAGCGAGGACGTCAGCGAGGAGGCGATCCCCGAGGTCGGACCCGCCGGCTTCGCCACCGGCCCCGTCCGCTTCCACTCCAGGTACGCGGGCGGGATCTCCTCCAGGAAGCGGGAGGCCGGGTTGTACGAGGGCTGGCCCCAGGCGCTGCGCATCGACGAACGGGTCAGGTACAGCCGCTCGCGGGCGCGGGTGATGCCCACGTACGCCAGGCGCCGCTCCTCCTCCAGCTCCTTGGTCTGGCCGAGGGCCCGCATGTGCGGGAAGACGCCGTCCTCCATGCCGGTGAGGAAGACCACCGGGAACTCCAGGCCCTTCGCGGTGTGCAGGGTCATCAGCGTGATGACGCCGGAGCCCTCCTCGTCCTCGTCCGGGATCTGGTCGGAGTCGGCGACGAGCGCGACCTTCTCCAGGAACTCGGCGAGCGTCCCCGCCCCCTCCTCCTCGCCGCGCTCCTGCTCGAACTCCAGGGCCACGGCCGCGAGTTCCTGCAGGTTCTCGATCCGGGTCTCGTCCTGCGGGTCCGTCGACGCCTGGAGCTCGGCCAGATAGCCGGTCCGCTCCAGGACGGCCTCCAGGACGACGGCGGGACCCGCGCCGGACTCGGCGATGGTGCGCAGCTCGTCCATGAGCGCGTTGAACCGCTTCACGGCGTTGGCCGAGCGGGCGGCCATGCCGTACGCCTCGTCGACCCGCTTGAGGGCCTGCGGGAAGGTGATCTTCTCGCGCAGCGAGAGGGCGTCGATCATCGCCTCGGCGCGCTCGCCGATGCCGCGCTTCGGCACGTTGAGGATCCGGCGCAGCGGCACGTTGTCCTCGGGGTTGGCGAGGACGCGCAGGTAGGCGAGGACGTCCCGGACCTCCTTGCGCTCGTAGAAGCGCACCCCGCCGACGACCTTGTAGGGCAGGCCGACGCGGATGAAGATCTCCTCGAAGACGCGGGACTGGGCGTTGGTCCGGTAGAAGACCGCCACGTCGCCGGCCTTCGCCTCGCCCTTGTCCGTCAGCCGGTCGATCTCGTCGGCGACGAACTGGGCCTCGTCGTGCTCGGTGTCCGCGACGTAGCCGGTGATCTGCGCGCCGGCGCCCGCGTTGGTCCACAGGTTCTTGGGGCGGCGGGACTCGTTGCGCTCGATGACCGCGTTGGCCGCGGAGAGGATCGTCTGGGTGGAGCGGTAGTTCTGCTCCAGCAGGATCGTCGTCGCGTCCGGGTAGTCCTCCTCGAACTGGAGGATGTTGCGGATGGTGGCGCCGCGGAAGGCGTAGATCGACTGGTCGGCGTCGCCGACCACGCACAGCTCGGCCGGGCCGAGGTCCTCGTAGCCGGTGCCGACCAGCTCGCGGACGAGGGTGTACTGGGCGTGGTTGGTGTCCTGGTACTCGTCGACGAGGACGTGCCGGAAGCGGCGGCGGTAGTGCTCGGCGACGTCCGGGAACGCCTGGAGCAGGTGCACCGTCGTCATGATGATGTCGTCGAAGTCCAGGGCGTTCGCCTCGCGCAGGCGCGCCTGGTACATCCGGTACGCCTCGGCGAGGGTCTTCTCGAAGCCGTCGGCGGCCTGGTCGGCGAAGGACTCCTCGTCGATCAGCTCGTTCTTCAGGTTGGAGATCTTGGCGCTGAAGGACTTCGGCGGGAACTTCTTCGGGTCGAGGTCCAGGTCACGGCAGACCAGCGCCATCAGGCGCTTGGAGTCGGCGGCGTCGTAGATCGAGAAGGACGAGGTGAAGCCGAGCCGCTTCGACTCGCGGCGCAGGATGCGGACGCAGGCGCTGTGGAAGGTCATCACCCACATCGCGGCGGCCCGCGGGCCGACCAGCTGCTCGACGCGCTCCTTCATCTCGCCGGCGGCCTTGTTGGTGAAGGTGATCGCCAGTATCTGGCCCGGGTGCACGTGCCGCGTGCCCAGGAGGTGGGCGATGCGGTGGGTGAGGACCCGGGTCTTGCCGGAGCCGGCGCCGGCCACGATGAGCAGCGGGGAGCCGGTGTGGACGACGGCGGCGCGCTGCTGCTCGTTCAGCCCCTCGAGGAGGGCGGCCGGGTCGACGGCGGGGCGGTGGGCGCCGTCGCGGTAGTACGGGTCGCGGGGCGGGGGCGCGTCGAAGTGCTCCCCGAACAGGTCGTGCGGGACCTCCTCCGCGGCCGGGGCGCCGTGCTCGTCGTCCTCGGGCGGGGGCGGCACGTCCTCCGGGGAGTGGGACTGGAGGCCGGCCAGGAAGCTGTCGTCAAAGAGGCTGCTCATCGCCTCCCGAGTCTAGGACGCCGCGCCGACAACCGGGCCCGCCTTCGGCCTGCTCCCGGTGTGAGGGCGCACACCGGGAGCGCGCCGGGGGGCCGGGCCCCACGGGGCGGGGCCGGGCCCGGGAGGGCCGGGGGGTCAGGTCCAGAGGGTGGCGATGAAGATGTTCGCCGTGGTCAGGCCGCCGACGGCGGCGAAGAGACCCTTGTCGGCGGTCTCCTCGTCGCGCTTGACGTAGACGATGCCGAGGATCACCACGAGGATCAGCAGCTTGATGCCGACCTTGAGGTTGTTGACCGTCTGGTCGTCGGCCTGGTTGAGGCCGACGAGCGCGACGCCGGTGACCAGCATGGTCAGCGCGCCGTGCAGCATGGCCGGGGTGAAGCGGGCCGTGCCGGCCCCGATCGCCTTCATCTGGGTGAGGAATCCGCCCAGCAGGGAGGCGATGCCGATGATGTGGAGCGCGACGAAGACATTGATGAGGACGTCCATGGGGCGGAGCCTAACCGGGCCCCTAGCACTGCTCGCGGGCCGGGTCCACCCACTCTCCCGCATCGGTCGTCGGCCCCCTGGAAACCGTCGCCGGCCCCCCTCGCGGACGAAAGCGAACGGTCCTCGGAGGTCATCCGGCGCCAATAGCGGTCAAGCCGCCGCCGGGGCGTGACCCCCGGGTCTAGCGTCCTGCCCCAGGTGGCCGGCTCCCCACCCCGCCGGTTCACCCGGCGGTGCCGGCCATCCCCGCCGGAGAACCCCGGCGGCGGCCCGTCTCCCCTGTGCGGTCCGCCGCCGGCCCCGGCCGGCACCGTCCCCCACAGGGAGAGGATGTGACCCGCCCTCGTGGCAGCTCACCGAAAACCCCGGCCGGCCCCGCTCGGCCGCCCCGCGGCCCGCACGGCCGCCACGCTCGCCCTGGCCTCGGCCGCCACCGCCACCCTCTTCGAGGGCGCGGGCCACGCCGACCCGGCCCGCCCCGACCGCACCCCCGCCCAGGTCAGGGCCGAGGTCGACCGGCTCTACCAGGAGGCCGAGGCCGCGACCGAGCGGTACAACGGCGCGAAGGAACAGGCCGACGTCGCCCGCACCTCCTTCGACGAGCTCCGCGACGAGGCCGCCCGCCGCACCGAGCGGCTGAACACGGCCCGCCGGAGCCTCGGCGCCGTCGCCGCCGCCCAGTACCGCTCCGGCGGACTCGACCCGGCCGTCCAGCTCGCCCTCACCTCGGACCCCGACCAGTACCTGGAGCGGGCCGCCCTCGCCGAGAAGGCCGGCGACCGGCAGGCCGCCGCCGTCACCGCCGTACGCCGCGAACTCGCCGCCCTGGCCCAACTGCGCGCCGAGTCCGCCGGCCGGCTCACCGCGCTGCGCGGCCACGAGGCCGAGCTGCGCCGCCAGAAAGCCACCGTCCTCGGCAAGCTCACCGCCGCGCGGGAACTCCTCGCCCGGCTCACCGCCGAGGAGCGGGCCCGGTACGAGGCGGCCGTCGCCGCCCGCACGACCGCGCCAGCCACGACGACCGCCACCGCCCGCCCCGGCACCCCGGGCACCGCCACCGGCGCCACCGGCTCCCTCGCCCGCGCGGACCGTGCCTCCGGCGACCGGGCCCCGGTGGCCGCCCCCACCGGCCGCGCCTCCGCCGCCATCTCCTTCGCCCGCGCCCAGCTCGGCAAGCCGTACGTCTGGGGCGCCACCGGCCCCTCGGCGTACGACTGCTCGGGACTCACCCAGGCCGCCTGGCGCGCCGCCGGGGTCTCCCTGCCGCGCACCACGTACACCCAGATCAACGCCGGGCGCCGGGTCTCCCGCTCCGAGCTGGCCCCGGGCGACCTGGTCTTCTTCTACTCCGGGATCAGCCACGTGGGCCTCTACATCGGCGGCGGCCAGATGATCCACGCGCCCCGGCCGGGCGCCCCGATCCGGATCGCGCCGATCGACGAGATGCCGTTCGCGGGCGCCACCCGGGTCGCCTGACCCCGGCGGCCCGGCCCGGCTCCGTCAGACCAGCCGGCGCGCGGCGGCCCAGCGGGTCAGCTCGTGCCGGTTGGAGAGCTGGAGCTTGCGGAGCACCGCGGAGACGTGCGACTCGACGGTCTTCACCGAGATGTAGAGCTGCTTGGCGACCTCCTTGTACGCGTAGCCGCGGGCGATCAGCCGCAGCACCTCGCGCTCCCGCTGGGTCAGCCGGTCCAGGTCCTCGTCCACCGGGGGCGCGTCGGTGGAGGCGAAGGCGTCCAGGACGAAGCCGGCCAGGCGCGGCGAGAAGACGGCGTCGCCCTCCTGGACCCGGAAGATCGAGTCCACCAGGTCGTCGCCGGTGATCGTCTTGGTGACGTAGCCGCGGGCGCCGCCCCGGATCACGCCGATCACGTCCTCCGCCGCGTCCGAGACGGAGAGCGCGAGGAAGCGGACCGGATCCTCGGCGGCCGCCATCACGGCGGCGCAGCGGCGCAGCACCTCGACCCCTCCGCCGCCGGGCAGGTGCACGTCGAGGAGGACGACCTCCGGCCGGGTCGCGGTGATCACGCTGACGGCCTGGTCGACGTCGGCGGCCTCGCCGACGACCTCGACCCCGGTGATGTCGGTCCGGCCGATCTCGGCCTGCACCCCGGTACGGAACATGCGGTGGTCGTCGACGAGGACGACCCGCACCCGTCGGCCGGGCCCGCCCGCCGCACCCGGCCCCGTCGCCCCGTCGGCCCCGGTCGTCGCCCCGGTCTCGTCGCTCATCCGTCCGCCCTCTCCATCTCCAGCTCGACCTCGGTGCCCCCGCCCGGCACGGCCCGCAGCCGGGCCGTGCCGCCGTTGCGCTGCATGCGGCCGATGATCGATTCTCGTACGCCCATTCTGTCCTCGGGGACCTCGTCCAGGTCGAATCCGGGGCCGCGGTCGCGCACCGACACGAAGACCGTGCGCCCCTCCACCTCCGCGTACACCTGGACCGCCCCGCCCTCGCCACCGTACTTCGCGGCGTTGACCATCGCCTCGCGCGCGGCCTTCATCTGCGCGACCAGCTTCTCGTCGAGGGGGCAGTCGCCGACCACCACGACCTCCAGCGGCACCCCGTGCTTGTCCTCGACCTCGGCGGCGGCCCGCTTCACCGCCTCGGCGAGGGTCGTCGGCTCCTCGTCCCCGCCGGTGCCCTCCGGCTTGTACAGCCAGTTCCGCAGCTCCCGCTCCTGGGCTCGGGCGAGCCTGCGGACCTCTCCGGCGTCGTCCGCGTTGCGCTGGATCAGGGTGAGGGTGTGCAGCACGGAGTCGTGGACGTGGGCGGCGACCTCGGCCCGCTCCTGGGCGCGGATGCGCAGGGTCCGCTCCGCGGTGAGGTCCTGCGACATCCGTATCAGCCACGGGCCGGCGAGCAGCGCTATGCCGGTGAGGACGGCGACGGCGGCGGTCAGCGCGGTGCCGATCTGGGCGACGGAGCCGCGCACCACGACGAAGACGGCGAGGCCGGTGCCGACCAGGGCCACGCCGACGAGCCCCCGCACGAGGTGGAAGCCGCGCCCGTGGGTGACCGCCCGTCCGGTCCAGGTGTCGCGGCGGGCGTTGTCGGCCTGCCGCCACACCAGGACGACACCGAGGCCGATGAGCATCGCCGGCCACACGTACCGGCCGGTCTCGCCGTCGATCCTCAGGTTCGCGATGAAGACGGACGCGCCGATCGCGAGGGCGACGAGGGCGAGGATCTGGCCGCGGTCGGGTTTGCGGAGCCGGCGTCTGCCGTCCTCGGTGCGCTCGAAGACGGTGAGGGGCTTGTCCCGGCCGCCGACGCCGAGCGGGACGACGATCCAGAAGATCGCGTAGAGCAGCAGCCCGAGGCCCTCGGTGAACACGAGCACCGCGAAGACGGCGCGGACCCAGGCGACGGGCAGGCCGAGGTGTCCGGCGAGACCGCGGGCGACACCGCCGAGCCACCGCCCGTCGGCGCTGCGGTAGAGCCTGCGCACGGGCGGTTCGTCGAGGTCGGTGACACGAGCGGTTGCGGACATGCACCGATCGTCACACGTCCGGCCCTTTGCGGGCATCAGGGTCCGCCCTGAGATCGCCCCCTGGTTCGCCTCGGGGTCGTCACCGGCGTGGCGCGGAGCCGAATATCAGGGTCGCGCCAGGGTCGTTCCCGGTGCCGTCCGGGGGTCACGGGCGGTCACCATGGACGCATGACGAGTTCGACGCCTTCGCGGCCCACGCAGCACGAGGCCCCACCGGTGGCCGGGGACGCCCCCGCGGCTCCTCCGCGCCGTTCGCGGACGAGCCGAGTGGTCGGCGGCGTCTGCGGCGGTCTCGGCCGGCACTTCGACATGGATCCGGTGATCTTCCGGATCGTGCTCGCGGTGCTGGCGGTGACGGGCGGCATCGGTCTGCTCTTCTACGGCTTCGCGTGGCTGCTGATCCCGCTCGTGGGAGAGGACGAGAGCGAGGGCAGACGGCTGCTGACCGGCCGGGTGTCCGGGTCGGCGCTCGCGGCGATCCTGATGGCGCTGGTGGGCTGCGGGATCTTCCTGTCGACGCTGCGCACCAGCTCGATGGTGGGCTTCGCGGTGCTGCTGGCGCTGGTGACGGCCGGCGCCGCGTACTGGTCGCAGCGCCGGCACACCGCCGAGGAGGAGGCCCAGGGCGATCCGGAGGCGCGGCCGAAGGCCCCGCATGTGCGGGTCCCGGTGCCGCCGGAGGCGAAGGCGCCGCCGCTGACGTACGTCGAGAGCCAGATGATGTCGTGGTGGCGGGACCCGATCGTGAAGGACGGTTCGACCGGCAAGGTGGCCTTCGGCTACATGTGGGGGCCGGTCGGGATGGTCGACGCGGAGGGCCGGGTCGGCGGCGAGGTGCCGAAGCCCGGCAGCCGGTGGGGCGCGCCGGCGGATCCGTCGCGGCCGGAGCCGTCGGTGCGGCGCAGCCCGTACTCGATCGCGGGCCTCGTCCATCTCGTCGCGCTGGCCGCGGCGGTCACGGGTACGGCCCTGACGTGGGAGTCGCAGCCGCTGGGCGTCAGTCTGGCGACGGGGCTCGCGGCGGCGCTGGCCGTGTTCGGTCTGGGGCTGGTCGTCAGCAGCTTCCTGGGGCGCACCGGGTTCGGCACGATCTTCCAGGTGGTGGTGACGGCGGCGCTGCTGGCCGGCGCGGTGGCGCTGCCGGAGAAGATCACCACGGAGTGGACGCGCCAGACGTGGACGCCGGCCGCGGTGACCGCGGTGGCGCCCCGGTACGACCTGGGCGCGGGGGTGGGGACGCTGGACCTGTCCCGGCTGTCGGTGCCCGAGGGGACGACGGTGAGGACGGCGGTCGACGTGGGCGCGGGGAAGCTGGAGGTGGTCGTGCCGGAGGACGTGGTGGTGACGCTGCACGCCCAGGTGGGTCTCGGTGATCTGCAGCTGCCCGGGCAGCCGGCCGACGACATCGACATCGCCCCGGACCGCGACGAGACGCGGACGCTGAACCCGCCCGCCGGCACGGAGCCGGCGGGGACGCTGGACCTCTCTCTGGAGGTCGGTCTCGGACAGGTGGAGGTCACCCGTGCTGCTTCATGAGTTCCGTCCCGGCCGGCTGGTCGTCGGGCTGGCCGCGCTCGGCCTGGCCGGCGCCTACGGCGGGGACCTCGCCGGCTGGTGGGCGGTGCCGTGGTGGCTGGCGGTCCCGGTGATGTGCGGCGCGCTGGGCCTGGCCGGGCTGCTGACCTGGGTGGCCTACGGCCTGCGGCGCCGTTCGGCGAGAAGACGGTCGGCGGAGAGCACCGGGGCGCCGGCGAGCAGCAGCGGCAGCCAGGCGATGAGATAGGCGAGGTCGTTGCCGAGGTAGTAGGGGTTCACCTGCCAGCTCACGGTGAGCCAGAGGCTCAGCGAGATGAGGGCGCCGCCGAGGGCGGCCACCCGGGCGAAGAGCCCGAGGAGGGTGCCGAGGCCGACGGCGATCTCCCCGAAGGCGAGGGCGTAGCCGAAGCCGGTGGGGTTGTTGAGGGCGAGGTCGACGAGCCATGGGAGGGCCGAGGAGTCACGGACGCCTCGCATGGTCTCGCCGATGGAGCCGGTGCCGGTGTCGGCGAGGAAGGCCGGGTCGGTGAGTTTGTCGAGGCCGGCGTAGACGAAGGTGACGCCGAGGAAGATCCGGAGCGGGAGCAGGGCGTAGCGGGAGGCGGTGGCCTTCCAGGCGTCCGTGCGGTCTCGCAGGGTCGGCCCGCCGGGGCGGTCCTGGTACGCGCTCATGATCGGTCACCTTTCCACGCCCCGTACGACTGTTCGCGGACCGATTGTCTCCGCTCGTGCTGTGAAGGGACACGCGGAGGGGCCGGATGTTCAGTCGGCGACGTCGATCGTGACCCGCTCGGTCTCGAATCCGGCGGCGGTGACGACGGAGACCTCGACCCGGCCGGGCTCGACGTCGGCGGGGAGCGGCACGGTCAGGACGGTGTCGGTGGGGTTGGCGAAGCCGCCGGGGACGGGCACCAGGGGCACGTGGGCGTGGACGGCGCCGATCCGGACGACGAGCCGGGTCAGCGGGTCGGGGGCGGCGGCGCCGGGCGGGACGAAGCCGTGGCCGCGGATCTCGATGTCGTCGCCGACGCGGATGGGGGCGTCGAGGTCGCCGGCCTCGCGGGCGCGGACGACGGCGTGGACGACGGGCGGGCCGCCCTCGGTGCACTTGGCGGCGAGGTGCCAGACGGCGGAGACGGCGACGAGGAGGGCGAGGGACCAGGGCGGCGCGGGGAGGCGGTCGGGGGCGGTGGCGAGCCGGACGGCGGTGAAGACGAGGACGGCGCCGGAGACGAGGACGTACTGGACGTCGGCGAGGTCGGCGCGGCCGTTGTCGTCGCAGAGGAGGTCGGCGGCCCGGGGGCGGTCGGCGCGGACCTTCTGGAGCCGTCGGCCGGCGATCCGGGTGGAGACGACGAGCCGGGCGGTGACGGCGACGGCCGAGACGAGGGCGAGGACGGTGACCAGGGCGGCGGCGCCGGAGAGGCCGAAGGCGGTGGCGGTGAGCGAGCGGAGGGTGAGGAAGAGAAGGGCGTAGCAGAGGAAGAGGAGCCAGGCGGCGGCGACGGCGCGGGTGGTGGAGAGCCGGTTGTCCTCGCCGGTGAGGGGGGCGAGCAGGCCGCCGCGGGCACGGTGGGCGTGGGCGGCGGCGGTGAGCGGGACGGCGAGGAGGAGGGCGGTGCAGAGGCCGGCCGTGCGGGCGGCGGTCCAGCCGGTGCCGAGGGCGGTGAGGGCCTGGCCGAGCAGCAGGGCGAGGACGGCGGCCCAGATCGCGGCGAGGCTGCCGGTGCGGACGCGGGCGAGCCAGGCGAGGCCGGCCTCCCGGCCGTGGGCGGTCACGGCGCGGGCGGACTGGGCGAGTTCGTCGGAGACCCACTGGCGGGCGGCGACCGGGGAGTGGGCGACGGCGGCGGGGACGCCGTGGCCGGCGGCGAGTTCCTCGCGGCGGGCGAGGAAGGCGGCGACGGCGCGGCGGTGGCCGGTCTCGCCGCAATGGGCGCAGCCGGCGCAGGCCGTCGGATGGTCGCCGGCGCCGTGGCGCCCGCCGTACTGTCTCGCCTCTTGTACCGCCACGGTGCCGCCACTTCCCGAGTTCCCGAGCTCAACATGCCGCTGATTCCTGGGAATTGTGCCGTACCGAGGGGGCTCGGGAGGGCCGCGTGCGCCCCGCCGGAGAGTGATTGGCGTGCCATCGCCTTGACGTACAGAAGGGTGAAGCGATGGTGCTACGACAGGAGTTCGGGCTCCGCTCGGCTGATCCTGCGCCAGAGCGGCTGGTAGTTGATCCACGCGACGAGGTCGCTGCCGAGCTGTTCGCGGGTGGCGACGGCGTCCTTGTGGTCGATGAGGACGGGTTTGCCGGCGGCGCGGGCGGCGAGCTGGATGCGGGCGCAGCGGTCCATGGCGATGAACCACCAGGCGGCGGCGTCGACGGAGGAGCCGACGGTGAGGAGGCCGTGGTTGCGCAGGACGATGCCCTTGAAGGGGCCGAGGGCGACGGCGACGCGGCGGGCCTCCTCGGCGTCGACGGTGACGCCGGTGTAGGCGTCGTAGAGGGCGTGGTCCTGGTAGAAGGCGCAGGCTTCCTGGGTGAGGGGGTCGAGGAGTTCACCGAGGGCGGCGAGGGCGCGGCCGTGGGTGGAGTGGGTGTGGGCGACGGCGACCGCGTCCGGGCGGGCGCGGTGGACGGCGGCGTGGACGGTGAAGGCGGCCTGGTTGACGTGCTGGCCGCCGAGGACGACCTGGCCCTCGCCGTTGGCGAGGACGAGGTCGCTCGCGGTGAGGTCGCCGAAGGGCGCGCCGAACGGGTTCACCCAGTAGCAGTCGTCGTACTCGGGGTCGCGGACCGTGATGTGGCCGGAGACGCCTTCCTCGTACCCGAGCCGTCCGAAGAGCCGGAGCGCGCCGGCGAGCCGCTGTTTGCGGTGGGCGCGTTCCTCCTCGGCCGTCGCGTGCACGGGCGGCATGGCGAAGTGGAGCCGGTCGACGGGGACGGGGGCCGGTGTCTCGGTCATGCGCCGGAAGGTAACGCCCGGCCGGTCAAGTCACCAGAGTCCGGACGTGAACACGGCGAAGCCGCCGCCCTTCGCGGGGCGGCGGCTTCGGCCGGGCTCAGGGAGCGGGAGGGGTCACTCCCACTCGATGGTGCCCGGGGGCTTGCTGGTGACGTCGAGGACGACGCGGTTGACGTCGGCGACCTCGTTGGTGATGCGGGTCGAGATCTTGGCGAGGACCTCGTAGGGCAGGCGGGACCAGTCGGCCGTCATGGCGTCCTCGGAGGAGACCGGGCGCAGGACGATCGGGTGGCCGTAGGTGCGGCCGTCGCCCTGGACGCCGACGGAGCGGACGTCGGCGAGCAGCACGACCGGGCACTGCCAGATCTCGCGGTCGAGGCCGGCGGCGGTGAGCTCCTCGCGGGCGATGGCGTCGGCCTCGCGGAGCAGGTCCAGGCGCTCCTTGGTGACCTCGCCGACGATGCGGATGCCGAGGCCGGGCCCGGGGAAGGGCTGCCGCTGGACGATCTCCTCGGGCAGGCCGAGCTCCTGGCCGACCATCCGGACCTCGTCCTTGAAGAGCTGCCGCAGCGGCTCGACGAGCTCGAACTCGATGTCTTCGGGGAGGCCGCCCACGTTGTGGTGGGACTTGATGTTGGCGGTGCCGGTGCCGCCGCCGGACTCGACGATGTCCGGGTAGAGGGTGCCCTGCACGAGGAAGGCGACCTCGGGGCCCTCCTCCTGGAGGATCTCCAGCTGCGCCTGCTCGAAGACGCGGATGAACTCGCGGCCGATGATCTTGCGCTTGGTCTCCGGGTCGGAGACGCCGGCGAGGGCGTCGAGGAAGCGCTTCTCCGCGTCGACGACGACCAGGCGGGCACCGGTCGCGGCGACGAAGTCCTTCTCGACCTGCTCGGTCTCGCCCTTGCGCATCAGGCCGTGGTCGACGTAGACGCAGGTCAGCTGGTCGCCGATGGCCTTCTGGACGAGGGCCGCGGCCACGGCGGAGTCGACGCCGCCGGAGAGGCCGCAGATGGCGCGCTTGTCGCCGACCTGGGCGCGGATGGCCGCGACCTGCTCCTCGATCACGTTGCCGGTGGTCCAGGAGGGCTGGATGCCGGCGCCGCGGTAGAGGAAGTGCTCCAGGATCTGCTGGCCGTGGGTGGAGTGCAGCACCTCGGGGTGGTACTGGACGCCGTAGAGCTTCTTCTCGTCGTTCTCGAAGGCGGCGACCGGGACCACGTCGGTGGAGGCGGTGACGGTGAAGCCCTCGGGGGCGGCGGAGCAGGCGTCGCCGTGCGACATCCACACGGACTGCTCGACCGGGGTGCCCTCGAAGAGGGTGGAGCCGGCCTTGGAGACGTGCAGCGGGGTGCGACCGTACTCGCGGGCGCCGGTGTTGTCGACGGTGCCGCCGAGGGTCGTCGCCATCAGCTGGAAGCCGTAGCACATGCCGAAGACGGGGACGCCGGCCTCGAAGAGGGACCGGTCGAGGCGCGGGGCGCCCTCCGCGTACACGGAGGACGGACCGCCGGAGAGGATGATCGCCTTCGGGTTCTTGGCCAGCATCTCGGCCACCGGCATGGTGGACGGGACGATCTCGCTGTAGACCCGCGCCTCGCGGACGCGACGGGCGATGAGCTGGGCGTACTGGGCGCCGAAGTCGACAACGAGGACTACGTCCGGGTTGGTGACGTCGGGCGCGGCAGCGGGGGACGCTGATGACACTACGGCGGCCTTCCGGCGGTAGGAGGGTTCCCGAAGGAGGGGGCTATTTGTCGATTCTACCGGCGCGCGCGTGTCTCTTTTCGTCTCACCATCCGAACGCGGGTGGCCTTCGTCTCACCATCCGGGCCCGGCTTGCCCCGGCACGGAGGGCGGGGTCCATACTGGGCGCCATGCGCACGCACTCGACCTTCCTGTTTACCTATGGCAACCGGCCCACCGGCTGCCATGGTCGTGCTGCTTGAGCAACTGACAACAGCGACTTCCCAGGCGCCCCGGGCCGACAAGGCCCGGGGCGTCTGGCGTTTCCCGGGCCGTGCCGATCCGGGGCCCCACCCCACGAGGACACCAGGAGCCCCGCATGACCACGAAGACCCCCACCGAGCTGACCGGCGCCCGCACCGACGAGGCGGCCTCGCTGATCGGTGACGCCCGCGAGCGGATCGACGCGCTGGACGACCGGATCATCGGTCTCATTCAGGAGCGGATGGCGATCTCGGCGGTGATCCAGGAGGCCCGGATCTCCTCCGGCGGGCGGCGGGTGAACCTGGCCCGCGAGATGGACGTGCTCGCCCACTACCGGGACGCGCTGGGCAAGCCGGGGACGGCGCTGGCGATGACGATGCTGGAGCTGTGCCGGGGCCGCATCTGAGGCCGCGCCCCGGCCTCACCCGAGGGGTGGGGTCCCGCACCCGCGTTCGGTGCCGGACTCACCCGTACGGCGCGTGACCGGCCCCCGCCGGGCTTCGTTGAGCGGGGTGTCCGTGCCAGCCAGGGGCGGGCCCGTAAGAAACCACGCGTGGCTTCGCTGGGGCGTGTGACGTGCTTCTGGCACGTCGTGGGACCTCGCTCCAGCGCGCGTGACCGGACGGCAGGGGACAGCAGCCCGGTCACCCAGAAAGGGCGGTCGGTCCCGGGGACGCCCGGGGCCGACCGCAACCGGCTCTCCCTCCCCCACCGCTCCGCCCCGTCCCCTCGACCCGTCCCCTCCGACTTCCCTCCCCCGATGCGGCGCGACCCCCCGGCGCCGCTCCGCTCGGCACCGCCGCTGCCCTGACACCGGTGCCGACCCAGGGGCCCGTGCCGCGACCGGAATCGCGGCACGGGCCCCTTTCGCACGCCTGTGGACCCCGCATCCACACCCCTCCCCGGCATGTGACGCGCGTCACACAAAGATCCCGTGCAACGCCTACAACCAAAGGCGGGGCCCGGGGGTCATCTATGCAGCAACACCGAAAAGCCGGAAGGGCGCTGCACTCGGAGGGGGGTGCAGCGCCCTTTCCGTGCGTCCGGGAGGGGACGCGACGAAGGTCAGGGTTCCGGGATCAGGGCGTCTTCTTCGGCGGGACCGCCGGGATGCCGAGGAAGGGCAGCCGGAGGGCGCCGAACGCCTCGGCCGGGACCGCCGGGGACTTCGGTTCGACCGCCGCCACGCGCACGTACGCCTCGCCCTGCCGGGGCCGCGGATCCTCCTCGCCCTTGTTGGGCCAGAAGGACATGGCCCGCTCGGCCTGGGCGGTGATCGTCAGGGACGGGTTGACGCCGAGGTTGGCGGAGACCGCCGAGCCGTCGACGACCGAGATGCCGGGGTGGCCGTAGAGCCGGTGGTACGGGTCGATGACGCCGGACTCCGCGTCGGCGCCGATCGGGCAGCCGCCGAGGAAGTGGGCGGTCAGCGGGGTGCCCATCAGCTCGCCGATGTTGGAGCCGGGGAAGCCGTTGATCTCCTCGGCGATCAGGGTGGCGGCCCGGGTCGCGGCCTCGATCTGCGTCGGGTTCGGTGCCCCGTGCCCCTGCCGGGCGGTGAGCAGGCCCTTTCCGATGCCGCCGGGCTTGCGGTAGGTCGTCAGCGAGTTGTCGAGGGACTGCATGACGAGGCCGATGATGGTCCGCTCGGACCAGCGCCGGGTGGAGAGCGAGCGGAGCGCGAGGACGGGGTGCCGGGCCATGTTGAGGGCCCAGTTGCGCACCCGGTGGGCGCCGTAGGGGACCTGGAGGACGGTGAGGCCGCCCATCGAGTTGGAGCCCTTGCCGTAGCGGACGGGCTCGATGTGGGTGTTCTCGTCGGGGTGGACGGACGAGGTGATGGCGACGCCGCGGGTGAAGTCGGCCTTCTGGTGCCCGTGCTTGCGCCGGTAGCGGCGGTCGGTGGTCTGGGCGCCGACCAGGCCCTCGGAGTTGGTGCGGGTCAGCTCGCCGAGCCGGGCGGAGATCCGGGGCAGCAGACCGCTGTCCTTCATCCGGTGGAGCAGGGTCTGGGTGCCGTAGGTGCCGGCGGCGATGACCACCCGGCGGGCGGTGAAGGTGCGGCCCCTGCCCTTCCTGCGGTTGTCGGTGGGGAGGGTCTTCACGGCGTAGCCGCCGCGCGAGTCCTCGGTGACGGCGACGACCGAGGTCATCGGGTGGACGACCGCGCCCGCCTTCTCGGCGAGGTAGAGGTAGTTCTCGTTGAGGGTGTTCTTGGCGCCGTGCCGGCAGCCGGTCATGCACTCGCCGCACTCGGTGCACGCCTTGCGGGAGGGGCCCGCGCCGCCGAAGAACGGGTCGGCGACCTCCGCGCCCGGCTTCGCCTTCGCCGTACCGACCCCGTCCTCGCCGACGGCGTCCCGTCCGTCCCCGAAGAAGACGCCGACCGGTGCCATGTGGAAGCTGTCGCCGATCCCCATGGCCTGGGCGGCGGCCTTCAGGTGCACGTCGGAGGGGGTCATCGTCGGGTTGAGCCGGACGCCCAGCATCCGCTTGGCCTGGTCGTAGTACGGGGCGAGCTCGGCCCGCCAGTCGGCGATGTCCTTCCACTGCGGGTCGTCGAAGAACGGCGCCAGCGGCTCGTAGAGGGTGTTCGCGTAGTTGAGGGAGCCGCCGCCGACGCCCGCGCCGGCCAGCACCATCACGTTGCCGAGCAGGTGGATGCGCTGGATTCCGTACAGGCCCAGCGTCGGCGCCCACAGGAAGTTCTTCAGGTCCCAGGAGTTCTTCGGCAGGGACTCGCGGGTGAAGCGGCGGCCGGCCTCCAGGACGCCGACCCGGTAGCCCTTCTCGGTGAGCCGGAGGGCGGTGACCGAGCCGCCGAAGCCGGAGCCGACCACGAGGACGTCGTAGTCGTACGCGTCGTCCTCGTCCTGATTTCGGGCAGGGGGTACCGCGGTCATGGCTCTCCTCGTGAGGAAAAGGGTCGGACGGGCAGGGGTTCGGGGCCGCGTCAGCTCAGGCGCAGGGCCTTCAGCGCCTTCAGGGAGAGGCTCATCACCTTCGCGTACGCCTCGTCGTCCATCCCGAAGGACGGCGCGAGCGGCATCAGGCGCTGCTGGGCGACGGTCTGGGCCTCGGTGTACTTGAGGATGCCCTCGGAGCCGTGGCGGCGGCCGAGGCCGGAGTCCTTCATGCCGCCCATCGGGGCGCGGACGCTGCCGTACGCGGGGGCGTACCCCTCGTTGATGTTGACGGTGCCGGTGCGCAGCCGGGCGGCGACGGCGTGGCCGCGGCGGGCGTCCGTGGTCCAGACGGAGGAGTTGAGACCGTACGCGGTGGCGTTGGCGCGCTCGACCGCCTCGTCCTCGTCGGTGAAGCGGTAGATCGAGACGACCGGGCCGAAGGTCTCCTCGGCGCAGACGGCCATCGGGGCCTCGACGCCGTCGAGGATGGTCGGCTCGTAGAAGAGGGGGCCGATGTCGGGGCGGGCGACGCCGCCGGCGACGAGCGTGGCGCCCTTGGCGACGGCCTCGTCGACGTGCCGCGTGACGGCCTCCAGCTGGCGCTCGCCGACGAGGGAGCCCATGTCGGCGCCGTACGCGAGGGAGTTTCCGAGCCGCATGGCCCTGGTGCGTGCGGCGAAGCGCTCGACGAAGGCGTCGGCGATCGACGCGTGCACGTAGAGGCGCTCGATGGAGATGCAGAGCTGGCCGGCGGAGGAGAAGCAGGCGCGGACGGCGCCGGCGGCGGCCTTCTCGACGTCGGCGTCCTCGAGGACCAGCATGGCGTTCTTGCCGCCGAGTTCGAGGGACACGCCGACGAGACGGGCGGCGGCGCCCTGGGCGACCTCGCGGCCGGTGCGGGTGGAGCCGGTGAAGGAGACGTAGTCGGCGTGCCGGACGACCTCGGGGCCGACGACCGGTCCCTCGCCGAGCACGACCTGGAAGACCTCGGCCGGGAGCCCGGCCTCGATGAGCAGGTCACGGGCCCAGAGCGCGGTGAGCGCGGTCTCGGTGTCCGGCTTCATGACCAGTGCATTGCCCGCCACGAAGGCGGGCAGGGCGTCGCCGACGGAGAGTTCGAGCGGGTAGTTCCAGGGGGCGATCTGGCCGACGACCCCGCGGGGCTGCCGCAGCTCGGTGACCTTGGTGAGGGTCGGGACGACGCCGGTGTGGCGCTTGGGGCGCAGGTACGAGGGCGCCTTGCGGCCGTAGTGGCGGGCGGCGACGGCGACCGCGAGGACCTCCTCGTGGGCGTGCAGCCGGGCCTTGCCGGTCTCCAGCTGGATGAGGTCGAGGACCTCGGACTGGCGGGCGAGGACCAGGTCGTGGAAGCGGAGCAGGACGGCGGCGCGGGCCCGGACGGGGGTGGCTGCCCAGGCGGCCTGCGCGGCGCGGGCGCGGGTGAAGGCCTCGGCGACGTCCTCGGGGGTGGCCTCGGGCAGGTCCGCCAGCTTCTTCCCGGTGAAGGGGGTGTGGTTGGCGGTGCGGCCGGAGCCGATGACGCCCCGGGTGAGCCGGGCGACCAGCTCGGGCGTCACCACGTCGGCGGCGGTCCGGGCGCCGGCGGGCGCGGGGGCGACCGGGTTGGTCGCGCCGGCCGGGGTGGCGGGGCGGGCCGCCTGCGCGGCGTCGGCGGGAACCGGGGGAGCGGCGGTGGCAGCCTGCGAGTCCGTCATGCCGCCGAGCGTAGGCGCCGTTCCGGTCTTTGGGTACCCGCCGGTAACGCGTTTTCACGCCCCGCACACATCGCGCCAGTGATCACTGGCGCGAAAGCCCTGATCAGGGGCTCACCGCGCTCACGGGGGTCCCCGGGAAGATTTTTCCGGGCCGTCAGGCGCCGGGTGCCCGCCAGTGCTGGAGGACGATGTCGAACTGCTCCCGGGTGGTCTCCCAGCTCGACTGGGGCGAGGTCATGTAGATCGCGTACTCGGTGCCGTCGTCGGCGAAGTACATCTGGTCGATCGCGTGCCGCGGCCCCGGGAAGTTCTGCTTCTCGGTCCAGGTGAACTCCCACAGCGCGGACCTGACCTGGTCGCGGTAGGTGTTCTGGTTCAGCCACACCCGCTGGTAGTCCATCCGCTTCCGGAGCGTCTTCTCCAGGTCCAGGAGGTGCTGGTACGGGTTCTCGAAGTCGGGGCTCCTGTCGATGCTGATCCGGAGGCGGTGACGGCCGCCGTCCGGGGTGTAGTCGATGTTCTCGCCGTCCTTCTGGCGCTTCCAGCCGTCCGGGACGACCAGGCTGAAGCCCGCCGGGTCCTCGACCCGCCGCCAGCCCTCGGGGACGTCGTCCGCCGCCACGCCCTTGCGGTCGGCGGGTGTGCTGACACCGGTACTCGGACCGGGGCCTGGCCCGCGGCCGCCGTCGCCTCCGCCGTACTGCATCACGGCGAAGACGGCGCCGCCCGCGACGACGGCGCCGAGCACCGCGGTGAGGACCGCGGAGCGCCAGCGTCCCTTCCCCGCGGCCGGCGCGGGGGCGGGCGCGGGTGCGCCGGAGGCCGGGGCCGGCACGGACGGCCGTGTGGTGGCGGTCTGCCCGGGGGAGGGCCACTCCGCCGTACGGGGAGCCGGTACGTCCTCCGGGCCGGACCCCCCGGAAGCGGGCCGCTCCACGTCCAGCCGCATCCGCTGCGTCGGCACGTACGCCTGGGCGGTCTGCGGGCTGCGGCCCTCCATCGCGTCCAGCAGCATCCGCTCGGCCTCGTCCGCGTGCGGCCGCTGCTCCGGGTCCTTGCGCAGCAGCGCCACGATGACGGAGGCGAGCGGTCCCGCCTTCGCCGGGTACGGCGGCTCCTCGCCGACGACGGCCTGCATGGTGCTGATCGGGGACGTGCGGCGGAACGGCGAGGTGCCCTCGACCGCCGTGTACAGGGTGGCGCCGAGCGACCACAGGTCGGAGGCCGGGCCCGGATCGCCGCCCCGGACCCGCTCGGGCGCCAGGTAGTCGATCGAGCCGACGAGCTCGCCGGTCCTGGTGATGGTGGAGTCGCCCTCGATCGCCGCGATGCCGAAGTCGGTGATGAGGACCCGCCCGTCCCGGGCCAGCAGGACGTTGCCGGGCTTCACGTCCCGGTGGAGCACCCCGGCCGCGTGCGCGGCCCGCAGCGCGCCGACGACGTGCAGGCCGACCCGGGCCGCCTCGCGGGGCGCGATCGTGCCGGCCTCCTTGACGGCGTCGGCGAGCGAGGGTCCGTCGACGAACTGCATGACGATCCAGGGCCGGTCGTCGTGTTCGAGGACGTCGTGGACGGTCACCACACCGGGGTGGGTGATCCGGGCGGCGGCCCGCGCCTCCTTCTGGGTGCGGGCGTGCAGCACCAGCCGGTCGGCCTCGGCGACGAACCGACCCGCCGTCAGCTCCTTGACCGCCACCACGCGGTGCAGCACCTCGTCGTGCGCGCGCCAGACCTTGCCCATGCCGCCGCGCCCGATGGACTCGCCCAGCCGGTACCGCCCGGCGAGCAACAGCCCCGCCCCTGTGCCCTGAGAATGTTCCACGTGCCCCCGCCCCCGTTGCTTCCGATGCCAGGTTACGGAGGAGGGGACGGCGGACGGAACCTCGGGGCCCGCAAAGGAACCGCACCGTGACCGCCGGGCGCCCGCGGGGGCTCCGGTGACGGCCCGTCGACGGCCGTCGGCGGGCCGTCGGGGGCCCTCGGAGGGGCCGTCGGCGGGCGTCGGCCGGAGGCTCAGCGACCCGGTCGGAAGCCCTTCACCGCCTCGTCGTAGATCTCCGACACCTTGTCCCGGTCGCTCTCCGGGCCGATGACCTGGACGACGTGGTAGCGGCCGCCGTCGATCAGGGCGAGGTTGCGGACGAAGACCTCACGGCCGGTGCTGTCGAGCCAGGTGTACTGCCCCTCGGCGGTGGGCGTGCGGCCGATGTCGACCCGCCGGGCCTTCACCAGCTGCGCCCAGCTGGACTGCCGGTACGGCTCCAGCTCCCGCTCCCGGGAGTTCTGGTACTCCAGCGGGTCGGAGCCGTGGTCCCGCACGCTGTCCCGGCCGGGCACCACGATCAGCGTGAAGTCGCCTCCGACGTAGCGGACTTGCCCCGCGTCGTTGACGGGGCTGCGCCGCCAGTCGCGCGGGACGCCGATCCGGAAGCCCTCCGGGTCCTCGCGGAGCGCGTATCCGGCCGCCAGGGCGGGGCCGGAGGCGGAGGCGGGCGGGGCGGAGGGGGTGGGCCGGGTCGACGGCGCCGACGGGCTCTGCGCCGGGGAACTCGGGGTGGCGGGCGGGGCGGCGGACGACGGGCTCCGTGCCGGGGGCGCGGAGGCGGACGGGCGGGCGCCGGCCGGCTCCTCGCCGGTGCCCGTCCGGGGCAGGGCGACCGCGGCGTACGCGAGGGCGCCGCCGGCCAGCAGCAGGACGAGCAGGACCAGGCGCCGCCCGAGGGAGCGCGGGGCGGCCGGGGGGCGCGCGGACCGGCGCGGGGGCTCGGGCTCGGCGTCCTCGTCGCCGTACTCGTACCCGTACTCGGGTGCCTGGTGGGGTGCGTACTCCTCGCGGTGCCCGTCCTGGAAGAACGGTGCCTGCGGCTGCTCCTCCGGTACGGGGGCGGGCGGGGCGGCCTGCTCGCGGCGGGGCTCCTTGCCTCGCCGGTGCCGGTGGCGCCCCGACCCGGCGGACGCGCGGCGGCGGCGCACCAGCTCGCCCCGGCGGCGCAGGATCGGCAGCCGCCTGGCGTCGAACGGCCGCGGGGGCGGCGCCGCGAAGTCCACCTCCGGCTCCGGCGCGGACCGGACCAGCGACCGCAGCCAGCCGCGCAGCTCCTCGAAGTCCGGGCGCTCGGTGGGGTCCTGGCGCAGCAGCGACTCCACCACCGGGCGCAGCGGGCCGCACTCCTCGGCGAAGGCGGGCGGCTCGGCGCAGACCAGCTGGACCAGTTCGGCCGCGCTGTCCTCGGGGTAGGGGGCGTGGCCCTGGACGGCCCGGTAGAGCAGGGCGCCGAGCGCCCACAGGTCGGTGGCGGGGCCGATGGGCGGGGCGAGCCGCCAGTTCTCGTGCACGGGCCCGGCCTGTTCGGGCGCCCAGCGCTCGGTGACGGCGCCGACCACCGCGATCCGGGTCTGCCGGGCCCGCTCGGCGGCGAGCCGGGTCTCCGGGCCCCGGTACCGCTCCGTCGGCGGCCCCGGCTGCGCGGGCACCGCGGCCCCGGCGGGCGGCGGGGACGGGCGGACGGGCTCCGGGGTGGCGGGCGCGTACCCGGCGGGCAGCGCGGGCCGGCCGGAGCCGGGCAGCACGGAGCCGCCGGCGGGGACGGGCGGCGTGCCGTCCCGGGAGGCGTGCGGCCCGTCGCTCCAGGTGCCCTTGAGCATCAGGCGCGGCGGGCGAGGGGCCCGGTCCCCGCCGTAGCCCTCGTCCCCGTCGTCCCCGTCGTCGCCGTCGTCCTCGTCGTCGGGCGTCCGCGCCCACCACTGGGGGGCCGGGCCGGGGCGGGTGGCCTCGGGGAGGGCGGGCGCCTCGGGTTCGGGGGCGGGTTCGAGGGTGGGTCCGAGGGCCGGTTCGGGAGCGGGTTCGAGGGCGGCCGGGGGCTCCGGCGGGCGCGGGGCCGGGAGCGGGCCGGTGTCGCCGCGCCGCGCGGCGGCGGCGCGGGTGGCCGCGCGGTAGGCGGCGATGGCCCCCGCCCTGGCCGCCCGCAGATCGGCGCTGGGCGGCACCGCCGGAGCCTCCGGGGGGCTGACGGGGCGCGGCGTCGGCGTCGCCCGGCCGTAGGGGTCGACGCCGTACGGGACGGGCTCCGGCTCCGGCGGCGGCTCGGGTGCCGCGTACTCGCCGGTCTCGTACACCTCGTGCTCGGCGGTGTCGTGCTCGTACGCCTCGGGCTGGTAGGTCTCGGGCTCGTACGCCTCGGGCTCGTCGCTCTCGTGCGTCTCGTACGGCTCGTACGGCTCGTGCGCCTCGTGCGTCTCGTGCGTCTCGTACGGCTCTTCCGTCTCCTCCTCGTACTCCTCGTACTCCCCGTGCTCCCCGTGCTCCCCGTACTCCTCCTGCTCCCCGAACTCGGGCGCGGGCGCGCGGAAGGCGGGGTCCTCGGGGTCGGGGACGGGGGCGTAGCCGCAGAGGGCCTCCTCGGCGGCGCCGGCGGCCAGGCCGGTGAGGACGACGCGCCCGTCGTCGCAGACCAGGACCGTGCGGGCGGTGATGTTGCGGTGCACCCAGCCGTGGGCGTGGAGGGCGCGCAGTGCGGTGAGGACGTCCGCGGCGATCTCGGCGGCGCGGAACGGGTTGAGCGGGCCCTCGGCGAGGAGCGCGGAGAGGGGACGGGAGGCGACGTACTCGCTCACTATCCACAGCGAGCCGGCCTCCGCGAAGACGTCGAAGACCTGGTCCAGTAAGGGATGGTCGGGGATCTGGGCGGCGGCCTGGGCCGCCTCGATCGCCCGCCGGACGACCGGCTCGGCCGGCCGGCGGGTGGCCCCGCCGCCCCCGTACGGGCCCGTGGGCGGCGGGCCCTCGTCGAGGACCTCGGCGTCGACGAACTCGGGCAGGGGGACCTGACGGATCCGCACCTCCTGCCCGCTGTACGTGTCGAAGGCGCGGGTCTCGACGAGGTCGACGAGCGCGTCGGCGCCGGCGGGCGGCAACGGCAGGCGGTAGCGCTCAGCGAGCACTCTTCCCGCGTACTCGTCCACGGCGCCTCCCCCTGCGCTTCGGTCGTCCCCCGTCCCTCACGATACGGGCGTCGGTCAGTCCTTGGGGCTGAACGTGGCGAACGCGGTGTCGCGCAGCGTCCGGCACTCGGCGCCGTCCCACTCGGCGGCACGGCAGGTGATCATGATCGAGTAGCCGTGCTTCGCGTCGACCTTGAAGCCGCGGTTGAGGACGCGGACCCGCTCGCCCTTCTGGTTCCGCTCGAACTTCCAGTCCGCGACGGTCGGGTAGCCCTTCCACGACACCGTGTCGATGCCGAGGTGCTTGTAGCCGGAGCTGGTGAGGCGGACGCCGCCGACGGCGGCGAGCCAGGCGGCCTTCGCGTCGTCCTTCGGGCTGGCGTTGAAGTCGACCTGGACGCGCGGGAAGCCGCCCTTCTCGCTCCATATGGCGCCCCCGCTGTAGCCGTCTATGGGGCGCATGACGAAGGAGGAGGGCATGCCCATGGAGAAGTGGAAGCGGTCGTTGGTGACCAGGGTGTAGCCGGCCGGGAGCACGGTGCCGGCGCTCGGCTTGGCGGTGGGCGTGGTGCCGGTCTGGCCGGTGGAGGTGCCCGGGGTGCCGGTGGCGGTGCCCGTCGCCGCGGAACCGGCGTCGGCGGAGCCGCCGTTGTCGCCGGGCTGGGCGTCGCCCTGCTGGCTGGGGTCGCCGGTTCCGGTGCCGGAGCCGGCGTCGGTGCCGGAGCCGCCGTCGCCGCCGGCGGTGGTCCCGGCCGAGGCGGTGGTCTCGCCGCCCTTGCCCTCGGCGCCCTTGTCGTCGCCGCTGAGGGAGACCGCGAGGATGGTGCCGAGCACGGCGAGGACGGCGACCGCGGCGATGATCACCAGGGTGCGCCGGGGGACGACGTCGGTGAGCGGGGCGCGGACCGGCGCCGGACGCGAACCGCTCTGTGCGGGCACGGGCCGGGCCTGCTCCCGGGCGCCCTTCTCCTTGGCGGTCCTGTCCTTGGCGCGGTCCTTCGTCTTCGCCTCGGCCTTGGCCGCCGCGGCCGCGTTCCGTACGGAGGCGAGGGCGCCGCGCATCCGCTCGGCGGCGGGCTCGGGCGCCTTCTCCCGGCCGGCGACCGGGGCCGCCGGCTCCCGCTCGGGGCGGGTCGGCAGCGGAACGATCCTGGTCACCTCGGGCGACGGCTCCGGCGCGGCCACGGGGGCGTCGAGCACGGCGCGCAGCAGCACCCGGGCGCGGGCGTCGTCGAGCCGCTGCGCCGGGTCCTTGGCGAGCAGCCCGTAGATGACCTGCTCGAGCTCGGGGCCCGCGTTCTTCGGCGGGTCGACGGGCTCGGTCATCACGGCGGTGAGGGTCGCGATCGCGGAGCCCTTGTCGTACGGCGGGCAGCCCTCGACCGCCGCGTACAGCAGACCGCCCAGCGACCACAGGTCGGCGGCCGGGCCGGGCTTGTGGCCACGGGCGCGCTCGGGCGAGATGTACGAGGGGGCGCCGACGAGCATGCCGGTGGAGGTGATGGAGGGGTCGCCCTCCACCTGGGCGATGCCGAAGTCGGTGAGGACGACGCGGCCGTCGTCGGCGATGAGGACGTTGGAGGGCTTCACGTCGCGGTGCAGGATGCCCTCGCGGTGCGCGGAGCGCAGCACGTCGAGGATGGCGAGGCCGACCTCGGCGGCGCGGCGCGGGGTGAGGACGCCGTCCTCGCGCACGGCGTCGGCGAGCGACTTGCCCTCGATGAGCTCCATGACGATCCACGGGCGGTCGTCCTCGTCGACGACGTCGTAGACGGTCACGGCGCCGTTGTTGCGGATCTTGGCGATGGCCTTGGCCTCGCGCAGGGTCCGGGTGATCAGGCGGCGCTTCTCGTCCTCGTCGATGCTGCTGGGGAAGCGGAGTTCCTTGACGGCGACGGTGCGGCCGAGGGTCTCGTCGACGGCGCGCCAGACGGTGCCCATGCCGCCGCGGCCGACGAGGGCGCCGAGCCGGTAGCGGCCTGCGAGCAGCCGGCCCTCGGTCTCGGCGGTGGTGGACGAGGAGCCCTTGCGGAGCCGGTCGGCGGCGGGGCGCTGCCCGTCGCCGTCCCCGGCGCCGAAGCCGGCCCGCCCGGTGGACGGCTCGGTCCCGGGCACCCGGTCGCGCGGCGCCTTCGCTCCGGCGCCCGGCTTCGCGTCCTGGGGCTCACCGTCCCGCGGCTTCGCCTCCCGGGGCGCGTCCTGAGGCTCCGTCGGCTCCGGGGCGGCGTCCCCGGGGGTCGCCGCCGCGGCCTCCGGCCGGGCCCCGCCGTCCGGTTCCGTGCCGGCGGCCGTCCCGCCGGGCGCTCCCGCGCCCCGCTCCGCCGCGTCCCGCTCCGCCTCGCGCGCGGCCGGAACCGTCCCCCGCCCGCCGTCGGTCGCGGCCCCCGCGGCGGCGTCCCGCCGGGGGTCCTTCGCCGTGTCCCGCGACTGCTCCGACTCCGACATGCGTCCCCTCTGCGATCCCTGATCTCCGCCGCGCCCGCCGCACTCCGCACGCTGCGGCAACCCGCCCTGGAAGAGAGCCCATTGTCCCTCACCTCGCGGCGGGCGGCGCCCCCGGGTCCAGACTCCGGTATGACGACGCGCCACCGGTGCCCCCGGGTTCCCTCCCGTACCGGACGTACCGTCAGACGGAGCCCCCGTCAGATCGGGACGATGTCGGGCGCACCGAGCCGCGCGGCGTCCGCCGTCTGGTCGTCGGGCTGCCGCTGGGACTCCCGCTCCGCCTCGACCCGCTTCCGGTAGTGCTCGATCTCTCTCTCGGTCTGTCCCTCGTCCCAGCCGAGGACCGGCGCCATCAGCTCCGCCGCCTCGCGCGCGCTGCGGGTGCCGCGGTCGAAGGTCTCGATGGAGACGCGGGTGCGCCGGGTGAGGACGTCGTCGAGGTGGCGGGCGCCCTCGTGCGAGGCCGCGTAGACGACCTCGGCGCGCAGGTAGTCGTCGGCCCCGGCGAGCGGTTCGCCGAGCGAGGGGTCCTCGGCGACGAGGGCGAGCAGTTCCTCCGTCAGGGAGCCGTACCGGTTGAGCAGATGCTCGACGCGGACGACGTGCAGGCCGGTGCGGGCGGCGATCCCGGCCCGCGCGTTCCACAGCGCCCGGTAGCCCTCGGCCCCGATCAGCGGGGTGTCCTCGGTGACGCAGGGGGCGACCCCTCCCCAGCCGCTCCGCCCCGAGGACCCTCCGAAGCCGAGGCCGTGCACGGCCTCGTCGACGGCGTCCTTCGCCATCACCCGGTAGGTCGTGTACTTACCGCCGGCGACGACGACCAGGCCGGGAACGGGATGGGCGACGGTGTGCTCGCGGGAGAGCTTGCTGGTGGCGTCGGACTCGCCGGCGAGCAGGGGGCGCAGACCGGCGTAGACGCCCTGGACGTCGTCGCGGGAGAGCGGGGTGGCGAGCACGGTGTTGACGTGTTCGAGCAGGTAGTCGATGTCGGCGCTGGAGGCGGCGGGGTGGGCCTTGTCGAGGTCCCAGTCGGTGTCGGTGGTGCCGATGATCCAGTGCCGGCCCCAGGGGATGACGAAGAGGACGGACTTCTCGGTGCGCAGGATGAGGCCGGTGGTGGAGTGGATCCGGTCCTTGGGGACGACGAGGTGGATGCCCTTGGAGGCGCGGACGTGGAACTGGCCGCGTTCGCCGATGAGGGCCTGGGTGTCGTCGGTCCACACCCCGGTGGCGTTGACGATCTGCTTGGCCCGGATGACGTACTCGCCGCCGGTCTCGACGTCCTGGACGCGGGCGCCGACGACCCGCTCGCCCTCCCGGAGGAAACCGGTGACGCGGGCCCGGGCGGCGGCCAGGGCGCCGTAGGAGGCGGCGGTGCGGACGAGGGTGAGGACGAAGCGGGCGTCGTCCATCTGGGCGTCGTAGTACTGGAGGGCGCCGGTGAGGGCGTCCCGCCGCAGGCAGGGGGCGACACGGAGGGCGCCCTTGCGGCTGAGGTGGCGGTGGACGGGGAGGCCGCGGCCGTGCCCGGAGGAGACGGACATGGCGTCGTACAGGGCGACGCCGGAGCCCGCGTAGACCCGCTCCCAGGCCCGGTGCTGGAGCGGGTAGAGGAACGGCACCGGCTTCACCAGGTGGGGGGCGAGCCGCCCGAGGAGCAGTCCGCGCTCCTTGAGGGCCTCGCGGACCAGGGCGAAGTCGAGCATCTCCAGGTAGCGGAGGCCGCCGTGGATGAGCTTGCTGGAGCGGCTGGAGGTGCCGGAGGCCCAGTCGCGGGCCTCGACGATGCCGGTGGAGAGCCCGCGCGTGACCGCGTCGAGGGCGGTGCCGGCGCCGACCACGCCGCCGCCGACGACGAGCACGTCCAGCTCGCGCTCGGCCATGGCCGTCAGCGCCGCGGCGCGCTCGGCGGGTCCCAGTGTCGCTGTCCTCACGGCTGCCGCCTCCCGTCGTCGTGCGTCCCGGCTGTCCCTCGTCGTCGCAGCGGTGAACCGGACCGCGTGTGGCCCGGCTCACAGTCCCGATTCTGGACCGGTCCGGCGGCTTCGGCCACCGCCCCCGCACAGACCTGTGGATAACACTCGGCGACCTTCGATCATGCAATGCCGCATATCGGTCATATTTACTCCTAGTCTGACATTGCGTACGCACGTCGTCACGGCTACCGGGAAGGACGGCCCACCCCCCATGCCCGCAGACCTCGCCGTCATCGGCCTCGGCCACCACGGACTCCCCCTCGCCCAGGCCGCGACCGCCGCGGGCATCGCCACCGCCGGCTTCGACACCGATCCCGGCCCGGTCGCCGAACTCACCGCGGGCCGGCCCCCGGTCGACGGCTCCCTCACCGCCTCCGAGCTCCGCCGGATGCTCTCCGGCGGCTTCCGGGCCACCACCGACCCGGCCGAACTCGGCCGGGTCCGCACCGCGGTGATCTGCGCCGCCACCCCGCCCGGCCCCGACGGCGGCCTCGACCTCACGGCCGTCACCGACGCCGCCCGCGCGCTCGCCGCCCGGCTCCGCCCCCACACCACCGTCGTCCTGGAGTCCCCCGTCCCGCCCGGCACCACCGAGGGCCCGCTCCGCGCGCTCCTGGAGGAGGGCTCGGGCCTGCGGGCCGGCCGCGACTTCCACCTCGCGTACTCCCCCGGCCGCGTCGACCCCGGCGCGCGCCTGCCCGGCCTCGCCGGCACCCCGAAGGTCATCGGCGGCCTCACGCCCGCGTGCACCGAGTCCGCCGCCGCCTTCTACGGCCGCTTCACCGACAAGGTGGTCCGCGCCCGCGGCCCCCGCGAGGCCGAGACGGTCAAACTCCTGGAGACCAACTTCCGGCACGTCAACATCGCCCTCGTCAACGAGATGGCGGTGCTCTGCCACGAACTCGGCGTGGACCTCTGGGACGTCATCCGCTGCGCCGAGACCAAGCCCTTCGGCTTCCAGGCGTTCCGCCCCGGCCCCGGCGTCGGCGGCCACGGCGTCCCCGTCGAGCGGCTCGGCGGCCACCACCCGCTCCGCCTCGTCGAACTCGCCGGCCAGGTCAACCAGCGGATGCCGCGGTACGTCGTCCAGCGCGCCGCCGCGCTCCTCAACGAGCACGGCAAGTCCGCCCGCGGCGCCCGGATCCTGCTGCTCGGCATCACGTACAAGCCCGACCTCGCCGACCGCGAGGGCTCCCCCGCCGACGAGATCGCCCACCGCCTCATGGACCTCGGCGCGACGGTCAGCTTCCACGACCCGCACGTCCCCGACTGGCGGGTGCGCGACCTCCCCGTCCCCCGCGCCGACTCCCTCTACGAGGCCGCCGCCCACGCCGACCTGACGGTCCTGCTCCAGCACCACCGCGTCTACGACCTCCAGGGCCTCGCCGTGAAGGCCCAGCTCCTCCTCGACACCCGCGGCGCCACCCCCGCCGGCACCGCGCACCGGCTCTGAACCCAGGTAACAGGTGGGCCACTGTCGGAGCGGGCTGCTAGTCTCCCGCCCCATTGGTCGCACACCCGTGCGGCATCCGTCTTGGGGGACCACCACCATGAGCCAGCCCGTTCCGCCGCCCGGCAACCCGTACGCCCAGGGCGCGCCCGGCCAGCAGCCCGCTGGCCAGAACCCGTTCGCGCCGGGCGCGCCCCAGCAGCCCGCGGGGCAGAACCCGTTCGGTCAGGCTCCCGACGGCCAGAACCCGTTCGGCGCCTACCCGCCGGCGCCCGCGCCCCGCCGGAACAACATCGGCCTCGGCATCCTCGCCGCCGTCGTCGCCGCGCTGGTCACCGCCGGCATCTACGGCGCCGTCCTGGGCGGCGTCGAGGTCGAGATCGGCTGGGCCGCGGTCGGCGTCGGCTTCGCGGTCGGCTTCGCCGCCGGCAAGGTCGGCGGCACCAACCCCGTGCTGCCGATCGTCAGCGCGGTCCTGGCCCTCGGGGCCGTCTACCTCGGCCAGCTCGTCGGCATCGCGGTCTTCGCCTCCAAGGAGTTCGGCCTCTCCTTCACCGAGCTCTTCTTCCAGCAGTTCGGCATGCTGACCGACGCGTGGAACGAGGGCAAGGACGCCATGACCTTCCTCTTCCTCGCGCTCGGCCCCGTCGCCGCCTTCTCCGGCGCCCGGAAGGCCGGCGCCTCCGACTGACCGGAGCACGCGCGCGTACGGGAGAGGGCCCCGCACCGGTCGGTGCGGGGCCCTCTCCCGTACGACGGGAAGCGTCAGCGGCGGTGCTGCGAGTCCGCGACGGTCACCTCGACGCGCTGGAACTCCTTGAGCTCGCTGTAGCCCGTGGTGGCCATCGCGCGGCGCAGGGCGCCGAAGAAGTTCATCGAGCCGTCCGGGGTGTGCGACGGACCGGTGAGGATCTCCTCGGTGGTGCCGACGATGCCCAGGTCGACCAGCTTGCCGCGCGGCACGTCCTCGTGAACGGCCTCCATGCCCCAGTGGTGGCCCTTGCCCGGCGCGTCGGTGCCGCGCGCCAGCGGGGAGCCGATCATCACGGCGTCCGCGCCGCAGGCGATCGCCTTCGGCAGGTCGCCGGACCAGCCCACGCCGCCGTCGGCGATGACGTGCACGTACCGGCCGCCGGACTCGTCCATGTAGTCGCGGCGGGCCGCGGCCACGTCGGCGACGGCGGTCGCCATCGGGACCTGGATGCCCAGCACGTTCCGGGTGGTGTGCGCGGCGCCGCCGCCGAAGCCGACCAGGACGCCCGCGGCGCCGGTCCGCATCAGGTGCAGGGCGGCGGTGTACGTGGCGCAGCCGCCGACGATGACCGGGACGTCCAGCTCGTAGATGAACTGCTTCAGGTTGAGCGGCTCGGCCGCGCCGGAGACGTGCTCGGCGGAGACCGTGGTGCCGCGGATGACGAAGATGTCCACGCCCGCGTCGACGACGGCCTTGGAGAACTGGGCGGTGCGCTGCGGGGAGAGCGCAGCGGCGGTGACGACGCCGGAGTCGCGCACCTCCTTGATGCGCTGCCCGATCAGCTCCTCCTTGATCGGAGCGGCGTAGATCTCCTGCAGACGGCGGGTGGCGGTGGCCTCGTCCAGCTCGGCGATCTCGTCGAGCAGCGGCTGCGGGTCCTCGTAGCGGGTCCACAGGCCTTCGAGGTTCAGCACGCCCAGACCACCGAGCTCGCCGATCCGGATGGCGGTCTGCGGGGAGACGACCGAGTCCATCGGGGCGGCCAGGAAGGGCAGCTCGAAGCGGTAGGCGTCGATCTGCCAGGCGATCGAGACCTCCTTCGGGTCCCGGGTGCGCCGGCTCGGTACGACGGCGATGTCGTCGAACGCGTACGCCCTGCGGCCGCGCTTGCCGCGCCCGATCTCGATCTCAGTCACGATATGTGGCCTTTCCCTCTATGTCTGCGCCTACCAGTATCCCCGACACACGCGTGGGGGGCGGCTCCGGCCACATGCCGGAACCGCCCCCTCCCGTCCGCGCGGACTACTTCCTGCTGTAGTTCGGCGCCTCGACCGTCATCTGGATGTCGTGCGGGTGGCTCTCCTTGAGGCCCGCCGAGGTGATCCGGACGAAGCGGCCCTTGGACTCCATCTCCTCGATGGTGGCGGCGCCCACGTAGCCCATCGTCTGGCGCAGGCCGCCGACCAGCTGGTGCACCACGGAGGAGAGCGGACCGCGGTACGGCACCTGGCCCTCGATGCCCTCGGGCACAAGCTTGTCGTCGGAGGTGACGTCGGCCTGGAAGTAGCGGTCCTTCGAGTAGGACCTGCCCTGGCCACGGGACTGCATGGCGCCGAGCGAGCCCATGCCGCGGTACGACTTGAACTGCTTGCCGTTGATGAAGAGCAGCTCGCCGGGCGACTCCTCGCAGCCCGCGAGGAGGCTGCCGAGCATCACGGTGTCGGCGCCGGCGGCGAGCGCCTTGCCGATGTCGCCGGAGTACTGGAGGCCGCCGTCGCCGATCAGCGGGACGCCGGCGGCGCGGGCCGCGAGACCCGCCTCGTAGATCGCGGTGACCTGCGGGACGCCGATGCCGGCGACGACGCGGGTGGTGCAGATGGAGCCGGGGCCGACGCCGACCTTGATGCCGTCGACACCGGCGTCGATCATCGCCTGGGCGCCGTCGCGGGTGGCGACGTTGCCGCCGATCACGTCGACGTTCACGCTCGACTTGATCTTCGCCATCCAGCTCAGGGCGTTGCTGTTGTGGCCGTGCGAGGTGTCGACGATGAGGAAGTCGACGCCGACGGCGGCGAGCGCCTGGGCGCGCTCCAGCGCCTCGGGGCTGGCGCCGACGGCCGCGCCGACGAGCAGCCGGCCCTCGGCGTCCTTGGCGGCGTTCGGGTACTTCTCCGCCTTGACGAAGTCCTTGACGGTGATGAGGCCCTTGAGCACGCCCTCGTCGTCGACGAGCGGCAGCTTCTCGATCTTGTGGCGGCGCAGCAGCTCCATGGCGTCGACGCCGGAGATGCCGACCTTGCCGGTGACCAGCGGCATCGGCGTCATGACCTCGCGGACCTGACGGCTGCGGTCGGTCTCGAAGGCCATGTCGCGGTTGGTCACGATGCCGAGGAGCTTGCCGTCGGGGGCGGTGACCGGGACGCCGCTGATGCGGAACTTGGCGCAGAGGGCGTCGGCCTCGGCGAGGGTCGCCTCCGGGTGGACCGTGATCGGGTCGGTCACCATGCCGGACTCGGACCGCTTGACGAGGTCCACCTGGTTGACCTGGTCCTCGATGGAGAGGTTCCGGTGGAGCACGCCGACGCCGCCCAGACGGGCCATGGCGATCGCCATGCGGGACTCGGTCACCTTGTCCATCGCCGCGGACAGCAGCGGGATGTTGACCCGGACGTTACGAGAGATGCGGGACGAGGTGTCGACCGCGTTGGGGAGAACCTCGGAGGCTCCCGGCAGCAGCAGCACGTCGTCGTAGGTCAGCCCGAGTGTCGCGAATTTTTCGGGCACTCCGTCGACGTTGGCAGTCATGACACCTTCCCAAATGGCCTTGATCGGTGCGGGATGTCCATGCTAACGGGCCCGAGCGGTGTCTCATTCCACGATCAAGATCAGCGGCAAGCTTTGGACCTTCGTACGTGTACGCAGGGGACGGTGCCGCCCGGTGGGGCCTACTGCTCGGCCAGGGCCCGCAGCCGGCTGAGGGCGCGGTGCTGGGCGACCCGGACGGCGCCCGGGGACATGCCGAGCATCTGGCCGGTCTCCTCGGCGGTCAGCCCGACCGCGACCCGGAGGACGAGGAGCTCGCGCTGGTTCTCCGGGAGGTTGGCGAGGAGCTTCTTGGCCCATTCGGCGTCGTCGCTGAGGAGGGCGCGCTCCTCGGGGCCGAGGGAGTCGTCGGGCCGCTCGGGCATCTCGTCGGAGGGCACGGCGGTGGAGCCGGGGTGCCGCATGGCGGCGCGCTGGAGGTCGGCGACCTTGTGTCCGGCGATGGCGAAGACGAACGCCTCGAAGGGGCGGCCGGTGTCCTTGTAGCGGGGCAGGGCCATCAGGACGGCGACGCAGACCTCCTGCGCGAGGTCCTCGACGAAGTGGCGGGCGTCACCGGGGAGCCGGTTGAGCCGGGTGCGGCAGTAGCGCAGCGCGAGGGGGTGGACGCGCGCGAGCAGGTCGTGGGTGGCCTGCGCGTCCCCTTCGACGGCACGGTGGACGAGCGCACCGATCTCCCCCTGCCCGGCAGGCATGGGGGAACCCATGGTCTCGTCGTCGCGCATCGCTCCATGGTGCCTTGACGCCTGTCCGTCCGCGGCACCGTGTCCGTAGTTGTGCACCGAAGCGTTATGAGCAGGTGCGCCGGGATTCATCTCTGGCGCCCTCCCCTTCCGCTCGATCGACTCGTCCCCGAGGAACTCCACACCTCAAGGATGCGGCATCGGGCGGGGAATCGACACAGGCCCGCCCCGTCCGCCGCTCGGCGGACGGGGAGGAGGCGTGCGTCCGCCGGTTCAGCGGACCAGGCCCCAGCGGAATCCGAGCGCGACGGCGTGCGCCCGGTCGGAGGCGCCGAGCTTCTTGAAGAGGCGGCGGGCGTGGGTCTTGACGGTGTCCTCGGAGAGGAAGAGCTCGCGCCCGATCTCCGCGTTGGACCGGCCGTGGCTCATGCCTTCGAGGACCTGGATCTCGCGCGCGGTGAGGGTGGGCGCGGCGCCCATCTCGGCCGAACGGAGCCGGCGCGGGGCGAGCCGCCAGGTCGGGTCGGCGAGCGCCTGGGTGACGGTGGCCCGCAGCTCGGCGCGCGAGGCGTCCTTGTGCAGGTAGCCACGGGCACCGGCGGCGACCGCGAGGGCGACGCCGTCGAGGTCCTCGGCGACGGTGAGCATGATGATCCGGGCGCCGGGGTCGGCGGAGAGCAGCCGGCGGACGGTTTCCACACCGCCGAGGCCGGGCATGCGCACATCCATCAGGATCAGGTCCGAGCGGTCGGCGCCCCAGCGGCGGAGGACTTCCTCGCCGTTGGCCGCGGTGGTCACGCGCTCGACGCCGGGCACGGTCGCGACCGCGCGGCGAAGCGCCTCTCGGGCAAGCGGGGAGTCGTCGCAGACGAGGACGGACGTCATGACTGACCTCCGCGACTCTCGCGGCTGATGCGCGTCACCTTGGGCCTCCAGGGCTGGTACGTATCGTCACCTGCGCGGTTGACGCTCCCGGACACCTGCCCGATCGCTTGTTCATTCAACCGCCTCGCACTCTCAACGATGGTCACTCGAAAGAGTTACGGGTCGGACGAGACCTTCGGCACTCCATGTGAGGGGCCGTGCACGGAGAAGAGCGTCGCAGGTCGTGCGTCCACACAGCAGAAGCTATGCCCCATTTAGCGGGTTTTCTTCCCTTTTCGCGGTGTCTGTGGCTAGATTCGCAATGAGTCATATTTACATCTACTTCGACAGTAGTCGGACACATCCGGCCCGACCGGGGCCCGAGGAACCCCGGGGCGACCGCCACTTCCCGCCCACCCACCAACCCGTTTCGACACGGTTTCAAGGGGACTAGCGCAATGGCAGATTTCTCCCGCCTTCCCGGACCCAACGCCGATCTGTGGGACTGGCAACTGCTCGCGGCCTGCCGCGGGGTCGACAGCTCCCTGTTCTTCCACCCCGAGGGAGAGCGCGGCGCGGCACGGAGTGCGCGTGAGAACTCGGCAAAAGAGGTCTGCATGCGGTGCCCGG
Source organism: Streptomyces roseofulvus (assembly GCF_039534915.1). Classification (NCBI taxonomy): domain Bacteria; kingdom Bacillati; phylum Actinomycetota; class Actinomycetes; order Kitasatosporales; family Streptomycetaceae; genus Streptomyces; species Streptomyces roseofulvus. The sequence continues at coordinate 4,957,772 of NZ_BAAAWE010000001.1, read as the reverse complement.
TCCGCGCGCAGTGCGCGGCACACGCACTCGCCGTGCGGGAGCCCTACGGCGTCTGGGGCGGCCTCACCGAGGACGAACGCGAAGAACTCATGGGACGCGCGCGCAACCGTCTGATCACGGCGGCGCCGGCGACGGCGATCGCCGGACGGGCCGCGCCCACGGCGGCGTCGGCCGCCGGACGATCGACCGTGGGACATGCGTGAAGGAACGTTTCCTCGTGAGCTGAGGCCCTGACTCGGGGCCTCCGGGAACCCGGGCGCACGCGCGCGTGGCCCCGGGCGGGGCTACGCCCGCGTGGCGGCCCGGGACAGCTCGTCGAGGGTGGCCGCGACCGCCGGGACCTGGGCCAGGTCCGGCAGGGTCAGCGCCACGATCTCCCGCTCCACGGCAGGCTCGACGGCCACGGTCCGCGCGCCCTTGGGCCGTACGGACTCGATGGCCAGCTCCGGCAGGACGGCCACGCCGAGCCCCGCGCCGACCAGCCCCACCACGGCCGGGTAGTCGTCGGTGGCGAAGTCGATGCGCGGGGCGAAGCCGGCCTCCTCGCAGACGTCGACGAGCTGCCGGCGGCACCGGGGACAGCCGGCGATCCAGGAGTCCCCGGCGAGCTCGGCGATGGAGACCGAGCCGGCGCCGGCGAGCGGGTGCGCCTCCGGGACCAGGCCGACCAGCCGGTCGGTGAGCAGCGGGCGGACCACCAGGTCGTCCCACTCGCCGGCGGCCTGGCCGGACCCGTACCGGAAGGCGAGGGCGATGTCGCAGTCGCCCTCGCGGAGCATCTCGACGGAGCGCGGCGGCTCGGCCTCGACGAGGGAGACCCGGGTGCCGGGGTGGGCGGCGCGCAGGGCGGCGAGCGCGGTGGGGACGAGGGTGGAGCTGCCGCTGGGGAAGGAGACCAGGCGGACCCGGCCGGCCCGCAGCCCGGCGATGGCGGCGACCTCCTCCTCGGCGGCGGTGAGTCCGGCGAGGATGCCGGCGGCGTGCCGGACGAGGACCTCGCCGGCCTGGGTGAGGCGCATCTCGCGGCCGGTCCGGATGAGCAGCGGGGTGCCGGCCGAGGACTCCAGGGCCTTCATCTGCTGGCTGACGGCGGGCTGGGTGCAGCCGAGTTCGCGCGCGGCGGCGGAGAAGGAGCCGGTGGCGGCGACGGCCCGCAGGACGCGGAGATGGCGTGCCTCGATCATGGGTCGAGCATAAGCGACTCTTGGATTCGGGTGCGAATCTTCGATCAGATCTTTGAGGCCGAGGGGTCGGGTCGTGCCTACGCTGCCCCCATGACGACCTTGCTGAGTGTGAACGCGGGACGGGCGAAGCGCGTCGCCTACACCGATGCCGCCTCCGGGACGACGGGCATCGACAAGCGCCCCGTCGACGGCCCCGTACGGATCGAGTCGCCCGGGCCCAACGGCGTCGGGGCGAGCGGCGTCGCCGGGGACGACGTGTGCGACCTGCGCTACCACGGGGGCGCCGACCGCGCGGCGTACGCCTTCGCCCGCGAGGACCTGGACCGCTGGGAGCGGGAGCTGGGCCGGGAGCTGGCGAACGGCTCCTTCGGGGAGAACCTGACGACGGCCGGCCTGGACGTGAACGGGGCGCTGATCGGCGAGCGCTGGCGGATCGGCGCGTCGCTGATCGTCGAGGTCACCGGCGGCCGGGTCCCGTGCCGCACCTTCCAGGGGCACCTGGAGGAGCGGGGGATCGACCCCAGGGGCTGGGTGAAGCGGTTCACCCAGGCCGGCCGGCCGGGCGCGCTGCTGCGGGTGATCGAGCCGGGCGAGGTGCGGGCCGGCGACCCGGTCACGGTGGTGCACCGGCCCGACCACGAGATCACGGTCGCCTTCCTGCACCGGGCGGCCACGACCGAGCGGGAGCGGCTCGCGGAGACGCTGGTGGCCGCCGAGTGGATGGAGTCCGGCCTGCTCGCGGCGGCCCGCAAGCATGTGGAGAAGTACGGCTCCTGAGACCGGGGCCGTACGGGCGGGCGGGCGGAGCCACGGGGCGGGGCCGGGGCCGCAGGGGCGCGGGGGCGTCGGTTCCGGGCACTACGGTTCCGGTATGACCACTGCACTGATCACGGGAGCCACCGCCGGCATCGGCGCCGCCTTCGCGCGGCGGCTGGCGGCCGACGGCCATGACGTCGTCCTGGTGGCGCGGGACCTGAAGCGCCTTCGGGAGCAGGCGACCGAGCTGCACGACCGGCACGGGGTGGAGGCCGAGGTGCTCGCCGCGGACCTCTCCTCCGAGGACGGGATCGGCGCGGTCGAGGCCCGGCTCTCCGACCCGCGCCGGCCGGTCGACCTGCTGGTGAACAACGCGGGCTTCGGCAACAAGGGCCGCTTCCTCGACGTGTCGATGGCCGACGAGCTGCGGATGCTGACCGTGCACTGCGAGGCGGTGCTGCGGCTGACCTCGGCCGCGGCCGCCGCGATGAAGGGGCGCGGGCGGGGCGGGGTGGTCAACGTGGCCTCGGTGGCGGCCTTCGTGCCGCGCGGCACCTACGGGGCCTCGAAGGCGTGGGTCGTGCAGTTCACCCAGGGCGCGGCCCGGGACCTCGCGGGCAGCGGGGTGCGGCTGATGGCGCTCTGCCCCGGCTTCGTGCGCACCGAGTTCCACGAGCGGGCCGGGATGGGGACGGACAACATCCCCGGCTGGATGTGGCTCGACGCGGACAAGCTGGTGGCGGCGGCCCTGTCGGACCTGGCGCGGGGCAGGACCCTGTCGATCCCGGACCCGCGCTACAAGGCCCTGATGGGCGTGGTGAAGCTGGCGCCGCGCGCGCTGCTCGGCGGGGTGTCGTCGAAGGCGGGCCGCAAGTACGGGCCCCAGTAGGCGCCTCCGGTAGGCCCGTCCTCGATCGAGTCGTCAAGAGATTCGGAGCGAATGATCGAAACTCCCGCCGTTCGATCATTTTCGTCTAAGGTCGGGGAACCACCACACCGCGAGGGGGAACCGCACGTGCGCGAGAGTGCCGCCGAACGACACGCCCGACTGCTGGACCTGGTCCGCGAGCGCGGCACGGTCCGCGTCGCCGAGCTGGCCGGCCTCCTGGGGGTCTCCCCCGTCACCGCCCGCCGCGACGCGGAGGCGCTGGCCTCGCGGGGCCTGCTCGACCGGGTGCACGGCCAGGTCTCCTGGCCGCGCGCCGCCGCGCCGGGCGCCGCGCAGCCCGGGCCGGGCGCGGGCGAGGGGCTGGTGCTCGGGCTGCTCGCGCCCTCCGCCACGTACTACTTCGCCGAGGTCATCCGGGGTGCGCACGAGGCGGCCGCCCGGGCCGGCGCCCGGCTGGTGCTGCGGATCTCGGACTACCGCCCGGAGGAGGACCGCGCCCGCACCGAGGGGCTGCTCGCGGCCGGTGCCGAGGGGGTGCTGGTGGCGCCGGGCTGGCGCGGGCCCGAGGACCGGTACGCGTACGGGGACTGGCTGACCCGGCTGCCGGTGCCGGCCGTGCTGCTGGAGCGGCGGGCCGAGCCGGGCAGCCCGCTCGACGGGCTCGACCGGGTCTCCTCGGACCACGCCCACGGGGTGCTGCTCGCCCTGCGCCACCTGATCGGTCTCGGCCACGCGACCCCGCTGCTGGTGGCCCGCGGGGACTCGCCGACCGCGCTCGCGGTGCGGGCCGGGTACGCGGAGGCGCTGGCCGTGCTGGGCCGGGAGGAGCCCCGGCCGGTGATCGACTCCGTCCCGGCCGAGGCGGATCCGGAGGGGTTCGGGCGCGCGGTGCGGGCGCTGTACGAGGAGGTCCGCTCGGGGCGCGCGAGCGCGGCGCTGGTCCACAACGACGTGGACGCGATCGAGATCGTGCAGCGGCTCGCCCCGCTCGGCGTGCGCGTCCCGGAGGACCTGGCCCTCATCGCGTACGACGACGAGGTCGCCGCGCTGGCCGACACCCCGCTGACGGCGGTCGCCCCGCCCAAGCGGCAGGTGGGCAGGCACGCCACGGAACTGCTGGTGGAGCGGCTGACCGGGGGTGCGGACGAGGAGGCGGCGAGCCGTCACGTGAGCCTGCTGCCGCGGCTGCGGGTGCGGGCGTCCTGCGGGGCCGCCCGCCCGGTGCCGCCGCTCTGACACCGGCCGGGGTGCCGGCCCCGCGGGATGCCCGCACCGCTGATCGATCTGATCTTTTTTCGATCATTCAATCTTTCGCTCTTGACTTCGCTCACGAACGGTCCCAGGATCACGGCCAACCCGTCCGCGCCGCCGATCAGGAGCCGTGCCGTGAGTCTCAGCCGGAGCAGAACGTCCCGCGCCATAGCCGGCGCCGCCACCGCCCTCGCCGTCCTCACGGCCTGCGGCGGAGGCGGTGACGCCGCCGATTCCGCCGCCGGGAAGCCCGTCACGATCACCTTCTGGGGATGGGCCAAGGGCTCGAAGGACGTCGTCGACGCCTTCAACGCCTCCCACACCGACATCGAGGTCACCTTCGAGGAGATCCCCTCCGGCAACGCCGGCGGCTACGCCAAGATCTCCAACGCCGTGAAGGCCGGCAACGCCCCCGACCTGGTCTCCATCGAGTACCCCTCGCTCCCCGAGTTCGTCTCCTCCGGCGCCCTCCAGGAGATCGGCGACGTCTTCCCCGAATCCGCCCGGGCCGGCCTCCTCCCCCAGGCCGTCGACCTCACCACCCTCGGCGGCAAGAACTGGGCCGTCCCCTTCGACGCCGCCCCGCAGGCCCTCTACTACCGCAAGGACCTCTTCGCGCGGCACGGGATCGAGGTCCCCACCACCTGGGACGCGTTCCGGAAGGCCGCCGAGCAGGTGAAGAAGGCCGACGCCAAAGCCCGTATCGCCACCTTCTTCCCCGACGACCCCACCACCTTCGAGGCGATGGCCTGGCAGGCCGGCGCCCAGTGGTTCAAGGCCGAGAACGACACCTGGAAGATCGACACCACCGACCCGGCCACCGCCAAGGTCACCGCCTACTGGCAGGGCCTCCTCGATGCCGGCCTCGTCCACAAGAACGCCTCCTTCAGCCCCGAGTGGACCGGCTCCCTCAAGAACGGCACCACCCTCGCCTACCTCGGCGCCTCCTGGGGCGCCGGCGTCCTCAAGGGCACCCTCCCCGAACAGGCCGGCAAGTGGGCCGTCGCCCCCATGCCCAGCTGGGACGGCAAGCCCGCCTCCGGCATGCTCGGCGGCTCCACCTTCGCCGTCCCGAAGAACAGCACCAAGAAGGCCGCCGCCGTCGAGTTCGCCACCTGGATGGCCACCACCGAGGCGGGCGTCAAGGCCCGCATCGCCTCCGGCACCTCCAGCGCCTTCCCCGCCGCCACCGCCCTGCGCCCCGCCGCCAAGAAGGCGTTCGACGCGAGCTTCTACGGCGGCCAGGACATCTACGCCCTCTTCGAGGCCGCCGGCGCCTCCATCACCCCGCAGTGGTCCTGGGGCCCCACCACCGGCACCACCAACACCGCCATCAAGGACCGCTTCGGCGCCGTCGCCCCCGGCGGCCCCACCCTCGCCGACGCGGTGAAGGCCGGCCACGACGCCACCGTCGCCGAGCTCACCAAGCGCGGCCTTAAGGTCGAGGGCTGAGCGCGTGAAGGCCCGCACCCGTGCCGCGGCACTCCTGCTGACCCCGTTCTTCCTGCTCTTCACCGCGGTGCTGGTGGTGCCGATCGGATACGCGGTCTGGCTCAGCCTCTTCACCGAGAAGCAGTCGGGACTGGGCTTCGGCGGCTCCGAGACCGTCTTCACCGGACTCGGCAACTACGCCGCGGCACTGGGTGACCGGGCCTTCCGCGACGGCTTCGGCGTGCTGCTCGGCTACTGCCTGCTCTACCTGCCGCTGCTGCTCGCCGGGGCCCTCGGCCTCGCCCTGCTCCTCGACACCGCCCTCGCCCGCGCCCGCCGCTTCTTCCAGCTCGCGCTCTTCCTGCCGCACGCCGTCCCCGGCATCATCGCCGCCCTGATCTGGGTCTACCTCTACACGCCCCAGCTCAGCCCGGTCGTCCAGGCGATGGAGGCCGGCGGGATCGGCTTCGACTTCTTCTCCCCCGAGGGCGCGCTGCCGTCCGTCGTCAACATCGCCCTCTGGGAGTGGCTCGGCTACAACCTGATCATCTTCTACGCCGCTCTCCAGGCCATCGACCGCTCCGTCCTCGAAGCCGCCACCGTCGACGGGGCCGGCGCCTGGCGCACCGCCTTCGCCGTCAAGATCCCGCTGCTCCGCGGCTCCCTGGCGATGGTCGGCCTCTTCACCGTGATCGGCTCCCTCCAGCTCTTCACCGAACCGCTGATCCTCAGCAGGGGCACGGGCTCCGCCGTCACCTCCACCTGGACGCCGAACTTGTACGCGTACTCCGCCGCCTTCGACCGCAACGACTACGGCCTGGCCGCGGCCGCCTCGATCCTGCTCGCCCTGACGGCCGCGCTGCTCTCCTTCGCCGTCACCCGCCTCACCCGGGGCCGGAAGGAGAAGACCGCATGAGCGCCCCCCGCTCCCGCTGGCTGTCGAAGACCGCCGTCAACGGCGTCCTCCTCCTCGCCACCTGCTACATGCTCTTCCCGCTGGTCTGGCTGGTCACCGCCGCCACCAAGGACGCCGGCGGCCTCCTCGCCGGGAACGCCTTCTCCTTCGAGGGCTTCGACCTCGGCGGCAACCTCGCCCGGCTCGCCGAGTACCACGACGGCGTCTACTTCCGCTGGTACCTCAACAGCCTCCTGTACGCCGGCGTCGGCGCCGCCGCCTGCGCGCTGATCAGCGTCGCCGCCGGATACGCCTTCCACGTCTACGACTTCCGGGGCAAGGAGAAGCTCTTCGGCCTCGTCCTCCTCGGCGTCCTCGTCCCCACCACCGCGCTCGCCCTGCCGATGTACCTGCTGGCCAGCGAGATCGGCATCGTCAACACCTACGCCGCCGTGCTCCTGCCGGTCCTGGTCAACCCCTTCGGGGTCTACCTCTCCCGGGTGCTGTGCGCCGCCTACGTCCCCGACGAGGCCCTGGAGGCCGCCCGGATCGACGGCGCCGGCGAGCTGCGGGTCTTCTGGTCGATCGGTCTGCGCACGGTCATGCCCGGCTTCGTGACCGTCTTCCTCTTCCAGTTCACCGCCGTCTGGAACAACTTCTTCCTCCCCCTGGTGATGCTCTCGGACCAGAAGCTCTTCCCGCTGAGCCTCGGCCTCTACGCGTGGAACAGCAACGCCCACGCCGAACCGGACTACTACCCCCTCGTCGTCACCGGTTCGCTGCTCGCCGTCGTCCCCCTCGTCGTCGCCTTCGTCTCGCTCCAGCGCCACTGGAAGGCCGGACTGACCGCCGGCAGCGTCAAGTGAGGAGCACAGGTCCCACCATGCACCCGACCACCGACAACCGCCCCGCCCTCCTGCTCGCGATGGGCCCCGGCGTCGCCGGCCGGCTCCTCACCGACGCCCACCGGACCCGGCTCGCGGAGCTCACCCGCACCGACCCGCACCTGGTCGCCCACGACCTGACCGCCCCCGACCCGCGCACAGCCGCCGCCCTCGCCGAGGCCGAACTCCTCCTCACCTGCTGGGGCGCCACCCCGCTCACCCCGGAGGTGCTGGCCCGCGCCCCGCGCCTCAAGGCCGTGGTGCACGCGGCCGGTTCGGTCAAGCACCACGTCACCGACGCCTGCTGGGAACGCGGCCTCCGGGTCACCAGCGCCGCCGCCGCCAACGCCCTGCCGGTCGCCGAGTACACCCTCGCCGCGATCCTCTTCGCCGGAAAGCGGGTGCTGCGCTCGGCCCAGCGGTACGCCGAACTCCGCTCCGGCCACGCCTGGCTCGCCGAGTCCGCGGCCTGGGGCAACTACCGCCGCACGGTCGGCATCGTCGGCGCCTCCCGCATCGGCCGCCGGGTCGTCGAACTGCTGCGCCCCTTCGACGTCGAGGTGCTGCTGTACGACCCGTACCTGACGGTCCCGCCGCCCGGCGCGACCCTCGCCGGCCTGGACGAACTCTGCGCCCGCAGCTCGGTGGTCTCCGTGCACGCGCCCCAGCTCCCGTCCACGTACCGCATGATCGGGGCCCGCCAGCTCGCCGCCCTGCCCGACGGCGCCACCCTGATCAACACCGCCCGGGGCTCGCTGATCGACGAGGACGCCCTCCTCCCCCACCTGACGGCGGGCCGCCTGCACGCGGTCCTCGACGTGACCGACCCGGAACTCCCTCCGCCGGACTCCCCGCTCTACACCCTCCCCAACGTCCTCCTCACCCCGCACATCGCCGGCTCGCTCGGCAACGAGCTGCACCGGATGACCGACCAGGCCCTGGAGGAGATCGCCCGCTACACCCGCGGCGAGCCCTTCGCCGAGGAGGTCAGAGCCGCCGACCTCACACACTCGGCCTAGACTGGAGGGGTCCATCCGCGGCTTCGCCCGGTCGGAGGCGGCCATGACCTTCGTGCAGATCATCGAGTGCAGGACGAGCCGGGTCGAGGAGCTGAACCGGCTCATGGACCGGTGGGTCGAGGAGACCCGGGGGAAACGGACCGCCACCCACAGCATCGTCGGGACCGACCGGTCCGACGCCTCGCACGTCGTGGAGATCGTCGAGTTCCCCTCGTACGACGTGGCCATGCGCAACTCGCAGCTGCCGGAGACCGACCGGATCTTCCGGGAGATGGTCGCCCTCTGCGACGAGATGCCGACCTTCACGGACCTGGACGTGGTCCGGGACGAGGCGCTGTACAAGGCGAACGCGCGGCAGATGTTCGAGCGGATGGCGAACGGCTCCGACCTGGCGCTGCTCGACGTCCTGCTCGCCGAGGGCTACCACGACCACGATCCGACGAACCCGCAGGACACGATCGGGATGGACGCGGTCCGGCGCGAGGTGGAGATGTGGCGCGCGGGCTTCGACTTCGCGTTCACGATCGACGACCAGATCGCCGACGGCGACCGGGTCTGCACCCGGTGGACCTGGCGCGGCACCCACGTCGGCGACTTCATGGGCCTCCAGCCGACCGGCATGGAGGTCACCATGACCGGCACCACCATCCACCGCTTCCGCGACGACGGGAAGATCGTCGAGGGCTGGTGGCAGTACGACCTGCTCGGTCTGATGGGGCAGCTCGGCGCGGTCGAGACCTGAGGAGGAGACACCGAGGCCCGGTGCCCCCGCGACGGGGGCACCGGGCCTCAGGACGTGGGAACGTCAGTGGGAGTGGCCGTGACCGTGGCCGTGGCCGTGGTCCGCCGGCTCCTCCTCCTTCTTCTCCACCACGAGGGTCTCGGTGGTGAGGAGCAGGGAGGCGATGGAGGCGGCGTTCTCCAGGGCGGAGCGGGTGACCTTCACCGGGTCGATGACGCCGGCCTTGACCAGGTCGCCGTACTCGCCGGTGGCGGCGTTGAAGCCCTGGCCCTTGTCGAGCTCGGAGACCTTGGAGGTGATGACGTAGCCCTCCAGGCCGGCGTTCTCGGCGATCCAGCGCAGCGGCTCGACGGCGGCGCGGCGGACGACGGAGACACCGGTGGCCTCGTCGCCGGTCTTGCCGAGGTTGTCCTCGAGGACCTTGACGGCGTGGACGAGCGCGGAGCCACCACCGGAGACGATGCCCTCCTCGACCGCGGCGCGGGTCGCGGAGATGGCGTCCTCCAGACGGTGCTTCTTCTCCTTCAGCTCCACCTCGGTGGCGGCGCCGACCTTGATGACGCACACGCCGCCGGCCAGCTTCGCGAGGCGCTCCTGGAGCTTCTCGCGGTCCCAGTCGGAGTCCGTGGCCTCGATCTCGGCCTTGATCTGGGCGACGCGGCCCGCGACGTCCTCGGACTTGCCGCCACCGTCGACGATGGTGGTGTCGTCCTTGGAGACGGTCACGCGGCGGGCGGTGCCCAGCACGTCCAGACCGGCCTGGTCGAGCTTGAGGCCGACCTCCTCGGCGATGACGGTGGCACCGGTGAGGGTGGCCATGTCCTGGAGCATCGCCTTGCGGCGGTCACCGAAGCCGGGGGCCTTGACGGCGACGGCGTTGAAGGTGCCACGGATCTTGTTGACGACGAGGGTGGAGAGGGCCTCGCCCTCGACGTCCTCGGCGATGATCAGCAGCGGCTTGGAGCCACCGGCCTGGATGACCTTCTCCAGGAGGGGCAGCAGGTCCTGGATCGAGGAGATCTTGCCCTGGTTGATCAGGATGTACGGGTCGTCGAGGACGGCCTCCATACGCTCCTGGTCGGAGACCATGTACGGGGAGAGGTAGCCCTTGTCGAAGGCCATGCCCTCGGTGAACTCCAGCTCCAGGCCGAAGGTGTTGGACTCCTCGACGGTGATGACACCGTCCTTGCCGACCTTGTCCATCGCCTCGGCGATGAGCTCGCCGACCTGCTGGTCCTGCGCGGAGAGCGCGGCCACGGCGGCGATGTCGGACTTGTCGTCGATCGGACGGGCGGTCGCGAGGAGCTCCTCGGACACGGCCTTGACCGCGGCGTCGATGCCCTTCTTCAGGGCGGCCGGGGAGGCGCCGGCGGCGACGTTGCGCAGACCCTCGCGGACGAGCGCCTGGGCGAGCACGGTGGCGGTGGTGGTGCCGTCACCCGCGATGTCGTTGGTCTTGGTCGCCACCTCCTTGACGAGCTGGGCGCCGAGGTTCTCGTACGGGTCCTCGATCTCGACCTCGCGGGCGATCGTGACACCGTCGTTGGTGATGGTGGGGGCGCCGAACTTCTTGTCGATGACGACGTTGCGGCCCTTGGGGCCGATCGTCACCTTCACCGTGTCGGCGAGCTTGTTGACGCCGCGCTCAAGGGCGCGACGGGCGTCCTCGTCGAACTTCAGGATCTTCGCCATGGGAGCGATTCAGCCCTCTCGGAAATCGTGTGGAGAAAACAAACCGCGCCCCTGGACGCCCAAGAGATCAAGGGGTCAGGGGCGCGGTTCAAAGCAGGTACGTCGTCTCTTACTTCTCGATGATCGCGAGCACGTCGCGGGCCGAGAGGACGAGGTACTCGTCGCCGTTGTACTTCACCTCGGTGCCGCCGTACTTGCTGTAGAGCACGACGTCGCCGACCTTGACGTCGAGCGGCAGGCGCTCGCCGTTCTCGAAGCGGCCCGGGCCCACGGCGAGGACGGCGCCCTCCTGGGGCTTCTCCTTCGCGGTGTCCGGGATGACCAGGCCCGAGGCCGTGGTCTGCTCGGCGTCGAGCGGCTGGACCACGATGCGGTCCTCGAGCGGCTTGATGGCAACCTTGGAGCTGGCGGTCGTCACGATCCGACCTCCCCCTTCGGAGATCTCGCGGGGTTAACTGTCTGAGGTGGCGACCAGGTGGATCCGTCGTCGCGGGTGCCGGACCTGCCCGTCGCTGTGTTGGCACTCTCCGGTGGGGAGTGCCAGAGCCGAGACTATGACCGCGATTAGCACTCGGTCAAGCGGAGTGCCAATTCCTCACCTCGTGGCGGTGCCGGTACGGCTCGCGGGCGCCGCGATTCGGTCTCGATCCGGGGAACGCGCGTGCGGAGGACGGGGTTCCGTACGAGGGTGCCGGTGTGACGCCTCCCCGGCCCCGGGTCCGCCCGGCCCTCGATCTCGCCTTCGCCGTCCTGCTGCTGGCGGCGGACGCCGCCGCCTGTCTCATGGCCGTGCTCATGATGGGGCTGCGGGGCCTGGGCTGGGGTGCCCCGCCGGACTTCGGCCCGCCCCCGTTCGACTGGGTGCCCGTCGGATGGTTCGCCGCTCTCGCCGCGGCCGTCGCGGCGACCGGCTGGGCCCTGCGCAGCCACGGCTGGCGCGCGGCGGCCTGGACCCAGCTGGGCGCGGCGGGGCTGCTCGCCCTCGGCACGGCGGCGGCCACCGTGTCCTCGGGCGGCTAGGTCGCGAGCCCGGCACGATCCGGAAGAGACGGGCTAGGGGCGCGTGACCTCCTCCGCGCGGACCGGGCCGCGGTCCGCGTCCCGGACGTCGCCGACCCGCTCGACGGCCTTGCGGCCGAGGCGTTCGAGCGGGTCCACGGCGGAGGCGCAGCCGGTGAGGCCGAGGAGGAGGGCGGCGACCACGAGGGGGCGGAGCCGGCTCATACGTAGTCCTCCAGGCGGGCGACCGCGTACCCCTTGGACGTGATCACGTTCATGGCCCGGCGGATCATGTCGGGCATGCTGCCCTTCCAGTCCTCCTCGCCGCGGAAGTGGGTGAGGACGATGTCGCCGGGGTGCAGGTCGCGGTCCCACTCGCGCCACTCCATGTGGTCGGGGAACGCCTCGGAGGCCCAGAGCGGCACGGCCTTGACGCCACAGGACTTGGCGGCGCGCAGGGTGTCCTCGTTGTAGTTGCCGTACGGCGGGCGGAAGAGTTCGGGGCGCTTGCCGTACTTCTTCTCGATGACGTCCTGCATGCCGCAGATCTCGCGCTTCTGGCGGGCGTAGGAGAGGCCGGGCAGGTACTTGTGGTTGAGGGTGTGGTTGTGGAGGGAGACCCCGCGCGGCTGGGACTTCTGCATCTTCCCGAAGTAGGCGTAGTCGTCGCTGACGACGTAGTCGCTGAGGAAGGCGCTGTAGGGGATGTCCAGGTCGGCCATCATCCGGATGAGCTCGGGGTCCTTCTCGGCGCCGTCGTCGATCGTCAGGAAGACGATCTTCTCCTTGGTGGGGACGGTGGTGAAGACGGGCGGGAGGCCCTCGCCGTCGGTCTCGAAGCCCTTCCGGGTGGTGATCCTCGGCTTGGTCTTCGGCGGGGCGGGCGCTTCGAGGGGGGTCAGCCTGAGGCCCCACTTCTTCGCGGCGGCGGCCCGGGCGGCCCGCCGCTTCGCCAGCGCGGCCTTCTTCTCCCGGGCCAGCTGGGCGGCGGTCTTCACCGGGGCCTGCTGGCCGGCGGCCGGGGCGGGGGCGCCGCCGGTGCCGGCCGCCGGGCCGTCGGAGCCGTCGGAGCAGGCGGCGGTGGAGGTGAGCGCGGCGACGAGGAGCGCGGCACCCAGGGCACGACGGGAGTGACCCTTTGCCATCATTTCTTCCTTTTGTCGTACGACCGGTATGGCGCCGCATCCTGTCAGCGCGACCCGCCCGTTCGGCCGCGACACCGCCGTGGCGGCCCCACGGTCCCCCACCCGGCCCACAGGGAAGAATGGGACGGTGACCGACCTCGCCGCCTTCACCGCCCTGCTCGCCCCGGAGGGCCAGGCCCTCCTCGCCGCCCTGCGCGACTACGACCCCGCCCAGGAGCTGGCGGTCGCCTCCCGGCTGCGCCGCGACCACCCCGCCGAGCTGGTCTCGGCGGCCCTCGGGCAGGCCCGGCTGCGGCAGCGCGCGGTGGCGAAGTTCGGCGCCGAGGACGCGTACCGCATGTACTTCACGCCGAACGGCGTCGAGCAGTCCACCCGCGCCACCGTCGGCAGCTACCGCGCGAACCGGCTCAAGGCCCTCGGCGTCGGCTCGGTCGCCGACCTCTGCTCCGGCATCGGCGGGGACGCGCTCGCGCTCGCCCGCGCCGGCATCTCCGTGCTCGCCGTCGACCGCGACCCGCTCACCGCCGAGGTCGCCCGCGCCAACGCCGCCGCGCTCGGCCTCGACGGCCTGATCGAGGTCCGCTGCGCCGACGTCTCCGAGATCGACACCAGCCCGTACGACGCCGTCTTCGTCGACCCCGCGCGGCGCGGCGGCCGGGGCCGGATCTTCGACCCGGAGGCGTACTCCCCGCCGCTCTCCTGGGCCCTGGACGCGGCCCGCAGGGCACCGCGCGCCGCCCTGAAGATCGCCCCCGGCATCCCGCACGAGACCGTCCCGGACGAGGCCGAGGCCGAGTGGATCTCGGACGGCGGCGACGTGAAGGAGGCGGTGCTCTGGTTCGGCACGGAGCCGGGCGCGCGCCGCGCCACCCTGCTGCCCTCCGGCGCGAGCCTCACCGGCCGGGGCCTGCCCGACCCGGCGGTCCGGCCGGTCGGCCGCTACCTCTACGAGCCCGACGGCGCCGTCATCCGCGCCCATCTGGTCGCCGAGGTCGCCGAGGAGCTGGGCGGCGGCCTGATCGACGAGACCATCGCCTACGTCACCGCCGACGCCCTGACCCCCACCCCGTACGCCTCCGCCTACGAGATCACCGACGAACTCCCCTTCAACCTCAAGAAGCTGAAGGCCCTGCTCCGCGAGCGCGAGGTGGGCCACCTGACGGTGAAGAAGCGCGGCTCCGCCGTCGAGCCCGAGGAGATCCGGCGGAAGGTGAAGCCCAAGGGCCCGCACTCCGCGACGGTGCTGCTCACACGTGTCGCGGGCGCCCCGACGATGCTGATCGGCCGGCCGGCACGACCCTGAGCACCATCCGGAAGTGCCCGACGGCCTTGATGAGCCCGATCAGGCCGTTGATCCAGAAGATCATGGCGACCCCCATGCCGTACGCGACGAGGCCGTAGCCGTTCGCCGGGTCCGTCCCTGCGGGCACGGCGAAGCCCAGCCACAGCCCGAGGCCGCAGAGGACGGCGGAGACCGCCGCCCAGCAGGCGCTCGCGACCGGCGCCCGCAGCCGCGCGTCCGTCGGCCCGTGCCGGTCCAGGGCCGCCCACAGGAGCAGCCGCTCCCGCACCACGCGGTCCCGGCGCACGCCGCGCACCACGAGCCAGACGCCCGGCACCAGCACCCCGAGGCCGAGCAGGGCGACGACCAGGGTGAGGAGGAAGGTGATCGGGTCGAGGATCGCCCCGTAGCCGAGTTCGGCGAGCAGCACGCCGACCATGCCCCAGCCCAGCTGGAGCACCAGCACCGCCCCGGCGAACAGCGCGAACCTCCCCCCGCCGAGCAGCCGGCGGGTCAACTCCCCCACCGCCAGGGCCCGGTCCGCGAGCAGCGCCTCCCGGTCGGGCCAGCTGCGGAGCTCGGCGGGCGGGGGCGGCGGGGGCAGCGGTATGCGCGAGGACATACCCAGCACCCTAGGCGGTCCCCTCCCCCAACTCCCTTTCCCGTCCCCGCAGCAGCGCCCGCTCCCGCGCGTTCCGGGTCAGCTCCGCCGCCCGCGCGAACTCCGCCCGGGCCTCCGCGTCCCGGCCCAGCCGGGCCAGCAGGTCGCCGCGGACGCTGGGCAGCAAGTGGTACCGCTCCAGGGCCGGTTCGGCCGCGAGCGCGTCGACGAGCGGGAGGGCGGCGGCCGGGCCGTCGGCCATCGAGACGGCGACCGCCCGGTTCAGCTCGACCACCGGCGACGGGGCCAGCTCCATGAGCCGCCCGTAGAGCCCGGCGATCACCGCCCAGTCGGTCTCCCCGTAGGAGGCCGCCCGCGCGTGGCAGGCGGCGATCGCGGCCTGGAGGGCGTACGGGCCGGGGGTGCGCTCTCCCCCGGCCTCCGTCCGGGGGGACTCCCAGGCGCGGGCGAGGGCGGCGTAGCCGCGGCGGACGAGCAGCCGGTTCCAGCGCCGCCGGTCCTGTTCGGCGAGGAGCACCGGCCGCCCGTCGGGGCCGGTGCGGGCGGGGGTGCGCGAGGCCTGGAGTTCGAGCAGGGCGGCGAGGCCGTGCACCTCGCTCTCGCCCGGCATGAGGGCGGCGAGCCCGCGGGCCAGCCGGAGCGCGTCCTCGCAGAGCCCGGGGCGCAGCAGGTCGTCGCCGGCGGTGGCCGCGTACCCCTCGTTGAAGATCAGGTAGACGACCTCCAGGACGGAGCCGAGCCGCGCGGCCCGGTCCTCCCCGTACGGCACCTCGAACTCCACGCCCGCCTTCGCGAGCGCCCGCTTGGCCCGGGTGATCCGGGCGGCGACGGTCGCCTCCGGGACGAGGAAGGCGCGGGCGATCTCGTCCGTCCGCAGCCCGCCGACGAGCCGCAGGGTGAGCGCCGCGCGGGCCTCGGCGGAGAGCACCGGGTGGCAGGTCGTGAAGACCAGCCGGAGCACGTCGTCGTCGATGTCCCCGGGGCCGGAGGGCTCCGGGTCGTACGACTCCTCGGGCAGGCTCCGGCCGACCTCGGCGAGCTTGCGCGCGTACGTCTCGCGGCGCCGCACGAGATCGACGGCGCGGTGCTTGGCGGTGGCCGTCAGCCAGGCGCCCGGCCGGTCCGGGACGCCCGCCTCGGGCCACTGCTCCAGGGCGGCGACGAGCGCGTCCTGGGCGATCTCCTCGGCGATGCCGACGTCCCGGACGATCCGCGTCACCGTGGCGATGATCCGCGCCGACTCCATCCGGAAGACCGTCTCCAGCGTGCTCTCCACCGTCACGCCTCATATGACAGCACGGCGGGGATCAGCCCTCCGGCATCTCCTCGACCTCGCGGACCTCCAGGCCGACCTTCCAGTGCGGCGGGTGGACGGCGAGGAACCGCTTGCCCCACTCGACGGCCTCGGCCATGTCCTTGCACTGGAGCATCGCGTAGCCGCCGACGACCTCCTTGGTCTCGGTGAAGGGGCCGTCGGTGAAGGACAGCTTCCCGTCCGACCAGGTGATCCGGGTGGCCTCGGCGGTCGGCTTCAGCCCGGCGGTGTCCACCATGGCGCCGGCCTTGGTGATCTCCTCGAAGAGGGCGCCCATCCGCTCCTCGAAGCCGGGGTCGGCGCTCTCCATGTCGATGGTGTTCTCCTCGATGCGGACGAGGGAGAGGAAGCGGGGCATGGTGACTCCTGGGGGTGCGGTGGCGGGGCCGTTCCCCGCCTTCCACACATACGTCGAACGGCCCGGGCCCGCATCGACACCACGCCCGGACTTTTTCCCGCCGGCCGTCTCCGCTCAGACGTAGTCCTCCAGGCGGGCCACCGTGAAGCCCTGTTCCTGGATCTTCCGCAGCATCGTCGCCGTCATCTCCGTCATCGTGCGGCCCTTGAGTTCGGCGGGGCCGCGGAAGTGGGCGAGGACGATGTCGCCGGGGTGGAGCTTCCGGTCGCCGCGCTGGTACTGCATGTTCTTGATCTGCATGGACTCGCGCCAGAGGACGATCGCGTCGACCCCGCAGCTGCCGGCGGCGGCGCGGGTGGCCTCGTTCCAGTTGCCGTAGGGCGGGCGGAAGAGGCGCGGGGCGGTGCCGTACCGCTTCCGCAGCTTCTCCTGCTGGCCGCAGATCTCGCGGCGCTGGGCCTCCGGGGAGAGGGTGCGCAGGTTCGGGTGGGTGAGGGTGTGGTTGGCGACGCCGTGGCCCTGGGCGACGAGCGGGTCGAAGTAGCCGTAGTTCCCGCTGATCACGGAGTCGGTGAGGAACATCGTGAAGGGGACGCCGAGCTCGTCCATCATCCGGGTGAACTCGGGGTCCTTCTCGGCGCCGTCGTCGATGGTGAGGAAGACGACCTTGTCGGTGGTCGGGATGTCGCTGATCACCGGGACGGGGCCGCCCGGCGCCCGCTTCACCGGCTTGACGGCGGGCGGGGCGGGCGGCGCCGGGAGCGGCGCGATTCCCCACTTGCGGTACGCGGCCGCCCGGGCCGCCTCCGGGGCGGCGGCCGGTTCCGGGGCGGCGGCCGGTTCCGGGGCGGCGGCGACGCCCGCGGAGGGCGTCGCCGGGGCCGGGGCGACCGGCCGGGGCGGGGTCTCGGCCGTGCAGCCCGTCATCAGGAGGGTCACCGCGGTCAGCGCCGCCCACATCACGATCTGCTTCTTCACGGGCTGTGGGATGCCCGATCAGATCGAAAGGTTGCCCGATCGTCGAATGATTCGCCTATTCGACCGCCGTTCGTCCCCTATTCGACGGCTTCGAAGCGCCAGCGGTGGACCGGGCGGGTGATCAGCTCCGGGTCCGGCTCCGGCAGCTCGGGCAGCTCCGCGTCGAGGCCGTCCGCCTCCCACCAGGTGAGCACGAGGACCCGGTCCTGGGGGGCGCGGAAGAGCTCCCGGCGGAGCGGTTCGCGGGCCAGGACCCGCGCCCGGGCCCACTCCAGGAGCTCGGCGCCGCGGCCCTGGACGGCCCGCGCCTCCCACATCAGCGTGACCCTCACGAGTACAGGTTCTCCTTGCTGATCTCGTGCACGTGGTCGTGGTCGTGGTCGTGGCTGTGGCCGGGGACGTGGGGGTCGGTCACCGGGAGCGACGAGTCCGCCGACAGCTCCAGGTCGGAGGCGGCCCTGCCCCGGGCGACCATCTCGGAGCCGAGCGCGGCCACCATGGCGCCGTTGTCGGTGCACAGACCGGGCCGGGGCACCCGGAGCCGGATGCCGGCCCGCTCGCAGCGCTCCTCGGCGAGGGCCCGGAGCCGCGAGTTGGCGGCGACGCCGCCGCCGATCATCAGGTGGTCGACGCCCTCGTCCTTGCAGGCCCGGACGGCCTTGCGGGTGAGGACGTCGACGACGGCCTCCTGGAAGGAGGCGGCCACGTCACGGACCGGCACCTCCTCGCCGGCCGCCCGCTTGGCCTCGATCCAGCGGGCCACGGCGGTCTTGAGGCCGGAGAAGGAGAAGTCGTACGCCGGGTCCTTGGCGCCGCTCAGGCCGCGCGGGAACGCGATGGCGGCCGGGTCGCCCTCCTTCGCGAGCCGGTCGATGACCGGGCCGCCGGGGAAGCCGAGGTCGAGGACCCGGGCGATCTTGTCGAACGCCTCGCCGGCGGCGTCGTCGATGGTGGCGCCCATCGGCCGCACGTCGGAGGTGATGTCGGTGGAGAGCAGCAGCGAGGAGTGCCCGCCGGAGACCAGCAGCGCCATCGTCGGCTCGGGCAGCTTCCCGTGCTCCAGCTGGTCGACGCAGATGTGCGAGGCCAGGTGGTTGACGCCGTACAGCGGCTTGCCGAGGGCGTAGGCGTACGCCTTGGCGGCCGAGACGCCGACGAGCAGGGCGCCCGCCAGGCCGGGGCCGGCGGTGACGGCGATGCCGTCGAGGTCCTTCGGGGAGACGCCGGCCGTCTTCAGGGCCCGTTCGATCGTCGGGACCATCGCCTCCAGGTGGGCCCGGGAGGCGATCTCGGGCACGACGCCGCCGAAGCGGGCGTGGGTGTCGACGCTGGAGGCCACCGCGTCGGCGAGCAGGGTGGTGCCGTGCACGATGCCGACGCCGGTCTCGTCGCAGGAGGTCTCGATGCCGAGCACGAGGGGTTCGTCAGCAGCCATCAGATATCGGTCCCAGTTCCTTGAACAGTCAGTCGCATCACGAGCGCGTCGACGTTGCCCGGCTGGTAGTAGCCGCGCCGGAAGCCGATGGGCTCGAAGCCGAAGCGCTCGTACAGCCGCTGCGCCCGGGTGTTGTCCACGCGCACTTCGAGCAGGACCTCGTCGCACTCGAAGGCGGTGGCGTGCTGGAGGAGGTCGGTGAGGAGCCGGGCTCCGAGCCCGGTGCCCCACTGCTCGCGGGCGACGGCGATGGTCTGCACGTCCCCGAGGCCGCCGGCCGCCGCCAGGCCCGCGTACCCGGCCAGCTTTCCGGCGGGCGTCTCGGCGACGACGTACCGCCGGGTGGCCGCGGGCCCGCGCGCGTGCGCCAGCTCGGACCAGAACATCCCCTCCGACCAGGCGTCCTCGGGGAAGAGGTCGGCCTCCAGGGCGAGCACCTGCGGCAGGTCCCACCAGCGCATCTCGCGCAGGACGGCGCCGGTCGTCAGTGCGTCGCTCACTGGGGCGTGACCACCTTGTAGTTCTTCGGCACCTGCGCGTCGGGCCGCCGCAGGTACATCGGGAGGGGGTCGAGGAAGCCGTCTCCGCCGGCCGCGATCCGCTCGGCCGCGAGGGCGGCGAGCGCGGCGGCGGACTGGTGCTCGGGGCCGCGGGCGTCGGGGAAGGCGTCCGGGTAGAGCAGGGCGCCGACGCCGACGACGGGGAGTCCGGCGAGCCGGTCGGCGATGTCGGCGGGCCGGTCGACGGAGGCGTCGGTGACCCGGGTGCGGGCGTCGTCGTACCGCGCCCAGTAGACCTCCTTGCGGCGGGCGTCCGTCGCCACGGCGAAGGGGCCCTCGATGCCGGAGGCGTACGCGAGGCCGTCCAGGGTGCACAGGCCGTGCACGGGGACGCCGCCGAGCGCGGACGCGAAGGTCGTGGCGGTGACGAGCCCGACCCGGAGGCCGGTGTAGGGGCCCGGGCCGACCCCGACGACGATCCCGGTCACCGCGTCGAGCGCGGTCCCGGCCTCCTTGAGGACCCGGTCGACGGCGGGGAGCAGCAGCTCCCCGTGGCGGCGGGCGTCGACGCCGGTCGACTCGGCGACGACGGACGTGCCGTCGTGGAGGGCGACGGTGACGGCGGGGGTGGCGGTATCCATGGCGAGCAACAGCACGCGAACAGCCTACGGCGCCACGGGCGGGCGATGCGGCGCGCGGTCGTTCGGGGACCCGGCTGCTACCGTCAGGCGCGATAGCTCGGTCAGGCTCAGGCACGTACGTACGAAGAGGTGGAGACGGTGGCAAGGAGCAGCTCGGGATTCGTGGCCGGGCTCACCGCGGCGGCCGTCGCCGTGGTCGCCTTCCTCGCCTACCAGGCGTCGGCGAGCGTGCCGGCGGACCTCGCGGAGCGGCCTCGGACGCCGGGCACGGTGGCGCCGTCGGCCTCGGCGTCGACCGGGGCGAAGAAGCCGGCGAAGAACCCGACGGCCGTGCCGGCGGCCTCGGGCACGGGCCAGCGCGTGGTGTATTCGCTGAGGGACCGCCGGGTGTGGCTGGTCGACGAGAAGAACAAGGCGGTCCGGACCTTCACGGTGGCGCCGAGCTCGGTCTCCCCGGAGCCGGGGGCGTACGCGGTGACCTCCCGGTCGGGTTCGGTGACCGGCTCCGACGGGGTGCAGATCGAGCACGTGGTGCGCTTCGCGAGCGTGGACGGCGTGACGGTCGGCTTCAGCGCGGCGGTGGACGGCTCGATGCCGTCGCCGGACCCGGCGAAGAAGACCGGCGGCATCCGGATGAAGCGGGCGGACGGCGACGCGATGTGGACCTTCGCGTCGATCGGCGCGAAGGTCGTCGTCGTCTCCTGACACCGGGGCCCTGCCGACCGCCGTCTCCCGGCGCCCGGCCCAGGGTTACGCGGCCTCGTCCCGGAGCTCCGGGTCGGGGCCGGTCTCCTCCGCCGCGGGCGCGAGGGCGGGCCGCGGCGGGGTCGAGACGGCGCTGGCCGCGGCGCAGGAGGCCAGCAGCTCGCTCATCGAGACGCGCTCCTCGGCGGTGCGGTCCTCGCGTTCCGGCATCTGCGTCGCCATGCATGCCTCCCGTAGGTTAGGTTCACCTAACCAGCTCGTGCCTCCATGTCACCACGGCGCGGAGCACGGGCGCAACATTTTCCCGACATGCTGTCGGAACCTACGGACGCTCAGAGCAGCGCGAGGTCCTCGTCGGCCCAGCGGCCGCCGATGCCGCGCAGCACCACGGTGCGCCGGTCGTCGTCGGTGTCGCCGGTGACCCGGTGGATGAGCACGTGCAGCCGGTCGTCGGTCAGCTCCTCGACCTTGCCGTCGCCCCACTCCACGACCACCACGGACTCGGGCAGCGAGACGTCGAGGTCCAGGTCCTCCATCTCGTCGAGGCCGCCGCCGAGCCGATAGGCGTCCACGTGCACCAGGGCCGGGCCGCCGGTCAGCGACGGGTGGACGCGGGCGATCACGAAGGTGGGCGAGGTGACCGCGCCGCGCACGCCCAGGCCCTCGCCGAGGCCGCGGGTCAGTGTGGTCTTCCCGGCGCCCAGCTCGCCGGTGAGCATGACGAGGTCGCCGGCCCGCAGGAGTTTCGCGAGCCTGCGGCCGACCTCCCGCATCTGCTCGGGGGAGTCGACGGAGAGGGTGGCGCCGGAGACGGGCGGGTGCGCTGCTTCCATACCCGCCAACCTATCCGTTGTCCGGACCCTCCCCGGCCCTGGCCAGCAGGGCGGTCAGCGCGTCGGTGACGGCGTCGGGGCGCTCCAGCATCACCAGGTGGCCGGCGTCGGGGACGACGACCAGTTCGCCGCCGGGCAGCTCGGCGGCGATGGCCTCGGTGTGCGAGGCGGGCGTGACGAGGTCCTGCTCGCCGGCGAGGGCCAGCGCGGGCAGGCCGCGGAAGGCGGCGAGGGCGGCGAGCTTGTCGTGCGCGCCGAAGGCCGGGTAGAACTGCGCGACCACGTCGACCGGGACGGACTCGATCATCCGCTCGGCGAAGCGGACGACGGCCGGGTCCACGTCCTGCGAGGCGAAGGAGTACTTCTTCACCAGACCGGCGAAGAGGTCGGCGGTGGCCCGGCGCCCCTTCTCGACCAGCTCGGCCTGGGAGCCGAGGGCCCGCAGCACCCCCGGCAGGACCCGCCGGACCGCGTTGACGCCGGCCAGCGGCAGCCCGTACGAGACCTCCTCCAGGCGGCCCGGGGAGGTGCCGACGAAGGCGACACCGGCGACCCGGTCCCGGATCAGCTCGGGGTGGCGGTCGGCCAGCGCCATGACGGTCATGCCGCCCATCGAGTGCCCGACGAGGACGAGCGGCCCCTCGGGCGCGGCGGCGTCGACGACGGCCTTCAGATCGCGGCCCAACCGCTCGATGGTGACCGGCTCGCCCGCGCCGCGAGCGGAGCGGCCGTGTCCGCGCTGGTCCCAGTAGACGGCCCGGACCCGGCCGCGCAGGGCGGCGCGCTGGTAGTGCCAGGAGTCCTGGCTCAGGCAGAAGCCGTGCGAGAAGACGACGGTGACCGGACTCGACGCGGCCCCGCCGGCCCCGTCGACGTCGTCGGTCTCGTCGGTCTCGTCGACCTCGTCGACCTCGTACGCGAGGACGGTGCCGTCGTCGGCGAGCGCCCGGCCGGGGGTGCCGCGGAGGGTGCCGTACGGGCCGGTGGCGTCCAGGGCGAGCCGGGCCTTCTGGCGTACCGAGCGGCCCACCGTGAGCCGTTCGACCGCCACTCCGGCCGCCGCGCCGGCGGCCAGCACGCCTATCGCGGCGCCGACGATCCCCGCGCGCCGCCAGCCCCCGCCCCCGCTCGTCTCCCCCACGCCGGACTACTCCCCCAGGTACACGCGGGGCACCCGCGCACCGATCCGGGTCACGATCTCGTACGCGATGGTGTCGGCGGCCTCCGCCCAGTCCTGGGCCGTCGGCTCACCGTGCTCGCCGGAGCCGAAGAGGACGGCCTCGGTGCCGGGGGCGGGCCGGTCGCCGCCGAGGTCCACCACGAACTGGTCCATGGCGACCCGCCCGGCGACCGTGCGGACCGTGCCGTCGACCAGGACCGGGCCGCGCCCCGAGGCGTGCCGGGGGACGCCGTCGGCGTAGCCCACCGGGATCAGGCCGAGGGTGGTCTCGCCGCCGGTGACGTAGTGGTGCCCGTAGGAGACGCCGTGGCCGGGCGGGACCTCCTTCACCAGGGCGACGCTCGCCTTCAGCGACATCACCGGGCGCAGGCCGAGCTCGGCGGAGGTGCCGAGCTCGGGCGCGGGCGAGACGCCGTACATCGCGATGCCGGGGCGGACCAGGTCGAAGTGGGCCTCGGGCAGGGTGAGCGTGGCGGGCGAGTTGGCGATGTGCCGGACCTCGGGCTCGACGCCGGCCTTCTCGGCGTAGTCGAGCATCGAGCGGAAGACCTCCAGCTGGGCGGCGATCGACGGGTGGTTGGGTTCGTCCGCGCAGGCGAAGTGGGACCAGAGGCCGGTGACCTTGACGAGGCCCGCCTTCTCCGCCTTCAGGGCCTCGGCGACCAGCGCGGGCCAGTCGGCCGGCTGGCAGCCGTTGCGGCCGAGGCCGGTGTCGGCCTTGAGCTGGATGCGGGCGGTGCCGCCGGTGCGGCGGGCGGCGGCGGTGACCTCGTCGAGGGCCCACCGGCCGCTGACCGCCATGTCGAGCCCGGCCTCGATGCCCTCGTCCCACGGGTCGCCGGGCGTCCACAGCCAGCAGAGGACCGGGACGCCGGTGATCCCGGCGGCGCGCAGGGCCAGCGCCTCCTGCGGGGTGGCCGTGCCGAGCCAGTCCGCGCCCGCGTCGAGGGCGGCGCGGGCGCAGCGCTCGGCGCCGTGTCCGTACGCGTCGGCCTTGACCACGGCCATGACGCGGACGTGGGGGGCGACGCGGGCGCGCAGCGCGCGGACGTTGGCGCGCAGCGCCCCGAGGTCGATCTCGGCGCGGGCCCGTCGGGGCGGGAGTGCTGTCTCAGTCATCGCGCCCAGTCTCTCAGGTGGTCACAGTCCCGGCCGCTTGCCCCAGATGTAGACCCGGTCACCCTTGCGGAGGACGGACCAGAGCTTCTCCGCGTTCCGGTAGCTCAGGTTGACGCAGCCGCGGCTTCCGGTGGGGGTGGCGATCGGCCCGTAGACGCCGTGGAACGCCTGGCCGCCGTCGAAGAACTGGGAGAACGGCATCGGCGTGTCGTAGATGGTCGACCAGTGGTCCTTGTGGCGCCAGTAGACGGAGTGCCAGCCGGTGCGGGTGCGGTAGCCGGCCCGTCCGCTGCGGATGTTGACCACGGCGTACGTGACCTTCTTGCCCTTCTGCACCCACATCAGCTCGCGGTTCAGGTCGACGCAGGCGACCGGGTAGGAGCGGACGGGGCACTTCCCGGCGGCGTTGGGGTTCTTGCGGGCGGCGAGGAGTTCGGCGCGGCCCCAGGTGACGGGGCCCGCGTAGCCGTTGGCGGGCTTGATCTTCTGCCGGGTCTGAAAGGCGCGGATGGCCCTGCAGTCGGCGGCGGACTGCTTCCCGTCGACCTTGAGCTTCAGCAGCCGTTCGACCTGGCGCTGGTAGAGCCCGGTCGTGGCGGTGCAGGCGGCCTTGACGGCGCCGCGCGGGAGGTACTCGACGAGTTCGTCGACCTCCTCCTCCGGTTCGGGGACGGGGATCTCGCCGTCGGGGGCGGTCGGCGGCAGGACCTGGTCGGGGGTGTCCATGGGGTACTCGGGGCGCCCGGCGCCGGCGATGCCGGGCACGAGGGCGTCGGCGGGGGCGGGTTCGGGCGGCGTGGGATCGGGCTCGTCCCCGTACGCGGGGGCGGTGCCGGCCAGGAGGGCGGCGGCGAGCAACGGCGGCAGGATGCGGCTTCTCCATCTGATCACCGGTCCATCCGAACCCGCCCCGGACGGCCCCGGCACGTGCTGCCCCCCGGGCGGAGCAGCGGAGTTGGGCCGACCGTGGGCGTGTCGGGGGTCAGGACTCCCGGACGTCGCGCCAGGCGGCGCGGAGGGAGTCGGCGACCTCGGTGGCGGTGATCGGGCCGGGGCCGGCGGCGGCCCGGCGGGCGGCGAGGCCGTGCAGGTAGGCGGCGCAGGAGGCGGCGTCGACGGGGTCGAGGCCGGCGGCGAGGAGGGAGCCGGCCAGGCCGGAGAGGACGTCGCCGGAGCCGGCGGTGGCGAGCCAGGGGGTGCCGGTGGGGTTGACCCGGACCGGGCCGGTGCCGCCGGGCCCGCAGACCAGGGTGGTGGAGCCCTTGAGGAGGACGGTGGCGCCGTAGCGGGCGGCGAGTGCGCGGACGGCGGCGAGCCGGCCGGCCTCCACGGCCGCCCGGTCGGTGCCGAGCAGGGCGGCCGCCTCGCCGGCGTGCGGGGTGAGCAGGGTGGGCGCGGTCCGCTCGCGCACGGTGTCGGGGTCGAGGACGCGCAGGCCGTCCGCGTCGACCAGGACGGGCACGTCGGAGGCGAGCACCTCGGCGACCGCGACTCCGGTGCCGGGCCCGTCGCCGAGCCCCGGTCCGACGGCCCACGCCTGGACGCGGCCGGCCTTCTCCGGCGGCCCCGAGTGCACCAGGGTCTCCGGGTGGGCGGCGATCACCGCCTCGCGCGCGGGGCCGACGTACCGGACGGCCCCGGCGCCGCCGCGCAGGGCGCCGGCGACGGCGAGGACGGCGGCGCCGGGGTAGCGGGCGGAGCCGGCGACGATCCCGAGGACGCCGCGCCGGTACTTGTCGCTCTCGGCGCCGGGCGCGGGCAGTGTCCGGGCCACGTCCTGGTGCTGGAGCGCCTCCGCGTCGGGGACGGACGGGAGGGTGGCGGCGAGCCCGATGTCGACGAGCCGCAGGGCGCCCGCGTACTCCCGGGCGGGGTCGACGAGCAGGCCGGGCTTGTACGTGCCGAAGGTGATCGTCGCGTCGGCGCGCAGGGCCTCCCCGGTGACCTCGCCGGTGTCGGCGTCGATGCCGCTGGGCAGGTCGACGGCGACGACGACCGCGCCGGAGCCGCGCGCGGCCCGGGCGACGGGGACGGCCTCGGGGCGCAGCCCGCCGCGCCCGCCGATGCCGGTGATGCCGTCGAGGACGAGGTCGGCGGCGGCCAGCGCCTCGTACGGGTCCTCGGTGACGCGTCCGCCGGCCGCCCGGAGCGCGGCGAGTCCGGCGCCGTGGGCGCGGGGGCCGAGCAGTACGGCGGTGACGCCGGCGCCGCGCCGGGCGAGCCGGGCGCCGGCGTAGAGGGCGTCGCCGCCGTTGTCGCCGCTGCCGACGAGGAGGACGACCCGGGAGCCGTACACCCGCCCCTTGCCGAGCAGCGAGCAGCAGGCGGCGGCGAGTCCGGCGGCGGCCCGCTGCATCAGCGCGCCCTCGGGCAGCCGTGCCATGAGCGCGGCCTCGGCGGCCCGGACGGTCTCCACACGGTGAGCGGTACGCATGCCCAGCAGTCTGCCGCAGACCCGGCCCCCACGCCCGTGGCCGACCGACGCCCCCCCGGGACCGGGGGCCACGGCGCCGACCTCTCCGGCACCGACAGCCCGCCCCGGGCGGCACCGGGCCCGCCCCCGGCGCCGAGGAGGCAACGCCCCCTTGGCCGTCACCACCGCCCTGGCAAGGCCGCGAGCGTCCGCCGCCGGACCCGGCGACACCGCGAGCGCCCCGCGCCGGCGGCGCGTCGAGGCGGCGGCCCCGTCGCCCTGCGGGTACGGAGAAGGGCCCGGTGGCCGCGCTTCCGCGGTGCCGGGCCCCGTGCTCGTCCGGGTGCGTCTCAGCCCTCGGCGATCACCACCGCCGAGGCCACCCCCGCGTCATGGCTCAGCGAGACGTGCCAGTGCTTCACGCCCAGTTCGGCCGCGCGGGCCGCCACCGTGCCGCGCACGCGGATCCGGGGCTGGCCGGTGGACTCGGCGTACACCTCCGCGTCCGTCCAGTGCAGGTTGCCCGGCGAGCCGAGCGCCTTCGCCAGCGCCTCCTTGGCGGCGAAGCGCACCGCGAGGGAGGCCGGGCCCCGGCGCTCGCCGCTCGGCAGCAGCAGCTCGGCCTCGACGAAGAGGCGCTCGATCAGCGCCGGCGTCCGCTCCAGGGACGCGGCGAAGCGGTCGATCTCCGCCACGTCGATCCCCACCCCGATGATCATCTTTCTTTCCTCACTCCACCGTCACGGACTTGGCCAGGTTGCGCGGCTGGTCCACCTCGTTGCCCCGCGCGGTGGCCAGCTCGCAGGCGAAGACCTGGAGCGGCACCGTCGAGACGAGCGGCTGGAGCAGCGTGGGCGTGGCCGGGACGCGGACGAGGTGGTCGGCGAAGGGGACGACCGCCTCGTCGCCCTCCTCGGCGATCACGATGGTCCGGGCGCCCCGGGCCCGGATCTCCTGGATGTTGGAGACGATCTTGTCGTGGAGGACCGAGCGGCCCTTCGGCGAGGGCACCACGACGACGACCGGCAGGTCCTCCTCGATGAGCGCGATCGGCCCGTGCTTCAGCTCGCCGGCCGCGAAGCCCTCGGCGTGCATGTACGCCAGCTCCTTCAGCTTCAGCGCGCCCTCCAGGGCCACCGGGTAGCCGACGTGCCGGCCGAGGAAGAGGATCGTGTCCTTGTGGGCGAGGGAGCGGGCGAGGGCCCGGACGGGCTCCATCGTCTCCAGGACCCGCTCGACCTCCTCGCCGATCCGGGCGAGCTCGCGGACGACGGCGTGGATCTCGTCGCCCCACTTGGTGCCGCGGACCTGGCCCAGGTAGAGGGCGAGGAGGTAGCAGGCGACGAGCTGCGTCAGGAACGCCTTCGTGGAGGCGACGGCGACCTCGGGCCCCGCGTGGGTGTACAGCACGGCGTCCGACTCGCGCGGGATCGTCGAGCCGTTGGTGTTGCAGACGGCGAGGACCTTGGCGCCCTGCTCGCGGGCGTGCCGGAGCGCCATCAGGGTGTCCATGGTCTCGCCGGACTGCGAGATGGCGATGACCAGCGTCCGCTGCCCGAGGATCGGGTCGCGGTAGCGGAACTCGCTGGCCAGCTCCACCTCGCAGGGGATCCGGGTCCAGTGCTCGATGGCGTACTTGGCGATGAGTCCGGCGTGGAAGGCGGTGCCGCAGGCGACGATGACGACCTTGTCGGCCTCGCGCAGCACCGCGTCGGGGATGCGGACCTCGTCGAGGGTGAGCCGCCCGGAGGCGTCGATCCGCCCGAGGAGGGTGTCGGCGACCGCCTTGGGCTGCTCGGCGATCTCCTTGAGCATGAAGTGGTCGTAGCCGCCCTTCTCGGCGGCGGAGGCGTCCCAGTCGACGTGGAAGGCGCGGACGTCGGCCGGCGCGCCGTCGAAGTCGGTGACGGTGACCCCGTCCCGGCTCAGCTCGACGACCTGGTCCTGGCCGAGCTCGATCGCGGACCGGGTGTGGGCGATGAAGGCGGAGACGTCCGAGGCGAGGAAGTTCTCGCCCTCGCCGACGCCGACGACGAGCGGCGAGTTGCGGCGGGCGCCGACGACGACGTCGGGCTGGTCGGCGTGGACGGCGACCAGGGTGAAGGCCCCGTCGAGCCGCCGGCAGACCAGCCGCATGGCCTCGGCGAGGTCGCCGACGGACGAGAACTCCTCCGCCAGCAGGTGGGCGACGACCTCGGTGTCGGTCTCGGAGAGGAGGGTGTGGCCCCGCTCGGCGAGCTCCTCGCGCAGGGCGGCGAAGTTCTCGATGATGCCGTTGTGCACGACGGCGACCCGGCCCGCGTTGTCGAGGTGCGGGTGCGCGTTGGCGTCGGTCGGGCCGCCGTGGGTGGCCCACCGGGTGTGCCCGATGCCGACGGTGCCGGCGGCCAGCGGCCGGTCGACGAGTTCCTTCTCCAGGTTGACGAGCTTGCCCGCCTTCTTCGCGGCGGCGAGCCCGCCGTCCGCCAGCACGGCGACCCCGGCCGAGTCGTACCCCCGGTACTCCAGCCGCTTCAGCCCCGCGACGACCACATCAAGCGCCGACTGCCCGCCGACGTATCCCACGATTCCGCACATGGCGGCAGCCTACGGCCGAAGCGGGCGCCGGGCCCGTACCCCGCCCGGAGCGGGGGCGGCCGCCGTCAACCGTGCGGCACGTGACCCACCCCACGACCCACGCGGCGCGGGAAGCCGGGACAATGGCGGGGTGATCACTTCGCCGCCACGAAGCGCCAACGGCAACGGAGCCGGAAGCGGAGGCCCCCGCAGGGCCGCCGAGCCGACCCCGTACGTCGACCTCACCCGCGCCGAGTGGAGCGCCCTGCGCGACAAGACCCCGCTCCCCCTCACCGCCGAGGAGGTCGAGCGGCTGAAGGGCCTCGGGGACGTCATCGACCTCGACGAGGTGCGGGACGTCTATCTGCCGCTCTCCCGGCTGCTCAACCTGTACGTGCAGGCCACCAGCGGCCTGCGGGGGGCGCTGAACACCTTTCTCGGGGAGAGCGGCGAGCAGCGCGGCACGCCGTTCGTCATAGGGGTCGCCGGATCGGTCGCGGTCGGCAAGTCGACGGTGGCGCGCCTCCTCCAGGCGCTGCTCGCCCGCTGGCCCGAGCACCCGCGGGTGGAGCGGATCACCACCGACGGCTTCCTCTACCCGATGGAGGAACTGAAGGCGCGCGGGCTGATGTCCCGGAAGGGCTTCCCCGAGTCGTACGACCGGCGGGCGCTCACCCGGTTCGTCGCCGACGTGAAGGCGGGCAAGGAGGAGGTCACCGCCCCGGTCTACTCGCACCTCATCTACGACCGGGTGCCGGGCGAGGAGCTGGTGGTGCGCCGGCCCGACATCCTGATCGTCGAGGGGCTGAACGTGCTCCAGCCGGCGCTGCCCGGCAAGGACGGCCGGACCCGGGTGGGCCTGGCGGACTACTTCGACTTCTCGGTGTACGTGGACGCGCGGCCGGAGGACATCGAGGGCTGGTACCTCAACCGCTTCCGCAAGCTGCGCGAGACCGCCTTCCAGGACCCGTCCTCGTACTTCCGGCGGTGGACGCAGGTGTCCGAGGAGGAGGCGCTGGACTACGCCCGCACGATGTGGCGGACCGTCAACAAGGTCAACCTGCTGGAGAACGTGGCCCCGACCCGCGGCCGGGCGACGCTCGTCGTCCGCAAGGGCCCGGACCACAAGGTGCAGCGCCTCAGCCTGCGCAAGCTCTGACCTCCGTAAGCTCGGGGGATGTTGCATCTGCGGATGATCGTGCCCCCCGACCGCACGGAGGCCGTGACCGAGCTGATCGGGTCGACGGTCGGCACCACCCATGTGGTGGTGCTGCCGGGCGCGGCCCGGAACCCCTCCGGGGACGTCGTGATGTGCGACGTGGCCCGCGAGGCGGGCGACGAACTCCTGCACGGGCTGCGGGAGCTGAAGCTGGATCAGGACGGTTCGATCGCCGTCGAGAACATCGACCTGTCGATGTCGGAGCGGGCCGACGCGGCCGAGGAGGAAGCCCCCGGCGAGGGCGCGGACGCGGTGCTGTGGGAGCAGCTGGCGGACGCGACCCACGAGGAGTCGACGCTCTCCTTCACCTATCTCGCCTTCATGCTGCTGGCGACGATGATCGCGGCCTGCGGCGTGGTCCTGGACAACGCGATCCTGATCGTGGGCGCGATGGCGGTCGGCCCGGAGTTCGGGCCGCTCGCCGGGGTGTGCACGGCGATCGTGAAGCGGGCCCCGCGGCTGGCGGCCCGCTCGCTGGTGGCGCTGCTCGTCGGTTTCGTGGCGGCGATCGCGGTGACGACGCTGTTCAGCCTGCTGATGGACTGGCTGGGCCTGTTCAGCAAGGCGCAGCTGGACGCGGCGCGGCCGCAGACCGCGTTCATCTGGCAGCCGGACCCGTTCTCCTTCGTCGTGGCGCTGCTCGCGGGCGCGGCCGGCACCCTGTCGCTGACCTCGTCGAAGGCGGGCGCCCTGGTGGGCGTGGCGATCTCGGTGACGACCGTGCCGGCGGCGGCGAACGCGGCCGTGGCGCTGAGCTACGGCGAGGTCGGCCAGACGTGGGGCTCGGTGCAGCAGCTGCTGCTCAACCTGCTCGGCATCATGCTGGCGGGCACCCTGACCCTGCTGCTCCAGAAGTGGCTGTGGGAGACCCAGCGGGGCAAGCTGAAGCGCCGGCTGCGGAGGGGCTGAGCCCCCGCCGACGCGTGGATACGGGAAGGGCCCCGCCGCACCGGAGTGCGCGGGGCCCTTCCCGTATCCCTCGGACGGTCTAGCCGAGCGCGGACTTCACCACGTCGGCGAGGCGCTGCGCGACCGAGCGGGCCTGCTCGATGTCGGCGGCCTCGACCATGACGCGGACCAGCGGCTCGGTGCCGGAGGAGCGGAGCAGCACCCGGCCGGTGGTGCCCAGCTCGCGCTCGGCCTCGGCGACGGCGGCGGCCAGCTCGCCGGAGGTGGAGACGCGGGACTTGTCGACGTCCTTCACGTTGATGAGGATCTGCGGCAGCCGCTCCATGACGGAGGCCAGCTCCGCGAGGGACTTGCCGGTGGCGGCGACCCGGGCGGCCAGCATGAGGCCGGTGAGGGTGCCGTCGCCGGTGGTGGCGTGGTCGAGCACGATGACGTGCCCGGACTGCTCGCCGCCGAGGGCGAAGCCGTGCTCCTTCATGGACTCCAGGACGTAGCGGTCGCCGACCGCGGTCTGGACGAGGGTGAGGCCCTCGCGCTCCATGGCGAGCTTGAAGCCCAGGTTGGACATGACGGTGGCGACGACGGTGTCGCCGCGGAGCGTGCCGGCCTCGCGCATGGCGAGGGAGAGCACGGCGAGGATCTGGTCGCCGTCCACCTCCTCGCCGGTGTGGTCGACGGCGAGGCAGCGGTCGGCGTCGCCGTCGTGGGCGATGCCGAAGTCGGCGCCGTGCTCGACGACGGCGGCCTTGAGCAGGTCCAGGTGGGTGGAGCCGCAGCCGTCGTTGATGTTGAGGCCGTCGGGGGCGGCGCCGATGGTGACGACCTGGGCGCCGGCGCGGGTGAACGCCTCGGGCGAGACGCGGGCGGCGGCGCCGTGGGCCTCGTCGAGGACGACCTTCAGGCCGTCGAGGCGGTTCGGCAGCACGGACAGGAGGTGGGAGACGTAGGTCTCGAAGCCCTCGTCGTAGTCGCGGACGCGGCCGACGCCGGCACCGGTCGGGCGGTCCCAGGGGGCGCCGGTGCGGTGCTCCTCGTAGACGGCCTCGATCTTGTCCTCCAGGTCGTCGGCGAGCTTGTGGCCGCCGCGGGCGAAGAACTTGATGCCGTTGTCGGGCATGGCGTTGTGGCTGGCGGAGAGCATCACGCCGAGGTCGGCGCCGAGGACGCCGGTGAGGTGGGCGACGGCCGGGGTCGGCAGGACGCCGACGCGCAGGACGTCGACGCCGGCGCTGGCGAGACCGGCGACGACGGCCGCCTCCAGGAACTCTCCGGACGCGCGCGGGTCACGCCCGACCACGGCGGTCGGCCGATGGCCCTCGAAGGTCCCCGCCTCGGCGAGCACGTGCGCCGCCGCGACCGACAGGCCGAGCGCGAGCTCCGCCGTCAGGTCCGCGTTGGCAACGCCGCGTACGCCGTCGGTGCCGAAGAGTCGTCCCACAGCTGTCCTCCGAAAATGCGTGCCCAAGGGTGAAAAAGATCCCGGTGAAAGGTCCGGGGTGAAAGAGGTTAAGAAAAAACGTACGCCCCGACGGCACGCGCAGTGCGCCGGGGCGTACGTACAAGCAGTGCGAGCAGGCGATTAACGCTTGCTGTACTGCGGAGCCTTGCGGGCCTTCTTGAGACCGGCCTTCTTCCGCTCGACCGCGCGGTCGTCACGGGAGAGGAAGCCGGCCTTCTTCAGCGCCGGGCGGTTGTTCTCGACGTCGGCCTCGTTCAGGGCGCGGGCGACACCGAGGCGCAGGGCACCGGCCTGGCCGGAGACACCGCCACCCGCGATGCGGGCGATGACGTCGTAGCGGTTGTCGAGCTCGAGCACCTTGAAGGGCTCGTTGACTTCCTGCTGGTGGACCTTGTTCGGGAAGTAGTCCTCGAGCGTACGCCCGTTGATCTTCCACTTGCCGGTGCCCGGGACGATCCGGACGCGGGCGATGGCGTTCTTGCGACGGCCCAGGCCGGCGGCCGGCTGCGGGTCGCCGAAGCGGGACGCGAGGGACTCGGAGGTGTAGTCACCCTCGACGATCTCGGTCTCGGTGGTGTACTCCTCGACGCCCTCGAACTCGTCGATGGGGGTCTCGGGGGTGGTCTCGGCCACGATGCTCCTCAGATTTCTTTCGTTCTTAGGGGGTGGCCGGAACTACTGCGCGACCTGGGTGATCTCGAACGGGACCGGCTGCTGGGCAGCGTGCGGGTGGTTCTCGCCCGCGTAGACCTTCAGCTTCGAGAGCATCTGACGGCCCAGGGAGTTCTTGGGGATCATGCCCTTGATGGCCTTCTCGACGGCCTTCTCGGGGTTCTTCTCCAGAAGCTCGTCGTAGCGGACGGAGCGCAGACCACCCGGGTAGCCGGAGTGGCGGTACGCCATCTTCTGGGTCTTCTTGTTGCCGGACAGGTGGACCTTGTCGGCGTTGATGATGATGACGAAGTCGCCCATGTCCATGTGGGGGGCGTAAACCGGCTTGTGCTTGCCTCGCAGGAGGTTCGCAGCCGTCGTCGCCAGACGACCCAGGACGATGTCCTGCGCGTCGATGATGTGCCACTGGCGAGTGACATCGCCGGGCTTGGGGCTGTACGTACGCACTTCGTAGCCTTCGCTTCTTCAGTGGATGGAGTCCAGACACACCTGAAGCGATCATGCAGCTGGGGCACACACTGCCGGGACACCGCCCGTATGCGAGCCACTGGTAACTGCTCCAGGGAACCGCGCAAGGCCTCTCCGCGTGAGAACGACGAAGCCAATACGCATAACAAACCAGAAGCGTACCCGCGCTCCCCCGACCGGGTCAAAACGCGCCCGGCCGACGAGCCCGTCCGCTCCAGGGCGCGCAGCGTCTGCGTCAGCAGCCCCTGCCCGACGCCGCCCTCGCGCGCCTCGCCCCCGCCCGTCGTCCGCCGCCCGGGTCAGCGCGCCCGTTCCACCCTCCGCTCGTCCCGCACCGGCTCCGTGGACCCCGCCCTCGCGCCGCCCTCGCACGGCTCGGACCCGGGGGGCCTCCCCGGCTTCGGCCGGCTGCGCCGGACTCCGTCCGTCGGCCCCCGCCCGTCGGGTCAGCGCGCCCGTTCCACCCTCCGCTCGTCCCACACCGGCTCCGTGGTCTCCCGGACGATGCCGTCCGAGCCGAAGACCAGGTAGCGGTCGAAGCTCTTGGCGAACCAGCGGTCGTGGGTGACGGCCAGGACCGTGCCCTCGTAGGACTCCAGGCCGTCCTGGAGCGCCTCGGCGGACTCCAGGTCCAGGTTGTCCGTGGGCTCGTCGAGGAGCAGCGCGGTCGTGCCGGCCAGCTCCAGGAGGAGGATCTGGAAGCGGGCCTGCTGGCCGCCGGACAGCTTGTCGAAGGGCTGGTCGCCCTGCCGCTCCAGCTCGTACCGGCGCAGCATCGACATCGCCGCGCCCCGGTCCTTCGCGTGCTCGGTCCACAGGATGTCGACGAGCGGGCGGCCGGCCAGCTCCGGGTGGGCGTGGGTCTGGGCGAAGTGCCCGGGGACGACCCGCGCGCCCAGCTTCCACGTACCGGTGTGGGCCACCGACGCGTCCCCGGCGAGCAGCCGCAGGAAGTGGGACTTGCCGGAGCCGTTCGAGCCCAGGACGCCGACCCGCTCCCCGTAGAAGATCTCCAGGGAGAAGGGCTTCATCAGGCCGGTGAGCTCCAGATTCTCGCAGGTCACGGCCCGGACGCCGGTCCGGCCGCCGCGCAGCCGCATCCGGATGTCCTGCTCGCGCGGAGGCTCCGGCGGCGGGCCGGCCTCCTCGAACTTCTTCAGGCGGGTCTGCGCGGCGGCGTACCGGGACGCCATCTCGTGGCTGACCGCGGCCGCCTGCCGCAGGTTGACGACCAGCTTCTTCAGCTGCGCGTGCTTCTCCTCCCAGCGCCGCTTCAGCTCCTCGAAGCGGGCGAACCGCTCCCGCCGCGCCTCGTGGAAGGTGTCGAAGCCGCCGCCGTGCACCCACACGTCGGAGCCGGCCGCGCCGGGCTCCACCGCGATGATCTTCTGCGCGGCGCGGGAGAGCAGCTCCCGGTCGTGGGAGATGAAGAGCACGGTCTTGCGGGTCTCCCGCAGCCGCTCCTCCAGCCACCGCTTGCCCGGCACGTCGAGATAGTTGTCCGGCTCGTCGAGGAGCAGCACCTCGTCGGTGCCGCGCAGCAGCGACTCCAGGACGAGCCGCTTCTGCTCACCGCCGGAGAGCGTCCGCACCTGACGGAACTGCGCCTTCTCGTACGGCACGCCCAGCGCGGCCATGGTGCAGATGTCCCACAGCGTCTCGGCCTCGTACCCCTGTACCTCCGCCCAGTCGGCGAGGGCCTGCGCGTACGTCATCTGCGCGGCCTCGTCGTCGACCGTCATGATCAGGTGCTCGGCCGCGTCGACGGCCTTCGCGGCCTCCCGGATGCGGGGGTGCGCCACGGAGACCAGCAGGTCGCGAACGGTCGACTCGTCCCGTACGGAGCCGATGAACTGCGGCATCACGCCGAGCCCGCCGCTGACGGTGACGGAGCCGCCGTGCGGCTGGAGGTCTCCGGCGATCATCCGCAGGAGGGTGGTCTTGCCGGCGCCGTTGGCCCCGACGAGCGCGACGACGGCGCCCTCCCCGACCCGGAAGGAGGCGTCCCCGAGCAGGACCCTCCCGTCGGGAAGGTAGTACTCCAGATGCGCGGCCTCGACATGTCCCATGGGGTGCATTGTCACCGCCCGCGTCCGCTTCCCCCAAGCGGTTTAGGATGCGCGGCATGAGCTTTGGGGGACCGCAGTGGCCGCAGGAGCCGCAGCAGCAGGGGCAGCAGGGGTACGGACAGCCGCACGGGTACGGGTACCCGCAGCAGCCGGGGACGTACGGACAGCAGCAGCCGCAGCACGGGTACGGCTACCCGCCGCCGCAGGACCCCTTCGCGGGCGGACAGGGCGACGGCACCCCTGACTGGGGCGCCCTCGCGGCCGCCTCCGAGGCCGGCAGCCGCCGCAAGCGCCGCCTGCTGATCGCGGGCGGCGTCCTCGCCACGGTGGCGGTGGGCGCGCTCGTCGCGGCCGCCGTGGTGGCGACGAACAAGAAGAACGACGAGGCCAAGAACGGCGGCCCGACGCCGACGGCCCCGGTCGCCACGACGGCCTCCCCCACTCCCGCGCCGACCTTCTCCTCCGTGGCCCCGCCGCCCCCGCCGGACCCGAAGGACTACATCACCGATCCGAAGAAGGACAAGGCGCCGCTGACCACCGACGGGCTCTACCCCGGCACCAAGCTCACCATGTTCGGCCGCCCCTACAAGAAGGGCGCGACCTCCGCGACGAAGAACTGCGCCTCGGTCACCACCGGCGGCCTCGGCTCGGTGCTCCAGAAGAACGGGTGCGAGCGCGTGCTGCGCGCCACCTACGTCAAGGACGGGGTGGCGATCACCGTCGGCGTCGCCGTCTTCCCCTCCGAGAAGGCCGCCCTGGCCGCGAAGAAGCAGGCCACCGGCGGCATCGCGCCGCTCGCGGGCAAGGGCGTCGGCACCTTCTGCCACGCCACCGTCTGCCTGCGCCGCGCCAACTCGGTGGGCCGGTACGCCTACTTCACCCAGGCCGGCTTCACGAACGGCACCAAGGTCACCACGAAGGACAAGCCCGTCTTCCAGGCCAGCGACGACCTGGGCACCTTCGTCTTCAACCAGATCTACGCCCGCGGCAAGAGCCAGGCGAACGCGGCGGCGGCCGCCTCGGCCCCGCCGCGCTGACCCGGTCGCCGCCGGCTCAGCAGCAGCCGGCGACGCCCGGCAGGGTGCGCTTGTTGCGGGCCTCGCGGCTGCGGGCGGCGAGCTGGTCGTCGGCCGGGTAGCCGACCTCTTCGAGGGTCAGGCCGTGCGGGCGGACGACGTGGACCGCGGAGTCGCGCACGCCGGCGGCCAGCACCTTCCCGGGCCAGTCCACCGGCCGGTGCCCGTCGCCGACGAAGAGCAGCGCGCCGACCAGCGAGCGGACCATGTTGTGGCAGAAGGCGTCGGCCTTGACCGTGGCCTCCAGGATGCCGTCGGGCCGCCGCTCCCAGCGCAGCGCCTGCAGCGTGCGGATGGTGGTCGCGCCCTCGCGCTTCTTGCAGTACGCGGCGAAGTCGTGCTCGCCGACCAGCGCGGCGGCGGCCTCGTTCATGGCGTCCACGTCGAGGGTCCAGTCGTGCCACAGGACGTGCCCGCGCAGCAGCGGGTCGACGCCGCCGGGGTGGTCGGTGACCCGGTACGCGTACCGCCGCCAGATCGCCGAGAACCGGGCGTTGAAGCCCTCGGGGGCCTCGGCGACGCTCCACACCCGGACGTCGTGCGGGAGCCGCCCCGCGAGCCGCCGCAGCAGCTTCTCGCGGTGCTCCCGCCACAGCTCCTCCGGCAGGTCCACGTGCGCGACCTGCCCGCGCGCGTGCACCCCGGCGTCGGTCCGGCCGGCGACGGTCAGCTCGTACGTCTCCTGGGACCGCGTCACGGTCCTCAGCGCGTCCTCGATCTCGCCCTGCACGGTCCGCTGGCCGCGGGCCTGCTTGGCCCAGCCGGAGAAGTCGCGGCCGTCGTAGGAAAGGTCCAGCCGTACCCGTACGAACCCGGGCTGCACGTCATCACTCACCGGGAAATCCTCTCAGACGCACGGGAACGGGCCCGCACCCCAGGGGGTACGGGCCCGTTCCGTGAGAAACGTCGGAAGAACGCTTACGCGTCCTTCGCCTCGTCCTCGGTCGCCTCGACCGCGGCGGCCTCGTCGGCCTCCTTGACGGCGCGCTTGGTGGCGGCCTCGGCCTCGGCGACGGTCGCCTTCTTGGCGATCTCGCCCTCGACGAGCTCGATCACGGCCATCGGGGCGTTGTCGCCACGACGGTTGCCGATCTTGGTGATGCGGGTGTAACCACCCGGACGCTCCGAGTAGCGCGGGGCGATCTCGGTGAAGAGGGTGTGGACGATGCCCTTGTCGGTGATCGTCTGCAGCACCAGGCGACGGTTGTGGATGTCGCCCTTCTTCGCCTTGGTGATCAGGCGCTCGGCGACGGGACGCAGACGGCGGGCCTTGGCCTCGGTCGTCGTGATGCGGCCGTGCTCGAACAGCGACTTCGCCAGGTTGGCGAGCAGCAGCTTCTCGTGAGCGGCGGAACCGCCGAGGCGGGCACCCTTCGCGGGACGCGGCATGGTGTTTCTCCTTGTGATCTGCACCGGCCGTGTGAGGTACCGGTGTCAGTATCCGAGCAGGCGGTTACCTGTCGGAGACCCCGGCCCCGTAAGGGGCGCGGGGAACTGCGCGATCAGCCGAAGCGGACCCGCAGCAGAACTACGACCGTCAGTACTGCTCGGTCTCGACGAACCCGGCGTCCGCGTCGTCGTCGGCGCCGAAGGCGTCCGCCGCGGCGGTCGGGTCGAATCCGGGCGGGCTGTCCTTGAGCGCGAGGCCCATGCCGGCCAGCTTCGCCTTGACCTCGTCGATCGACTTCGCACCGAAGTTGCGGATGTCGAGCAGGTCGGCCTCGGAGCGCGCCACGAGCTCACCCACGGAGTGGATGCCCTCACGCTTGAGGCAGTTGTAGGAGCGGACCGTGAGCTCCAGCTCCTCGATCGGCAGCGCGAGGTCGGCGGCGAGGGCGGCGTCCGTCGGGGACGGGCCCATGTCGATGCCCTCGGCGTCGATGTTCAGCTCGCGGGCGAGACCGAACAGCTCGACCAGGGTCTTGCCGGCGGACGCCATGGCGTCGCGCGGGCGCATGGCCTGCTTGGTCTCGACGTCGACGATGAGCTTGTCGAAGTCGGTGCGCTGCTCGACTCGGGTCGCCTCGACCTTGTAGGTGACCTTGAGAACCGGCGAGTAGATGGAGTCGACCGGGATACGGCCGATCTCCTGGCCCACCTGCTTGTTCTGGACGGCGGAGACGTAGCCGCGACCGCGCTCGACGGTCAGCTCCATCTCCAGCTTGCCCTTGGCGTTCAGGGTCGCCAGGACGAGGTCGGGGTTGTGCACCTCGACACCGGCCGGGGGCGCGATGTCGGCGGCGGTGACCAGACCCGGGCCCTGCTTGCGCAGGTACATCACGACCGGCTCGTCGTGCTCCGAGGAGACGACCAGCTGCTTGATGTTGAGGATGAGGTCGGTGACGTCCTCCTTGACGCCCGGCACGGTGGTGAACTCGTGCAGGACACCGTCGATGCGGATGCTGGTGACGGCGGCACCCGGGATCGAGGAGAGGAGCGTACGGCGGAGGCTGTTGCCGAGGGTGTAGCCGAAGCCCGGCTCCAGCGGCTCGATCACGAACCGGGAGCGGAACTCGTCGACGACCTCTTCGGTCAGCGACGGACGCTGAGCGATAAGCATGTGTGTTCCTTCAGTCGTGGACGCCCACTATTTGACGCCCGACGGGGGTCTTGCGGTACTGCGTACTGCAAGGGTACGGGCGGTACGCCCCCCGAAGGGGACGCACCGCCCGAATGCCCAGGTCAAGCAGGCGACGCGTCAGACGCGGCGGCGCTTGGGGGGACGGCAGCCGTTGTGCGGCGTGGGGGTGACGTCCTGGATCGAGCCGACCTCGAGGCCGGTGGCCTGGAGGGAGCGGATCGCGGTCTCACGGCCGGAGCCGGGACCCTTGACGAAGACGTCGACCTTGCGCATGCCGTGCTCCTGCGCGCGGCGGGCGGCCGACTCGGCGGCCATCTGCGCGGCGAAGGGGGTGGACTTGCGCGAGCCCTTGAAGCCGACGTGGCCGGCGGAGGCCCAGGAGATCACGTTGCCGGACGGGTCCGTGATCGAGACGATCGTGTTGTTGAACGTGCTCTTGATGTGCGCGTGGCCGTGAGCGACGTTCTTCTTTTCCTTGCGGCGCACCTTCTTGGCAGCGCCCTGACGACCCTTGGGGGGCATCTCTTACTCCTACGGGAGGTGGTCGGTCCTACAGCGAAGACCGCTTGGTCAAGCGTCCGCTGAGGACTACTTCTTGCCCGGCTTCTTCTTGCCGGCGATGGCGCGACGCGGGCCCTTGCGGGTACGAGCGTTCGTGCTGGTGCGCTGACCGCGGACGGGCAGGCCACGACGGTGGCGAAGGCCCTGGTAGCAGCCGATCTCGACCTTGCGGCGGATGTCGGCGGCGATCTCGCGGCGGAGGTCACCCTCGGTCTGGAGGTTGGCGTCCACGTACTCGCGGATCTTGACGAGGTCTTCCTCGGCAAGGTCGCGGACACGGGTGGACGGGTTCACGCCGGTCGCGGCGAGAATCTCCTCGGACCGGGTACGCCCGATACCGAAGACGTAGGTGAGTGCGACCACCACGCGCTTCTCGCGCGGGATGTCAACACCGGAAACGCGTGCCATTCAATGGCTCCTGTGTTCTCGGGGGTCTGCTGCAGAACCGTTCCCGGCTGCCGTATGAGGTACAGATCGGGTCCCCGGCCCCCGCCGGAGGTGCCGTCAGCCGTGCGTGAACGGCCGGACGGGCTCTGCGTATGTACGTATTGCTATGCGTCGCGCGAAGAACTGCGAGGTGCAGGTTCGGTCGGCGTGCGTCAGCCCTGGCGCTGCTTGTGGCGCAGGTTGTCGCAGATGACCATGACCCGGCCGTGACGGCGGATCACCTTGCACTTGTCGCAGATCTTCTTGACGCTCGGCTTGACCTTCATGGGATGTGAGGTTCTCCGGGTCAGTGCCACCACCCGCGCGCGGAGGCGGGGTGCGGGCAAGATCTACTTGTACCGGTAGACGATCCGGCCACGCGTCAGGTCGTACGGAGACAGCTCCACGACGACCCGGTCGTCCGGGAGGATACGGATGTAGTGCATCCGCATCTTGCCGGAGATGTGCGCGAGGACCTTGTGACCGTTCTGGAGCTCCACCTTGAACATGGCGTTCGGGAGGGACTCGATCACGGTGCCCTCGATTTCGATGGCACCTTGCTTCTTGGCCACGCTTCGCCTTTCGAATCGGCTACCTTGATCGACTCTCACTCCCCGGTGCGGACACACGGGTACACGAGAGCCGACGCATCAGTCTACGCCAGGCACCTGGAAAAGACGAATCCGGGGAGTTTGCCCAGCACGGAAGATCGTTACTCGCCCGCAGGGGCGGGGGTTACGCCAGCGGGTCCGGGGCGGCGGTGACGCCCAGCTCGGCCAGCTTGGCCTTGCCGCCGTCGACGGCGGTGAGGACCAGGGGGCCCTCGTCGGTGAGGGCGACGCTGTGCTCCCAGTGGGAGGACCAGGTGCCGTCGGTGGAGACGACCGTCCAGTCGTCCGCCAGGACCTCCGTGTGCGGGGTGCCCAGGGAGACCATCGGCTCGATCGCCAGGCAGAAGCCGGGGACCAGCTTCGGGCCCTTGCCGCGCTTGCGGGAGACGTAGTTCAGCAGGTGCGGGTCCATGTGCATCTCGGTGCCGATGCCGTGGCCGCCGTAGTCCTCGACGATGCCGTACTTCCCGAGGCTGTGCTCGCCGACCGCCGGCCGCGGCTGCCGCTTGATGTACGACTCGATCGCCTTCGAGATGTCGACCAGGCGCGCGCCCACCCGCATCGCCGCGATGCCGGCCCACATCGACTCCTCGGTCACCCGGGAGAGCTCGATCAGCTCCGGCGCGTGACCGGTGCCGACGAAGGCGGTGTACGCGGCGTCGCCGTGCCAGCCGTCCACGATCGCGCCGGCGTCGATCGAGATGATGTCGCCGTCCTTGAGGACGGTCTTCTCGTCGGGGATGCCGTGGACCACGACCTCGTTGACCGAGGTGCAGATGGTCGCGGGGAAGCCGCCGTACCCGAGGAAGTTGGACTTCGCGCCGTGGTCGGCGATCACCTTGCGCGCGACCTCGTCGAGGTCCTTGGTCGTGGCGCCCGGCACGGCCGCCTCGCGGGTCGCCGCGTGGATGGCGGCGACGACCAGCCCCGCCTCGCGCATCTTCGCGATCTGCTCCGGGGTCTTGATCTGCACCATCGTGGGCGGGGCCTTTCCATCGAGTACGGGGAACAGAACAACGATACGGCCGCGGCGCCCGTCAGGGGCACCGCGGCCGTACCGCGTGAGCGTGGGGTTACTTCTTCAGCGCGTCCATCGCACGCGCCGTGACCTCGTCCACCTTGCCGAGCGCGGAGATCGTCGCGACCAGGTTCTGCGCCCGGTAGTAGTCGATGATCGGCTCGGTCTCCGTGTGGTAGACCGCCAGGCGCTTGCGGACGGTCTCCTCCGTGTCGTCGTCGCGCTGGTACAGCTCGCCGCCGCAGACGTCGCAGACGCCCTCGGTCTTCGGAGCGGAGTACGTGACGTGGAAGACGTGCGCGGAGTCCTTGCGGCAGATGCGGCGACCCGCGATCCGCTTCACGACCTCGTCCTCGGGGACCTCAAGGTCCAGGACCGCGTCCAGCTCGATGCCACCGGCCTTGAGGAACGCGTCCAGCGCCTCGGCCTGGGCCACGTTCCGCGGGAACCCGTCGAGCAGGAAGCCGCCCTCGGCGTCCGCCTGGCGCATGCGGTCCTCGGCCATCCCGATCGTCACGGAGTCCGGCACGAGCTGGCCGGCCTTCATGTACGACTGCGCCTCTACGCCCAACGGCGTGCCCTGCGAGATGTTGGCACGGAACAGGTCGCCCGTAGAGATGTGCGGGATGCCCAGGTTCTTGGCGAGGTACGCAGCCTGCGTGCCCTTGCCCGCACCGGGCG
This sequence comes from Streptomyces roseofulvus, assembly GCF_039534915.1. Lineage (NCBI taxonomy): Bacteria > Bacillati > Actinomycetota > Actinomycetes > Kitasatosporales > Streptomycetaceae > Streptomyces > Streptomyces roseofulvus. The sequence goes on along the minus strand of NZ_BAAAWE010000001.1, from coordinate 4,915,198 downwards.
GTCCGACGAGGACGATTCGCATCAGCGGAGGAACCCTTCGTAATTGCGCTGCTGGAGCTGGCTCTCGATCTGCTTCACGGTCTCCAGCCCCACACCCACGATGATGAGGATGCTCGTCCCGCCGAACGGGAAGTTGGCATTGGCACCGCCGAAGCCTGCCAACGCCATCGTCGGCACAAGAGCGATCAGACCCAAGTACAGCGAGCCCGGCCAAGTGATCCTGTTGAGCACGTAGCTCAGGTACTCGGCAGTAGGTCGACCGGCCCGGATACCCGGGATGAAGCCACCATACTTCTTCATGTTGTCGGCGACTTCCTCGGGGTTGAACGAGATCGCCACGTAGAAGAAGGCGAAGAACACGATCAGGAGGAAGTACGTGGCGATGTAATACGGGTGGTCACCCTTGACGAAGTGGGCTTCGATCCAGGTCTTCCACCCCGCCGTGGAGTTCGAGAACTGCGCGATCAGCGCCGGGATGTAGAGCAGCGACGAGGCGAAGATGACAGGAATCACACCTGCCTGGTTCACCTTCAACGGGATGTAAGTGGACGTACCGCCGTACGACCTGCGGCCGATCATGCGCTTCGCGTACTGCACCGGGATGCGGCGCTGGGCCTGCTCGACGAAGACGACGAGGGCCACCATCACGAAGCCGATGAGGATGACGGTGCCGAACTCGATCCAGCCCTGGGCGAGCTTGCCGCTCTCCTTGATGGCCCAGAGGGCGCCCGGGAAGCCGGCGGCGATCGAGATGAACATCAGGATCGACATGCCGTTGCCGATGCCGCGGTCGGTGATGAGCTCACCGAGCCACATGACGATGGCGGTGCCCGCGGTCATGGTGATGACCATGGTGGCGATGGTGAAGATCGAGGGGTCCGGGACGACCTGGTCGGCCACGCTGCAGCCGCTGAAGAGGGCACCGCTCTTGGCGGTGGCCACGAGACCCGTGCCCTGGAGGATCGCCAGCGCGATCGTCAGGTAGCGGGTGTACTGCGTGATCTTCGCCGTACCGCTCTGGCCCTCCTTCTTGAGGGCTTCCAGACGCGGGATCACGACGGTGAGCAGCTGCAGGATGATGCTCGCCGTGATGTACGGCATGATGCCGAGCGCGAAGATGGTGATCTGCAGCAGTGCGCCGCCACTGAACATGTTCACCAGGCCGAACAGGCTGTTGTTGCCCTCGCTCGCCTGGTCCACGCACATCTGGACGGCCTCGTAGCTGACGCCGGGGACGGGGATGTGGGCCCCGAGGCGGTACAGCACGATGATCGCCAGCGTGAAGAGCAGCTTCTTGCGCAGGTCGGGCGTCTTGAACGCCCGGGCGAAGCCGGTGAGCACGGTGCCTCCTGCGACCCCCGCGCTAAGCGTCAGAGGTGACGGTCTTGAGATTCGATAAGGACTGATTGAGATCGGTCCCGGCTCCGGCGGTCTATACCGCATGAGCATGGACGGTGCACGCCACCTTACCGGCGACCATGCCCCCCTAGGAACGACCAACCGGGGATGCCCCTTTTGGGAGGCATCCCCGGTCGGATGTTCAGGCCATCGAGTCGTCTCAGACGAGCTCGGTGACGGTGCCGCCGGCGGCGGCGATCTTCTCCTTGGCGGAGCCGGAGACGGCGTCGACCGTCACCTGCAGCGCCACGGAGACCTCGCCGGTGCCGAGCACCTTGACGAGCTGGTTCTTACGAACCGCACCCTTGGCGACCAGGTCGGCCACCGTGACCTCGCCACCCTGCGGGTAGAGCGCGGCCAGCTTGTCCAGGTTCACGACCTGGTACTCGGTGCGGAACGGGTTCTTGAAGCCCTTGAGCTTCGGGAGACGCATGTGGAGGGGCATCTGCCCACCCTCGAAGCGCTCCGGAACCTGGTAGCGGGCCTTGGTGCCCTTGGTACCACGACCGGCCGTCTTACCCTTCGACGCCTCACCACGACCCACACGGGTCTTGGCGGTCTTGGCGCCCGGGGCGGGACGGAGGTTGTGGATCTTGAGCGGGTTGTTCTCCGCCATGATCAGTCGACCTCCTCAACCGTCACGAGGTGGCGGACGGTGTGCACCATGCCGCGGAACTCGGGACGGTCCTCCTTGACGACCACGTCGTTCAGGCGCTTGAGCCCGAGCGAACGCAGCGTGTCGCGGTGGTTCTGCTTGCTGCCGATGTACGACTTCGTCTGCGTGATCTTGAGGCGAGCCATTACGCACCCGCTCCCGCACGCGCACGAAGCAGAGCCGCGGGGGCGACGTCCTCGAGCGGCAGACCACGGCGAGCCGCGATCTCCTCGGGACGCTGCAGGCCCTTCAGGGCCTCCACGGTCGCGTGCACGATGTTGATCGCGTTGTCGGAGCCGAGCGACTTCGACAGGATGTCGTGAACGCCGGCGCACTCGAGAACGGCGCGCACCGGGCCACCGGCGATAACACCGGTACCGGGGGAAGCCGGCTTGAGCAGGACGACGCCCGCGGCCTTCTCACCCTGGATGGGGTGGGGGATGGTGCCCTGGATACGGGGGACCTTGAAGAAGTGCTTCTTGGCCTCCTCCACACCCTTGGCGATGGCGGCCGGCACCTCCTTGGCCTTGCCGTAACCGACACCCACGGTGCCGTCACCGTCGCCCACCACGACCAGCGCGGTGAAGCTGAAGCGACGACCACCCTTGACAACCTTGGCGACGCGGTTGATCGCGACTACGCGCTCAACGTACGCGGTCTTCTCGGCGGCGGCAGCGCCACCGTCGCGGCCCTTCCGGTCCCGCCGCTCGCCGCCACCGGCACCGCTACCGCGGCGCTGGGGTCCAGCCATTGGAATACCTCTCTCTGTTACGTCCGTTAGTCCCGGAACCGGGGCTTAGAACTTCAGCCCGGCTTCGCGGGCGGCGTCAGCCAGAGCGGCAATGCGCCCGGCGTACCTGTTGCCACCACGGTCGAACACGACGGCCTCGACACCGGCGGCCTTGGCGCGCTCGGCGACCAGGGCGCCGACCTGCTGGGCCTGCGAGGACTTGGAGCCCTCGCCACCGCGGACGGAGGCGTCCAGGTGGGACGCCGACGCCAGGGTGTGACCCTTGAGGTCGTCGATGACCTGCGCGGTGATACCGCGGTTCGTGCGCGTCACGACGAGACGCGGACGCTCCGCCGTACCCGACACGTTCTTGCGGATGCGCAGGTGACGGCGCGCCTTCGCGGCGCGCTTGTAAGCGTCGCCCTTGGCGATCTTGACACCGTATGCCATGGCTTACTTACCAGCCTTTCCGACCTTGCGGCGGATGACCTCGCCCGCGTACTTGACGCCCTTGGCCTTGTACGGGTCGGGCTTCCGCAGCTTGCGGATGTTCGCGGCGACCTCGCCGACCTTCTGCTTGTCGATGCCCTCGACCGAGAACTTGGTCGGCGACTCGACCTTGAAGGAGATCCCCTCGGGGGCCTCCACCAGGATCGGGTGGCTGTAGCCGAGCTGGAACTCCAGGTCGGAGCCCTTCGCGGCCACGCGGTAACCGACACCGCTGATCTCGAGCGCCTTGACGTACCCCTGGGTCACACCGGTGATCATGTTGGCCACCAGCGTGCGGGACAGGCCGTGGAGGGCCTTGTTCTGACGCTCGTCGTTCGGACGGGTGACGTTCAGAACGCCGTCCTCGCCCTTAACGATCTCGATCGGCGCGGCGACGGTGTGGGTCAGGGTGCCCTTGGAACCCTTCACCGTGACCGTGCGGCCCTCGATGGTGACGTCCACGCCGGCGGGAACCGTGATGGGGAGCTTGCCGATTCGCGACATTGCTATTCCTCCGTTCCCGACTACCAGACGTAGGCGAGGACTTCCCCACCCACGCCCTTCTTCTGCGCCTGCTGGCCGGTCAGGAGACCGTGGGACGTGGAGATGATCGCCACGCCCAGGCCGCCGAGGACCTTCGGCAGGTTGGTGGACTTCGCGTAAACCCGGAGGCCCGGCTTCGAGATCCGCTTGATGCCCGCGATGGAGCGCTCACGGTTCGGACCGAACTTGAGGTCGATGACGAGGTTCTTGCCGACCTCGGCGTCCTCGACCTTCCAGCCGGTGATGAAGCCCTCCTGCTGGAGGATTTCCGCGATGTGCGACTTGATCTTGCTGTGCGGCATCGTCACGGTGTCGTGGTACGCCGAGTTCGCGTTACGCAGACGCGTGAGCATGTCTGCGATCGGATCAGTCATGGTCATGAATTGGCCTTCGGCCTCTCTCGCCGGGGTTTCCTGGTGCACCATCCCTCTCCCCGATCCGAGACGGGGCGGGTGCGGTGCGGTGGACCTACGGCGTAGTAAGTCGTACGGGCGGCGGACGCCCAACCCCACTAGCCTAAGCCATGCGGGACCGGGAGTCCGCCAACCCAATGCCTACCGAGAGACTCCGGTCATTCGCCAACGCCCAAAGGGCGAAGGGGAATTACCAGGAGCTCTTGGTCACGCCCGGCAGCTCGCCACGGTGAGCCATCTCACGGAGGCACACGCGGCACAGGCCGAACTTGCGGTACACGGAGTGGGGGCGACCGCAGCGCTGGCAGCGGGTGTACGCACGCACACCGAACTTGGGCTTACGGGCAGCCTTCGCGATGAGAGCCTTCTTCGCCATCTCGCTTACGCCTCCTTGAACGGGAAGCCGAGGTGACGCAGAAGGGCACGGCCCTCGTCGTCGTTGGTCGCCGTGGTGACCACGGTGATGTCCATACCCCGGACACGGTCGATCTTGTCCTGGTCGATCTCGTGGAACATGACCTGCTCCGTGAGACCGAAGGTGTAGTTGCCACGGCCGTCGAACTGCTTCGGGGACAGGCCGCGGAAGTCGCGGATGCGCGGCAGCGCGAGCGACAGGGTGCGGTCCAGGAACTCCCACATGCGGTCGCCACGGAGCGTGACGTGGGCACCGATCGGCTGGCCCTCACGCAGCTTGAACTGCGCGATGGACTTGCGGGCCTTGGTGACGGCCGGCTTCTGACCGGTGATCGTGGTGAGGTCGCGGATCGCGCCCTCGATCAGCTTCGAGTCACGGGCGGCGTCGCCGACACCCATGTTGACCACGATCTTCACGAGGCCGGGGATCTGCATGACGTTCTCGTACTTGAACTCGTCACGCAGCTTGCCCGCGATCTCCTCGCGGTACTTCGTCTTGAGACGCGGAGTGGTGGTAGCCATCAGATGTCCTCACCCGTCCGCTTGGCAACGCGGATCTTGTTGCCCTCGTCGTCGAAGCGGTAACCCACACGCGTGACGACCTTCTTGCCGTCCTTCTCCACGACCAGCTGGACGTTGGAGACGTGGACCGGAGCCTCGGTCGTCACGATGCCACCGGCCTGGTTCGGGCCGGCCTTGGTGTGCTTCTTGACCCGGTTGACACCCTCGACCAGGACGCGGTTCTCAGCCGGCATGGCCGCGATGACCTTGCCCTGCTTGCCCTTGTCCTTGCCGGTGATGACCTGGACCAGGTCGCCCTTCTTGATCTTCATGCTTACAGCACCTCCGGCGCGAGCGAGATGATCTTCATGAACTTCTTCTCGCGCAGCTCACGGCCGACCGGGCCGAAGATACGGGTGCCACGAGGGTCGCCGTCGTTCTTCAGAATGACGGCGGCGTTCTCGTCGAAGCGGATGTACGAGCCGTCCTGGCGGCGGCGCTCCTTGACGGTGCGAACGATGACCGCCTTGACGACGTCACCCTTCTTCACGTTGCCACCGGGGATCGCGTCCTTGACGGTGGCGACGATGACGTCACCGATGCCCGCGTAGCGGCGACCCGAACCACCGAGAACACGGATGCAAAGGATCTCCTTGGCACCAGTGTTGTCGGCGACGCGAAGTCGCGACTCCTGCTGGATCACGTCTATCTCCTGATTGTCTGCCGGTTCCCGGCAGGGGCACCGGAGTGCCCCTGCCGAGCCTGGCGGAACTGTTCCTAGGGGGTCCCCCTAGGAGGGATTACTTGGCCTTCTCGAGGATCTCGACGACGCGCCAGTGCTTCGTCGACGACAGCTTCCGGGTCTCCATCAGGAGGACGCGGTCGCCGATGCCGGCAGCGTTCTGCTCGTCGTGAGCCTTGAGCTTGTTCGTACGGCGGATGACCTTGCCGTACAGCGCGTGCTTGACGCGGTCCTCGACGGCGACGACGACGGTCTTGTCCATCTTGTCGCTGACGACCAGGCCCTCGCGGACCTTGCGAGCGTTGCGCTCGGTCTTCTCAGTCACGTTGCTCTCGCTCATCAGGCGTTCTCCACCGTCTCAATGCCGAGCTCACGCTCACGCATGAGGGTGTAGATCCGGGCGATGTCCTTACGGACCGCCCGCAGACGGCCGTGGTTCTCGAGCTGACCCGTCGCCGCCTGGAAGCGGAGGTTGAACAGCTCTTCCTTGGCCTCGCGGAGCTTGGCCACAAGCTCCTCGTTGCCCAGCTCGCGCAGCTCGGACGCCTTGGTACCGGCCGACATCACAGCTCACCTGCCTCGCGCTTAACGATCTTGCACTTCATCGGCAGCTTGTGAGCCGCACGAGTCAGAGCCTCACGCGCGATCTTCTCGTTCGGGTAGGACAGCTCGAACATCACCCGACCGGGCTTGACGTTCGCGATCCACCACTCCGGCGAACCCTTACCGGAACCCATGCGGGTCTCGGCAGGCTTCTTCGTGAGCGGACGGTCCGGGTAGATGTTGATCCAGACCTTGCCGCCACGCTTGATGTGGCGGGTCATCGCGATACGCGCGGCCTCGATCTGGCGGTTGGTCACGTAGGCCGGGGTGAGGGCCTGAATGCCGTACTCGCCGAACGCAACCTGCGTGCCACCCTTGGACATGCCATTGCGCTTCGGGTGGTGCTGCTTGCGGTGCTTGACCCTACGGGGGATCAGCATTTCGGTCAGGCCTCCGTTCCGGTGCTCTCGGCAGCCGGAGCGGCGGCGGCCTCGGCCTTGGGGGCCTCGGCAGCGGGAGCCTGCTGCGGCTTGCGACCGCGACCGCCACGCTCGCCACCGCGGCCACCGCGGCCGGCCGGGCGGTCAGCACCGCCACGGGCCGGACGGTTGCCGGCGCGGGCGGCGGCGTTCTCGGCGCGGACCTCGGCGATGTTCTTGACGTCGCCCTTGTAGATCCAGACCTTCACGCCGATGCGGCCGAAGGTCGTCTTGGCCTCGAAGAAGCCGTACTCGACGTTCGCGCGGAGCGTGTGCAGCGGCACACGACCCTCGCGGTAGAACTCCGAGCGGGACATCTCGGCGCCGCCGAGACGGCCACCACACTGGATCTTGATGCCCTTGGCGCCGGCCTTCATGGCGGACTGCATGCTCTTGCGCATGGCCCGACGGAAGGAGACGCGGGAGGAGAGCTGCTCGGCGACGGCCTGGGCCACGAGCTGAGCGTCGACCTCGGGGTTCTTGACCTCGAGGATGTTCAGCTGGACCTGCTTGCCGGTCAGCTTCTCCAGCTGGCCGCGGATCTTGTCGGCCTCGGCGCCACGGCGACCGATGACAATGCCCGGACGAGCGGTGTGGATGTCCACGCGGACGCGGTCGCGGGTGCGCTCGATCTCAACCTTCGAGATGCCGGCGCGCTCCATGCCGGACGTCAGCATCCGACGGATGGCGACGTCTTCCTTGACGTAGTCCTTGTACAGCTTGTCGGCGTACCAGCGGGACTTGAAGTCCGTGGTGATGCCGAGCCGGAACCCATGCGGGTTAACCTTCTGGCCCATTACCGGGTTCCTTCCTTGCTGCTGACGACCACGGTGATGTGGCTGGTCCGCTTGCGGATCCGGTAGGCACGGCCCTGGGCACGCGGACGGAACCGCTTCAGGGTCGGACCCTCGTCGACGAACGCCTCGCTGATGTACAGCGAAGAGGCGTCCGTGTGGTCGTAGTTGTGCGCGGCGTTGGCAATGGCGCTGTCGAGCACCTTGCCGACCGGCACGGAGGCTGCCTGCGGAGCGAATCGCAGAACAGCCTGAGCCTCCGTGGCATCCATGCCACGGATCAGGTCCACCACGCGGCGGGCCTTCATGGGCGTGACGCGGATGTACCGCGCCTGGGCCCTGGCTTCCATGGTTGTCCCTCTCAGTTACTTACGTGTCTGAATGCGATCCGCTACTAGCGGCGCTTCGACTTCCGGTCTTCCTTGACGTGACCCCGGAAGGTACGCGTCGGCGAGAACTCGCCGAGCTTGTGCCCGACCATCGACTCGGTGACGAACACCGGGACGTGGGTCTTGCCGTTGTGCACCGCGATCGTGTGCCCGAGCATCGCCGGGATGATCATGGAGCGACGGGACCAGGTCTTGATGACGTTCTTGGTACCGGCCTCGTTCTGAGCGTCCACCTTCTTGATGAGGTGGCCGTCGACGAAGGGTCCCTTCTTGAGACTGCGCGGCATCTAAACCCGCTCCTAGCGCTTCTTGTTCGTCTTGCGGCGGCGGACGATGTACTTGTTCGAAGCCTTCTTCGGCGAACGAGTACGACCCTCCTTCTGACCCCACGGGGAGACCGGGTGGCGACCACCGGAGGTCTTGCCCTCACCACCACCGTGCGGGTGGTCAACCGGGTTCATCGCCACACCGCGAACGGTCGGGCGGACGCCCAGCCAGCGCTTGCGGCCGGCCTTACCCCAGTTGATGTTCGACTGCTCGGCGTTGCCGACCTCGCCGATGGTGGCGCGGCAGCGGGCGTCGACCAGACGGATCTCGCCGGACGGCATGCGGAGGTGGGCCATGGTGCCCTCCTTCGCAAGCAGCTGCACGGAGGCACCCGCGGAACGGGCGAACTTGGCGCCACCGCCGGGACGGAGCTCGATCGCGTGGATCGTGGTACCGACCGGGATGTTGCGGAGGGCCAGGTTGTTGCCGGGCTTGATGTCCGCGCCCGGGCCGTTCTCGACGCGGTCACCCTGCGTCAGACCCTTGGGAGCGATGATGTAGCGCTTCTCGCCGTCCGCGTAGTGGAGCAGCGCGATACGCGCGGTGCGGTTGGGGTCGTACTCGATGTGAGCGACCTTGGCCGGCACGCCGTCCTTGTCGTGACGACGGAAGTCGATCACGCGGTAGGCGCGCTTGTGGCCACCGCCCTGGTGACGGACGGTCACACGACCGGTGTTGTTACGGCCGCCCTTGCTGTGCAGGGGGCGGACCAGCGACTTCTCCGGCGTGGACCGCGTGATCTCGACGAAGTCGGCTACGGAGGAGCCACGACGGCCCGGCGTAGTCGGCTTGTACTTGCGGATACCCATTTCTCAGTCCTCGTCCGATATCGGACGACTCGACCGCCGTCAGGCGGTCGGGCCGCCGAAGATGTCGATTCGGTTGCCCTCGGCGAGGGTCACGATGGCGCGCTTGGTGTTGGCGCGCTTGCCGAAACCGGTGCGGGTGCGCTTGCGCTTGCCCTGGCGGTTGATCGTGTTGACCCCGGTGACCTTGACCGAGAAGACCGCCTCGACGGCCTGCTTGATCTGGGTCTTGTTGGCGCCCGGCGCGACGATGAACGTGTACTTGTTCTCGTCGAGCAGCGCGTAGCTCTTCTCGGAGACAACCGGCTTGACGAGGACGTCGCGCGGGTCCGTGAAGGTCTTGCTGGTGATCTCGGCCATCAGGCGTCGTTCCCCTCGTTGTCGTCGGCCTTGGGGCCAGACACGAAGGACTCGAAGGCGGCCTGGGTGAAGACCACGTCGTCGGATCGCATCACGTCGTACGTGTTCAGCTGGCCCGGCTCCAGGATGTGCACCTGGGGCAGGTTGCGGGCGGACAGCCACGCGGCCTCGTCGGCACGCTCGGCGACCAGGAGCAGGTTCTTGCGCTCCGAGATCTTGCCGAACAGCGTCTTGGCGGCCTTGGTGGAGACGGCACCCTCGACCACGCCGGAGACGACGTGGATGCGGGAGTGGTTCGCCCGGTCGGAGAGGGCACCGCGGAGGGCGGCGGCCTTCATCTTCTTGGGGGTCCGCTGCGAGTAGTCACGCGGCACGGGACCGTGCACGACGCCACCACCGGCGAACTGCGGGGCGCGGGTCGAACCCTGGCGGGCGCGGCCGGTGCCCTTCTGGCGGTACGGCTTCTTGCCACCACCGCGGACCTCGCCACGCGTCTTGGTCTTGTGGGTGCCCTGGCGGGCAGCCGCAAGCTGCGCGACGACGACCTGGTGGATCAGCGGGACGCTGATCTTGGCGTCGAAGATCTCGGCCGGGAGCTCGATGGTCCCCGCCTTGTCGCCGGCAGGCGACAGAATGTCAATGGTGCTCATATCCTCAGGCCCCCTTGGCCGCGGTGCGGACCAGGACGAGGCCGCCGTTCGGACCAGGAACCGCGCCCTTGATGAGCAGCAGGCCCTTCTCCGCGTCAACGGCGTGAACGGTCAGGTTCTGGGTGGTCACGCGCTCGTTGCCCATGCGGCCGGCCATGCGCATGCCCTTGAAGACGCGGCCCGGGGTGGCGCAGCCACCGATCGAACCGGGCTTGCGGTGCACGCGGTGGGCACCGTGGGAAGCCTTGCCACCACGGAAGTTGTGGCGCTTCATGGCACCGGCGAAGCCCTTGCCCTTGCTCTTGCCGGTCACGTCGACCTTGATGCCCGCCTCGAAGACCTCGGCGGTGATCTCCTGGCCGAGGGTGTACTCGCTGGCGTCAGCGGTACGGATCTCGACAAGGTGACGGCGCGGGGTGACGTCGGCCTTGGCGAAGTGGCCCTTGAGGGGCTTGTTCACCTTGCGCGGGTCGATCTCGCCGAAGGCGATCTGGACCGACTCGTAGCCGTCGACGTCGTTCGTACGCACCTGGGTCACGACATTCGGGCCGGCCTTGACGACGGTCACCGGGACGACCCGGTTGTTCTCGTCCCAGACCTGCGTCATGCCGAGCTTCTCGCCCAGGATGCCCTTGATGTTCTTAGCCATCTCGCGCGTCACCTCAGAGCTTGATCTCGATGTCGACGCCAGCCGGAAGGTCGAGACGCATCAGCGAGTCAACCGTCTTCGGCGTGGGGTCGAGGATGTCGATGAGGCGCTTGTGCGTGCGCATCTCGAAGTGCTCGCGCGAGTCCTTGTACTTGTGCGGCGACTTGATGACGCAGTACACGTTCTTCTCAGTGGGCAGCGGCACCGGGCCCGCGACCGACGCACCAGTGCGCGTCACCGTCTCGACGATCTTCTTCGCCGAGGAGTCGATGACCTCGTGGTCGTAGGCCTTGAGCCGGATGCGGATCTTCTGTCCCGCCATGGCTACTTCGTAGTCCTGTCTCTTTGTTAACGCCCTGGAACCCGGTCGGTTTGCGTCCCTCCTCCGACCCACGCGGTCGGGCGTGTCGCACTCCCTCTACGAAGAATTCCCGAAGGATTTCCCAACCAAGGGGGTGCGGGCCGAAGACCGCGGAGCGGGGGTGAACACCCACCGGGCGCCTGGCTGGTACCCCGCTGACGCTTCCCGGAAGATTCCCGTACGTCCGCCCCTGAGAAGGGGCGACGAGTACTGTGGGACTCGCTTCCGGTCCTCCCGGCGGGAGGCGCGCAGCATCGGCACTCAACCGAGCAACCCCGCTAGTCTGCCATACCGGGCGTCCGGGCCGCCAATCGGGGTCGAAGACTGTACCCCACGTCACGTACGGGTACACGCAGGGGGCGCGCGGGTTCCCCGTACACACCCCCGGCACCGGCCCCGCAGGCCCGTTCAGCCCAGCCGCCGGCCCCGCTCCGACAGGTGCCGCCGCTCCGGTGCGCTCGTCGTCCGCCGCGCCGCCTCCCGGTACGCCCCCGCCGCGGCCTCCGGCTCGCCGGCCAGCTCCAGCAGGTGGGCGCGGGTGGCGAGCAGCCGGTGGTGGCGGGCCAGCCGCTTGTCGGCGGCTAGCTCGTCCAGCAGCGCGAGACCGGCCCGCGGGCCGTCCACCATGGCCACCGCCACCGCCCGGTTCAGGGACACCATCGGGTTCGGGCCGGCCTGCTCCAGAAGGTCGTACAGGGCGAGGATCTGCGGCCAGTCGGTCGCCTCCGCCGACTCCGCCTCGTCGTGCACCGCCGCGATCGCCGCCTGGATCTGGTACGGCCCGACCCGGCCCTTCGGCAGGGTGGCGCTGATCAGGGCCACGCCCTCCGCGATCAGCGCCGCGTCCCAGCGGGTCCGGTCCTGCTCCGCCAGCGGCACCAGCTCGCCGTGCGGACCCGTGCGGGCCGGGCGGCGGGCGTCGGTGAGCAGCATCAGCGCCAGCAGACCCGCCGTCTCGGTGTCCTCCGGCACGAGCCGGCGCAGCAGCCGGGCCAGCCGGATCGCCTCCGACGACAGCTCGGGCGCGGTCAGCTCCGCGCCGCCGCTCGCCGTGTACCCCTCGTTGAAGACCAGGTACAGCACGTGCCGGACCTCGGCCAGGCGGGCGGTGCGGTCCTCGCCCTCCGGCAGCGTGAGGGCGTCCCCGGCCGCCCGGACGGTCTGCTTGGCGCGGCTGATCCGCTGCGCCATCGTCGCCTCCGGCACCAGGAAGGCCGCCGCGATCTGCGCCGTGGTGAGACCGCCGACCGCACGCAGGGTCAGCGCGATCCGGCTCGGCGGCGACAGGTCCCGGTGGCAGCAGAGGAAGAGCAGCGCCAGCGAGTCGTCCGCCTCCTCCCCCGCCTCGTCGGCGGCGGGCGCGAGCAGCTCCGCCGCCGGGGTGGCCAGCGCGACCGTGTCCTCCCGGCGCCGGCGCGCGGCCTCGCTGCGCACCTGGTCGACGTACTTGCGGTGGGCGACGGCCAGCAGCCAGCCGCCCGGGCGCTCGGGCACCCCCTGCTCCGGCCACTGCCGGGCCGCCGCGATCAGCGCCTCCTGGACGGCGTCCTCGCAGCCGTAGAAGTCGCCGTGGCGGCGGACGAGCGCGCCGAGGACCCGTGGGGCGCTCGCCCGCAGCAGCTCCTCGACGCCGGCGGGCTCGCTCACACGTCCGCCGCGGACTCGTGCAGCACCGGCCACAGCTCCACCGGGTCCACGTCCGCGAAGGGCATGTCCGCGGCGATCGCCTGGGCGCGCTCCAGGGACTCGCAGTCCAGCAGGTAGAAGCTGGCCAGGTACTCCTTGGTCTCCAGGTAGGGGCCGTCGGTGACGGCCGGGGCGCCGCCCTCCCGGCGGACCAGCATCGCGGCGGCGGCGTCGGCGAGCCCGTAGGCGCCGAGCAGCTCGCCGGTCTCCCGGTACTTCCGGTTGAACGCCTCCTGGCGGGCGATCGCCTCCGGCCACGCCTCGGCCGGGAACGCGTCCCACTTGGCCTGGTTGCCGTAGATCATCGCGACGTACTTCATGCCGGGTGTCCTCCCCGTACCCGCGCGCCCCGTCGGCGCGCTGTCACCCTACGGTCGGAGCCGGGGCGCGGCCCTTCGACATCCCGCCGGAAAGATCTTGGAGAGAGTATTCCGGCCTCCGCCCGCGGGGGAAGGCCCCGGCCGCCGGCCCGCGGGCAACCCCGGCACCCCGCCGGCCGTCTAGCCAGGGACGACCTCCGGGGGAAGGGCCACCGCCGTGCACATACCGTCCCGCCGTACGCTCCTGGCCACCGCCGTGGGCGCGGCCCTGGCATCGGGCTGTTCCGTGCCCGTGCCAGCCGCCCGCCGGGCCTCGCCGGCCGCGGATCCGGCGCCGGGCAAGCCCTTCGCGGGCGGGGAGCCGGGGCGGGCGCTGCTGCTCCAGATCGTCGCGCACCCCGACGACGACCTGTACTTCATGAACCCGGACGGGCAGCGGCTGCTCGACGCCGGGGTGCCGCTCGTCTCCGTGTACGTGACCGCCGGCGAGCACACCGGCGTCAACCGGGTCGCGGGCATGCCGAGGACGCCGCCGGACCGGGCCGCGTACTCCTCCGCCCGCCGCCAGGGCCTGCGGCAGAGCTACGCGGCGGCGCTCGGGCTGCCGCTGTTCACGCCGTGGCGGCGGGAGGCGCTGGCGCTGGGCGGCGGCCGGACGGCCGAGCGGGCGGTCCTCGCGCACGGCGGCCGCCGGGTGGAGCTGGTCTTCCTGGACCTGCCGATGCACACCCCGCGCCGGTACATGGCGCTGCCCGCGCTCTGGGAGGACCGGGCCCTGGAGCTCTCCGCGCACCGCTCGGCGGGCTCGCCGGTGACGCGGCCGGGGCCGTACGACCACGACGGCCTGGTGGCGGCCCTGACCGGGCTGCTGCGCCGCTACCGGCCCACGGTGGTGCACACCCTCGACCCGGACCCGGACGTCCAGCCCGGCGACGAGGCGACCCGCCGCCGGAACTCCGAGCAGCCGGGCTACTCGGACCACGGGGACCACACGGCGGCGGCCTGTTTCGGCTGGGCGGCGCTGGTCCGCTGGGTGGCGGAGGAGACGCGCGCCGGGGCGCCGGTCCCGGTCTTCACGGCGACCGCCTTCCGCGGCTACTACAACCGGCACTGGCCGAAGAACCTGCCGCCCGCCGTGCTGGCGGGGAAGGCGGCCCGGCTGGTGCCGTACGGCGGCGACCCGTCCTGGGAGTGCGGCAACCCGTCCGGCTGCGGCGACTACGGCGTCGGCGGCGACCGTCCGCTGACCAACCGCAAGGGCTGGGTCCGCTCCACCCACCGCCGCTGGCCGGGCCCGGGACTCGCGCTCGCCGAGGAGCCGGACGGGCGGCTCGCCGCGTACGGGGTGCTGGGGCTGCGCGCGGTGCGCCGCCGGGAGACCTCCCCGGGGATGTGGGGCGAGCCGGAGGACCTGGGCGGCGGGCCGCTCGCGCCGGCACTGGGCACGGCGGTGCTCCCGGACGGGCGGGTGCTGCTCTTCGGGGTGCGGTTCGCGGCCCTGGAGGGGCGGGGCGGCCCGAACCGGCGGGAGGTGGTCCTGCTCGAACAGCGCTCCCCCGGCGGCCCGTTCCTGGCCTGGCGCGGACTGGGCGCCCCGGACCGGGGCGCGGACCGCAGCCGCCGGCTGGGCGCCCCGGTGGCGGTGGCGGCTCCGGACGGCCGGGTGCGGCTGTACGTGCGGAACGCGGCGCGGGGCGTCGCCGAGCGGGTCCGTGAGCCGGACGGCGGCTGGGGGCCGTGGCGGGCGCTGCCGGGGGACGCGGTGGTGCAGGACGGTCTTGCCGTCTCGCTGGACCGGGCCGGCCGGACGCACGTGTACGCGGCGGGCGCCGGGTCCGTACGGCACTGGGTGGACGGGCGGGAGGCGCCGGGGGCGCTGCCGCCGTCGGGTTCGACGGTGGCGAGCGCGGACGGCGGGCTCTACCACCGGGCGCCGGCCTCGGCGCGGCTGACGGGCCCGGACGGGGCGGACGCGGGTCTCGACGGCTTCGGGGAGGTACGGGCGGTCCACTCTGCGGCGCTGGGCACGGTGCTGCTGGGGACCGACACCGCGGGGCGGCCGTGCGTGCGGGCCGGCGGCCGGCTGCGGACCCGTGTGCAGGGGCCTCCGGCGGTGTCCACCGCGCTCCACGCGGGCGTCCGCGGGGTGACGGTGGTGGGGCTCGGCCCGGACGGGCGGCTCTGGTCCTGGCGGCCGTAGCGGTCGCCGGCCGCCGGTGACCGGCCGCCGGTCACCGGTCACCCGTCACCGGGAACGCGAGAAGGCCCCGCACCTTTCGGTGCGGGGCCTTCCCTCACTGCTAGCAGCTCGTGCGAGCTACCAGGTCAGTTCAAGATCAGGCGTTGATCTTGACGACCTGGCCGGCGCCGACGGTCCGGCCACCCTCACGGATGGCGAACTTGAGGCCCTCCTCCATGGCGACGGGCTGGATCAGCTCGACGGACATGGAGGTGTTGTCGCCCGGCATGACCATCTCGGTGCCCTCGGGGAGGGTCACGACGCCGGTCACGTCCGTGGTACGGAAGTAGAACTGCGGGCGGTAGTTGTTGAAGAACGGGGTGTGACGGCCACCCTCGTCCTTCGACAGGATGTACGCCTGGGCCTCGAAGGAGGTGTGCGGCGTGACCGAGCCCGGCTTGATGATGACCTGGCCGCGCTCGACGTCCTCGCGCTTGATGCCACGGAGGAGCAGACCGACGTTCTCACCGGCCTGGCCCTCGTCGAGGAGCTTGCGGAACATCTCGATGCCGGTGACCGTGGTGGTGGTCTTCTCGGTCTTGATGCCGATGATGTCGACGGTCTCGTTGACCTTGAGGACACCACGCTCGATACGACCGGTGACGACGGTGCCACGACCGGTGATCGTGAAGACGTCCTCGATCGGCATCAGGAACGGCTTGTCGACGTCACGCTCGGGCTGCGGGATGGACTCGTCCACGGCCTTCATGAGGCCGAGGAGCTTCTCGCCCCACTCCTTGTCGCCCTCGAGGGCCTTGAGCGCGGAGACGCGGACGACCGGCAGGTCGTCGCCCGGGAACTCGTACTCGGAGAGGAGCTCACGGACCTCGAGCTCGACGAGCTCCAGGATCTCCTCGTCGTCCACCATGTCGGCCTTGTTCAGGGCGACGACGATGTACGGAACGCCGACCTGGCGGGCCAGGAGCACGTGCTCCTTGGTCTGCGGCATCGGGCCGTCGGTGGCGGCGACCACGAGGATGGCGCCGTCCATCTGCGCGGCACCCGTGATCATGTTCTTGATGTAGTCCGCGTGACCGGGGCAGTCGACGTGGGCGTAGTGACGCGACTCGGTCTGGTACTCGACGTGCGCGATCGAGATCGTGATACCGCGCTGGCGCTCCTCGGGAGCCTTGTCGATCTGGTCGAAGGCCGAGGCCTCGTTCAGGTCCGGGTACGCGTCGTGCAGCACCTTGGTAATGGCGGCCGTGAGGGTCGTCTTACCGTGGTCGATGTGACCGATGGTGCCGATGTTGACGTGCGGCTTAGTCCGCTCGAACTTCGCCTTCGCCACTGGGGTCCTCCTGTGGAGTGGTTCTGAACGCCTTGCTTCATCGGCGCCAGGTGATCTTTGCTGGGGTGCCGCCCGGCAGGGGGTATCCCTCTCGGGACGGCCCCCCACCGGTCGGTGTCAAGCCTAAAGCGTGTGAACGCGGTGCGTTGAACGCGGTTGCGTTACTCGCCCTTGGCCTTCGCGATGATCTCCTCGGCGACGTTCCGCGGAACCTCGGCGTAGGAGTCGAACTGCATGGAGTAGCTGGCACGGCCGGACGTCTTGCTGCGCAGGTCGCCGACGTAGCCGAACATCTCCGAGAGGGGCACGAGGCCCTTCACGACGCGGGCACCGGCCCGCTCCTCCATGGCCTGGATCTGGCCACGGCGGGAGTTGATGTCGCCGATGACCTCACCCATGTAGTCCTCGGGCGTGGTGACCTCGACGGCCATCATCGGCTCAAGGAGCACGGGAGAAGCCTTGCGCGCGGCCTCCTTGAAGGCCTGCGAGCCGGCGATCTTGAAGGCGAGCTCGGAGGAGTCGACCTCGTGGTACGCACCGTCGTGCAGGATGACGCGGACGCCGGTCATCTCGTAGCCGGCGAGGATGCCGAACTGCATGGCCTCCTGCGCACCCGCGTCCACCGAGGGGATGTACTCCTTGGGGATGCGGCCACCGGTGACCTTGTTCACGAACTCGTACGAGGCCTCGCCGCCCTCGATCGGCTCGATGCCGATCTGGACCTTGGCGAACTGACCCGTACCACCGGTCTGCTTCTTGTGCGTGTAGTCGACGCGCTCGACGGCCTTGCGGATCGTCTCGCGGTAGGCCACCTGCGGCTTGCCGACGTTGGCCTCGACCTTGAACTCGCGACGCATGCGGTCGACGAGGATGTCGAGGTGGAGCTCACCCATACCACCGATGATGGTCTGGCCGGTCTCCTCGTCCGAGTGGACCTGGAAGGAGGGGTCCTCCTCCGCGAGACGCTGGATGGCGACACCCAGCTTCTCCTGGTCACCCTTGGACTTGGGCTCGATCGCGACCTGGATGACCGGCGCCGGGAAGTCCATGGACTCCAGGATGACCGGGTTCTTCTCGTCGCACAGCGTCTCACCGGTGGTGGTCTGCTTCAGGCCCATGACGGCGACGATGTCGCCGGCGCCCACCGAGTCGATCTCCTCACGCTTGTTCGCGTGCATGCGGTAGATCTTGCCGATGCGCTCCTTCTTGCCCTTGACGGAGTTCAGCACCGCGGTGCCGGCCTCCAGGCGACCGGAGTAGATCCGGACGAAGGTGAGCTTGCCGAGGTGCGGGTCGCTCGCGATCTTGAACGCGAGGGCGGCCAGCGGCTCGTCGTCGGACGGCTTGCGCTTGACGACGACCTCGGCGTCCTTGACGTCCTGGCCCTCGATGGCCTCGACGTCGAGGGGCGACGGCAGGTAGCGGACGACGGCGTCGAGCAGGGGCTGGACGCCCTTGTTCTTGAACGCGGTGCCACAGAACACCGGGGTGACCGTGGTGTCGCCGCCCTTGCCGGAGGCGATGGTGATGCGACGGATCGCGGTGTAGAGCTGCTCCTCGGTGGGCTCCTCGCCCTCGAGGAAGAGCTCCATGAGCTCCTCGTCGTTCTCGGCGACGGCCTCGACGAGCTTGGCGCGCCACTCGTCGGCGAGCTCCTGCTTGTCGGCCGGGATGTCGACGACGTCGTACATCTCGCCCTTGGTCGCCTCGGCGGACCAGACGAGGGCCTTCATCTTCACGAGGTCGATGACGCCCTGGAAGTCGGCCTCGGCACCGATCGGGAGCTGCATGACGATCGGGGTGGCGCCGAGGCGGCCCACGATCATCTCGACGCAGCGGAAGAAGTCGGCACCCGTGCGGTCGAGCTTGTTGACGAAGCAGATACGCGGAACGCCGTAGCGGTCCGCCTGACGCCAGACGGTCTCGGACTGGGGCTCGACACCGGCCACGCCGTCGAACACGGTCACGGCACCGTCGAGCACGCGCAGGGAACGCTCCACCTCGACGGTGAAGTCGACGTGGCCCGGCGTGTCGATGATGTTGATCGTGTGGTCGACGTTCTCGAGCGGCCAGTGGCAGGTGGTGGCAGCGGACGTGATCGTGATGCCACGCTCCTGCTCCTGCTCCATCCAGTCCATCGTGGCAGCGCCGTCGTGGACCTCACCGATCTTGTACGAAACGCCGGTGTAGAACAGGATCCGCTCGGTGGTGGTCGTCTTGCCCGCGTCGATGTGGGCCATGATGCCGATGTTGCGCACCTTGGCCAGGTCAAGCGAAGTGGTAGCCATAAGGCTTCAGTCTTCTCTCGGTCTCGATGGGGGTTGCGACTACCAGCGGTAGTGCGCGAAGGCCTTGTTGGACTCGGCCATCTTGTGCGTGTCCTCGCGCTTCTTGACCGAAGCACCCAGGCCGTTCGAGGCGTCCAGGAGCTCGTTCATGAGGCGCTCGGTCATGGTCTTCTCGCGGCGGGCGCGGGAGTAACCGACGAGCCAGCGCAGCGCGAGGGTGGAGGCACGACCGGGCTTGACCTCGATCGGCACCTGGTAGGTGGCGCCACCGACACGGCGGGACTTGACCTCGAGAGCCGGCTTGACGTTCTCGAGGGCGCGCTTCAGCGTGACGACCGGGTCAGCACCGGTCTTCTCGCGGAGGCCCTCCATGGCGCCGTAGACGATGCGCTCAGCGGTGGAGCGCTTGCCGTCGAGCAGGATCTTGTTGATCAGCGACGTGACAAGAGGAGAACCGTAGACCGGGTCGATGATGACCGGGCGCTTCGGGGCGGGGCCCTTACGAGGCATTCTTACTTCTCCTTCTTGGCGCCGTAGCGGCTGCGGGCCTGCTTGCGGTTCTTGACACCCTGGGTGTCGAGGGAGCCGCGGATGATCTTGTAACGAACACCAGGCAGGTCCTTCACACGGCCACCACGCACGAGCACGATGGAGTGCTCCTGCAGGTTGTGTCCCTCACCCGGGATGTAGGCCGTGACCTCGATGCCGCTGGTCAGACGCACACGCGCGACCTTACGGAGGGCCGAGTTCGGCTTCTTCGGGGTGGTCGTGAACACACGCGTGCAGACGCCACGGCGCTGGGGCGAACCCTCGAGAGCGGGCGTCTTGTTCTTCTCGACCTTGTCCTGCCGGCCCTTCCGGACCAGCTGCTGGATCGTAGGCACTACTTCTCCGGTTTCTGTGTGCCGTAAGTACTACTAACCTGGAACATTCTCCGACCCACGCGGTCGGGCGTGTCGGATCCGGCGGGCCTCCGCTGAGTGCGGAATGGGCGCGGATCACGGTGGCCGGTCTTGGACTCACCGTGCGGTTGTGGACACGCACAGGAGCCCAGGCACACCCCAGGCACAAGGCATGAGCGTACCTATCGCACGGACTGCGGTCAAAAGAAAAGGCCCCCCGCCGCCGGGGCGGGGCCCGATGGATCTTGGGGCCCCCGCGGCCGACCCCCTCCGGACGGCCCGGCGGGCGCACCGCACCACCCCGTGAAGCACACGGACGGCCCGCTGTCCACCGCACGCACGGCGCCCCGGCGGGGCCGGGGCGGGACGGGCGCGGCGCGCGCGGGGCCGGGCCCGGCGACGGTCAGTCGCGGGCGGTGCGGCGGGGCTCGGCGCGGGGGTCTTCCGTCTCGGGGGCCGCGTCGGGCTCCAGGAACTGGCTGACCACCTTGACGAAGACGCCCATGCGCTCGTCGGGGACGCCGAGCCAGCGGGCGAAGTCCTCCATGGTGGGCTGCCAGTCGGTCGGCGGGAGCAGGTCCGCCGCGAGGGGGAGTTCCTCGGGGGTGACCCGGCCGGAGCGGATCAGCATGTCCCGGACGGAGACGCCGAGGAGCGGCGCGATCCTGCGCATGGTCTCCAGGTCGGGCATGCTCTGCCGCTGGAGCAGACGGGTCACCGCGGCCCGGTGGACCCCGGCCTCGTCGGCGATCCGGGACTTGCCGCCGCCGCGCGGGCTGTCGATGTCGTATCCGCGCCGTCTCATCAGGTCTTCGACCCAGCCGGCGAACTCGTCGAGCCCTTGACTGTTCATGCTTTACCGCTCCCTCATCATCCCCACCCTCCGGGCCCCTCACTCTAGCGTGCTTGCGCGCACGGAATTACGTGCTTTCGGGCACGCAATCGTGTCGAATCGATGGAGACCCCTCCACATCGCTAGTTGCGAGCTCGCACGCAACATGCGAGTCTGCTGCCGCCGCACTCGCCGGCCCTGGACGCCAGGCCCCCGTGGCCCCGCGCCCGGCGGCCCCGGACCGTGGAGAGAACCGTCTTGTCCCAGCCCGACCCGACCCCCTGGCAGGCCGCCGCCGCATGCGCCGGCCTCTCCCCGTCCGTCGTCTTCGCCCGCCGCGAGCGGCAGGCCGCCCCCGCCCTGCGGGCCTGCGCCGCCTGCCCCGTCCCCCGCGAGTGCGAGGCGGCCGTCGCCCCCGCCGAGAGCTGGTTCGACGGCGTCTGCGCGGGGCGCCTGTGGCGCAACGGACGCCCCGTGAAGCCCCGTTCGGTTCGCCGCCCGAAGCCGGGCGCCGCCGCTCCGCGCGGCCCGCTCGATGCCCGTACGGTCGCCGCGCAGCTCGACGCCGTGCTCCTCCCCGCGGCCGGCCGTGCCGGAGGGACCGCGTGACCGGGGACGCCGGCGCCGAGTCCGTCCTGCGGGACGCGCTGCTCTGGGCCGCCGCCCTCGTCCGGCAGTTCCCCGAGCTCGCCGAGGAGCTGGCGCCGTCCCGCCGCTCCCCCGCCGGCACCGCGCCCGCCGCCGCGCGCCCCGGCGACGCCGAACTCCTCCGCCAGGAGCGGCGCGAGGCGCTGCTCCTGGAGCAGCGGCACGGGCTCGCCGTCCCCGGCCACGGTGCCGCGCCGATCCGGCTGCACGTCTCCGACTGCATCCGGGACGTCACCGACGGCGTGGTGGAGCTGGAGGAGGCCGTGTGCGCGCGCCTCGGACTGCCGCGGCCGCCACGGGCCGGGGTGACCGACCGGCTGCGCCGGGTCGTCGGGCTCCTCGACTCCATCGCCGCCCACCCGGACCTGGCCCGCCACGTGCGGGACGAGATCCGGCGGATGGCCCGCCGGTGCGCGCGCACGCTGGGAGCGGCGGAGTCGGTGGTGCGGGTGGCCGGCCGCTGCCCGTGGTGCGACTCGGTCTCGCTGCGCGCCTTCCCGGACCGGCGGGCGGTGCTGTGCGTCAACCCCGCCTGTGTGTGCGCGGACCCGGTCTGCGGCTGCCAGGACGACCCCGCCTACCGGCACCTGTGGCGGGAGGACGAGTGGCGGGAGCTGGCGGACGCCTCCGGGGCCCGTACGGAGGAGATCGAGGCGGCGATGGACGACACCGAGGAGACCCCATGCTGAGCACGCCCCGTCTGCCGGTCCTGATCCCGGGGCCGCTGGCCGCCGAGGAGGCCGGGGTGGCGCCGGCGACCATCCGCAAGTGGGTCCAGCTGGGCCATCTGCGGGCCGCGGGCCGGGCGGGCCGCGCGCAGCTCTTCCGCCTGGAGGACGTCTTCGCGGCGGAGCGGGCGGCCCGGCGCCGGCCCCGTACCGTCTGATCGCCCGCCCTGAACGACGGAGCGCCCCGTGTCCCCCAGGGACACGGGGCGCTCCGTCGCTCCTTCACGCCTTCACGCCTTCACGCCTTCAGGAAGGCGTGGAGCGAGTCGGTGAGGGTCTCGGTGAAGCGGGCGCGGACGGGCTCGCCGACGCGGTCGAGGGAGAGGTACGGGTTGAGGTCCTCCAGCTCCACCAGGAGCAGCTCGCCGTCCCGGGTGCGGCAGGCGTCGACGCGCTGGACGCCGTGGCGGAGCGTGTTCCAGTCGATGAAGCGGCGGGCGAAGGCGAGGTCGGCGGGGGTGGGCTCGTACGGCTCCAGGACCCAGCGGCGCTCGGGGTCGGGGGCGTACAGGGCGTACTGGAAGAGGTCGTCGACGAAGACGAAGGAGACCTCGTACGCGAAGTCGATCCGCGGCTGGACGAGGAGGCCCCCGTCGAGGTCGAGGTCCGCCAGCTCCTCGTACGGGAGGAACCTCAGCCCTATGGAGTCGGCACCGGCCTTGGGCTTGACGGCGTAGCGCCCGGCTTCCGGGAGCCGGCCGAGGTCCTCGCGGCGGTCGACGGTGGGGATGACGGGCAGTCCGGCGGCGGTGAGGTCGAGGAGGTACTGCTTGCCGGCCATGTCGCCGCGCCCGTGGAGCGGGTTGTAGACGCGGGTCCCGAGGGCGGCGGCCCGCTCGCGGAAGCGGTCGTACGCCTCCTGGTGGTGGAGGACCGGCCCGCTGTTGCGCACGACGACGGCGTCGAAGGCGTCCATGAGCGCGACGGCGTCGCGCGGGTGGCACAGCGCGAGGTCGAAGGAGCCCCGGAGCCGGGCGGTCAGGTCGATGTCCTCGTCGCAGTAGCGCCGCCCCCGGGCCGGGTAGGCGAGGTCGGTGACGTAGAGCAGACGGGGACGGTCGGCGGACATGGGCGGCTCCTCCGGGAGGTGTGCGGGGCGACGGGGCGGGCCGGGGCGGTCCCGGAACCGTACGGGAGGGCCGGAAACCCTCCCGGGCGCAGGCCGGGTCCTGGTCGGCGACTGTACGGGCTGAGCCCGGGGCGGGCTGCGGAGGGCAGGCCCGAGGCGGTCGCGGACCCGCGGGAACCCTCGTCGCGGGAGGCCGCGGCCCATTCGGCGCGGTTTTAGTTGCGTGCGCGCACGCTCTCTGTCACAGTTGGTGCAGCGGCGGAGCTGTGCCCCGGAGACGGGGCGCGGGTCCGCCGTCGGTCGTCCGGGCGTGCTGCCGCGCCCCTCCCCCTCCCGCCGGCGCCCCCGGACGGCCGCCCCCTCCGACCCACCGCCCCCTCCCGAGGAGAACCGCGATGACCACTCCCCCGAGTGCGTTCCCGGACGTCGAGAAGCTGGTCGTCGACGTCCTCAAGGCCGACCCGGCGCTGGCCGGGGCGGTGATCGCCGTCCAGGCGCCGGCCGGCTTCGACGGGACCCAGGCCGCCGTCCTGGTCAACCGCCGCGGCGGCGCCTGGATCGGCGACCTGCACGTCGACATGCCGCTGATCGAGTTCGAGGTGTACGGCCCGACCAAGCACGACGCCCACGTCCTCGCCAACGCCGCCCGGCGCGCCCTGCTCGCCACCCTCGGCAAGCAGATCGGCGTCAACGTCGTCCACGACGTGGAGGAGCAGGACGGACCGCGCTGGCTGCCCGACTACCTCTACCGCGGCGCCAACCGCTACCTCTGCGTGCTGCGCCTCTCCCTGACCGTCTTCTGACGGTCCGCCGGACCCGTCCGGCCCCCAGACCAGGCCCTGCCGTCCGGCGGGGCCTTTGCCGTACCCGGGTTCCTTCGCCCGGGCTCGGCGCCCTCACCCACACAAGGAGAAACCCACCATGGCAGGAAACAACTCCGCCGAGATCCGCGTCGCCGGCACCGGCAAGCTCTTCGTGGCCGCCGCCGGCGCCGCCGCCCCGACCTTCGGCGCCGACCCGGCGACCGACTGGGCCGCGACGACGTGGACGAACCTCGGCTACACCACCGGCGACGGCGTCACCTTCTCCAAGAAGGACAAGCTGGAGCCGATCGACACCTGGCAGTCGGTCTCCCCGGTGCACTTCATCTACTCCAGCCGCGACCTCTCGCTGAAGTTCTCGATGCTCCAGTTCAACGAGGACACGCTGCCCTTCTTCATGGGCGGCGGCGAGGTCAAGGCGGAGCCGGCCGCGTCGACCGACTCGTACAAGTACGAGATCGCCGAGCGCCCGTACGCGGACGTCCGCGCGCTCGGCCTGGAGTTCACCGACGTCAAGGTCGGCGGCACCGCGGTCACGTACCGCTTCATCATCCCGCGCGGTCAGGTCACCGCCTCCGACGACATCAAGCTGGCCCGCAAGGCGGCGTCCACCCTGGGCATCACCTTCACCGCGATGTCGAACGGCGCCGGCCAGCCGCTGGCGACCTTCCTCATGAAGGACAACCAGTACGGCACCTCGGCCTGATCCCCCTCCGGGGCGGGACGGCGGTCCGCCGTCCCGCCCCGGGCCCCTTCTCCTCACCGCACGCACCCGACCAAGGAGTACGCATCGCCATGGCCCGTTTCGACGTCAACGCCGCCCGTGCCCAGCGCCAGGAGGCCCACGGCCGCACCTGGTCCTTCGAGCTGGACGGCGACACCTTCACCCTTCCGACGGAGCTCTCCCGCGCGACCGCCAAGGGGCTGCGCAAGCTCGACGACAACGACGTGGACGGCCTGCTCGCGCTCCTGATGGGCGCGGAGCAGTTCGCCCGCTTCGAGGAGCACGACGTCACCATGCAGGACATCGCCGCCGTCCTGGAGGCGTACGGCAAGGAGACCGGGCTCGGCCTGGGGGAAGACTGAGCCTCGTCGAGTTCGTCGACGAACACGCCGAGGCCCTCGAGGCGGACCTCCTCCGCTACTACGGGACCGACCTGCTCGACTGGCACCGCGGTGAGCTCTCCAGCCGGCGGGTGCTGGTCCTGATCAAGCACCTGCCGCGGGACAGCGCCCTGCAGCGCGCCCTGCACGGCGAGGCCGCCGAGTGGTCGGTCACCGACCATCTGCTCGCGGCCACGGTCGACCATCTGGCCATCTCCAACTGGATGTTCCAGTGCGTCAACGGCTCCGAGGACGGCGACCAGCCCGATCCCCCGCAGCCGGTGCCCCGGCCGGGCGCGGGCGGGGAGGAGACCCCGGACGGCGGGCCCGAAGAGGCCCCCGAGGCGGTCTCCGCCGGCGACCTGGCGCGCTTCTTCGGCTGACCGCCGGCCGGCGCGCTCCCCCGGGCCCCCGGGGTCCGTCTCCCGTCAGGGGGCGGATCCCGGGGGCGCTTCCGGTGTCCGCTCGGCGGCCAGCTCCTCCTCCAGGGCCTTGGCCCGCTCGGAGAGGCGCCGGCCCCGGCCCGGGCGCTGCTCCCCGCCGGTCTCGGCGTCCCGGCGGTCGCCGGGCGGGCCCTGCTGGCCGGGGATGTGGGCCAGCGGGGGCACGATCGGGCGGCCGCCCTTGCCCCGCACGACCTTCCGGACCGGCTGCGGGTTCCGGCGGACCCGGCTCTCCTGGGCCGTGACCGGCGGCTCCGGGTCGGGATCCGGGGCGGGCTCCTTGCCGTGCTCCGGCTCCGGCTCGGGCTCGGGGTCGCGCTCCGGGTCCGGTGCGCCCGGTCCGGGGGCGTACGGACCGGGCTCGGGCGCGGGGCGCTGTTCGAACAGCTCGCGCTCCCGGCGGATCCGCTCCTCGGCCTCGACGACGGCGGCGGGCGGTTCGAGGAGGCGGGCGAAGGGCAGCGCGATCACGCGGGCCCCGTCCTGCGGTCCGGCGTCCGTCCGGCGCTGGGGCCGGCGGACGCCGCGGGCGTCGTTCTGCCCCTGGGCGTACGCGTCGGCGACGCGGCGCTCGTACTCCCTCCGTATGCGCGGGAGTTCGTCGGAGACGGCCTCCGCCCAGCCGGAGGTGAAGGCGTTGGTCTCCCGGCGGTCGATCTCCGACCGGGGGATGACGACGAGCTCCTCGGGGGCGTGGCCGTGGACGTGGACGAGCTCGGAGAGGCGTGCGAAGAGGTGGGGCAGGTCGGGGTGGAAGGCGAGCCAGTCGACCACCCGCTCCCGCCGGTTCGCTCCGGGCTCCGTGTCCATGCGTCAGTGCTGCCTTCCAGCCCCCTGGGGTCCCCGCGCGCCCCTCGCGCCCCTCGCTCGGCCGGAGTGGTCGGGTCCGGGGAGAGCGCCCTCCAGGTTACCCGGTCGAACTTTTTCTTCGATCACCGCCAACTCGTTCGGGGACATGACGAGAAGACGCGCCGTCAGCCCCAACCTGCTCGACAAACATCGAACAGATGTTCCACACTCTGTTCGCACAGTAGTTCGAAAACGTGGTGCCCCCGCTCTCCGCACGCACGCGGCGCCGCCACGCACGCACGGGCAAGCAACGGAAGGCAGGCGTCCATGACTCAGCCGGGCGAGGCATCGCGACCGCACATCCCGCTCCAGGACCGCCTCCGCCGGCTCCTCGACGGACCCGCCGCCCTCGACAAGCGCGCGCTCCTCGGGACGCTGTGCGCCGAGGTCTCGCGGCGCGAGACCGTCGCGTACGCCGCCGGCTGGAACGACGCGCTCGCGGCGGTGCGGCGCGGCTCCCGCCCGGAGGCCGGCGCCTAGCCGCCTCCGCCTGCCCCTGCGACCAGGCCCCTGCCGGGATCCGGCGGGGGCTTTTCGGCGCTTGGCCCGTACGGGCCGGAAGCGGAGCAACCCATGGCAGAAGTAACGACCGAGGACCTCTCGATCCAGATAGGCGGCCTCCGGCACTACGTACGGAAGGTGGACGGAGGCTGGCTGCCCACGACCGAGTGGACGCGGCAGCACTTCGCACCGACGTTCAAGCTCGTCGAAGAGCTCAAGAAGCAGAGCGACGAGATGCACAAGGAGATCGTCAAGAACCCGGTCACGGAGTACTGGGAGGCCGCCGGCTTCGACGGCATCGCCGCCGGCATCGAGAAGCTCTACGAGGGCGAGGGCCTCGGCACGGCCTTCAAGTACTGGATGTCCAACGGCGCCGGCGCCTTCGCCGCCATCGTGATCGGCGGCATCGGCGTCTACCTCGCCGGCAAGCTGACCAACATCCAGCGCTCGATCCAGGAGTTCTTCAGCCGCGACGGCCTCATCCGGGGCTACGACGCGGACGGCAACGTCACCCGGCAGACCCGCGAGGCGATCGAGACCCGGGAGCGCCGGGTCGCCAACGGCGGCACCAGCCTCGCCGACCTGGTGGGCAACGAGACCAACGTCGCCCAGACCCGTGCCCTGCGCGAGCAGCTCGCCCTGCTGAACCCCGAGGTCCTCAAGTTCAACAACCGGGCCCCCGCCTTCATCAGGAACTTCGACCTGCTGCCGAACGAGCGGAAGGCCGGAAAGGCCGCGGCCGCCGTGGACAAGATCGCCGACGCCGTCGGCCGGATCAACAAGGACGCGCTGGCCTCGGTCGCCCGCAACATCGGCAAGCTCGCCGACCGGATGGGCCAGGCCGACCCCCTGCACCTCTCCAAGGTCGCCGAGGCGATCGGGCGGCTCGTCGCCGCCGCCAAGGACCTGAAGCCCGAGATGATCCCCAAGGCGCGCCCCATCCAGGACACGGCGACCGCCATGGACAACCTGGCGCAGAAGGTCCAGCCCCTGGAGCAGGCGCTGCGGGAGCTGCGGACGGCGACCGGACAGCTCAACACCGTCCTCGACGGCAACTGACCCCACCCCACCCCGAAAGGAGGTACACCCATGTCTCTCGTCAGGAACCTCAGGAACGCCTCGACCGCCCTCGGCGGCTTCAAGTCGCAGGCGTCCGGCGCCGGCACCTCGGTCAGGAGGGTCGGGGACGCCGGCCGGTCCGCGTCCGGTCAGCTCAGGACGCTGCGTACGAACGCCCAGGGCGCCGGCACCCAGCTCAAGAACCTCAAGACCGCGTCCGACCAGGCCGAGCGGGCCATGAAGAAGGCCGGCGACACCGCCCAGTCGGCCGGCGGCAAGCTCGGCAGGTACGAGTCCGGCGCCGGCAAGGCCGCCAAGGGCCAGGACAAGCTCAACAGGTCCATGAAGGGCAACTTCCTGGTCCGGCTGCTCGAACTCTTCATGCCGCTCATCGAGGCGATCGTCGACATGGCGCTGCGCTCGAAGACGATGCAGACGGTCCTGAAGAAGGCGTTCAGCGCGATCAAGAGCGTGATCAGCTCGGTCATGAAGGCCATCGGGCCGATCATGAAGAAGGCCGGGGCGCTGATCAAGACGGTCTGGAACGGCATCAAGAAGGCCATCTCGACCGTCGTCAAGGCCGTCGCCACCGTCATCAAGACCTACGTGAAGATCTGGAAGACGGTCATCACCACGGTCATGAAGGCGATCAAGACGGTGATCAGCACCGTCTGGAACGGCATCAAGCGCGTCATCACCCCGGTCGTCAACTGGATCAAGTCCGCGATCCCCAAGGCGTTCAGCGCGGTCAAGGACAAGATGTCCTCGATCTGGAACGGCCTCAAGTCCATCGCGTCCCGCGCCTTCGACGGCATCAAGAACGGCGTCAAGGGCCCGATCAACTCCGTCATCGGCCTGATCAACCGCATGATCGGCGCCCTCAACAAGGTCAAGGTCAGCGTCCCCGGCTGGGTCCCCGTCGTCGGCGGCAAGACCTTCGGCGTCTCCATCCCGACCATCCCGATGCTCGCCACCGGCGGTGTCGTCATGCCCCGCACCGGCGGCGTCCCCGCCATCCTCGCCGAGGCCGGCGAGGCCGAGGCCGTCCTGCCGCTCTCCAAGCTCGACCGGCTGCTCGCCCTCACCGCCCGCCGGGCCCGCCAGGCCGGCGGCCCGTCCGCCGGCCACGTCGGCGCCGGACTGCACATCGAGCACTACCACGCGGCCCGCGACAACAACCCGAAGGCCACCGCCGACGCCCTGATGTACCTGGTGAAGGCGCGGGGAGCCCGGGCGTGAGCGCCGCACCGGCGATGCCCCGGTTCCGCCCGGTCATCGGCCCGATGGACGCCCTGCGGCAGGGCGCCACCGGCGCCCGCGGCGCGGTCACCGGCCTCCGGCAGGGCGCCCAGCGCGCCTCCGCCGGCGTCACCGCCCTCGGCGGCGCCGCCCGCACCGCCGGCACCGCCGCCCGTACCCTCGGCCAGAACGCCGCCGGCAGCCGCGCCGCCCTCGACAAGCTCCGCCGCTCCCCCGCCGCCGCCCGTCTCAAGCGGGTCGCCACCGCCGCCGGCAAGGCCCGCCGGGCCGCCGGGAAGATCGGCACCGGGGCCGGCGCGGTCCTCGGCCTCCTGCTGCCGCTGCTGCCCGTCACCGACGTCATCGCCGGCCTGATGGGCACCTTCGGCACCGTCATGACCGTCGCCTCGGTCGCCATGACAGGCGTCAACGTCGCCATGCGGGCCAACCCGCTCGGCTTCCTCGTCGGCCTGATCGTGCCCATCGCGGCCCACCTCATCGAACTGGCCGTCAACTCGCAGACCGGGCAACGGCTCATCCGGCAGGGCCTCCAGCAGGCCCTCAAGGGATTCCAGGCGATCTGGACCTTCCTCCAGCCGGTCCTGAAGCTCGTCGGCAAGGCCGTCGGCACCTACGCCAAGGCGTACCTGACCGTCTTCACGACCGCCCTCAGGATCGTCGGGGCCGCCGTCGGCGGGATCTCGAGGATCGGCCCCGCCGTCCGCTCCGCCTCGCAGGCGCTCACCGGCATCGCCTCCCGCACCATCGGCGCGGTCAAGGCCGTGGTGCAGCCGGTCGTCCGCTGGATCACCGAGAAGATCCCCGGCTTCTTCCGCACCGCCAAGGACGCCGTCTCCAAGGCCCTGCGCGGCATCGGAGAGCTCGTCAAGGGCGGGCTCAGCGCCGTCCTCGGCGTGGTCAAGGGACCGATCAACGGCCTCATCGCCTTCGCCAACTGGATCATCGACGGACTCAACAAGCTCAGCTTCGAGATCCCCCTCACCGGCAAGAAGTTCGGCGTCGAACTCGACAAGCTCCCCCTGCTCGCCGAGGGCGGCATCGTGTCGCCCGGCACCCCGGACGACCACCGCATCGACCCGGTCGCCCAGCTGGAGCACCGGCGGGTCCCGGCCCTCACCGAGCCGCTGCCGCGGCCGCACCGGATCCGGGACTTCCACGAGGAGCCCGGCGCCGGCCCCCGCGGCACCGCCGAGGACCTGCTCTTCCTGCTGACCGCCCACTCCGGGCCGTCCCCGGCCGACTGGCCGGTCCTCGCCGCCGCCGGCTCCTGACCGCCCTCCGTACGCCCATCCGAAGTGAGGTGACGGCCGCCATGGCCGAGACCACGACCCCGTACGCCGGAAACTCCCACACCGCCGACCTCGCGCCCGGCTCTCTCATCACCCAGGACGGGCAGATGCAGTGGGCCGGGCTGCTCATCGGCCCCGGCACCCCCTTCGCCGTCGACAAGTCCGGCCTGTCCGGCTGGGAGGACCTGCCCGAGTACGACTCCTCCGACGCCGACCGCCCGGCCTCCCACGGCGCCTGGCCCGGCTCCCGCTACGCCAAGCCCCGCAAGACCGGCGGCACCATCGTCCTGATGCCCGAGCACGGCGGCGCCCCCGCCGCCGTCCGGGCGCTGCGCCAGGCGCTGGCGCTGCTCGACGAGGAGCGCTGGCTCGCCGTCCGGCTGCACGGCGAGACGCTCGCCGTGCGCGCCCGGATCGCCCAGCGCGTGGTCCCCGCCGACCAGGGCTTCGCCACCCAGGGCAGCTCCCGCATGTCCGTCCAGTGGCTCGCCGCCGACCCCCGCCGGTACACGGTCAACGAGCAGATCGCCACCACCACCCCGCCGCAGCCGGAGGCCGGCCTCACCTGGCCGCTGACCTGGCCGCTCTCCTGGGGCGAGGCCAAGTCCACCGGCGACGCCGTCGCCGAGAACACCGGCTCCGCCCCCACCCACCCGGTGATCGTCTTCCGCGGCCCCTGCTCGATGCCGAGCGTCACCGAGCGGGTCAGCCGCCGCCGGCTCCGGTACGCGATCGACCTGGCCGCCGGCGACGAACTCACCGTCGACACCCGCGCCGGCACCGTGATGCTCAACAACTCCGCCTCCCGGCTGCACACCGCGATGGCCGACTCCACCCCGGAGGAGCTGTTCGTCCTGGAGCCCGGCCGCAGCGACCTGTCCTTCCGGCCCGAGGAGGGCCCGGAGACGGCCCTCATGACCGTCCGCTGGCGCAGCGCCGAGTGGTGACGGGCGCCTGACCCCGCGCCGCCGGGCGGCCGCCGCGCGCCGCCGCCCGGCGGCCGTACCGCATCCCTCCCCTACCCCGAGGTGACCCCATGACCGTACGAGCCGCCTGGCTCCAGCCCACCGGCCAGACCCGCGAGGACACCCGACTCACCCTCGCCGCCCTCCTCACCCCCAGCGGCCAGAGCGCCGAAGAGACCCCGCTCCGCTCCCGGCCCGGCGTCCTGCCCGGCGGCCTGCTGCTCACCGGCAGCGCGCCCATGCAGGCCACCATCGGCACCGGCCGCGCGATCGTGCAGGGCAAGGACACCGCCCAGGGCGCCTACCTGGTCGCGGTCACCGCGCCGGAGACGCTGACCCTGGAGGACGGCAACGCGGAGTACGACCGGATCGACCTGATCGAGCTCGCCGTCGTCGACGACGCGTACGACCAGACCGGCACCACCGAGGCCGTCGTCCGTCTCGTCAAGGGCACGCCCGAGGCCACCCCGAAGGTCCCCGCCAGTCCCCCCGGCAGCGTCCTGCCGCTCTACACGATCCGGGTGCCGCGCGGCGTCTCGGCCGGCACCGGCGGCATCGCCTGGGACACCTCCGCCGTCACCACCCAGCACTGGCCGGTGGTCGCCCTCGGCGGGATCATGCCGACCAGCGGCTACAAGGGTGCCTACGCCGGCCAGTACCGGGACGCCGCCGGGCTGCTCCAGCGCTGGGACGGCACCGCCTGGGTCTCGTACCCGAAGGCGATCGGCGGCATCGCGCCCAGCACCACCGCCACCGGCGGCTACACCGGGCAGTTCCGGGACACCGGCAAGGGCCTCCAGCGCTGGGACGGCGGCGCCTGGCAGTACACGGAGGGCGCCACCACCGTGCTGTTCGGCGCCACCCAGTGGACGACCGCGCAGCAGCAGACGATCCCCTCCGGCACCTGGACGACGCTCAGCCTGCCGACCGTCGAGGTCGACGACACCGGCGGCTTCAACGGCACCACCACCTACACCGTCAGCCGCGCCGGCTGGTACCGGATCACCGGCCACGCCACCTTCGCCAACGACAGCCAGACCGGCATGCGCGGCTGCCGCATCCTCGTCAGCGGCGTCGGCCAGGCCCGCTTCACCTGGCTCGTCCCGGCCGGCAACGGCGCCGTCAGCGTCGGCGGCAGCGGCCTGCTCCAGCTCGGCGCGGGCGACACGCTCCAGCTCTCCGGCTTCCAGAACAGCACCGTGCCGGTGAAGACCCTCGGCGGCTCCGGCTACGGCTGCACCCTCGCCGCCGAGTGGATCAGGTCCTGACCCCGCTCGCCCGACGACCCCACCGCCCCTCCCACGATCGGAGAACCCCGTGAACCTGCGCAGCAGCTGGCTCGCCGTGACCGGCCAGACCCGCGAGGACACCCGCCTCACCCAGCTCGGCGTCACCACCCTCGCCAACCCGGTCCAGGTCCGCTCCGGCATCCTGCCCGGCTCCTACGACGGCCAGTACCGGCTCGCCGGCTTCTGGACCTTCGGCTCCGCCCCGATGACCGCGACCGTCTCCGAGGGCCGGGCCGTCATCCAGGGCGAGATCTCCCAAGGCGCCTACCCGGTGACGCTGCCGAACTCCGAGACCGTCACCTTCGCGCCGGGCAACGCCCAGTACAACCGCATCGACCTGATCGTCCTGAAGATCTACGACTCGCTGTACGACGTCGACCCGCAGAACGAGCGGTACGAGGCGAAGCTGGAGGTCATCCAGGGCACCGCCGACCCGAACCCGCAGCCCCCGGCCGCCGGGCCGCGCTGCCTGGCGCTGTACGAGGTGCTCGTGCCGGCCGGCGTCAGCGCGGGCAACGGCGGCATCCCCTGGGACAGCGCGCTCAAGGACCTGCGCACCCCGGTCGTCGGGCTCGGCGGCATCCTCCCGCTGGAGGGCCCGGCGCAGCCCGGTGCCTACCCGGGCCAGTTCCAGGACACCGGCAACAAGCAGCCGCTCCAGCGGTGGAACGGCGGCGCCTGGGTCTCGTACCCGGAGGAGATCGGCGGGATCATCCCGAACTCGGCCTCCAGCACCCCCGCGAGCTACACCGGCCAGTACCGGGACTCCACCACCGGCATCCTCCAGCGGTACAACGGCACGGCCTGGGTGCCGGCCGTGCCCGGCCCGTACTTCGCCGACAGCACCGACCAGGGCGAGACCGTGTCCGGCACCTACACCTCGACGCTGGCGGGCCGCACCACCAACCCGCTCAGGGTCTCCTTCACCGCCCCGCCGTCGAAGGCGGTCGCCGTCGCCTTCGGCTGCCGCATGCGGGCCCGCGACGACCTCTACTCGTACATGGCGCTCGAACTCTCCCGGGGCGGCACGGTCGTCTCCCCTCCCGAGGACGAGTACGGGATCTACTCCGCGAGCACGACGACGACCACGGCCTCCTCCGTCCGCCGGATCTCCAACCTGACCCCGGGCGAGACCTACACGCTCACCGCCTTCTTCCGGGTCGTCCCCACCACCCCGGCCGTCAAGGCGTTCTTCGACAACACGTACATCAAGGTCGACCCGCTGCCGTAGCCGGCCGCCGCCTCCCCCCCACCGAAAGGAGAACCCCATGGCTGTGCGTCCCGGCTGGCTGCTGCCCACCGGCCAGACCCGCCAGACGACCCGCCTGACCCAGGTCGGGGCCGTCACCCCGACCACCCCGCTCGCCTCCCGCTCCGGCGTCCTGCCGGGCTCCGCGGACGGCCAGTACCGGGTCGGCGGCCTGTCCATGACCGGCAGCGGGCCGATGACCTCGACCGTCCACGCGGGGCGGGCCGTCGTCCAGGGCCCGCCGGAGCAGGGCGCGTACCCCGTCACCCTCGACGGGGACACCGTCCTCACCTTCGGCGACGGCAACCCGCTGCACCCGCGGATCGACCTCGTCGTGCTCCGCGTCCGCGACGCCGACGCCGACAACGGCGGCGCCTACGAGGCCGGTCTGGAGATCGTCGTCGGCCAGCCGTCGGCCACCCCCGTCGCTCCGCCCGCGCCGGCCACGTCGCTGCCGCTGTTCACCGTCCGCGTCAAGGCCGGGACCTCGGCCGGCACCGGCGGCATCGACTGGACCGGCGGCGACCTGACCGACCTGCGCACCACGGTCGCGGCCGTCGGCGGCATCCTGCCCGTCTACAACAACGCCGGTGTGCCGGGCTCCTATCCGGGCCAGTACCAGGACAACCACACCGCCCGCCACCTCCAGCGGTGGAGCGGCACCGAGTGGGTCGCGTACCCCCGGGAGATCGGCGGCATCGCGCCGCAGAGCGCGCTCTCGGTCGGCAGCTACGCCGGCCAGTTCCGCGAGCACAACGGGGTCCTCCAGCGGTGGAACGGCACCGTCTGGGCGACCTACCACCCGCCCGTGGAGTCCGAGACGACCACGTCCGGCGCGGTCGCGCTCCCCAACTGGGCCCTCGTCTCCTACGACGCCCGGCGCACCCGGAGCGGGCTGTGCACCATGACGGTCACCGTCAACCGCACCGGCCCGCAGATCGACGCCAACAGCGCCGGCAACATCGTCGACGAGCCCCTCTGCACCCTGCCGGCCGGCTGGCGCACCGCCGTCGGCATGGACGCGGTGGTCTCCGACGGCTTCGCCGAAGGCACCGCCTGGCTCTCCACCAGCGGCCAGGTCACCCTGCGCACCTGGTCCTCGAACGGCGCCCTCGTCAACGGCCGGAACGTCCGCGTCAGCGCCACCTACATCCTCCCGTGAGGTCCGCATGAGTCTCGACACGCCCTACCGGGCCATCTTCTGCGACCTGGTGACCGACCACACCCTCGACATCCTGCCGCTGCGGGACGTCTCCTTCGAGGACTACATCGGCCGCGCCGGCTCGCTCTCCGGCACCGTCCCCGTTCCCGACCGCGCGATGGCCGACCGGGCCCACCAGATCAAACCCGGCCGCACCACCGTCTACCTGGAGCGCGGCGGTTACCTGTGGTGGGGCGGCATCGTCTGGACCACCAACCTCCAGAGCAGCGACCGGGGCGTGGTCACCCTCGGCGTCCAGGCCGCCACCTTCGACTCGTACGCGGGCCGCCGCCGGATCCGCACCGACATCAAGTACAACCAGGTCGAGCAGTTCGACATCGCCCGCGACCTGTGGGACCGGCTCGGCGCCGGCCTCGGCGCGAGCCGCGTCGAGCCGGGCGACGACGTCCCCTCGGAGCCCGTGCCGCGCACCGTCTCCTACCGGCTCGGCGACGAGACCGCCTACCAGGAGGCGCTCGACCAGCTCGGCGCCTACGAGGACGGCTTCGAGTACCAGATCCTCGTCTACCGCGACCCGACGCACGGGCAGCGGGTCCGCCGGCTCCGGCTCGGCTCCCCCAAGATCCGCACCGGCGCCACGGACATGGTCTTCGACCGGCCCGGCACGATCCTCAGCTACTCCCTGCCGGACGACGCCACCCGCGGCGGCACCACCTCGCTCGCCCGCGGCGCCGGCACCAACGCCAACGCCGCCGCCGAGTCCCGGCCGACGCTGTCCGCGGAGGTCACCGCGACCGGGCTGCCGGACCGCTGGCCCCAGCTGGACATCTCCACCGACTACAACGACATCAGCGACAAGGCCGCGCTCGACGCGCTGGCCCGGGCCGCGCTCACCGAAGCCGAGGGCTCGGTGCAGATCCCCGAGATCAGCATCCGGCTCTCCGGGATCGTGCCCCCGGCGCTCCTCGGCCGCACCGCCCGCATCCGGATCACCGACGAATGGCACCCGACGGGCCTCGACGCCCGCTTCCGGATCGTCGGCGTCAAGGTCCGGCCGGCCGAGCGGGGCCGCCCCGACACCGCCGAACTCGCCCTGGAGAAAGCCTGATGGCACTGCTGCCCGAGGACATCATCGACCGGCTGATCCAGATGGAACGCCGGCTCAACGCCCTTTCCACGGCGGTCCACACCCGCCCGCCGCTGACCGAGATCACCAACGGCTCGCTGACGCTGAAGCGGCAGCCCAAGCCGGAGGACCCGGTCACCGTCGTCGCCCACCTCACCACCAGCGGCCCGGGCGGCACCAAGCCCGTGCTGCGGTTCAACGACGCCTACGGCCACGAGATCCTCTCCGACGACATCCTCAGCGGCGGCCTCGCCCGGCCCTGGCTGCCGATGCTGCCGCCGCAGGACATGGCCTCGGCGAACTGGCCGGCGACCAGCGTCACCACCGCGTGGACGACCATCGCCCAGTCGCAGAACCCGATCTGGCAGCCCAAGATGCGGCTCCGGATGTTCACCCGGGTCTCCTCCGGCGCCACCGGGCAGATCCGGGTGATGGTCGGCGGCGTCCAGTTCGGCGCGACCGTGGCCGCCGGCACCGTCTTCGACCACACCGGCGTCGTCACCGACGACATGCAGGCCGACTTCGGCAAGGACGTCACCGTGGAGATCCAGGCCCAGGTCACCAGCGCCTCGGGCACGGTCTACGCCAAGCCGGTCCTGATGCACGGCCGCCAGACCTGACCCGCCCGCCCCGCTCAGAGAGGACAGCACCGTGATCCCCGACCCGAACCAGCCCTGGGGCGTCGAGATCGACTACGCGGGCCGCGGCACCGTCGCCGAGGGCGGCCACACCGTCGCCCTGCGCCTGTACGACAACACCCTCGGCGGCCCGCTGCAGCTCGACCCGATGACCGGCGAGTACCCGGCGGTGTACGTCACCGCCCAGGTCGTCGAGGACGGCGAGAGCGGCACCCAGCTCCGCGGCCACGGCCTCGCCATGGTCCAGCCGGCGAACGGCCGCCCGGTCGTCCCCGACCCGGCGGCGGTCGTCCGGGCCGTCACCGCCGCGCTGGCCGACTTCGAGACCCGCCGGGCCGCCTCCGCCGCGCTCTGCGCCGCCTGGGCCCCGGCACCGGCCCCCGCCCCGGAGCCCGAGCCGGCGCCGGAACCGGAGCCCGCCCCGTAACCCCGCGCACCGCCCCGCACGCCCGCCCCGCGCCGCCGACGGCCGGGGCCTTCGCATGTCTGGAGGAGAACAGTTGGCCACTCCCCTCTCCGCGGACCGGCTCCTCGCCGCGCTCCGCGCCGAAGGCGTCACCGTCGTCGAGCACCCCGGCTGGCGCACCCACCACCGCAACCACGCCGGCGCCTGGGGTCCCGTCGCCGGCGTGATGATCCACCACACCGTGTCCAGCGGCACCGCGTCCTCCGTCGCGCTGTGCGTCGACGGCTACGCCGGCCTCCCCGGCCCGCTCTGCCACGGCGTGATCGCCA
Organism: Streptomyces roseofulvus; assembly: GCF_039534915.1. Taxonomy (NCBI): domain Bacteria; kingdom Bacillati; phylum Actinomycetota; class Actinomycetes; order Kitasatosporales; family Streptomycetaceae; genus Streptomyces; species Streptomyces roseofulvus. Next base: position 4,877,462 of record NZ_BAAAWE010000001.1, on the reverse strand, counting down.
AGGACGGCACCGTCCACCTGGTGTCCGGCGGACGCGCCAACCACGCCGGCGGCGGCGACCCGGCCGTGCTGCGGGCCGTCGTCACCGAGGCGTACGGCGACCGGCCGCCGGCCCCCCGCGAGCACCAGGGCAGCCCCGGCGCCGTCGACGGCAACTCCCGCTTCTACGGCTTCGAGTGCGTCAACCTCGGCGACGGCACCGACCCCTGGCCGGCCGCCCAGCTCGACGCCGTCGAACGGGTCTCCGCCGCGCTCTGCCGGGCCCACGGCTGGGGCGCCAGGTCCGTCATCGGCCACCTGGAGTGGTCCGACTGGAAGAGCGACCCCAAGGGCTTCGGCATGCCGGGGATGCGCGACCGGGTGCAGAAGCGGCTCGGTGCCGCCCCCGCCGCCCGGCCGACCGCGCCCGCGAAGCCCGCCGCCCCCAGGCACCACCCCTTCCCCGGCACCCAGTTCTTCCGGAACGCCCCGAGCTCCCCGGTGATCACGGCGATGGGCCGCCGGCTGACGGCCGAGGGCTGCGGGCGCTACCGGGTCGGCCCCGGCCCCCGCTGGTCCGAGGCCGACCGCCGGTCGTACGCGGCCTGGCAGCGCAAGCTCGGCTTCCGCGGCGCCGACGCCGACGGCTGGCCCGGCGCCGCCTCCTGGAACGCGCTGAAGGTCCCGTACACCCCGTAAGGAGAGACCCCCATGTCCGAAGCCGCGAAGCGCACGGCCCGTACCGTGCTGCAGACCGCCGTCGCCCTCGCCCTGGTCCTGCCGGCCCTCGTCGACGCCTCCGGCCTCCCCGCCACCCTCCCCTGGGTCGCCGGAGCGCTCGCCGTCGCCGGCGCCCTGACCCGGGCCATGGCGGTCCCCGCCGTCCAGCGCCTGCTGCCCTCCTGGCTGCGGACGGACCGGGACGGTGCCGATGACCGAGGCTGACCCGAACGACCCGGTCGCGGTCGCGCTCGAACTGGAGCGGCTCCGCGGCACCCTCGAAGCCGGCTTCGCCCGCGTCGACGGCTCGCTCGCCCTGCTCGTCCAGCGCAGCGACCAGACCGACAAGCAGCTCGCCGACCACGAGGCCCGGCTCGACGCCCTGGAGCGCGCCCGCTGGCCGCTCGCCTCCGTCGCCGCCCTCACCGCCGGAGCGGGCGTCCTGGTCGCCCTCTGGGAAGTGACCACCCGCTGAAACGCCGCAGGGCGGCACCCCCGGAAAGGGGTGCCGCCCTGCGGTTTCACGCGCTCTTACTGGTTGTACGGACCGTAGTCGTAGTCCTCCAGCGGAACGGCCTGGCCGGAGCCGGTGCCGAACGGCGAGTAGTCGAGGTCGTCGTAGCCGACGGACGAGTACATCGCCGCCTTGGCCTCCTCGGTCGGCTCGACCCGGATGTTGCGGTAGCGGGACAGACCCGTACCGGCCGGGATGAGCTTACCGATGATCACGTTCTCCTTGAGGCCGATGAGGCTGTCGGACTTGGCGTTGATCGCCGCGTCCGTCAGGACTCGGGTCGTCTCCTGGAAGGAGGCGGCCGACAGCCAGGACTCCGTGGCCAGCGAGGCCTTGGTGATACCCATCAGCTGCGGACGGCCGGAGGCGGGGTGACCGCCCTCGGTGACCACACGACGGTTCTCCTGCTCGAACTTCGAGCGCTCGACCAGCTCGCCCGGGAGGAGCTCCGCGTCGCCGGACTCGATGATCGTCACGCGGCGGAGCATCTGCCGGATGATGATCTCGATGTGCTTGTCGTGGATCGACACGCCCTGCGAGTTGTAGACCTTCTGGACTTCGCCGACCAGGTGGACCTGGACCGCGCGCTGACCGAGGATCCGGAGCACGTCGTGCGGGTTGGTGGCACCCACGGTGAGCTTCTGGCCCACCTCGACGTGGTCGCCCTCGCCCACCAGCAGACGGGCACGCTTCGAGATCGGGTAGGCCGTCTCGTCGGTGCCGTCGTCCGGGGTGACGACGATCTTCTTGGTCTTCTCGGTCTCCTCGATGCGGACGCGACCGGCCGCCTCGGAGATCGGGGCGACACCCTTCGGCTGACGCGCCTCGAAGAGCTCGACGACACGCGGCAGACCCTGGGTGATGTCGTCACCGGCCACACCACCGGTGTGGAAGGTACGCATCGTCAGCTGGGTACCGGGCTCACCGATGGACTGGGCGGCGATGATGCCGACCGCCTCACCGATGTCGACCAGCTTGCCGGTGGCCAGCGAGCGGCCGTAGCAGAAGGCACAGGTGCCGACGGCGGACTCACAGGTCAGGACCGAGCGGGTCTTGACCTCCTCGACGCCCGCGTTCACCAGTGCGTCGATCAGCACGTCACCCAGGTCGACGTTGGCCGGCGCGATGACCTTGCCGTCGACGACGACGTCCTCGGCGAGCATCCGCGCGTACACGGAGGTCTCGACGTCGTCCGTCTTCCGCAGGACACCGGCCTCGTCCTTGGCCGCGATCCGCAGCTTCAGACCGCGCTCGGTGCCGCAGTCCTCCTCGCGGATGATGACGTCCTGCGAGACGTCCACCAGACGACGGGTCAGGTAACCCGAGTCGGCGGTACGCAGGGCGGTGTCGGCGAGACCCTTACGGGCACCGTGCGTCGAGATGAAGTACTCGAGGACGGACAGACCCTCGCGGAAGGACGCCTTGATCGGACGCGGGATGGTCTCGTTCTTGGCGTTCGACACCAGACCACGCATACCGGCGATCTGCCGCATCTGCATCATGTTTCCTCGGGCACCCGAGTCAACCATCATGAAGATGGGGTTCGTCTTGGGGAAGTTCGCGTTCATCGCCTCGGCGACCTCGTTGGTCGCCTTGGTCCAGATCGCGATGAGCTCCTGCGTGCGCTCTTCCTTGGTGATCAGACCGCGCTCGTACTGCTTCTGGACCTTCTCGTCCTGCTCCTCGTAGCCCTTGACGATGGCCTTCTTGGCCTCGGGCACGACGACGTCGGAGATGGCCACGGTGACGCCCGAACGGGTCGCCCAGTGGAAGCCGGCCGCCTTCAGGTTGTCGAGCGTCGCCGCCACGATGACCTTGGGGTAGCGCTCCGCCAGGTCGTTGACGATCTCGGAGAGCTGCTTCTTGCCCACCGAGTAGTCGACGAACGGGTAGTCCTCGGGCAGCAGCTCGTTGAAGAGCGCGCGGCCCAGGGTCGTCTTCAGACGGAACGAGTCACCCTGCTGCCACTCCGGCTCGCCCTCCTCGGCGACCGGGGGGACCCAGCCGCGCGGCGGAACGGTGCCGATCGGGAAGCGGATGTCGATCTGCGACTGCAGCGACAGCTCGCCGGCGTCGAACGCCATGATCGCCTCGGCCGTGGAGCCGAACGCGCGCCCCTCGCCCTTGACGTCACGCAGCTCGCCGTCGGTGGTGAGGAAGAACAGACCGAGGACCATGTCCTGGGTCGGCATCGTCACCGGACGGCCGTCGGCGGGCTTGAGGATGTTGTTCGAGGACAGCATCAGGATGCGGGCCTCGGCCTGCGCCTCCGCGGAGAGCGGCAGGTGGACGGCCATCTGGTCACCGTCGAAGTCCGCGTTGAACGCGGTGCAGACGAGCGGGTGGATCTGGATGGCCTTGCCCTCGACCAGCTGCGGCTCGAAGGCCTGGATGCCGAGGCGGTGCAGCGTGGGCGCACGGTTCAGCAGAACCGGGTGCTCGGCGATGACCTCTTCGAGGACGTCGTACACGACCGTGCGGCCGCGCTCGACCATCCGCTTCGCCGACTTGATGTTCTGCGCGTGGTTCAGGTCGACCAGGCGCTTCATCACGAACGGCTTGAAGAGCTCCAGCGCCATGGCCTTCGGCAGACCGCACTGGTGCAGCTTGAGCTGCGGGCCGACGACGATGACGGAACGCGCCGAGTAGTCGACACGCTTGCCGAGCAGGTTCTGACGGAAACGACCCTGCTTGCCCTTCAGCATGTCGCTGAGGGACTTCAGCGGACGGTTGCCGGGGCCCGTCACCGGGCGACCGCGACGGCCGTTGTCGAAGAGGGCGTCGACCGCCTCCTGGAGCATCCGCTTCTCGTTGTTCACGATGATCTCGGGGGCACCGAGGTCGAGCAGACGCTTCAGACGGTTGTTGCGGTTGATCACACGGCGGTACAGGTCGTTCAGGTCGGAGGTCGCGAAGCGGCCACCGTCGAGCTGCACCATCGGACGGAGGTCCGGCGGGATGACCGGCACGCAGTCGAGAACCATGCCCTTGGGGCTGTTCGCGGTCTGCAGGAACGCGGAGACGACCTTGAGGCGCTTGAGCGCACGGGTCTTCTTCTGGCCCTTGCCGGTGCGGATGATCTCGCGGAGCTTCTCCGCCTCCTCCTCCAGGTCGAAGGACTCCAGGCGCTTCTGCAGCGCCGCGGCACCCATCGAGCCGTCGAAGTACGTGCCGAAGCGGTCACGCAGCTCGCGGTAGAGGAGCTCGTCGCCCTCCAGGTCCTGGACCTTGAGGTTCTTGAAGCGGGACCAGACCTCGTCCAGACGGTCGATCTCGCGCTGCGCGCGGTCGCGCAGCTGCTTCATCTCGCGCTCGGCACCCTCGCGCACCTTGCGGCGCACGTCGGCCTTGGCGCCCTCGGCCTCCAGCTCGGCCAGGTCGGACTCGAGCTTCTTGGCGCGGTTCTCCAGGTCGGAGTCGCGGCGCTGCTCGATCTGCTGGCGCTCGACGGAGACGTGGGCCTCCAGCGACGGCAGGTCGCGGGTACGACGCTCGTCGTCGACGTACGTGATCATGTACGCCGCGAAGTAGATGACCTTCTCCAGGTCCTTCGGGGCGAGGTCGAGCAGGTAGCCGAGGCGCGACGGAACGCCCTTGAAGTACCAGATGTGGGTGACGGGAGCGGCCAGCTCGATGTGGCCCATCCGCTCACGGCGCACCTTGGCGCGGGTGACCTCGACGCCACACCGCTCACAGATGATGCCCTTGAAGCGGACACGCTTGTACTTGCCGCAGTAGCACTCCCAGTCCCGGGTCGGACCGAAGATCTTCTCGCAGAAGAGTCCGTCCTTTTCGGGCTTCAGGGTGCGGTAGTTGATGGTCTCCGGCTTCTTGACCTCGCCGTGGCTCCACTGACGGATGTCGTCAGCGGTGGCCAGACCGATCCGGAGCTCGTCGAAGAAGTTGACGTCGAGCACTATGCGTCAATCCCTCTCAGGGTTGTAAGGCTGTGGGGTCTGATACGGGGGTCCTGGGGCCGGCGGACCTTGATCACTCAAGGTCCGCCGGACTCCCGTCAGACCTCTTCGACGCTGCTCGGCTCGCGCCGGGACAGGTCGATGCCGAGCTCCTCCGCTGCGCGGAAGACGTCCTCGTCGGTGTCGCGCATCTCGATGGACATGCCGTCCGAGGACAGCACCTCCACGTTGAGGCACAGGGACTGCATCTCCTTGATGAGCACCTTGAAGGACTCGGGGATGCCGGGCTCAGGGATGTTCTCGCCCTTGACGATGGCCTCGTACACCTTCACGCGGCCGGTCACGTCGTCGGACTTGATCGTCAGCAGCTCCTGGAGGGCGTACGCGGCGCCGTAAGCCTCCAGCGCCCACACCTCCATCTCACCGAAGCGCTGGCCACCGAACTGGGCCTTACCACCCAGCGGCTGCTGGGTGATCATCGAGTACGGACCGGTCGAACGCGCGTGCAGCTTGTCGTCGACCAGGTGGTGCAGCTTGAGGATGTACATGTACCCGACCGAGATCGGGTCCGGGAACGGCTCGCCGGAGCGGCCGTCGAACAGGCGCGCCTTGCCGGTCGGGAGCACCATGCGCTCGCCGTCCCGGTTCGGGATGGTGTGCTGGAGCAGACCGGCGAGCTCGTCCTCACGGGCACCGTCGAAGACCGGGGTCGCGACGTTGGTGCCGGGGGCGACCTGGTCGGCGCCGATGGCCTGGAGGCGCTGCGCCCACTCGTCCGCGAGGCCGGAGACGTCCCAGCCTCGGCTGGCGAGCCAGCCGAGGTGGATCTCCAGGACCTGTCCCGGGTTCATTCGGGACGGGACACCCAGCGGGTTGAGGATGATGTCGACCGGGGTGCCGTCCTCGAGGAAGGGCATGTCCTCGATCGGGAGGATCTTGGAGATGACACCCTTGTTGCCGTGGCGGCCGGCGAGCTTGTCACCGTCGGTGATCTTGCGCTTCTGGGCGACGTAGACGCGGACCAGCTGGTTCACGCCCGGGGGGAGCTCGTCGCCCTCCTCGCGGTCGAAGACGCGGACGCCGATGACCTTGCCGGTCTCGCCGTGCGGGACCTTCAGCGAGGTGTCACGGACCTCACGGGCCTTCTCACCGAAGATCGCGCGGAGCAGGCGCTCTTCCGGGGTCAGCTCGGTCTCACCCTTGGGCGTGACCTTGCCGACCAGGATGTCGCCGGCGACGACCTCGGCACCGATGCGGATGATGCCGCGCTCGTCGAGGTCGGCGAGGACCTCCTCGGAGACGTTCGGGATGTCCCGGGTGATCTCCTCGGGGCCGAGCTTGGTGTCACGGGCGTCGACCTCGTGCTCCTCGATGTGGATCGAGGAGAGGACGTCGTCCTGCACGAGGCGCTGCGACAGGATGATCGCGTCCTCGTAGTTGTGGCCCTCCCACGGCATGAACGCCACGAGCAGGTTCTTGCCGAGCGCCATCTCGCCGTCTTCGGTGGCGGGACCGTCGGCGAGGACCTGGCCCTCGATCACGTGGTCGCCCTCGGAGACGACGACCTTCTGGTTGACCGAGGTGCCCTGGTTCGAGCGGGAGAACTTGTGCAGGCGGTACGTGTTGTACGTGCCGTCGTCGTTGGCGACCGTGATGTAGTCGGCCGACAGCTCCTGGACGACACCGGCCTTGTCGGCCTTGAGGACGTCACCGGCGTCGGTGGCACAGCGGTACTCCATGCCGGTGCCGACGAGCGGGGCCTCCGCCTTGATGAGCGGAACGGCCTGGCGCATCATGTTCGCGCCCATGAGGGCACGGTTGGCGTCGTCGTGCTCGAGGAACGGGATCATGGCGGTCGCGACCGACACCATCTGGCGCGGCGAGACGTCCATGTAGTCCACGTCCGACGGCTCGACGTAGTCGACCTCGCCGCCACGCTTGCGGACCAGGACGCGGTTCTCCGTGAAGCGCAGCTCGTCGTCGAGCGCGGCGTTGGCCTGCGCGATGACGAACCGGTCCTCCTCGTCGGCGGTGACGTAGTCGACCTCGTCGGTGACCTGGCCGTCGACGACCTTGCGGTACGGCGTCTCGATGAAGCCGAACGCGTTGACGCGGCCGTACGAGGCGAGCGAACCGATCAGACCGATGTTCGGGCCTTCGGGGGTCTCGATCGGGCACATGCGTCCGTAGTGGGACGGGTGCACGTCTCGGACCTCGAAGCCGGCCCGCTCACGGGAGAGACCACCGGGACCCAGCGCGGACAGACGACGCTTGTGCGTCAGACCCGAGAGCGGGTTGTTCTGGTCCATGAACTGGGACAGCTGGCTGGTGCCGAAGAACTCCTTGATGGAGGCGACGACCGGCCGGATGTTGATCAGGGTCTGCGGCGTGATCGCCTCGACGTCCTGGGTGGTCATCCGCTCGCGGACGACGCGCTCCATGCGGGCCAGACCCGTGCGGACCTGGTTCTGGATGAGCTCGCCGACGTTGCGCAGACGACGGTTGCCGAAGTGGTCGATGTCGTCGGTCTCGACGACGATCTCGTTGCCGTTCTCGCCGATCGTCTCGGTCTCGCCCGCGTGGAGCTTCACGAGGTACTTGATCGTGGCGATGATGTCGTCGGTGGTGAGGATGCCGGCGTCGAGCGGCTCGTCGGCGCCGAGCTTCTTGTTCACCTTGTAGCGGCCGACCTTCGCGAGGTCGTAGCGCTTCGGGTTGAAGTAGAGGTTCTCGAGCAGCGTCTGAGCGGCCTCGCGGGTCGGCGGCTCGCCCGGGCGGAGCTTGCGGTAGATGTCGAGCAGCGCGTCGTCCTGGCCCTGGGTGTGGTCCTTCTCCAGGGTGGCGCGCATGGACTCGTACTCGCCGAACTCCTGGAGGATCTGCTCGGTGGTCCAGCCGAGGGCCTTCAGGAGGACGGTGACCGACTGCTTGCGCTTGCGGTCGATGCGGACGCCGACGAGGTCACGCTTGTCGATCTCCATCTCCAGCCAGGCACCCCGGGACGGGATGATCTTGGCGGAGAAGATGTCCTTGTCGGACGTCTTGTCGATGGAGGAGTCGAAGTAGACGCCCGGGGAGCGGACGAGCTGCGACACGACGACACGCTCGGTGCCGTTGATGACGAAGGTGCCCTTGTTGGTCATGAGCGGGAAGTCGCCCATGAAGACCGTCTGGGACTTGATCTCGCCGGTCTCGTTGTTGGTGAACTCGGCGGTGACGAAGAGCGGGGCGCCGTACGTGAAGTCACGGTCCTTGCACTCGTCGATGGAGTTCTTCGGCGGCTCGAAGCGGTGGTCGCGGAAGGTCAGCGACATCGACCCGGAGAAGTCCTCGATCGGGGAGATCTCCTCGAAGATCTCCTCCAGACCGGACTTCGTGGGGACGTCCTGTCCCGACTCAAGGGCAGCCTCGACGCGAGCCTTCCAGGCGGCGTTGCCGAGCAGCCAGTCAAAGCTCTCGGTCTGCAGCGCGAGGAGGTTCGGAACCTCGAGGGGCTCCTTGATCTTTGCAAAGGAGATGCGCAGCGGGGCGGTGCTTGCGCCGGTGTTCATGTTGTTCGAGGCGTTGCGCGAGGCGGCCAAGAGGGGGTCCTTCCGAGGGCTCGGACTCACTACGCGCGTACCGGTCCCCAGCAACGCTTCACGGCAGACGTTTCCTGAAGTGGCCGAAAGGCCAGGTCAGACGGGGTCGGTCCATGAAGCTGATGCGAAGGTATGCCCCTGGTGACGGGCAGGGGGCAGCTAACAGGCAGCGCAAAGGGACAGTGTAGCCACTTGGCTCACTGATGTCCAGGGCGACTGCTTGGCGACCCTCGTTGCTCTCAACTCCGCGGTACTCGCGCCGTGTGGCGCACCTCGATACTGCCCGTTCGGTCGTCGATCCATGCCTCGGAAACGGATCGTTGTGACGACGCGTCCTGAGAATTGCGCGCGGCGTGCCGTTCGTCAAGGCCCCCGCCTGTGACCGGCGCACGGCGAAGATCACCATACTCCGCTTCCGGAGACCCGCACGACCCCCGCCACGCGGGTCCCGGGAACGCCGAAAGGCGACCACCCAGATGGATGATCGCCTTTCGGTGCCTCCGCGTTACACGGGGGCGAGAGTCAGCTCAGCGAGCCGAAACGGTCTTACTTGACCGTGACGGTGGCGCCGGCGCCCTTGAGGGCCTCGGCGGCCTTCTCGGCGGCGTCCTTCGCGACCTTCTCGAGGACCGGCTTCGGGGTGCCGTCGACGAGGTCCTTGGCCTCCTTGAGGCCCAGGGAGGTGAGCTCGCGCACGACCTTGATGACCTGGATCTTCTTGTCGCCGGCACCCTCGAGGATGACGTCGAACTCGTCCTGCTCCTCGGCGGCACCGGCAGCGTCGCCACCACCGGCGGCGGGGGCGGCAACGGCGACGGCCGCGGCGGCGGTGACGTCGAACTTCTCCTCGAAGGCCTTCACGAACTCGGAGAGCTCGATGAGGGTCATCTCCTCGAACTGGGCGAGGAGGTCGTCCTGAGAGAGCTTCGCCATGATGGGCGATCCTTCCACTAATTCGGCAGGTGCCGATGTGTCTATAGAGGCGGGCGTAACGGCCCGCTACGACCCGCGCACTAGGCGGCGCGGGTCAATGCGCGAGCCGAATTACTCGGCACCGCCCTGCTCGGCCTGCTTGGCACGGAGCGCGTCCACGGTGCGGACGAGCTTCGACGGCAGAGCCTGGAAGAGCTGAGCAGCCTGAGACTGCTTGCCCTTGAAGGCGCCGGCCAGCTTGCTGAGCAGAACCTCGCGGGACTCGAGGTCCGCAAGCTTCTTGATGTCGTCGGCGGAGAGAGCCTTACCGTCAAGGACACCGGCCTTGATGATGAGGTTCGGGTTCTCCTTGGCGAAGTCACGCAGGGCCTTCGCCGACTCCACCGGGTCACCGGTGACGAAGGCGACCGCGGTCGGACCAGCGAAGTGCTCGTCCAGTGCGGTGATCCCGGCCTCGTTGGCCGCAATCTTGGTCAGCGTGTTCTTCACCACGGCGTACTGGGCGTTCTCACCGAGCGAGCGACGCAGCGTCTTGAGCTGCGCGACGGTGAGACCCCGGTACTCGGTCAGCACGGCGGCGTTGGAGCTGCGGAACTGGTCCGTGAGCTCGGCCACCGATGCAGCCTTGTTGGGCGTCGGCATAGTGCGTTCGCCTCCTTCCGGGTGATGAGGACCGCTCAGAAGGGGCTGAACAAACGAAACGCCCCGGGCGCAGGCGCACGGGGCTCAGCTCGACCGGATGCAACATCCGGGAACTCTCCACAGTCACCTGCGCGGGTCGTCCGCAGTCAGCGGATCCTTCGGCCACCGCACCCGGTAGGGCACAGCAACGACCAGCGGTCTTTGGCTTCTGTGGAAGAGTACGTGACGTCGGGCGTCAGGGGCAAATCAGCCCTGAGCGCCCGCGGCGTCGCCGGCGTCCTCGAGGCCCTCGCCCATGTCCTTGAGCATCTGGAAGAGGTCGACGGTCTCGTCGGCCGGCGGGGCCTGGACGGCGGCCTTGGTGCCGTAGTCGCTGTAGTCGGCGCGGAGCTGCGCCTTGCCCTCCGCCATCTCCATGCCGACGTCCATGCGGGCCGGGTAGCCGTCCTTGTTGACCCAGACCTCGGTCTCGTAGCCCTTGAGGCCGGTCTTCTTCACGTTCTCGATGAGCTTGTCGTGCTCCTCCTCGGAGAGGAGCTTCGAGGATTCGTTGGCCGCGAGCATCTGCTCGAAGGTGAGTGTGCCCTTGTAGTGCTCGGTCTCCATGCCGTTGATCTTCTCGGCACCGACGTGCTTGAGGTTCGGGGAGTCGAGCAGCAGGGCGAGCTGCTGGGACGGGTCCTGGTTCATGCTGTCCAGGCCGCCGGTCATCTGCTTCTGGAGGGCCTTGTCGCCGGACTCCGCGGCCGCGGCCTTCAGGTCCAGCTTCATCCAGCGCTTGCCGTCCATCTCGGCGGCCTGCTTCTCGCCCATGTCCACGTACATGACGTTGTCGAGCATGAGCATGCGCATCTGCTCCGGCGCGTCGGGGTCGCCCGCGCTCAGCATGGAGCCCTTCACCGTGAAGTCCATCGCCGCCGGGTCCCAGCTCTGGACGCCGGTCATCTCCATGGTGCCGGAGTCGGCGCCGACGCCCTCGACCGTCATGGTCATCGTGACCTTGGCGGCCTTCGCGGCGGAGGTCTTCTCGTACGCCGCCGTCAGGGCCTGCAGCGGGTCGCCGAGGCTGCCGACGGCCTTGCCCGCCGCCTTCGCGTCGCCGTCGTTGCAGCCGGCCAGGCCCGCGACGAGAGCCGCCGCGGAGAGGGTCGCGACGCCCGCGCGCTTCCAGGTGGACTTGCTCATAGGTGTTCCCCACCCCTTGATCATCATGATCATCGTCTTTGCGTTCTCTTGAACCGTAACGCACGCCTACGACAGCGAGGACGCAATAAAAGCCGCCCCCCGTTCCTCCGGAGAGGAACGGGGGGCGGCTTTCAGACTGACTGCGTCAGAGCCGGAAGGCTCAGACCGCGGCCGGGTCCTCCTCGACGAGGAGGTTGCGGGTGCGGTTCGAGTCGACCGGGATGCCGGGGCCCATCGTGGTGCTGATGGCGGCCTTCTTGATGTAGCGACCCTTGGCGGCGGACGGCTTCAGACGGAGGATCTCCTCCAGGGCCGCGCCGTAGTTCTCCACCAGCTGCGTGTCGTCGAAGGACGTCTTGCCGATGATGAAGTGCAGGTTCGAGTGCTTGTCGACGCGGAACTCGATCTTGCCGCCCTTGATGTCGTTGACAGCCTTGGCGACATCGGGGGTCACGGTGCCGGTCTTCGGGTTCGGCATGAGACCACGCGGACCGAGCACGCGGCCGAGGCGGCCGACCTTGCCCATGAGGTCCGGGGTGGCGACCACGGCGTCGAACTCGTTCAGGCGGTTGCCCTTGGCGATCTCGTCGATCAGCTCGTCGGAGCCGACGATGTCGGCGCCCGCGGCGACCGCGGCCTCGGCACGCTCACCGGTCGCGAAGACCAGGACCCGGGCGGTCTTGCCGGTGCCGTGCGGGAGGTTCACGGTGCCACGGACCATCTGGTCGGCCTTGCGCGGGTCGACACCCAGGCGGAAGGCGACCTCGACGGTGCCGTCGAACTTCGTGGTGGAGGTCTCCTTGGCAAGGCGGACGGCCTCGAGCGGGGCGTAGAGCTTCTCCCGGTCGATCTTGGCGTCCGCAGCGCGGAGGGACTTGCTGCGCTTCACTTCTGCTCCTGTGATGTTTCAGGTGTGGAGTCGTGGTGCGGACCAAGCGCTGGTCCTACCACTGAGGTCACGAGGGGGGTGATCAGCCCTCGACCGTGATGCCCATGGAACGGGCGGTGCCGGCGATGATCTTCGACGCGGCGTCCAGGTCGTTCGCGTTGAGGTCGGGCATCTTGGTGGTGGCGATCTCGCGGACCTGCGCCTCGGTGATCTTGGCGACCTTGGTCTTGTGCGGCTCGCCGGAGCCCTTCTCCACGCCCGCGGCCTTGAGGATCATCTTGGCGGCCGGCGGGGTCTTGGTGATGAAGGTGAAGGAACGGTCCTCGTAGACCGTGATCTCCACCGGGATCACCCAGCCACGCTGCGACTCGGTCGCGGCGTTGTAGGCCTTGCAGAACTCCATGATGTTGACGCCGTGCTGGCCGAGCGCGGGGCCGACCGGCGGGGCCGGGTTGGCCGCGCCGGCGTTGATCTGGAGCTTGATAAGCCCCGTGACCTTCTTCTTCTTGGGAGGCATAGCTCTCTCCGGGTCCTAGTGAGAGTTTTCAGCCGATCCATCCGGTCATCCGGATGGAGGCATACCGCACAACGATAACGGGTATAGCTGCGCGTCCAAAAACCGAGCAGGTCAGAGGGGCTGTGGCAGCCCCTCTGACCTGTCCGGAAATCTGTGCTGGATCCCGAGAACGATCAGTTCTTCTGGATCTGGTCGAAGCTCAGCTCGACCGGGGTCTCGCGACCGAAGATCTCGACGAGGCCCTTGACCTTCTTCGAGTCCGGGTTGATCTCGTTGATCGTCGCCTGGAGGGTGGCGAAGGGGCCGTCGGTGACGGTGACCGAGTCGCCGACCTCGAAGTCGAGGACCTGGACCTCCAGCTTGCGGGCCGGAGCCGGCTTGCCCTCGGCCTCGGCGGCCTCGCGGGCGGCCTTCTCCTCGGCCTCCGGGGCGAGCATCTTGACGATCTCGTCCAGGGTCAGCGGGTACGGGTCGTAGGCGTTGCCCACGAAGCCGGTGACGCCGGGGGTGTTGCGGACGACGCCCCAGGACTCGTTCGTCAGGTCCATGCGGACGAGGACGTAGCCGGGGAGCTTGTTCTGCTTGACGTTCTTCCGCTCGCCGCCCTTGATCTGGACGATCTCTTCCTCGGGCACCTCGGCCTGGTAGATGAAGTCCTCGACGTTGAGCGAGACGGCGCGCTGCTCCAGGTTGGCCTTCACGCGCTTCTCGTAGCCCGCGTAGGTGTGGATGACGTACCACTCGCCGGGCAGGGTGCGCAGTTCCTCGCGGAGCGCGGCGACCGGGTCGACCGGGGCGGCCGGCTCGGCCTCCTCCTCGGTCTCCTCGACGGCGGCCTCGACCTCGTCGGCCTCGTCCTCGTCGGTCTCCTCGACCTCGTCGGCGGCCTCGGACGCGTCGTCCTCAGCGTCCCCGGCGTCCTCGACGGCGGAGTCCTCGGCGGTCTCGTCCGCCGCGGCGTCCGCAGCCTCGGCCTGGTCCTCGTCCTCGTCGGCGGCCTCGATGGCGTCCAGCTCGTCCTCGGCGGGCTCGGACTCGAAGGCGTCGTTCAGGTTCGCGTCAGACACGGTGGCTGCTTCTTCCTGCGATACAGATGGGGTGGAACAAAAAGTCAGCCGAAGACGTACTTGACTGCTTCCTGGAAGCCAAAGTCAATCACGGTGACCAGGCCGATCATCACGACCACGAAGATGATCACGACGGTGGTGTACGAGGTGAGCTGGCTGCGCGTGGGCCAGACGACCTTGCGGAGCTCCGCGACGATCTGGCGGTAGAAAACGGCGAGACGGCCCAGAGGGCCCTTCTTCCCGCGCTTGCCGCCCTTGCGGCTCTTCCTCTTCGACTCCGACGCGTCGTCTTCGGCATCAGGCATGTCGATGGAGCCTACGGCGTCCGTCACGATCTCTCACCTGATTCCGGGTCGGCCGTGCCGCGCCCGGGTGGAGCCGCACGGCGGTGCAATGAAGTACGTACATGCGCACAACACCTGGCGGTGTGTGTAGCAGGGCCGGAGGGACTTGAACCCCCAACCGCCGGTTTTGGAGACCGGTGCTCTACCAATTGAGCTACGACCCTTTGCGGTGTCCCCCAACCTACCCCATCAGTGATCGGGTCGGTGCGGGCCAACGAGGAGTGAGTGTACGTGGTCTTGGGGCCTCTCGTCGAACAGGAACCCCGACGACCTGCCGACGGGCCTCTTCCCGACCGGTATCGACCGCTCCTGTCCGCTCACTGAAACCTGCGTGCCGGGCCGGGAAACGGTCTGGGACGATGGCCGTATGAGCGCTGCTACCCCTCCCACCGAGCGTCGGGTCTCCGCCCGGATCGGTGCGATCTCCGAGTCCGCCACCCTCGCCGTCGACGCCAAGGCCAAGGCCCTCAAGGCCGCCGGGCGCCCGGTGATCGGTTTCGGCGCCGGTGAGCCCGACTTCCCCACCCCTGCCTACATCGTCGACGCGGCCGTCGAGGCGTGCAAGGACCCGAAGTACCACCGCTACACGCCGGCCGGCGGCCTGCCCGAGCTGAAGGCCGCGATCGCCGCCAAGACGCTCCGCGACTCCGGCTACGAGGTGGACGCCTCGCAGGTCCTGGTCACCAACGGCGGCAAGCAGGCGATCTACGAGGCGTTCGCCGCGATCCTCGACCCGGGCGACGAGGTCATCGTCCCCGCCCCGTACTGGACCACCTACCCGGAGTCGATCCGCCTCGCCGGCGGCGTCCCGGTGGAGGTCGTCGCCGACGAGACCACCGGCTACCGCGTCTCCGTGGAGCAGCTGGAGGCGGCCCGCACGGAGAAGACGAAGGTCGTCCTCTTCGTCTCCCCGTCGAACCCGACGGGCGCCGTCTACAGCGAGGCCGAGACCGAGGCCATCGGCCGCTGGGCCGTCGAGCACGGCCTGTGGGTCCTCACCGACGAGATCTACGAGCACCTGGTCTACGGCGGTGCCACCGCCGCCTCGCTGCCGGCGGTCCTGCCGGAGCTGCGCGACAAGTGCATCGTCGTGAACGGCGTCGCCAAGACGTACGCGATGACGGGCTGGCGCGTGGGCTGGATCATCGGCCCGAAGGACGTCGTGAAGGCCGCGACCAACCTGCAGTCGCACGCCACGTCCAACGTCTCCAACGTGGCCCAGGTCGCCGCGCTGGCCGCCGTCTCCGGGAACCTGGACGCGGTCGAGGAGATGGGCAAGGCCTTCGACCGCCGCCGCCAGACCATCGTGCGGATGCTCAACGAGATCGAGGGCGTCGTCTGCCCGACCCCCGAGGGCGCGTTCTACGTGTACCCGTCGGTGAAGGGCCTGCTCGGCAAGGAGATCCGCGGCAAGCGCCCGCAGAGCTCCGTCGAGCTGGCCGCGCTGATCCTGGACGAGGCCGAGGTCGCGGTCGTCCCCGGCGAGGCGTTCGGCACCCCCGGCTACCTGCGCCTGTCGTACGCGCTCGGTGACGAGGACCTGGTCGAGGGCGTGTCCCGGATCCAGAAGCTGCTGGCCGAGGCCCGCGACTGATCCCGCGCGCCTGATCCGCCGTACGTGACGGGCCCCGGTTCCCCAGGAACCGGGGCCCGTTTCTACGTTCGGTCGGGTATCGATCGGGGAATCGCCGTGCATACCGCCATTCGGGTAAGGCAGGATCGGGCAATGGAGCACCCCCGCGATCTCACCCTGTTGCCCAAGGCCCACCTGCACCTGCACTTCACCGGTTCGATGCGGCCCTCGACCCTCATCGAACTGGCCGACAAGTACGGGGTGCACCTGCCCGAGGCGTTGAAGAGCGGTACGCCGCCGCAGCTGCGGGCGACCGACGAGCGCGGCTGGTTCCGCTTCCAGCGGCTGTACGACATCGCCCGCTCCTGCCTGCGGTCCCCCGAGGACATCCAGCGGCTGGTGCGGGAGGCGGCGCAGGAGGACGTGCGCGACGGGTCCGGGTGGCTGGAGATCCAGGTCGACCCGACCTCGTACGCGCCGCACCTGGGCGGTCTCATCCCGGCCCTGGAGATCATCCTGGACGCGGTCGACTCGGCGGCCCGGGACACCGGCCTCGGGATGCGGGTGCTGGTCGCGGCCAACCGCATGAAGCACCCGCTGGAGGCGCGCACGCTGGCGCGGCTCGCGGTCCGGTACGCGGACCGGGGCGTGGTGGGCTTCGGGCTCTCGAACGACGAGCGCCGGGGCATGGCCCGGGACTTCGACCGGGCCTTCGCGATCGCCCGCGAGGGGGGCCTCCTGGCGGCCCCGCACGGCGGCGAGCTGACCGGCCCGTCGTCGGTCCGGGACTGCCTGGACGACCTGCGGGCGGCCCGGGTCGGGCACGGCGTGCGGGCGGCCGAGGACGAGCGGCTGCTGCGGAAGCTGGCCGAGCGGGGCGTGACCTGCGAGGTGTGCCCGGCGTCGAACGTGGCGCTGGGCGTGTACGAGAAGCACGAGGACGTCCCGCTGCGGACCCTCTTCGAGGCGGGCGTGCCGATGGCGCTGGGCGCCGACGACCCGTTGCTCTTCGGCTCCCGGCTGGCGGCCCAGTACGAGATCGCCCGCCGCCACCACGGCTTCACGGACGCGGAGCTGGCGGAGCTGGCCCGCCAGTCGATCCGGGGCTCGGCGGCCCCGGAGGGCACCCGGGAGAAGCTGCTGTCCGGGGTGGACGACTGGCTGGCCGCGCCGGTGGGGCTCGCTACAGGCTGACGCCGACCGTCACGGGTTCGTTGACGAGGGTGACGCCGAAGGCGGCGTGGACCCCGGCGACGACCTCGCGGGCCAGGGCCAGCAGGTCCTCCGTGGTCGCCTCGCCGCGGTTGGTGAGGGCGAGGGTGTGCTTGGTGGAGATCCGGGCGGGCCCGGAGCCGTACCCCTTGGTGAAGCCGGCCTTGTCGATGAGCCAGGCGGCCGAGGTCTTGGTGCGGCCCTCGCCGGCCGGGTAGGCGGGCGGGGTGACGTCGGGGCCGAGCCGGTCGGCGACGCGCGTGAGGAAGGTCTCGTACTCCGCCGCCGTGAGGATCGGGTTGGTGAAGAAGGAGCCGGCGGACCAGGTGTCGTGGTCCTCGGGGTCGAGGACCATGCCCTTGCCGGCGCGGAGCCCCAGCACGGTCTCGCGGGCGTGGGCGAGCGGCACCCGTTCGCCGGCCTCGACGCCGAGGGCGCGGGCGGTCTCCGGGTAGGCGATCGGCGCGGAGAGCCCGCCGGCGTCCTCCAGCGCGAAGCGGACGCGGAGCACGACGTACCGGTCGGGGTGCTCCTTGAAGAGGCTGTGGCGGTACGAGAAGGCGCACGCGGCGTTGGTGAGGGTGACGGTCTCCTCGGCCCGGCGGTCGTAGGCGACGACCTCGGTGATCGTGGCGGAGACGTCCTGGCCGTAGGCGCCGACGTTCTGGATCGGGGTGGCGCCGGCCGAGCCGGGGATGCCGGCGAGGCACTCGACGCCGGCGAGCCCGGCCTCGACGGTCCGGGCGACGGCGTCCGTCCAGACCTCGCCGGCGGCGAGCTCCAGGCGGGTCCCGTCGAGGGAGAAGCCGGTGGTGGCGATGTGCAGGGCGGTGCCCTCGAAGCCCTTGTCGCCGATGACCAGGTTGGAGCCGCCGCCGATGACGAGCAGCGGGGTCCCGGTCGCGTCAGCCTCGCGGACCGCGGCGATCACCTCGTCGTCGGTGGTGGCCGTGACGAGCCGGGTGGCGGGGCCGCCGAGCCGGAAGGTGGTCAGGGGGGCGAGGGGGGCGTCCTTGAGCTGCTGCACGGGCTCAAGGGTACTCACGTGGGTGCCCCGCCCCCCTGACCGAAGGCGTCGGTCAGGCCAGGCGTACGACGGCCCGGCTCATGCCCAGCACCTTCTGGCCCGCGCTGGTCGCGGTGAGGTCCACCCGGACCTGGCCGTCGTCCAGCTTGGCGGCCACCTTGGCGGAGACCTCGATCACGGCGCCGACGCCGTCGTCGGGGACGACGACCGGCTTGGTGAAGCGGACGCCGTACTCGACGACGGCGGCGGGGTCGCCGGCCCAGTCGGTGACGACGCGGATCGCCTCGGCCATGGTGAACATGCCGTGGGCGATGACGTCCGGAAGTCCGACCTCGACGGCGAACCTCTCGTTCCAGTGGATCGGGTTGAAGTCCCCGGAGGCGCCCGCGTACCGGACGAGGGTGGCGCGGGTCACGGGGAAGGTCTGCGCGGGCAGCTCGGTGCCGACCTCGACCTCGTCGTAGGCGATCTTCGCGGTCATGGTCAGGCCTCCTCGGGGGCGCGGGAGACGAGCTTGGTCCAGGCCGTGACGACGTGCTCGCCGGTCGCGTCGTGGACCTCTCCGCGGATGTCCAGGATGTCGTTGCCGGCCAGCGACTTGATCGCCTCGATGGTGGAGGTGACCGAGAGGCGGTCGCCGGCGCGGACGGGCCGGGTGTAGGCGAACTTCTGGTCGCCGTGGACGACCCGGCTGTAGTCGAGGCCGAGCTGCGGGTCCTCGATCACCTGGCCGGCGGCCTTGAACGTGATGGCGAACACAAAGGTCGGCGGGGCGATCACGTCGGGGTGGCCGAGTTCCTTGGCCGCCTCGGAATCGGTGTAGGCGGGATTCGCGTCGCCGATCGCCTCGGCGAATTCGCGGATCTTCTCGCGGCCGACCTCGTAGGGCGCGGTGGGCGGATAGGTCCGGCCCACGAAGGACTGGTCGAGCGCCATGCCTCGATACCTCCTGTGATTTGTTGCCGACAAACGCCACGAG
Organism: Streptomyces roseofulvus; assembly: GCF_039534915.1. NCBI lineage: Bacteria > Bacillati > Actinomycetota > Actinomycetes > Kitasatosporales > Streptomycetaceae > Streptomyces > Streptomyces roseofulvus. Next base: position 4,858,384 of record NZ_BAAAWE010000001.1, on the reverse strand, counting down.
GCCGCCCCCTGGTGGGGACGGCCTCGTGAACGAGCCTGATTAGCGCGTCTCGCGGTGCGCGGTGTGCGAGTTGCAGCGGGGGCAGTGCTTCTTCATCTCAAGACGGTCCGGGTTGTTGCGCCGGTTCTTCTTGGTGATGTAGTTCCGCTCCTTGCACTCCACGCAGGCCAGCGTGATCTTCGGGCGGACGTCGGTGGCAGCCACGTGAGTGCTCCTTGACGGACGGATGGATGGATGGGCGCACCCCCGCACCAGAAGTTTGGGGGAACATGAAAGAGTAGCCGATCGCAGGACCGACCCCACAATCGGCTACCGTGTGTAGCGGTGACCGGACTTGAACCGGTGACACAGCGATTATGAGCCGCTTGCTCTACCGACTGAGCTACACCGCTTAGATGTCAGGAGCCCCGCCCGAAGGCGGGATTCCCAGCACCAGAGCCCCAATACGGAATCGAACCGTAGACCTTCTCCTTACCATGGAGACGCTCTGCCGACTGAGCTATTGGGGCGAGCGAGGAAGACATTACACGGTCTGCGGCCCATCACCCAAATCCGTTTCCCGGGCCCGCCCCCGCCGGCCTCCTCCCCCGCCCCGTACGCCACTCGTGGACTCATCGGTACGACTATTGCGCTCCTCCTCGAAGGCGGCGCCGCCCGCCCCTAGGCTCTGCCCCACGCTGCGTGATCTCGATCTTGGTGACTTGGTGAGGAGCCCGATGTCGGCCGACAGCAAGCAGCCCCGTCAGCCCTCGGACGACGGGGGGCGGGCGGCCACCGAGGACGCGAACTCGCTCCTGCTGTCGAACGCGCGGCTGACCGACGGACGGACCGTGGACGTGCGCCTGGTGCGCGGCCGGATCGAGGCCGTCGGCACCGCCGGGAGCCTGAGCACCGCCGGCGCCCGGGTGGACCTGACCGGCCATCTGCTGCTGCCGGCGCCGGCCGAGCCGCACGCCCACGCCGACACGGCACTCTCCGCCGAGAGCCCCGGCCCGGTCTCGTACGCCCCCGAGGAGGTGCAGCGGCGGGCCACCGAGGCGGCGCTGCTCCAGCTCGGCCACGGCGCGACCGCGCTGCGGGCCCACGTGCGGATCGGCGGCGTGGACGCGCTCGGCCCGCTGGAGGCGGTCCTCCAGGCCCGGCGCTCGCTGCGCGGCCTGGCGGACCTGACGGCGGTGGCGGTGCCCCGGCTGCTCACCGGGGCGGCGGGCGCGGACGGGCTCGCGATGCTGCGGGACGCGGTGAAGATGGGCGCCGGGGTGGTCGGCGGCTGCCCGGACCTGGACCCGGACCCGGCGGGGTACGTGGAGGCGGTGCTGGAGGTCGCGGCCGAGCACGGGGTGCCGGTGGACCTGCACACGGACGGCGACGACCCGGCGCGGCTCGCCCGGTTCGCGGCGATGGCCGGCGGGCTGCGGCCCGGAGTGGCGATCGGCCCGTGCGCGGGGCTGGCCAGGCTGCCGGAGGACGTGGCGGGCCGGGCGGCGGACCGGTTGGCGGCGGCGGGCGTGACGGTGGTCTGCCTGCCGCAGGGGGGCTGCGCGGGCACGGAGCGGCGGGGTGCGGCCCCGGTGCGGCTGCTGCGGTCGGCGGGGGTGCGGCTGGCGGCGGGCAGCGGCTCGCTGCGGGACACGGCGAACCCGGTGGGGCGCGGGGACCCGCTGGAGGCGGCCTTCCTGCTGGCCTCGGTGGACGGGCTCGACCCGGCGGAGGCGTACGGGGCGGTGAGCGCCGCGGCGCGGCTGGCGATGGGCCTCCCGGAGGTACGGGTGGAGGCCGGCTTCCCGGCGGAGCTGGTGGCGGTGCGGGGCGAGCGGCTCGCGGGCGTGCTGTCGCTGGCGTACAGCCGGATCGTGGTGCACCGGGGGCGGGTGGTGGCGCGGACCAGTGCGGTGCGGGAGTACTGCGACTCGGCGGCCGCCCTCGACCTGCCGCGCCAGGCCCGGACCGATCCGGGAGGCCCGGCGGCCCGCTGAGCCGTACGGTCGGAGCATGCGCATCGTCATCGCTGGAGGACACGGACAGATCGCCCTGCGCCTGGAGCGGCTGCTCTCGGCGGGCGGACACGAGGCGGTGGGGCTGATCCGCCGCCCGGAGCAGACGGAGGACCTGCGGGCGGCGGGCGCGGAGCCCGTCGTGCTGGACCTGGAGTCGGCGTCGGTGGAGGAGGTCGCGGAGGTCCTGCGGGGCGCGGACGCGGCCGTCTTCGCGGCGGGCGCGGGCCCGGACAGCGGGGCCGCCCGCAAGGAGACGGTGGACCGCGCGGCGGCGGTCCTGTTCGCGGACGCGGCGGAGCGGGCCGGGGTCCGGCGCTTCGTGGTCGTCTCGTCGATGGGCGCGGACGCAGACCACCCCGGCGACGGCGTCTTCGACGTCTACCTGCGGGCGAAGGGCGCGGCGGACGACGCCGTCCGGTCGCGGACGGGCCTGGAGTGGACGATCCTGCGCCCCGGCATGCTCACGAACGACGCCGGCACGGGCCTGGTCCGCCTGGAGGCGAGCACGGGCCGCGGCCCCGTCCCCCGCGACGACGTGGCGGCGGTCCTCGCCGAACTGGTGGACTCCCCCGGCACGGCCGGCCTGACTCTGGAACTGGTCTCGGGCTCGACCCCCGTCGCGGTCGCGGTGACGGACGTGGCCGGCAACTGACCGCGGCCCCACCCCCGGAAACGAGTGAAGGTCCCCGGTGCGGACACCGGGGACCTTCTTCACGTGGCGACGCCAGGATTCGAACCTGGGTAGGCTAAGCCGACGGATTTACAGTCCGCTCCCATTGGCCACTCGGGCACATCGCCATGGGTTGTTGCCTTGGTTCCCACCGCTGTTCTGCGGTGTTCCCCGGCAACGACGTAAACAATACCTGATCCCGGGGGGTGGTTCGCCACCGGATTGATCGGCGGGTGATCAGAGGTTCGGGCGGTGGCTCACCCCCTAGGCTTTGGGGGTACCCCACAGCACCCGAGCAAGGAGCCACTAGTCATGGCCGACTCCAGTTTCGACATCGTCTCCAAGGTCGAGCGGCAGGAGGTCGACAACGCCCTCAACCAGGCCGTGAAGGAGATCTCGCAGCGCTACGACTTCAAGGGAACCAACGCCTCGATCTCGTGGTCGGGCGAGAAGATCCTGATGCAGGCGAACGGCGAGGAGCGCGTGATGGCGATCCTCGACATCTTCCAGTCCAAGCTGATCAAGCGCGGGATCTCGCTGAAGTCGCTGGACGTCGAGGGCGAGCCGCAGCTGTCCGGCAAGGAGTACAAGCTCTTCGCCTCGGTCACCGAGGGCATCTCGCAGGAGAACGCCAAGAAGGTCGCGAAGACCATCCGTGACGAGGGTCCCAAGGGCGTCAAGGCGCAGGTGCAGGGCGACGAGCTGCGGGTCAGCTCGAAGAGCCGGGACGACCTGCAGGCCGTGCAGGCGCTGCTCAAGGGCAAGGACTTCGACTTCGCGATCCAGTTCGTGAACTACCGCTGATCCCGCGTCCGGCCGGCCAGGGTCGTGTCCGAAAGCCGCCAGCCGTGCGGCGGTGAGGCTCGCACACTGGAGGCATGGACGACATCACCGTGTACGCGTACGCCGACGGCCCCCTGGGCGAGATGCTGCTGACCGGGCAGGTCTCGACGGGGGGTCGCGCCGTGCTGCGGTCGCTCTCGCTGCCGGGGCAGAAGGGGGCCGTGGCGGTCGGGGACGGCTGGGTCCGCGACCAGGCGGCCTTCGCCGGGGTCGCGGGGCAGCTGGAGGAGTACTTCGCGGGGCGGCGGGAGCGGTTCGACGTGCCGGTGGCCGCGGACGCCGGGACGGCGTTCCAGCGGCGGGTCTGGGCGGCGCTGGAGGAGATCCCGTACGGGACGACCGTGAGCTACGGGGAGATCGGGCGGCGGGTCGGGGCCGGCGGGCCCGGGGTCCGGGCCGTGGGGACCGCGATCGGGCGGAATCCGCTGCTGGTGGTGCGGCCGTGCCACCGGGTGATCGGCGCGGACGGGAGTCTGCGCGGGTACGCGGCCGGCCCCGAGCGCAAGCGGTCGCTGCTGGATCTGGAGGGAGCCCTCGCGTGACCGAGGGGCTGTTCCCGCGCGAGAGGGCGGAGCCGGCGCCGGGCGCGGTGCACGTGCCGGGGTGGCTGCCGGTCGAGCGGCAGCGGGAACTGGTCGCGGCCTGCCGGGAGTTCGGGCGCGGGCCGCTGGCGTACCGGCACACCGTGCTGCCCGGCGGGGGCGTGATGTCGGTGCGGTCGCTCTGTCTGGGGCGGCAGTGGGTCCCGTACCGGTACCTCGACTCCGTCGCCGTCGAACTGCCGGACTGGCTGGTCGCGTTGGGGCGGGCCGCGGTGGCCGAGGCGTACGGGGACGACGGCGGCTTCGCGCCGGACACCGCGCTGGTGAACTTCTACGGGGACGGCGCCCGGATGGGCATGCACCAGGACAAGGAGGAGCGGTCCGGGGCGCCGGTGGTGTCGCTGAGCCTCGGCGACCGGTGCGTCTTCCGGCTGGGCAACTCCGAGGGCCGGGGGCGGCCCTGGAACGATGTGGAGCTGGGCTCGGGGGACCTGTTCGTCTTCGGCCGGGAATCGCGGTGGGTGTACCACGGCGTGCCGAAGGTGTTTCCCGGGACCGCCGATCCGTCGCTCGGGCTCACCGGGCGGCTCAACATCACTCTGCGGGAGACAGGTCGATCGTGACCACGGAAATGCGCCGGTCCCTCGGCGTCCTCGACGCCGTCGTCGTCGGACTCGGCGCCATGGTGGGGGCCGGGATCTTCGTCGCCCTCGGGCCGGCGGCGGGTGCCGCCGGGACCTCGGCCGGACTGCTGACGGCGCTGGGGCTCGCCGCCGTGGTGGCGTACTGCAACGCGATGGCCTCGGCCCGGCTGGCCGCCCTTCATCCGGAGAGCGGCGGTACCTATGTGTACGGTCGCGAACGACTGGGGCCCTTCTGGGGTTATCTGGCGGGCTGGGCCTTCGTGGTGGGCAAGACGGCCTCCTGCGCGGCGATGGCGCTGACCGTGGGGGCCTATCTGTGGCCGGACCAGGCGCACGCGGTCGCGGTGGCCTCCGTGGTGGCCCTGACGGCCGTCAACTACGGGGGCGTGCAGAAGTCGGCGCTGCTCGCGCGGGTGATCGTGGCGGGGGTGCTGGCGGTGCTCGCGGCGGTCGTCACGGCCTCGTTCGCGGGCGCCCCCGGCGGCCGGTTCGGGCTCGGCGGGGAGGTCACCGCGGGCGGGGTGCTGCAGGCCGCCGGTTTGCTCTTCTTCGCGTTCGCGGGGTACGCGCGGATCGCCACGCTCGGCGAGGAGGTGCGCGATCCGGCGCGGACGATCCCCCGGGCGGTGCCGATCGCGCTGGGCCTCGCGCTGGGTGTCTACGCCCTGGTCGCGGTGGCGGTGCTGGTCGCGGTCGGGCCGGTCGCGCTGGCCGGCTCCGACGCGCCGCTCGCCGACGCGGTCCGGGCGGCGGACGCCTCCTGGCTGGTGCCGGTGGTGACCGCGGGGGCGGCGGTGGCGGCGCTGGGCTCGCTGCTCTCGCTGATCCTCGGAGTGTCCCGTACGACGCTGGCGATGGCCCGGGACGGGTATCTGCCCGGCGGGCTCGCCGCGGTGCACCCGCGGTTCCGGGTGCCGCACCGGGCGGAGCTGGCGGTGGGCGCGGTGGTGGCCGTGGTGGCGGCGACGGCGGACGTGCGGGGCGCGATCGGCTTCTCGTCCTTCGGCGTCCTCGTCTACTACGGCATCGCCAACGCCTCGGCGTGGACGCTGGGCGGACGGAACCGGGTGCTCGCGGCGCTGGGCCTCGCCGGGTGCGCGGCACTGGCCGGGTCGCTGCCGCTGGGGTCGGTGCTGGCCGGGGCGGGGGTGCTGGCGGCGGGCGTGGTGGCGTACGCGGTCAGTCGAGGACGACCCGGACACCCTCGGCCCTGAGGCCGTCGACCCATTCCCGGAAGGTGGCCGGGCGGGGCTCGGTGCGGAGCGGGGTGACGCCGAGGCAGGCGCGGGCGATGTCGGCGTGGTGCCAGATCAGGGTGCAGCCGGAGAGCTCGGCGCCGAGGGCGCGCGGGGAGCCGAAGGGGTAGGCGAGGCCGGGGCCGTGGACGGCCTCGGTGAGGGCGCAGACCAGGCCGTCCTCGTCGGTGATCCCCCGGCCGTCGAGCGGGTACGTGGCGCCGGGGCCGGGTTCCGGCAGGTCGTACGAGCGGAGGCCGGCCTCGTGCCGCCAGACCGCGCGGGCGGCTCCGGTGAAGCGGCGCCAGGTGCCGGGCTCGGTGGGGCCGCGGTGGTCGTGGAAGAGGTCCCAGACCTCGCGGGTCGGCGCCGGTATCAGGCCGGTGCGGGGGAAGGCCACGGTCAGGTCGAGCAGGCCGTGGTGGTCGCGGGCGGTGTCCCAGCCGGTGACGGGGCCCGCCGCGCCCTCGTGCGCGTGGCTCCCGCTGTCGCGCAGGACCCGGTAGCGGAGCTCCTCGAAGTCCGGGGTGCCGGTGGCGAGGGCGTCGCGGAGGGCGCCGCGCGGGGAGCAGCCGAGGAAGGTGACCTCGGTGGGGAGGGGGTCCGGGGCGGGGAGCGGGATGAGGTGGGCGCAGGGGACGGCGCCGGGGGCGCCGCCGTGGAGGCGGCGGGGCGGGCCGGCGGCCTCGATGGTGACGACGTCGCCGCGGGCGTCGAGGACCCGGACGGCGGTGAACCGCCAGGGGCCGTCGGGGGTCTCGACGTCGAGGGTGCCGAGCGGGGCGGTGCCCTCGACGATGGCCTGGGTGACGGCCCGGGCGAGCTCGCCGCGGGGCTCGCAGCCGCGGAGTTCGTGGCGGAGGCGGGGGTGCGGGGCGGGGTCGCCGTAGAGGCCGTCGACGTCGTGGCAGAGGGCCAGGACGTGACGGCCGGAGAGCAGGGCGTAGCGCGCTTGGTGCACGGGTCAGAAGCCGGGGCGGCCGTGCTGCTGCTGCCCGTACGCCTGTCCGCCGTACGCCTGGTCGGTGGGGACGATGTCCTTGCCGAGGGGCAGCAGGGAGACGGGGATGAGCTTGAAGTTCGCGATGCCGAGCGGGATGCCGATGATCGTGACGCAGAGCAGGACGCCGGTGACGACGTGGCCGAGGGCGAGCCACCAGCCGGCGAGGACCAGCCAGAGGACGTTGCCGACGCAGGAGGCGGCGCCGGCGCCGGGCTTGTCGACGACGGTGCGGCCGAAGGGCCAGAGGGCGTAGAGGCCGATCCGGAAGGACGCGAGGCCGAACGGGATGCCGATGATCGTGATGCAGAGGACGAGGCCCGCGGCGAGGTAGCCGAGGAACAGCCAGAAGCCGGAGAGCACGAGCCATATGACGTTGAGGATGGTCTTCACGGACGGCGACCTGCCATCTCTTCGAGGCGAGCGATCCGCTCGGCCATGGGCGGGTGGGTCGAGAACATCTTGGACAGCCCCTGCCCCGGGCGGAAGGGGTTCGCGATCATCATGTGGCTGGCGGTCTCGATCCGCGGCTCGGGCGGCAGCGGGAGCTGCCTGGTGCCGGCTTCGAGCTTCCGGAGGGCGCCGGCGAGGGCGAGCGGGTCGCCGGTGAGGGAGGCGCCGGAGGCGTCGGCCTCGTACTCGCGGGAGCGGGAGATGGCCAGCTGGATGATCGAGGCGGCGATGGGGCCGAGGATGACGATCATCAGGTAGCCGAGGAGGCCGGGTCCGTCGTCGTCGCTGGAGCGGCCGACGGGGATCAGCCAGGCGAAGTTGACCAGGAACATCACCACGGAGGCGAGCGCGCCGGCGACCGAGGAGATGAGGATGTCCCGGTTGTAGACGTGGCTGAGCTCGTGCCCGATGACGCCGCGGAGCTCGCGCTCGTCGAGGAGGGCGAGGATGCCCTCGGTGCAGCAGACGGCGGCGTTGCGCGGGTTGCGGCCGGTGGCGAAGGCGTTGGGCGCCTGGGTCGGCGAGATGTACAGGCGGGGCATCGGCTGGCGCGCCTGGGTGGAGAGCTCCCTGACCATCCGGTAGAGGGCGGGGGCCTCGAATTCGCTGACGGGCCGGGCGCGCATGGCGCGCAGGGCCAGCTTGTCGCTGTTCCAGTACGCGTACGCGTTGGTGCCGATCGCGACGACGAGTCCGACGATCAGGCCCGTACGGCCGAAGAAGCTGCCGATGAGGATGATGAGGGCCGAGAGCCCTCCGAGGAGTACGGCGGTCCTCAGCCCGTTGTGCCGGCGGTGCACGGTACGCCCTCCAAGTGGTGCGGCAGGGGAACCCTTTGCTTCGTGGTCCACGCGTCCAGTGGACCCTCACGTACTGGTCAACGCCAGGCGGGAGGCTGCGGTTCCCCCGGCCGCACCGGGGGCGTGTTACGCCGTTCGGGTGATCCCGGCCCGTCAGCGGGCGGCGGGGATCTTCTCCAGGCCCGTGAGGGCGGCGGCGGTGGGCTCGACCTCGCTGGTGCAGTGGGCGCAGCGGGTGGCGATGGCCGGGATCTCGGTGAAGCAGCGGGGGCAGTCGCGCTTCTCGGACTTGGGGTCGGCCGCCTCCTCCTTGGCGAACCGCTCCTGCACCTTCGCCATGGGGACGACGAAGAGGAAGTAGAGGACGAGCGCCGTGATGACGAAGGCGATGGTGGCGGAGATGGCCAGGCCGTAGGGGAAGACGGTCTTGCCGACGTTGAACTTCGCCTCGCTGAAGTCGCCGACGGAGCCGGTGGCGAGGCCGATGAGCGGGGTGATGAACGCCTTGCTGAAGCCGGTGACGACGGCGGTGAACGCCGAGCCGACGGCCAGACCGATGGCCATCGAGACGACGTTCCCGCGCAGTATGAAGTCCTTGAATCCGTTCAGCACGGCGTGTTGCTCCTAGGGGGTTCCATGGGGGGGTCAGAAGAGGCCGGCCGTGGCGAAGCGGAGGGCGAACTGCGGGTAGCCCGACAGGACGATTCCGGCGACGGCGGTCAGCGCGATCGCCAGGGTGACGGGCGTGGGGGCCCGGTGCGTGGTCCGTTCCACGGCGTTCTCCGGCGTGCGGAACAGCAGGGCCGTCCACCGCAGGTAGTACGCGAGGCCGATGACGACGTTGACGCCCATGACCACGGCCAGCCAGCCGAGGCCCGCGTCGACGGCCGACGAGAACACGGTCACCTTGGCGAAGAGGCCGATGATACCCGGGGGCAGACCGGCCAGATTCAGGAGGAAGAAGGCGAGCGCGAGGGCGGCGGCGGGGCTGGTGGCGTACAGCCCGGCGTGGTCGGCGATCCGCTTGCCGGGGTGGGTACGGGCGACGAGGGCGACGACGGCGAAGGCGCCGAGGTTCACGACGGCGTACATGAGGGCGTACGCGACGGTGGCGCCGACCTGGTCGTCGCTGGAGTACGCGGCGGCGGCGATCGGCACCAGGAGGTAGCCGGCCTGGGCGACGGAGGACCAGGCGAGCAGCCGGATCGCGCTCCCCGCGCGCGTGGGGTCCTGCCGGAGCGCGGCGACGTTGCCGGCGGTCATGGTGAGGGCGGCGAGGACGGCGAGGGCGGGGCCCCAGACGTCGGCGTACGAGGGGAAGGCGACGACCGTCACCAGGATGAGGCCGGTGAAGCCGACGGCCTTGCCGACCACCGACAGGTAGGCGGCGACGGGCAGCGGGGCGCCGCTGTAGGTGTCGGGGACCCAGAAGTGGAAGGGGACGGCGGCGATCTTGAAGGCGAAGCCGACGAGGGTGAGGGCCACGCCGGCCTCGGCGAGGGTCTGGAGCTGTCCGGGGACCTCGTCGAGACGGGCGGCGATCTCGGTGAGGTGGAGGGTGCCGGTGGCCGCGTAGACGAAGCTGACGCCGAGGAGGGTGACGGCGGTGGCGGTCACCGAGGAGAGGAAGAACTTGAGGGCGGCCTCGCTGGAGCGCCGGTCGCCGCGCTTGAGGCCGACGAGCGCGAAGGCCGGGAGCGAGGCGACCTCCAGGGCGACCACGAGGGTGGCGAGGTCGCGGGAGGCGGGCAGCAGGGCGGCGCCGGCGGCGGAGGACAGCAGCAGGAACCAGTACTCGCCGGCCGGGAGCTTCGCGCGCGTGGCGGGCAGCGAGAGCAGCGCGGTGAGGAGGGCGCCGCCGAGCACCAGGAGCTGGATGACCAGGGTGAAGGTGTCGGCGGTGTAGCTGCACCCGGCGGTCTGGGCGTGGCTGTCGGTCTGGGCGCCGGCGGTGAGGCAGAAGGTGGCGCGGTCGCCGGAGCGCAGCGGCAGGAGCAGGGCGAGGGCGGCGGCGAGGCCGGCGATCGAGATCCCGCCGAGGAGCTGCTTGCGCTCGGCGGGGACGAACAGGTCGGCGACGAGGACGCCGAGCGCGACCAGGGCGGTGAGCGTCGGGGGTGCGATCGTCAGCCAGTCGACGGACTGGACGAGGGAGGCGTCGGCGGTGCTGGCGGACATCACTGGGTGCCTCCCGCGAGGAGCTGCTGGACGGCCGGGTCGGTGAGGCCGAGGAGGACCGCGGGCCAGAGTCCGGCGAGGACGGTGAGGGCGACGAGCGGGGTCCAGGCGGCCAGCTCGTACGGCTGGACGTCGGCGAGCTCCGGTTCGCCGGCGGGGCGCGGGCCGCCCATGCAGACGCGGCGGACCACGATCAGCAGGTAGGCGGCGGTGAGCAGGGTGCCGAATCCGCCGAGGGCCATGAAGACGAGGTACGCGGGGCGGCTCAGCCCCTCGGCGGGGTCGAAGGCGGCGAAGAGGGCGAGCATCTCGCCCCAGAAGCCGGCCAGGCCGGGCAGGCCGAGGGAGGCGACGGCGGCGAAGGCGAGGAGGGCGCCGAGGCGGGGGGCGCGGCCGTAGAGGGCGGCGCCGGTGGCTCCGGCGAGGGTGTCGAGGTCGGCGGTGCCGTACCGGTCCTTCACGGCGCCGACGAGGAAGAACAGCAGGCCGGTGATGAGGCCGTGGGCGATGTTGGCGAAGAGGGCGCCGTTGACGCCGGTGGGCGTCAGGGTGGCGATGCCGAGGAGGACGAAGCCCATGTGGCCGACGGAGGAGTACGCGATCAGCCGCTTGAGGTCGCCCTTGGCGCCGGGCCGCGCCAGGGAGAGGCAGGCGAGGGAGCCGTAGACGATGCCGGCGGCGGCGAAGGCGGCCAGGTAGGGGGCGAGGGTGTGCATGCCGTCGGGGGTGATCGGCAGCGCGATGCGGACGAAACCGTACGTGCCCATCTTCAGGAGCACGCCGGCGAGGAGGACCGAGCCGACTGTGGGGGCGGCGGTGTGCGCGTCCGGCAGCCAGGAGTGCAGCGGCCACATCGGGGTCTTCACGGCGAGCCCGAGCCCGATCGCGAGAACGGCGATGACCTGCACCGATGTGGTCAGTCCGCGGCCGTTGTCGGTGGCGAGTGCCACCATGTCGAACGTGCCCGCCTTGATCCCGATCAGGAGCAGGCCGAGCAGCATGACCACGGAGCCGAGCAGCGTGTAGAGGATGAACTTCCCGGCGGCGGCGCGCCGGCCCTCGCCGCCCCAGCGGGCGATGAGGAAGTACATCGGGACGAGGACCATCTCGAAGGCGAGGAAGAAGAGGACCAGGTCGAGGACGGCGAAGGTGGCGAGGGTGCCGGCCTCCAGGACGAGCAGCAGGGCGACGAACGCCTTCGGGGACGGGCCCGTGGGCGGCTTGAAGTAGGAGTACAGCGCGCAGAGGAAGGTCAGCAGCGCGGTCAGCACCAGGAGGGGGAGCGAGATGCCGTCGACGCCGAGGTGGATCCGCACGTCGAGTGCCCTGATCCAGCTGATGTCCGTGGTGGCCTGCATCGTCGACGGGCTGTCGTGGTCGAAGCCGGCGGTGAGGACGAGTGCGGCGAGGAGGATGACGCCGGTGACGGTGGCGCCGTGGCGGAGCACCGCCTGCTCGGGCGACGTCCCCTTCAGTCCGGGCGGGGCGGGCAGGAGCGCCGCGACGGCGCCGAGGAGCGGCGCGGCGACGATGAACGCGAGGAGGAACTGCATCACGGATTCGCTGATATCGATCACGGCTCACGCTCCGGCGAAGGCGTTGGCGAGGGCGACGGCGGCGATCGCCAGGACGACGGAGCCGGCGAGCAGGGCGCTGAGGTAGGTCTGCGTGTTGCCGGTCTGGGCGCGGCGGACGAGCCAGCCGAGCCCCTTGGCGGTGCTCGCGGCACCGCTGACGTAGGTGTCGACGACCTCGCGGTCCAGGAAGCGGACCAGGGAGGCGGCGCCGAGCACGGGGCGGACGAAGGCCTTCCGGTAGAGGGCGTCCAGGTGGAAGCCGGCGGCGGCCGGACCGTACAGCGGGCCGAGGAGGGCGCGGCCGGGGTCGGCCGGGTCCTCGGCGGGGTGCGGCAGGTGCAGCGCCTCGGCCTCGACCAGACCGGCCTCGGCGTCCGGGTGGGCGACGTGCGGGGTGGCCACCGCCGGGGGGACGGCCCGGGCGGCGAGGCTCCGCCAGACGGCGTACGTGACGGCGCCGCCGGCGACGGCGAGGCCGGTGCCGAGGACGGCGGTGGTGAGGGTCGGGGTGAGCGCCTCGCCGTCGAACCAGTCGTCGAGGTAGGCGGCACTCAGACCGAAGCCGAGGGAGGGGACGGCCAGGACCCAGAGGACGGAGGTCATCGCGATCGGCTGGCGCCCGTGACGGGGGGCTTCGGCGCCGCGGCCGCGGAAGGTGCGGAGCCAGAGGCGGAGCGCGTACGCGGCGGTGAGGAGGGCGGTCAGCAGGCCCGCGACGAGGACGGTCCAGCCGGCCCCGGCGGGGACGCCGGGGCGGTCGCCGAGCGCGGTGTGCTCGGCGGCGACCAGGACCGCCTCCTTGGAGAAGAAGCCCGCGAAGGGCGGGATCGCGGCGAGCGCGAGGAGGGCGACGGTCATCGTCCAGTACGCGTCGGGGATCCGCTTCGCCAGGCCGCTCATCCGGGACATCGCGGTGAGCGAGTTGGTGCCGGCGGCGTGGATGACCGCGCCGGCGGCGAGGAAGAGCAGCGCCTTGAAGGCGGCGTGCGAGAGGAGGTGGAAGACGGCGGCGCCCCGGTCGCCGACGGCGAGCGCGCCCGCCATGTAGCCGAGCTGGCCGATCGTCGAGTAGGCGAGGACCCGCTTGATGTCGTCCTGGGCGAGCGCGGCGAGCGCCGAGCCGACCATGGTGACCGCGGCCATCACGGCGAGCACCGTCATCGCGGCGGCGGAGGCGGCGAAGACCGGGAGCAGCCGGGCGACGAAGTAGATGCCGGCGGCGACCATGGTGGCCGCGTGGATGAGCGCGGAGACCGGCGTCGGGCCGGCCATGGCGTCGGGGAGCCAGGTGTGCAGGGGGAACTGCGCGGACTTCCCGGCGACGCCGGCGAGCAGCAGCAGCGCCACCACGGTGGGGTGGTCGAGGCCGCCGCTCGCGACGGTGGACAGGATGCCGTCGATGCGGAAGGTGCCGGCGTCGGCGGCGAGGGCGAAGAGCCCGAAGAGGAAGGGGACGTCGCCGAGCTTGGTGACGAGGAAGGCCTTCAGGGAGGCGGAACGCGCCTCGGGGGTCTCCCAGTAGTGCCCGACGAGGAAGTACGAGCAGATGCCCATGATCTCCCAGCCGACCAGGAGCACCATCAGGTCGCCGGAGTAGACGACGAGGAGCATCGCGGCGGTGAAGAGGGAGACCAGCGCCGCGTACGAGGGGTAGCGGCGGTCGTCGCGGAGGTAGCCGGTCGAGTAGATCTGCACGCAGCTCGCGACCACGCCGACGAGGACGGCGACGAGGGCGGCGAAGCCGTCGATGTGGACGCCGAGGGTGATCGGGACGGAGCCGGTGGGGGTGAGCTCGGTGGCCGCCTCGATGACCGTGTTCCCGCCCTGGCGGACCGCGACGAGGACGGCGAGGACGGCGGCGGCGAGCGTCGGCAGCACGGCCAGCGGCCGGACGAAGCCGGGCGCGGTGCGGCCGACGGCGAGCCCGGCGGCGGCGCCGAGGAAGGGCAGCAGGGGGACGAGGACGGCGAGGGTCGTGGTGGTCACGCGGTGGCCTCGGCCTTCTCGTCGGCGGGCTGCGGCTGGTCCGCCGCGCCGGTCTCCGCGGTGTCGCGGAGGCGGTCGACGTCGGCCGTGCCCCGGTTGCGGTAGACCATCAGGACGATGGCGAGGCCGATGCCGATCTCGGCCGCCGCGATGGCGATGGTGAAGAGGGTGAGGGCCTGGCCGGCGTGGAGGGCGTCGCGGAGCCAGACGTCGAAGGCGACCAGGTTGAGGTTGACGGCGTTGAGCATCAGCTCGACCGACATCAGGACCAGGATCGCGTTGCGGCGGGCGAGGACGCCGTACAGGCCGACGCAGAAGAGGAGCGCGGCGAGGACGGCGGGGTAGGCGAGGTGCATCAGTCCCGCTCCCCTTCCGGCTTCTTGCGGGACAGGACGATGGCGCCGACCAGGGCGGCGAGCAGCAGCACCGAGAGCGCCTCGAAGGGCAGCACCCAGTGCCGGAACAGGATCTCGCCGGTCACTCCGGTGGAGCCCTGCGCGGGCCCGTCCAGGTCGATCCAGGTCGTGCGGAAGGCGTCGGCGACCACCCAGACGAGGGCGGCCGCGGCGGCGACCGCGACGGCGAGGGCGACGGGCCGGTTGCCGGAGTCGGCGTCCGGGGAGCGGCCGATCGGCGCCTTCGTCAGCATGAGCCCGAAGAGGAGGAGGACGACGACCGAGCCGACGTAGATCAGGACCTGCACCCAGGCGATGAACTCGGCGGTCAGCAGGAGGTACTCGACGGCGAGGCCGCCGAGCGCGACCACCAGCCAGAGCGCGGCGTGCACGAGCTGCCTGGTGGTGACGGAGACGATCGCGGCGCCGAGGGTGACGAGGCCGACGAGGAGGAAGGCGATCTCGGCGCCGGAGGGCGAGAGGAAGCCGGGACTCTGCGCTGCCAGGTTCACTGGGGGCCCTCCTGCTGCTGCGCCGCCGCGGCGGCCTGGGCGGCGGCCTTCTCGGCGGCCTTGCGGGCGGCGGCGATCTCCTTGGGCTCCTCGGCCGCCGGGTCGAGCGCGGGCGGCTCGGGGACGGTCCACATCCAGTCGCGGAGCTTGTCCCGCTCGTGGGTCAGCTCCAGGATGTCGGTCTCGGCGTACTCGAACTCCGGCGACCAGAAGAGGGCGTCGAAGGGGCACACCTCGATGCAGATCCCGCAGTACATGCAGAGGGAGAAGTCGATGGCGAAGCGGTCGAGGACGTTCCGGCTGCGCTCGCGGCCGCCGGGGGCGGCGGGCGGGACGGTCTCCTTGTGGGAGTCGATGTAGATGCACCAGTCGGGGCACTCGCGCGCGCACAGCATGCAGACCGTGCAGTTCTCCTCGAACAGCGCGATCACCCCGCGCGAGCGGGGCGGCAGCTCGGGCTGCGCGTCCGGGTACTGGGCGGTGACGCTCCTGCGGGTCATGGTGCGGAGGGTGACGGCGAGGCCCTTGGCGAGGCCGGAGCCGGGGATCTTCGGGGACATCTAGCTGATCGCCACCTTCACGATGCCGGTGAGCGCGATCTGCGCCAGGGCGAGCGGGACGAGGGTCGTCCAGGCCAGCTTCTGGAGCTGGTCCTCGCGCAGCCGCGGGTAGCTCACCCGCAGCCAGATGACGACGAAGGCCAGGACGGCGGTCTTGAGGAGCGTCCACAGCCAGCCGAGGCCGTCCGCGCCGCCCGGGCCGTGCCAGCCGCCGAGGAAGAGGACGGTGGTGAGGCCGCAGAGGACGACGATGCCGGCGTACTCGGCGAGCAGGAAGAGCGCGAAGCGGAGGCCGGTGTACTCGGTGTACGCGCCGAAGATGATCTCCGAGTCGGCGACCGGCATGTCGAACGGCGGGCGCTGGAGCTCGGCGAGGCCGGCGACGAAGAAGACGAGCGCGCCGACGATCTGCCACGGCACCCACCACCACTCGAAGGCGTCGAGGACGCCGGTGAGGGAGACGGTGCCGGCCGCCATCGCGACGGACGCGGCGGCGAGCAGCATCGGCAGCTCGTACGCGAGCAGCTGGGCGGCGGTGCGGAGGCCGCCGAGCAGCGAGAACTTGTTGGCGGACGCCCAGCCGGCCATCAGGCTGCCGAGCACGCCGACGCCCATGACGGCCAGCACGAAGAAGATGCCGGCGTCGACGAGCGCGCCGACGGCGCCGTCGCCGGGGCCGACCGGGATCGCGACGAGGACGAGGAGGTACGGGAGGAGGGCGACGGCCGGCGCGAGCTGGAAGACCCGCCGGTCGGCGTCCTTCGGGACGACGTCCTCCTTCTGCGCGAACTTCACGCCGTCCGCGACGAGCTGCGCCCAGCCGTGGAAGCCGCCGGCGTACATGGGGCCGAGCCGGCCCTGCATGTGGGCCATCACCTTGTGCTCGGTCTGCCCGACGACCAGCGGCAGCACGAGGAACGCGGCGAAGACGAGCAGCAGCCGGACGGCGACGTCGAGTGCGTCGTTCACGCGGGATCGCCTCCGGCGGGGTCGGGGTGGGTGTCGGTGTCGGTGTCGGTGTCCGAGGCGGGCTTCGCCTCCGGGGCGGGGCCGTCCGCGTCGGGCGTCGTGCCAGACGCGGGCGCGTCTGCGGCGGGCTGCGCCTCCGGCGCGGGGCCGTCCGTGGCGGGCTTGGCGTCAGGCGCCGACGCCTCCGGGGCGGGCTTCGCCTCCGGCGCGGCGGGGGTTTCGTCGAAGGCCGGGCGGGCGTGGTGCCAGGGGGCGTCCGTGCTGCGGGTGCGGGGCGGCGGCGAGGGGGCGGCCGGGGCTTCCCCGGCCTGCTCCGCCTGCTGGCTCGCCGAGCCCTGGCTCGCGCTGCGCATGCGGCGCGGGGTGCCGGGGGCTGCCGAGGCCGTCTGGCTCGCCGAGCCGTCGGACGCCGAGCGGGTGCGGCGGCCCGGGGGCGCGCCGGTCTCCGGGGTCGCCGGGGGCGCGCCGGCTTCCGGGGCTGCCGAGGCCGTCTGGCTCGCCGAGCCGTCGGACGCCGAGCGGGTCCGACGGGCCGGGGGCGCGCCGGTCTCCGGGGTCGCCGGGGGCGCGCCGGCTTCCGGGGCTGCCGGGGGCGTCTGGCTCGCCGAGCCCTCGGACGCCGAGCGGGTGCGGCGGGCCGGGGGCGCGCCGGTCTCCGGGGGCGTCTGGCTCGCCGAGCCGTCGGAGGCGGTGCGGGCGCGGCGGGGTGGCGCGGATTCCTGGCCCGTCGTGCCTTCCGCCGCGGTGCGGGTGCGGCGGGGGCGGTCGGCGGCGGCTCGGGTGGGGCGTTCGGGGGCCGGGGGGAGCTGGCCCTTGAGGGGGCCCCATTCGTTGGGGTCAGGGACGCCCGGCGGGAGCATCTGGCGGCGCTTGGGGCCGCCGTCGTGCGCCTCGCCCGGCTCCTTCGCGCCCGGCCACGCCTTGGCGACACGGGCCGCGAGGACGAAGTCCTTGCGCAGCGGGTGGCCCTCGAAGTTCTCGGGGAGGAGCAGCGGGGTGAGGTTCGGGTGGCCCTCGAAGACGACGCCGAACATCTCGTGGGTCTCGCGCTCGTGCCAGGCCGCGCCCGCGTACACGCCGATGGCGGTGGGGAGGGCGGGGGCCTCGTGGGGGACGGTGGTGCGCAGGAGCAGGCGGCGCACCCGGCCGGCCTCCAGGGCGACGACGTGCGCGCACACCCGGAAGCCGGTGCCCGGCTCGTCGACGGCGCTCAGCCAGTCGAAGTAGGTGCAGCCCAGCTCGTCCCGGGCGGTCCGCAGCGCGTCGAGCCATTCCGTGACGGGGATGTCGACGGTCAGCAGGTCGTACGCCCTCTCGGCCGCCGCCTCGTCGCCGAACAGGTCCGTGACGGCTTCGGGGAGGGAGTCGTAGCGGTTCATCGGTCGTCGCCTCCCGGCGGCGGAGTGACCAGCGGGCTGGTGAGCTGGGAGACCGAGGCCGGCGCCGTCGTGCCGTACCGCTCGCCGAGGTTCTCGCGGGCGATCTTCTCCTGGAGCTTGAGGATTCCCTGGAGGAGCGCCTCGGGGCGGGGCGGGCAGCCGGGGACGTACACGTCGACGGGGATGATCTGGTCGACGCCCTTGGTGACGGAGTACGAGTCCCAGTAGGGGCCGCCGCAGTTCGAGCAGGCGCCGAAGGAGATGACGTACTTCGGCTCGGGCATCTGCTCGTACAGCCGCTTCACGGCGGGCGCCATCTTGTCCGTCACCGTGCCGGAGACGATCATCAGGTCGGCCTGGCGCGGGCCCGGCGCGAAGGGGATCACGCCGAGGCGGATGAAGTCGTGGCGGGCCATCGACGCGGCGATGAACTCGATCGCGCAGCAGGCGAGGCCGAAGTTGAAGACCCACAGGCTGTAGCGGCGGCCCCAGTTCAGGACCACCTTCATGGGCTCGGGGGCCAGGCGGGAGAGCGTTCCCAGCTTCGGCGCGGGCAGGGGCACGGCGCCCCCTGCGGGTGTTACGTCCATGCCAGGACGCCCTTCTTGTACGCGTAGAGCAGGCCGACGGCCAGGAAGCCGAGGAAGACGAACATCTCGACGAGGGTGGTGGCGCCGTAGCCGGGCGCGGCGAAGACCGTGGCCCACGGGAAGAGGAAGATCGAGTCGACGGCGAAGATCACGTAGAGGAAGGCGTAGACGTAGTAGCGGACCTGGGTGTGGGCCCAGCCCTCTCCCACGGGGTCGACGCCGCACTCGTAGGTGAGCAGTTTCTCCGGGGTCGGCACGACGGGCCGGAGCAGCCGGCCGGCGCCGAAGGCGACCGCGACGAAGAGCACGCCGACGACGGCGAGCAGGCCGACGACGGAGTACGTATCGAAATAGTCCGCCGCGACTACGGTCGGTTCCCGCACGTCCGCCGCCCCTCAGTCCCTCGCCGCCGTCTTCACGGACGCGAGTCTAGGCCCTGCTAAAAGGAGCGTAAGCAGGTGTGGGTGGGGTTATCCCCCGGGGCCGACACCCACCTCCCCCATGGCCCGGAGGGCGCGGGGGCGGGCAGGCTGGGGGCATGACCGCTGATCACCCGAGCCCTTCCTCCCCCGCCGCCGCGGCCGTGGACCCGCCCGCGCGGCGGCGGACCGCGTACGGGAAGGAGACCTGGAAGGAGATCTCCTTCCTCCTGCTGAACCTGCCGACCGCCCTCGTGGGCTTCGTCTACGCCGTCACCTCCGTGGTCGTCGGGGTCGCCCTGTCGGTCACCGTGGTCGGCCTGCCGCTGCTGGCGGCGGGCCTGGCGGGGGCGCGCGGGATCGGGCGGTCCGAGCGGGCGCGGGCCCGGGGGCTGCTGGACGTGGAGGTGGCCGAGCCGTCGCCGCTGCCGCGGGCCGGCGGTGCGCTGCCGTGGCTGTGGACGCGGCTGAAGGACCCGGTGGCGTGGCGGACCCAGCTGTACGGGCTGATCCGGCTGCCGTGGGGTGTCGTCACCTTCTCCGTCACCCTGGTGTCGCTGGTGGCGCTGTGGCCGGTGCTGCCGTTCATCGCGCGGGGGCTGGCGGCGGCGGACCGGGGCATGGTGCGGGGGCTGCTGTCGCCGTCGGACGAGCTGGAGCGGCGGATCGCCGAGCTGGAGTCGGACCGGGGCGTGGTGGTGGACACGGCGGCGGCGGACCTGCGGCGGATCGAGCGGGACCTGCACGACGGCGCCCAGGCGCGGCTGGTGGCGCTGGCGATGGGTCTGGGCCTGGCAAAGGAGAAGCTGCACGAGGATCCGGACGCGGCGGCGGCGATGGTCGCGGAGGCGCACGGCGAGGTGAAGCTGGCCCTCCAGGAGCTGCGGGACCTGGCGCGGGGCATCCATCCGGCGGTGCTGACCGACCGGGGGCTGGGGGCGGCGCTGTCGTCGCTGGCCGGGCGGTGCACGGTGCCGGCGACGGTGACCGTCGATCTGGACGAGCGGCCGGCGGAGGCGATCGAGGGGATCGCGTACTTCACGGTCTCGGAGCTGCTGCAGAACGTGTCCAAGCACGCCCGGGCCCGGTCGGCGTCGGTGGAGGTGTGGCGGGCGAAGGACCGGCTGCTGCTCCAGGTGCGGGACGACGGTGTCGGCGGCGCCCGGCTCGACGGGGGCGGCACGGGTCTGGCCGGGCTCGCGGAGCGGCTGGGGGCGGTGGACGGCGTGCTGGTCGTGGAGTCGCCGGGTGGCGGCCCGACGACGGTGACGGCGGAGCTGCCGTGGCGGGCGCGCCGGGGCTGAGCCCGCGCGCCCTCCCCGGGGTGGGGTTATCCCCCCTCGGGAGACGCCGACCCGCCTCATGGTGCGGAGGGGGTGCCGGACGGAAACCTGGAGCCGTACTCACCGCTCCCCTTCTCTCCTCGTCTCTCCCTTCCTCCCCTCCCCGTTGCCCTCCTCTCCGTGAAGGACGTCCCGATGGCCTCGCCGCTCGTTCCCTCCGCCCTTCGGGCCCCCTTCCAGGGGCGGACCTGGCGGGCCTTCCTGTTCACCCTGGTCGGGCTGCCGCTGAGCGTGGTGGCGTTCTCGCTGGCGATCTCGCTGACCGCGGCGGGCGCCGGGCTGCTGATCACCTTCCTGGGGGTGCCGGTGCTGGCGGCGTCGCTGGTGGTGTGCCGGGGCTTCGGGGCGGTGGAGCGGGCCCGGGTGCGGGGGCTGCTCGGCGCGGACGTGCCGGCGCCGGAGCCGGTGCGCGGGCGGACCGGCGGGCCGTTCTCGTGGATGGCGGCGGTGCTGCGGAGCGGGGCCTCGTGGCGGCACCTGCTGTACGCGCTCGTGCACTTCCCGTGGGCGGTGTTCTCGTTCTGCGTGTCGGTGACGGTCTTCTCGGTCGGCTGGGGCCTGTTCACGTATCCGGTGTGGCGGTGGGTGTTCCCGGCGTACCTGAGCCAGGACGGGATCCAGCTGTACGGGGACGAGCACCGCGCCCTGTACGTCGACTCGCCCTTCGAGGTGGGCGTCGCCTTCGCGGTCGGGCTGCTGGTCGTGCTGGCGTGGCCGCCGGTGGTGCGGGGGCTGACCGCGGTGGACCGGGTGCTGGCGGCGGGGCTGCTGGGCCGGGGCCGGCTGGCGGAGCGGGTGACGGAGCTGGAGTCGGACCGGGGCGCGGCCCTGGACACGGCGGCGGCGGACCTGCGGCGGATCGAGCGGGACCTGCACGACGGGCCGCAGGCGCGGCTGGCGTCGCTGGCGCTGGACCTGGGGATGGCGAAGGAGACGCTGGCCCGGGACCCGGAGGCGGCGGCGGTGCTGGTGGACGAGGCGCACGGCGAGGTGAAGCTGGCGCTGAAGGAGCTGCGGGACCTGGCGCGGGGCATCCACCCGGCGGTGCTGACCGACCGTGGCCTCGACGCGGCGCTGTCGGCGGTGGCGGCGCGCTGCCCGGTGCCGGTGTCGGTGACGGTGGAGCTGCCGGGCCGTCCGGTGCCGGCGATCGAGGGCCTGGCCTACTTCACGGTCGCGGAGCTGCTGCGGAACGTGGAGCGGCACGCCCGGGCGCGGCGGGCCTCGGTGGACGTGTGGCGGTCGGAGGGGCGGCTGATGCTCCAGGTGCGGGACGACGGCGTGGGCGGGGCGGACCCGGCGCGCGGCGGGGGTCTCGCGGGGCTCGCGGAGCGGCTGCGCTCGGTGGACGGGGTGCTGGCGGTGGACTCGCCGGAGGGCGGTCCGACGACGGTCACCGCGGAGCTGCCCTGGCGCGCCTGAGGCGCGCGCACCGGGCGGGGGGCGCTCGCGGTTCCCCTTGATGTTTCTTTCCGGCGTCCCCTTTCGCGCGGCCTTTCCTGCGATGCTGATCACGCGATGCCGACCGGGTCGCACGGAGACGAGCAGGAGCATGGGGGCAGCGGGCGTGGGTGTGGGTGAGGTGGCGGGCCGGGTGCGCGTGGTGATCGCCGAGGACTCGGTGCTGTTGCGCGAGGGACTGACCCGCCTGCTGACGGACCGGGGCCACGAGGTCGTCGCGGGGGTCGGGGACGGCGACGCGCTGGTGAAGACGGTCGCCGAGCTGGCGGACGCGGGCGCGCTGCCGGACGTGGTGGTGGCCGACGTGCGGATGCCGCCGACCCACACGGACGAGGGGGTGCGGGCGGCGGTGCGGCTGCGCGCGGAGTATCCGGATCTCGGGGTGCTGGTGCTGTCGCAGTACGTGGAGGAGCAGTACGCCACCGAACTGCTGGCCGGTTCCACGCGCGGTGTGGGCTATCTGCTGAAGGACCGGGTCGCGGAGGTCCGCGAGTTCACCGAGGCCGTGGTGCGGGTGGCCGAGGGGGGTACGGCCCTGGACCCGGAGGTCGTCCAGCAGCTGCTCGGGCGGAGCCGGCAGCAGGACGTGCTGGCGCACCTGACGCCGCGCGAGCGGGAGGTCCTGGGTCTGATGGCCGAGGGCCGGACGAACTCGGCGATCGCGAAGCAGCTGGTGGTGAGCGACGGCGCGGTGGAGAAGCACATCGGGAACATCTTCCTGAAGCTGGGCCTGTCGCCGAGCGAGGGCGACCACCGCCGGGTCCTCGCGGTGCTGACGTACCTCAGGTCCTGAGCGGGCCGGCGTCGTGCCGCGGGGCGGGACCCGCCCTCACCCTTGATCTTCTGACACCCTGTCAGATACGGCCCTTCGGGCCCCTGGGGGTCCTAGGACGGAAGAACGAGTCGGAATGCCGCGTTCCGGAGCAATCCGGGTAGGCGCAGAACGGGACAACGCAGGACACATGGGCGTCTCAGCCGGGAGCCCATCATGTGAGAATCCCCGGGACCGCCCACCCCGCAGTCGTAGGGTGGGCGAAGAGTCCCGCTTGCCGCTAGGGAGGTCCAGTAAGTGACCAGCCAGGTCAGTAGCGAGGCCGGCGAGGCCCTGCTCGGGGAGCAGCGCAGCGCCCCCGCGGAGGCCCGCAACGGCGCCGAGAAGGAAGTCCGACGCCTCGACCGGGTGATCATCCGGTTCGCGGGCGACTCCGGTGACGGCATGCAGCTCACGGGTGACCGCTTCACCTCGGAGACGGCGTCCTTCGGGAACGACCTGTCGACGCTGCCGAACTTCCCGGCCGAGATCCGCGCCCCCGCAGGCACCCTGCCCGGCGTCTCGTCCTTCCAGCTCCACTTCGCCGACCACGACATCCTGACCCCCGGCGACGCGCCGAACGTGCTGGTCGCGATGAACCCGGCCGCGCTGAAGGCGAACATCGCCGACGTGCCGCGCGGTGGCGAGATCATCGTGAACACCGACGAGTTCGCCAAGCGGGCGATGGCCAAGGTCGGCTACGCCACCTCGCCGCTGGAGGACGGCTCGCTGGACGGCTACCGCGTCCACCCGGTGCCGCTGACGACCCTCACGATCGAGGCGCTGAAGGAGTTCGGCCTGTCCCGGAAGGAGGCCGAGCGGAGCAAGAACATGTTCGCGCTCGGGCTGCTGTCCTGGATGTACCACCGGCCGACCGAGGGCACCGAGGCCTTCCTGCGGTCCAAGTTCGCGAAGAAGCCGCAGATCGCCGAGGCGAACGTGGCCGCCTTCCGGGCCGGCTGGAACTTCGGCGAGACCACGGAGGACTTCGCCGTCTCCTACGAGGTCGCCCCCGCGACCCGCGCCTTCCCCACCGGCACGTACCGCAACATCTCCGGGAACCTGGCCCTGTCCTACGGGCTGATCGCCGCCTCGAAGCAGGCGGAGCTGCCGCTCTACCTCGGCTCCTACCCGATCACCCCGGCCTCCGACATCCTGCACGAGCTGTCGAAGCACAAGAACTTCGGCGTCCGGACCTTCCAGGCCGAGGACGAGATCGCCGGCATCGGCGCCGCGCTCGGCGCGGCCTTCGGCGGCTCCCTCGCCGTCACCACCACCTCCGGCCCGGGCGTGGCCCTGAAGTCCGAGACGATCGGCCTCGCGGTCTCCCTGGAACTGCCGCTGCTGATCGTCGACATCCAGCGCGGCGGCCCGTCCACCGGCCTGCCGACCAAGACCGAGCAGGCCGACCTCCTCCAGGCGATGTACGGCCGCAACGGCGAGGCCCCCGTCCCGGTCGTCGCCCCCAGGACCCCGGCCGACTGCTTCGACGCGGCCCTGGAGGCGGCCCGGATCGCCCTCACCTACCGCACCCCGGTCTTCCTGCTCTCCGACGGCTACCTCGCCAACGGCTCCGAGCCCTGGCGGATCCCCGAGGTCGCCGACCTGCCCGACCTGCGCACCGCCTTCGCCACCGGCCCGAACCACACCCAGGCCGACGGCACCGAGGTCTTCTGGCCGTACAAGCGCGACCCCGAGACCCTCGCCCGCCCCTGGGCCGTGCCCGGCACGCCCGGCCTGGAGCACCGCATCGGCGGCATCGAGAAGCAGGACGGCACTGGCAACATCTCGTACGACCCCGCCAACCACGACTTCATGGTCCGCACCCGCCAGGCCAAGGTCGACGGCATCGCGGTGCCCGACCTGGAGGTCGACGACCCGGACGGCGCCCGGACCCTGGTCCTCGGCTGGGGCTCCACGTACGGCCCCATCACCGCCGCCGTACGCCGCATCCGCCGCGAGGGCGGCCACATCGCCCAAGCCCACCTCCGCCACCTCAACCCCTTCCCGAAGAACCTCGGCGAGGTCCTCAGGGGATACGAGAAGGTCGTGATCCCCGAGATGAACCTCGGGCAGCTCGCCACCCTCGTCCGGGCGAAGTACCTCGTCGACGCCCGCAGCCACAACCAGGTCAACGGCATGCCGTTCAAGGCCGAGCAGCTCGCCGCCGCCCTCAAGGAGGCCATCGATGCCTGAGAACCTGCTGAGCCTGGTGCCCAAGGCCGAGGCCGCCCAGACGATGAAGGACTTCAAGTCGGACCAGGAGGTCCGCTGGTGCCCCGGCTGCGGCGACTACGCCGTCCTCGCCGCCGTCCAGGGCTTCATGCCCGAGCTGGGCCTGGCGAAGGAGAACATCGTCTTCGTCTCCGGCATCGGCTGCTCCTCCCGCTTCCCGTACTACATGAACACCTACGGGATGCACTCCATCCACGGCCGCGCCCCGGCCATCGCCACCGGCCTGGCGACCTCGCGCCGCGACCTGTCGGTGTGGGTGGTGACCGGCGACGGCGACGCGCTGTCGATCGGCGGCAACCACCTGATCCACGCCCTGCGCCGCAACGTGAACCTGAAGATCCTGCTCTTCAACAACCGGATCTACGGCCTCACCAAGGGCCAGTACTCCCCCACCTCCGAGGTCGGCAAGATCACCAAGTCGACCCCGATGGGCTCCCTCGACGCCCCCTTCAACCCGGTGTCGCTCGCCCTCGGCGCGGAGGCCACCTTCGTCGCCCGCACGGTCGACTCCGACCGCAAGCACCTCACCGAGGTGCTGCGCCAGGCCGCCGACCACGACGGCACCGCACTGGTGGAGATCTACCAGAACTGCAACATCTTCAACGACGGCGCCTTCGAGGTCCTCAAGGACAAGGACCAGGCCAAGGAGGCCGTGATCCGCCTGGAGCACGGGCAGCCGATCCGCTTCGGCGCCGAGAACGAGAAGGGCGTCGTCCGCGACCCGGCCACCGGCGACCTGGAGGTCGTCACGGTGACGCCGGAGAACGAGTCGCGCGTCCTCGTCCACGACGCCCACGCGGCCTCGCCGACGACCGCCTTCGCCCTCTCCCGCCTCGCCGACCCGGACACCCTCCACCAGACGCCCATCGGCGTCCTCCGCTCGGTGGAACGCCCGGTCTACGACACCCTCATGGCCGACCAGCTCGACCGGGCCGCGGCCCAGCAGGGCGAGGGCGACCTCACCCGCCTGCTGGCGGGCAACGACACCTGGACGGTGGTCGGCTGACGCGGCGGCCGGACACGGCGAGGGGCACGGCCTGCATGGCCGTGCCCCTCGGTTTTTCCCGGCAACTCCACTTCTTTTCACCGGATTTGACGCAACAGTGACTACTGGTCGAGGCAGGGCGCTCAAAGCCTCGGCGCATGATGAAAATCGGACTCTTCGCCAGTTCGGTCGTACTCGCGATGACCATGACGCCCCCCGCGCCCCTGACCTCGGTTGGCACGGAAACGTCTCGGCCGCCCGCCGAGACCCACTGCCACGACGCGAACGGGCGAGGACAGTTGACGTGCTTCGCGACGGAACGCGGAGCCGAACTCGACCTCATGGAACGGGGCGGCCTGCCTTCTGCGGTCACCACGGGCGCCAATCGGCCACTAGCAGTCGCGGGCCCGGAAGAAACGCGCACGGAGTCCGCCGCAGCGGCGACGTGCCATCCATGGGTGACCATCCGCTACTTCGACGGCGACAACGGCTCGGGGTCATCGGTAAACCTCTACTGCGACTACCCGAACCTCGGCACGGTCGGCTGGGACAACCGCGCCAACTCCGCGATCTGCATGGTCTGCCCCAGCCTCATCGGCGGCTCGGACCCGTACCACGTGAACCGGATGGTCAGCTTCCAGGAGTACAACATGTACGTCGCGGCACTCACCCATACGTTCAACAACTTGAAGAACGTGACGCCCAACATCGTCTCCTCGAACCGTCTCTACTTCGACTAGGGCCGACGCTTCAGAGGGCGGTCGTCAGGCAGGGCGCCCATGTCACCCGCGCTCCGCGTCGTAGCGGGCGCGGGCCGCCTCGACGGCGGGGACCCGGGACTCGGTCCAGAGGGCCAGCTCCCTGACGCGGCGGGCGGACTCCTCGCCGAGCGGGGTGAGGCTGTAGTCGACGCGGGGCGGGATGACGGGCCGGGCCTCGCGGTGGACGAAGCCGTCGCGCTCCAGGGTCTGGAGGGTCTGGGTCAGCATCTTCTCGCTGACGCCGCCGATCCGCCGCCGCAGTTCGCTGAAGCGGTACGAGCGCTCCAGGAGGGCGATCTGGACGAGGACGCCCCAGCGGCTGGTCACGTGCTCCAGGACGAGACGGGACGGGCACATGGTGCCGTCGGCGCCGGCCAGCAGGGGGGTCACGGGAATCTCGGCACTTACCTTCACACCAGTACCTTACTTCAAAGTGGGTACTTTCGATTGGTTAGCGCACCTCGTACGGTAAGTGCATCGCCCCGATCACCGCACCGCGAAGGAAGAGAGAGCCCCATGAGCATCGTCGTCACCGGAGCCACCGGACAGCTCGGCCGTCTCGTCGTCGACGCCCTCCTCGCCGACCCGACCGTCCCCGCCGGCTCCGTCGCCGCCGTGGTGCGGAACAAGGAGAAGGCCGCCGACCTGGCGGAGCGCGGCGTCGAGCTGCGGATCGCCGACTACAGCCGCCCCGAGACACTGGCCGACGCCTTCGCGGCGGGCGACCGGGTGCTGCTGATCTCCGGCAGCGAGGTCGGGCAGCGGGTGCCGCAGCACGCCGCCGTGATCGACGCGGCCAAGGCGGCGGGCGTGGCCCAGCTGGCGTACACCGGCGTGCTCGGCGGCCCGGACGCCGACTTCGACCTGGCGGCGGAGCACAAGGAGACCGAGGCGCTGATCCTGGCCTCGGGGCTGCCGTACACCTTCCTCCGCAACGGCTGGTACAGCGAGAACTACACGGCGAACCTGGCCCCCGTCCTCGCCCACGGAGCCGTCGTCGCCAACGCGGGCGAGGGCCGGGTCGCCTCCGCCTCCCGCGCCGACTACGCGGCCGCCGCGGCGGCGGTGCTGAGCGGGCCGGCCGCGGAGCACCTGAACCGGGCGTACGAGCTGAGCGGCGACGAGGCGTGGTCGCTGGCGGAGTACGCGGCGGAGGTCGGCGCCCGCGCCGGCCGGGAGATCGCGTACACGAACGTGCCGGCCGAGACGCACCTGGAGATCCTGACGGGCGCCGGGGTGCCGGAGCCCTTCGCGGCGATCCTCGTCGACGTCGACAAGGCGATCGAGCGGGGCGCGCTGGCGATCCGGACCGGTGACCTGGCGCGGCTGATCGGCCGCCCGACGACCCCGATCGGCACCACGATCGGCGAGGCGCTGGCGGCGGCGGAGTAGTTCGCCCTTCAAGGTCATGACCGTATAGCGGTACACACATGACAGCCTGCCCTGTGCGGCGCTACCTTCGTCGGAACAGCGCGGCGCAGGGCGGGAGGCTCCTCATGGGCGGAAGAGAGACGGACGGAACGGCCGGAACGGTCGGAACGGCCGGGACGACGGAAGGCGGCGAGAGCCGTGCCGGCCTGCTGTACGGCATCGCCGCGTATGCGATCTGGGGCCTGTTCCCGCTCTACTGGCCGCTCCTCAAGCCGGCCGGCGCGGGCGAGATCCTGGCGCACCGGATGGTGTGGTCGTTCGCCTTCGTCGGCCTCACCCTCCTGGTGCTGCGCCGCTGGGGCTGGGTGCGGGAGCTGGCGGCCAGCCCGCGCAAGCTGGGCCTGCTGACGATCGCCGCGACCGTCATCACCGTGAACTGGGGCCTCTACATCTGGTCGGTGAACAACGGGCACGTCGTCGAGTCCTCGCTCGGCTACTTCATCAACCCGCTGGTGACGATCGCGCTCGGCGTCCTCGTCCTGAAGGAGCGCCTCCGCCCGGCGCAGTGGGCGGCGGTCGGCATCGGCTTCGCGGCCGTGCTGGTCCTGGCGGTGGGGTACGGGCGCCCGCCGTGGATCTCCCTCGTCCTCGCCTTCTCCTTCGCCGTCTACGGCCTGGTGAAGAAGCAGGTCAACATCGGCGGCCTGGAGTCGCTGGCGGCCGAGACGGCCGTCCAGTTCCTGCCGGCCCTCGGCTACCTGGTCTTCCTCGGTTCGCGCTCCGAACTCGCCTTCGGCTCCGAGGGCGTCGGCCACATGGCGCTGCTCGCCTCGGCCGGCGTCGTCACGGCGGTGCCGCTGATCTGCTTCGGCGCGGCGGCGATCCGGGTCCCGCTCTCCACCCTGGGCCTGCTCCAGTACCTGGCGCCCGTCTTCCAGTTCCTCCTCGGCGTCGTGTACTTCCACGAGGCCATGCCGCCCGAGCGCTGGGCCGGCTTCTCCCTGGTCTGGCTCGCCCTCACGCTCCTCACCTGGGACGCCCTCCGCACCGCCCGCCGCAGCCGCGCGGCGGTGGCCCGAGCGGCCGAGGAAGCGGCGACCCGCCTGACGGCCGAGGAGACGAGCCCCCGCCCGACGGCCGGGGAAGCGGCGACCCGCCCGACGGCCGAGAAGGCCGCCGGTCCCCTTCCCGCCCCGGACGACGTCCGCGCCTGACCGCGCGAAATCCGATGGCCGGAGCGCGGCCACCAGGCGTACCGCCGGAGATCGGCCTGCCCGCCGCGCGGGACGGGCGGTTCCGGGACGCTGGAAGCGGGACCGGATGACGTGGATCAAGCCGTCGCTCCCGGCGACCTGGCAGCGGGAGCTGCGCCGGGCGCGGGTGCAGTGGGATCCGTGGCGGCACGCGGCTGCTGGACCGGGTCCGGGGCTGAGGGCCGGGGGTCCGGCATTCCGGTGGCGGCGTGGGGGCGGGTGGGGGAGGGTCGGGAGGATGGAGCCACTGCACTGGAAGCTCGTCGTCGACTGCGCCGACCCGCACGCCCAGGCCGCGTTCTGGGCGGCCGCCCTCCGGTACGAGGAGGAGGACCACAGCAAGCTCGTCGGGCAGTTGCTCGGCGCCGGGGCCGTACCGGAGGCCGTGACCGTCACCGTGCACGCCGGGGAGCCGGAGGAGCGGCTCGGGTGGCACGACCTCGCCGCGGTGCGGCACCCCGACGACCCCGTGTCGGAGGAGAACGGGGCCGGCCTCGGCCGGCGGATCCTCTTCCAGCGGGTGCCCGAGGCGAAGACCGTGAAGAACCGGCTGCACCTCGACGTGCACGCCCCGCCCGGCACCCGGGACGCCGAGGTGGAGCGCCTTGAGGGGCTGGGCGCGGCGGTGCTGCGGCGGGTGGCGGAGCAGGGCGGCGCGTGGGTGGTGATGACCGACCCCGAGGGGAACGAGTTCTGCGTGCAGTGACCCGCACCCCCCGGGGGCGGCCGGCGGCTCACAGCGCCAGGAGCGCCCCCTGGGCCACGCCCGGCACGCCCGGGTCCCGCAGCGGGCGCAGGGCGATCCGCATCAGGGCGAGGGCGTTGTCGTCGTCGGCGATCCGGTTGGCGCTGAGTTCGCCGCAGGACCGGCACTCGTGGACGAGGAGCCATTCCCCGTCGGGCCGGACGGAGACGCCGATCGGCGCCATCCGGCCCCGGCAGGCGGACGCCCGGTCGCCGGGGATCCGCCCGTCGACGTGCAGGCTGGCGAGGCAGGTCGGGCAGTGGTTGCGGTGCGCCGTGCCCGGCGCGGCCAGCGGGACGACGAGCCGGCAGGCGACGCACCGGAAGTCCTGCTCCCGGTGGCCGCTCCGCTGCCCGTGCAGCACGTCCTTGCGTCGCTGGGCGCGCCGCCCGCCGCGGCGCCGGTCGTCGGTGCGCGTACGGCGGGCCACGTCAGAGGTCCCCGAACGCTTCGAGCGGGAACGGCGGCTGGGCCAGCGGCCGCACCGCCATCCGCATCAGGATGAGCCGGTTGTCGTCCTCGGCGACGGGGCTGGAGGTCAGCTCGTCGCAGCGGACGCACCGGTGCACGACCATCCAGTCGCCGGTGCGCAGCACGGCGATGGAGATCGGCGTCATCCGTGCCCGGCAGTCGCTGGCGCCGCCCTCGACGTGGTCGTGGACGTGCCGGGAGTGCAGGCAGGACGGGCAGTGGTTGCGCCTCTGCCCGCCGGCGGCGTGGGCGTGGACGGTGAGTCCGCACCACACGCAGGTGAAGGTGTCGATGGTGATGGTGATGGTCACCCGGAGGCTCCTTGCTGAGGAAGGGTCACTGACAGCAGGAGTCGGCCGAGCGGGCCTCGCGCAGGGGACCGCCTAGGCGGTGAGGGCCAGGGACTGAGGCGCGCTCGGCGCGGGCCGGGGCATACAACACCCTCTCTGCGGGCCGGGGGCCCGGACGTACGGCGGAGGGCCCGAGGCCCTTCCGCCGACGGACGGATCGAAGCGCCTCCGACGGTAGACACCGCGCCCCGCCCGCCGCCACCGGTTTTCTCCGCCTGCCGCCGGGGCCTCCGTCAGGGCCGCCGCACCTCGAAGTGGAAGCACCCGTACTCGACGGCCCGTACGTGCACGAGCGCGACCTCCGGGTCCGCGAAGGCCTCGGCGAACGCCTCGTCGAGGCCGGGGAGTTCGACGAGGCGCCCGCCGACGATCCGTCCGTCGGCGCTGTAGCGGCGGACGGTGCGCAGCGCTCCCGGCCGCTCGAAGGGGTACCCCTCGGCCGGCTCGGGCCCCGCGCACGCCTCGGCGTGCACGAAGACCGGCCCGACCTCGTCGTACGCCCCCGGCCGGGCCCCCGTGGCCGCCGCCCACCGCCGCAGCGGCGCGTACGAGACGAGCGCGATCCGCTCCCCGGCCCGCGCCCCGCGCAGACAGCACCGCAACGGCTCGCCGCCCTCGGGGGCGACGTACGGGACACAGGCCCGCCCGGCGTCGTCGACGGACCGGAGGGCGGCGAGTGCGTCGGGCCCGACGGCCCGCGGCGTGAAGGTCTTCATCCCCCCAGCCTCGCCGCGCCCTCCGCCCGGGGCTGGCCGAATTCGGACCTCACGCTCAGCGCAGCGCGAGGGCCACGAGCTGGGTGACGGCGTCCGAGGCGAAGTTGTCGTCGCTGACGAGGATCAGCGTGCGCTCGCCGGAGGGGAGGGTCGGCCCCCAGGTCATGCCCTCGGTGTTGTCGACGGCGGAGAGGCCGAGGGTGTGGAAGTCGGCGACGAGCGTCTTCCGCATGGGGACGGCGTCCCGGCCGACCAGGGCGTCCACGGCCCGTACGTCGGTGGCGCCGCGGGTGGTGGCGTCGAAGAGGCGGATCTTGTATCCGGAGCCGGCGACCCAGGTGCGTTCGAGGACGAGGTAGCGCTCGGGGTCGTCCGGGAAGGCGAGGATCGAGGGGACGCCGGTGTCGGGGCCCCACGGGCTGGTCGGGTCGGACTCGGCGAAGATCTTCTCGATCGGGTACGCGAACTGGCCGAGCACCCGGCCGGCGCGGCTCTGCCGGGTGACGCGGACGAGCGCGCCGTGCGTCGTGTCCGGCACCGGGCCGTCCTGGACCAGCGGGCCCTCGATCGCGCTGGTCACGACCTTGCCGCGGGCGCCGAAGGTGAGCGCCTCGACGGCCTGGTTGCGGCGCGGGCCGCGGTCGGCGGTGATCAGGTAGTTCTCCGGCAGCCGCAGGGTGCCGTGGTGGGTGCCGTCAGGCGCGGAGATCTCGATGGACGGCTGGATCACCGGCTGGCCCTCGACGGCGGGCCGGTCGCCCTCCTGGCCCCACCAGTAACGGCACTTGACCGGGTCGACGCGGATCTCCTCCGGGTCGATGGCCTTGCCGTCGCCGAGCGCCGGCGACGGGTAGACGGAGCCGTCCGGCTGGAGGAGGGGGCGGGTCCCGGTGAAGTCGACGGAGTGCACGCCTGCGGCGTCGACGTCCAGCTTCGCGGTGTAGAAGCGGGCGGGCTGGAGGAAGGAGCGGTCGTCGCTGATGAAGACGTACTCGCCGGTGCACCGGTCGCGGTCGATGCCGGAGAGGCCGCCGACCGTGGTGCCGCGGAAGTCGAGCTTGTGCGGGACGATCTTCTCGCCGAGCAGGCGGGCCTGTACCGCGCGCTGGGTCTCCGCGCCGGGGGCGCCGGGCGGGGGCGCGGCGGCCACGGCGGGGGCGAGCGTGGACGTCAGGAGCAGAGCCGCGGCGCAGGCGCGGCGGATCAGGGAGGCACTCATGCGGATGATCATGGCGCGGCAACCGCCGGCCCCGCAGTCACCCAGGGGAGTGGTCCTCCGCCCGTCCGGGACCGATCGTCGGATGATCCTTTCGGCGCCGAACGGCCGCGCAGGAGGCGCTACTTCAGGACGGCGTCCTCGCCGACGGGGGCGATGCGGCGGCGGAGCAGGCAGAACTCGTTGCCCTCCGGGTCGGCCAGGACGTGCCACTCCTCCTCGCCGGTCTGGCCGACGTCCGCCGGTACGGCGCCGAGCGCGAGCAGCCGTTCCAGCTCGGCGTCCTGGTCGCGGTCGGTCGCGTTGACGTCGATGTGCAGCCGCCGACTGCCGTTCCGGGGCGCGTCGTTGGGGCTGAGGACGAGCGTGGGCTGCGGGCCGCCGAAGCCGGTGCCGGGCGGGCCGATCTCGATGCTGCCGTCCTCCTCCCGGTTCAGTTCGACGTATCCGAGGACCTCGCTCCAGAACGCGGCGAGGCGCTCGGGGTCGGCGCATTCGAGGACCAGCTCACTGATGCGGCATGCCATGCGGACAGGGTACGGAACCGGCGCCGCCGGAGGGGGCGTTGTCAGACCCCGGTCCTAGGCTGCGACGTGATCGGAACGGCGTGGAAGGGGCGGGGCGGTGGGCGGTAACAGCTGGTGGCAGACGGGGCCGTACGAGAGCGACCTGGCGGTCGCCTTCCGGCGGGCCCAGGAGGCCGAACTGGCCCGGGACGACCGGGGCTTCCCGGGCCGTACGGTCGAGGAGCTGTGGCGGAGCGAGGACTGGGCCGAGTACATCTTCACCGGCGGCACCGCCACCGTCCTGGACCAGATACGCACGGTGGCCGCCACCGAGCCGGAGGAGGGCCCGTACATGCGCCCCCTCACCGAGGAGGAGGTCCGCGCCTGGTGCCCGCACGGCCGGCCCACGCGCGCGGAGTGGAAGGCGGCCCTCCGCGCCGACGCGTACCTCGACGACCTCTTCCCCACCCGCGGCCTCGGCCGGTGCACGGTCCTGTACGAGGACGGCGCACCGGCGGAGATCGGGTACTGGGGCGTGACGGCGGACTAGGTCGTTTCTTTCGGATCAGGCCGGATCAGGGAGCGGCGTCCGGTGCGTGCGCTCGCAAGGCGGAGGAGGGAGTCGACGCGGTGGGGGCACCTCCCAGCGGTAGCTGGGGGAGTCGGCGACCGACGACAACGCCGCGAGCGTGCGTGCAAGACGCCGCGAGCCCGGCATGATCCGGAAGAGACGGCCTAGGACACGTCCGCGGCTCGGGTGTTCGCGATGTCGGCGAGCAGGCGGGCGAGGGCGTGGGGGCGGGTGGTCATCGGCCAGTGGCCCGCGTCGATGTCGCGGTACGCGAGCCGGCGGGCGCGGGCGAGTTCGGGGCTCTCGCCGGCGGCGATCCACCGCTCGGCCTGGGCGGGGGTGAACTCGGGGCAGACGACCGTGACGGGGACGTCGAAGCGGCGCTCGTCGGTCAGCCGGACGATGCCCTTGGCGACCCCCTCGGGGACGGGGACGGCGGCGGCCGCGAAGCGCTCCCGGGTGGCCGCGTCCAGGTCAGCGGCGTCGGGGCCCTCGAAGGGGCCCCAGCCCGGGAAGGGCACGGCGCCGTCCTCGACCGGGAAGAAGTCGGCGTAGGCCCGGCCGTCGGGGGCGGGGAAGCCGCCGATCAGCGCGACCCCGGCGAGCCGGTCCGGCCGGGCGTCGGCGGCCAGCCAGGCCAGGGTGGACGCCGCCGAGTGCCCCACCACCAGGGGCTTTCCGGGCGCCGCGTCGACGGCCGCGAGCACGGCGGCCCGCTGGTCCGCGAGCGTCGCGGCGGCGGCGCCGTCGCCCTGGCCGGGGAGGGCGACGGGGACGGGACGGTGGCCGAAGGCGGCGAGCTCCGGCACGACGTCGTCCCAGGCGGATGCGTCGAGCCAGAGACCGCCGATGAGCAGGATGTCCATGATGCCTCTCCCGTGGGGTGTCGGAGCCGGGCCGGGCGCCGGGGGCGGGCCGGGGCCGGGCCGACGCACGCTAGCGGACGGCTCTGACAACGAGCGGCCGGAAGGGTACGGGGCCCGGTTCAGGCGTCCAGCACGATCGCGTTCTTGGCGCGCGCGACGGACTCCTCGGAGGCGGGGCCGCCGGGGTTCTCGGTGGCCAGCGCCTGGTTGAGGTCGACGAAGGGCCGTATCCGCTCCTCGTAGCGGGCGAAGGCCGTGCCGTGGTCGCCGCCGTCCCGCTCGAGGCAGTCGGCGAGGACGTAGGCGCCGACGAGCGCCAGGCTGGTGCCCTGGCCGGAGAGCGGTGAGGGGCAGTAGCCGGCGTCGCCGAGCAGGGTGACGCGGCCGCGCGACCAGCGGTCCATGCGGATCTGGGCCATGGCGTCGCAGTAGAAGTCGGGGGCCGTGCGGGCGGCCTCGGCAAGCCGGGCACCCTCCCAGCCCACGGTGGCCAGCTTCTCCACGACGGTACGCCGGAGGGCGTCGGCGGTGCGGAGTCCGGGGGCGAGCGGCCCCGACTCGAAGCCGAAGGCGACCCGCAGCTCGGTGTTGTCGCGCACGGGCATGATGCCGAAGCCCACGCCGTCGCCCTGGAGCCACATCTGCCAGTCCTCCAGGGCGAGGAAGTTCTCCGTGCCGAAGACGGAGAGGTAGCTGCCCAGGTGGTGGGAGAAGCCCTCCTCCGGGCCGAAGGCGAGGCGCCGCACGGTGGAGTGGAGCCCGTCGGCACCGACGACGAGGTCGAAGCGGCGGGACGGTCCGTGCGCGAAGTCGGCGCGCACGCCCGTCTCGTCCTCGTCGAGGCCGGTGAGGCTGTCGCCGAAGAGGTACTCGACGTCGGCGCGGGTGTGCTCGTACGCCATCCTCACCAGGTCCTCGCGCAGCACCTCGATGTCGTCGCTGTCGAGCCGGCCGCTGCTGAAGGTCGACTCGGTGGAGCGGTGGACCTCGTTGCCTTGCGGGTCGAGGACCGACATGCCGCGCATCCGGGTCCGCAGCCCGCGCGCCCGGTCCAGCAGGCCCGTCCGCTCCATGACGTCGAGCGCGACGCCGCGGACGTCGATGGCCTGGCCGCCGGGGCGGGGGGCGGAGGCCCGCTCGACGACGGTGGGCTCGAAGCCGCGGCGGCGCAGCCAGTGGGCGAGGACGGGGCCCGCGATGCCGCCGCCGGAGATGAGCACGGTCGTGTTCATGGGGAGCTCCCTCTGGATCCGCTTCAGTGGTTCGTACGATGTACGCACTGAACGTACGCCGTACGCGCAGACCGCTCAACAACCCTTCAAGCTTCCTGTACTAGGCCAGACGCCCCCTCGCCGCCATCGCCGCCGCTACCCTCTGCCCTAGTACAGACAGGAGAGGCGCGGGATATGACGCAGCTCACATCCAGGACCCCGGGCGGCCCGCCGCCCTATCTGCGCATCGTCGCCGAGATCCGGCGGCGCATCGCGGACGGCGAACTCGCCCCCGGGGACCGGATCCCCTCGACCCGGCGCATCGCCGAGGAGTGGGGCGTGGCCCTGGCCACGGCCACCAAGGCGTTGACGACCCTGCGCCTGGAGGGCCTGGTGGAGGCCCGCCCCCGGGTCGGCACGGTCGTCGCGGGCGCGGCCCGGCCTCCCGCCGCCCCCTCCGAGGAACCCGCGCAGCGGCCCGTCCAGGAGCGGGAGCGGGAACAGGAACTGAGCCTCGACCGGATCGTCCGCACCGCCATCGGGATCGCCGACGCCGAGGGCCTCACCGCGCTCTCCATGCGCGGGGTCGCGGCCCGCCTCGGCGTCGCGCCGATGTCGACGTACCGGTACGTGCCGAGCAAGGAGGAGCTCGTCCTCCACATGGCCGACGCCGCGTTCGGCGAGGAGACGTACCCCGCGGAGGCCCCCGAGGGCTGGCGCGCCCGCGTCGAACTGGGCGCGCGGGCGATGTGGCGCCTGTACCGGAAGCACCCCTGGCTGGCGCAGCTCGGCTCCCTCTCCCGGCCGCTGCTCGTCCCGCGCCTCCTCGTCCACGGCGAGTGGATCCTGGCCGCCCTCGACGGCCACGGCCTCGCGCCCACCGAGCTGTTCGACATCCACGTGCTGATCTACAGCCACGTCCAGGGCCTGGCCGTGCACCTGGAACGGGAGGCGCACGCCGAGGCGGCCACCGGCCAGTCGGAGGGCCAGTGGATGGACAGCCGCGCCTCCGATCTCCAGGCGCTGGCGGAGTCCGGCCGGTTCCCCACCTTCGCCAAGGTGGTCGGCGCCTTCGAGGACGGCTACGACCTGGACCTCGACGCCCTCTTCGAACGCGGCCTCACCGCCCTGCTGGACGGCCTCACGCCCCTCGTCGAGGGCCGGCGGCCCTGACGAGCGGGGTACCACGCTGTGAGATGGGCCTCCACGGAAGCCGGATGCGCCATCGGCCCGGGAACCCCTAACCTCGGCGGGTCCGCCCGGCCTTGGGCGGGGAAGCGGAGGGAGGAACGTTCATGCGGGAGCGGAGAGCGGGCAGGCGGCTGAGGGTCGCGGCGTGGGTGATGATCCCCCTGGGCCTGGCGTCGGTCCTGGGGGGCATCCTGTACTTCTTCACGGCCCACCGCGGGGTCTCGGTGATGGGCGACGCGATGGCGCCCACGCACCCCCGGGGCAAGCTGGTGCTCGTCACGGACGTCGACGCGGAGGACATACGCCGGGGCGACGTCCTCCTCCTCCAGGTCCCCGGCCGGTACCGCGGCGCACCGGTCATCCAGCGGGTGATCGGCAAGGGCGGCGACCACGTCGCGTCCGACGGCACCCGGGTCACGGTGAACGGCGAACCCCTCGACGAGCCGTACCTGAAGAAGGACCTCCTGCCCCCGACGCCGGTCCCGTTCGAGGCGACGGTCCCGGAGGGCCGCCTGTTCCTGATGGGCGACAACCGGGGCAACGCGAACGACTCCCGCTACTTCCTCGACGAGCAGGACGGCACCGTCGCGACCGCCGGCGTCCTCGGCCGCGTCAGCGAGGGCTTCCCGCCGGCGGTGCTGACGGCCGGAGCCCTCGGCGCCGCGCTGATCCTGGGCGGCGTCGGCACGGGTTACGCGGCGTGGCGCCGGGCCCGGTCCGCGCCGCCCGCCGTAAGGACCGGAGGGCCCGGCCGCTGACGGCGCGCCTCCGGCGCGGGGCGGGGGGCTACGACCCGGGCCGGTCCCGGCAGGAGGCCGGGTCCGCGACGACCGCCTGACAGGCCACGAGGCCCGCGGCGTACTGCATCGGGTTGGACTCGACGGCCACGTCGAGCTGTTGCACGGCGGCGCGCAGCGCGGACCGCGTCGCGTAGGGGTAGCAGTCCCCGTGCTCCCGCACGATGTCGGCCGCCGTCCGGACCTTCATCGGCCCGACCTGGTCGGTGGTGTCCAGCTTCACCCAGTCGCCGAAGAGGCCCTCGACCGTCTGCCGCACCTCCGCACAGGACGGACCGTCGTCCCGCCCGGCCGTCCGCTCCCCCACCACGTACCCGCCCCCGGCCACGACCACGGCACCGGCCGTGGCCAGGGCGAACGCCCACCCTCGTCTCATGGGCGCTCACCCTAGGCGGGGCCGTACCGCATCGCCCACCCCTTTACCGCGCCCGCGGCCTCAGGCCGAACGCCACGCCCACGCCAGCGCCGCCCCCGGTGTCACGCACGACAGGAACGCCGCCACGCGGACCGGGACGCTCGTCACGTCCCAGCCCAGGACGGTCGGCAACAGGAGCAGCAGGCCGAGGATGAGGATGCCGAGGGCGGGGAGGTGGACGGCGGGGCTGAACCGCCGTATGCCGCGCGGCATTTCGTACCGCAGGACCCCCGTGAGCAAGGCTCCCGCGAAGACGACCGGCATGAGGGTGACGATCAGCAGGCGCGTGCCGATCACCCCCACGCCCCACCGGCGGCCGTCCTCCAGGACCGGCGAGTCCGGTCGCGGGTCGCGCGGCGCGAAGTACACGTCGATCCGCGAGCCCGGCGCGGGCGGCTCGTACCGCGTGTACATCCCGGGCACGGTCACCTCGCGCGGACCGTCGGCGTACGGGAGGCTCAGGACCAGGTCCGTGTGGAAGAACACCGGCTCGTCGGAGGCGTTGTCCCCCCGGACCGGGTCCCCGGCGAGCCGGACGACGGTGACGGAGTACCTCCCGTACCCCGCCGCCTCCAGACGTTCGGTCTCCCGCCCGTACTCCGGCGCCACCATGAACCCGAGGTCGAAGCAGGCCAGCGTGGCGAGCGGCACCAGCCAGGCGACCACCCACGCCGGCCCCCGCCCGCCGACGGGGGCGAGGCCGACGTGCTCCGGCGCGCGGCGCGAGGCGACGATCCAGGCCCCGGCGAAGACCACGGCCAGCGCGGCCGCCCCCGCCTCGACGCCGAGCGGCGGATACGGGCTGACGCCCCACAGGGCGCAGCCGACCGCGCCCGCGGCGCTCAGCAGCGCCGCCCATCCGGTGAACGTCGTCCACCCGCTCCGCCGGTACGTCGGCCGCGTCCGCGCCCCCGCCTTCTCCAGCCCCACCATGCCCCGGCCCCTCCCCCGCGCGAACACCGTGCCGCGCGCGCGGAGACGCTACCTCCTCGGCCCGGCGGCGGGCTCGGCTTGACCCTCACGCGGCGTGAGGCTGAAAGGTGGGCCGCATGAGCGACAAGAACCACTACGACGCCTTCGAGATGAGCCCCGTCCCCACGCCCGGGCCGGACGCCGTGCCGCCGGAGCCGTTCCACGGGATCTACGGCATGCCGTCCTTCGTCTCCGTGCCCACCACCGACCTCGCGGAGTCCGTGGACTTCTGGACCCGCGGGCTCGGCTTCTTCGAGCTGTTCGCCGTCCCCGGCGTCCTCGTGCACCTGCGCCGGTGGGCGTTCCAGGACGTGCTCCTCGTCGCGGCGGAGAGCGTCCCCGACGAGCCGCCGGCCACGAGCTACAGCTTCTCCGGCGTGCTCGGACAGGTCGACGCCCTCGTCGAGGCGTGCCGCGCGCTGCGGCCGGACTCGGTCGACGGGCCCCGGGACACGCCCTGGAACACCCGGGACGTGGAGGTGATCACGCCGGAGAACGCGCGGGTCGTCTTCACGGCGGCGAAGCCCTTCGACCCGGCGAGCCAGGAGGCCCGGAACCTCGCGGCGATCGGGATCACGCCACCGAAGGGGCACGGCGGCGACAATGGGGCCCATGTCTGACGACGTGGACCCCGGCCTGACCGTCGGCCAGGTCGCGGCGCGGCTGGACGTCACCGTCCGCGCGCTGCACCACTGGGACGAGATCGGGCTCGCGCGGCCGTCGCTGCGCACGGCCGGCGGGTACCGGCTCTACACCGGCGCGGACCTCGAACGCCTGCACCGCGTCGTCGTCTACCGCGAGCTCGGCCTCGGCCTGGACCGGATCCGGGACGTCCTGGACGACGCGGGCACGGACGTGACGGGCGCGCTGCGGGCCCAGCGCGCGCAGGTCGACCGGCGGATCGAGCGCCTCCAGCGGCTCGGGACCGGTCTCGACCGGATGATCGAGGCCCACGAGCGCGGGCTGCTGCTCACCGCCGAGCAGCAGGCCGCGCTCTTCGGCCCCGACTGGGACCCGGAGTGGTCCGCGCGGGCCCGTGAGGCGTACGGCGACACCCCGCAGTGGCAGGCGTACGCCGAGCGCTCCGCCGCGCGCGGCCCGGAGGAGTGGCAGGCCGTCACCGAGACCGTCACCGCCCTCGAACGCGCCCTCGGCGAGGCGATGGACGCCGGCGTCGAGCCCGGCAGCGCGGAGGCGGGCCGGCTCGTCGCCCGCCACCGCGAGGTCTTCAGCGCCGCGTACTTCCCGCTCACCCGGCAGATGCAGGTCTGCCTCGGCCGCCGCTTCGCGACCGACCCGGAGTTCGCCGCCCACTACGACGGCATCCGCCCCGGCCTCGCCACCTGGTTCCACCGAGCCGTCGACGCGGACGCCCGCACCCACGGCGTGGACCCCACCACCGCGACCTGGCAGTAGGGCGCGGCCTGCCGCTCCGTTGTGGGCCCTCGCCCCCTGCGGAACACCGGCCGGAGCGCCGGTCACAGGGGTCGGTGGGGGGCGTCGCACGGGGTCGGCCGGGGGCGTCGCACGGGGTGGTGTTCGCTCAGCGAACTCCCTTGACCGGATTCAGGTCTTGACTGGACATCATCATGTCACTGAGCATTCAGCACGCGCACACCCACCGCAGGGATCCCCATCACTCCCCTGCGGTTCACGCGTCGCCCGCACCACTCGCACAGCTCCAACGCCTCGCGTCACCCACGCCGCGAGGCGCTCGCACGTTCCGTCCCATCCCCGTTCGGAATCCGGAGCCCCCACATGAACCTCTCCGCGAGAATCGCCGCCCTGGCAGGTTCCTCGGCGCTCGTCCTCGGCGCCCTCGCCGGCGCCGCGCCGGCCACCGCCGCGCCGGCCGGAGCCACCGCCGCGCCCGACATCCCGGTCGCCAGCGTCAAGCAGCACCTGGCCGACCTCCAGTCCATCGCCACCGCCAACGGCGGCAACCGCGCGCACGGCCGGCCCGGCTACAAGGCGTCCATCGACTTCGTGAAGGCGAAGCTGGACGCGGTCGGCTTCACCACGACCGTCCAGCAGTTCACGTACAACGGCACCACCGGCTACAACCTGATCGCCGACTGGCCGGGCGGCGACCCGAACCAGGTCGTCATGGCCGGCTCGCACCTCGACTCGGTGTCCTCGGGGCCCGGCATCAACGACAACGGCTCCGGCTCGGCCGCCATCCTGGAGGCCGCGCTCACCGTCGCCCGCACCGGCTACCAGCCCACCAAGCACCTGCGGTTCGGCTGGTGGGGCGCGGAGGAGCTGGGCCTGGTCGGGTCGAAGTACTACGTGAACAACCTGCCCACGACCGAGCGCGCGAAGCTGAAGGGCTACCTCAACTTCGACATGATCGGCTCGCCGAACCCGGGGTACTTCGTCTACGACGACGACCCGGTGATCGAGCAGACCTTCAAGAACTACTTCGCCGGCATCGGGGTCCCGACCGAGATCGAGACCGAGGGCGACGGCCGCTCCGACCACGCCTCCTTCAAGAACGTCGGCATACCCGTCGGCGGTCTCTTCACCGGCGCCAGCCGGGTCAAGACCAGCGCCCAGGTGTCGAAGTGGGGCGGTACGGCGACGGCCTTCGACCGCTGCTACCACTCCTCCTGCGACACCACCGCGAACATCAACGACACGGCCCTGGACCGCAACAGCGACGCCATCGCCCACGCGCTGTGGACCCTGTCCGGCACCACCACGACCCCGCCCACCGGCACGGTCTTCGAGAACACCGCCGACGTCTCCATCCCGGACAACGGCGTCGCGGTGACCTCCTCGGTCGACGTCACCGGCCGCACGGGCAACGCGCCCAGCAACCTCTCCGTCGGCGTGGACGTCGTCCACACCTACATCGGTGACCTGGTCGTCGACCTCATCGCCCCCGACGGCTCGGTCTACAACCTGCACAACCGCTCCGGCGGCAGCGCCGACAACATCAGCCAGACCTACACCGTGAACGCCTCCTCCGAGGTGGCCAACGGCACCTGGAAGCTCCGCGTCCAGGACAAGGCGTCCGTCGACACCGGCTACATCAACGGGTTCAAGCTGACCTTCCCGTAAGCCCCCAGGGCACACGAACCACCCGGGTGGGTCGGTGATCAGAGACCCCGACCCACCCGGGCCACCACCTCCGGCCCTACCGGGCCGCGTCGGCCGCGTCCACCAGCGCCTGCGGGGTCACGGCGCCGACGTAGACCGTGCCGTCCTCCGTCATCAGCGCGTTGACGATCTTGGTCTTGAAGACGGTGCCGGAGCCGAACTTCCCGCTGACCTTCTCGCCGAACGAGTCCAGGAAGCCCTGGACCTCCTTCGGCGCCTCGTCCGTCTTCGGGGCGGGCGCGCCGGAGTCGAAGCGGGCGATGGCCGTCCAGCCCTCGCCGATGACGTTCATCTCGCCCTCGTCGCCGCCGAGACCGCCACCGAGTCCGCCGCCGAGACCGAGGTCCCCCAACTCCTTCTCCAGGTCCTTGCCGGCGTCCTCGTGCGACTTCTCGATGTCGTCGCCCTCGGTGACCTTCGCGCCCTTCGGGACGGTGAAGTCGAACTCGGAGGCCGCCGGCTTCCCGAAGTCGACCTTGGTGAAGCCCGCGTCGACGACCGGCTTGCCGCCGCTCGTGGAGTCGAGGGTGAACTTCAGCGGGGTGCCGGTGGCCGCGTCGACCGCGATCGTGACCGAGTCGACGGTCGAGCCCTGCTGCTTCGGCTCGATCACCAGCCGGTACGCGTCCCGGCCGGCCACCTTCGCGGTGCCGCCGACGGTGAGGGAGGTGGTGTCCCCGGCGGCCTTCAGGACCTCGTCGGCGAGCTGCTGCGGGCTGGCCGGCAGCCCCTTCTCGGGGGCCTCGCCGGGTCCCTCGACGCCCTTCTCGTGGAAGACCTCGTTCGAGCGGGAGTCGTACGCCCACACCTCGTCGCCGTTGTGGACGAGGCTGTACTGCTCCTTGCCGTCGAGCAGCGTGAGCTTCTGCCGCTCGGGGCCGTCGGCGGCGATCTTCAGGGTGTGGGTGCCGGAGACGAGCTTGGTGAGCTGCGCGGACGGGTCGGCGGAGCCCTCGCCGCCGGCGGCACCGCCCGCGATCCCGCCGAGCAGTCCGTCGAAGGCCGGCAGGCCCAGGTCGGTGGAGACCTTGAAGGTGCCGGACAGCGTCTGGGTGTCCGAGGCCGCGATCTTCTCGATGAGCTGCTGGGCGGTGATCTCGGGCAGGTCCGGGTCGCCGGACGCGGCGAGCGCCGGAACCAGTCCGATGGTCGCGGCGGCGATTCCGGCCACCGCGACCGGGACGACGTACCGGCTCGTCTTTCGCTGTGCTGCCATGGTCTCTGATCCCTCCGTGCCCTGGCGGACTGCTGTTCTCGATGTCTCCATCTCACCAGGGCGGGGGCCGGGAATCGTCAGCCCCGGGGATCAACCTCGTGTACCCCTCCGGGATGACATCCCCTAGGGAAGGGGATGACGTTCGTCGGCTCGGGTCAGCCGGCGCGGTGCACCACCGCGTCGCACAGCTCCTGGAGGGCCGCCTTCGCGTAGCCGTCGGGCAGCGGCGCCAGCATGGCCCTGGCCTCCTCGGCGTACCGCACGGTGTCCCGGCGGGCCTGTTCCAGGGCGGGGTGGACGCGGAGCCGGCGGAGCGCCTCGGCGTGCCGGGCGTCGTCGGTGAGGTCGCCGTCGACGAGGGCGACGAGTTCCAGGTCCTCGGGGCGGCCGTGGGCGGCTGCGGCGGCCCGCAGGCGGAGGACCGGGAGGGTGGGGACGCCCTCGCGGAGGTCGGTGCCGGGGGTCTTGCCGGACTCGTGGCCCTCGGAGGCGATGTCGAGGACGTCGTCGGCGAGCTGGAAGGCGACGCCGAGCCGCTCGCCGTACTGGGTGAGGATGTCGACGACGGACTCGTCTGCACCGGACATCATGGCGCCGAAGCGGCAGGAGACGGCGACGAGGGAGCCGGTCTTGCCGCCGAGGACGTCGAGGTAGTGGTCGACGGGGTCGCGGCCGTCGACGGGCCCGGCGGTCTCCAGGATCTGGCCGGTGACGAGCCGCTCGAAGGCCTCGGCCTGGATCCGGACGGCCTCGGGGCCGAGGTCCGCGAGGGTGTGCGAGGCGCGGGCGAAGAGGAAGTCACCCGTGAGGACGGCCAGCGAGTTGCCCCAGCGGCTGTTGGCGCTGGGCACGCCCCTGCGGACGGCGGCCTCGTCCATGACGTCGTCGTGGTAGAGCGTGGCCAGGTGGGTGAGCTCCACGACGACGGCCGCGGGCACGACGCCGGGCGCGTAGGGGTCGCCGAACTGGGCGGCGAGCATCACGAGCAGCGGCCGGAACCGCTTGCCGCCGGCGAGCACCAGGTGCTGCGCGGCCTCGGTGATGAAGGGGACATCACTCTTGGTGGCGTCGAGGAGGCCGGCCTCGACGGCCGCCAACCCGGCCTGGACATCGGCCTCAAGAGCCTGGTCCCGCACGCTAAGACCGAACGGCCCGACGACGGTCACGAGGGGGTCTCCTGTCTGCTGACGCCTGCTGACGATCACATGGCGACGATCACATGGTTTCGGTGGTGATCACACGGTGGTCGTGGTCACACGGATTGTCGATGTGTCGCTGGGATTCACTCAAGCCAGCGTATCCGGTCACGTTTCGATCACCGTGGGCGCCTTCCCGTCGCCCCCGGTATGTTCGTGATCGGCTGATACGACATGGAGTGTACGAATTGTCCCAAGCGGCGATCGGCAAGGACACCGGGAGCGGCCGCCCCCGGAGGACGACCGGGCCTCCCCGGGCCTTCCCGGGCCGTCCACGCGGCCCGATCGTCCTCCGCGCGCCGCGTCCATTGAGGTGACCTGATGACGAAGATCCGTACCGACTTCCCGTACGAGACCCGCCACGAGGACATCCGCATCCCGCTGCCCGACGGCACCCGGCTGTACGCGCGCGTGTGGCGGCCGGTCACCGACGAGCCCGTCCCCGCGCTCCTGGAGTACCTCCCCTACCGGCTCACCGACTGG
Source organism: Streptomyces roseofulvus (assembly GCF_039534915.1). Taxonomy (NCBI): domain Bacteria; kingdom Bacillati; phylum Actinomycetota; class Actinomycetes; order Kitasatosporales; family Streptomycetaceae; genus Streptomyces; species Streptomyces roseofulvus. Next base: position 4,813,391 of record NZ_BAAAWE010000001.1, on the reverse strand, counting down.
ACCGCGCCCCGCGACTGGCAGCGCCATCCCTGGTACGCGGGCCACGGCTACGCCTCCGTACGGGTCGACGTCCGCGGCCACGGCAACAGCGAGGGCCTGCCCGGCGACGAGTACGACGCCGTGGAGCTCGCCGACGGCGTCGCCGTCGTGAACTGGCTCGCCGACCAGGAGTGGTGCACCGGCAGGGTCGGCATGTTCGGCATCTCCTGGGGCGGCTGCAACAGCCTCCAGATCGCCGCCCTCGCCCCCGAGCCGCTCAGGGCGGTCGTCACCGTCTGCTCCACCGACGACCGCTACGACAACGACGTCCACTACATGGGCGGCTCCGTCCTCGGCGTCGACATGCACGCCTGGGCCGCCACCATGCTCGCCTTCGTCTGCCGTCCGCCCGACCCCCGGTACGCGGGCGAGGAGTGGCGCGCGCTGTGGCTGCGCCGCCTGGAGGCCGTCGAACCCCTCGTCCACACCTGGCTCTCCCACCAGACCCGCGACGACTACTGGAAGCACGGCAGCGTCTGCGAGGACTACCAGGCGATCCGCGCTGCCGTCCTCGCCGTCGGCGGCTGGCACGACCCGTACCGCGACACCGTCCTCCGGCTGGTCGAGCACCTCCCGCGGGACCGGGTCCGCGGCATCATCGGCCCCTGGTCGCACCAGTACCCCGACCGCGGCCTGCCGCCCGGCCCCGCCATCGGCTTCCTTCAGGAGACCCTCCGCTGGTGGGACCACCACCTCAAGGACGCGCCCGACGACGTCATGGCCGAACCGCTGCTCCGCGCCTGGATCAGCGACTCCCACCCGCCGGCCACCGTCTACGAGGAACTGCCCGGCCGCTGGGCGGCGGACCCGTCCTGGCCGTCCCCGCACGTCACCCCCGTCACGTACGGCTTCGGCGGCGAGCCCGTCGTCGTCTCCTCGCCGCAGCAGACCGGCCTCGACGCGGGCCGCTTCTTCCCCTTCGGCAACGACGCCGACCTGCCGCCCGACCAGCGCGACGAGGACGCCCACTCGGCCTGCTTCGACTTCCCGGTGCCGCAGGACGGCGGCCCCATCGAGATCCTGGGCCGGCCCTCGGTCGAGGTGCGCCTGACGGCCGGGGCGCCGACCGGGCAGGTCGTCGCCCGGCTCTGCGACGTCGCCCCGGACGGCTCCTCCACCCTGGTGACCCGCGGCGCGCTCAACCTCTCCGCCCGCCACGGCCGCGACCGGGCCGTGGACGCGCGGCCCGGCACCCCGGAGACCTGCCGCTTCGAGCTGAACGGCATCGGGCACGCCTTCCCGCCCGGCCACCGGGTGCGGCTCGCGCTCTCCTCCGCGTACTGGCCGTGGATCTGGCCGCAGCCCGACGCGGCCGGCTTCACCCTCGACCCGGCCGGCTCCTCCCTCACCCTCCCGGTCCGCGCCCGTACGGAGGACGCGGTCTCCTTCGAGGAGCCCGAGCAGGCCCCGCCGCTCGGCGTGTCGTCCCCCGGCACCCTGGACGAGTCCCGCCCCGAACGGCTGGTGCTCCGGGACGTCGCCAAGGGCGAGTGGACGCTCCAGGTGGACCCCAAGTACGGCGGCACGCGCGTGTACCCGGACGGCCTGGAGTACACCGAGGACGCCGTCGAGACGTACACGATCGCCGAGGACGACCCGCTCTCCGCCCGCACGGGCTCGGAGTGGCACCTCCGGCTCCACCGGCCGGAGCTCGCCTGGGACGTCACGATCGACACCCGCTCGGAGATCACCTGCGACGCGGACGCCTTCCACACCTCCGACGAGGTCGTCTGCAAGGAGGGCGGCGAGGTCGTCTTCCACCGCACCTGGGAACAGCGGATCCCCCGCACGGCGGGCTGAGCCCGGGGCCGTACGGGGATCGCGGTGCTACTCAGACGTCGGCCTGCTCAGGCGACGGCCCACTCAGGCGTCGGCCTTGCGACGGCGGGCGACGAACACCGCGCCCGCGCCGAGCACGACGGCCGCGCCGGCGGCGGCGCCGAGCCGCGGCAGCGTGTCGTTCGCACCGGTCGCGGCGAGCTGCCCGCCGGTGGTCACCGGCGTGTTCGAGGAACCGCCCTGCTGGGTGGTGTTCGAGGTGGCGGCGGGGGCCGGCGTGGACGTCGACGGCGACGGCGCCGCGCTGGGCTCGTCCGTCGGCTCCTCCGACGGCGCCGGCTCCTCGTCCTCCTGCTCGACGATGTCGAAGCCGACCTCGGCGTACTCCTCGCTGATGGCGCAGTCGCCGTCCTCGTACTCGTACTCGCTGGTGGTGAAGGCGATGCCCTCACCGGCCGGGGCGTCGTCCGCCACGCTCAGGCGCAGGGTGACGTCGACCTTGCCGCCCTTGCCGATCCGGCCCAGCTCGATGGGGTCGTCCTCGAAGTCGAGATCGGTCCACTTCGGGTTGGCGGCGGACTTCCAGTCGATGGAGAAGTACCGGTCGAGGTCCGGGTTCTCCTCGTCGAGGACGTCCTCCCAGGACTCCGGCAGGTGCGCGGCGAAGAGGTACGAGCGGACCGAGGAGAGGTCGCGGTCCGAGGTGTTCCGCACCGTGAGCGAGAAGTCGGCGCTGGAACCGATGGTGATCGTCTCGGGGCCGGTGAGGGTGGAGACGACGGAGCCGTCCTCGACGCAGGACGTGCCCTCGCCCTCGTACGCCTCCAGGGCCGCCTCGGCGTCGGCGAGCTCCTTCTCGGCCTTCTTGATCTCGGTCTTGAGACGCTCGCTCTCACGGGTCATCGCCACCAGGGCGTCGTCGCGGGCCGTGTCGGCCGCGTCGAAGCGCGTCTTGGCCTCCGTCTCGGCGACGAGGGCCGCCTCGGCCGTCTCCTCGGCGGCGGCGAGGGCCTGCTCGGCGGTGGCCTTGGCCTCGGCGGTGGCGTTCGGGTCCGCGTTGACCGCGTCGAGGTCCGCCCGCGCGTCGGTGACCGCGGTGTCGGCGGCCACCCGGGCGGCCTTGGCCTCGTCGTACGCCTGCTTGGCCTCGTCGTACTCGGCCTTGATCTCCGGGTCGACGTTGTGGGCGAGGATGTCGTCGACGAGCGCCTGGCGCTCGTCCTTGAGGCGCTCGACCTTCGCCTCGGCCGTCGCGACGGCCTCGATCAGCTTCTCGTACTCGGCGAAGTCGTCGTCGTCAGGTCCGTCCTGGGTGTCCTGGACGTCCTGGGCCGAGGCGTCGGCGGCCGGCTTCGGGGTCTCCGCGACGGCCGTGCCGGCGGAGAGGAACACGACCGGCGTCGTGACGGCTGCTGCCACGGCGGTCGCGAGAATGCGGCGGATCTTCACGTGGGGACCTTTTCCTGGTCAGGGAAGAAAGAGAGCGGCGACGCGCGCCCGCGGACTCTTCACGCGGGGGCGACGCCGTCTTGATCGTATGGCGCGAAACGGCCTTCCGACAGGGACGTTTCACCAGCTCGGGACGGGATCCGCCGACCCCGGCGGCACAAAGCGCGCATACGCGGGCGGTTGCTCTCTTAGGCCCCGGTTTCTCTGTGATCCATGTCATCCTCGCCCGGCGGCCCGCCCCGTAACGTGTCCCTCACCCATCATCGAAAGCGAGGCACGCACCGATGCCCGAGCACAGCCCGCTCGACCTGGCCGAGGGCGACCCCTTCGGCCCGCACAACCTCCCGTACGGCGTCTTCACCACCGCCGACGAGCCGGGCCGCCGCCGGCTCGGCGTCCGGATCGGCGGGTACGTGCTGGACGCGGGGGCCGCGGCGCACGCGCTCGGCTCCCCGTACGCCTCCCTCCTCGCGCAGCCGAGCCTCGACGCGCTGCTGGCCGCCGGGCGGACCGCCTGGCGGGACGTCCGGCGCGCGCTGACGGCCTGGGTGACGGTCCCGGCGCACCGCCCCGAGATCGAGCCGCTGCTGCACCCGCTGGACGCGGTGACGCTGCACCTGCCGTACACGGTCGCGGACTACGTGGACTTCTACGCGAGCGAGCACCACGCCACCAACGTGGGCCGCATGTTCCGCCCGGACGGCGAGCCGCTGACGCCCAACTGGAAGCACCTGCCGATCGGTTACCACGGCCGGGCGGGCACGGTCGTGGTCTCCGGCACCGACGTGGTGCGCCCCTCGGGCCAGCGGAAGACGCCGGCCGACGCGGCGCCGGTCTTCGGGCCGTCGGTGAAGCTGGACATCGAGGCGGAGGTCGGCTTCCTGGTCGGCACCCCGTCGGAGCTGGGCCGCCCGGTGCCGCTCGGCGCCTTCCGGGACCACGTCTTCGGTCTGACGCTGCTGAACGACTGGTCGGCGCGGGACGTGCAGGCGTGGGAGTACGTGCCGTTGGGCCCGTTCCTCGGCAAGTCCTTCCAGACCTCGGTGTCGGCGTGGGTGACGCCGCTGGAGGCGCTGGACGCGGCCCGCACCGCGCCGCCGGCCCGGGACTTCCCGCTCCTCCCCTACCTGGACGACGCGGCGGAGGAGGAGCCGGGCGGCTTCGACGTGCGGATCTCGGTGGAGATCAACGGGGAGGTGGTGGCGGAGCCGCCGTTCTCCACCATGTACTGGACGGCCGCGCAGCAGCTCGCCCACATGACGGTGAACGGCGCCTCCCTGCGCACCGGTGACCTCTACGGCTCCGGTACGGTCTCCGGCCCCGAGGTCGGCCAGCGCGGCTCGCTCCTGGAGCTGACCTGGAACGGCCGGGACGCGATCGAACTGGCCGGGGGCAAGCGGACGTTCCTGGAGGACGGCGACGAGGTCGTCCTCACCGCGTGGGCCCCGGGCCCCGACGGCACCAGGGTGGGCCTGGGCGAGGTCCGGGGCCGGATCGTCCCCGCGGCCTAGCCCACCCGCCAGAGGGCGGGGACGTTCGGGGGCTCCCAGCCGGCCTGGGCGGTGTGCGCCTGCAGACACACGTAGCCCAGGCCGCCGTAGGTGACCCGGTCCCCCGCCGTGTACGACCGTCCGGCGGTCCAGGTGCCGCCGGGCGGGGCGGTGGTCGCCGTGGCGGTGGGCGTCGGCCCGGGGTCCTGCGGCACGTCGATGACGAAGTCGAAGGCCGCCTCTCGCCCGCCGCCCGCGTCCCGCACGGTCATCAGCAGCCGCGGATCGAAGATCGTGTCGGTGTTGTTCCGGGGCTCGTTCGGGAAGTACAGCTGGGTCGTGAGGATCGGCCGCCCCGGCGCCTGCACCTTCACGTGGAGGTGACGGGTGCGGCCCGGGTAGAGCCCCGGGACGATCGTGGTCAGCCTGAACGACCCGTCGGCGCCGGTGAACTGGTGCCCGCGGAACCTGAACCCCGTGTTGTCGTAGGCCCCGTTGGCGTCCGCCTGCCAGAAGTCCAGCAGCACCCCCGGCACCGGTCGGCAGGCCCGCCCGAACACGTAGCCGCTGACGGTCAGCCGGGTCCCGGGGCCGTCCGGCATGCTGGTGCGCAGCGGCGAGTTGGGCTTGAAGTAGGGGCCCTCCGTCTGCGGGAGGGTGAGGTCGTCGCCGTCGTCGCACTCCGGCGTGAGGTCGAGCGGCGTTCCGCCGTCGGTCAGGGTGCGGGCGAGGGCGGGGACGCCCATGAGCACGGCGGGCGCGGCCATGCCGGCCGCGAGCGCGGCCCGCAGCACGGTCTTGCGGGTGACGTGCCCGGTGCTGGTCTCGCTGTCCATGTGCCTGGCTCCTCAGGTGGGGGCTGGGATCGGCACGAACCTACGAGCCCGGGCCGTCGCCTTCGATGGACGGAGCGGGCCGGTCGTGGTGTTTTCGGAAGCCCCCGGGAGTGCACCCCACCTCACGCCGGAAGAAGCGGCAGAAGTACGCGGGGTCCCCGAACCCCACCCGTGCGGCGACCTGGCGCACCGACAACGTGGTGGCCACGAGCAGCCGTTGGGCCTCCCGCACCCGTGCCTCCCGCAGCAGCGCGGCGGGCGTCCGGCCGGTGGCCGCGCGCACGGCCTCGTTCAGGTACCCGGCCGACACCCCGAGCCGCCCGGCGCACTCCCGTACGGAGAGCCCCTCGGCGGCGGCCCGGTCGGCGAGCCCCAGGAAGTCCCCGGCGAGCCCCCGCTGCGGCGCCCCGGCCCGCCCGCCGGGCATCCGGGCGGCCCGCACGAGCAGCACGTGCAGCAGCGACCGCAGCACCCCGGCGAAGCCGTCGTCCCCGCGCCGGTACTCGTCGGCCAGCTCGCCCATGAGCAGCGAGGTCCGGGCGTGCGCCGCCGGGTCGAGGTCCACCCACGGCCGCTCCCCGAGCCGCCGCAGCAGCTCCTCGTCGCCCGCTCCGCCGACCAGGAACTCGGGCGTGAACAGCACCAGCGACCCCTGGAGGCCGCGCACCCCCTCCCACCGGTGGACCTGGCCGGGGAGGATCACCCCGAGCTGCGGCGGCCGTACGGCGTACCGCTCGGTGTCGAGCACGTGCGCGCCCGTCCCCTCGACGACGTGCACGATCTCGTAGAAGGTGTGCCGGTGCGGAAAGTCGGCCCGGGACATCGGGCCCATCGCATCGAACCCACCGGCGGCGAACGGCACTTGCTCGGGCAGCCGCACTTCGAGCCGGTGCACCGGCGGCTCCCCGCCCCGCGGCTCGCGGCACGGCGTCCCGGGTAGGACCGTGGTCCCGCGCATCCACCCCTCCCCGACTGGTACAGACCATTCCCGGTCCACGATCCCACGCCGTCCGGGCCCTGTCAGGAGGCCCGGGCGTCACCGCGCGTAGCCACCCCTCTGGGCCAGTCCCGGGTGCGGGCGGGAAGGGGGCGTTCGATGCTCCTCACGGCGGCTCTGGGGAGGAGACGCCCCCGAACCGGCGCCTGATGGGCGCTTCCCTCATGCGAGGAGTACATCCCGATGTCCGCACGACCCCGTCCCGTCATGGCCGCGTGCGCGCTGGCCGCCTCCGTCGCGCTGGCCCTGGGCGCCGCCGCCCCGGCCGTCGCGGCGGCGCCCGTCGCCCCGGTCGCCGGCGGCGACCACGGGTGGCCCCATCCGGACCTGGCGAAGACGTACGAGGCCACCAAGAAGTACAAGGACGAGCAGAAGGCGATCGCCGACGGCTACCTGCGCACGGACGTGTGCGTCGAGGACACCAGCCCCGAGAAGCTCGGCGGCATGGGGTACCACTACGTCAACCCGGCCAACGTCGGGTCGAACGACCCCGCGCGCCCGGCGGCCGTGCTGTACGCGAAGAACCACGAGACCGGGAAGCGCGAGCTGGTCGCCGTCGAGTGGGTGATCCCGAACACCGGTCAGCCGGCCCCGACGATCTTCGGCCGGACCTTCGACGGGCCCGCGGTGATCCCGGGCGTCGGCGACGTCTACACGCTGCACGCCTGGATCTACAAGAAGAACCCGGCCGGCCTCTTCACCCCGTACAACCCGCGGGTGCACTGCGTCTGCCCGGAGGACGCGCCCACGGCGTAGGCACGCGGAAGGGCCCGGCTCGCCCCCGAGCCGGGCCCTTCCTGTCAGCGGTCCGAGCGGTCCGAGCGAGTCAGCGGACGAAGACGCCCGCCTGGCTCGCCAGGTCCAGGAAGTACTGCGGCGCGAGGCCGAGGACCAGGGTGACGACCACGCCCGCCGTGATGGTGAGCGTCGTCAGGACCGAGGGCACGGCGACCGTGGGGCCGTCCGCCTTCGGCTCGCTGAAGAACATCAGCACGATCACCCGGATGTAGAAGAACGCCGCCACCGCCGAGGCGATGACGCCGACCACCACGAGCGCGCCCGCGCCGCCCTCCGCCGCCGCCTTGAAGACCGCGAACTTGCCGGAGAAGCCGGAGGTCAGCGGGATGCCGGCGAAGGCCAGCAGGAAGACCGCGAAGACCGCGGCGACCAGCGGCGAACGTCGGCCGAGCCCGGCCCACTTGGACAGGTGGGTGGCCTCGCCGCCCGCGTCCCGCACCAGCGTGACGACGGCGAACGCGCCGATCGTCACGAAGGAGTAGGCGCCCAGGTAGAACAGGACCGACGAGATGCCGCTCGGCGTCGCCGCGATGACACCCGCGAGCAGGAAGCCCGCGTGCGCGATCGACGAGTAGGCGAGCAGCCGCTTGATGTCGGTCTGGGTGATGGCGACGACCGCGCCGCCGAGCATCGTGACGATCGCGACGCCCCACATGACCGGCCGCCAGTCCCAGGTGAGCCCGGGCAGCACCACGTACAGCAGGCGGAGCAGCGCGCCGAAGGCGGCGACCTTGGTGGCGGCGGCCATGAAGCCGGTCACCGGGGTCGGGGCGCCCTGGTAGACGTCCGGGGTCCACATGTGGAACGGGACGGCGCCGACCTTGAAGAGCAGGCCCATGAGGACCAGCGCGAAGCCGATGAGCAGCAGCACGTCGTTGCCCATCGTCTCGGCGAGCGCCGGGTTCACGGAGGCGACCGCGCCGTCGACGACGTCGGCGATGGCGGCGTACGAGACGGAGCCCGCGTAGCCGTAGAGCAGGGCGATCCCGAAGAGCAGGAAGGCCGAGGAGAAGGCGCCGAGCAGGAAGTACTTGACGGCCGCCTCCTGCGACATCAGCCGCTTGCGGCGGGCGACGGCGCACAGCAGGTAGAGCGGGAGGGAGAAGACCTCCAGCGCGATGAAGAGGGTCAGGAGGTCGTTGGCGGCCGGGAAGACCAGCATGCCGGCGATCGCGAAGAGCGCGAGCGGGAAGACCTCGGTGGTGGTGAAGCCGGCCTTGACGGCCGCCTTCTCGTGGTCGCTGCCGGGGACGGCGGCGGCCTCGGCGGCGAAGGAGTCGACCTTGTGGCCGTGGTCGGCCGGGTCGAGCCTGCGCTCGGCGAAGGTGAAGACGGCGACGATCGAGGCGAGCAGGATCGTGCCCTGGAGGAACAGGGCCGGGCCGTCGACCGCGATGGCGCCCATGGCCGCGATGCGGGCCTTGGTGGTGCCGTAGCCTCCGGCCGCGAGGCCGACGACGGCGGCGAACGCGGCCGCGAGGGCGAGCACCGACAGGAAGACCTGGCTGAGGTAGCGGCCCCTGCGGGGCACGAATGCCTCGACGAGGACACCGAGGACGGCCGCGCCGACCACGATCAGCACCGGGGCGAGCTGGGTGTACTCGATCTTCGGTGCCGGGATCTTGTTCAGCGGCTCGGCAGCCGTCGTCCACAGGCTGTGGACAGCGAGGGCGTTCACTTGGCCGCCTCCACGTTCTGGACGGGAACTTCGGGCTGGGGGTCCGTCCGCTGCACGTCCGACATCGTGTGCCGGACCGCCGGGTTCACGACGTCCGTCAGCGGCTTCGGGAAGACGCCGAGGAAGAGCAGGACGGCGATGAGCGGGGCGACCACCGCCAGCTCGCGCGGCCGCAGGTCCGGCATCGCGCGCACCTCCTCCTTCACCGGGCCCGTCATCGTCCGCTGGTAGAGGACGAGGACGTACAGCGCGGCGAGGACGATGCCGGTGGTGGCGATGATCCCGGCCACCGGGTAGCGGGCGAAGGTGCCCACCAGGACCAGGAACTCGCTGACGAACGGGGCGAGTCCGGGCAGCGACAGGGTCGCGAGACCGCCGATCAGGAAGGTGCCGGCCAGGACCGGGGCGACCTTCTGCACACCGCCGTAGTCGGCGATGAGCCGCGAGCCGCGCCGGGAGATCAGGAAGCCGGCGACCAGCATCAGCGCGGCGGTGGAGATGCCGTGGTTGACCATGTAGAGCGTGGCGCCCGACTGGCCCTGGCTGGTCATCGCGAAGATGCCCAGGATGATGAAGCCGAAGTGGGAGATCGACGCGTACGCCACCAGGCGCTTGATGTCCCGCTGGCCGACCGCGAGCAGCGCCCCGTACACGATGCTGACCAGGGCGAGGACGACGATCACGGGCGTGGCCCACTTCGACGCCTCAGGGAAGAGCCCGAGGCAGAAGCGGAGCATCGCGAAGGTGCCGACCTTGTCGACCACCGCGGTGATGAGGACGGCGACCGGGGCGGTCGCCTCCCCCATCGCGTTGGGCAGCCAGGTGTGCAGCGGCCACAGCGGCGCCTTCACCGCGAAGGCGAAGAAGAAGCCGAGGAAGAGCAGCCGCTCGGTGGTGGTCGCCATCTCCAGCGAGCCGTTCGCCCGCGCCTCGGCGATCTCCGTGAGCGAGAAGTTCCCCGCGACCACGTAGAGCCCGATGACCGCGGCCAGCATGATGAGGCCGCCGACCAGGTTGTAGAGCAGGAACTTGACCGCCGCGTACGAGCGCTGCGCCGCCGCGTTCTCGTCGGTGCCGCCGTGCGCCCGGTCGCCGAAGCCGCCGATGAGGAAGTACATCGGGATGAGCATGGCTTCGAAGAGGATGTAGAAGAGGAAGACGTCGGTGGCCTCGAAGGAGAGGATCACCATCGCCTCGACCATCAGGATCAGGGCGAAGAAGCCCTGCGTCGGCCGCCACCGCTTCGACTGCGTCTCCAGGGGGTCGGCGTCGTGCCAGCCGGCCAGGACGATGAAGGGGATGAGCAGCGCGGTGAGCGCGATCAGCGCCACCCCGATGCCGTCGACGCCCAGTTCGTACCGGACGCCGAAGTCCTTGATCCAGGAGTGGGACTCGACCATCTGGTAGCGGTCGCCGCCCGGTTCGAACCGGGCGAAGACGACCCCGGCCAGCACCAGCGTGACCAGCGAGACGGTCAGCGCCAGCCATTTGGCGGCGGTACGGCGGGCGGCGGGCACGGCGGCGGTCAGGATCGCACCGACCGCCGGCACCGCTGCCGTCGCCGTAAGGAGCGGGAAGGACATGAGAGTTACACCGCCCTCATCAGCAGGGTCGCGGCGATGAGGATCGCCGTACCGCCGAACATGGAGACCGCGTACGAGCGGACGTGGCCGTTCTGGAGCTTGCGCAGCCGGCCGGAGAGCCCGCCGACGCCGGCCGCCGTGCCGTTGACCACGCCGTCCACGAGCGTGTGGTCGACGTAGACCAGCGAGCGGGTCAGATGGGTGCCGCCGGTGACGAAGACGGCGTGGTTGAAGTCGTCCTGCAGCAGGTCGCGGCGGGCCGCCCGGGTGAGCAGCGAGCCGCGCGGGGCGACCACCGGGACGGGCCTGCGGCCGTACTGGAGGTACGCCAGGCCGACGCCGATCACCATGACGGCCACGGTGGCGGCGGTGACGGTGGCGGCGCTGATCGGCGGGTGGCCGTGCGCGTAGCCGGTGACCGGCTCCAGCCACTCGACGAAGCCGGCGAACTCGAAGAAGGCGCCCGCGCCGACCGAACCGACGGCCAGCAGGACCATGGGGATGACCATGGACTTCGGCGACTCGTGCGGGTGCGGATCGTTGCCGTCCGCGTCCGGCTGCCAGCGCTTCTCGCCGAAGAAGGTCATCAGCATCACACGGGTCATGTAGTACGCGGTGATGGCGGCACCGAGCAGGGTCACCGCGCCGAGGATCCAGCCCTCGGTGCCGCCCTTGGCGAAGGCCGCCTCGATGATCTTGTCCTTGGAGAAGAAGCCGGACAGGCCGGGGAAGCCGATGATGGCGAGGTAGCCGAGTCCGAACGTGACGAAGGTGACCGGCATGTACTTCCGGAGGCCGCCGTACTTCCGCATGTCGACCTCGTCGTTCATGCCGTGCATGACCGAACCGGCGCCGAGGAACAGCCCGGCCTTGAAGAAGCCGTGCGTCACCAGGTGCATGATCGCGAAGACGTAGCCGATCGGGCCGAGGCCCGCCGCCAGGATCATGTAGCCGATCTGCGACATCGTCGAACCGGCGAGGGCCTTCTTGATGTCGTCCTTGGCGCAACCGACGATCGCACCGAAGAGCAGCGTGACCGCGCCGACGATGGTGACGACGAGCTGGGCGTCCGGCGCCGCGTTGAAGATGTCGGCGGAGCGGACGATCAGGTACACGCCGGCGGTGACCATGGTGGCCGCGTGGATGAGGGCCGAGACCGGGGTCGGGCCCTCCATCGCGTCCCCGAGCCAGGACTGCAGCGGCACCTGGGCCGACTTGCCGCAGGCCGCGAGGAGCAGCATGAGGCCGATCGCCGTCAGCTTGCCCTCGGAGGTCTCGCCCGCCGAGGCGAGCACGGGGCCGAAGGCGAAGGTGCCGAAGGTGGTGAACATCAGCATGATCGCGATCGACAGGCCGATGTCGCCGACCCGGTTGACCAGGAACGCCTTCTTCGCGGCGGTGGCCGCGCTGGGCTTGTGCTGCCAGAAGCCGATCAGGAGGTACGAGGCGAGGCCGACGCCCTCCCAGCCGAAGTACAGCAGCAGGTAGTTGTCGGCGAGGACCAGCAGCAGCATCGCCGCGACGAACAGGTTCAGGTAGCCGAAGAAGCGGCGGCGCCGCTCGTCGTGCTCCATGTACCCGATCGAGTAGACGTGGATGAGCGTGCCCACGCCGGTGATCAGCAGCACGAAGGTCATCGACAGCTGGTCGAGCTGGAAGGCGATGTCCGCCTGGAAGCCCTCGACGGGGATCCAGGAGAACAGGTGCTGGTGCATCGTCCGGTCCTCGGCGCCCTTGCCGAGCATGTCGGCGAAGAGGGCGAGACCGATGACGAAGGAGACGGCCGCGAGGAGCGTGCCGAGCCAGTGCCCGGTCTTGTCGAGCCGGCGGCCGCCGCACAGCAGGACGGCCGCTCCGAGCAGGGGCGCCGCGATGAGCAGCGCAATCAGGTTGTCCACGGTTCAGCCCCTCACAGCTTCATCAGGCTGGCGTCGTCGACCGAGGCCGAGTGGCGGGATCGGAAGACGGACACGATGATCGCGAGCCCGACGACGACCTCCGCGGCGGCCACGACCATCGTGAAGAAGGCGATGATCTGGCCGTCGAGGTTGCCGTGCATGCGGGAGAAGGCGACGAACGCGAGGTTGCAGGCGTTGAGCATCAGCTCCACGCACATGAAGACCACGATCGCGTTCCGCCGGATCAGCACCCCGACCGCACCGATGGTGAACAACAGGGCGGCGAGGTACAGGTAGTTGACGGGATTCACCGGCCGGCCTCCTCTTCTTCCCGGTCGCGTCCGAGCCGCTCCGAGGAGCGCTGCTCCAGGGCCTTGAGATCGGCGAGCGCCTCCGTCGACACGTCCCGCACCTGGCCGCGCTTGCGCAGCGTGGAGATGACGGTGAGCTCGGACGGGGTGCCGTCGGGCAGCAGGCCCGCGATGTCCACCGCGTTGTGCCGGGCGTAGACGCCGGGGGCGGGCAGCGGCGGGAGGTGCTTGCCCTCGCGGACGCGCTGCTCGGACAGCTCGCGCTGGGTCCGGGCCCGCTCGGTGCGCTCCCGGTGGGTGAGGAGCATCGCGCCGACGGAGGCGGTGATCAGCAGGGCGCCGGTGATCTCGAAGGCGAAGACGTACTTGGTGAAGATGAGGGCCGCCAGGCCCTCCACGTTCCCCCCGTGGGCGGCGTTCGCCGCGCCGAGGCCGGTGAACTCGGTCAGCGCCGCGTTCCCGATCCCGGCGAAGAGCAGGACGCCGAAGCCGAGGCCGCAGGCGGCGGCCCACCAGCGCTGGCCCTTGATGGTCTCCGTCAGCGAGTCCGCGGCCGTGACGCCGACCAGCATGACGACGAAGAGGAAGAGCATCATGATCGCGCCGGTGTAGACGACGATCTGCACGATGCCGAGGAAGTACGCGCCGTTGGCCAGGTAGAAGACCGCGAGGACGATCATCGTGCCGGCCAGGCAGAGGGCCGAGTGCACGGCCTTCTTCATCAGGATGGTGCACAGCGCGCCGATGACGGCGACGGTGCCGAGCACCCAGAACTGGAACGCCTCGCCGGTGGAGGTGGCGTAGGCCGCGAGCGCGCTCATCGGCCGACCACCTTCCCCGAGGCGGGCTCGTCCTCGCCGAAGGTCGACGCGCCCTCCTGCGGACCCTCGCCCTTGGACACGGCGACCTGGCGCTCGGTGCCGGGCGCGGCCTCGGTGACGAGGCCCCGGTAGTAGTCCTGCTCGGTCATTCCGGGGAAGATCGCGTGCGGCGTGTCGACCATGCGGTCGTCGAGGCCCGCGAGCAGCTGCTCCTTGGTGTAGATCAGGTTCTCGCGGGAGGAGTCGGCCAGTTCGAACTCGTTGGTCATCGTGAGCGCGCGGGTGGGGCACGCCTCGATGCACAGCCCGCACAGGATGCAGCGGGCGTAGTTGATCTGGTAGACGCGGCCGTACCGCTCGCCGGGCGAGTAGCGCTCCTCGTCCGTGTTGTCCGCGCCCTCCACGTAGATGGCGTCGGCGGGACAGGCCCAGGCGCACAGCTCGCAGCCGACGCACTTCTCCAGGCCGTCCGGGTGGCGGTTGAGCTGGTGCCGGCCGTGGAAGCGGGGTGCCGTCGTCTTCTGCTGTTCCGGGTACTGCTCGGTCAGCCGCTTCTTGAACATGGCCTTGAAGGTCACGCCGAAGCCGGCCACCGGATTCTGGAAGTCAGACACGATCCGTCCCCCTTTCGTCACTCTCGGTAGCAGTATCGGGGCCACCACTGACAACGAGGTCCCGCTGGTGTCGGGGCCCGCGCCGGGGCACGGGCGGCAGGGTCTGTCCGGGCTTGGGCGGTACGGGGAAGCCGCCGGCCATCGGGTCGAAGGTCCGCTCCTCGGCGGCGGGCCCGGCGGCGGCCTTCTCCTTCTTGTCGCGGAAGAGGTCGGCGACGAAGGAGAGCAGCAGCACCACGAGGACGGCACCGGCCACGTACAGGACGATGTTGGTGAAGGCGATGTCCTCGTTGCGCAGCGCCCGGACGGTGGCGACCAGCATCAGCCAGACCACGGAGACCGGGATGAGCACCTTCCAGCCGAGCTTCATCAGCTGGTCGTAGCGGACGCGGGGCAGGGTGCCGCGGAGCCAGATGAAGAAGAAGAGCAGCAGCTGCACCTTGAGGACGAACCACAGCATCGGCCACCAGCCGTGGTTGGCGCCCTCCCAGAAGGTGCTGATCGGGTACGGGGCCCGCCAGCCGCCCAGGAAGAGGGTCACCGACACCGCGGAGACCGTCACCATGTTCACGTACTCGGCGAGCATGAACATCGCGAACTTGATGGACGAGTACTCGGTGTTGAAGCCGCCGACGAGGTCGCCCTCGGACTCCGGCATGTCGAAGGGGGCGCGGTTGGTCTCGCCGACCATCGTCACGATGTAGATGAGGAACGACACCGGCAGCAGGATGACGAACCAGCGGTCCTGCTGGGCCTCGACGATCGCCGAGGTGGACATCGACCCCGAGTAGAGGAAGACGGAGGCGAAGGCCGCGCCCATGGCGATCTCGTACGAGATCATCTGCGCGCAGGAGCGGAGGCCGCCGAGGAGCGGGTACGTGGAGCCGGACGACCAGCCGGCGAGCACGATGCCGTAGATGCCGACGGAGGCGACCGCGAGGATGTACAGCATCGCGATCGGCAGGTCGGTGAGCTGCATCGTGGTGCGCTGGCCGAAGATCGACACCTCGTTGCCGGCCGGGCCGAAGGGGATCACGGCGATGGCCATGAAGGCCGGGATGGCGGCGACGATCGGGGCCAGGACGTAGACGACCTTGTCGGCCCGCTTGACGATCACGTCCTCCTTCAGCATCAGCTTGATGCCGTCCGCGAGGGACTGGAGGAGGCCCCAGGGGCCGTGCCGGTTGGGGCCGATGCGCAGCTGCATCCAGGCGACGACCTTGCGCTCCCACACGATGGAGAAGAGCACGGTCACCATCAGGAACGCGAAACAGAAGACGGCCTTGATCGCGACGAGCCACCAGGGGTCCGTCCCGAACAGGGAGAGGTCTTCGGCGGCGAGGGGGGTGTTCACGCCTGCACCTCCGTCGAAGGGGTGGCCGGGCCGATGCGGACCAGGTCGCCGGGGCGGGCGCCGGTGTCGGCGAGGACGCCGTGGCCGGCCGAGTTCAGCGGGAGCCAGACGACCCGGTCGGGCATCTCGGTGACCTGGAGGGGGAAGGCGACCGCGCCGGCGGGGCCGGTGACTTCGAGGAGGTCGCCGTCCTTGACGCCGGTGTCGGCCGCGGTGCCGGCGGAGAGCCGGGCGACGGCGGCGTGGCGCGTGCCGGCCAGGGCCTCGTCGCCCTCCTGGAGCCTGCCGAGGTCGAGCAGGAGCCGGTGGCCGGCGAGGACGGCCTCGCCGTCGCCGGGCCGGGGCGCCGGGACCGCGTGCGCGCCGGGCTCGGAGGCCCGCTCCTCGGTCCAGCGGCCGAGCCGGTCCAGTTCGCGCCGGGCCGCCTTCAGGTCGGGCAGGGCGAGGTGGGCGTCCATGGCGTCGGCGAGCATGTGGAGGACCCGCAGGTCGCTCGGGGCGAGCGTCCTCGTCATCTGCTCGGGCTTGAGCGCGGCCTCGAACATCCGGACGCGGCCCTCCCAGTTCAGGAAGGTGCCGGGCTTCTCGGCGACGGCGGCGACCGGCAGGACGACGTCGGCGCGCTCGGTGACGGCGCCGGGGCGCAGTTCGAGGGAGACGACGAAGGCCGCGTCGAGGGCCTCGCGCGCGCGTGCCGGGTCGGGCAGGTCGTCGACGTCGACGCCGCCGACGAGGAGCGCGGCGAGTTCGCCGCCGGCCGCGGCCTCCAGGATCTGGCCGGTGTCGCGGCCGTAGCCGTGCGGGAGTTCGCGGATGCCCCAGGCGGCGGCGACCTCCTCGCGCGCGCGGGGGTCGGTCGCGGGCCGCCCGCCGGGCAGCAGGCTCGGCAGGGCGCCGGCCTCGATCGCGCCGCGCTCGCCGGCCCGGCGCGGGATCCACACGAGCCGCGCGCCGGTGGCGGCGGAGGCGCGCAGGGCGGCGGTGAGCGCGCCGGGCACCCCGGCGAGCCGCTCGCCGACGGCGATGACGGCACCCTCCTGGCGCAGCGCCTCGGAGGCGGCCCAGCCGGTGGAGTCGAGGCCGACCCGGGAGGTGAGGGCGTCGAGCCATTCGGTCTCGGTGCCGGGGGCGGCGGCGAGCAGGGTGCCGCCGGCCTTCTCCAGGCCGCGGGTGGCGTGGGTGGCGACGGCGTACGTCCTCTGCCCGTGCTTGCGCCACGCCTTGCGGAGCCGCAGGAAGACGCCGGGGGCTTCCTCCTCGGACTCCAGGCCGACGAGCAGCACCGTCGGCGCGGCTTCGAGCGAGGTGTACGTGACCCCGGAACCGTCCAGGTCCCGGCCCCGTCCGGCGACGTACGCGGCCAGGAAGTCGGCCTCCTCGCCGGAGTGGATCCGGGCCCGGAAGTCGACGTCGTGGGTGTCGAGGGCGACGCGGGCGAACTTGGCGTAGGCGTAGGCGTCCTCGACGGTGAGCCTGCCTCCGGCGAGGACGCCGGTGCGGCCGCGGACGAGTCCGCGGGCGGCGGCCTCCAGCGCCTCCGGCCAGGAGGCCGGTTCGAGGACGCCCTGGGCGTTCCGGACGAGGGGGGTCGTCAGCCGGTCGCGCTGCTGCGCGTACCGGAAGCCGAACCGGCCCTTGTCGCAGATCCACTCCTCGTTGACCTCGGGGTCGTCCTGCGCGAGGCGGCGCATGACCTTGCCGCGCCGGTGGTCGGTGCGGGTGGCGCAGCCGCCGGCGCAGTGCTCGCACACCGAGGGCGACGACACCAGGTCGAAGGGGCGGGAGCGGAAGCGGTACGCCGCCGAGGTCAGCGCGCCGACCGGGCAGATCTGGATGGTGTTGCCGGAGAAGTACGACTCGAAGGGGTCGCCCTCGCCGGTGCCGACCTGCTGGAGCGCGCCGCGCTCGATGAGCTCGATCATCGGGTCGCCGGCGACCTGGTTGGAGAAGCGGGTGCAGCGGGCGCAGAGCACGCACCGCTCGCGGTCGAGCAGCACCTGGGTGGAGATCGGGACCGGCTTCTCGTAGGTCCGCTTGACGCCTTCGAAGCGGGAGTCGGCCTGGCCGTGGGACATGGCCTGGTTCTGCAGGGGGCACTCGCCGCCCTTGTCGCAGACCGGGCAGTCCAGCGGGTGGTTGATGAGCAGCAGCTCCATCACGCCGTGCTGGGCCTTCTCCGCGACCGGCGAGGTCAGCTGCGACTTGACGACCATGCCGTCGGTGCAG
Source organism: Streptomyces roseofulvus (assembly GCF_039534915.1). NCBI lineage: Bacteria > Bacillati > Actinomycetota > Actinomycetes > Kitasatosporales > Streptomycetaceae > Streptomyces > Streptomyces roseofulvus. Next base: position 4,795,518 of record NZ_BAAAWE010000001.1, on the reverse strand, counting down.
GTGATGGTGCAGGAGGCCATCGGCTTGCGCTGGCCCTCGACCTCGACGATGCACTGGCGGCAGGCGCCGGCGGGGTCGAGGAGGGGGTGGTCGCAGAAGCGGGGGATCTCGATGCCGAGCTGTTCGGCGGCGCGGATGACCAGGGTCCCCTTGGGAACGGAGATCTCGGCGCCGTCGATGGTCAGCGTGACGGTCTCTTCCCTGGAGTGCCTCTGCGGTCCGTCCGGGCTGCCGCCGCCCGACGCACCGGGCGTGGTGACGGTCATGCGGTCACCTCCTTGTGGTTGTCCGCCCAGGCGGTCGACTTGGCCGGGTCGAAGGGGCAGCCCTTGCCCGTGATGTGCTGCTCGTACTCCTCGCGGAAGTACTTCAGCGAGGAGAAGATCGGCGAGGCGGCGCCGTCGCCGAGGGCGCAGAACGACTTGCCGTTGATGTTGTCGGCGATGTCGTTCAGCTTGTCGAGGTCGGACATCACGCCCCGGCCGGCCTCGATGTCGCGGAGGAGCTGGACGAGCCAGTAGGTGCCCTCGCGGCAGGGGGTGCACTTGCCGCAGGACTCGTGGGCGTAGAACTCGGTCCAGCGGGTGACGGCCCGGACGACGCAGGTGGTCTCGTCGAAGCACTGGAGGGCCTTGGTGCCGAGCATGGAGCCGGCGGCGCCGACGCCCTCGTAGTCGAGGGGCACGTCGAGGTGTTCCTCGGTGAACATGGGGGTGGAGGAGCCGCCGGGGGTCCAGAACTTGAGCCGGTGTCCGGGGCGCATGCCGCCGCTCATGTCGAGGAGCTGGCGCAGGGTGATGCCGAGGGGTGCCTCGTACTGGCCGGGCGAGGCGACGTGCCCGCTCAGCGAGTAGAGCGTGAAGCCGGGGGACTTCTCGCTGCCCATCGAGGTGAACCAGTCCTTGCCGCGGTGGAGGATCGCGGGAACGGAGGCGATGGACTCGACGTTGTTCACCACGGTGGGGCAGGCGTAGAGGCCGGCGACCGCGGGGAAGGGGGGCCGGAGCCGGGGCTGGCCGCGGCGGCCTTCGAGCGAGTCGAGGAGGGCGGTCTCCTCGCCGCAGATGTACGCGCCGGCGCCGGCGTGCACGGTGAGTTCGACGTCGAGCCCGCTGCCGAGGATGTTCGTGCCGAGGTAGCCGGCCCGGTAGGCCTCGCGGACGGCCTCGTGGAGGCGGCGGAGGACGGGGACGACCTCGCCGCGCAGGTAGATGAAGGCGTGGCTGGAGCGGATCGCGTAGCAGGCGATCACGATGCCCTCGATGAGGGAGTGCGGGTTGGCGAAGAGGAGGGGGATGTCCTTGCAGGTGCCGGGCTCGGACTCGTCGGCGTTGACGACGAGGTAGTGCGGCTTGCCGTCACCCTGCGGGATGAACTGCCACTTCATGCCGGTGGGGAAGCCGGCGCCCCCGCGTCCGCGGAGCCCGGAGTCCTTCACGTAGGCGATGAGGTCGTCGGGGCTCATGGCGAGGGCCTTGCGCAGGCCCTGGTAGCCGTCGTGGCGCTCGTACGTCTCCAGGGTCCAGGAGTCGGGCTGGTCCCAGAAGGCGGAGAGCACCGGTGAGAGGAGCTTCTCGGGGCTGCTGGAGTTGATCTCGGCGGCCAATGTCATCACTCTCCCTCCTGACCGGCTGCCTCGCCGCGCGGGTGGACGATCCGGGTGTGCTGCGGGGCCTCGCCCTTGGCCAGGCGGAGGCCGACGAGGGAGGCCGGGCCGGCGCCGCCGGTGGCCGCGACGGCGCCGGGGCGCTCGTCGGGGAAGCCGGCGAGGATCCGGGCGGTCTCCTTGAAGGTGCAGAGGGGGGCGCCGCGGGTGGGTTCGACGGTCCGGCCCGCGCGGAGGTCGTCGACCATCTTCTTGGCCGACTCGGGCGTCTGGTTGTCGAAGAACTCCCAGTTGACCATCACCACGGGCGCGAAGTCGCAGGCCGCGTTGCACTCGATGTGTTCGAGGGTGATCGCGCCGTCCTCGGTGGTCTCGCCGTTGCCGACGCCGAGGTGCTCCTTGAGCTCCTCGAAGATGGCGTCGCCGCCCATGACCGCGCAGAGGGTGTTGGTGCAGACGCCGACCTGGTAGTCGCCGGACGGCTTGCGGCGGTACATCGTGTAGAAGGTGGCGACGGCGGTGACCTCGGCGGTGGTCAGGCCGAGCATGTCGGCGCAGAACTGCATGCCGGTGCGGGTCACGTGGCCCTCCTCCGACTGCACGAGGTGCAGCATCGGCAGGAGCGCGGAGCGGGAGCCGGGGTAGCGGTCGATGATCGCCTTCGCGTCCTCCTCCAGCCGGGCCCGGACGTCGTCCGGGTAGGCGGGGGCGGGAAGCTGGGGCATCCCGAGGCTGACGTTGCCGCTCGTCGGGGTCTCTGTCATCGGTCGACGCCTCCCATCACGGGGTCGATGGAGGCGACGGCGACGATGACGTCGGCGACCTGGCCGCCCTCGCACATCGCGGCCATGGCCTGGAGGTTGGTGAAGGACGGGTCGCGGAAGTGGACGCGGAAGGGGCGGGTGCCGCCGTCGGAGACCACGTGCACGCCGAGCTCGCCCTTGGGGGACTCGACGGCCGCATAAGCCTGGCCGGCCGGGACCCGGAAGCCCTCGGTGACCAGCTTGAAGTGGTGGATCAGGGCCTCCATGGAGGTGCCCATGATCTTCTTGATGTGGTCGAGGGAGTTGCCGAGGCCGTCGGGGCCGAGGGCGAGCTGCGCGGGCCAGGCGATCTTCTTGTCGCCGACCATGACCGGGCCGGGCTCCAGCCGGTCGAGGCACTGCTCGACGATCCGCAGCGACTGGCGCATCTCCTCCAGGCGGACGAGGAAGCGGCCGTAGGCGTCGCAGGTGTCGGCGGTGGGGACCTCGAAGTCGTAGTTCTCGTAGCCGCAGTACGGGTCGGTCTTCCGCAGGTCGTGCGGGAGGCCCGCCGACCGGAGGATCGGTCCGGTGGCGCCGAGGGCCAGGCAGCCGGTGAGGTCGAGGTAGCCGACGTCCTGCATGCGGGCCTTGAAGATGGGGTTGCCGGTGGCGAGCTTGTCGTACTCCGGCAGGTTCTTCTTCATGGTCTTCACGAACTCGCGCACGGCGTCGACGCCGCCGGGCGGGAGGTCCTGGGCGAGGCCGCCGGGCCGGATGTACGCGTGGTTCATGCGCAGGCCGGTGATCAGCTCGTACAGGTCCAGGATCATCTCGCGGTCCCGGAAGCCGTAGATCATGATCGTGGTGGCGCCGAGCTCCATGCCGCCGGTGGCGATGCACACCAGGTGCGAGGAGAGCCGGTTGAGCTCCATGAGCAGAACCCGGATGACGCTCGCCCGGTCGGGGACGTCGTCGGTGATGCCGAGCAGCTTCTCCACGCCGAGGCAGTACGCCGTCTCGTTGTAGAACGAGGTGAGGTAGTCCATGCGCGTGACGAAGGTGGTGCCCTGCGTCCAGGTCCGGTACTCGAGGTTCTTCTCGATGCCGGTGTGGAGGTAGCCGATACCGCAGCGGGCCTCGGTGACGGTCTCGCCGTCGATCTCCAGGATGAGCCGGAGCACGCCGTGGGTGGACGGGTGCTGGGGGCCCATGTTGACGACGATCCGCTCGTCGTCGGCCTTCGCGGCGGACTGGACGACCTCGTCCCAGTCGCCGCCGGTGACCGTGTAGACGGACCCCTCGGTGGTCTCGCGGGGGCCTGATGCTGTGCTGTTCACGAGTACGACCTCCGCTGGTCCGGAGCCGGGATCTGGGCGCCCTTGTACTCGACGGCGATGCCGCCGAGCGGATAGTCCTTGCGCTGCGGGTGGCCCTGCCAGTCGTCCGGCATCATGATCCGGGTGAGGGCCTGGTGGCCTTCGAAGACGATTCCGAAGAAGTCGTACGTCTCGCGCTCGTGCCAGTCGTTCGTCGGGTAGACGGCGGTCAGCGACGGGATCCGCGGGTCCTCGTCGGGGGCCGAGACCTCCAGCCGGATGAGCCGGCCGTGGGTGAGCGACCGCAGGTGGTACACGGCGTGCAGCTCGCGGCCCTTGTCGCCCGGGTAGTGGACGCCGGAGACGCCGGTGCACAGCTCGAAGCGGAGCGCCGGGTCGTCGCGCAGCGTGCGGGCGACCCGGACGAGGTGCTCGCGCTCGATGTGGAAGGTGAGCTCGCCGCGGTCGACGACCGTCTTCTCGATGGCGTTCTCGGGGACGAGCCCCTGCTCCTCCAGGGCGCCTTCGAGCTCGTCCGCGACCTCGTCGAACCAGCCGCCGTACGGGCGGACGGCCGCGCCGGGGAGGCGGATGGAGCGGACGAGGCCGCCGTAGCCGGAGGTGTCGCCGCCGTTGTTCGCGCCGAACATGCCGCGCTGGAGCCGTACCTCCTCCCCGTGCTCACCGCGCTGGCCGGGCAGGTTCTGCGCGGACAGCTCCTTCTCGGGGTTCGGGGTTTCGTCGCTCAACGGAGCAGACCCTTCATCTCGATGGTCGGCAGCGCCTTGAGCGCCGCCTCCTCCGCCTCACGGGCCGCCTCCTCGGCGTTCACGCCGAGCTTGGACGTCTGGATCTTCTGGTGGAGCTTGAGGATCGCGTCCATCAGCATCTCCGGGCGCGGCGGGCAGCCGGGCAGGTAGATGTCGACCGGCACGATGTGGTCGACGCCCTGCACGATGGCGTAGTTGTTGAACATGCCGCCCGAGGAGGCGCAGACGCCCATGGAGATGACCCACTTGGGGTTGGGCATCTGGTCGTAGACCTGCCGCAGGACGGGCGCCATCTTCTGGCTGACCCGGCCCGCGACGATCATCAGGTCGGCCTGGCGCGGGGAGCCGCGGAAGACCTCCATGCCGAAGCGGGCGAGGTCGTAGCGGCCGGCGCCGGTCGTCATCATCTCGATGGCGCAGCAGGCGAGGCCGAAGGTCGCGGGGAAGACGGACGCCTTCCGGACCCAGCCCGCGGCCTGCTCGACGGTGGTCAGCAGGAAACCGCTGGGCAGCTTCTCTTCGAGTCCCATGGGTGCTCCTCAGCCCCTCAGTCCCATTCCAGGCCGCCGCGCCGCCACACGTAGGCGTAGGCGACGAAGACGGTGAGCACGAAGAGCAGCATCTCCACGAGCCCGAAAAGCCCCAGGGCGTCGAAGGTGACGGCCCAGGGGTAGAGGAAGACGATCTCGATGTCGAAGACGATGAAGAGCATCGCCGTCAGGTAGTACTTGATGGGGAAGCGGCCTCCCCCGGCGGGAGTCGGCGTCGGTTCGATGCCGCACTCGTACGCCTCAAGTTTTGCCCTGTTGTACCGCTTTGGCCCGATTAGCGTGGCCATGACCACGGAGAAGATCGCAAACCCCGCACCCAGGGCACCGAGCACGAGGATGGGCGCGTACGCATTCACGCTCCTCGCTCCTTCCAGTCGTCCTTGACCGTTGGACCGCACTGTCGGCTCGCGGCACCCCGCGGCGACCTCCGGGAAGATCGCCCACATGTGAGGCAGTTCACAAGCCCGACGTCCGCGTATCTTAAGCCCGCCCCTCTGTGATCTGCGACACGGGGGTCGCCAACGGATTTGTGATCTCCACCACCTGACGAAGGATCATGAAGTCGGATGAGCGGTGATCTTGTCGCGTGAAGCGCCCAGGTGATCACCAGGTGTGACATTCGGACCGGAAATCGCTGGTCGGAACGGGTGGCGCTCTATCAAGAGATGGCGCGTGCAAGCAAATTGGCAGTGGACGCGTCCGGGTGATATAGGCATCGGCGTCGCTCGTCCGGGGGGCCGGGGGGACCGAAGTGGACGCCCCGACTCCGTGTGCGCGCGTTCACGAGACGGAGATGTGACCTGCGTCACTCCCTCGCGGCCCGGAAAAAGCGGGGCTTGGCCATCGGCATCAAGAGGTGGTAAGCGAAGGGCAATTCGGGCATCTCATCGAAAACCCATGATCAAGGGCGCAATGAGCCGTGACCGTTTTGCCCGTTACGGCGTCAATAAGGGCGCCAAGGAAGCGGATTAGACGGTTCCGGTCGTAACTGTGGCGCAACCCACGTTTCTTGAAGGGAACCGTGAAGCCCTGATAGCGGTTGTACCCATGTCCCACACCGCTCACATACCCAGCCACCGGAAGCCCCGCCGCAGCGCCTCGAAGCTCGCGCTCCGCGCCGGAGTTGCCGGTGGCGTCCTCAGCACCATCGCGGTGGCCGGTGCTGCCGGCCCGGCGAGTGCCGAGCCGGTGACCGAGACCATCGAGATGCCCACGCTGGGATCCCTCGGCACTGACCTCTCCAGCGCCGTGGCCGCCTCCGCCGAGGCGTCCCAGCAGGAGGCCCTCGACCAGAGCCTGGAGGCCCAGGAGGCCGCCGCCCTGGAGAAGGCCGCCAAGGAGGCCAAGAAGGCCAAGGCCGAGGCCGACCGCAAGGCCGAGGCCGAGCGCGCCGAGAAGGCCCGCCAGGAGGCCGAGGCGAAGGCCGAGCGCGAGCGCGCCGAGGCCGAGGCCCGTGCCGAGGCCCAGGCCCGCGCCTCCCGCGACGCCGCCCGCACCCAGCTGTCCACCACCTCGGCGTCCGACTCCTCGTCCTCCTCGTCCTCGGACTCGGGTTCGTCGAGCGACAGCGGCTCCTCCGCCTCCTCGGAGTCGACCACCCAGGCCGCCTCCGGCACCGCCGCCGCCATCGTGGCCTTCGCGCGCGCCCAGATCGGCGACGCGTACGTCACCGGCGGCACCGGCCCCAACTCGTGGGACTGCTCCGGCCTCGTCCAGGCCGCCTACGCCGCCGCCGGCATCGACCTGCCGCGCATCTCGTACCAGCAGTCCTCCATGGGCACCTCCGTCTCCCTGAGCAACCTCCAGCCGGGCGACGTCCTCTACTGGGGCAGCCGCAGCGGCTCGTACCACGTCGCCATCTACGTCGGCGGCGGCAAGTACGTCGGCGCGCAGAACTCCTCCACCGGCGTCGTCGAGCGCTCCCTGGACTGGGACCCGCCGTCGGGCGCCGTGCGCATCCTCTGATCGTCCGCGATCGGAGCCGTACGAACGAAGGGCCGTCACTCCTCGGGGGAGCGACGGCCCTTCGGGGTGTCCGGGGGCGGGTTACGCCTTCGGGGCGACCTTCGAGAGGCCGTTGATGATGCGGTCCATCGCGTCGCCGCCGGTCGGGTCCGTGAGGTTGGCCAGCATCTTGAGGGTGAACTTCATCAGCACGGGGTGGGTCAGGCCGCGCTGCGTCGCGATCTTCATGACCTTCGGGTTGCCGATGAGCTTCACGAAGGCGCGGCCCAGGGTGTAGTAGCCGCCGTAGGTGTCCTTGAGGATGCGGGGGTAGCTCTGGAGGGCCAGTTCGCGCTGGGCGGGGGTGGCGCGGGCGTGGGCCTGGACGATGACGTCGGCGGCGATCTGGCCGGACTCCATCGCGTAGGCGATGCCCTCGCCGTTGAAGGGGTTGACGAGGCCGCCCGCGTCGCCGACCAGCAGCAGGCCCTTCGTGTAGTGCGGCTGGCGGTTGAACGCCATCGGGAGGGCCGCGCCGCGGATCGGGGTCGTCATGTTGTCCGGGGTGAAGCCCCAGTCCTCCGGCATCGACGCGCACCACGCCTTCAGCACCTCGCGCCAGTCCAGCTCGCGGAAGGCGGAGGAGGAGTTGAGGATGCCGAGACCGACGTTCGACGTGCCGTCGCCCATGCCGAAGACCCAGCCGTAACCGGGGAGCAGACGGTCCTCGGCGCCGCGCTTGTCCCACAGCTCCAGCCACGACTCCAGGTAGTCGTCGTCGTGCCGCGGGGAGGTGAAGTACGTGCGGACGGCGACGCCCATCGGGCGGTCCTCGCGGCGGTGCAGGCCCATCGCGAGGGAGAGGCGGGTCGAGTTGCCGTCGGCGGCGACGACCAGCGGCGCGTGGAAGGTGACCTCGGTCTTCTCCTCGCCGAGCTTGGCGTGCACGCCGGTGATGCGGCCGGTGCGGTCGTCGATGACCGGGGCGCCGACGTTGCAGCGCTCGTAGAGGCGGGCGCCGGCCTTCTGCGCCTGCCGCGCCAGCATCTCGTCGAAGTCCTCGCGCTTGCGGACGAGTCCGTAGTCCGGGTACGAGGCGAGGTCGGGCCAGTCCAGCTGCAGCCGGACGCCGCCGCCGATGATCCGCAGGCCCTTGTTGCGGAGCCAGCCGGCCTCTTCGGAGACGTCGATGCCCATGGAGACGAGCTGCTTGGTGGCGCGCGGGGTGAGGCCGTCGCCGCAGACCTTCTCGCGCGGGAACGCCGTCTTCTCCAGGAGCAGCACGTCGAGTCCGGCCTTGGCCAGGTAGTACGCGGTGGTGGAGCCGGCCGGGCCCGCCCCGACGACGATCACGTCTGCGCTGTGCTCGGAGAGGGGCTTCTCGGTCACGGCGAATCTCCCGAAAGGTCGGCGAAGAGGGTCGTAGGGAAGTCTAGGCCGGACCCCCCGCCCCGAACCGTCACGGGGCGCCGCCGGGGTCCTACGCCGCGCCTCCCCCGCACCGCGGGGCGCCGCCCACCCTCCACGTCCGGCTTCCGCGCCGGGCGCGGGTCTTCGGGACGGCCCCTTCCGCCGGGCCTAGGCTTCCGCGCCTGAACCCGCACCCGCTGTACGGCTTCGTACGGGTGCGGGTCCAGGCTCGGGGCGCGGAGGCACCGCTGGGGTGCCGTTCCGTTGTGCCCACCCTCCCCCAAGCTCTCGGCTTCGCTCGAGCAGGGGGGACCCCCATCGCCCCAGCGGAACGATTGCCCACAACGAAACGGCGCCGGCCCGCAACGGAGCGGCGGCGGCCGTCCGCGACGGGGACGGGCGTCAGGGGTGTTTGTAGCCTCGGTGCAGGGCGACGATGCCGCCGGTGAGGTTGCGGTGGGCGACCTTCGACCAGCCGGCCTTCTGGAGGAGCCCCGCGAGGGTGGGCTGGTCCGGCCAGGACTGGATGGACTCGGCGAGGTAGACGTACGCGTCGGGGTTCGAGGAGACCGCCCGGGCCACCGGCGGCAGCGCGCGCATCAGGTACTCCTCGTACACCGTGCGGAACGGGCCCCACGTCGGGTGCGAGAACTCGCAGATCACGACCCGGCCGCCGGGCTTCGTCACCCGGTACAGCTCGCGCAGCGCCTGCTCGGTGTCCTGGATGTTCCGGAGCCCGAAGGAGATGGTGACCGCGTCGAAGACGTCGTCCCGGAAGGGCAGCTTCGTGCCGTCGCCCGCCGTGAACGGCATCCACGGGTGCCGCTGCTTCCCGACCCGCAGCATGCCGAGCGAGAAGTCGCACGGGACGACGTACGCGCCCGCCCGCGCGAAGGGCTGCGAGGAGGTGGCGGTGCCGGCGGCGAGGTCGAGGATCTTCTGCGCGGGGCGCGCGTCGACCGCCTTGGCGACCTCCTTGCGCCAGCGGCGGTCCTGGCCGAGCGAGAGCACGTCGTTGGTGAGGTCGTAGTTGGCCGCCACGTCGTCGAACATGGAGGCGACTTCGTGCGGCTGTTTGTCCAGGTTGGCTCGGGTCACGGAACCCATTCAAGCAGCCGCCCGAATCTCTCCCCGTACCGCTTCAACCTTTCGGGCCCGGGCGGGCTCAAGGACGGTCGGAACACAGCACACGAGGGCGAGGAGAGCAGGGATGCGGTGGCAGTGACGACCGAGGCGAGGGCCGCGGGGGGCGGGGCGGCGGACGTCGGGACGGAGGCCGGCTTCGAGGAGTTCGCGCGCGCCGCGCAGCAGCGGCTGTACCGGACGGCGTACCTGCTCTGCGGGGACGCGGAGGGGGCGCGGGACCTGACCCAGACCACGCTCGCGAAGCTGTACCAGCACTGGCGGCGCGCGGGCGCGGCCGAGCATCCGCACGCGTACGCCAAGACCGTGCTGACGCGGACGTTCCTGGCGGAGCGGCGGCGCCGGCTGCGGGACCTGCTGGCGCTCGGCCGGGCCGGGGGGACCCTGCCGGAGGCCGTCGCCGACCACGCCGACCTGCGGGTCACGCTCCTCGCGGCGCTCGCCGAGCTGCCGCCCCGGGCGCGGGCGATGGTCGTGCTGCGCTACTGGGACGACCAGAGCGTGGCCTCCGTCGCGGCGCTGCTGCGGTGCAGCGAGGCCACCGTCAAGAGCCAGTGCTCGCGCTCGCTCGCCCGGCTCCGCGTACGCCTGGCCGACGCCGGGCTCTCTCTGACAGGAAGGTGAGGTCCACCGTGGAAGACCACCTCGACGGCGTTCTGCTGCGCGACGCCCTGGACCGGACGGCGGACGCGCTGCCGCCGCTGCCCGATCTCGTCCCTCTGGCGGTGCGCGAGGGGCGCAGGCGCCGGGCCCGCTCCCGGCTCGCGGCCGGTACGGCCGCCTTCGCCGTGGTCACGGCGGGAGCGCTCGGCCTCGCGCTGCTGCCGGGGGCCGGCCCCGGTGTGCCGACGCCGGCCGCCTCGACCGTCGACGGCGAGGGGCTTTCTGCGGCCGAACGGGAGCGCCGCGCCCGGTTCCAGCAGAGGATGGCGGCGCTGCTGGACGAGAGGCTGCCCGCGAACGTCACCGGCGTCCGGCCGGTGGAGGGCCAGGTGAGCGAGTACGCGATCGAGGCCGACGGCGAGGTCTTCCGCATGGTCGTGTCGGTGCGGAAGGCCGCCGATCTGGCCCTGCGGCACTGCGAGGAGGCGCCGGCGGGGAACTCGCCCTGCGAGCGCGACGCGTTGCGTCTCGGACCGGTCAGCGAGTGGAGCGACAGGGTGACGGTGGGGTACCAGTACCGCAGGAGCCAGGTCACGCTCATCGTGTACGGCGGGAAGGCGGAGGCGCCGGTGAACGCGAAGGGACTGTTCACCGTCACCGGGGACCCGCGCTTCCTGGAGCTGGTGAGGGAGGCGGACGCCGATCCGATGGAGCCGCAGGAGCCGCCGCTGACCGCGGTCCAGGTCTCACCGGGAGAGGTCCCCGACTTCCTCTCCGAGGAGGCTCAGCGGGCCCGGTAGACCAGCCGGCCGTCGATGACCGTCGCCACGCAGGTCGACGCGCCCCGGCGGACCAGGGTGGCCGGGTCGGGGACGTCGAAGACGGCGAAGCGGGCCGGGCCGCCGGGCGTGGGACGGGGAAGGAGGATCAGGGGGGTCGGGGAGAGGGACGGCGGGCCCGGGAGGGTGTCCGGGCGGCGGCCGGTCGCCAGGCCGGCGCGGCGGACCGCGTCGGCGGCGGCGCGGGTGCGGAGTTCGCCCGCCACCGCGACCGTGCCGTGCGCCAGCATCCGCTGGACGCCCCGGCGGGCGCTGGCGCCGAGGCGGGCCGGGTCGGCGCGGAAGAGCTCGGCCGCCCGCTCCCCCGTGATCGGCGCGGTGCCGAGGTCGTCGGCCTCGCGCGGGTCCGGGTGGTAGGTCCGCTCCAGGAGCTCGGGGGCGTACGGGTTGAGCAGGCCGGGCAGCAGGATGCCCGGCCAGCGGCGGAGGCGCGCGTCCTGGTGTGCCTCGGCCAGTTCCTCGTACGGGCCGACGGCGGCGATCCGGGGGCCGTCGACGAGGACGGCCAGTTCCGGGGATGCCTCGGCGGCGTGGAGGGTGAGCACCGGCGGGTCAGTTGGCGTCGAGGAGCTTCAGCTCCGGGTGCGCCGTGCCGCCCTCGATCGCGACGGACGAGATGTGCGAGGCGACGCGCTCGTCGACCGGGTCGTTCGCCGGGTCTTCGTGGACGACGAGGTGCTCGTACGTCGTGGCGCGCTGCGCCGGGACGCGGCCGGCCTTGCGGATCAGGTCGATGATCTCCAGGCGGTTGGAGCGGTGCTTGGCGCCGGCGGAGGAGACGACGTTCTCCTCCAGCATGATCGAGCCGAGGTCGTCGGCGCCGTAGTGCAGCGACAGCTGGCCGACCTCCTTGCCGGTGGTCAGCCAGGAGCCCTGGATGTGGGCCACGTTGTCGAGGAAGAGCCGCGCGATGGCGATCATGCGCAGGTACTCGAACAGGGTGGCCTGCGTGCGGCCCTTGAGGTGGTTGTTCTCGGGCTGGTACGTGTACGGGATGAAGGCCCGGAAGCCGCCCGTCCGGTCCTGCACGTCGCGGATCATCCGCAGGTGCTCGATCCGCTCGGCGTTGGTCTCGCCGGTGCCCATCAGCATGGTGGAGGTGGATTCGACGCCCAGGTTGTGGGCGATCTCCATGATCTCCAGCCAGCGCTCGCCGGACTCCTTGAGCGGCGCGATGGCCTTGCGCGGCCGCTCCGGGAGCAGTTCCGCGCCGGCGCCGGCGAAGGAGTCGAGGCCGGCGGCGTGGATGCGGGTGATCGCCTCCTCGACGGAGACGCCGGAGATGCGGGCCATGTGCTCGACCTCGGAGGCGCCGAGGGAGTGGATGACCAGCTGCGGGAAGTCCTTCTTGATGGCGGCGAAGTGCTTCTCGTAGTACTCGACGCCGTAGTCCGGGTGGTGGCCGCCCTGGAACATGATCTGCGTGCCGCCGAGTTCGACGGTCTCCGCGCAGCGGCGCAGGATGTCGTCGAGGTCCCGGGTCCAGCCCTTCTCCGTGTCCTTCGGGGCGGCGTAGAAGGCGCAGAACTTGCAGGCCGTGACGCAGACGTTGGTGTAGTTGATGTTCCGCTCGATGATGTACGTCGCGATGTGCTCGGTACCGGCGTAGCGGCGGCGGCGCACGGCGTCGGCGGCCGCGCCGAGGGCGTGCAGGGGCGCCGAGCGGTACAGGTCGAGCGCCTCCTCGGGGGTGATCCGGCCGCCGGCGGCGGCGCGGTCCAGAACGGACTGGAGGTCGGCCTTCTCGGTCACCGGTTCGTCCCTTTCGGAGGGTTGTTGGCAGACCGCCCCAGCGTACGCCAGCGGGGGTGGGCCGCCGGGCCGGGGTCCGCGTCGGAGTGAATTTCCGATGAACGTTCTGCCGCGTGATTCCCGGGGGCGGAATGGGGAGGCGCGGATACGGGCCCCGGCCGGGAAATGCGGGCGGGAATTGCCGGACGGCGGTACGGGTGCCTATGCGGCGCGGGCGGCCCTATCCGGCGGCGCCCCCTTTGCGGCGCCCCCTTTGCGGCGGTCGTGCCTATTCCGGCGGCAGCAGTTCGACCGTCACATCGGCCGGAAATCCGGTCGTCGGGCCGGTGCGGCGGGCGAACTCGCGTACTCCGGCGAGTTGCTCGGGGCCGAAGCGGAAGTCGAGCGTGCGGAAGTAGCGCTCCAGGAGCTCGGCGTCGAATGCCTCCCAGCGGGCGGCCTGTTCGGCGACCTTGGTGACCTCGTCGAGGGAGAGGTCGCGGGAGGCGAGGAAGGCCCGGTGGACGTTGTGGACGGTCTCCGGTTCGCGCTCCAGGTACTCCTTGCGGGCGGCCCAGACGGCGAAGACGAACGGCAGTCCCGTCCACTCCTTCCACATCAGGCCGAGGTCGTGGACCTGGAGTCCGAGCCGGGGCGCGTCGTGCAGCGAGGCGCGCAGGGCGGCGTCGCCGATGAGGACCGCGGCCTCGGCCTCCTGCATCATCAGGCCCAGGTCGGGCGGGCAGGTGAAGTACGCGGGCCGGACGCCGTGCCGCTCCGCGAGCAGCAGCTGGGCGAGCCGCACCGAGGTCCGGGAGGTGGAGCCGAGCGCGACGCGGGCGCCGTCCAGCTCCTCCAGGGGGCGCTGGGAGACGATCACGCAGGACATGACGGGCCCGTCGCAGCCGACGGCGATGTCGGGGAGCGCGACCAGCCGGTCGGCGTGGCGCAGGTACTCGACGAGGGTGATCGGGCCGATGTCGAGGTCGCCCCGGACGAGCCGCTCGCTCAGCTTCTCGGGGGTGTCCTTGGTCAGCTCCAGATCGAGGAGCGTCCCGGTCCTGGCGAGCCCCCAGTAGAGGGGCAGGCAGTTCAGGAACTGGATGTGCCCGACGCGGGGCCGGCTGCGCTGGTGCTCGTCGTTCGCATTGTCCACATCGCGAGGCTAGCCGCGTCTCGTACGGTGGACATCGCCGGGGGAGATCCGGGCCGGTCCCCGGCGTGGCGCGTCAGCGCCTTAGGGTCGGGATCAAACATGCGGGTGACGTGATCTTTCCCTCTATCGCGTCGCACACGCTGCGTGCTACGCTCGACGCAAGTTGCAGTTTGGTTTCCCTTGCAGTACAGAGCCTGCGGAGCATGTGACCCGCAGGCTTTTGTAGTTTTCAGACTTGTTTGCAGGTTCTGGAGCAGGGCGACCCTTTGGCCCATAGGAGGGCTCATGGCTACCGGAACCGTCAAGTGGTTCAACGCTGAAAAGGGCTTTGGCTTCATCGCCCAGGAAGGCGGCGGCCCGGATGTCTTCGTCCACTACTCCGCGATCAACGCGAACGGCTTCCGTTCCCTCGAGGAGAACCAGGCGGTGAGCTTCGACGTCACCCAGGGCCCGAAGGGTCCGCAGGCGGAGAACGTCACCGCGATCTGAACGCCGTAGTGGCGATCGAGATCTTCTAGAGCAGTACCCAAGGAGCCCCGCTCCGTGCCGCCTGTCGGCACGAGCGGGGCTCCTGCCCGTTTCCGGGCGGGTCGGCCGCAGGCCGGCGGTCAGCAGTTCGGGATGACGGTTCCGTTGTTGTCGCGCGCCTCGTCGTTGCCCCAGCGGGACAGGTAGTAGGCGGAGACGTACGCGCCGTAGCCGTTCTTGCCGGCGTAGACGGTGTCGAGGTCGGTGCGGAGCCACCAGTGGTTGTAGTTGCCGGAGGCGTCACGGATCTCCTGGCCCCAGACCTTGCAGTAGACGTAGTTCGTGCCCGCGTTCAGGACGCCCTGGGGGTCGTTCGTGTTGGCGGCCGCGTAGCCGGTGGCGTTCGCGAAGGTGTCCACCCAGTACTTCCCGCCGCCCCCGCCCGAGCAGCCGTTGTCGCTGGTCAGGTGCTTGGAGCCGTACGAGCCGGGGTAGGGCGCGAGCGAGACGCCGTTGATCACGATGGTCTGGCCGACGCCGTTGTAGAGCTGCTCGTAGTGGATGTGGGCGCCGGAGCTGTTGCCGGTGGAGCCGGTGGTGCCGATCTGCTGGCCCTGGGAGACGGCGGCGCCGTGCGCGACCGAGTAGGCGTTCAGGTGGAAGTAGTACGTCTTCCAGCCGCCGCCGTGGTCGATCACGATGTAGTTCCCGGCGCCGCTCGGCTGGGAGTAGCGGTAGGCGGTGCCGGAGGCCGAGGCCAGGACCGGGGCGCCGGCGGTGGCGCCGCCGTCGGAGCGGAAGAAGTCGAGGGCCTGGCGGACCTCGGCGGAGTGGTGGCTGTAGGTCCACTTCTGCCCGCAGGCGAAGGGGGCCTTGAAGAGCGGCGCGGCATGGGCGGTGCCGGCGGTCCCGAGAACCGTGAGCAGCCCGGCGAGGAGCGCGAGCAGGGCGGTGAGGGCGGGGACGCGGGCGGGCCCGCCGGGGGCCTTCCGGGCCGTGGGCCGAGTCGTACGCGGGTGACGCATGGGTCCTCCGTGGCGTCGGGGCGTGAGGTGACAGGGGTTGACGCGCGTTGACCGACCACAGGGTGCCGGAAGTCCGGGCGCCGCAGTAGCCCGCGTGCACCACATGCGGACCGGCCCCGATACGTACGCTGGACACATGACCGAACGGAAACCGCCGGGCGTCAGCTTCGAGTCCTTCGTCGACAAGCAGATCCGGGAGGCCGCCGAGCGCGGGGAGTTCCGCGAGCTCCCCGGCTTCGGGAGGCCCCTTCCGGACGACACCGCGCCCTACGACGAGCTGTGGTGGGTCAAGCAGAAGCTGCACCGGGAGGGCGTGGCGGTCCTGCCGCCGGCGCTCCAGCTGCGCAAGGACGCCGAGGACGCGGCCGCGGCGGTCGCGGAGGCCGGCTCCGAGAGCCAGGTCCGGCGGATCCTCGGCGAGATCAACACCAAGATCGCGGAAGCCCTGCGCCGCCCGCCGGCCGGTCCGCCGCTGAACCTGACGCCCTTCGACGTCGAGGCGGAGCTGGCCCGGTGGCGGGAGGCGCGCGACCCCAAGGGGGCGTGATGAACAGTGCCGGCCTGCTGCTCGACTCCTTCGGCCGAATCCGGGAGGCCGTCCACGCGGCCGTGCAGGACCTCGGCGAGGAGGAGCTCGCCGCCCGGATCGACCCGGACGCCAACTCGATCGCCTGGCTCGTCTGGCACCTCACCCGCATCCAGGACGACCACCTGGCGGGCGCCTTCGGCACGGAGCAGCTGTGGCGCTCCGACGGCTGGCGGGACCGCTTCGGCCTGCCGTTCCCGCCCGCGGCGACCGGCTACGGCCATACGTCCGCGCAGGTCGGGGCCGTACGGGTGCCGGCGGAGCTGCTGCTCGGCTACCACGACGCGGTGCACGACCGGACGGCCTCGCTGCTGGCGCCGGTGACGAACGCGGACCTGGACCGGGTGGTGGACACGGCCTGGGACCCCCCGGTGACGCTGGGCGTCCGGCTGGTGTCGGTGATCGCGGAGGACCTGCAGCACGCGGGGCAGGCGGGGTACGTGCGCGGGGTGGTGGAGCGGACGGGCGGGTGAGGCGCGGCCCGCAACCTCTCCTGCCCCGCCGGAGGTTGGCGGGACATCTATCGAACGAATCCGCGATCTTCCGTACAACCACGCGACCCGATCGCGAGTCTGACCCTGCACGGCACGCCCCGTGCCGGGTCTTCCCGTGGGGGTCTCCTTGCAGTTCCGCACCACCCGTCCGCGTCTCGCCGCGGCCGTCACCGCCGTCCTCGCCGTCACCGCGCTCGGCGCGGGCACGCTCGCCACGGCGCCGGCCGCCTCCGCGGCCACCTCGGGGCCCGTCGCGGCCGCGCAGGCCGAAGCGCTTCCGGTGCTCCCGGCCGGTTCCTCCGTCACGAGCGGCGGCTCGACCGGCTTCCTCACGTACGGCGACGCCGGCCTGGTCTGGACGCCGTTCGACGGCAGCGCCGCGACCCCCGTCGACCTCGTGTACGACAACGGCGGCTGGGTGCCGACCGGAAGCGACGTGGTCGCCGTCAGCAACCACGGCAGTTTCTCCCAGGCGACCGCCGTCACCCTGCGGGACATGCGCGACCAGGCCGCGCCCGTGGTCGAGATCGACCTCGGCGCGCTGGACGCGCACCTCGTCGCCGTGCTGGGCCCGAAGAGCGTGCTCGCGGAGGTGACGGCGGGCGATGGCACGTCGGAACTGCACGTCGTGACCCAGGACGGCGCCGAGCCGACGACCCGGAAGATCACGGGCCTGCCCGCGGGCGCCGACCGGTTCCTCACCCATGCCGCCGCCGAGGGGGGCCAGATCCTCGTCGGATACGAGACGGGCCCCGTGGACGCGCGGACCGGCGGCCGGGCCGTGATCGACGCCGCGGCGGGAACGGTCGTCGAGACGTACGACTCCGGCGCCCTCGGTTACGCCCCCAGCGCGATGACGCTCTCCCCGTCCCACGTCGCCTGGACGGAGTGGAGCGGCCCCAGCAGGGCCGTCGTGTCCGTCGAGCGCGCCACGGGCGTCCGGAAGACGACCCTCCTGGGTCCTGACGACGAGTACAGCGTCGCGCTCGTCGGCGACTGGCTGGTGTACGGCAACGACTGGCGCCCCGGCCGGGCCGTGTCCCTGACCGACGGCCGGGCCGTCGACCTCGCCGAGTCCGTGACCGGTCTCGTCTCGCGGGGCGACGGCAGCGCGCTGCTGAGCGGCCGTACGGCCGAGGGCGGCACCGGGCTGTTCCGGCTCGACCCGCGCGCCGGCGACGCCCCGGCCGTCACCAAGGTGGCGGAGATGGACCCGTCGGAGCCGCTGGAGATCGAGCAGGTCCACATCCCCGACAGCGTGAACCTCGACAGCACCGGCGGCAAGGCCACCCTGGCGTGGACGCTCTCGCGCGCCGACGTCCACCTGACCGTCACGCTCACCCACACCGCCACCGGCCGGGAGTTCCACGCGGACGTGCCGGCGCCCGGCACGGGCACCCGCTTCTCCTTCACGTGGGACGGCGTCCTCGACGACGGCACGGACGCGCCGAACGGCAGGTACGCGGTCGAGGCCGAGGCGATGCGGGTCGACGGGGTCGGCGAGCCCGCCTACCAGGGCTGGCTGACGAGCATCCAGCGCAACGCCAACCCGCACGACTTCACCGACAACGGCTCCACCGACGTCCTCGCCCGGGACGCCGCCGGTGTCCTGTGGCGCGACGACCTGCGCGACCGGCCGGTGAGCGGTCAGGTCAAGTCCGCACAGCGCACCCGGATCGGCTCCGGGTGGAACACGTACAAGCAGATCGAGGCCGTCGGGAACATCGGCGGCAGCGCGACCGGCGACCTCATCGCCCTCGACGGCTCGGGCGTGCTCTGGTCGTACGCCGGGAAGGGCGACGGCACCTTCGGCACCCGGGTGAAGGTCGGCGGCGGCTGGGGCGTCTACAACAAGCTCACCGGCGGGTCCGACCTCGACGGGGACGGGCGGTCCGACCTGCTCGCGACCGACGGCTCCGGGGTGCTGTGGTTCTACAAGGGCACCGGCGACCTCGCCAGGCCGTTCGCGACCCGGGTCCGCGTGGGCGGCGGCTGGGGGATCTACAACCAGCTCACGGCCGTCGGGAACATCGCCGGCACCGCCGCCGGCGACCTCGTCGCCCGCGACACGTCCGGCGTCCTCTGGCTCTACCAGGGCACCGGCAAGGGCACCTTCCTCGCCCGCACCAAGATCGGCGGCGGCTGGGGCGCGTTCAGCCAGCTCGTCGGCGCCGGGGACGTCGACAACGACGGTCGGCCGGACCTGCTCGCCTACGGGCCGGGCGGCACGTACGTCTACCACGCGAACGGCACGGTCTACGGGACCTTCACCCGCCTGAACACCTCGGTGTTCGTGGGCGAGGGCAGCAAGTTCAGCAACATCGCGTAGCCGCACGGCCGGGCTCGCCCGTGAAGAACCCCGAGGGGCCTGCGGGCCCCTCGGCGAAGACCTGTACCGATCTCCGTCCTTCACGCAGGCCCTCGCGAATTCCCTCACGAATTCCCTCACGATCGGGAGCACAGTGAACCACCACATCACCGGGCGCCGGCTCGCCGCCGCCCTCGTCACCCTCGCCACCGTCGGGGCCGTGACGGGCACCCTCGTCACCGCCCCCGCCGTGGCCGCCCCCGTCGGCGCGACCGCCGAGCGGTGCGTACCGTCCGCGGCCGGGCTGCTGCCGGTCGGTGCCGAGGTCGTGGCCGCGGGCGCCTACGGCTACCTCACGACCTGCACCGACGAGAACGGCGAGGAGCGGCTGAGCCTGCACAAGCCGGACGGCACGGTGACGCCGTACGGCAACACGCGGGCGTACGACAGCGGTTCCGACTGGATCGTGACGCGGAACGAGGTGGGCGTCACCGCCCACAACCCGCTCACCGGGGCGTACGCCAACCACTCGCTGAGCGGCGAACTGGCCGGTGTGGCCTACGACGTCGCCTACGAGAGCCGCCCGACGGCCGACGGCCTGGGCCGCGAGCTGTGGCAGCTGACGCACACCAACGGCGTCGTCAGCAAGCTCAAGCTGTCGAACCTCTTCAAGGGCGAGCGCGAGACCGCACACAAGGTCGTGGCGGCGGGCCGGGACGCGGACGGGCGGCCCACCGTCCTCATCATGGGCCAGGGCGAGCACCAGGTGAACGGGAACTGGGAGCCCCACTCCTGGAGCGTCGTGATCCCCGTGCCCACCGGCTCGGTGGTGCCCTACGGATACGGCCCCGGCTGGAACTGGGACGTCGCGACGGTGACGGGCGCCCTCACCCCGAAGTACAAGGCGACCGTCACGCGGGCGACGGACGGCGGGCACACCCTGACCGCGACGGTCCTCGGAACCACCACCGTCAAGCGGGTGCCGCTCACCGACATCCAGGGCGTCCCGGTCCTCGCCGGGATCGTCGGCGACACGGCCTTCTACGCCGCCCGGCGTGACCCCTCCGCCGGGTCGGACGTCCTGACTCCGCTGTACGCGCGGAACCTCGCCACGGGCGGAGCCCCGTACAAGGTCCTGGAGAACTTCTCCTCCGTCGCCCGCCACAGCGACGGAAGCCTCGTGGTGCGCGGCGCGACGTCCAACGCCGACGGCGTGTTCCGCATCGGCCGGAACGGCGAGCTGACACCCGAACTCGTCGCCGACACCGGCGCGGTCGTGGCGCTGAAGGTCGTCTCCGCTTCCGTACCCGCGACGGCGAACCTGGAGAAGGCCGGGACCAGCGTCCCGATGTCGGTCGAGCTGACCCGCGCCGACGCGGACGTGCAGCTCACCCTCACCCACCAGCGCACCGGCAAGAAGCTCACCACCCACATGATCCCGCCCGTGCACGGGGAGCCCCGCTTCGCGTACTCCTGGAACGGGATCATCGACGGCATCAGCGCCCCGAACGGCACCTACACCTGGCAGATCACCGCCAAGGGCGCCGACGGCACCGGCCCGCTGCCGACCAGCGGTTCCCTCGTCGTGTCCCGCTCGGCCAACCTGCACGACTTCAACGACAACGGCTCCACCGACGTCCTCGCCCGGGACGCCGCCGGCGTGCTGTGGCGGGACGACCTGTACGACTGGCCGGTCGACGGCCAGGCGAAGCCGGCCAAGCGGACGAGGATCGGCACCGGCTGGAACACGTACAAGAAGATCGAGGCCGCCGGGACCGTCGACGGCGGCGCGACCGGCGACCTGATCGCCGTCGACGGCTCGGGCGTGCTCTGGTCCTACACCGGCAAGGGCGACGGCACCTTCAACACCCGGGTGCGGGTCGGCGGCGGCTGGGGCGTCTACACCCAGCTGGCGGCGGGCTCGGACTGGCAGACGGCGGACCGCTCCTCGGACCTGTTCGCCGCCGACACCTCCGGCGTCCTCTGGTACTACCGGGCCACCGGCGACCCGGCCAAGCCGTACTTCCCCCGGATCCGGGTGGGCGGCGGCTGGGGCGTCTACAACCAGATCACGGCCGTCGGGAACATCGTGGGCGACGCGGGCGGCGAGCTGATCGCCCGCGACAAGGACGGCGTGCTCTGGCTGTACCAGTCCAACGGCTTCTCCTTCCTCCCGCGCGTCCGGGTCGGCGGCGGCTGGGGCGGTTTCAGCCAGCTCGTCGGCGCGGGCGACGTCACCAACGACGGCCGCCCGGACCTGATCGCGTACGGGACGGGCGGCACGTACGTCTACCGCTCGAACGGCACGGCGACGGGGGCGTTCACGCGGCAGCCGACGACGCTGTACGCGGGCGAGGGCGGCAAGTTCACGAGCGTGTCGTGAGCCCGGCCTGACGAACGGGGTTTCGACCTGAGAACTGTCGTACAACCCTGAACGGCCTTCAGGAGTCCTGTGGTCGAGACGCACCGACGTCTCGACCACAGACTTCGGGAGGAATCCCCTTGAAGCACCTCAGCCCGGCCGGCCGCCCCGTCCGCCGGCGCCTCGCCGTCGCCGTCACGGTCGCTCTCGCGGTCACGGCCGGCACGGCCGCGACCGCCGCGCCCTCGTTCGCCGCGCCGGCCGTTCCGGTGGCCGCGTCCGCCTCGGTGGAGCAGTCAGGACCCTTCGTCATCGGCACCGACGATTGGCTGGACGGCTCGGGGGCGAACGGCTTCGTGACCAACACCGTCGTCAACGACGGCACGGACGTCGCCT
The DNA here is from genome assembly GCF_039534915.1 of Streptomyces roseofulvus. Classification (NCBI taxonomy): domain Bacteria; kingdom Bacillati; phylum Actinomycetota; class Actinomycetes; order Kitasatosporales; family Streptomycetaceae; genus Streptomyces; species Streptomyces roseofulvus. The sequence continues at coordinate 4,774,064 of NZ_BAAAWE010000001.1, read as the reverse complement.
ATCGGTGGCACCGGCTCGAGGATGGAGCGGTCACCCCTCTGCCCAGATACTCCGACCTGAGCCCCAGGCCCGTCACGACTCCCGACAGCGACCGCGTCGCGGTGCAGACGGGCCGGAGCGGGTACCGGCTGCTGGACATGGCTGGCGGCGCGTCCGTCGACATCGACACCACCTCCGTCGGCACGAACGCGTACCTCTGGGAACTCGCGGGGGCCTCTCTCGTGATGGTGCGGTACGACGGACCCCAGCGCGAGAGCGTGCACCTGGTCTCCAAGCCCGCCGGAACGGTCGTCCACCGCCAGGTGTCCGGCCTTCCCGCCGATGCGGACGTCAACAACATCATGTACTCCCCTGCCGGCGTCCTGGCCGTCCAGTACAGGGGTACGGCCGGCGGCGTGACCGGACAGCGCCTGGCCGTCGTGGACCTCGCGACCGCGAAGGTCGTGGAGGACCGGGCCGTGCCCCGCTTCTCCCCCAACGGGAGCATCGCGGTCTCGGCCACCCACCTGGCGTGGACCGAATCGGACTCCCAGAACAACGTGACCCTGGTGACAGCCCGCCGGGGCACCACGCAGACCACACGGCACCCGACCTTCGCGACCAGCTGGAGCTCCGTGTGGGTCTCCCTGCTGGGTGACTGGGCCGTGTACGGCACATCCGGGAAGGGCCTGACGGCCGTCTCCCTCACGGACGGGACGACCGTCACCGGTCTTCTCGGCAACCTGGGAGCGGTGACCGGGGCCGACAGCGCTCTGCTCGCCCAGGGCACCACGCCCGAGGGCGGCAAGGGCGTCTACCGGATCGCACCCGGCGCGGACGGACGGCCGACGGCGACCGTGCTGGCCACCAACGGAGCGACCACGCCGACCACCGTCCTGACCGAACAGGTGCCGGCCACCGCCGACTTCCGCCGCGCCGGCGCCAAGGCGGTGCTGCGGTGGACGTACGGCCGCAGCGACGTGCGGGTGCACCTCCGGGTGACCCACACGAAGTCGGGCAGGAGCTGGTCCCAGGGCCGGCCACTCACGGGCACCCAGACCGAGGCGACGTTCGACTGGGACGGGACGCTCGGCGGCTACGACACCCAGGCCCACCGCTTGGCCTACACCGGGACGGCCGCCTACAACGGGGCCTACACCTGGGAGATGACCGTCGAATCGATGAGCGGGGTCGGCGGCAAGGTCGTGCGGACCGGCACCCTGACCGTCGACAGCGGCATCGCCGCGCACGACTACTCCGACAGCGGCTCCCCCGACCTGCTCTTCCGGGACGGCTCGGGCCACCTCGCCTCGTACGACGTCCGGCAGTTCCTCGCCGCCCCCGAGCGGGACTGGGAGCGGACCGAGCGCGGCGGCGGCTGGTACGTCTACGACCGGCTGCTGTCCGCCGGGAACCTCGACGCGTCGCCGTACGCGGACGTCCTGGCCCGCCGCAAGGACACCGGCGACCTGTGGCTGTACCCGGGCACGGGCCACTCCCTCGCCACGCCGGTCCGCGTCGGCGGGGGCTGGAGCACCTACGACAAGCTGGCGGCGGGCTCCGACCTGACCGGCGACGGCCGCCCCGACCTCGTCGCCACCGACCGCTCCGGCGTCCTGTGGCTGTACAAGGCCACCGGCGACCGCACCAAGCCCTTCGCGCCCCGCACGCGGATCGGCGGCGGGTGGAACACGTACGACCTCCTGACCGCCCCCGGCAACCTCGGCGGCGCCGCCTCCGGCGACCTGCTCGCCCGCGACCGCGACGGCGTCCTGTGGCTCTACCTCGGCAAGGGCGACGGCACCTTCGCGCCGCGCGTCCGGGTCGGCGCCGGCTGGGGCGTCTACGGCCAGGTGGTCAACATCGGTGACGTGAACCGGGACGGCCGCGCCGACCTGATCGCGGAGAGCGGCACGCAGCAGGACCCCTGGCTCACGGTCTACAAGGGCACCGGCGACTGGAAGGCCCCCTTCGGCAGAGCCGAGACGATCGGCATCCCTCCGTACGACTCCCCGTACGGCACCCGCCCCGTCGTCTTCTGACCCTTCTCCTCCCCTGGACCACCATGAAGCAGCACCACCGCACCCCCCGCCGCCTCGCGACCGCCGTCGCCGTCACCCTCGCGGTGACGGCCGGCGGCCTGGCGGCCACCCCGGCGGCCGTGGCGTCGCCGGCCGCCGCCGTCGGCGCCACCGCGGAGGCGGAGTCCGCTCCCGCCGTCATCGACCCGACGTCGGCCCTGCGGGGCTGGGGGTCGTCCGGCTTTCTCAGCCGGGTCGGGTACGAGTCCGAGGGGCTCGACTACCGGTGGACCCGGTACGCGGACGGCGTCTCGACCACGCTGCCCTCCACCGCGACGCCCTACGTGGGCGCGGTGGGCGGTGACGTCGTGGTGCGCCAGGACGGCACCGCGTACCACCTGTACGACATGGCGGCGGGCGGCGAGCCCGTCGCCGTCGACACCGCGTTCCTCGGGCCCTCGGCGAAGCTCGAGCGCCTGGTGGGACGCACGCTGGTGATGCGGACGGAGGACTCCCTCCGGCGCCACACCCTGCACGTCGTGTCCACGGCGGAGGGGGGCCAGGCCGCGGGCCGGGCGATCACCGGCTTTCCGGCGGACACGAGGATCGACTTCACCCGGCCCACCGTGCCCGGCCTCCTCGTCGTCCGTTACACCGGCACGGTGAACGGCGTCAGCGGGAAGCGGCTCGCCGTCGTGGACCTCGCGGAGGCGAAGGTCGTCGACGACCGGTCCGTCCCGGCCGTGCACACGGCTTCCAACGTCTCGGCCTCCGCCACGCACGTGGCCTGGGTGGAACGGCTCGCCGGCGGCGTGTCGGTCGTGGTGACGGCCCGCCGGGGCTCGACCGCCACCGTCCGGCACACGGTGGCAGCCCAGGAGAAGGGGCTCTCGGTCTCGCTGGTGGGCGGCTGGGTCCTGTACGGCGTGACCGGCGGGTACACCGCCGAAGGCCCCAACCCGCTCCACCCGCTGCGGGCGGTCCCGGTGACCGGCGGAACGCCCGTCACCCTGCTCGACAGCACGACGACGTACTACGGCGGCGGGACCGAACTCCTCGTCCAGGGCGGCACGTCCGCCCACGGCGAGGGCGTGTACCGGATCGTCCCCGGCGCCGACGGCGGGCCCGTCGTCACCCCGGTCGCGCTCACCGGCCTGCGGACGACACTCGGTGTGGTGGCGCAGTCGGTCCCGACCACCGCCGACTTCAGCGCGCCCGGCTCGTCGGCCCACTTCGACTGGCGGTTCGGGCGCGGCAGGGCCTGGGTCGACTTCCGGATCACCCACTCCGCGTCGGGCCGCACGTGGACGGAGAGCCGTCCCGTGGACGACGACCGGATCGCCTCGCCCGTGTTCGGGCACATCGGATTCGACTGGAACGGTCTCTTCGAGGACCAGATCTCCGCCCCGACCGGCACCTACACCTGGACGATGACCGCCACGCCGACCAACGGCGTCGGCGGGGTGCTGAAGAAGTCCGGCACCTTCGAGGTCACGAACAAGCCCGTCCAGCACGACTACTCGGGCAGCGCCTTCCCGGACCTCCTGACGCGGAACAGGGACGGGCAGCTCGTGTCGTACGACACCCGCCAGATCCTCTTCGAGCCCCACGCCTGGCTTCCGTGGACCGGGACGAACCGGGGCGGCGGCTGGAGCGTCTACGACCGGATCCTCGCCACCGGCAACCTGGACGCCGGTCCGGCCTCCGACCTGATCGCCCGCGACCGGTCCGGCGTCCTGTGGTTCTACGCGAACAAGGGCACCGCCCTCGCCAGGCGCACGCCGATCGGCGGCGGCTGGAACACGTACGACAAGCTGGCGGCGGGCTCGGACCTGACCGGCGACGGCCGTCCCGACCTGGTCGCCACCGACCGCTCCGGCGTCCTGTGGCTGTACAAGGCCACCGGCGACGGCACCAAGCCCTTCGCCCCGCGCAAGCGGATCGGCGGCGGCTGGGGCACGTACGACACCATCACCGCCCCCGGCAACCTCGGCGGTGCGAAGGCCGGCGATCTCCTCGCCCGCGACCGCTCCGGCGTCCTGTGGCTGTACCTCGGCAAGGGCGACGGCGCCTTCGCGCCGCGCGTCCGGGTCGGCGGCGGCTGGGACCGGATGTACCACCTGATCCCCATCGGCGACTTCGGCCGCGACGGCCGCCCCGACTTCCTCGCCGTCACCCTCGACCGTGCCGGTCGGACGGTCTTCCTCCGCTACAAGGGCACCGGCGACTGGCGCGCGCCCTTCGAAGGAGCCGTGACGACCCCGGTGGACTGGGACGCGGCCCGCTCCGACCTCCTCTTCTGACCTTGGAGACACCTACCTCATGAGGCACCACAGAAGCACCGCCCCGCGTCTCCTGGGCGCGGCCCTCGCCGTCACCCTCGCGGTGACGGCCGGCGCGACCGCGACCGCCCCGGCGGTCGCGGCGTCCCCGTCCGCCGTCATCGCCGCCGTGCCCGCCGGTGCCGCGGCCACAACGCCCGTCCTCAAGCCCGGGGACAAGGTCTGGGGGATCGGCAAGACCGGATTCCTGAGCAGGGACGGGGACGATCCGACCCTCATGCACTGGACCCGCCTCGCCGACGGGGCGGTGAAGACCTTCCCGTACCAGCCCCGCATCTTCCTCTCGCAGGACTCGGACGTCGCGGTCCTCCAGGGCTCCGGCACCGCCGTCCTGAGGGACATGGCGGCGGGCACGGACCTCTTCTCCGTGCCCCTCCCGTGGGAGCGGTACGGGGGCGCCGTCGGCTCCCACCTCTTCGCCCGCGCCGACCTCTCGGGCCACGGCCCCCTGGACGTCTACTCCCCCGGTCCGAACGGGCCGGAGCGCCGCACGGTGACCGGGCTGCCCGCGGGCGCGTCCGGACTGCACGTGGTGGCGGGTGCGGACGACGAGGCCCTGGTGAGCTATATCACCGGTGACGGGACGACCACGGCATCCCGTCACTGGGCGGTCGTGGACCTCGCCTCCGCAACCGTCTCCTCCTCCCGCCGGATCGGGTTCGGGGGCGCAGCCGGGGAAGACGCCTACGCCGTCTCCGCCGGGCACGTCGCCTGGACCGAATACGAGTCGGGTGCGGGTACGAGCATCGTCGTCCTCGACCGCGCCACCCAGAAGGTCCAGCGCCTCCCGATGCCCAGCCCGGGCAGGCTGCTCCTGGGCCTGACCGGCAGCTGGGTCACCTACTCCCGGCCCGGAGGTCTCCTGAGCGAGAAGGAGAGCCCGCTCCACGCGCTGACCGCCCGCAGTCTCACCGGCACGACCACGCGCAAGCTCCTCGACCACACGGTCTCCGCGTCCGACACCGCCGGCGACACGCAGAGCCTCGTCGGCGGCACCGTCGCCGGCGGCGAGGGCCTCTACCGGATCGCCCCCGGCACGGACGGCGCCCCGGCCGCCACCCGGCTCGCCACGACGGGCGAGCCGACGCAGGTCGCCCTTCTCCGCCACACGGTCCCCGCGACGGTCGACCTCGACCGCACCGGCGGCGCGCTCTCCATGGCCTGGTACCTCAGCCGCAACAACGTCAACATGTGGGTCACCCTCCGCAACACCCGCACAGGCGAGTCGCTCACGGAGCCCGTCGACCCGTCGACGGGCGAGGAGGACCCGCAGCCGATGCGGTTCGACTGGAGCGGCACGCTCGACTGGCAGAGCACCTCCGGCTTCTGGACCTCCGCCTCGGCCGGCCCGTACACCTGGCAGATCACCGCGACCCCGCTCAACGGCATCGGACCCGCCCTGAAGGCGTCCGGTTCCTTCACGGTCACGCGCAAGACCGGCACGCACGACTACGACAGCGACGGCTCCCCGGACATCCTGGCCCGCGACACCTCCGGCAACCTGTTTCTCCAGGACGTCCACCACCGAGCAGACTGGCAGGAGACCTACCAGAACCCGGAATCGCCCGTCGGCGGAGGCTGGCAGGTGTACGACCGGATCGAGGCCGCCGGGAACCTCGCCGGCGGCCTCGCCCCCGACCTCGTCACCCGCGACCGGGACGGCGTCCTCTGGCTGTACCAGGGCACCGGCAACGGCACGGCCCCGTTCACCGCCCGCACCCGGATCGGCGGTGGCTGGAACACGTACGTCCACCTGACCGGCGGCAGCGACCTCACCGGCGACGGCCGCCCCGACCTGGTCGCCACCGACCGCTCCGGCCGGCTGTGGATGTACCGGGGCACCGGCTCGGCGACCGCGCCCCTCGCCGCCCGCCGGCTGATCGGCAGCGGCGGCTGGCAGGGCTACGACCGGATCGCGGCCACCGGGAACCTCGCGGGCGGTCCGGCCGGCGATCTCGTCGCCCGCGACCGCTCCGGCGTCCTCTGGCTCTACCTCGGCAAGGGCGACGGCACCTTCGCCGCCCGCACCAGGATCGGCAGCGGATGGCAGCGCTACGACGACCTGATCGGGTCCGGCGACGCCGACCGGGACGGCAGGCTCGACCTGTACGCGGCCTACGTCGACTACGGCATCCCGAAGCCGTTCCTCTACCGGGGCACGGGCGCGTGGCAGGCGCCGTTCCACCCCGGGGAAGGGGTGTACGCCCTCCAGCGCGGCCGGACGTTCGACCTCTTCGCCTGATCAGCGGCCGGTCAGCGGGACCGTCGCCCAGACCGTCTTGCCGACCTGGCGGTCCTTGACGCCCCAGGTGGTGGTGAGGGTGGCTACGAGGAGGAGTCCGTAGCCACCCTCGTCCGGGTTCCGGCACGGTGACGGGCGACGCTCCGCCCGCGCGTCCGCGAGCTCGACCGTCACGTGGTCGCCCGTGTGCTCCATGCGGAGCTCGAAGTCGCGGCCCGGGACCCGGCCGTGCCGGACCGCGTTGTTCGCCAGCTCGGCCACCACCAGCTCCGCCGCCTCCGCCGCCTCGCCCGTGACGCCCCAGTCCCGCAGCTGGTGCGCCGCGAGCAGGCGGGCCAGGCGCGCGCCCCGGGGCGTGGGGCTCAGTCGCAGCGCGAACTCCGGCGCGGGCTCACTTCTTTGAGGGGTGATTTCCGGCTTCATGACGTCGAGAGTGGCGCCCCCGCCGTACGCTGACCAGCAGCGACGCCACGACGCTGGGTAACTGTACGGGTACGCCAAGAGGGCGGTACGGATGTCGGGGAAGCACGAGGAGCGGCCGGAGAAGCCCTCCGAAGTGGACGGTACGGCGCACTTGTTCAAGGCGCTGGGGAAAATCATCAAGGTGCTGCGCACGAACGCGGGCCTGAGCCAGGCGCAGCTCGCGTCGGCCGCGCACTGCAGTGAGGATCTCGTCTCGGCGATGGAGAGGGGGGTGCGGACGCCGCAGCCGGATTTCCTGTTGCGGGCGGAGGAGGCGTTGAACGCGGGCGGGGTGCTGGCGGCGGCCGTGGAGGACACGGAGAAGGCGCTGGCGCAGGCGCGGACGAGACACCCGGACTGGTTCCGGAGTTTCGCGGCTGCGGAGGCGGAAGCGGTGGCGTTGCACTACTTCGCCCCGCAGGCCGTGCCGGGCATCCTGCAGACGCAGGGATACGCGGAGGCCGTGTTCCGGCATCGTCGTCCGCTGTACAACGAGGCGACTGTTGAGAAGCGTCTCACCGACCGGCTGGCCCGTCAGGTCATCTTCGAGAAGCAGCCGGCGCCGACGATGAGCTTCGTCATCGAAGAGGCCGCCCTCCGCCGCCCACTGGGCGGACGAGATGCCTTTCGGGAGCAGCTCCGGCGCATCATCGCGGTAGCGAAACTCTGGAGTGTGCACCTTCAGGTCATGCCGATCGACTGCGAGGAACACCCCGCCCTGGAAGGCCAGTTCACGCTTCTCACACTGAAGGGAAAGCGGGAGGTCTCGTACATCGAGAGCTACCAGCACGCACGCCTCATCACCGACCCCGACGAGGTCCGGATGTACAGCGAGCGGTATGGGATCATGCGCGCGCAGGCACTCACGCCCCGGGAGTCCCTGGAGCACCTCGAGAAATTGCTGGGAGAGCTATGAGCACCGCACATCTGGCCTGGTTCAAGAGCAGCTACAGCGGCGGCTCCGGCGGAGAGTGCATCGAGGTCGCCTACGACTGGCGCAAGTCCAGCTACAGCGGCGGCGAAGGCGGAGAGTGCGTCGAAGTCGCCCTTCACCCCACCACCATCCACGTCCGTGACTCCAAGGTCCCCCACGGCCCCCAGCTCGCCCTCTCCCCCGCCGCCTGGGCGGCGTTCGTCGCGGGGGCGCCTCGGGCGTGAACGGCGGAAGCGCCCGGCCCCAGGAGGGGCCGGGCGGTTCGGCGCGTCAGATGAGGTGGCTCATGCCGCTCCAGCCCTGGCCGATCTTGACGCCGGGCTTGAGGCTGTTGCTCATGCTGGCGTAGTGGTACAGGTCGCCGGTGCCGGCGATGGTGGCGACGACGTCGGCGCGGCCGTCGCTGTCGATGTCGGCGAGGGTGAGCTTGCCGATGCCGCCCCAGTTCTGGCCGATCTGGATGGCCGGGGCCACGCCCGTGCTCGTACCGACGTACAGGTTCAGGTTGGCGGTGGCGTCGACCTGGGCCACCAGGTCCGCCCGGCCGTCGCCGTTGAAGTCGCCGGCCGCCAGCTTCGACATGCCGGACCAGCCCGAGCCGATCTGCTTCGTGTACGTGACATCCGTGCCGGTACCGCTGTAGAGGCGCAGGCTCGCGTCGTCCTTCCGGACCGCCGCGATGTCGGCCTTGCCGTCGCCCGTGAAGTCGCCGGCGACGAAGTCGTCCATGGCGTTCCAGCCGGTGCCGATGACCGTGTGGGACTTGAAGCCTCCGCCGCCGTTGCCGAGGTAGAGGTGGAGTTCGCCGGTGGCGGCCGCACGGGCCACCAGGTCGCCGTCGCCGTCGTTGTTGAAGTCCGCCGCCTTCACCTTGTCCATGCCCCCCCAGCCCGTACCGGCCTCGCTGGAGGCGAACTGGCCCTCGCCGTTGCCGGCGTACAGGCGGAGCTTGCCGTCGGCGGCGCTGACGCTCAGCAGGTCGTCGTTGCCGTCGCCGGTGAAGTCGTGGTCGCGGGGGACGGCGGGCTGCGTGGGGTACGGGTCCTGGTCGTCCGCGCCGAGGCCGGCCCGGGGCCCGCAGGTGGGCCAGGCGCCTTCGCCCTGGGCGGCGAGGACCTTCTCGCCGATGAGGATCTGCTCCATCTTGGACGCCTGGTGGGGGTAGGCGGCGTAGGTGCCGCCGCCGTAGGCGTCCCAGGTGGACTTCAGGAACTGGAGGCCGCCGTAGTAGCCGTTGCCCGTGTTGATGGACCAGTCGCCGCCGGACTCGCACTGGGCGACCTTGTCCCAGGTGGCGACGGACGCGGCGGAGGCCGGGGACGCGGCGGTGAGGGGCAGCAGGGCGGCGAGGGCGGACGCGGCGAGGAGGGGGAGGGCGGTGCGGCGCGGGGCGTGCGAGGACATGGCGGGCTGACCTTCTGTCGGAGGAGGGAGCTGGGGGTGGGGGTGGGGAGGTGGGGGCCCGTCCCCTCGGGGACGGGCCCCCACCGGTCGCCGCTTAGATGAGGTGGCTCATGCCGCCCCAGCCCTGGCCGACCTTCACGCCCGCCTTGAGGCTGTTGCTCTGGCTCTTGTAGAGATAGAGGTCGCCGGTGCCGGCGATGGTGGCGACGACGTCGGCGCGGCCGTCGCTGTCGATGTCGGCGAGGGTGAGCTTGCCGATGCCGCCCCAGTTCTGGCCGATCTGGATGGCCGGGGCCACGCCCGTGCTCGTACCGACGTACAGGTTCAGGTTGGCGGTGGCGTCGACCTGGGCCACCAGGTCCGCCCGGCCGTCGCCGTTGAAGTCGCCGGCCGCCAGCTTCGACATGCCGGACCAGCCCGAGCCGATCTGCTTGTCGTAGTAGACGTCCGTGCCCGTGCCGGCGTAGAGGCGCAGGCTTCCGTCGTCCTTCCGGACGGCGGCGATGTCGGCCTTGCCGTCGCCCGTGAAGTCGCCGGCGACGAAGTCGTCCATGGCGTTCCAGCCGGTGCCGATCACGGTGTGGGACTTGAAGCCGCCGTTGCCGTTGCCGAGGTAGAGGTGGAGTTCGCCGGTGGCGGCCGCACGGGCCACCAGGTCGCCGTCGCCGTCGTTGTTGAAGTCGGCCGCCTTCACCTTGTCCATGCCGCCCCAGCCCGTACCGGCCTCGTGCGAGGCGAAGTCGCCGTCGCCGTTGCCGGCGTACATGCGCAGCTTGCCGTCGCTCGCGCTCACGCCGAGGAGGTCGTCGTTGAGGTCGCTGGTGAAGTCGCGGTCGCCCTTGCTGTACGAGGCCGGGGTCGCGCCGACCGGGGAGATGTAGGCGCTGATGCGCTGGCCGATGCCGCTCGGGGTGTCGCCGACCTGCTTCTGCGAGGCGCTCACCGCGACGTCGGCGACCCGGTCGCTCCAGTTGCCGTGGGTGGTCAGGATCGAGCCGTCCGCGTTGACGGCGGTGACCATGGCGACGTGCTGCGCCCAGCCGCCCGAGTAGTTGAAGACGACGGCGTCGCCGACCTGGGGCTGGTACGAGGACGAGGTGTGCAGGGTGCCGTTGGCCTGGCCGTAGGAGTAGAAGGAGGAGGCCGCCGCGGTCGTTCCGTTGACGTTGAAGTCGGAGTTCTTCCAGACCCACTTCACGAAGTCCGCGCACCAGGGCTCCGCCTCGGTGCCCGTGGAGGTGTTGCAGCTCGTCAGGAAGCCGGTGCCGCCGAGGGAGTTGGTCGAGCAGGCGTGGTCGCCGAGCTGGGCCCGGGCCAGGGCGGCGGCCTGCGCGGTGGTGTCGGCGAAGGCCGGCGAGGTGGCGAGGCTGACCGTGCAGCCCATGGCGGCCAGGATGACACCGGTGGCGGAGAGGGTACGACGAGCGCGAAAAGACATGGACATGTCAGATCCTTTGGTCGGGTGGTGCCGAGAAGTGGTCGAGGGGCCCGCGTGGTGCATGTGACTGCTGCCCTGCAGGAGCAGCGGTCAGGGGCGACCGGGGCGGCGGGCGGAGAAAGCGAGGAGAGAGAAGGAAGAGCAGGGAGAGCGGGAGGACTTACTGCCAGATCATGTCGTCGGGGGTGACGACGACCGGCTCCTCGCCCAGGGGCCCGGCCGCGGTGATGCGGGCGACGGCCGGGCCGGCGGCGGAGTCCGCGGCCTGGGCCACGGGGGCGGCGACGGCGAGGGCGGCGACCGCGGCGGCCAGGGCGATACGGGTGCGGATCATGGCGTGAGTCCTTTGCTGGGAGTCCGGGCCGCGGGCAGCGCCCGAGGCCGTGTGGAGGCGTGTCCGGGCGGGTGCCCGGGGGGTGGCCCGAACCGGTTCGCATCCCGCGGTGACGCGTTCCCGGTCCCTGCCTGCCGGTCGGTGTTCCCTGCCGGCGACGACTACTTTCGTCGCCGGCAGGGGGGTCCGGAAGGGCTTCCGGGTGGCCCGAAAGGGCCTTGGACCGTTCCGTCCACGCGCCGCCCCGGCTGTCCGGAAGAGGACGGCGGCCCGCCGGGGGGGGCGACCCTCACTCGAAGAAGGGCGCGAGGAGGGGTGCCTGGGCTCTCAGCAGCGTCCACCCGCTCAGCTCGGGGCAGTTGAGCAAGGCGCGCAGACAGACCGCGCGTGCGGTCGCCTCGGCGTCCTGGAGCCGCTCCGACAGGAGATAGAGCCCGATGACGGGGTGGGGCAGCGCGTCCGCGTGGACGGCCACGTGCTCGACCCGCTCCCCCGGCAGGACCTGGCCGAGGACGAGAGCGCGGGTGTCGGGAGGGAGCGTCGACGCGCCACCGAGCGCCCGCAGGCTCGCGTGGATGAGATACATGCGTACGAGCCAAACAGGAAGGTAGACCCGGGGACAACGTTTGACGCGGGTCGCTTCGGGCCATGGACGCTTCCGGCCAGGACCCGGCGGAAAGCTGCCCGCTCACCAGCCGTTATGGCATGATCACGACCCCTGAGCAGGTTCGCTGGTGCTGTCTCTCGCGGGGGGTTGGAGATGCTGGCCGTACTGGGCCTCGACACGCGCGCCGAGTCCGTCTACCGCTCGATGCTCGCGCACCCCCAGGCGGGCGTGGCCGCCCTGGCCCAGGCGACGGGTCTCGCCGAGGAGGAGGTGCGGGACGCGCTCGACCTGCTGAGCGAACTGGCGCTGGTCCGGCCGTCCGCCGAGCAGGAGGGGCGGCTGCGGGCCGTCTCGCCGGACATCGGCATGGAGATCCTGCTCGCCCGGCAGCAGGCCGAACTCGCCGCCCAGCAGCAGCGCCTGGAGACCTCGCGGGCCGCGGCGGCCCAGCTGATCGCCGACTTCGCCGACCTTCGGCCGGCGGAACCCAGCCCTGGCGTCGAGCAGGTGATCGGTCTCGACCGGATCCGGGAGTGCCTGGCCCGGCTCACCCGTGAGATGACCACCGAGGTGATGACCTTCGCGCCCGACGGGGCCCACACGCCGGAGTCCATCGCGGCGGCCCGCCCGCTCAACGAGGAACTGCTGAAGCGCGGGATCCGGATGCGGACGATCTACCTCGACAGCGCCCGCAACAGCCCGCACACCGTCGAGTACGTGAACTGGCTGTCGGAGCGCGGCGCGCACATCCGTACCGCGCCCATCCTGCCCACCCGGATGATCATCACGGACCGCTCGACCGCCGTCATCCCGGTGAGCAGCGACGACACCGCCGCCGGAGCCGTGGTCCTGACCGGGCAGGGCACGCTGAGCGCGCTGTGCGCGCTCTTCGAGACGACGTGGGCGTCCGCGCAGCCGCTGGGACAGCCGACGGTCCGGGACGCGGAGGGCCTGACCGGCCCGGAGGCGACCACGATCCGCCTGCTCTCCGAGGGCTTCACGGACGAGGCGATCGCCAAGCGCCTCGGCGTCTCCCAGCGCACGGCGCGGCGCATCGCCACGGACCTGATGGATCGCCTGGGCGCCCGCAGCCGCTTCGAGGCGGGCGTGCGGGCGGTACAGCGCGGCTGGCTTCCGAGCCACCCGTCCTGACGGCCCCCGCCGACCGCCGGGCCACCCCGCCCCGAGGGCTCCCTGGCCGCCGCCCGGCGTGGCCGCCGACCGCCGCCCGGCCCGGACGGCCCCTGGCCTGACGGCCCCCGGTCTGACGCCCCCTGGCGCTGTGCGGCCGGCCGGTCAGCCCTCCGGCCGCCCCGGCCGCCCACCCTCGGCGGCCCTCGCCGCCCGCCGGCCGGTCGCCCGGTCGCCCGGCCCGAGAAACGCGGATTCCTGCCCGGCCATCCGGCGCCCGGCGGTCCTCGCCGCCCGCCGGCCGCCGCCCGGTCGCCCGGCCCCGGCGGTCTTCGCCGTTCACCACCGACCGCCCGGCACCGGCCCGGAGGGGACCCGCTGGGCCGCCGGACGCACCGGCCACCCCACCCCCCGCCGCCACCACCGTTCACCGAATCTTCAACCCGCTTCCCGTCCCAGCGACTTGAGTGGCATTCAGATGCCGATCGCACTGGGCTACCCTGTGCCCCATGCAGGGGGAACTGGAAAACGACTCTAGTTTGCGCGGCAGCGGCGCGATGCCGCTGGACGCGGACGACCCGCGCCGGATCGGGGCCTTCCGCCTGCTCGGCGTGCTCGGGTCCGGCGGGATGGGGCGGGTCTACCTGGGCGCGGTCCCGGGGACGTACGCGGCGGTCAAGCGGGTGCTGCCGGCGCTCGCCGAGGACAAGGACTTCCTGAGCCACTTCGGGCACGAGCTGGACAACCTGGCCCGGCTGCCCGCCGGGGCCAGCACGAAGCTGCTGGCGAGCGACCGGCTCGCCAAGCCGCCGTGGTTCGCGACCGAGTTCATTCCGGGCGTGACGCTCAACGACGCGCTGCGGCTCAACGGCGGGCCGCTGCCGGCCGGCGCGCTGTGGCGGCTGCTGCGGGAGGCCGGGGCGGCGCTGCGGACGGTGCACGCGGCCGAGATGGTGCACCGGGACCTCAAGCCGTCCAACGTGATGCTGACCGGGGGCGGGCTCTCGCTGATCGACTTCGGGGTGGCCCGGGCGGCGGACCAGAGCCGGCTGACCAAGACCGGGATGATCATCGGGACGCCCGCCTACATGGCCCCCGAACAGGCCGTCGCGGACAAGCGGTTGACCGGTGCGGCGGACGTCTTCGCGCTCGGCAGCCTCGTCCTGTACGCGGCGAACGGGCGGCCGCCGTTCGGCGACGGGTCCGGGCACGACCTGCTCTACCGGGTGGTGCACGGCGAGCCCGACTTCGGGCGGCTCGCGGAGACGGACCCCGACCTCGCCGATCTCGTGCGGACCTGCCTGGCCAAGAAGCCCGAGGACCGGCCGACCGCGACCGAGCTCGTCGGGCACGCGGACGCGCGGGCGGCCGGGGTGGACTGGCCGGAGCCGGTGGCGGCGCGGATCGCCGCCCGGACCGCCTTCGCGGCCGGGGCGCCGACCGCCGAGGCGCTGGCCGAGCTGGAGGCCGCCGACCCGTCGAAGGACGTCGCCACGGCCCCGCTGACCCCGCAGCCGCCGGTCCCGCCGCCCGCCGACACCGGGTACGCCCTGCACGGGCGGCCGGCGGGCGGGTCCGACCGGCGGCGGCGGAACCGGATCGTCATGATGGCCGTGCCCGTCGTCATCACCACCGGTACGACGCTGACGCTGACCCTGGGCCCGTACGAACTCGGCCGCGCGGGCGCGGAGGGGCGCCCCTCCGCCTCCCCGACGGCCGTCCTCTCCCCCTCCGTACAGACGCCGTCCTCGGCCGCGCCCGGGGCGAAGCCGTCGCCGTCCTCCGCCAAGCCGTCCCCGACGAAGCCGTCGGCCTCGGCGACCTCGGCGGCCCCCGGCGCACCCCCGCCGCCACCACCGCCCGCCGACGGGGGCGGGGCCGTCACCGGTGGGGGCGGCGGGGGCTCGTCCACCACGACCGGCGGGGGCGGGAGCGGAAGCGGAGGCGGCGGTACGTCGTCGTCCGGCGGCTCCACCGGCACCTCCGGCGGATCGGCCACCGGCGGGACGACCTCCGGCGGCTCGGCCTCCGGCGGTACGACCACCACCCGGCCGACGACCACGGCGCCCCGCCCCACCACGGCCGCGCCCAGGCCGACGGCGACCTCCGGCGGGGGCGGTTCGGGGCCTTCGGGGACGTACTCGCTGGAGAACGCGACGAGCGGCAACTGCCTGGCGGAGAACGACCAGGGCTACGCCGTCGTCGTCACCGTGATGGCGTGCGGCTCCAAGCCCGAGTCGACCTCCTACGCCTGGACGTACCGGCCCAACGGCGACGGCACCTTCCGGCTGGTCAGCAGGAAGTCCGGCCAGTGCCTCCAGTTCACCAGCGCCATCGACGCCTCGATCGCCACCTGCAACGGCGCGAGCAACCAGTCCTGGAAGTTCGGCACCTCCACGTCCGCCGGGCGGCAGGTGAAGAACGTCAGCAACGGTCAGTGCCTGACGAACAGCACCTTCGTGATCGGCTACGCCTGCCAGACGTCGTACGCGACGCAGTTCTGGCGGAACATCGGCGCGCTCTGAGTCGACCCGCCCCGCGCGTCTACGAGGCGGCCGTGAAGACGGGCACCGCGACCCCGTCGTCCCCGGTGCGGAAGGCGACCCGCAGCTCCATGTCCACGCGGAGGTCCGGCTCCGGGACGTCCACCACCTCCGTCATCATGCGGGGGCCCTCCGCGAGGTCGACCACGGCCGCCACGTAGGGGACGCGGTCGCCGAAGGGCGGGAGGTCGTTGCGGTGGACGACGGACCAGGTGTGGAGCGTGGCGCGGCCGCTCGCCCGCTCCCACACCACGTCCTCGCTCCAGCAGTGGGGGCAGAACTCGCGGGGGTAGTGGTGGGGGCGGGCGCAGGCGCGGCAGCGGCGGATCAGGAGGCGGCCCTCGGCGGCGGCGTCCCAGTAGGGGCGGGTGAAGGCGTCGATGTCCGGTGTGGCCGTCATCAGAAGAGTCCGATCGCGGAGTCGAGGGACCAGGTCTGCCAGGACATCGCGAAGAGGGCCACCAGGGAGATCAGCGCCATCATCGCGTTCTGCCCCTGCTCGGCCCAGTCGTGGATCATCAGCACGAGGTAGAGGAGGTTGAGGAGGAGGCCGCCGACGAGGGCGACCGGGGTGAGGAGGCCGGTGACCAGGCCGAGGCCCAGGGCGAGTTCGGCGTAGACGACGACGTACGCCATCAGCCTGGGGCGGGGGGCGACGACCGTCTCGAAGCCGGTGCGGACCGCCGCCCACCGGTGCCTGCCGGCCACGTCCGCCGCCCAGGCGATGCCCGTGCCGCGCTCGAACCAGCCCTTGCGGTCCTTGTGGCGCCAGCTCTCCAGCCACCACAGGCCGAGGCCGATGCGGAGGACGGCGAGCCATTCGGCGCCGGTGAGCCAGACGGTCTGCATGGATGGTCCTCCTCGGCGTGCCACCAGAGATCTGACGGTACGTCAGTTCAGCGCAGGGCCCCCGGCCTCCGCAAGGGGTCGGTGCGCGTGACCGTTTCGCAACCGAAATTCCCTCTTGACCGAGACCTACTGCGTGTACACGTCATTACGCTCAGCATTCATGGTCACCACCCCCCAAGAGCCGGTGTACGTCATCGGCGCCGGCCCCGGCGGGCTCGCGGTCGCCGCCACCCTGCGCGCCCGCGGCGTCCGCGCCGTCGTCCTGGAGAAGTCCGGGGCCGTCGGCACCTCCTGGCGCGGCCACTACGACCGGCTGCGGCTGCACACCACCCGGCGCCTCTCCGGGCTGCCCGGGCTGCGGATACCCCGGGCGTACGGCCGCTGGGTCGCCCGCGCCGACCTGGTCCGCTATCTGGAGGCGTACGCGGAGAAGCACGAGCTGGACGTCGTCACCGGCGTCGAGGTGCACCGGATCGAGCGCGCGGCGGACGACACCGGCG
The DNA here is from genome assembly GCF_039534915.1 of Streptomyces roseofulvus. Classification (NCBI taxonomy): domain Bacteria; kingdom Bacillati; phylum Actinomycetota; class Actinomycetes; order Kitasatosporales; family Streptomycetaceae; genus Streptomyces; species Streptomyces roseofulvus. The sequence goes on along the minus strand of NZ_BAAAWE010000001.1, from coordinate 4,757,278 downwards.
GCTGGGTGCTGCACGCGACCGGCGGGCGGCGGCTGACCGGCCGGGCCGTCGTCGTCGCCACCGGCTACAACCACACCCCGCGCGTGCCGGCCTGGCCCGGCCTCGACACGTACGAGGGTGACCTCGTGCACGCCCGCGAATACCGGAACCCGGAGCGGTACGCCGGGAAGGACGTGCTCGTCGTCGGCATCGGCAACACCGGCGCCGAGATCGCCGCCGACCTCGCCGAGGGCGGTGCGGGCCGGGTCCGGATCGCCGTCCGCACCGCCCCGCACATCCTCCGCCGCACCACCGCCGGCTGGCCCGCCCAGCGCAGCGGCATCCTCGTCCGGCGGCTGCCGGTCGGACTGGTGGACCTGATGGGCCGCGGCCTCGCCCGCTTCGCCTCGCCCGACCTCACCGCCCACGGGCTGCCCCGCCCGGACACCGGCCTCGCCAGCCGGATCCGGGACGGCGCGATCGCCGTCCAGGACGTCGGCCTCGTCGCCGCCCTCCGAGCCGGGAAGGTCGAGGTCGTGGCGGCCGTCGAGGCCCTGGACGGCCGCGAGGTGGTGCTCGCGGACGGCACCCGGATCGCCCCGGACGCGGTGATCGCCGCCACCGGCTACCGCCGCGCCCTCGAACCCCTCGTGGGCCACCTCGACGTCCTCGACGAGCGCGGCCGGCCGGTCGTGCGCGGCGCCCGCAGTCCGCGGCACGCCCCGGGGCTCTACTTCACCGGCTTCACCAACCCGATCTCCGGGATGCTGAGGGAGCTGGCCATCGACGCGGAGCGGATCGCGCGGCGGATCGCCCGCGCGAAGTAGCCGTCCGCCCCGAGACCCCGCCCCGGCGGGGTCTTCGCGCTTCCTGCACACCGCCCCATTCCTGACTGGGCGTCAGTTCTGTAATCTGACTGAGCGTCAGGTCACTTGTCCGGGACGCGTCCTGCACGGAAGGGCGGAGCGCAACCATGCTTGGATCGACTCACGGCACCTTCACCACCGGTCTGCGCGCCCGCGTGGAGGCCTGCGGGGAGTCGCCCCGCACCGCCGTCCACGGGCACGCCGCCGCACCCGGCGACCGGGACGTCAGCGGGCGGCCGCTGCACGCCGAGGTCCCCGACCTCGACCGCTTCTTCCGGCCCCGGTCCGTCGCCGTCGTCGGCGCCTCCGACGCCGAGGGCCGGCCCAACACCGGCATCACCAGACAGCTGCTCGCCTGGGCCGAGCGGGTCGGCGCCGAGCTGATCCCCGTGCACCCGACCCGTACCGCCGTGTTCGGCATCGACTGCGTGCCCTCCGTGAAGGAGCTGGCCGGGCCCGTGGACCTGGCCGTCCTGCTGGTCGCCGACCCGCTGCCCGTCATCGAGCAGCTCGGCGAGGCCGAGGTGCGGTTCGCGGTCGCCTTCGCCTCCGGCTTCGCCGAGACCGGCGCCGACGGGGCAGCCGCGCAGCGACGGCTCGCCGAGGCCGTGCGGCGCACCGGCATCCGGCTCCTCGGGCCCAACACCAACCTCAACGCCTTCGAGCGCTTCCGCGACGACCTCGAAGGCCCCGCCGTCGCCCTCATCACCCAGTCCGGGCACCAGGGCCGACCCGTCTTCACCCTCCAGGAGCTGGGCGTCCGGCTCTCCCACTGGGCGCCGACCGGCAACGAGGCCGACCTGGAGACCGCCGACTTCCTCTCGTACTTCGCCTCCCTCCCGGAGGTCGGCGCCATCGCCGCGTACGTGGAGGGGCTGAAGGACGGCCGGTCCTTCCTGCTCGCCGCGGACCGCGCCGCCCGCGAGGGCGTGCCGGTGGTGGCGGTGAAGGTCGGCAGGACCGAGACCGGGGCCCGCACCGCCGCCTCGCACACCGGGAAGCTGACCGGCGCGGACCGGGTGGTGGACGCGGCCATGCGGCAGTTCGGGGTGATCCGCGTCGACGGCCTCGACCAGCTCCAGGACACCGCCGCCCTCCTCGCCCGCGCCCGCCGCCCGCTCGCCGACGGAGTCGTCGTCTACTCGATCTCCGGCGGCACGGGCGCCCACTTCGCCGACCTCGCGACGGCCGCCGGGCTGACCCTGCCCACGCTCCCGCGGGCGAAGCAGGACGAGCTGCACCAGTGGATCCCGGAGTACCTGAACGTCGCCAACCCCGTCGACAACGGCGGCCACCCGGTCGGCGACTGGCGCGGCCGGAAGATCATCGACGCGATCCTCGCCGACCCGTCGGTGGGCGTGCTCGTCTGTCCCATCACCGGCCCCTTCCCGCCCATGAGCGACAAGCTGGCGCAGGACCTGGTGGAGGCCGCGGAGGCCACCGACAAGCTGGTGTGCGTGGTGTGGGGCTCCCCCGTCGGCACCGAGGACGCCTACCGGACCACCCTCCTCGGCTCCTCCCGCGTCGCCACCTTCCGCACCTTCGCCAACTGCATCGGCGCGGTGAAGGCGTACCTCGACCACCACCGCTTCACCGCCGGCTACCGCTCCCCCTTCGACGAGGCGCCCCGCACCCCGTCCCCGTCCTTCCGCAAGGCGCAGGCGCTGATGCGGCCCGGGCAGCGGCTCAGCGAGCACGCGGCGAAGCAGCTGCTGCGGGCGTACGGCATCCGCGTGCCGCGCGAGCAGCTGGTGACGAGCGCCGCGGCCGCCGTCCGGGCCGCCGGGCTCGTCGGCTACCCGGTGGTGATGAAGGCGTCCGGCGCGCAGCTCGCCCACAAGACGGAACTGGGCCTGGTGAAAGTCGGGTTGACGTCGGCGAGCCAGGTCAGGGACGCCTACCGGGACCTCACCGACATCGCCCGCTACGAGCAGATCGACCTCGACGGCGTCCTCGTCTGCCAGATGGTGGGGAAGGGCGTCGAGATGGTGGTCGGGGTGACCCGCGACGACCTGTTCGGCCCGACGGTCACCGTCGGCCTCGGCGGCGTCCTCGTCGAGGTCCTGAACGACACCGCCGTCCGCGTCCCTCCCTTCGGGGAGCGCGAGGCCCGCTCGATGCTGGACGAGCTGCGCGGCCGGGCGCTGCTCGACGGCGTGCGCGGCGCCCCGCCGGCCGACGTCGACGCGCTGGTCGAGGTCGTGCTCCGGGTCCAGCGGATGGCCCTCGAACTCGACGGCGACCTCGCCGAACTCGACATCAACCCGCTGATGGTGCTGCCGCGCGGCCAGGGCGCGGTGGCGCTGGACGCGCTCGCGGTCTGCCGATAGGAGCCCCATGTCCGAGGTCCTGCACACGGTCGAGAACGGCGTCTCGTGGATCACGCTCAACCGCCCCGAGGCGATGAACGCGGTCACCTGGGACCAGCGGGAGCGGATCGTCGCCCTGCTGGCGGAGGCGTCCGCCGACGCGTCCGTGCGCTGCGTGGTGATCACCGCCACCGGCCGGGGCTTCTGCGCGGGCGCGGACCTGCGCGGCGCGCCCTCCCTCGGGGACCGGGTCGCCGGTGACGTGGCCCGGATGATCCGGCAGGGCGCGCAGCGCTTCGTCGCGGCCGTCATGGACTGCGAGAAGCCGGTGATCGCGGCGGTGAACGGCACGGCGGCGGGCATCGGCGCACACCTGGCGTTCGCCTGCGACCTGGTGCTCGCTGCGGAGTCCGCGCGCTTCGTCGAGGTGTTCGCCCGCCGCGGCCTGGTCCCCGACGGCGGCGGCGCGTACCTCCTCCCCCGCCTGATCGGCCCGCAGCGCGCCAAGGAGCTGATGTTCTTCGGCGACGCGCTGCCGGCGGCGGAGGCGAGAGCGCTCGGACTGGTGAACCGGGTGGTCCCGGCGGACGACCTGGAGAAGACGGCCCGCGCCTGGGCGGAACGCCTCGCCCAGGGCCCGACCCGCGCCCTCGCCCTCACGAAACAGCTGGTCAACGCGTCCCTGGACGTCGACCGCGCGACCGCCTTCGCGGCGGAGGCGACGGCCCAGGAGCTGAACATGACGACCCGCGACGCGCAGGAGGGCGTGGCGAGCTTCGTGGAGCGGCGGGAGGCGCGGTACGAGGGGCGATAGCGGGTCGGTGGCCGTCGTACCCCGCCCGTAGAGTGTGGCCCGCATATGCCACACCGCTCCGGGGGGAACGGAAGAATGCCGAACTTCGCGCGCTCGCGCGGCAGATCCAGACGTCTGCACCCGAGATCCACCAGAAACCTGCTCCTCGTCCCCGCCCTGCTGGCGGCCCTCGCGGCCCCGCTGCTGCCGGCGGGGACGGCCCTGGCGGCGACGCCGTCGCCGACGACGGCCGCGCCTTCGGCACCCGCGGCGGCCACGCCGTCGGAAGCGCCGCCGGCGGCGCCCGCGGAGACGGACCCGACGCCGACGAACCCGACGCCGACACCGGCACCGTCGACGCCGGAACCGTCGACGCCGACCGACCCGACGCCGACCGACCCGACGCCGACGGACCCGACGCCCGAGCCCACGGCCGGCGCGTGCCCCGTGCTGCCGCTGACCCCACTCGGCGCGCCGGGAGACCCCGCAGGCGCCGTGACTCTGGGAGCGGACGAGGAGACCTGCTTCACCATCACGGCGGAGAAGCAGGGGCTGCACCGCGTCATGCGCGAGGGCGCCGCCAACATCCACCTCACCTTCTTCTCGGGCGACACCCAGGTGTCCTGCCTGCGCGACGAAGCCGGCGAGCAGCTCTGCCCGCTCGCCCCCGGCACCTACACCCTCCGCGTCCGCAACGACGCGTGGGCGGACTCGCTGCGCTTCTCCGTCGTCCCCCTGATGCCGGGGCCGGAATGCACGGAGATCCCCGGCACCGGTTACGACACCGCCCCGGCGACCGGCACTCCGACCGGCGGGCTCGGCCTCGTCTGCCGCGCCTTCCGCGCCTCCGTCGGCGACCGGATCACCACCGATCTGCGTGCCGGAACGTCCTACCTCTTTTCCTGGATCACCGACGACACCGGCCGGCGGATCTGCCCCTCCCCCTCCTCCTACGGCCTCCCCGGCTGCGTCCTGCCCCAGGGCACCGGCGGTTACCGCGTCCTCGGTGATCTGTCCCGTGCCGCCGACCCCACCGCGGAGTACGCGCTCCGGGTCCGCCGCCTGTCGAACCCTGCGGGCTGCACCCCGATCGTCCCGACCGTCTACGGCACCGCCGCCGCCCAGGCGTCACCGCCGAGCGGCTGCCGGAGCTTCACCCCGCCGGCGAACCGGCGCTACGAGATCCGCTCCCTCAACGCCGCCGGCTGGGAGACCGGCCTGGAGGTGTACCACCAGGACGGCCGGGAGATCTCCTGCACCGGCCTGAGCGGCTGCGTCCTCGCCGGGGGCGTCACCTACGCACTCATCAGCGAGGACCTCGTCGAGCTGCGCGACCGCGTGTCCGCCGAGGGCTGCACCGACGACCTCGTCCTTTCGGCCCTGTACCGCGGCACCCTCACCGCCGCGGGCGAGACCGACTGCCTCACCCTGCCCGCCCCCCAGGGCTCCCGCCTGGTCCTGCGGCCGGACGCCGCGGTCCACCTGGCCGTGCTGGACGCCACCGGCAGTCGGCTGTGCTCCGTCCGCGACGGTGACGAGGCCACGACCTGCACCCTGACGGGCACCGCCCCGCACCGGCTGCTCGTCACCCACGCGGTGACCGCCGGGCCGGTCGGCGCGTACCGGATCCTCGTGGACCGCGGCGACACGCCGGGCGACTGCCGCGTCCTCCCGTCCGGGGACTTCACGGACACCACGCCCGGCGCCGGGCTGACGACCGGTGACGGCGTCTTCGCCGACTGCCTGACCATCCCGGCGGCCGACCACTCCGCGAGAGAGCTGCTCCAGCTCCGGCGGACGGCGGGAGAGTCGGTGGCCGCACTGGCCGTCCTCGACGCGTCGGGCAAGTGGGTCTGCTCCCTCCGGTCCGAGAGTGGGTCCGCGCAGGAGGTCTGCGGGCTGACCCCGGGCGTGGCGCACACCGTCTTCTTCCACGGTCACGACGAACCGGCCGAGTACGCCGTGATCCGCAGGGATGTCACCGCCACCGTCGGAGGCTGCCCGAGCACTCCCGCGGCCCCGGTCGGCGGCCCGTCCCTCGAAGGCAGCCCCGGTCCGGTCGACTTCCCCCGCTGCCGCCAGGTGTCCGCCTCCGCCGCGGACAGGCTCCAGCTGACCGTGCGCGGCACGCACGACGCGGCGGAGACCGTCGTGTACGACGCGAACGGCGTGGCGGTCTGCACGGAGTCGCCGGAGACATGCGCTCCCACCGGCTCCACCCGGTACCAGGTGGTCGTCACCCCGCACGCCGGGACGGCCCTTCCCGCCCACCGCGTCGACGCCCTGCGCATCGGCACCGGCACCGTCCCCGCGCCGGAGTGCACCCGGCTTTCCGACGTGAGCCACGGCTTCGGACCGCTCACCGGCACGCTGAGCGAGCAGAAGTCCGCGCTGTGCGTGGTGCTGCCGACCGCGTCGAGCGACGCGTTCACCCTGGACTTCACGCCGGACACCGTCCACACGGCCTGGCCCCGGGCGTGGCTCCACGACGTCGCCACGGGCGTCGACTCCTGCGAGAGGGCGACCGGCTACGGGTCCCCCGAGTACAGCTGCGACCTGGGTGGCGAGGCGAAGACGTCGCTCCCGACCACGCTCGTGATCGGACTGCCCGATCTGGCCGGTGCCCCCTCCACCCCGATCCGGGCGGAGGCCGTGTGCACCGTCTACGAAGGCGTCTGCGGCCTCGTGCCGTGGACGGTGACGTCGGTGACCCCGGGCACGGTCGGCGCCGGCAAGATCACGATGAAGGTCACCGGCACCTCGCTCAGCAGCCGGACCAGGGTCGTCGTGGACGAGTACACCGAGCCGTACGCGTATTACTACGGGGCCACGTCCACCACGGTCTCCGTCGCCCCCGACCGCCGCAGCATGATCGTGGCGCTCGACCTGACCGGCGCGCCGACAGGGCGACGGCTGCCCCTCCACGTGGACTCGGGCAGGGGCGTGGAACACCGTCCCGCCCCGATCACCGTCGTGGACCCGCTCGCTCCCACCGGCCTGCCCGCCGTGACGGGCACGGCGGCCGTCGGCGCCAAGGTGACGGCGGCCCCCGGCCCGTGGTCGCCCGTGCCCGAGGGATACGCGTACCAGTGGAAGGCGAACGGCGTCGCGATCTCCGGCGCCACCGCCTCCGCGTACACGATCCCCGCCGCCCTCCAGGGCAAGCAGCTGACGGTGACGGTGACCGCCCGCAAGGCCGGCCACCCGAACGCGACCGCGACCAGCCGGGCCGTGACCGTGAAGGGCGTCGCGCCGAAGCCCACCACGCCGCCGTCCCTCTCCGGAACCGTGCGGGTCGGGTCGAAGGTGACGGCCGTGGTCGGCAGCTGGTCGCCGGTGCCGACCTCGTACGCCTACCAGTGGCGCGCCGACGGCGTCGCGATCTCCGGCGCCACCGGCTCCGCGTACACGCCGACCGCCGGCGTCCGCGGCAAGAAGCTGAGCGTGACGGTCACCGCGCACCGCACCGGGCACCTCAGCGGCTCCGCCACCACCGGCGCGGTCACGGTCGGCTACGGGCTCGCGCCCAAGGCGACCACGGCGCCGTACCTCACCGGCACGGTGCGGGTCGGGTACACGCTCACGCTGAACCGCGGCACCTGGACGCCGGCGCCGACCTCGTACGCCTACCAGTGGTACGCCAACGGGCGGGCGATCAGCGGGGCGACCGGAACCGCCTTCAGGCTCACCAGCGCCCAGCGCGGGCAGGCGATCACCGTGAAGGTCACCGCCCACCGGACCGGACACGTCTCCGGTCACGCGTGGACGAAGGCGACCGGCGCCGTCGTCGGCTAGTGCGCGCCGCCGCCTCCCCGGGTGTTCCCATCTGACGCTGCGTCAGTTTCAATGCTGGGCATGATGGGACACGCGGGGATGGCGGCCAGCGCCGTCCGACACCTGAGAGCGGCCGGGGCGCCCACGGCCGTCGAACCCCTCCCCCGGCCCGCCCTGCGGGCCGTGCGCGAGGACGAGCGGGCGCCCCTCGACCCGGCGGAGTTCCGGCGCGTGCTCGGCCACTTCGCGAGCGGCGTCACCCTCGTCACCACCACCGGCGACGCCGGACCGACCGGCTTCGCCTGCCAGTCCTTCGCCTCGCTCTCCCTCGACCCGCCGCTCGTGGCCTTCATGGTCGCCCGGACCTCGACCACCTGGCCCCGCATCGCCGCCGCCGGCACCTTCTGCGTCAACATCCTGGGCGCCGACCAGGGGCCGCTGTGCCGGGCCTTCGCGGTCAGCGGCGCCGACAAGTTCGCGGGCGTGGAGTGGTCCCCCGCGCCCGTCACCGGCGCGCCGCGGCTGGCCGGGGTGCCGGCCTGGATCGACTGCACGATCACCGCCGTCCACACCGGTGGCGACCACCTCATCGTCGTCGGCCGGGTGGAGGCGCTGGACGCGGTGGAGCAGGGCGGGGATCCGCTGCTGTTCCACCGGGGGCGGTTCGGGGGGTTCAGCGGCGGGTGAGGACGCGGCGGGTGTCGGGAGCCGGATCACCCGCGTAGTAGACGATCCGCGGGTCGGACGGGGAGCCGTCCACGTCCCAGGGCTGGAAGAAGCCGCAGTCGTTGAAGACGTTCACCGCGTTGTGCCGGCGCGGCCGAGTCTCCTCCAGGAACCAGGTCGCGGCGTCGTCCTCGCAGCGCTTCCCGACCCCGCTCCCGTCGTCGTACAGGTCGTACTCGATCCCCCGCACCTCGGCCGTCCCGTCCGCGCGCAGCGTCACCACTCCCCCCTCCCCGTCCTCGTACCGCCCCACCAGGTCCGCCCTCCCCGGCTTCGGCGGGTCCTGCGGGCCCAGCGCCCCCGCGTACGTGCCCGCCCCCGCGATCGTCGCCGCCGCGGGCACCGCCAGGAGTGCCCACAGCAGCCACGGCCTACTTCTCCAGCTCCCCGTCCCCATGGGCTCCATCATGCCGGGGGCGGCGGATGACGAGGGCCATGAGGGCGGCCGCCGCGCACAGTGCGCCCGAGGCGTACCAGACGACGTCGTACGAGCCGAAGACGTCGCGGGCGACGCCGCCCGCGAAGGCGACGGCGGCGGCGCCGACCTGGTGGGAGGCGAGGACCCAGCCGAAGACGATCGCGGAGTCCTCGCCGTAGTGCTCGCGGCACAGCGCGATGGTGGGCGGGACGGTGGCGACCCAGTCGAGGCCGTAGAAGACGATGAAGAAGAGCATCGGGGGGTGGATCGACGGCGCCAGCAGCATCGGCAGGAAGAGGAGCGAGATCCCGCGCAGGGCGTAGTAGACGGCGAGCAGCCGGCGCGGGGAGAAGCGGTCGGTGAACCAGCCGGAGGCGATCGTGCCGACGACGTCGAAGACGCCGATGACGGCGAGGAGTCCGGCGGCGGCCGTCACCGGCATGCCGTGGTCGTGGGCGGCGGGCACGAAGTGGGTCTTGACCAGGCCGTTCGTGGAGGCGCCGCAGATCGCGAAGGTGCCGGCGAGGAGCCAGAACGGGCCCGTGCGGGCGGCCCGGAACAGGACGGTGACCGCGCGGCGGGCGGCGCCGGTGACGGGGGCGGGCTTCTCGGCGTACTCCCCGCCGTACGGGGCGAGTCCGACGTCCGCCGGGTGGTCGCGGAGCAGCAGCCAGACGAAGGGGACGACGGCGAGCGCGGCGAGGGCGGTGGTCACGGCGGCCGGGCGCCAGCCGTGGTGCTCGACCAGCCAGGAGAGCAGCGGCAGGAAGACGAGCTGGCCGGAGGCGCCGGCCGCCGTCAGGATGCCGGTGACCAGGCCGCGGCGGGCGGTGAACCAGCGGTTGGTGACGGTCGCGGCGAAGGCGAGCGCCATGGAGCCGCTGCCGAGGCCGACGAGGAGCCCCCAGTAGAGGACGAGTTGCCAGGCGGCCGTCATCCAGACCGTGAGCAGGGAGCCGAGCGCGATCACCGAGAGGGCCGCCGCGACGACCTTGCGGATGCCGAAGCGGTCCATGAGGGCGGCGGCGAAGGGGGCGGTGAGGCCGTAGAGCGCGAGGTTGACGGAGACGGCGAGGCCGATCGTGCCGCGCGACCAGTCGAACTCGGCGTGGAGCGGTTCGATCAGGAGGCCCGGCAGGGAGGCGAAGGCGGCGGCGCCGATGATGGTGACGAAGGTGACCGCCGCGACGGACCAGGCGCGGTGGACGCGCGGAGCGCGCGGAGGGCGGGTGGAGGCGGAGGGGCGGTGCTCCGTTGTCTGGGCCATGCCACCGAGCATCCCGGCCGCGTCCCGCCCTCACCATTGGCCGGACTGTCAGCTTTCCAAAGGATCGGGCCACCACGGTCGGGGCCGTGGGTGCAGACTTGGGGGGAAACGCATCGAGTCGGGAGAGGTCCATGGGAGAGAGCGCGCCGAAGCCGCCCCACCGCGTCGTCGTCCTCGCCCTGCCCGGACTGCTCCCATTCGAGCTGGGCATCCCGCACCGGATCTTCGGCCGCGCCAAGGACGCCGCGGGGCGGTCGCTGTACGAGATCCTCACCTGCGCGGTCGCGGCGGGGCCGGTGCAGACGGACGCGGACTTCGCGGTGCACGTGGAACACGGCCCGGAGGCGCTGGCCACGGCGGACACGGTCGTCGTACCCGCCTCGTACGAGCTGGGGCCGGTCTACGAGGAGGGCAGGCTCACCGAGGAGCTGGCCGCCGCCCTCGCGCACGTCCGGCCGGGGACGCGGCTCGTCGCGATCTGCACGGGCGGGTACGTGCTCGCCGCCGCGGGCTGGCTCGACGGGCGCCCGGCGACCACGCACTGGGCGTCTGCCGACCACTTCCAGCGGCTCTTCCCGACGGTCCGGGTCGACGCCGACGTCCTCTTCGTCGACGACGGCGACGTGCTCACCTCGGCGGGCGTCGCCGCGGGGCTCGACCTGTGCCTGCACATCGTGCGCCGCGACCACGGCGCGGCGGTCGCCAACGAGGTGGCCCGCCGCACGGTCGTCCCGCCGCACCGGGACGGCGGCCAGGCCCAGTACATCGCCCGCCCGGTCCCCGAGTCCGGCACGCACACCACGACCGGGGCGCGCGCGTGGGCGCTGGCGCACCTGCACGAGCCGATCCAGCTGCGGGACCTGGCCGAGCGGGAGGCGATGAGCGTCCGCACCTTCACCCGCCGCTTCCGTGACGAGGTCGGCGTCAGCCCCGGCCAGTGGCTCACCCAGCAGCGGGTCGAGCGGGCCCGGCACCTGCTGGAGACCAGCGACCTGCCGGTGGACCGGGTGGCCCAGGACTGCGGCTTCGGCACGGCCCAGTCCCTCCGGGTGCACCTGATGACCGCGATCGGCGTGACGCCGACCGCCTACCGGCGCACCTTCCGCCTGGGCTTCTCTCCTTCGTGATCGTCGTCGTCCCCGCCGCCGGCGGCCGGGGTCCCGGTCGTGTCCCCGTCGGCGTCGGCGTCGGCGTCGACGGAGTCGATCTGCCAGGCGACCGTCCCGGTCGCCGCGCCCACCGGGGTGATCGCGACCGGCAGTTCCGCCGGGGCGTCCGCGATCCGGCGGCCGACGGGGACGCCGTCGCACGGCACGGTCGCCGGGTCGCCCCGGCCGGTGACCACGACCTTCACCGCCCCCGTCCCGACGCAGGCGACGGAGAGCCGGTACGCAGCCCCCGGCTCCAGCACGGAGCGGAGGTGCGCGCCCTCCGCGGCCGGCGAGCTGCCGGACTCCACGAACCCCGGGTCGTCCATGGACCCGACGGCCTCCTGGGCGCGCCGCTCCCGCTCGTCCTCCGCGCTCTCGGTCTCGGTCTCCTCCACGGCGGCCGGCTCCGGCGCCTGCTCCTCGCCGGCCGCCACCGGCGGGGCGTCCGCCGACGTCGGGGCGTCGCTGCACCCGGCCACCAACAGGGGCACGAGGGCGAGGGGGACGAGCAGGGCCGGCGGCCTGCGGAGTGCCATCAGGGGTTCCTCACGTCGAGGGCGCGCGTACGGACTTCTCCTGCTCCGGACGCGGCTCCGCGCCGTCCCGGTTCCGTACGAGCCTCCGCTCGCCGGCCGCGCCGACGGCAACCAGCACCAGCGTCAGGCCGACGCCCCACAGGATCGCCGTGGACGGCGCGACCACCTTCAGCAGGCCGCCCGCGAGGGTGCCGCTCGCCGCGTAACCGGCGCCCACGGCCGCGTACATCATCGAGTAGCCGGCGGCGAGCGCCGACGGCGGCAGCGCGCGGCGCAGCGCCAGGTTCCGGGTGAGCATGGCCGGTGCCTGGAGCAGGCCGGCCGCGACCAGGGCGGCGCCGAGGGCGAGGGCGCCGGGCAGCAGGGCCACCAGCGCCACTCCGGCGGTCACCCCGAGGACGAGCACGAGCGACTGCACCGCGAGCGGCCCGGGCCAGGAGGGGCGGAGCCCGTACAGGAAGGATCCGGCGACCGAGCCGATCGAGAAGCCGGCCAGGAGCGGGCCCGCCCAGCCGATGCCGATCCCGCGCTGTTCGAGGAGGGCGGGGAGGATCAGTTCGGCGAGCGCGAGGAGGGTCAGCGAGGCGGCGCCGAGCACGTACACCGGCCAGGCGGCGAGCAGGGCGCGGCGGGCCGCCCGGTCCTTGGTCTGCGGTTCGGCCGCCCATCCGGCGGGCAGCAGCCACAGTCCGGCGAGGCCGAGTCCCATCAGGACGGCCTGGAGCAGCAGCGGCACGGCGGGCCCGGCGCCGAGCGCGAGCCCGGTGGTGAGGGCGGGGGCGGCGGCCCAGATGCCGAAGGTGAGCATGGACTCCAGGCTCAGCGCCTGGGTGACGGACCGTTCCTCCACCATGCTGGTGAGCAGCGCCCGCAGTCCGGCGGAGACGGCGACGGGCCCGGCTCCCGCCAGGAACGCGAGCAGGCCGAGGGCCACCGGATGCGCCCCGGAGGCGAGCCCGAGCCCGGCGAACCCGGCTGCCCCGACGGCGAGTCCGGCCGCCATCTGCGGGCGGGCCCGCTCGGCCCGCATCCGCAGCCCGAGGACGGGCGCGGCGACGATCTCCCCCACCACGTACACGGCGGCGAGCACCGCCCCGAGGCTGTACCCGCCGGGCCGCTCCCGCACCAGGAAGACCAGGGCCAGCGGCGCCATGGCCACCGGCATCCGGGCGGCGGTGGTGACGGCGCACCACGTGAGGACGGGGCGGGTCGCCAGCTCGCGGTAGGACATGCGCCCGACCGTACTGGCGGCCGTTCGCCCGCCGCACCCGGAAAACCGGCCCCGGGCCGAGCCGTTGCCCAGGCCGCGCCCAGGCCCTGCCCCCGGCCCCGGCCCCGACCCCGGCCCAGACCCCGGCGCAGACCCAGACCCTGGCCCCGGCCCAGACCCAGGCCCAACCCCTGGCCCGACCGAGACCCGGACCCGGACCCTGGCCCCGGCCCAGACCCAGACCCTGGCCTCGGCCCTGGCCCCGGCCCCGGCCCAGACCCTGGCCCCGTCCGGACCCGGACCCTGGCCCTGCCCCCTGCCCGTGGCCCTCGGCCCCGGCCCCCGGCCCCCGGCCCCTGGCCCGGCCCCCTGCCCCCGGCCTAGAAGACGAGCACCCCCCGGGCCACCTTTCCCGCCTCCGCCTCCTCGCGGGCGCGGTCGAACTCCTCCACGGGGTAGGCGGTGGTGACGAGTTCGTCGAGGAGGAGGGCGCCGGTGCGGTACAGCCCGGCGTAGAGCGGGATGTCCTTCTGCGGGCGGGAGGAGCCGTACCGGCAGCCCAGGATCGCCTTGTCGAGGAACATCGCGGCGGGCGGGAAGCTCGCCTCCGCCTTCGGCGCGGTCATGCCGAGCAGGACGGCCTGTCCGTGCCGGTCGAGGAGGTCGATCGCGGTGCGGACGAGGCCGGTGTGGCCGACGCACTCGAAGACGTGGTCGGCGCCGGTGGGCAGGACCTCGCGGACGCCGTCGGCGGAGCCGAGGAAGTGGGTGGCGCCGAAGCGGCGGGCGAGTTCCTCCTTGGCGGGGTTGGTGTCGACGGCGACGATCACCGACGCGCCCGCGATCCTGGCGCCCTGGACGACGTTGAGCCCGATCCCGCCGGCGCCGATGACGACGACGGTGTCGCCGCGGGCCACCGCGGCCCGGTTGAGTACGGCTCCGACGCCGGTGAGGACGCCGCAGCCGAGCAGCGCGGCCGAGGTGAACGGCACGTCGTCCGGGATCTTCACGGCCTGCACGGCCTTCACGATCGTCCGCTCGGCGAACGACGAGTTGGACGCGAACTGGAAGAGCGGCCTGCCCTGCCGGGAGAACGGCTGCCCGGGCATCCCGATGGCCTTCCGGCACATGGTGGGCCGGCCGGTGTCGCAGTCGGGACAGGCCCCGCAGTTGGCGAGCGTGGACAGCGCCACGTGGTCGCCGGCGGCGACGTGCCCCACCCCCTCCCCGACCGCCTCGACGACCCCGGCCCCCTCGTGCCCGAGCACGACGGGCGACGGGAACGGGATGGTCCCGTCGATGACGGACAGGTCGCTGTGGCAGAGCCCGGCCGCCCTGATCCCCACCAGCACCTCGCCGGGTCCCGGGTCCCGCACCTCCAGGTCCGCGACGACCTCGACGCTCTTCCCGTCGAACACCACACCGCGCACGACGATCCCTCCCTCTCCTGAGAGCCTGGACTACTGGTTCGGACGGTCCCCCGCCGCGGCGGCCCGGGCCATCTCCTCCAGCCGGGCGAGCATCGGCATCGGATCGACGCCGACCGTCCCGGGCAGGAAGTCGGCGATCCGCTCCGGCGTCCACGCCCCGCCCTCCGCGTACCCGGCGCGCAGCTCCCGGGGCTGCGCCCAGACCGCGATCTTGGGTCCGGCGACGGTGTACACCTGTCCGGTGATCGACTCGGCGCGGGCGCGGTCGCTGAGCAGGTAGACGACGAGGGCGGCGACGTCCTCGGGCTCGCCGATCTCCTGGAGCTCCATGGGGACGTTGGCGGACATCCGGGTGCGGGCGACGGGGGCGACCGCGTTGGCGGTGACGCCGTACTTGTGCAGGCCGAGCGCGGCGCTGCGCACCAGCGAGATGATCCCGCCCTTCGCGGCGGAGTAGTTGGCCTGGGCGACGGAGCCCTGGTGGTTGCCGCTGGTGAAGCCGATCAGGGCGCCGGAGCGCTGTCGGCGCATGACGGCGGAGGCGGCGCGGAAGACGGTGAAGGTGCCCTTGAGGTGGGTGGCGACGACGGGGTCCCACTCCTCCTCGGTCATGTTGAAGAGCATCCGCTCGCGCAGGATCCCGGCGACGCAGACGACCCCGTCGATCCGGCCGTACTCGGCGAGGGCCACGTCGACGAGCCGCTGCCCGCCGGCCATGGTGGAGATGTCGTCGGCGACGGCGACGGCGGTGCCGCCGGCCGCCTCGATCTCCTTGACGACGGCGACGGCGACCTCGCTGGTCGGTGCGCCGCCCTCGATGGAGACGCCGTAGTCGTTGACGACGACCTTCGCCCCCTCGGCGGCGCAGGCGAGGGCGACCGCGCGGCCGATGCCGCGTCCCGCTCCGGTCACGGCGACGACCTTGCCCGCCAAGAAGTTCCCCATCTCCGGCCCCTTCCCGCAGTTTCTGACGGTCCGTTAGATTCTATGGGCCGTCAGATGCAGGAAGACAAGCCCCCGGAGGCCCCGATGTCCCTCCCCGCCGCTTTCCACGAGATCGCCGAACGCGTGAACAACTGGGGCCGCTGGGGCCGTGACGACGAGATCGGGACGCTCAACCTGATCACCGACGCGACGGTCCGGGAGGCCGCCGCCGGCGTCCGCACCGGCCGCCGTGTGGCCCTTGCCGTGGAACTACGGCAGGACGGCGTGCAGACCGGGATGATCCCGGGGCGGGTCAATCCGCTGCACGTCATGGTCCAGGTCAACCAGGAGCTCTTCGGCCCGGGCACGGTCGCCACCAGCGACGACGCCGTGACCCTGGGCCTGCAGGCGGGCACCCACTGGGACGCCCTCACCCACGCCTCGCACTCGGGCCGGATCTACAACGGCCGCCCCGCCGACACCGTCACCCCGCACGGCCGGGCCGCCTTCAGCGGCATCCACACGGCCCGGCACGTCGTCGGGCGCGGGGTGCTGCTGGACGTGGCGGCGGCGAAGGGCGTGGACCGGCTGCCGGGCGACCACGCGGTGACCCCGGAGGACCTGGACGAGGCGGCGGAGTACGGGCGGGTGACGGTCGGGGCCGGCGACATCGTCCTCGTACGGACGGGGCAGATGCGGCTGTACCTGGCCGGGGACCGGCACGGGTACGCGTTCCCGTCGCCCGGGCTCTCGATCCGTACGCCGGAGTGGTTCCACGCGCGGGACGTCGCGGCCGTCGCCAACGACACCCTCACCTTCGAGATCTTCCCGCCGGAGATCGAGGACCTGTGGCTGGGCGTGCACGCGCTGGACCTCGTCGAGATGGGGATGCTCCAGGGCCAGAACTGGAACCTCGAAGAGTTGTCCACAGCCTGTGCAGAAGAGGGCCGCTGCAGCTTCCTGCTCTCCGCGATGCCGGAGCCCTTCGTCGGCGGCACGGGAACGCCGGTGGCGCCCGTCGCGCTGTTCTGACCATCGGATCCGCGGGTGGCGGCGCGCCCGTGGGCGCCCCGAGCACGGTACGGACCGCCGCCACCCGGCCACGACCCGCACACGCCGAGGGCGCAGGGCCCTCGGCTCCCCTCACGACGAATCGCTCACCCCAGGGTGGGCAAAACGGAACGAACCGTCAACAGTGCATCCGTCCGGGTGACACGACGCCGCCGGCCCGCGCGGGCTCCACGGGCGTGCGGTCCACCTCGCACCAGATGCTCTTGCCGGCCCCCTCGGGCTGCCAGCCCCACCGGTCGGCGAGGCCGTCGACCAGCTCCAGACCTCGCCCGTTGGTGTCCTCACCGGCGGCATGCCGGGGCCGGGGCGGCAGCTCGCTGCGGTCGGCGACCTCGACCCGCACGCCGCCCTCCGCGGCGAAGAGCATCCGCAGCACGGCGGGACAGCCCGTGTGCACCACGGCGTTGGTCACCAGCTCGGAGATGAGCAGCACCAGCGTCTCCGCCAGCGGCTCGTCGTCCCCTATCCCGGAGCCGGCCAGCCGTTTCCGGGCCCACCTGCGCGCACGCCCCACCTCCGCCGGGTCCGGCCCGACCTCCAACTGAACCTGAAGCACCTGCACCGTTCACACCATCCGAACCGGCGGACACACCTTTACGGAACGTGATTCCCTTGTGAGACAGCATGGTTGACGTACAGTCACCGCAACAAGCGCTTCGGGCATATTCCAGCGCGAAGGAGTACGCGTGGTCCATACTGTGCGACGCACGCGGCGGGGAGTCGAACGCGGGGCGCGACCCGCGCTCACAAGCACTCGCATCCCACGGAGAGTACCGGAGCGGAACCCCGACTCCGGCCCGTGACGACCCTCCGAAGGACACAACCCGATATCGACCTCCGCCCCAGATTCGAACACGCTCCGTCACCAGTTCGCACCCGGTCCGGTCGGGTTCAGAGCGCGGCGGCCACCTCCTCCGCCGCCCGGTCCCCCGGCAGCACGAGCGCGGCCCGCACCCAGGCCCGTTTCAGGTGCAGGTGGACGTCCGCCTCCCAGGTGAAGCCCATCCCGCCGTGCACCTGGAGGCAGTCCCGGGCGTTGGCGACGGCCGCCTCGTCGGCGAGCAGCTTGGCCCCGGCGATCTCGACCGGATCGCCGGTCACGGCGGCGCCGTGCACGGCGGCCCGCGCCAGCTCGGTCCGCACCAGCATCCCGGCACACAGGTGCTTCACGGCCTGAAACCCCCCGATGACCTGCCCGAACTGCTCCCGCTGCCGGGCGTGGGAGACGGCGGCCTCGGTGGCCCAGGCGGCGGTCCCGACCTGCTCGGCGGCGGTGAGCAGGACGGCCTCCGGCGCCCATCCGCCGGCGCCGGGGACCCGGTGAAGCGGCGTCAGCGGATCGACCGACCGCACGGCTACGGCTCCGGTCGCGTCCCCGCGCACCACGTCGGCGGCGTCCAGCCAGGGAACCAGTCCCTCACCGGAGACCTCGGTCACCACCGTGAGTCCCTCCGCGGCACCGGGAACGGACCCCGCCGCCCCGTGCGTGGCGACCAGCGGACCGGGCACCAGCCACCTCCCCGCCTCCTCGAACAGCAGCACCGCCTCCGGCAGCCCGAGCCCCACGCCGCCCTCGTCCTCCGGCAGCCGCAGCGCGAAGAGGCCGGCGTCGCCGAGCTCCTTCCACAGGCCGCGGTCGAGCCGCCCGGGCTCGTCGACGGCCGCCCGCAGCGCGTCGCGCCCGAAGCGACCGGCGAGCAGCTCCCGTATTCCGCGGACGAGGTCCCGCTGGTCCTGGCTCAGTCGGAAGTCCACGGTCCGGTTCACCGTCCCTTCGGCAGGCCGAGGATCCGCTCGGCGACGATGTTGCGCTGGATCTGGCTGGTGCCGGCGGCGATCGTGTACGAGAGCGAGGAGAGCCGGTCGAGGTTCCACTCGCGCCCGAGGTCGAGCGCGTCCGGGCCGAGGACCTCGGCGGCGGTGTCGTACAGCTCCTGGCGCGCGTGCGAGTAGTGCAGCTTGAAGACGGAGCCGCCGACGCCGGGGACGCCGCCGGTGGCCTGCGCCTCGCTGACGTTCCGCTGGGTGAGCCGCCACAGCGCCAGGAACCCGGCGGAGAGCCGCCCGAGGCGGCGGCGCAGGGCGGGGTCGTCCCAGCGGCCGTTCTCCCGCGCGGTGCGGGCGAGTTCGCCGAGCAGGCGGCGGCAGGCGACGACCTCGCCGACGAACGCGGTGCCGCGTTCGAAGGACAGGGTGACCATGGTGACCCGCCAGCCGTCGTTCTCCTCCCCGACCCGGTTCGCGACCGGCACCCGCACCTCGTCGAGGAACAGTTCCGCGAACTCGGTGGACCCGGCGAGCGTCCGCAGCGGCCGGACCGTCACGCCGGGCGCGTCCATGGGCAGCGCGAGCCAGCTGATCCCCCGGTGCCGGGGTCCGTCCGGGTCGGTGCGGACGAGCAGTTCGCACCAGTCGGCGACCTCGGCGTGCGAGGTCCAGATCTTCTGCCCGGTGACGACGTACGCGTCCCCGTCCCGCACCGCCCTGGTGCGCAGCGAGGCCAGGTCGGAGCCGGCGCCGGGCTCGCTGAAGCCCTGGCACCAGACCTCGTCGCCGCGCAGCACCGGCTCCAGCCAGCGCGCGCGCTGCTCGGGGGTGCCCTCGGCGGCGATGGTCGGCCCGGCGTGCAGGAGGCCGACGAAGTTGGCGCCGACGTAGGGCGCGCCGGCCCGTTCGGTCTCCTCCAGGAAGATGAGCCGCTGGGTCGGCGAGGCGTCCCAGTGCACGTGCCCGTACCCGGCGTCGTAGAGGCGTCGCTGCCAGCCGCAGTCGTACGCCCTCCGGCCCGGCCAGTCGAGCGGGTCGGGCCGCTCCGGCAGCCGGGGGAGCTCGGCGGCGAGCCACTCCCGCAGCCGGCCGCGGAACTCCTCCTCGGCGTCGCTGTAGGCGAGGTCCATCAGACGATGCCGAGGTCGAGCATGCGGATGGCGTTGCCGCGCATCAGCTTGTAGACGGTCTCGTCGTCGAGGCCCTGGACGTGGTCGAGGGCGACCTCCTTGGTGTGCGGGAAGGTGGAGTCGACGTGCGGGTAGTCGGTCTCGAAGGTGGCGTTGTCGCGGCCGACCACGTCCAGCGAGGCGATGCCGTGCTTGTCGCGGAAGAAGCAGCAGAAGATCTGCCGGTAGTAGTAGGTGGACGGCGGCTCGGGGACGAGGTCGCGGACCCCGCCCCAGGCGCGGTGCTCCTCCCACACGTCGTCGGCGCGCTCCAGGGCGTAGGGGATCCAGCCCATCTGGCCCTCGCTGTAGGCGAGCTTCAGGCGGGGGAACCGCACCAGGACGCCGCTGAAGAGGAAGTCCATCATCGAGGCCATCGCGTTGTTGAAGCTGAGGCTGGCCTGGACGGCGGGCGGGGCGTCGGGGGACGCGGCCGGCATCTGGCTGCTGGAGCCGATGTGCATGTTCACGACCGTGCCGGTCTCCTGGCAGGCGGCGAAGAAGGGGTCCCAGTAGCCGGAGTGGATCGACGGCAGGCCCAGGTGCGTGGGGATCTCGGAGAAGGTCACCGCCTTCACCCCGCGGGCGGCGTTGCGGTGGATCTCGGCGACGGCGAGGTCGATGTCCCAGAGCGGGATGATGCAGAGCGGGATGAGCCGGCCGCCGCTGTCGCCGCACCACTCCTCGACCATCCAGTCGTTGTACGCGCGCACGCACGCGAGGGCGACCTCCTTGTCGTGCGCCTCGGCGAAGGTCTGGCCGCAGAAGCGCGGGAAGGTGGGGAAGCAGAGCGACGCCTCGACGTGGTTGAGGTCCATGTCGGCGAGGCGCGCCTTGGGGTCCCAGCAGCCGCGCCGCATCTCGTCGCGGGTGATGCCCTCCAGGGTCATGTCGTCCCGGTCGAAGCCGACGGCCGCGATGTTCCGCTTGTACGGGAACTTGAGGTCCTCGTAGATCCACCAGTCGGTGGGCGGGCCGTCGGGGTCCATGGTGATCTGGTACTTCCCGCCGACGTAGGCGAGCTCGCCGATGCCGGCGGTGAGCGCCCGGGGGCCCCGGTCGCGGTACTTCGCGGGGAGCCAGGTGTCGAAGAGGTGGGCGGGTTCGATCACGTGGTCGTCGACGCTGATGATGCGGGGCAGTTCGGTCATGACCCCTCCAGTTATCTGATGGATCGTCAGATCCCGATGAGGTCAGGCTAGCCCCAGGGGTCTGGACCGACAAGGACCGGCCCTCTACGCTCTCCGCACGATCTGACGGGCAGTCAGAAGTGCCGTCGGAGATCCCGCACGGAATGGAGGCCCCGGTGACCTCGACCGAAACCGCACAGGCCCTGGCGCTGGGCGAGTCCCGCACCCTCTGGGAGCTCGTCGAACGCCGCGCGGGTCTCACCCCCGACCGGCCCGTCCTCCTCCAGGGCGACCGCGTCCTCACCTTCGGCGGGCTGCGCGAGCGCGCCGAGCGCTGCGCCGCCGGCCTGTACGGCAGGGGCGTGCGCCCCGGCACCGTCGTCGCCTGGCAGCTGCCCACCCGGATCGAGACCGCCGTGCTCTCCTTCGCGCTCGCCCGCCTCGGCGCCGTCCAGACCCCCGTCATCCCCTTCTACCGCGACAAGGAGGTCGGCTTCGCGCTCCGCGAGTCCCGCGCCGCCCACTTCGCCGTCCCCGGCGTCTGGCGCGGCTTCGACCACACCGCGATGGCCCGGCGGCTCGGCGCCCCCGGGATCTTCACGGCGTACGCCCCCGAGGACCTGCCCGACGGCGACCCGGCCGTCCTCCCCCCGCCGCCCTCCTCCGGCACCGACGTGCGCTGGATCTACTGGACCTCCGGCACCACCTCCGACCCCAAGGGCGTCCTGCACACCGACCGCTCGCTGCTCGCCGGCGGCGCCTGCCTCGCCCACGCGCTGCGCCTCACCGCCGCCGACGTCGGCTCGATGGCCTTCCCGTACGCCCACATCGCCGGGCCCGACTACACGGTGATGCTGCTGCTGTACGGCTTCCCCGCCGTGATGCTCGAACACTTCGCGCTGCCCGAGTCGCTGGCCGAGTACCGCCGGCACGGCGTCACCGTCGCCGGCGGCTCCACCGCCTTCTACTCGATGTTCCTCGCCGAACAGCGCAAGAACCCCGGCGAACCCGTCATCCCCACCCTGCGGCTGCTCGCCGGCGGCGGCGCGCCCAAACCGCCCGAGGTCTACCACGCGGTCCGCAAGGAGCTGGGCTGCCAGCTCACCCACGGCTACGGCATGACCGAGGTTCCCATGATCACCATGGGGGACCCGGAGGACACCGCCGACCACCTCGCCACCACCGAGGGCCGACCGCCCGCCGGCATGGAGATCCGCGTCGCCGACGACGGCGGGATACGGCTCCGCGGCGAGGCCGTCTGCCGCGGCTACCTCGACCCGGCGCAGACCGCCGCCGCCTTCGACGAGGACGGCTTCCTCATCACCGGCGACGTCGGCCACCTCACCCCCAGCGGCCACCTCGTCCTCACCGGGCGCGTGAAGGACATCATCATCCGCAAGGGCGAGAACATCTCGGCCAAGGAGATCGAGGACCTGCTCCACGAGCATCCGGCCGTCGGCGACGCCGCCGTCATCGGCCTCCCGGACGCCGAGCGCGGCGAGCGGGTCTGCGCCGTCGTCGAACAGCCCGCGGGCGCCCCGCCGCTGACCCTGCCGGACCTCACCGCCTTCCTGCGCGCGGCCGGGCTCTCCGTCCACAAACTGCCGGAGCAGCTGGAGGTGGTGGACGCCCTGCCGCGCAACGAGACGCTGCGGAAGGTCCTCAAGTACAAGCTCAGGGAGCGGTTCGGGGCAGCGGGGTAGGACGCGGCAGCGGGGCGGACGCGTCCGTCCCGGAGCGCGGCGCCGGGACCGGCGGCGGGGCGGGCGCCTCGCCGGCCAGGGCCGCCGTCACGTCCTCGTACACCTCGAAGAGGCGGGTCACGCCGAGCGCGGAGAAGACCCGGGTCACATGGCCCTGGCTCTCCTCCGCCTCGGGCAGCACCAGCCGCAGCCGCCCGCCGCAGGAGCGCAGCAGCCGGCGGGCGGCGACGAGCACGCCGATGCCGCTGGAGTCGCAGAACCGCACCCCGGACAGGTCGACGACGAGGTCGTGCCGCCCGGCGGCGACGGCGTCGTGCACCCGCCGCCGTATCTCGGGGGAGGTCACCAGGTCCAGCTCACCGCGCAGCGCCAGCACCGTCCACCCGCCGCGGTCGTCCTCGTCGGCCTCGATCGTCGTCACGGACGGGCGCCTGCCCCGGGGCGTCCGGCCGAAACCCCTGCCGCCGGGTATGACGCTTTCCTTACCATCCGGTCCCCCGTGAACGTCGCACTTGCGGCAAACCTGCGTGCGTTGTCGGCCGGTCGCATTAGTTTGGAGTGGACGGACCGTCCGACGGTCCGGGACCGGCGCGGCGGGAGCGGAAGGTGGAGGGGCTCGGATGGCGAACGACACACCACCGCGCTGGGACCGCAGGATGCAGCAGCGGCTCGCGCGCGGCGAGGCCGCCGCCCTCGGCGAGCTGTACGACCGCTTCGCCTCCCTCGTGCACAGCCTCGCCCACCGGGTCCTCGACGACGACCAGGCCGCCGACCAGGTCACCCGGGAGGTCTTCCTCGCCATCTGGGAGAACCCGGAGGCGTACGACCCCCGGCAGGGCAACCTGCGCTCCTGGGTGGCCCGGCTGACCCAGCGCCAGGCCGTGAACCGGCTGCGGCAGACCGAGGCGACGGCGTACGCGGAGACCGGCGTCGGCTCGGCGGAGGAGCTGGAGGCCAAGGTCCGCCGGGCCTCCGCCGCAGCCCGCGCCGACTACATCGTCACCTCGATGCCGGCCCCGCTCCGCAAGGCACTCGAACTGGCGTACTTCCAGCGGCGGGACTACCGCCAGACCGCCGCCGACCTGTCGATCAGCCACGAGGAGGCGCGGCGCCGGCTGCGCCTGGGGCTCCAGCTGCTGTCGACGGCGAACACCCGGCCCCTCGACGGACCGCCGGGCGGCTACGGGCGGGCGCTGTGACGGGGGCGAACGGCGAGGACGACGACCTCGCACGCGCCGCCCGGATACCGGGCCCGCGGGACGCCGCCGACGACCACGCGGACCTGTCGCCGCCCCTGCTGCTCTCCCACACGGTGCTCAAGTCCCTGCTCGGGGCCTGGGCACTGTCGGCGTGTTCGGCCGCGGAGACCAGGGCCGTCGAGGACCACCTGACGGTGTGCGCGCCGTGCGCGGAGGAGGCGCTGCGGCTGCGGGACGCGGTGGCGCTGCTGCACGAGGACCGGGACCTGGACCTCGACCCGCTGCTGCGGTCGCGGGTCCTGGAGAACTGCCTGGGCCGGCGGCCCGCCCGCATCCCCGTGCCCGCCTGGGCGACCCCGTACGACGCGGAGACCGCCCGGCTGGACGCGCTGCTGCGGGACATCGGCGAGTCCGAGTGGCACGCGCCGGTCCGGCTCAAGTGGTACGAGGACGACCGGCTGGTGCGGCGGAAGTCGACCGTCGCCGGGGTGATCGGCCACCTCCTCGCGGTGGACGGCCTGCTGTCCGGCGCGCTCGGCCTCGCCGACCCGCTCGGTCCCGACGTGCCGGAGCTGTCGCCGGCGGAGCGGACGGAGGCGTTCTGGGAGTCCCTGGACCGCCCGCCGAACCGGTCGCTGCGCGAGCCCTGGCGGGACCAGAGCCACGCGCTCGTCCGGACGGTGTCGTTCGCGGGCCGCGGCGTCTCCGACCTGACCGTCACCTACGGCGACTTCGCGCTCCCCCTCAAGGACGCGCTCCTGGAGCGGGCCTTCGAGTGCTGGGTCCACGCGGACGACATCGCGAACGCGGTGGCCTATCCGTACGACCCGCCGAGCGGGCCGCACCTCCACGGCATGATCGACCTGGCCGCCCGTCTCCTCCCGGCGGCGGTCGCCCACCGGCGCCGCACCGGCCGCGCGGCCCCGGCCCGCCACCTGGTCGCCGCGGGCGCCCCCGGCCGCTCGCTCCACCTGGAGGTGGAGGGCGCGGGCGGCGGCCACTGGTACATCGCGCTGGACTCCCCGGCGGCCCTCGGCTCCCCCGACCACGTGGTGGCCCAGGTCGCCATGGACGGCGTCGAGTTCTGCCAGCTCGTTGCGGGCCACATCTCCCCTCAGGAGGCGGCGGCCGGCCAGGACGGCGACCGAGAAGCCATCACGACGTCCTCTCAGCCGCCGCCTCCCTGAGCCGCCTGTAACCCCCGACTTCCGCACCGCCGGGCCCTCCGTGTGGGCAGGCGTTCCGCAGGGCGGCGCCCACCCTGCCCGTTCGCCGGGCCTCCGTGTGGGCAGGCGTTGCGCGGGGCGGAACGGGTGGGCACACGGCACGGCGCCGCTTGCCGCGCCCAGGCTTCCGCGCCTGAACCCGCACCCCGTGCACGACGCCGTACCGGTGCGGGTCCAGGCCCGGGGGCGCGGAGGCACCGCTGAAGGTGCCGTTCCGTTGTGCCCACCCTCCCCCAAGCTCTCGGCTTCGCTCGAGCAGGGGGGACCCCCATCGCCCCAGCGGAACGACTGCCCACAACGGAGCGGCGCCGGCGCCGGGCCCGGGGTGGGCGCCGCGCCAGCGGAACGGGCGCCCGTGCCGTGGCGGGTTACGCGAAGACGACCGTGCGGCGGCCGTTGGGGAGGATGCGGCGCTCGGCGTGCCACTTGACCGCGCGGGCGAGCGCCTGGCACTCCACGTCGCGCCCGATCGCGACCAGCTGGTCCGGCGTCACCTCGTGGCCCACCCGCTCGACCTCCTGCTCGATGATCGGCCCCTCGTCGAGGTCCGCCGTGACGTAGTGCGCCGTCGCCCCGATGAGCTTCACGCCGCGCGCGTGCGCCTGGTGGTACGGCTTGGCGCCCTTGAAGCTCGGCAGGAAGGAGTGGTGGATGTTGATGATCCGGCCGGAGAGCGCCTTGCAGAGGTCGTCCGACAGGACCTGCATGTAGCGCGCGAGGACGACCAGCTCGACGTTCTGCTCCTCGACGAGCGCCAGCAGCTCCGCCTCCGCCGCCGGCTTGGTGTCCTTCGTCACGGGGATGTGCCGGAAGGGGATGTCGTACGAGGCGACGAGCTCCGCGAAGTCGGTGTGGTTGGAGACGACGGCGACGATCTCGACCGGCAGCGCCCCGATGGAGGACCGGAAGAGCAGGTCGTTCAGGCAGTGGCCGAACTTCGAGACCATCAGCACGACCCGCATGCGCTCGTCGGCGCGGTGGATCTGCCAGTCCATCTGGAAGGAGTCCCCCACCGCCGCGAAGCTCGCCCGCAGCTTGTCCACGGTCACCGGCGCCTCGGCCGAGAAGTGGACCCGCATGAAGAAGAGGCCCGTGTCACGGTCTCCGAACTGCCGGCTGTCCTCGATGTTGCATCCGGTGATGAAGAGGTAGCTCGACACGGCGTGCACGATGCCCTGCTTGTCCGGGCACGAGATGGTCAGGACATACTGGTCAGTCATGCCGACAGCGTGCCACACCGCACCCCCCGGCCCCCACCCCGTCCGCTCAGCGGAACGTCACGCGCGCGTGAGGATGCTGAGGACGTCCAGGGAGCGCGGGGGCGCGTCCGGGTCGTCCCCGTCGGCGGTCGCGAGCCGGACGTGCGCCTCGCGGGCCGCGTGGACGGCCTCGGGCCAGCCCGGGTGCTCCTGGTAGGCGGAGAAGGGCGCGTCGGGCCCGACCTGGTGGAGGATCCGCAGCACCCGCAGCACGGCGAGGTCGACGAGCTGCGCCTCGGCGGAGTCCCGGAAGATCGCGCCGACGTAGCGCTCGGCGGACCAGTTGTCGAGCCAGGTGTCCTCGACGAGCCGGTAGACGGCGTCGGTGACGTCCCCGTATCCCTCCTGGCCGGCGAGCCAGACGGACCGGTGGAACCCGGGATCGGAGAGCATGTGCAGCGCCGAGCGCACCTGGGTGCGCCAGCGCCACCACGGCATGTCGTTGAGCGGCATGCCGCCCATGGTGGAGGAGCGACGGCCGCGACGGGAAGAGTTCACCGGACCGGGGACGGAACTGGACATCGCTCGATCGTACGGTTCCCCACCGACAACCGGACTCGGCCCCTCCCCTTAGCGGCCGCGACCCCCGTAATTCACCTCCCCGTCACCCACCGTTGAACGCCGCACACTCCCGCGTTACCCCTGGGCCGGAAGTGTGCGTGCTCATGACCGGTAGGCGACTGTCCTCACTCCTCGCGTCCGTCACCGCCGCGGCGGCCGGCGCGTCGATCCTCACCGGGTGTGGCGTGCTCCCTGGTGCCACGGGGGGCTCCAGGGAGCCCGTCACGGTGATGACCTGGGCCCCTGACCAGACCCGTGCGACCAACATGCCCGGCATGCCCGCCATGGCCCAGACGTACGCGCGCTGGGTGAACTCCCAGGGCGGCATCGACGGGCACGAACTGCGCGTCCTCACCTGCAACGAACAGAACACCCCGGCCGGCGCCGCCGCGTGCGCCCGCCGCGCGGTCCGCGAGAACGCGGTCGCCGTCGTGGGCTCGTACAGCCAGAACGGCCGGGCCTTCATGGCCCCCCTCGAAGCGGCCGGCATCCCGTACATCGGCGGCTACGGCCTCACCGACGACGAGTTCACCAGCCACCTCTCGTACCCCGTCAACGGCGGCCTCGCCGCCCTCATCGCCGGGCACGGCATGCAGCTCGCCGAATCCTGCCGCAGGGTCTCGCTGGTCCGCCCCGACACCCTCGCCGGCGACCGGCTGCCCAAGCTCCTCGACGCGGGCCTGAAGAAGGCGAGCAGGCGCGGGGCCGTCGACATCCCGGCCGTCGAGGACGCCACCGAGTACACCGAGCAGGCCGCCAGCGCCCGCGAGGAGGCCGGCACCGAGGACGGCTGCGTCGCCGCCGTGCTCGGCGAGCGGACCCAGACCTTCTTCGACTCCTTCCGCCGCCTCCCGAAGGCCACCGGCGGCGCCCAGGCGGCGGACGACGAGGACGACACCGCCGAGTCCGTCCGGATCTCCTCCGTCCTCGGCAGCGTCGGCCAGCCCGTCATCGACCGCACCGGCGGCGCCCGCAGCCCCTTCGAGGGCGCGTACGTCACGGGCTGGTACCCGGAGGCGGACGACAAGAGCTGGGAGCCGATGCGGAAGGTCATCCAGGAGCACGCCTTCGCCGACAACCGGGTCGACCCGACCGACACCGGCGTGCAGACCACCTGGATCGCCTACACCGTCCTCAAGGAGGTGATCGAGTCCCTCGACCGGGACACGATCACCTCCGCCCGGATCGCCGAGGCCCTCGACCGGGGCGCCCAGGTGGACACCGGCGGCCTCACCCCGAAGCTGCGCTGGATGTACGAGGACCTGCTCGGCGCCCCGGACTTCCCCCGGATCGTCAACCACGCGGTGACGTTCCAGGTGGTCCGGAAGGGCCGGCTCGTCGCCCAGAAGCCCGGCTTCGTCGACGTCGGCCCCACCGTCAGCCACGGCGGCTGACCGGCCCGGTCCGCCGCCCCGCCGCTACAGCTGGGTGGCGGACCGCTTCGTCAGCCCGTACTTCCCGGCGGTCGGGTTCCACAGCCCGGCCGCCTCCTTCTTGGCCTTGGTCGCCTCGGCGCTCTTGTCATTGGCCGCCTTCAGCCGGTTGGTGCTCTTGGCCTGGCCGCCCTTGCAGGCGTTCTTGGCCTTCATCTGGTCGGCCCAGCCCGCGTAGTGGTCGTCGGCCGCGGCCGAGGCCTGCCACGCGCGCGTGAGCGCCGACGTCAGCGCCTGGTGGTCCGGAAGCCGGTCCACCTTGATCGTCTGCAGCTTGGTCACCAGGCTCCGGCGCTGCTCGGCCGCGCCGCGCAGGTCGGCGGCGGCCTTGTCGAGGTTCTTGCACTGCTTGATCGCCTCGACCGAGCTGATCACCGTGTCCCGGCTGTCGTTGCTGGTGGCGAGGAGCTTGTCCAGCTCCCGCGCCTGCGGCTCCGCCGGGTCGTCCTTCTTCTCCGGCGCCTGGGAGGCGCCGTCCGTCGCGGGCGCCTGCGAGCTCGGGGCGACGCTCGTCCCGGCCGTCGGCTCCTTCTCGTCGTCGCCGCTGCTGAGCAGGGCGCCCACGCCGAGACCGACGACCGCGCAGCCGACCACCACGGCCGCGATCAGCGCGACCGGCGCCTTCCGGCGCGCGGGCTCCGGCTCGTCGTCGTAGTAGTACGCGTCCTGGTGCCCGCCCGGCGCCTGGTAGCCGCCCCCGCCCTGGTAGCCGTACTGCTGCTGCGGCGCCTGCTGGTGCTGCGGCGGGTGCTGCTGGTACGGGGCCGGGGCCTGCTGCTGGTACGCCGGGGGCGCGGGCTGCGCCGGCGCCGAGTCCCGGAACAGGCTGTCGAACTCCGCGGGCGGCTGCGTCGCACCCGGACCACCGGGCATGGGACCACCGGGCACGGGACCACCCGGCACCGGACCACCGGGCACGGGACCGCCCGGCACCGGCGCCATGTACTGCGTCGCGTCCGAGGCGCCCGCCGGGGCCGGCGGCTGCGGCAGTCGGCCGGTCCCCAGGAACTGGGTCTGCGCGCCACCGCCCGGGCCCTGCGGCGGCACCGGCGCGATGTGCTGGGTGGCCTGCAGGTCGGCGACCGGCGGCGGGTAGCCGTACCCGGCCGGCGGACCCGCCGGCGGCGCACCCCCCGGCACGGGCGGGATGTGCTGGGTCGCCTGCAGGTCGCCGTGGGCGGCGACCGGCGGCGGGTAGCCGTAGCCGGCCGGCGGACCGGCCGGCGGCATCGGGGCGCCCTGCGGCTGCGGCGGCACCGGGGCGATGTACTGCGTGGCCTGGAGATCACCGGCGGGCGGCGCCTCGGGGGGCAGCGGCTGCGCGGGGGGCAGCGGCTGCCCGCCCGGCTGGGCCTGGGCGCCCGCGGGCCCCCAGGCGCCGCCCCACGCCTGCGCGCCCCCCTGCTCCGGACCCTGTCCGTTCTGCGTCACCGGGACTCCTACTGATAAACCTACGGAATCGTCGGCTCACGCTACCGGGTGCGTCCAGGGCTCCGCACACACGTGTGAGCCCGGTAACACCCTTCGCACGGAACGGAACCGCCCGCGAACCCTCCCTCAGGCCGCGTGCACCTCCAGACGCGCCTCGAACTCCCGGACCACCGGCTCGCCCGCGAAGGGCTCCAGGCGGTCCCTCAGGTCCTCCAGGTACTCCGCCCCGCGCGACGACCGCAGCGTGCCGAGCAGTTCGAGCGCGCGCGTGCCCGCCCGGCACGCCTCCTCGATCTCCCGCTGCTGCACCCGCGCCGCCGCGAGCAGCGCGAACCCGATCGCCCGCCGCCGCGCCCGCGTCTCCGGATGCCCGGCCAGCGACTCCTCCGCCGCCCGGACCGCCGCGCCGGCGCGCCCCAGGTCCCGGTAGCAGTGCGCCAGTTCGTCCGCGAGGTACGCCCCGTCGAAGTGCGCGATCCACACCGGGTCGTCGCCCGACTCCGGATCGGCCGCCTCCAGCGCGCGTACCGCACGGCCCGCCGCCGCCTCGAAGGCCCGCCCGTCCCCGAGCAGGGCGTGCCCCCGCGCCTCCGCCGCCAGGAACATCGCCTCGGCCCGCGGCGGCACCCTGCCGCGCGTCCCCTCCTGCGCGGCGCGCGCCAACTGGGTGATCTCCCGCGGGTTCCCGAGCTCCGCCGCCAGGTGGCTCATCGACGCTGCCAGCACATAGCCGCCGTAGCCGCGGTCCCCGGCCGCCTGCGCCAGCCGCAGCGCCTGGATGTAGTACCGCTGCGCCAGGCCCGGTTCACCGGTGTCCACGGCCATGTACCCGGCCAGCTCGGTGAGTCGGGCCACCGCGCCGAACAGCTCCCGTCCCACCGACTCCCGGTACGAGCCGGACAGCATCCCGGACACCACGCTGTCGAGGTAGTGGACCACCACCGGGCGGACGTGCCCGCTGCCGAAGCGCCGGTCCAGGTCGACGAGCGCCGCCGTCGTCTCCCGTACCGCCGCGACGTCCGCGCGGCCGACCCGGGCCCCGGCCGTGCGCGCCACCTGCGCGTCCGGGCCGCCGATCAGCCAGTCCCTGCTGGGCTCCACCAGCGCCGACGCGGCGACCGACGAGCCGGTCAGGAACTCGCGGCGGCCCACGTCGCTGCGGTACAGCTCGCAGACCTGCTCGATGGCGCCGAGCACGGTCGGCGCGAACTGGAGGCCGACGCCCGCCGCGAGGTTCCGGCCGTTGGCCATCCCCACCTCTTCGATCGTCACCGCCCGCCCCAGCTTGCGGCCGATCGCCTCGGCGATGATCCCGGGCGCCCGGCCGCGCGGCTGCTGCCCGCGCAGCCAGCGCGCCACGGAGGTCTTGTCGTACCGCAGGTCGAGACCGCGCTCCGCGCCCACCATGTTGACCCTGCGGGCGAGACCGGCGTTGGAACACGCGGCCTCCTGGATGAGCGCCTGGAGCCGTTCGTTGGGCTGTCGCGGCACGAGTGGCCTGGCTGCCATGAGAGGAACCCCCAGACGGGACGGGTACGGACACGAAGTGATCACTGCCCTGCGGATATCCGGTCAATGCCGATGTGAACACGCGAAACCGGACACGTCGGCCGCGGGTCCGCGACCCCCGCCCCGCCCCCGTCGCGTGCCCGCCCCGCCCTCTTCCGTACCCCTTCCCCGCTCCCCGGTCCCCCGCGCGCCCCCGCGCGTGCACCCATGCGCCCCGCATGCAGGATCGATGCCTCACTCCCGGCGCCGCCGCGCCCGTAACCCCAGGTGACGGGGGCAGTTGTCTTCACCGTGGATGAGACCATCGGAGTCACGACGGAAGCCGCGCAGATCCCCCAGCAGCGGGGCGAGCAGCTGCTCGACAGCGCCGTGCGGTATGCGGAAGAGCGGCACTGGGACGTGTTCCCGGGGACCTGGCTGGAAGCGGTCGACGGCCGGGAGCACTGCTCCTGCGGCACCGCCGACTGCCCGCTGCCGGGTGCCCACGCCGTGAAACCCGACTGGGCGACACTGGCGACCGGGAGCGCGGTCGGCGCCCGCCGCATGTGGTCGAAGCAGCCGAAGTCGTCGATCCTCCTCCCCACCGGCCGCACCTTCGACGCGATCGAGGTGCCGGAGGCGGCCGGTTTCCTCGCGCTCGCCCGGATGGAGCGCATGGAGCTGACGCTGGGCCCGGTGACCTGCACCCCGGACCGCCGGATGTTCTTCTTCGTGCTGCCCGGCGCCTCCGCCAAGGTCCCGGACCTGATCCGCAAGCTGGGCTGGGCCCCGGCCTCGCTCGACCTCGCCACGCGCGGGGAGGGGCACTACGTGGCGGCGCCGCCCACCCGCATCGGCGGCCGGGGCGCCGTCCAGTGGGCGCGGCGGCCCACGCCGGCCAACCGCTGGCTGCCGGACGCGGAGGAGCTGATCAGCGCGCTCGCGTACGCGTGCGGGCGCGAGGCGGCCGAATCACGGTCCCGCCGCCAGTGACCTGGGGTTTTCCCCCGGCCGCCGTTTAGGCTGGCCGAAATGGCGCGAACAGCGCCGTACGGGGACGACCGAAAGGTTGACGGACCATGCCCGACCAGGCATCTGACGGTACGTTCGAACCGACGGGCGCCGCACCGGAACCATCCGGTGCGGCGCCCGCGGTGCAGGTGGAGGGGGTGTGGAAGCGGTTCGGCCAGCAGATCGCCGTGCACGGGATCGATCTGGTGCTGCCGGCGGGGAGGTTCATCGGGCTCGTCGGGCCGAACGGCGCCGGCAAGACCACCACCCTCTCCATGATCACCGGCCTGCTGCGGCCCGACTCCGGCCGGATCCGGGTGGCCGGCCACGACGTGTGGAGCGACCCCGAGTCGGTCGCCCGGGTGAAGGCGAGGATCGGCATCCTGCCGGAGGGACTGCGGCTCTTCGAACGGCTCTCGGGCCGTGAACTCCTCGCGTACAGCGGGCGGCTGCGGGGGCTGCCCGGTGCGGAGGTCGACAAGCGGGCCACCCAGCTCCTCGACGTGCTGGACCTGGCCGGTTCGCAGCACAAGCTGGTCGTGGACTACTCGACCGGCATGCGGAAGAAGATCGGGCTGGCGGCGGCGCTGCTGCACAACCCGGACGTGCTCTTCCTCGACGAGCCCTTCGAGGGCGTCGACCCGGTGTCGGCGCAGACCATCCGCGGCGTCCTGGAGCGGTACACGACCTCCGGCGCGACCGTCGTCTTCTCCAGCCACGTGATGGAGCTGGTGGAGTCGCTGTGCGACTGGGTCGCGGTGATGGCCGGGGGCCGGATCCGGGCGCAGGGTCCGCTGGCGGAGGTGAAGGGCGACGCGGCCACGCTCCAGGAGGCGTTCCTGGAGCTGGTGGGCGCGAACGGCCGGGCCGCGGCGGGCGATTCGCTGGACTGGCTGGGCGGCGGCGCCCAGGGTGACGGCCGATGACGGCGACGGCCGCCGAGCCGGCGCTCACGCCGGTCTTCGTCCGGCTGAAGCTGTCGCTGATGCGGAACGGGCTGCGGCAGTCGGGCGGGCGCACGGTCGCGTTCGTCGCCTCCCTGGTGGTGGTGCTGCTGATCGCCGCCTTCATGGTGCTGTCCTTCCTGATGCTGCGCGGGCACGAGGCGGCCGGGGCGGTGTCGGTGCTCACGGTCGCGGTGTTCGCGCTGGGCTGGGCGGTGATGCCGCTGTTCCTGCCGAGCGGGGACGAGACCCTGGACCCCTCGCGCCTGGTCATGCTGCCGCTCCGGCCGCAGCCGCTGGTGCGGGCGCTGCTGGTGGCCTCCCTGGTGGGGATCGGGCCGCTGTTCACGCTCTGTCTGGCGGTCGGGGCGGTCGCCTCGGTGGCGCACGGCGCGGCGGCGGCGGTGTTCGCCGTCCTCGCGGTGCCGCTGGTGCTGCTGGTGTGCGTGGCGCTGTCGCGGGCGATCGCGACGGCGAACGTCCGGCTGCTGACCTCCCGCAAGGGGCGGGACATGGCGCTGCTGAGCGGTCTGGTGATCGCGCTGGGCATCCAGGCGGTCAACTTCGGGGCGCAGGCGCTGGGCCGGGCGAAGGACCTGTCGGCGCTGGACACGGTCGCGTCGGTGGTGGGCTGGCTGCCGCCGGCCTCCGCGGTGGCGGCGGTGCGGTCGGCGGCGGACGGTGACCTCGTGCTCGCCGTGGCGCGGCTGCTGCCGTCGCTGGTGCTGCTCGTGGTGCTGCTGTGGTGGTGGCGGCGGAGCCTGGTGCGGCTGATGGTCGAGCCGGACGGTTCGACGGTCGGCGCGGCGCCGGACACGGTGCGGGACCCGGCGCAGGGGCGCGGCCTGGCCGCGCGGCTGCTGCCCGGGGGGCGTACGGGCGCGGTCATGGAGCGGTGCTTCCGCTACATCTGGCGGGACCCGAAGACGAAGGCGGCGTGGGTGTCGGCGCTGGCGGTCGGCGCGCTCGTGCCGATGTTCAACGCCTTCCAGGAGGCCGGTTCGGTCTACTGGGCTTGTTTCGCCTCGGGGATGCTGGGCGTGCAGATGTTCAACCAGTTCGGGCAGGACTCGTCGGCGTTCTGGATGGTCGCGCAGACCATCGCGTCGCCGGCGGACGCCTACGCGGAGCTGCGGGACCGGGCGTACGTGATGATCGCGATCACCGTTCCGTTCACGGTGGTCGTCGCCGTGGGAACGGCGACGGTCACGGGCGGCTGGTCGCAGCTCCCGGAGGTCTTCGGCCTGGCGTTCGCGCTGCTCGGCGCGATGCTGGCGCTGGGGATCGTGGCCTCGGTCCGCTACCCGTACGCGGTCCCCCAGGACTCGCGCCGCAACGTGGCGCCGGGGCAGGGCGGCATGGCGATGGCCGCGATCTTCGGGGGCATGGCCGGCGGTCCGCTGCTGTGCGCCCCGCTGATCGCCCTGCTGGTGTGGCTGCGGGTCAGCGACCAGCACGCGCTGCTGTGGCTCCTGCTGCCCCTGGGCGTCACCTACGGCGCCCTGCTGACCTGGGGCGCCCTGAGGCTGATGTCGGGCCGCATGGTGAAGCGGCTGCCGGAGATCCTGGCAGCGGTCAGCAAGGGCTGAGCCCCGGGGGCCTTCCGACACGGGCGCGCGCGGGAAGGCCCCCCGCGTCCGGCGGGTCAGCGGAACTCGTGGGTGACGGTGATCGGGCCGACGATGTGGGCGTTGAACTCGTCCAGGTCCTCGGCCGGGACCCACAGCTCCAGGATGGTGCGGCCGCCGGCCTGCTGGACGGGGTAGCGGGCGAGGAAGGCGGAGTCGACCTCGAAGCGGGTGACGTAGCCGGCGCCGCTGTGCTTCACGTTCCAGTCGCGGGCGATGCGGATCGCGTAGTCCTCGTTCAGGACCGGGTAGAAGATCGGCTGCTCGGGCAGCCGGGGCGGCCAGGCGCGCCAGTCCAGCGCGCGGACGAGGGCGAGCTCCTCGGGGCCGGTGGGGCGCCAGAGGGTCGTCGTCGGCCGGGGCTGGGGGCTGGTGCCGGTGCTGGTCATGGCGGGGAACGTATCGGGGCGGTGCGCGGGCGGCCAGGGGTTTTCTCCGCGGGGCGAGTTGCCGGAAAGGGCCTCGGAGCCGCCAAGAGTTCGGCCAGGATGGGTACTTGGCGTCGAACACGGGGGTACGGGAGGGCTGGCGTGACGGTCGGCGGGGACGCGGTGCGGCGGGGGCAGGGGTGGTGGCTGGGGCTGGTCGGGGCGGCGACGGTCGTGCTCGTGGTGGTGTGCGTGGGCGAGGCGTCGACCTCCTCGGCGGACCGGATGCTGAGGACGATCGCCTCGGTCGCGGTGGTCCCCGGCGTGCTGGCCCTGTCGCAGTTGCTGCTGCTGCGCAGCAAGCGGATCGAGCCGGCGACGATCGGTGTGGCCGGCCTGGGCGCGGTGATCCTCGGCGTGAACGCCTCCGACAACGGCGGCATGCTGTTCGGGATGCTGCTCGCGCTGCTGGCGGCGGTGCCGTTCGCCTTCCTCAGCGGCTTCCTGTCGCTGAACGCGCAGACGGGGCACGCGCTGTTCTCGGCGGTCGCGCTGCTGATCGGCGCCGAGACGCTGGTCGGTGACATCGCGCCGGAGGGCACGGTGCTGGTGCGGTCGTCCTGGCTGACGGGGCTGGACTACAACGGGGCGCGGATCCCCGGCCTGTTCCTGATCGGGGTGGCGCTCTTCCTGGCCGTGGCCTGGTACCTGCCGCGTCAGGAGCGGCGGCTCGCGGTGCCGGAGCCGGGCTGGCTGCGGGTGACGGTGCTGCTGTTCGTGCCGGCGTTCCTGCTGGCGGCGGTGGCCGGGTTCGCGTTCACGGCGCGGATCGGGTCGACGACGCAGGCCGGGCTGAGCCGGGAGTTCATGATCGTGTGCCTGCTCGGTCTGACCGCCGGCGGGTGCAGCCTGCGGAGCGGCGAGGGCACGGTCCTCGACGTGGCGGTCGGCTCGCTCTTCGCGGGCGCCCTGGAGACGCTCCTCAACCTGAAGAACGTCGGCTTCTCGACGCAGTCGACGATCCTGTGCGTGGTCGCGGTGCTCTTCATCTTCGCGGACCTCGCCCGCCTCCGCAGGACCCCCGCGTCCGAGCCGCCGCAGCCGCCCCCGCCGGCGTACCCGCCGCTCCCGGGGCAGCCGGGCCCGGTCGCGGACAACCCGTACGCCCGCTGAGGCGGTCCGGGGCTCCCATGAGAGCCTGCGGGCATGTCGTCCTCCCTGGTCCCGCCCGACGTGGCCGCCTTCGTCGCCGCCGCCTCCCGTCTGCCACTGACCGCCCTCCAGGAGATCCGGCACGCCACGGCGGTGGCGGTCGCCTCGGGGGCCTTCGACCACGCCGTGGTGCCGGCGTTCGACGCGGCGCGCTTCTCGGCCCTGGACAAGCTGGTCCGTGACTCCTTCCGCCCGCGCGCCGAGGAGCTGCGGGCCGCCCGGCCGGGCGGCGGGCTGCACTCGGCGATCTCCCGGACGACGACGGCCGCGCAGGCGGTCTGGAAGCGGGACCGGCTCACCGCCGAGCAGTACGCCACGCTGACCGGCGTCTTCCCCGCGTACGGGGTCACCGTGCCGGACCATCCGGATCACCGGGCCGACCCGGCGAGCTGAGGTCGTCGATCCGGGCGCGGAGCCAGGCCGGGTCGGGGTTGGTGTGGGGGCGGCCGGCCAGCAGGACGGTGGGAACGGTCTCGTTGCCGTCGTTCACGGCCCGTACCGCCGCCGCGGCCTCCGGGTCCCGCCAGATGTTCACCCAGTGGGCCCGGCGGGCCCGCCCGCCGAGGCGGACGCGGAGCCGCACGCAGTACTGGCAGCCCGGCCGCCAGTAGACGACGGGCCGGCCGTCCGCCTCGCTGCGGCGCACGGCCTCGGCCGAGGTGAGCGAACGGGGGAAGACCAGCGGCGAGTTGGCGCCCGCCAGGAGCAGCAGCGACGCCAGCAGGGCGGCTCCCGTACCGGCGTCGCCCCGGGCGAACGGGGGCGCGGCGAGCAGCACGCCGACGAGCGCGAACACCGAGGGCAGGGACCAGGCGCGTATCACCCGGCCAGGCTAGCCGCCGTCCCGCCGCGCGGGTGGCGGGCGCGGACGGCGTCGACGCAGGTGTCCCGGGACGTCGGGCCGCCGAAGCGGAGGCGGTCGTAGGCGGTGAACGCCGGTTCCAGGGCGTCGAGTTCGTCGACGAGCGCGTGCAGCCGCGCGGTCCAGTCCGCCGCACCGGCGTCCGGGGCGTTCTCCGCGGCGGAGATGGCTCCGGTCAGGAACTCCTTGCGCCGGATCGCCGCCGGGGTGACGGCGTGCAGGCAGACGTACCGGCCGCTGAGGTACGCGTCCCACTCCGCCCGCCCGACGGACTCGTCGTCCCAGTGCGCGACGAACCAGCCTTCGAGGAGGTCCGTCCCGCCGGCCCGCTCGGCGAGGGCGAACAGGTCGCGCGGGACCATCTCCGCGCCGTCGGAGCGCAGGTACCCCGGGAGCGGCAGCCGCCGCGCCAGCATCAGCCGCCGGGCCTCGTCGGCCTCGCGACCACCGGCGGCGCACAGCTCGTCCAGCGGGACGAACTGCGCGCTGACGTACGCGTCGTCGGCGGCGGTCATCGGGTGGTCGCCGTTCACCTCGCGGAACCGCGCGGTGACGCGGAGCCGGAGCTCGTTCTCGGGCACCAGTGCCTCCTGGGGGCCGGGCGCGCGGGCCGGTCCCGCGCGGCTCTCCGCACGCTAGCCGCGGGACGGTTCGGCCCCCGCCGAACGTTCCAGCGCCTTCCAGGCGAGCCCCGGGCGCTCCGCGAACGCCTCGGCGACCCGGCCGCGCCAGTCCGGCCCGGCGGCGGGGCGGCGAGCTTCCCGTGGCCGGTCGCGCCGGTCGGCCCGGAGCGCAGCCTCGCGGCGGCAGGGGCCGCACAGCGTCTCGCCCGCGACCGGCCGGAAGGCGTGGGGCTTGTCACCGGGCCCCTGGCAGTTCACCAGGGCGCCGGGCACCGGGCCCGGGGCCTCGCCGGGCGGGTCGGCCACCGGCTCCGGCGGAAGCTTCTCCGTCAGCCGGTGCCGGAGGAACCCGACCGCCGAACGGACGCCGGTGCGCGGCAGATGCGCCGTCAGCGCGTGCCGCAGGTCCGCCGCCGAGACCCCTCGCCGCAGCCACTCCGCGGCGAGGGCGGCGAGCCCGCGCGCCTCCCGGACACCGAGGCGCAGGTCGCGGTCGGCGTGGTGGAGCGTGAGGAGGAGGCGTTCGGCGTGGACGAGTTCTCCCCCCGTGTCAGCCGAAAGCTCCGGTTCCGAATCCGGCTCCGGCTCCGGCTCCGACTCCGGGTCCGGTTCCGACTCCGGTTCCGGCTCCGTCGAAGGCGCGGGGCCGCTGGGGGGTGGGGGGTTGGTCTTCTCCCCGTCTTCATCTGTGGAGGAACAACCGGTCTCCGGGGTGCCTGGCCCACCGACCGCCGGATCGGGCACAGTCGGTGACCGGTCGCCGTCCCGTACCGCCCTCGCCTCTTCACGCGTGAGGCTGACGTTCGTGACGAGCTGGGTGGTCTTCCAGAGCCCCTGACCGTCCTGCCATCGCCACTCGTGCAGATGTCCGCACGCGGTGAGCGATTCCTTCGCGTTCTGGTACGCCCGGGGCTTCATGCCCAGGTCAGCGGCGTGCTCGCCGAGCGGCTTCGCCGTGGCCGCACTCTCCGGGAGCCCCTGGAGGTAGACGAGGAGGACTTTCGCGTCGCTGGTCAGTCGCGGATTCCGGACGACACTGTGCGAGACCTTCGTGTACGCCGACAAGGGCGCGATAGCATGCCGAAGCATTTCTGGTGGAGCTCCAGTCCACTGGTAGTGAAGGCCCTCGGATGGTGTTGGCGCACCGCCGGGGGCCGCTCCCTTAACGGAGCGTGACGCTTGCGTCACGCTACCGCACGTTTCACCGTCTGGTGCAACAACTCTCCCTCCACGAACGGATCTTCGAGCGTCGGGAGCGACCTCCAGCCCAGCGGCCACGTCGTCCCGTCGAACGCCGGGATCCCCACGTACGACTCGCCCCCACGGCCCCCGCCCAGCACCCGCACCGGAGCCGGCCACGCGAACCCCGAGGCCGTACCCGGCGCCAGCAGGAAGTAGAGGTTCCGCCCCCGGGCGGCCTCCCGCACGATCGGCCCCGCGTGGAAGTCCGTGAACTCCATGAGGTGGTACGCCACCTCCTCTCCCAGGACACCGGGAACCCGTACAGCGTCGAAGTGCACGCCGGCGAGCCGGAGGACGTGACCGGCGGCGGGCACCCAGGACGGCTTGCCGTCAAGCGACTTGCTCAGATTCATGACGTCAGCTTCCCGAGCGTGCTGTCCTGTCACCAGGGGCAACGTGATGTTGTGCAGGACTGTGCACTCGGGGAGGCGGGGTGTGAACAAGGAAGCCAGGCAGGCTGCGGGGACGGCCAGGGCGTTCGGGAGGATGGTGCGGTTCTACCGGGAGCGGGCCGGTGTCTCTCAGGAGCGGTTGGGGTCCGCGACCGGCTATTCCAAGTCCCAGGTGGCGATGATCGAGCGGGGCGAGCGCCGGGCTCGGGGGAACTTCGTCGCCATCGCGGACGACACGCTGGGTGCACAAGGTGCACTTCTGGAGCTCGCGGAGGAGGTGCCGCTCAGTGCGGCGCCCGCGTGGTTCGAGGACTACCTGGAGGAGGAACGGAAGGCCGTCTCGATCTCCTCATTCGAAAGCCGGGTCCTGCCTGGCCTGTTGCAGACGCCTGAGTACGCGCGAGCCGTCTTCAACTGTGCCGTCCCTCCGTGGGAGGACGACGAACGCGAGGCCATGATCGAAGGCCGCATGGCCCGCCAGGCGGTGCTGCACCGGAAGCCCGCGCCGCTCGTCAGCTTCGTCCTGGAGATGGGAGTGCTTACGCGCCCAATTGGGGGCGCCCGCGTCCTCAAGGACAACCTGCTGCACGTTCTCGACGTTGCGCGGCTGCGTCACGTGGAGCTTCAGGTCCTGCCGGACGACTTGGAGGCGCACGCGGGCATCAGTGGCCCGTTCATCCTGCTGGAAACCGAAGGCCGCGAGCGGCAGCTCGTCTATGTCGAGGGACAGAGCGGCAGGTACTTTCTCACGGAGCAGCCCGAGTTGGGGGACGCCTTCGCCCGCTACAACACCCTGCGGTCCCAGGCGCTCTCGCCAGTGGAATCGGCACGATGGATCGAACAGGTGGCACAGAAGCTATGAGCACAGACCTCAACTGGTACAAGAGCAGCTACAGCGTCGAGCAGGGCGAATGCGTCGAGGTCGCCTCCTGTGTGCACTCCGTGCACGTCCGTGACTCCAAGGACACCGACCGTCCCTCCCTCTCCGTCTCCCCCGCCGCCTGGGGCGCGTTCCTCGCCCAGGTGAAGTAGGCGCGGCGCGGCGTACGCGAAAGGGCCTCCGCCCCGCTCCGGGGTGGAGGCCCTTTCCCAAGGTCCGGCCGGTCAGAACGCGCCGTTCAGGCCCCACCAGTTGCCGTCGGTGTAGTCCCACGCCGCGAGCGCGCCGGTGCCGAGGCCCCGGTAGGTGCGGAGTTCGTCCGCGTGCTCGGGCTCGAGAATGGGCCGCCTGGCGATCGTCGCGAGGTCGGGCTTGCCGTCGCCGGTGAAGTCACCGACGGAGAGGAACGTGCCCATCACGTTCCAGCCGCCCGTGCCGACCAGCTTGCGGGCGCCGAGGCCGCCGGAGGTCGTACCGGGGTACATCCACAGCTTGCCGGTGGACGCCTCGCGGGCGTACACGTCGACGCGGCCGTCGCCGTTCGTGTCACCGGGGCCGGTCAGCGCGTTCATGCTGTTCCAGCCGCCGGAGCCGATCAGCTTGCGGGCGCCGAGGGTGCCGGAGGCCGTACCGGGGTACAGCCACAGCCTGCCGGTGGCCTTCTCCACGGCGAGGAGGTCGGCTCGGCCGTCGCGGGAGAGGTCGCCGACGGCGGCGATCTGGGACATGCCGTTCCAGCCACCCGCGCCGATCAGCTTGCGGGCGCCGAGGCCGCCGGTGCCCGTGCCCGGGTAG
Organism: Streptomyces roseofulvus; assembly: GCF_039534915.1. Taxonomy (NCBI): domain Bacteria; kingdom Bacillati; phylum Actinomycetota; class Actinomycetes; order Kitasatosporales; family Streptomycetaceae; genus Streptomyces; species Streptomyces roseofulvus. Next base: position 4,716,501 of record NZ_BAAAWE010000001.1, on the reverse strand, counting down.
AGCCACAGCCTGCCGGTGGACGCCTCGCGGGCGATCACGTCCTCCTTGCCGTCACGGGAGAAGTCGCCGTGCCGGACGAGGGCGTTCATGCCGTTCCAGCCGCCGGCCCCGACGAGGGTGCCTGTGAAGCCGCCGGGCAGGTACCAGAGGCGGCCTGCCTTGTCGCGGACGAGGACGTCCGCCTTCCGGTCGCCGTTCAGGTCGCCGAAGCCAGCGGCCTTCGGGGAGGTCTCCGCGTACCACGTCGGGTACGCGTCGCCGCCGCACTCGCGCTCCGTGGCGACGAGCCCCACCGAGCTGGTGTGCGGGTTCGGCACGATGTCGTAGCCGCGGGGGTCCTCGTTCGGGTCCAGCGACCAGTAGGTGCCGAGCTCGTAGTTCGGCAGGTCGTAGAGACAGGCGAACTTCGAGCTGCGGTTGATCTGGGACCTGAAGGTGTTGTTCCAGGTGCCCAGGGTCGGCAGGGACTTGTTCGTCTTGAACATCGTCCCCGTGGTGTCCTCCGTCTTCCAGGCACAGAAGTAGCCCTTCGGACAGTCGCTCGCCGCCGCCTGTGCGGGGGCGGCCGTCGCCACCCCGAGACCCCCCAGGAGCGTGATGCCGAGCAGGGACGCCAGGCCGCGTCTCATCGTCTTGCGCATTGCTTCCCCTCCCCCATGCCGTGTGCGAGGGGCGGCAGCCGCCCCTCGCACACGGGTGTTCCGTTCACGTGGTGAGTCAGAACTGGCCGTTCAGGTCGAACCAGGACTCGTCCTCCATGACGCCCGGCTGGAAGCCGTTCGTGGACTTGCCGTCGTACGCGACCAGGAGGCCCGGGCCGCGGCCGTAGTTCGACGAGTAGCTGCTGTTCGTGATGGCGGCCATGTCGGCGTAGCCGTCGCCGGTGCGGTCGCCGACCGCGAGGAACGCGGCCATGCTGTTCCAGCCGCTGCCGATCAGGACGCGGGTGGCGAGGCCGCCGGTCTTGCCGGGGTACAGCCACAGCTTGCCGGTGGAGGTCTCGCGGGCGAGGAGGTCGGCCTTGCCGTCCTTCGTCATGTCGCCGAAGCCGACGAGGGCGTTCATGCTGTTCCAGCCGCCCGCGCCGATCAGCTTGCGGGCGCCGAGCGCGCCGGTGGACGTACCGGGGTACAGCCACAGCTTGCCGGTGGACTTCTCCACGGCGAAGAGGTCGGAGCGGCCGTCGCCGGTGAGGTCGCCGAAGGCGGTGAGGTGGTTCATGGCGTTCCAGCCGCCCGAACCGATGAGGAGGCGGGTGCCGAGGGAGCCGGTGCCCGCGCCCTTGTAGAGCCACAGCTTGCCGGTGGACGCCTCGCGGGCGATCACGTCCTCCTTGCCGTCGCCGGAGAAGTCGCCGTGCCGGGTGAGGGCGTTCATCGCGTTCCAGCCGCCGGCGCCGACGAGCTTGCCGCTGCTGTCGCCGGGGAGGAACCAGAGGCGGCCGGCCTTGTCCCGGGCGAGGACGTCGGACGTCTTGTCGCCGTTCAGGTCGCCGAAGGCGGGCGCGGTGGCCTGCGGGTTCGCGTACCAGTACGGGTAGGGCTCCCAGCCGCCGCACTCGCGCTCGGTGGCGACCAGGCGGACGGAGCTGACGCCGTTGCTGCCGGGGCCGCCCCACTCGGTGCCCGAGGGGTTGGGGGCGACGGAGCCTACGTTGCCGTCGTATCCGTAGTTCGCGTCGTCGTGGAGACAGGCGAACTTGCTGGTCCGGTTGGAGACCGTGCGGAACTGGTTGTCCCAGGTGCCGAGCGTCGCGACGCTCGCGTTCGTCTTGTACATCGTGCCGGTGGCGTCGTACGTCTTCCAGCCACAGAAGTAGCCCACCGGGCAGTCGGCCGGCGCCGCCTGGGCGGGGGCCGCACCGGCGCCGAGGACGCCGAGCGTGGTGAGGCCGAGCGCCGTGGCCGCCGTGGCCACGCGCCGGCGCAGAGATATGCGCATTCGTTCCCTCCGTCATGACGGCGCGGAGCCGGGCCCTGCCCGCTCGACGCGCCGTAGGGCGGAAATGTACCCCGCCGGTCGGCGGGGTACGAGACCGAGGGGGCTCAGAAGACGGTGCTCATGTCGTTCCAGGAGCGGTCGTGGCCGTCCCAGCTGCCGGGGGCGAAGGTGCCGTTGTCCCTGCCGCCGTAGATCATGAGGCAGCCCTGGTAGGAGCACGAGGTGCTGCGGAAGGCGTTGTTGGTCAGGGCGATGAGGTCGTTGCTGCCGTCGTAGCCGTGGTCGCCCACGCCGACGAGCTGGGCCATCGCGTTCCAGCCGCCGCCGATGAGGGCGCGGGAGCCGAGGGTGCCGGTGCGGCCCGGGTAGAGCCAGAGCTTGCCGGTGGCGGGTTCGCGGGCGACGAGGTCGGCCTTGCCGTCGCCGGTGACGTCGCCGAGGGCGGTCAGCGCGTTCATGCTGTTCCAGCCGCCCGCGCCGATCAGCTTGCGCGCGCCGAGGGTGCCCGAGGACGTGCCGGGGTAGAGCCACAGCTTGCCGGTGGACTTCTCGACCGCGAGGAGGTCGGAGCGGCCGTCGCCGGTGAGGTCGCCGAAGGCGGTGAGGCGGGTCATGGCGTTCCAGCCGCCCGTCCCGATGACCTTGCGGGCGCCGAGCGCGCCCGTGCCGGTGCCGGGGTACAGGTACAGCTTGCCGGTGGACGCCTCGCGGGCGATCACGTCCTCCTTGCCGTCGGCGGAGAAGTCGCCGTGCCGGGTGAGGGCGTTCATCGCGCCCCAGCCGCCGCCGACGAGCTTGCCGCTGCCGTCGCCGGGGAGGAACCAGAGGCGGCCGGCCTTGTCGCGGGCGAGGAGGTCCGCCTCGTCGTCGCCGTTCAGGTTGCCGAAACGGGAGGGCCCGGCCGGGTTGGGCTCGGCGTGCCACGTCGTGTAGGCGGGGCCGTAGCACTCGCGCGCGGTGAGGACGAACTTCAGCGAGCTGAGCGAGTGCATCCCCATGTAGCCCCACTCGGTGCCGCCCGGGTCGGGGTCCCGCACGCCGACGCTCCAGTACGACGTCGTGTAGCCGGGCTCGTCGTATCCGCACACCCACTGGTTCGTGCGGTTGGAGACCGCGCTGATCTGGTTGTCCCAGGCGCCGAGCGTCGCCGCGCTCTTGGTGAGCTTGAGCATCTCGCCCGTGGCGTGATCGGTCTTCCAGGCGCAGAAGTAGCCCCTCGGGCAGTCTTCGGGCTCCGCCTGCGCGGGGGTGGCGGCCGGGCCGAGGGTGGCGAAGGCGGTGAGCGCGGTGAGCACGGCGAGGCCGAACGCGGCCGGCCGGGTGGCCTGGGCGGCGCGGGCCTCGGACCGGGCCGCCGGGCGGCGGCGGTTCAGCCGGGACAGCAGTGACATGTACGGGTTCCCTCCGGATGCGGCGCGGAGCCGAGCCCTGGGAGCTCCCCTTCTCGACGCGCCGTGGAGGGAAGGTACCCGGTACCGGACGACGGACCCCCGGTGGGGTGCCGTTCGGGGCGGGCGCCCTCAGACGTCGCGCATGCCGGGGAAGCCGTACCCCTCGGGCTCCTCCCAGGGGACGTCCTGGTCGTCCACGTGCACGTGCCACTCCGCCCCCGGCAGGGCGCGGCGCAGCTCCGTGACCGCGTCCAGGACGTGGACCAGCACCGGGAGGAGGCGGTCGGGGTCGCGGGGCAGTTTCGTGGAGCCGGCCAGGAGCGCGTCCGGCTCGGGGCCGGGGTCCCCGTACAGGTACAGGCTCTCCTCGTCGTCGTACGGGAACGCCGCAAGGTGCGCGGCGGTGGCGCGCTCGACGGCGGCCGCCTCGGCCGGGGTGAGGGGGGCCGGGCGGCGCGCGGAGTAGTACACGGAGACGCTCATGAGGGGGAGCGTAGGGCGGGGGTACGACAGTCGGTCCGGGGCCGGGGACGGGGTGGGGGGCGGAGGGTCGGGGGGGGCGTGGGGTAGTACGCCAGGGGTCAGGGGGTCAGGACGCCCGCGAGGAACGGGCCCACCGCTTCCGCCCAGGCCTCCGGGTGGGTGTAGTGGAGGAGGTGGCCGGCGTCGGGGATCTCCGCGTAGGCGCCGTGCGGGAGGACGCGGACCATCTCCTGGGCCTCGGCGCGGCCCAGTTCGCCGTCGAGCCCGCGCACGACGAGGGTGGGGCAGCGGACCTGGGCGAGCGAGTCCCAGTGGGCGTCGTGGACCCAGGTCTCGCGGGAGGTCAGCATCTGGGCGGGGTCGAAGACGGGGTGCCAGCCGTCGGCGCGCTCGGTCATCACCTCGGCGAAGAACGCGCCCCGCGCCGGGTTCGGCGTCTCCACCCACGGGTCGTCCGCGCCGAACCAGCGGTGCACCGCGTCCAGGCTGGGGAAGGGCGCCGGCCAGCCCCGGAACCAGTCCTGCCAGGCGCGCTGCGAGGCCGCGCCGAGCGCCGAGGCCCGCATGTCGCAGATGACGAGGGCGCGGACCAGGTCCGGGCGCTCGGCGGCGAGCTGCCAGGCCGTCAGGGCGCCCATGGAGTGGCCGACGAGGGTGACGGGGCCGAGTCCGAGCCGCTCGATGACGGCCGCCGCGTCCGCCACGTACGCCTCGCGCGTGAACGGGCCGCCGGGCGGCTTCTCGCTGGCCCCGTGGCCGCGCTGGTCGAGGGCGATGGTGCGGTGTCCGCCGGTCAGGAGGCCGGCGGCGGAGGCCCAGTGGCCCGCGTGGCCCATCAGGCCGTGGAGCAGTAAGACCGGGGCGCCGGTGGGTGCGGCGAGGGGCTCGGCCGGTTCGGGCGGCGCCGCGCGGTCCTCCGGACCGGTGGGCTGGCGGGCGATGCTCACGGCGGTGGCGCGCGGGGTGCCGGGGTGCGGGGCGGCCGGGCTCCCGACGGCCTGGTGCGCGGCGGTCGGACGCACGGCGGTCTGGTGCGCCGGGGCCGGATGCACGGTGGTCCGGTGCGCGCCGGACGGGCTCGCGCCGGCGGGGCCCGCGCCGCCCGTGCGGGCCTCCGGGCCGGTGGCCGGGTCGCCGGCCTCCGCCGTGGCGGCCGTGCGGCCCGCGACGGCCGTGTAGTCCCAGGCCGCCAGCCGGATGCCGTCGGCTCCGGTGACGTCGAGTCGTCGCGCCATGATCTGGCACCCCCTCTTTCCCGTCGAACCCCGCCAGACTATCGAACCCGCATTCGAAAATGCGCTTCTGCCACCCAACACCCCTCGTTCGAGTGACAGGGCTCAAGGATTGGCGCGCGTGGCCGAGGGGAGATCTTCAACGGGAGGCGGACCGCTCGGGGAAAACGGTCCGAGGGGACCGACCTTGAGAGCTCGGGGCTCCAGGTCGGAACAGGGGAGGACAGGCCCCGGCGCCACACGGCGCCGGGGCCCTCTGTCGCCCGGGACACCACGCCGGAGGCAGCCGCCGGGACGCGCGGCAGTCGGCGTACGGCCCCCGTCGGTCGCATGGCCCCCACCCTTCCGCGCATCACGCAGCGCACGCAGCTCGTTCCAGCCTGGCACGCCGAGCGCACGCGCGGGGGCGATTCCGGCGTAAACGGGGCGCACTGCGGATCCGTCGCCCGACCGTGGCGCATTCGTGACCACCGGCCCTACAACCCCTCCCCCGGCACGCGGGTCGACATGTTCATGCGCAGTCCCCAAGTCCTCGCCAAAGGCGACCACATCGCGATCCTGAGGGACGGTCACCTCACGATCGAGCAGGACCGGATCGTCACGACCGTGCCGCTCGCCGCCGTCGACGAGGTGCGCCAGACCGGTGCGACCTCTCTCGTCCTCGTCCTGACCGACGGCGTCACCCGCCGGCTCCCCGAGGGCAACACCTACTCCGCGCCCGCCTTCCGCACCGCCGTGACCGAGGCCCTGCCCGCGGAGCGCGACCCCGCCGGCAGCTCCCTCCTCACCACCGAGGAGGGCCGGGACTACATCCCCGTGTGGGCGGTGTGGCTGGGCGTCGTCGGCTTCCTCGGCGCCTACACGGCGTACGTCTGGTGGACCGGCGCCACGCACGGCGGGGGCATGGGCACGGCCGCGTTCGGCGCGGTCCTCGGGCTGCTCTTCGGCGGTCTCGGCGTCCTCGGGGCCGTCCTCAGCGCCCGGGACCGGGTGCTGCTCGCCCGCCGGGGCATCACGGTCGTCGCCACGCGCGCGTACTACCCCAACGGCAAGAAGGCGAGCTACTACAAGTTCACCGACGCGAGCGGCAACGAGCTGACCACCTCCTACGGCTCCGGCCGGAAGACGCACGAGATCCACGTCGTGTACGACCCCGAGGCCCCGTCGCGGCGTCACGCCGCCGCCGAGCCGGCCTACGCGACCGTCGTCAAGCACACCCTCGGCCTGCTGACCGCCGGCGCCGTCCTCGCGCTCGGCCTGTGGGGCGCGCTCGCGCCCTACGTGTGACGAAGGGGGCCGAGGACGCGCTCACGCGTCCCGGCCCCCTCGGCGCCCTACGTCAGCGCTTCGCGACGAACACGTGCGCCGCGACCTCCGCGTCCAGCTCCGCCGCCTCGCCGCTGCTGCCGACCAGGACGCCGCCCGCCGACTCCGACACGGACACGACCGAGCCGGGCTGCACGCCCGCGCGCCGCAGCGTGTACATGAGCTGGGCGTCCGTCTGGATCGGCTCGCCGATGCGGCGGACGATCACCGTCTTGCCGCCGCTCGCGTCCAGGTCCGCCAGCGACACCATCGAGTCGTCGAGGAAGGACTCGGCCTCGGCCTTCTCGCCCAGCTCCTCCAGGCCCGGGATCGGGTTGCCGTACGGCGACTCCGTCGGGTGGCGCAGCAGCTCCAGGACGCGGCGCTCCACGGCCTCGCTCATCACGTGCTCCCAGCGGCACGCCTCCGCGTGGACCTGCTCCCACTCCAGGCCGATCACGTCGACGAGCAGACACTCGGCGAGCCGGTGCTTGCGCATCACGCGGGTCGCGAGGCGGCGGCCCTCCTCGGTCAGCTCCAGGTGGCGGTCGCTCGCCACGGCGACCAGGCCGTCCCGCTCCATGCGGGCGACCGTCTGGCTCACCGTCGGACCGCTCTGGTCGAGCCGCTCGGCGATCCGGGCACGCATCGGGACCACACCTTCCTCTTCCAGCTCCAGGATGGTGCGGAGATACATCTCCGTGGTGTCGATCAGTCCGGACATTCGTGCCCCTCGATGAGTCGTGCGCTGGCCCTGCACCAATTCTTGCGCATCCGGCCGACAAGCGGGCCGCCCCCGCCCCGGAGCGGGAGAACTGGGGACAGGGGGACGGCGGAGGCGGTATTGACAGACCAATGGTCCAGACCGCACCGTGATCGGCGACCTCGACGAGAAGGAGCTTCCTCACATGGGCGAGAGCAAGCTGGCCGGACAGTTCTTCGACGCCGCGATCGGTCTGCTCCAGGAGGTGCGCGACGGGGACTCCGCCGAGATCGCCGCCGCCGGAGCCGCCGTCGCCGAAGCCGTCGCGAACGGCAACCGGCTCTTCGCCTTCGGCGCCGGGCACTCCTCGCTCCCCGCCCAGGACGTCGTCTACCGGGCCGGCGGCTTCGCCCTGATGAACCTGCTCGCCGTCCCCGGCGTCGTCGGCGTCGACGTCATGCCGGCGACGCTCGGCTCCGCCCTGGAGCGCGTCGACGGGCTCGCCGGGGCCGTCCTCGACTCCTCGCCCGCCGCCGCCGGCGACGTCCTCTTCATCATCTCCCTCTCGGGCCGCAACGCCCTGCCCGTGGAGATGGCCATGAACGCCCGCGCGCTCGGCCTCACCGTCGTCGGCGTCACCTCGGTGGCGTACGCGACGGAGACGAAGTCCCGGCACGTCTCGGGGACGTACCTCAAGGACCACTGCGACATCGTCCTCGACTCGCGGATCGCCGTCGGCGACGCCGAACTGACCCACGAGGGCATCGAGGCGCCCTTCGCCCCCGCCTCCACCGTCGTCACCAGCGCCCTGATGCAGGCCACCATGGCCGCCGCCGCCGAGGAGCTGGTCCGGCGCGGCATCGAGCCGCCGCTGCTGCGCTCGGGCAACGTCGACGGCGGACACGAGTGGAACGGGCGCGTGATGAGCGAGTACAAGGACCGGATCTTCTACCGGCACTGAGCACCGGCAGCCGCCGCCACCCGCACGCGCGCGCGGCCGCACGTCAGGCGAGCGGCGGTACGTCCAGTGCCGCCGCCACCCGGGCCGCCACCGTCTCCGCGTAGAGCGCGTCCTGCCGGTCGAAGCCGCCCCGCGCCGCCGTCCGCAGGAAGGTGAGGACGCCGACCGTACGGCCCCGGGACCGCAGCGCCGTGCACAGCGCGTGCGCCGTGTCCGCCGGCCAGTGGCGCTCCGCCGCCCACTCCGCCGCGTCCCGGCCCGCGCTCACCCGCACCGAACCCGCCCGGTCCCACGCCTGGAGCGCCGGATGCTCGGGGCCGTACCGCTGCGGGAATCCACCGCACAGGCCGTCCGCGTCCGGGGCGCCCGCCGGGGACGCCACCGCGCGCGTCAGCCGCCGGTCGCCCGCCACCCGGTCCACCAGACCGTGGTCGGCGAACCCGGCCAGCGCGAAGTCCAGCAGCACCGCCACCGCCTCCGCCGGATCCGCGTACTCCGCCGCCGCCACGCCCGCCCGGTGCAGCTGGCTCCACCGGAACCGGGTCCGGTCCGCCTCCCGCGCCGCGAGCCGCTCCGCCGTCACGTCCTGGAAGACCCAGGCCACCCCCAGCGGCACCGGCTCCTCCGTCATCGGCGACGCCAGCCGCACGAACCCGCTCCGCCAGCACCGCCGCCGCTCCCCGGCCCCCTGGGCCGCCGCCAGCGTCACCCACAGGTCCGCCGGCGCCGGCGGACCGCCCTCCGCGAGCACGTGCTGGAGCGCGCCCTCCAGCTCCTCCACGCCCCCGGCCACGACCTCGCCCAGGGGGCGCCCCAGGAGTGTCGTCCGTCCGGTGCCGATCGCCCGGGCCGCGTAGCCGTTGACGACCGCCGGACGCAGATCGGCGTCGATCAGCACGACCCCCCAGGGGGCGTCGTCGAACAGCGCCTCGCTCAGCGCGATCGACCGCTCCAGGTCGATCTGCACGTGCACCTCGCTGAACGCGCAGTACACGCCCGCCGGCCGCCCGTCGGCGTCCCGCACCCCCGCCGACTGGCTGCGCACCAGCACCCGGCCGCCGTCCTTGCGGAGCAGCGCCAGTTCGTGCACCTGCCGGCCCGGCGTCCGCATCGCCCCCATCACCCGGGCGAGCGTCTCCTCCGCGTCCGCGCTGCGCGCCGCCCAGCCGTCGAATCCGCGCCGCCCGACGGCCTCGGCCGCCGGCCACCCGAGGATCCGCTCGGCCTCGCGGTTCCAGTGCGTCACCACCCCGCCCGCGTCCAGCGCGCACAGCGCCGCGTCCATCCCGTCGAGCAGCGCGGCCAGCAGATCGCCGCCCGCTCCCGGCACGGAAGCGGTGTCCCGCGCGGACCCCGTGAAGGCACTCACCTGGAACTCCCCCCGGTAACCCCCCTGATGCAGGCCATTCAACTGGAACGTGACCCAGAACACACCGGGTTCGGCGAAACGGATTCCCTCAACGGATTCCCTCACGGGTCACGTCGGCGAGACGAAGCCCGACTCGTAGGCGGCGATGACCGCCTGGGTGCGGTCGCGGGCGCCCAGTTTGGCGAGGACGGAGCTGACGTGGGACTTGACCGTCTCCGTGCCGACGACGAGACGGGCCGCGATCTCCGCGTTGGACAGGCCCCGGGCCATCAGGCGGAGCACGTCCTCCTCCCGCTCCGTCAGCTGGGCGCGGAGCAGGGCCTCGTGGGCCTCGTTGGCGGGCCGGTCCCGGGCGTAGGACGCCGCCATGTCGCGTACCGCCGCCGGGAAGAGGAGCGAGTCTCCCTCCGCGACCAGCCGGACGGCGTGGACGATCTCGGCGGGGCGGGCGCGCTTGAGGAGGAAGCCGTCGGCGCCGGCGCGGAGGGCGCCGTAGACGTACTCGTCGTTCTCGAAGGTCGTCACCACCAGGATCTTCGGCGGCGCGTCGACCGTGCGGAGTACGGCCTGGGTGGCCTCGATGCCGTCCATGAGGGGCATCCGGACGTCCATCGCGACGACGTCGGGGCGCAGGCTCCGGACGAGGGGGATGACGGCCGCGCCGTCCGCCGCCTCGCCCACCACCTCGATGTCGGGCTGGGCCTCCAGGACGGCCCGCAGGCCCGCCCGCACAAGGGGTTCGTCGTCTACGAGGAGGACCTTGATCGTCATCCGGTCAGCCTAGCCAGTACGAGGGAAGCCCCGGCGGCCGTCACCGCAGGGCAGGCCCAGCGGCACGCCCACCGCAGGGGGCGGCGTCACCGCAGGGGCAGGGTCACCGCCACCCGCCACTCGCCGTCCTTCACCCCCGCCTTCGCCTCGCCGCCCAGCAGCGCGGCCCGTTCGCGGATGCCGCGCAGGCCGCTGCCCGAGCCGGGGACGGCCTGCGGCCGGCCTTCCGGCAGCGGGTTGGTGACCAGGAGGCGCAGCCGGGACCGCTCCGCCGTCACCCGGACCTCGACGGGCACCTGGCCCGCGTGCCGCAGCGCGTTCGTCAGGGCCTCCTGGAGCATCCGGTACGCCTCCCGCGAGACGGGCCCGGGCAGTTCCTCCACGGAGCCGGTGATCTCGGCGTCCACGCGCGCGCCCGAGGAACGGGCCGAGTCCAGGAGGCGGACGGCCTCGTCGAGACCGGGGCTGGCGCCGCGCGGCCGGCCCGTCTCGCGCAGCAGGAGCAGCACCCGCTCCAGGTCCTCCAGGGCCGCCCGGCCGGTCTCCTCGATGGTCGCGAGCGCCCGGTCGGTGAACTCGGGGTCCTTCGCCGCCCGCGCGGCGCCCGCCTGCACCACGGCCAGGGTGAGGGCGTGGCCCAGCGAGTCGTGCAGCTCGCGGGCGATCCGGTTGCGCTCCAGGAGCCGTTCCGTGCGCTCCTCCAGGGCCGTCATGCGCTCCTTCACGGACGGGCCGAGGAGCCGGCGCGCGGTCCGCGTGTCCAGCCGGCCGGCGCCGACGACCAGCGCGAGGAGGGCGAGCAGGGGGAGCGGCGCGAGGGCGGGCAGGCCCAGGTCCGGGGCGGGGGTGAGGGCGGCGAGCAGCGGCTCCTCCACGACCGCGCCCGCCAGCACGAGCGTGCACTGCGGCAGCCAGATCGACGCCAGCAGGACCGCGAGGCCCGCCTCCATCCGGAAGACCAGCCACAGGGCGGTCCTCCCCCGATCTGTCCAGGACGCCGACGGGGTCGCCGAGATGCCGGTGGCGGCGTCGGTCGCGCGCCGCACGCGCGCGTGCTTGCCGGGAAGCAGCATCAGGCGCGCCTGGAGGCCCTCGGCGCGGCGGGCCGAGGGGAGGAGGGCGATCGCCGCGACGGGCGGGACGGGCAGGGCGGCCACGATCAGCCATTCCGCGAGGCCCGGGTCGGTCAGGCCGGGATAGACGAGGCCGGCGGCGAGCGGCACGATCGCGCCGACCATCAGGTGCAGCCACCGGGTGTAGGTGACCGCGCGGACCAACGGCCGTACGAGGCTCAGGAGGGACAGCGGCGGAGCGGACATTCGGTGATCATCTCAAGGGGTGGTACGGGGGCGGCTCCCCCGCACGGGGGAGACGGTCCCCTCCGGCAGGGGATGGCCGGAGACCGCCCGGCGGCGAGGCTTGAGCCATGACCAGCATCGAGATCAAGAACCTCACCAAGGAGTACGGCGGCAGGACCACGACCCGGGCCGTGGACGACCTCACGTTCCGTGTCGAGCCCGGCCGCGTCACCGGGTTCCTGGGCCCGAACGGGGCCGGGAAGTCCACCACCATGCGGCTCGTCCTCGGTCTCGACCGGCCCACCTCGGGCACCGCCACCGTCGGCGGCCGTCTCTACACGACGCTCGACGAGCCGTTGCGGACGGTCGGCGCCCTCCTCGACGCGCAGGCGGCGCACCCGTCCCGGACCGGCCGGGACCATCTGCGCTTCCTCGCCGCGAGCAACGGCCTGCCGGCCCGCCGGGTCGACGAGGTGCTGGCGGAGACGGGCCTGGAGCCGGCCGCCCGCCGCCGGATCCGCGGCTACTCGCTGGGCATGCGGCAGCGGCTCGGCATCGCCGCCGCGCTCCTGGGCGACCCGCGGGTGCTGATGCTGGACGAGCCGGCCAACGGCCTGGACCCGGAGGGCATCGTCTGGATCCGCGAGCTGCTGCGCCGGCTGGCCGCCGAGGGCCGGACGGTGCTGGTCTCCAGCCACCTCATGAACGAGACCGCGACCTTCGCCGACCACCTGGTGGTGCTGGGCCGCGGCCGGCTCCTCGCGGACGTGCCGACGCGGGAGTTCATCGACGCCCACAGCCAGGCGCGGGTGCGGGTGCGCACCGGCGATCCGGTCCGGCTGCGGGCCACGCTCCTGGCGAAGGGGTGGACGGTCGGCGCCTCCGCCGACGCGGACGGCCGGTGGGTGGTGGAGGGCGCCTCCGCCGAGGAGATCGGGGCGGTCACCGCCCGCGAGGGCATCCCGGTCTTCGAACTCGCCGACGAGCGCGCCTCGCTGGAGCAGGCGTACCTGGCCCTCACCTCGGACGCCGCCGAGTTCACCGCCCGCACCCCCCAGGAGGTCTGACCGTGTCCACCACCACCACCGCGCCCGCGCCCGTCCGCGCCGCCGTCACCGTCCGGACGGCCCTGGCCTCCGAGTGGATCAAGATCCGTTCGGTCCGGGCGAGCTTCGGGTCCCTGATCGCCGTGGTCGGCGTCGCGCTGGGGCTCAGCGCGCTGATCTTCCCGCTGATCGGCCAGGCGGAGGCCGAGAACGGCGAGGACATCCTCTTCGGGATCTTCTATCCGATGAACTTCGTGCAGATCGCCGCCATCTCCTTCGGCGCGACCGCCGCCTCCTCCGAGTTCCTGAACGGCGCGCTGCGGAACTCCCTGGCGGCCGTGCCGAACCGGACCCTGTTGTACGGGGCGAAGACCGCGGTCGCGGCGGCGGTCTCGCTCGTCGCGGGCCTGGCGGCGGGCTTCGGCATCTTCCTCACGGCCAACGCCTTCCTGGGGAAGTACGCCCTCGGACTCGGCGACCCGGGCGCCCTGCGCGCGTGCGTCGGCGCCGGCGTCTACCTCGCCCTCATGGCCCTGTTCTCCCTCGGCCTGACGTTCCTGCTGCGCAGCGCGGTGGCGGTGCTGAGCATCATGATCCCGTTCATCCTCATCGTCTCCTTCGTCGTCGGAGGAGTCTCCGAGGGCGCCGCCATGTGGCTGCCCGACCACGCCGGCCAGCAGATCCTCCACCAGAACCCCACCGGCCCCCTGGGCCCCTGGACGGGCCTCGGCGTGATGGCCCTGTGGACGGCGGCGGCCCTCGCGGCGGGCTGGTGGTCCCTGCGCCGCCGGGACGCCTGAGCCGGCACGGCGGCAGCCCCGAAGATCCCGGGGATCACGGAAATTAATCGCTTGTCGCGGCCCCCGAGGGGTTCGTAGGGTGTGGGTACACGCGAAAGGAGGTGATCCGAAAAAATGGTTTCTTTTCGGACTCGTGAGGTGACTGCGGGCTAAGGCCTGCCGTCGCACGATGTGCACCTCGGCAGGCCAGCTGCCGAAACCCAAGCAGTCACCCGACCCGTGGGCCGCCGGTAAGTCCGGCCGGCTCCCGTCCGAACCTAGGCGGACGGGACCAAAGGCCCACGGGTCGTCTGCGTGTTCAGGCCCCTGAGGCTCAGGGAGCCAGGCGTTCCACGTGCCAGCCGTCCGTCCCGCGGACGTAGCGGAGACGGTCGTGGAGGCGGTTCTCGTGGCCCTGCCAGAACTCGACCGTCTCCGGGACGACGCGGAAGCCGCCCCACTGCGGGGGCACCGGGACCTGCTCGCTGTCCGGGTAGCGGGCGGCCAGTTCCTCGTAACGGGCCAGCAGCTCCTCGCGGGAGGCGATCACCGACGACTGCTCGCTCGCCCAGGCGCCCAGCTGGGAGCCGTGCGGCCGGGTGCGGAAGTAGGCGGCGGTCTCGTCGCGGCCGGTGCGGGCGGCGCGGCCGGTGACGATCACCTGGCGGGCCAGCGGGTGCCAGGGGAAGAGCAGCGAGACGTACGGGTTGGCGGCCAGCTCGGTGCCCTTGCGGGAGCCGTAGTTGGTGAAGAAGACGAAGCCGGCGTCGTCGTAGTGCTTGAGCAGGACCGTCCGGGACGAGGGACGGCCCTCGGGGGTGGCGGTCGAGACGACCATCGCGTTCGGCTCGTGGATCGCCGGGCTGGCGGCGGTCTCCTTGAACCAGGTCCCGAACTGCTGCATCGGTTCGGGTGCGAGGTCGGCCGCGGTCAGTTCCTTGGTGCGGTACTGCTCGCGCATGGCGGCGGGGTCCAGGGCGTCGGTCACGGGGCCATCCTGCCGCAGCGCCCCAGTGTGCCCGCCACGGCGGGGCGCCAATCCTTCGTCGCCGGTTCGGCGCAGTGTGCCGGATGTCACGCTTCCCCGCATCATCGGAACCGTACAGACTCATCGGCTGGATGACTGTTCAGTCCCACCAGCGACCGCCGTTAGGTTGATCGATCATCGATAGAGGGAGCCGCCTGATGTCCGACTTCGTACCGGGCCTCGAAGGAGTCGTCGCGTTCGAGACCGAGATCGCCGAGCCCGACAAGGAGGGCGGCGCGCTGCGCTACCGCGGGGTCGACATCGAGGACCTCGTCGGCCACGTCTCCTTCGGCAACGTGTGGGGTCTGCTCGTCGACGGCGCCTTCAACCCCGGCCTGCCGGCCGCCGAACCCTTCCCGATCCCGGTCCACTCCGGCGACATCCGGGTCGACGTGCAGTCCGCGCTCGCCATGCTCGCCCCGGTGTGGGGCCTCAAACCGCTCCTCGACATCTCGGCCGAGCAGGCCCGCGACGACCTCGCCCGCGCCGCCGTCATGGCCCTCTCCTACGTCGCCCAGTCGGCGCGCGGCCAGGGTCTGCCGATGGTGCCGCAGAGCGAGATCGACAAGGCCGAGTCCGTCGTCGAGCGGTTCATGATCCGCTGGCGCGGCGAGCCGGACCCGAAGCACGTCAAGGCCGTCGACGCCTACTGGACCTCGGCCGCCGAGCACGGCATGAACGCCTCCACCTTCACCGCCCGCGTCATCGCCTCCACCGGCGCCGACGTGGCCGCCTCCCTCTCCGGCGCCGTCGGCGCCATGTCCGGCCCGCTGCACGGCGGCGCGCCGTCCCGCGTCCTCGGCATGGTCGAGGAGATCGAGCGGACCGGCGACGCCACCGCCTGGGTGAAGCAGGCCCTCGACAAGGGCGAGCGCCTGATGGGCTTCGGCCACCGCGTCTACCGCGCCGAGGACCCGCGCGCCCGGGTGCTGCGCCGGACCGCGAAGGAGCTGGACGCGCCGCGGTACGAGGTGGCCGCCGCGCTGGAGAAGGCCGCTCTGGAGGAGCTGCACAACCGCCGTCCGGACCGGGTGCTCGCGACGAACGTCGAGTTCTGGGCGGCGATCGTGCTGGACTTCGCCGAGGTCCCGGCGCACATGTTCACGTCGATGTTCACCTGTGCCCGGACGGCCGGCTGGTCGGCGCACATCCTGGAGCAGAAGCGCACCGGCCGCCTGGTCCGCCCGTCGGCCCGCTACACGGGCCCCGGCCGCCGGGACCCGCGCGACATCGAGGGCTACGCCGACATCGCCGGCTGAGCCCCTCCGGACCGGCGCCCCTAGAGCTGCTGGTCCCGGCGGAGGAGGAGGTCCGCGTGGTGGCGCGCCGCGACCAGCGGGTGCGCGCGGACCTTCCCCTTCAGCTCGTTGCGGCCGTACTCCGCGTAGAGCGGGTTGGCCGGGTCGACCGTCACGCCCGGCGCCCGGTCGGCGTACGGGAAGTCGAGCGGGGCGATCCGGGCGTCGAGCCGCGGGTTGTAGAAGAACGGGACGGAGTACCGCTCCGTCGCGCCGGGCGGGGAGACCACCCGGTGGTTGGTGGCGACCAGATAGCCGTTCGTCGCGACTTCGAGGAGTTCGCCGAGGTTGACGACGAAGGCGCCGGGCAGCGGCGGCACGTCGTGGAAGTTCCCGTCCTCCCGCTGCACCTGGAGCCCGCCGACCTGGTCCTGGAGCAGCAGCGTCAGGAAGCCGTAGTCCTTGTGGGCGCCGACGCCCTGGTCGTCGCCGTCGCCGCTGCTGCCGGGGTAGCGCACCAGCTTGAGGTGCGGGTGGGCGCGGGGCCCGAAGATGTCGGCGTAGAAGTCCTCGCGGGCGCCGATCGAGGCGAGCAGTTCACGCAGCAGCTTCTCGGCGACGCCGCTGAGCCGGTCGATCCAGTGCAGGGCGGCGGTGCGCAGCTCGGGCAGGGCCTCGGGCCACTGGTTGGGGCCCTGCAGCCACCAGTACGGGGGCTCCCAGGGCGCGGGCGCGCGGGCGGGCCGCTCGGCGCCGATGTCGAGCTGGTCGCGCCAGTCGCGGGCGCCGCCGGTCTGCTCGTCGCCGACCCGGGTGTAGCCGCGGAAGTGCGGCGAGTTGAGGTTGTCGACGGCGCGCCGGTCGGCCTCGGGGAGGGCGAAGAAGGCGTGCATGGCGTCGGTGAGGGCCCGGGTCTCGGCCTCGGTCACGCCGTGTCCGACGAGCTGGAAGAAGCCGACGTCGTGCGCGGCGGAGTGCAGCTGGGCGTGGAGCAGCCGGCGGGCGTGCGGGCCGCGGTCGGCGGCGGAGAGGTCGACGATGGGGAGCTGCGAGGGATACGACGAGGAGGGGGTCGTGGGGGCGGCGGTGGGTGCGCTGAGGCTCATGGATGCGTCCGCGGGGTGTACGGGTCCCGGGGCGGCCGCCGGGGTGGGGCGGGGGCCGCGGGTGCCGGTCGACAGGGGTCGGTTCGGGGACCCTGCGGGGCGGGCTTGTGGTGCCCCTCGGGTCAGGCGGCGCGGCGACAGCTCATGCTCGTGACGCGGACGAAGTCCACGTGACGGCGGCGTACGAGCAGAGGCATGCGACCAGCGTACTGCGGAGGGCGCCGTTCGCCTGTGGCCCGCGTCACAGCGGATCGAGGGGGTCGGGGTCTGGCCGTGGGGACGGCTCGTACGCGAAGATCGCCGCCTTGCATGTCACGCGCATGCCAATCATCTCGTCGCCGCGTCCCCGCGCAGGAGGATGTCCATGACCGCCCGCCGCACCACCCGCCGCCTCCTGGCCGCCGCCGTCGTCACCCTGGCCGCCGCCTCGCTGACCCCCGCGGCCACGGCCGGCGCCGCCGCCCCCGCGCCCGCGCCGCAGGCCCGCGTCTTCATGGTCAACCCGGTCCAGGCGACCGGTGACCAGTCGCTCGCCGACCACAAGGACGCGGTCACCGACGTGCCCGCCTCCGCCTACGCCCTCGCCACCCTCCGCAACCTCGACGCGAGCGGCGGCCTCTCCGGGAGGTGGGCCGCCGTCCGCTCCGAGACCGGCAACCCGGCGAAGGTCGCCCTGGCCGCCTCGTACGACCGCTCCGACGACGAGTTCGAGCAGGTCATGGCGTACTTCTGGGTCAACGAGGGCCAGGAGTACCTGCAGAGCCTCGGCTTCGGCACCGAGCTGCCCGGCGCCAACGACCGCGTCCAGCCCGTCCGCCTCAACCAGTGGGGCGCCGACAACTCCTACTTCACCGACAAGAAGGCCGAGATCCGCTTCGGCAAGGGCGGGGTGGACGACGCCGAGGACGCCGAGGTGATCCTCCACGAGTACGGCCACGCCGTGCACCACGCCCAGGTCCCCGGCTTCGGCACCTCCGTCGAGGCCGGCTCCATCGGCGAGGCCTTCGGCGACTACCTCGCCGTCGCCGTCGGCAACCACGCCGTCGCCAAGTACGGCTGGCCGATGAAGGCCGACGAGGCGTGCGTCGCCGACTGGGACGCCACCGGCTACAGCGCCGCCCCGCACTGCCTGCGCCGCCTCGACGGCACCAAGACCTACGCCGACCGCGAGGGCGAGGTCCACGCCGACGGCGAGATCTGGTCCCGCGCCCTCTTCGACATCCGCAAGGCCCTCGGCGCCCGCACCGCCGACCGGATCATCGTCAACGCCCAGTTCGGCTTCGCGCCCGACACCAGCTTCGAGGCCGCCGCCCGCACCACGATCGCCACCGCGCAGCGCATGTACGGCACGCAGGCCGCCGCCGCCGTGCGGGACGCCTTCCGGGCGCGGGAGATCCCCGGCGTCTGACCTGTCGCCGGAGCGGAGGCGTACGGCACAGTGGACGGCGTGCTGATCACCGTCGCGGACGTCGAAGCCGCTGCCGAACGCCTCACCGGACACGTCGTACGGACCCCGACCCTCCCCAGCCCCGGGCTGACCGAACTGCTCGGCGCCGACGTCACCGTCAAGCTGGAACTCCTCCAGCGCACCGGCTCGTTCAAGGCCCGCGGGGCCGCCGCCAAGCTCCTCGCGCTCGGCCCCGCCGAGCGCGAGGCGGGCGTCGTCGCCGTCAGCGGCGGCAACCACGGCATCGGGCTCGCCGTCATGGCCGGCGCGCTCGGGGTCCGCGCCACGGTCGTCATGCCCCGGTCCGCGCCCGCCCGCGCCGTCGACCGGGCCCGGGCCGCCGGGGCCGAGGTGCGCGTCGCCGCCACCATGAAGGAGGCCTTCGCCCTCATGGAGGAGCTGTGCGACGAGGGCCTCACCCTGGTCCACCCCTTCGACGACCCGCTGGTCGTCGCCGCCCAGGGCACCGTCGCCCTGGAGATGGCCGAGGACGCCGGGGAGCTCACCGACGTCCTCGTCAGCATCGGCGGCGGGGCGCTGATCTCCGGCGTCGCCACCGCGCTGCGCGCCCGCCGCCCCGGCGTGCGGGTCTGGGGCGTGGAGACCGACGGCGCGCACGCCATGACGGCCGCGCTGACCGCCGGCGGACCGGTGCCGGTCGAGCTGACCTCGGTGGTCAGCACGCTGAGCGCCCCCACGGTCTCCGCGCTCACCCACGCGCACGCGGCCGCGCTGGTCGAGGACGTGATCACGGTCTCCGACGCGGAGGCCGTCCGCGGCACCCTCGACCTCGCCGAACACGCCAAGGTCTGGGCCGAGCCCGCCGCCGGCTGCCTCCTCCCGGCGGCCCGCACGGTCCTCGACCGGGTCGGCCCCGGCGCCCGCCTGGGCCTGGTCGTCTGCGGCGGCAACGCGACCACGGCCGACGTCGCCGCCTGGGCGGACCGCTTCGGGGTCGGCTGACCCCCGCGCGTCCCGATCCCCTACGCGTCGGCCAGGGCCTCGTCGATCAGGCGGGCCCACTGGGCCACCACCCGGTCGCGGCGGGTCGTGTCGTCGCTGAGGAGGGTGGCCAGGCCGAGGCCGCGGCCCATGTCGAGGAGGCCCTGGACGGTCTCCCGCACCCCGGGCCGCGACTCGTCGGCACCGAGCAGCTCGACGGCGATCCGGTGCGACTCGCGGCCCACCCGGGCCTCCAGCTCCGCGACCCGGTCGCGGAGCTGGTCCTCGTGCGCGGCCGCCACCCACAGCTGGAGCGCGGCCCGGAAGAGCGGCCCGGTGAAGAGGCCGACGAGGGCGGCGACGGTCTGCGCCCGGTCGTCGGTGGGCAGCGCCCGCAGCGCCTGCGAGCGCTCCTCCGCGACGTACTCGACCGCCGCCGTGAACAGGTCCTCGCGGGTCGGGAAGTGGTGCTGGGCGGCGCCCCGCGACACGCCCGCCCGCTCGGCGACCACGGCCACCGTGGAGCCCGCCCAGCCGTACTCGGCGAGGCAGGCCACGGCGGCCTCCAGGAGCCGCTGCCGGGTGGCGCGGCTCCGGTCCTGCTTGGGGCTCCGGTCGGACGCCGCGGGTCCGTCGTGCCGGGGCGCGGTCACAGCCGCCATTCGGGGTCCCGTCGTTCGAGGAAGGCCGTCATGCCCTCGCGCGCCTCGGCGGAGGCGAAGAGCGTGGCCGATCTCTGCACGAGTTCCTCCGCGTCGCGCTCGAAGGTCTCCAGGACTCTAGCGGTGACCAGCCGCTTCGCCTCGCGCAGCCCCTGCGGCGAGCCGGCCCGCAGACCGTCCAGGATGGCGCCGAGCTCGTCGTCGCCGGCCGTGACGAGGCCCATGGCCCGCGCCTCGGGGACGCCGAACCGCTCGCCCGTCAGGTAGTGCCGGGCCGCCGCCCTCGGCTCCAGGCGCGGCAGCAGGGTCAGCGAGATCACCGCCGGCGCCACCCCGATCCGTACCTCGGTGAGCGCGAAGTCCGCCCCCTCCCCCGCCACCACGACGTCACAGGCGCCCAGCAGCCCGAGGCCGCCCGCGCGGGCCCGGCCGCCGGCCGTGACGTGCCCGACGACCGGTTTGGGCAGCTCCACCACCTGCCGGAGCAGGTCGACGAAGGCGTACGGGCTCGGCGGCGCCTTCAGGTCCGCGCCCGCGCTGAACGTGGTGCCCGTGTGGGTGAGCACCACCGCGCGCACGGCGGGGTCCTTCCCCGCCGCCGCCAGCGCCTCGCCGAGCTCGGCGACGAGCGCGGCCGACAGGGCGTTGCGGGTGTCCGGGGAGTCGAGGGCGAGGGTGGCGATCCCCCGCTCCTCGGTGACGGCGATCAGGCTGCTCATGTACGGCCCCTCAGTTCTCGCGCGGCTCCCGCAGCTCGCGCCGCAGGATCTTTCCGGAGGCGGCCCGGGGCACCGCCTCGACGAACTCGACGGCCCGGACCTTCTTGTACGGGGAGACCCGGGCGGCCACATGGGCCATGACCTCCTCGGCGGTCAGCCCGGGCGCGGCCGGCTGGCGCACCACGAACGCCTTGGGCACCTCCGTCCCGTCGGCGTCCGTCACCCCGATGACGGCGGCGTCGGCGACGCCCTCGTGGGTGAGGAGGAGGGCCTCCAGCTCGGCCGGGGCGACCTGGAAGCCCTTGTACTTGATGAGTTCCTTCACCCGGTCGACGACGTACAGCCAGCCGTCGGCGTCGACCCGTCCGATGTCGCCGGTGTGCACCCACCCGTCGGCGTCGATCATGGCGGCGGTGGCGTCCGGCCGCCCCAGGTACCCCTTCATCACCTGCGGGCCCCGGATGGCGATCTCGCCCTCCTCCCCCGGCGCGGCGTCCTTCGACGGGTCGTCGAGCGACAGGATCCGCATCTCGGTGGAGGGCAGCAGCCTGCCGACGGTGCCGGGCGGAGGGTTCTCGACGGACAGCGGCGTGACGTGGGTCCCCGGGGACAGCTCGGTCATCCCGTACGCCTGCCGCACCGGCGGCAGTCCGAGCCGCGCCGAGCACGCCTGCGCGAGCGCCGCGTCGAGCGGGGCGGCGGCGGAGACGATGTACTCCAGCGAGGACAGGTCGTAGTCGGCGACGGCCGGGTGCTTGGCGAGCGCGAGGACGATCGGCGGCGCCACGTACAGGGCGTTGATGCGGTGCTTCTGGATGGCGCCGAGGAAGGTGTCGAGCTCGAAGCGGGGCAGGACGACGACGGTGGCGCCCTTGCGGAGCGGCGCGTTCATCAGGGCCGTGAGGCCGTAGATGTGGAAGAAGGGCAGGACGGCCAGGATCCGGTCGCCCGGCCCCATCGGGATGAACGGCTCCAGCTGCGCCAGGTTGGTCGCGATGGAGGCGTGGGTGAGCATCACGCCCTTGGGGACGCCGGTGGTGCCGGAGGAGTACGGGAGGGCGGCGACGTCCTCGGCGGGGTCGACGGCGATCTCCGGCTCGGGCGCGGTCGAGCCGAGGAACTCCTGGAGCGACCTGGTGCCGTCCGCGGCCGTGTCGCAGACGAAGATCTCCTCGATGCCGCCCGCGAGTGCGGCGGCGGCCCGGGCGGCCGGCAGCAGCGGCGAGACGGTGACGATCCAGCGCGCGGCCGAGTCGCGCAGCTGCTTGGCGAACTCCTCGGGCGTGGCCAGCGGGTGGACCGTGGTGACGGAGGCGCCGGCGCGGGTGGCGGCGTAGAAGGCGACCGGGAAGAGCACGGTGTTGGGGCTGTGCAGGGCGAGCACGTCCCCCTTCCGCACCCCGGCCTCCGCGAGCCCGGCGGCGACCCGCCGGTGGAAGGCGTCCACCTGCGCGTACGTCAGGGACAGCTCCCCGGCGCCGTCGACCAGCGCGGGCGCGTCGCCGAAGGCGGCGGCCCCGCCGAGGACGGCGTCGTGGATGGGGAGCGACAGGGCGGGGACGGGCTCGTACGCGCTGTGGAACACCATGCGTGACCTCCTGGAGAGGTGGGAAGGTGGTCGCCAGGATCGCCTGTGCGGGCACCGCCTGGGGAGACCCTGTCAGCCCCCCGTAAAACAATCAAGCATGCCTGCATGGTTTATCGGGGGGCCGTACGCGCGCACGGGCGGGTCACTCGCAGGCGATGCCGTCGCCGTCGCGGTCCAGGTGGCTGCCGTAGCCGGGGTCGCCGATGCGGATGGGGTCGGCGCCGGCGGCGCGGACGGCCGTGCAGTTGGCGTAGTAGACCTGCTCGGGCTCCGGCTCGGCCGTCTCCGGCGGCTGGGTGGTCTGGACGGGCTTCGGGGCCCGCGTGGTCGGGGCCTGGGTCGTGGGCTCGGGGGCCCGGGTCGTCGGCTCGGGGGCCCGCGTGGTGGGCGGCTCGGTCGTGGGCTCCGGCGTCGGGGTCGGCGTCGGCGTGGGCGCCTCGGTCGTCGGCTCCGGGGTCGGCGAGGCGGTGGTCGGCTCCACGGTCGGCGTCGGCGTCGGTGTCGGGGTCGGCGTCGGTGTCGGGGTCGGCGTCGGGGTGGCCGTCGCCGACGCCGTCACCGCCGGCTTCGGGTCGTCGCCCGGCGTCTTCTCCTTCTCCGGTTCGCTGACCAGGATCAGCAGGAACCACAGGCCGGAGAGCACCGACGCCACGATCTTCGTCCGGGTCGTCCACCGGCCCAGCCACGCCAGGGCTATGCCCGCCGGCGGGAACACCACGAGCAGCGTGATGATCAGTGCCGGGTGCTGCCACCACCGGCGCGGGGGCTGCCACGCCGGGGCGGGCTGGTACGGGTTGGTCTGCGGGTACACGCGCGGCTCCAGGGCCTGAAGGGACGACGGCACCGAGCGGGGTGCCGTGGCCGTGGATCGTACTCAGGATCTTCACAACCGGCGTGCGGAATCCCGGATTCTTGCCTCAGTACGACTTGGGCAGCCCCAGGGAGTGCGTCGAGACGAAGTTCAGGACCATCTCCCGGCTCACCGGGGCGATCCGGGCCACCCGGGACGCCGGGATCAGCCGGGCCAGGCCGAACTCCTTGGTGAGGCCGTTGCCGCCGAGGGTGTGCACGGCGGTGTCGACCGCCTTCACGCACGCCTCGCCCGCCGCGTACTTGGCCATGTTGGCGGCCTCGCCCGCGCCGAGGTCGTCGCCCGCGTCGTACAGCCTCGCCGCCTTCTGCATCATCAGGCGGGCCAGTTCGAGCTCGATGTGGGCCTGGGCGAGCGGGTGGGCGATGGCCTGGTGGGCGCCGATCGGCGTCTTCCAGACCTGCCGCTCCTTGGCGTACGCGACGGCCCGGCCGAGGGCGTACCGGCCCATGCCGATCGCGAACGCGGCCGTCATGATCCGCTCCGGGTTGAGCCCCGCGAAGAGCTGCAGCAGCCCCGCGTCCTCGTCGCCCACGAGCGCGTCCGCCGGCAGGTGCACGTCGTCGAGGGTCAGCTCGAACTGCTTCTCGTCCGCGTCGAGTTCCATCTCGATGTGGCGGCGTCCGAAGCCCGGCGTGTCGCGCGGGACGATGAACAGGCACGCCTTGAGGCTGCCGGTGCGGGCGTCCGAGGTGCGGCCGACGATCAGGGTGGCGTCGGCGATGTCGACGCCCGAGACGAAGACCTTCCGGCCGTTGAGGACCCAGCCGTCCTCGGTGCGGGTGGCGGTGGTCGTGATCCGGTGGGAGTTGGACCCGGCGTCCGGTTCGGTGATGCCGAAGGCCATCGTCCTCGACCCGTCGGCGAGCCCCGGCAGCCAGGCCGCCTTCTGCCCGTCGGTGCCGAAGCGGGAGATGACCGTGCCGCAGATCGCCGGCGACACCACCATCATCAGCAGCGGCGCGCCGGCCGCGCCGGCCTCCTCCAGGACGATGGACAGCTCGGCCATGCCGCCGCCCCCGCCGCCGTACTCCTCCGGCAGGTTCACGCCCAGGTAGCCGAGCTTCCCGGCCTCGGCCCACAGGGCCGCCCGGTCGAAGCCGGGACCGTGGCGGCGGCCCAGCGCGGCGACGGCGGCGCGGAGCTCGGTGTGCTCGGCCGGTTCGATGTCGGTGCTCATACGGTCTGGTCCTCCTGTGCATCGGTCTGTACGACGGCGAGCAGGGCACCGACCTCGACCTGACGGCCGGGGGCGGCGTGGAGCGCGGTGAGCGTGCCGGAGGCGGGAGCGGCGACCTTGTGCTCCATCTTCATCGCCTCCAGCCAGAGCAGGGGCTGCCCGGCCGCCACCCGGTCACCGACGGCGAGCCCGTCGGCGACCCGGACGACGGTGCCGGGCATCGGCGCGAGCAGGGAGCCGGGGAGGACCTGCTCGCGCGGGTCGGTGAAGCGGGGGCGGGCGGCGAGCCGGTGCGGGCCGACGTGGACGAACCCGTCGCCGTGCGCGGCGACCGCGAAGTCCCGCACCACCCCGCCCACTTCGAGCCGGACGCGGTCGGGCGCGGCGCTCACCACCCGGACCCCCTCGGGAGCCGTGACCTCGAAGCCGCCGTCCCGGGTCGGCCGGTAGCGGACCTCGTGCTCCCCGTACGTCTTGGTCTGCTCCCCCGAGCGCACGTTCCGCCAGCCGCCGCCGAACCGGCCGCCGTTGCGGACCGCGTCCGCGAGGGCGGCGGCGACGGCCGCGTGCGCCTCGCCGTCGCGCGGGCGGGTCAGCTCGGCCAGGTGCCGACCGTAGAAGCCGGTGCCGAGCCGGCCGGCGTCCTGGAAGCCGGGGTGCCGCAGGGAGGCGACGAGGAGGTCCCGGTTGGTGACGGGGCCGTGGATCACGGCCCGTTCGAGGGCGTGGGCGAGCCGGCGGACCGCCTCGGCGCGGGTCGGCGCGTGCGCGACGACCTTCGCGAGCATGGCGTCGTAGTGCACCGGCACGGTGTCCCCGGAGGCGTAGCCGGTGTCCAGGCGGACACCGCTCACCCCGAAGGCGTGCAGGACACCGGTCTGCGGGGCCCAGTCCGCCGCCGGGTCCTCCGCGTACAGCCGCGCCTCGACCGCGTGGCCCCGCGGCTCGGGCGGCTCCGGCGGCAGCGGGGCGCCCTCGGCGACGGCGATCTGGAGGGCGACCAGGTCGACGCCGTACACCTCCTCCGTCACCGGGTGCTCGACCTGGAGGCGGGTGTTCATCTCCAGGAAGTGCGCCCTGGGGGTCCCCCCGGGGCGGGCGGAGCCGAGAGCTCGGGGGACGTCGGCGACCAGGAACTCCACCGTGCCCGCGCCGACGTACCCGACGGCCTTCGCCGCCGCCGCCGACCGCTCGGCCAGCTCCTCGGCGAGCGCGGCCGGCAGGCCGGGCGCCGGGGCCTCCTCGATCACCTTCTGGTGCCGGCGCTGGAGCGAGCAGTCGCGGGTGCCGAGGGTCCAGACCGTGCCGTGCGCGTCGGCGAGGACCTGCACCTCGACGTGGCGCCCGTCCTCCACGTACGGCTCGACGAACACCTCGCCGTCCCCGAAGGCGCTCTCCGCCTCGGCCGACGCGGCCTTCAACGCCGCTTCCAGGTCGGCGAGTTCACGGACGATCCGCATGCCGCGCCCGCCGCCGCCCGCCGCCGCCTTCACCAGGACGGGCAGGTCGGCCGCCGTGACGTCGCCGAGCGGGGCGACGCCCATCAGCTCCTTCGCCCGGGTCTTCGAGGCCATCGCCTCGATGGCCTCCGGCGGCGGCCCGATCCACACCAGCCCGGCCGCCGTCACGGCCCGGGCGAAGTCCGCGTTCTCGGAGAGGAAGCCGTAGCCGGGGTGGACGGCGTCCGCGCCGGCCGCGAGCGCCGCCGCCACGACGAGATCGCCGCGCAGGTACGTCTCCGCGGGCGCGGCCCCCGGCAGCCGTACCGCCGCGTCCGCCTCCCGCACGTGCAGGGCGTCCGCGTCGGCGTCGGAGTACACGGCGACGGTGGAGATGCCCAGCTCGCGGCAGGTGCGGAAGACGCGGCAGGCGATCTCGCCACGGTTCGCGACGAGGAGAGTGGAAATCACCTGGGGCCTCACATTCGGAAGACGCCGAAGCCGCCGCGCGCGCCCTCGACCGGTGCCGTGTGGATCGCGGACAGGCACAGCCCGAGGACCGTGCGGGTGTCGCGGGGGTCGATGACCCCGTCGTCGTAGAGCAGGCCGGAGAGGAAGACCGGCAGCGACTCGGACTCGATCTGCGCCTCGACCAGCGCCCGCAGTCCCGCGTCCGCCTCCTCGTCGTACGGCTGCCCCTTCGCCGCCGCCGACGCCCGCGCCACGATCGACAGCACCCCGGCGAGCTGCTGCGGCCCCATGACGGCCGACTTGGCGCTGGGCCAGGCGAAGAGGAACCGCGGGTCGTAGGCCCGGCCGCACATGCCGTAGTGCCCGGCGCCGTACGACGCCCCCATGAGGACGGAGAGGTGCGGGACCTTCGAGTTCGCCACCGCGTTGATCATCATCGCGCCGTGCTTGATGATGCCGCCCTGCTCGTACTCCCGGCCCACCATGTAGCCGGTGGTGTTGTGGAGGAAGACCAGCGGGATGTCCCGCTGGTTCGCCAGCTGGATGAACTGCGCGGCCTTCTGCGACTCGGCGGAGAACAGCACGCCCCGCGCGTTGGCGAGGACCCCCACCGGATAGCCGTGCAGACGCGCCCAGCCGGTCACCAGCGACGCCCCGTACAGCGGCTTGAACTCGTCGAAGTCGGAGCCGTCGACGATCCGGGCGATCACCTCGCGCGGGTCGAACGGCGTCTTGAGGTCGCCGGGCACGATCCCCAGCAGCTCCTCCTCGTCGTACTTCGGCGGCTGCGCGAGCGGCGGGTCCGGGTGCGCCTTGCGGTGGTTGAGCCGGGCGACGATCCGGCGGGCCTGCCGGATCGCGTCCGCCTCGTCGACGGCGTAGTGGTCGGCGAGGCCGGACACGCGCGCGTGCATCGCCGCGCCGCCCAGCGACTCGTCGTCGCTCTCCTCGCCGGTCGCCATCTTCACCAGCGGCGGCCCGCCGAGGAAGACCTTCGACCGCTCCTCGATCATCACCGTGTGGTCGGACATGCCGGGCATGTACGCGCCTCCGGCCGTCGAGTTGCCGAAGACGACCGCGACCGTCGGGATGCCGGCGGCGGAGAGCCGCGTCAGGTCGCGGAAGAGCGCCCCGCCCGGGATGAAGATCTCCTTCTGGGAGGGCAGGTCGGCGCCGCCGGACTCGACCAGCGAGATCACCGGCAGCCGGTTGGCGTACGCGATCTCGTTGGCGCGCAGCGCCTTCTTCAGCGTCCACGGGTTGGAGGCGCCGCCGCGCACGGTCGGGTCGTTGGCGGTGATCAGGCACTCGACGCCCTCGACGACGCCGATGCCGGTGACCAGCGACGCGCCCACCGGGTAGGCGCTGCCCCAGGCGGCGAGCGGGGACAGCTCCAGGAACGGCGAGTCGGGGTCGACGAGCAGCTCGATCCGCTCGCGGGCCAGCAGCTTGCCGCGCTTCCGGTGCCGGGCGGTGTACTTCTCGCCGCCGCCGGCGAGGGCCTTGGCGTGCTCGGCGTCGAGGGCGGCGAGCTTCTCCAGCATGGCGGCGCGGTGGGCCGCGTAGTCGGGGCCGGTGGGGTCGAGGGCGGAGGCGAGGACGGTCACGACAGTTCCTCCGGGAGGTCGGGGCGGGCGGCCGACGGCAGCAGTGCGTCAGGGATGTCGACGTGCCGGGAGCGGAGCCATTCGCCGAGGGCCTTGGCCTGCGGGTCGAAGCGGGCCTGGGAGGCGACGCCCTCGCCGAGCAGTCCGGCGACGGTGAAGTTCAGCGCCCGCAGATGGGGCAGCACGTGCCGGACGACCTCCGACTTCCGCGTCTCCGGCAGGAGTTCGCGGAAGAGGTCGACGGTGAGGGTGTGGGCGAGCCACCGCCACTCCGCCTCCGTCCGCACCCACACCCCGACGTTCGCGTCCCCGCCCTTGTCGCCGCTGCGGGCGCCCGCGATCCGCCCGAGCGGCGCCCGGACGACGGGCCCCGCCGGCAGCGGCGGCGGCAGCTCCGGCTCGGGTACGGCCTCCAGGGCGCGGGTCCGCGCCGGTGCGGGGACGGCGACGCGGGTGCCGTCCGGCAGGACGGCCGTGTGCGGGACGTCGGCGGCGGGCACGGACGCGGCCTCGAAGACGCCGTAGGGGGCGCCCTTGCCGGGCGGGGCGGTGACGTGGAAGCCCGGGTAGCCGGCGAGGGCCAGCTCGATCGCCGCGCCCGTCACGGTCCTGCCGACCTTCCCCGGGTCCTGGTCGCGGACGACGAGCCGGAGCAGGGCGCTCGCGGTCTCCTCGGTGGCCGCGTCCTCCCGGTCGGTGCGGGCCAGCTCCCAGCGGACCTCGGCGGGCGGGTCGGCGGCGAGCGCGGCGCCGACCTGTTCGCGCACGAGCGCGGCCTTGGCGTCGATGTCGAGGCCGGTGAGGACGAAGACGACCTCGTTGCGGTGGCCGCCGATCCGGCAGCGGCCCACCTTCAGGGTGGGCGGCGGCGCCTCGCCCCGCACCCCGTCGATCCGCACCCGGTCGGGCCCGTCCTGGGTGAGCCGGACGGTGTCGAGCCGGGCGGTCGCGTCGGGTCCCGCGTACCGCGCACCGCCCGTCTCGTACAGCAGCTGGGCGGTGACGGTGCCGACGTCGACGAAGCCGCCGGTGCCGGGGTGCTTGGTGACGACGGCCGACCCGTCCTCGTACAGCTCGGCGAGCGGGAAGCCGGGCCGCAGGAGGTCACGGCCGGCGTGCTCGCGGAAGAACGCGTAGTTGCCGCCGGTGGCCTGGGGGCCGCACTCCAGGACGTGCCCGGCGACGACGGCCCCGGCGAGCCGGTCGTACTCCTCCGGGCCCCAGCCGAAGTGCCACTGCGCGGGACCGGTGACGAGCGCCGCGTCGGTCACCCGGCCGGTGACGACGACGTCGGCGCCGGCGGCGAGACAGGCGGCGATCCCGCCGCCGCCCAGATAGGCGTTGGCGGTCAGGACGCCCGGCTCGGGCGGCAGCAGGTCGCCCTCGACGTGCGCGACCCGGGTGGGCAGGCCGAGCTTCGCGGCGAGCGTCCGCAGGGCGTCGGCGAGCCCGGCCGGGTTGAGCCCGCCGGCGTTGGCGACGATCCGGGTGCCGCGCTCGTGGGCGAGGCCGAGCCCGTCCTCCATCTGCCGGAGGAAGGTCTTCGCGTACCCGCCGGAGGGGTCCTTCAGCAGGTCGCGGCCGAGGATGAGCATGGTCAGCTCGGCGAGGTAGTCGCCGGTGAGGACGTCCAGCCGGCCGCCGGTCAGCATCTCGCGGACGGCGTCGAACCGGTCGCCGTAGAAGCCGGAGGCGTTCCCGATCCGCAGCGGCGTCACCGGGCCCCTCCCCTGGGCGCGCGCCCGGCCCCGGCCGGCCCGGCGAACGCCTGGGCGATGCGCAGCCAGTGCTCGGCGTCGGCGCCCTCGGCCCGCAGGCCGGTGTCGTCCCGGTGCACCCGCTGGGTGACGAGCAGACAGAAGTCGAGGGCGGTCCCGGTGACCCGCTGGGCCGCGTCCCCGGGCCCGTACGCCCACACCTCCCCGTCCGGCGCGACGAGTTCCACCCGCACCGGCTCGGCGGGCGGCTGCTCGCCCCGCGCCAGGTAGGCGTAGCCGCGGGCCCGGTGTCCGATCCAGGCGACGTGCCGCAGCCGCGCGGTGGGCGTCCGTACGACCCCGAGGGCGTCGGCCACGTCCTGCCCGTGCGCCCAGGTCTCCATCAGCCGCGCGGTCGCCATCGCCGGCGCGCTCATCGGCGGCCCGTACCAGGGGAACCGTCCACCCGGCGCCACGCCGAGCAGCGCCTCCCGCAGCCGCTCCCGCCCGTCCCGCCAGCGCGCGAGCAGCTCGGCGGGCGGCAGCGCAGCCCCCTCCTCCGCCCCCTCGTCGACGAACCGGTCGGGCGCGGCGAGCGCCTTCTCGACCTCCACGGCGAACGCGTCGGCGTCGGTGACGGCGAGCAGCGCGGCCCGGTCGGTCCAGGCGAGATGGGCGATCTGATGGGCGACGGTCCAGCCGGCGGCGGGCGTGTCGAGCGCCCACCCCTCGTGCCCCGACCCGGCGACGATCCGGTCGAGTTCCTCGCCTTCGGCGGACAGGTCGGCGATGACCGCGTGAACGGCGCCGGGGTCGGACACGGTGCGCTCCCCTCGGGAGGACGGACGTGAGGACGGCGTGAGGACGGCCTGAGGACGGCCTGAGGGTCGGAGCATGGCAGCGATCCGAGAAACAATCAAGCACGCTTGCTTGAAAATACGACGGGGAGGGCCGATGAGTTTCCGCGGAAGCGCCGGTCCTAGACCATGAAGACAACGACAGGCACAGAGAAGCCACTCCGAGCACAGAGAACCGAGGAACCTCCATGCGCACGCTCATCAGCTCCGCCTTCGTCTCCCTCGACGGCGTCGTCGAGGCCCCCGGCGGCGAGGAGGGCTACCGGAACTCCGGCTGGACCTTCAAGGACATCGAGTTCCTGCCCGAGGCGTACGAGATCAAGGGCCGCGAGCAGCAGGAGGCGACCGCGATGCTGCTCGGCCGCACCAGCTACGAGGCGTTCAGCCCCGTGTGGCCGGGCATGGCGGACTTCGCCGACTACAAGGAGATGCCGAAGTACGTCGTCTCCACGACCCTCACCGACGACGACCTGGTCTCCGACTGGGGCCCGACGACGATCCTGCGCTCGGTCGAGGAGGTCGCCGCCCTGAAGGAGACCGAGGGCGGCCCGATCATCGTGCACGGCAGCGCGACCCTGAACCGCGCCCTCTCCGACGCCGGCCTGATCGACCGCTACCACCTGCTGGTCTTCCCGCTCCTCCTCGGCGCCGGCAAGCGCCTCTTCAGCACGACGGACAAGGACGCCCAGAAGCTGAAGCTCGTCGAGCACGAGGCGTACGCCAACGGCATCCAGAAGCAGGTCTTCGACGTCGTCCGCTGAGCCCGGGCTCAGACGGGTGTCCGGGGCTCACGAGGTCTGGGGCATACGCGAGCCGGAGGTTACGAGAGCCGGGACCTACGTGGTCCGGGTCGGCCTCGGGACCAGCTCCCCGCCGCAGTTGGGGCAGACGCCGGACATCTCCTCCGTGCAGGGCACGCAGAAGGTGCACTCGTACGAGCAGATCCGGGCGGGGCCGTCCGCCGGCAGGGCCGCCGTCTCGCAGCGTTCACAGCGGTCGCGCATCTCAAGAGCCATGCGTCCATGATCGCCGGGCGCGCCGGGGGCCGAAACAGCGGAACGGCCGCGGAACGACAGGATCGGGCCACGTACGAGCCGCTCGGCCGGAAGGCGGCCGGAGGCGCCGCGGCCGGACGGGCCCGGCGCCGCCCGACCGCCTACGGGGTCGGGGCCGCCGCCTCCACCCGCTTCGTCTGCGTCCGCACCGCGCCGATGCTCGCCCCGATGACGAACGCGATGGCGAGGGCGTCGGTGGCCGACAGCGCCTGGTGGAGGATGAAGAAGCCGGCGGCCGCCGCGATGGCCGGTTCCAGGCTCATCAGGATGGCGAAGGTGGGGGCGGGCAGGCGGCGCAGGGCGAGCATTTCGAGGGTGTACGGCAGCACCGAGGAGAGCAGCGCGATGCCGAGGCCCAGGCCGATCGTCGACGGCACGAGCAGCGCGTCGCCCGCCGACGCGATGCCGAACGGCAGGCTGAGGACGGCGCCGAAGGCCATCGCGAGCGCCAGGCCGTCGGCCTGCGGGAAGCGGCGGCCGGTGCGGGCGCTGAACACGATGTACGCCGCCCACATGGCGCCCGCGGCGAGCGCGAAGCCCGCGCCGAGCGGGTCGAGCCGTTCGAAGCCGCCGCCGCTGAGCAGGGCGACGCCGCCGAGCGCGAGGCCGGCCCAGAGCAGGTTGACGAGCCGTCGGGAGGCGACGACGGAGAGGATCAGCGGGCCGAGCACCTCCAGGGTGACGGCGGCGCCGAGCGGGATCCGGTCGACCGACTGGTAGAAGAGCATGTTCATGCCCGCCAGCGCGATGCCGAAGCCGACGACGGTCCCCCAGTCGGCGCGGCCGTAGCCGCGCACCTTCGGCCGGCAGACCAGCAGCAGGACGAGCGCGGCGAGCACCAGCCGCAGCGTGACGACCCCGAGCGCGCCGGCCCGGGGCATCAGCAGGACGGCGATGGCCGAGCCGAACTGCACGGAGAGCCCGCCGGCGACGACGAGCGCGACGGGGCCGAAACGGGCGGCGGTCCTGGGAGACGGTCCCGAAACCGGCCCCGCGCTCGCACTCGCACTCGCACTCGCGCCGGCACTCGGCTGCGCCACCGCGCCGGAGGCGGCGGGCGCGGCGGCAAAAGCGGGCGCGGCGGCCGGACCCGGGGCCACTCCCGTCGCCCCGGCCCCCGCTGTCACCTGGCTGTCCACGGCCACCACTCCTCCGCTTCCCGGCCCTCAGGCCCTTCAGACCTTGAGGACTTCAGACCTTCAGGACTTCACCCACCCGAAAGTCCAATCCACTAAACTCTCAGTCCAGAGTAATGCACTCCCCCGCACCCTGACGACCGGATTCCGCTTCCACGCTACGGAGCCCGGGCGCGGCAGCGGAAATGCGGATCGGCCTGCGGTTATGCTCCAGAGACATGACCGTGAGCATCGAGCTGCGCCACCTCCGCTGCTTCCTCGCCATCGCCGAGGAGGAGAACCTCACCCGGGCCGCCACCCGCCTCCACCTCACGCAGCCCGCCGTCTCCCGCACCCTCGCCGCCCTCGAACGCCACCTCGGCGCCCGGCTCGTCGACCGCTCCACCCACCACCTCGCCCTCACCGCCGAGGGCCGCGCCTTCCGCGACCGGGCCGCCGCCGCCCTCGCCGCCTTCGACGCCGCCGTCGACCCCGCCCGGCTGCGCCACCGCCCCCTCCGCCTCGGCCACGCCTGGTCCGCCTACGGCCCCTACACCACCCCGCTGCTGCGCCGCTGGCAGCGCGAGCACCCGGAGACCCCGCTCGAACTCCTCCGCATCGACGACCGCACCGCCGGCCTCGCCCGCGGCCAGGTCGACGCGGCCCTGCTGCGCGGCACCGTCGAGGCCCCCGGCCTCGTCACCGCCGAACTCACCACGGAACCGAGGGTCGCCGCCCTCCCCGCCGACAGCCCGCTCGCGGACCGCCCCGGCGAGCTCACCCTCCTCGACCTCGCGGACGAGACGGTCGTCCTCAACACCGTCTCCGGCACGACCACCCTCACCCTGTGGCCCCTGCCCGCCCGCCCCACGCGCACCCTCACGGTCGCCAACACCGACGACTGGCTCACCGCCATCGCCGCCGCCCGGGGCGTGGGCGTCTCCTCCGCCTCGACCGCCGCCCTCCACCCCCACCCGGGCGTCACCTACCGCCCCCTCCGCGACGCCCCGCCCCTCCCGGTGGTCCTCGCCTGGCGCGACGCCTTCCCGCACCCGGCGACGGAAGCGCTGGTCGCGATGGCCCGCGAGATCGTCAGCGGGGGCTGAGGTCACCGGGGACGACGGGACTCCCACTCCTCCCGCAGGACCCCGTACGTGACCGAGTCCCGCCACGCCCCGCGCACGAACACGTGCCCCCGGATCCGCCCCTCCTCCGTGAACCCGGCGGCGAGGAGCGTACGCGCCGAGGCGAGGTTCAGCGGCGCCCGCGCCGCCCACACCCGGTGCAGGTCCAGCTCCCCGAAGGCCAGGTCCAGGACGAGCCCGACCGTCTCCCGCCCGTACCCGATCCCCCACGACTCCGGCCGCAGCGCGAACCCCACCGTCGCCGCCCGCTGCTGGTGCGGGTCGAGCGCGAGCCGCGTGAAGCCGACGAGCACGCCCGAGGCCCGCTCGACGACCGCCAGCGCGTACTCCTCCCGCGGCACGGCCCGCGCCGAGTCGATCGACCGCCCGACGATCCCCCGCACCTCGTCCACGGACCGCGGCGCGAAGCTCAGGTGCTCGGTCACGGCCTCGGAGCCGTAGATCCCGTGCACGGCGGGCACGTCGGCGGCGACCAGCTCGCGGAGGGCGAGGCGGGGGGCCGGGGGGTCAGACCGTCGCTCCATCAGCGGTACCTACCCGTACGCGACCCCCGTACTCAGGCGTCCCGCCGCAGCGAACGCCAGACGTGCCGCGCCCACGCGTGCCGCTCCGGCTCCTCGTACGAGCAGTACAGCCCGGCCGCCGAGCCGTCCGGCTCCACCGCGTACGCGGTGAGCTCGTGGCGCGGGCGCCCGGTGTCCTCGGGCGTGCACCAGAAGGCGTACCGGACCCCGCCGTCCGGCAGCCGCTCGGTGTGGTCCTGCCCCGCCGGCACCTCGGGGCCGCCCCGCAGGAGCGCGGCGAGGAAGTCCTCGGCGCTCCGTCCCGGCTCGGTGTCCTGGAACAGCCCGACGGCGACGCTGCGGTCCGGCGCCCCGAACTGGTCCGCGCCGTTCTCGAACCGCGCCGAGAACCCCGCCGTCCGCTCCACCGACCACCCGTCGCCCAGATCGGTCCGCACGGCGACCGGCAGCGGGTGCGGGAAGCGGGCCAGGACGTGGTCCCGGTCCCAGACGTCCCCGAGGAGCCGTACCGCCGCCGGCCCGTGCCCCTCCACGAGGTACGGCAGCTCCTCGACGTCCCGGATCCGCCCGGTGAACTCCGCCCCGAGGACCTCCTCGCCCCACGGCCGCACGGCGTTCGCGAGCCGCCCGCGCACGACGAGCTCCGCATAGCCGGCCGCGTCGTCCCACACGTCGGCGGCCCGCCGGAAAGTCGTCTCGTCGACCTCCACCCAGGCCCCGAGCACCAGCTCGGCCTCCCCCGTCAGCCGCACCGGCAACAGACACCGCACGAAGAACCCACCCCCGTCGAGCGCCAGCAGCGCGGACGGCCCCGGCGACCGCCGGGCCTCCTCGGGAAGCTCGAACGCGACGTCCGGCAGCCCGAAGCGAACGTCGATCCGCCGCTCGTCGACGAGGGCGTCACCGCAGCAGGAACAGGTGGCCGGAGCGGTGGAGGGGGCGGTGGAGGGATGTGCGGGGTGGTCGCTCATCCCCGCACCCTAGAACCTGCCTCAGACACGCCCCTGCGCGGCCGCCTCGACGAACACGGCGAAGGCCTCGGGGGTGGCGAGGAGGTGGGGCCGGGAGGGTTCCTTGGAGTCGCGGACGGCGATGTGGGGGGCGAGATCGGCGACCTCGATGCAGTCGCCGCCGTTGGAACCGCTGTACGACGACTTACGCCACTGCACCGTGTCCATACCGTTCCTCCATCACACGAGCGATCAGCTCGGCCGACTCCTCCACGGAGAGGGCCGTGGCCTGGAGGCGAGAGTAACCGACGGAACGTTCCCTGATCACTTGCGGATTGGCGGTCATGTGACCGGAGTCGTAACTCTCGGAGTAGAAGAGGTCGGGGTTGCTGTCGAACCGCAGAACGTTGAACGACCCCATCACCGCCGCGTGCTCCCCAGCCTCGAACGGCAGCACCTGGATCTGCACCCACGGCTCACGGCTGAAGGTCAGCAGGTGCTCCAACTGCCCCCGCATGACCTCACGTCCGCCGATCTCCCGGAAGAGCACGGCTTCGTCGAGCACCGCCCACAGCACGGGCGGCTTTTCGCGCTCCAGGATCCGCTGCCGCTCCACCCGGGCCGCGACCATCTCTTCCAGCCGGTCCGTGTACTCGACGCTCAACACAGCGCGGGCGTACGCGGGCGTCTGGAGCAGGCCGTAGACGAGCTGGCACTGGTACGTCGAGATGTACGCCGCCTTCGCCTCCATCTCCGCGTACTCCTGGAACCAGCTCGGCAACTGGCTGCGCAGCACCAGCCCGACCAGGCGCGAGAAGAACCCGCCCGTCATCAGCGCCGCGTCGATGCGCTCGGAGAACTCGCGGGTGGGGACCTTGTGGGCCGTCTCGATCTGACCGATCAGCGAACCCGTACAGAAGATGGCCTCGCCGAGCTGGCTCTGACTGAGCCCGGCGTCCTCGCGGAGGCGGCGGAGTTCGGATCCGTAGTAGTCCAGCGGCGAGGCGGACGGATCCAGGCTGCGGATGTTGACCACGAGGAGGCACCCCCAACTGTCGGCTCGTCGCCGACGGTAACCGGGATGCCCGTCGCGCAGGAGTGGTATCGAAGAACGAGCCCTCTTTCGATGGAAGTTGGGCCTGCGGACGCATAAGGAACGAGACGGCGAGCGGCGGTTCGCCGCGCACCCGCGGAAGCGCGGACGCGCGGCGCCCACCACGCCTCAGATCACAGGGCCGGCAGGGCACCCGCCGGGCCCACGGGCAGGCCGCCCAGCAGGCCGGTGGCCTGGCCGGCCACGGGGGCGGCCTTGGCCGCGAGGTCGCCCGCGGGCGCCGGCAGGGTCTGCGCCGCCTCGCCCACCGGCAGGGTGGACGTCACGGTGCCCAGCGCCCCGGACACGTCGGGGGCGGCGGCCGCCTGGGCGGCGGGAGCACCGGCGGCGGCAGCGGCGAGCGCGCCGAGGGCGATGGCCAGGGTCTTGCGCTTCATGAGGTCTCCTTCATCGGGGCGGTCCGTAGACCGTCTGCTGCCCTGGCCAACGAGCGGACCCCCCTGGGGAAACGATCAACCTCCAGCCGACGCCGAGTGCGGGGCCCGGCGGGCGGGGCTCAGAACAGCCGGTTGCACGTCCCTCGGCCGGCCCCTTGTACAGCCAGAGGACCCCACCCCGGTCACGGGCAACGGTGCCGCCGAGTCCGCCGGGGAGGTTCGTGGGGTGGGCCGGGTACGGGGGTGCGGGTGCGGCCGCCCTCTTTCCGAGAGTGGCACCCTCCGGCGCCGCGTCAAGGGCGCCTGCGGCGTCGCTGCGCGATGGCCTTCGGCCACCCTTGACCCGGCACCTCCAGGCGCCCCAACACTCTCGGAGGGCGGCCGGGGGCGGGGCCACCGGGGGCCGTCGGGGAGTGGCGGGGGCGGGTGCCCGGGCTGCGGGAGGTGGGCGGAGGGCCCGGGTATCGCTCCCCTTTGGGTGTTTGCGTGCGGCCCGGTGGGTGGGGGCTTCGGGTATCGCTCCCCTTTCGACGTCGACCGCGCCCCGGTGGGTGGGGGCTCGGCTCGCGGCGCGCGCCGGGAGGGACGTGCGGGCCAGGGGTGGAGCACAGGCCGGGCATCGCTTCGGTGTGAGGGGCGGACCCCCGGCCGGTGGGTGGGGGGTCGGTTCGCAGCGCGCGCCAGGAGCGACCTGCCGGTTGGTGGGCGGGGCAGGCCGGGCATCGCTCCCGCGCGAGGGTCGGACCCACGGCCGGTGGGTGGGGGGTCGGTTCGCAGCGCGCGCCAGGAGCGACCTGCCGGTTGGTGGGCGGAAGGCAGGCCGGGCACGCTCCCGCGCGAGGGTCGGACCCCCGGCCGGTGGGTGGGGGGTCGGTTCGCAGCGCGCGCCAGGAGCGACCTGCCGGTTGGTGGGCGGAAGGCAGGCCGGGCACGCTCCCGCGCGAGGGTCGGACCCCCGGCCGGTGGGTGGGGGGTCGGTTCGCAGCGCGCGCCAGGAGCGACCTGCCGGTTGGTGGGCGGGGCAGGCCGGGCATCGCTCCCGCGCGAGGGTCGGACCCACGGCCGGTGGGTGGGGGGTCGGTTCGCAGCGCGCGCCAGGAGCGACCTGCCGGTTGGTGGGCGGGGCAGGCCGGGCATCGCTCCCGCGCGAGGGCGGTCCCCCGGCCGGTGGGTGGGGGGTCGGTTCGCAGCGGGCGCCGCAGGGATGTGCGGGCCGGAGGGCGTAGGGCGGGCCGGGCATCGCTCCGGCGTGAGGGGCGGATTCCGGCCGGTGGGTGGGGGTGGGTTTCGCGGCGGGTGTCGGGAGAAGCTGCGGGCCAGGGGGCGGGACAGGCCGGGTATCGCTCCCGCGCGGGGCGGTCATCGGGCGGCGGGCGCGGGAAGGGTGTTCGGGTGACACGGCGCCGACGTGCACTCAGATGAGCTACGGGGAGCAGCAGGGTGGAAATGACCCGATATGGGGGTTCAGGCTGCCACTCCGTTCATGTTGTCGTCGGCGGACTGGGAGACCACGCAGGGGCCGACCGGCCGCGCGCGGGCGGAAGGGGAGGGGGGTACCGTCGCCGGGTGAGGGACTGGGATGCGGGGTGGGTTCGCGCGCGGCTTCGGGAGATGGCCGACGCCGATTCCGAGCTGACGCGCTTCGGGGCGGGTACGCACCGGTACGTGCTGGCGCCGCCGCTGCCCGAGGCGGACATCCGCGCCTTCGAGACGAGGCATCACATCCGCCTGCCGGCGGACTACCGGTCCTTCGTCGCCGAGGTCGGCGACGGCCCCGCCGGGCCCGCCCACGGGTTGATGCCCCTGACCGTCCCCCGCGCGGATGTCGACGACGACTGGGCCGTGGACGAGGAGTGGCGGGGCGACCGGCGACCTGGCCGACTCGCTGAACCCTTTCCGCTCACCGAACCCCTGCCCGGGGCCATCGGGGCGCCGACCGAGGGACTGACGCCGGGCACGCTCATGCTGGCCGAAGAGGGCTGCGCCATGTTCGTCCGCCTCATCCTGAACGGCCCCCACGCAGGCCAGATCTGGCACCTCGACCCGGACTGGGGCGGCTTCGTCCCGATGGCCCCCGACTTCCGCACCTGGTACACGGATTGGCTCAGCCCGCAGTAGTCGCACCGAAGCGCGCACGGAGCGACTGTCCACACTCCCATATCGGGACATTTGCACCCCCCTGCTCCCCGTGGCTCATCTGAGTGCACGTTGGCGTCGTGTCATCCGCAGCCCGCACATCCCTGCGGCACCCGCTGTGAACCACCCCCCACCCACCGGCCGGGATCCGACCCTCATGCGGGAGCGTGCCCGGCCTGCCTTCCGCTCTCCGGCCGACAGGTCGCTCCTGGCGCGCGCTGCGAACCGACCCCCCACCCACCGGCCGGGGGTCCGACCCTCACACCGAAGCAATGCCCGGCCTGCCTCCGCCCACCAACCGGCTGGTCACTCCCGGCGCGCGCCACAAACCAACCCCCCACCCACCGGCCGGGGGTCCGCCCCTCACACCGGAGCGAAGCCCGGCCTGTGCTCCACCCCTGGCCCGCACATCCCTCCGGGCGCGCGCCGCGAACCGAGCCCCCACCCACCGGCCGGGATCCGACCCCCGCGCCGGAGCGATGCCCGGCCTGCCCCCGCCCACCAACCGGCAGGTCACTCCCGGCGCGCGCCACAAACCAACCCCCCACCCACCGGCCGGGGATCCGCCCCTCACACCGAAGCGATGCCCGGCCTGTGCTCCACCCCTGGCCCGCACGTCCCTCCCGGCGCGCGCCGCGAGCCGAGCCCCCACCCACCGGGGCGCGGTCGACGTCGAAAGGGGAGCGATACCC
The DNA here is from genome assembly GCF_039534915.1 of Streptomyces roseofulvus. Lineage (NCBI taxonomy): Bacteria > Bacillati > Actinomycetota > Actinomycetes > Kitasatosporales > Streptomycetaceae > Streptomyces > Streptomyces roseofulvus. The sequence goes on along the minus strand of NZ_BAAAWE010000001.1, from coordinate 4,677,263 downwards.
GAAGCCCCCACCCACCGGGCCGCACGCAAACACCCAAAGGGGAGCGATACCCGGGCCCTCCGCCCACCTCCCGCAGTCCGGACACCCGCCCCCGCCACTCCCCGACGGCCCCCGGTGGCCCCGCCCCCGGCCGCCCTCCGAGAGTGTTGGGGCGCCTGGAGGTGCCGGGTCAAGGGTGGCCGAAGGCCATCGCGCAGCGACGCCGCAGGCGCCCTTGACGCGGCGCCGGAGGGTGCCACTCTCGGAAAGAGGGCGGCCGCACCCGCACCCCCGTACCCGGCCCACCCCACGAACCTCCCCGGCCCTCTACCGCCCCTCCCCCTCCAGCCCCTCCGCCAGGAGCTCCGCCATGTGCCGGGCCCTGCGGTCCGTGAGGTGGGTGATCTGGGTGCGGCAGGAGAAGCCGTCGGCCAGGATCTCCGTTCCGGCGTCGGCGGCCCGCAGTGCCGGCAGGAGCTGGTCCTCCGCGCAGGTGCGGGACACCTCCTCGTGACCCGGCTCGAAGCCGAAGTTGCCCGCCAGGCCGCAGCAGCCGCCCGCCAGCTCCCCCACCAGCCCCGCCCGCTCCCTCAGGCGGCGGTCCGGGGCCCCGCCCAGGACCGCGTGCTGGTGGCAGTGGGTCTGGCCCGTCACCTCGCGGTCGAGCCGGGGCGGCGTCCAGTCCGGGGCCAGGGTCTCCAGGGCCTCCGCGAAGGTGCGGATCCTCGCCGCCAGCCGGGCCGCCCTCGGGTCGTCCGGGAGGAGTTCCGGCAGGTCGGTGCGGAGGGTCGCCGCGCAGGAGGGCTCCAGGACGACCACGGGAAGGTCCCCCGCCGCCCCCGCCTCACCCATCCCTCCCCTCTCTCCCCTCTCCCCCGTCTCCCCCTCCATCACGTCCAGCGTCCGCCGCATCACCCGCCGCGCCGCCCCCAGCCTCCCCGTCGACACGTACGTGAGCCCGCAGCACACCCGCCCCTCCGGCAGCGCCACGCCCAGCTTCGCCTCCTCCAGGACCCGCACCGCCGCCCGGCCCACCTGCGGGGCCAGGTGGTCCGTGAAGGTGTCGGGCCACAGCACGAGGGCCGCCGGGCGGGACGAGGCACGCTCGGCGAACCAGCTCGTGAACGTCCGCTCCGCGACCCTCGGGAGCGGCCGTTCCGGTGTGACGCCCGCCAGGCCCGCCGCGTACGGCAGCCGCGTCAGCGTGTTCAGGCCGCGCCCGAACACGTCCAGCCAGCGCGGCAGGCCGCCCATCGTCCAGTGCGATCGCGGCCTGCGCCACCAGCCGCCCGCCCCCGCGTAGTGCCGGTCCAGGAACTCCGCCTTGTACGCGGCCATGTCGACGCCCACAGGGCAGTCGCTGCGGCAGCCCTTGCAGGACAGGCACAGGTCCAGCGCCTCGCGCACCTCCTCCGACCGCCAGCCGTCGGTGATGACCTCGCCGAGCGCCATCTCGTGGAGGAGCCGGGCGCGCCCCCGCGTCGAGTGCTTCTCCTCTCCCGTCGCCCGGAAGGACGGGCACATCACGCCCTCCCCCTTGCTCGGCCCGGCGACCCGGCACTTGGCGACGCCGACGCACCGCGCGGCCGCCCTGCCCAGCCCTTCCCCACTCCCCAGCCCCTCCCCGCTTCCCAGCCCCTCCCCGCTCCCCACCACCGGCAGCCCCGCGAACCGCAGCCCCGAGTCCAGCGGTTCCGGCCGGACCAGCATGCCGGGGTTGAGGCCGCCGTCCGGGTCCCACACGTCCTTCACCTGGCCGAACAGCGCGACCAGCTCCTCCCCGTACATCCGGGGCAGCAGCTCGGCCCGCGCCTTCCCGTCGCCGTGTTCGCCGGAGAGGGAGCCGCCGTGCGCGACGACCAGGTCGGCCACGGCCTCGGAGAAGCGGCGGAAGTCGCGGACGCCCTTCCCCGTCCACAGGTCGAAGTCGATGCGGACGTGGACGCAGCCGTCGCCGAAGTGCCCGTACGGGACTCCCCGGAGGCCGAAATCGGCCAACAGCGCGCGGAAGTCCCGCAGATACGCGCCCAGCCGGGCCGGCGGCACCGCACAGTCCTCCCATCCCGGCCACGCGTCCCCGCCGCCCGGCATCCGGGTCGCCGTCCCGGCCGCGTCCTCCCGGATCCGCCAGAGCGCCCGCTGCCCGGCCGGGTCCCGTACGACCGCCGCGTCGACCGCGTCCGCCGCCCGGACGAGCCGGTCCGCCGCACCCGCCCCGTCCACCTCGCAGAAGAGCCACGCCCCTCCCCTCGGCAACCCGCCCACCGCTCCCACGAGGTCGGCCGCCATCCCCTCCACCGTCAGCGGCCCGTACGCCAGCAGTCCCGCCGCCGCGTCCGCCGCCGCCGTCTCGTCCGCGTACCCCAGAACCACGAGGATCGGCCGGGCGGGCAGGGGCACGAGCCGGACGGTCGCCTCCGTCACCACCCCGAGGGTCCCCTCGCTGCCGACGAACGAGCGGACGACGTCCACGCCCTTCTCCGGGAGCAGCGCGTCCAGCGCGTAGCCGGAGATCCGGCGGGGCAGGCCGGCCGGGTAGCCGGTCCGCAGCAGTCCCAGCCGCCGGCCCACGAGGTCGAGGAGCCCGGCGGGTGCGCCCTGCCCGTTCCTCCCCAGCGTCAACCGCTCACCCCGGTACGTCACCACTTCGAGGGAGTGGACGTTGTCGGCGGTGGTGCCCCAGGCGACGGAGTGCGCTCCGCAGGCGTTGTTGCCGATCATGCCGCCGAGGGTGCAGCGGCTGTGGGTGGACGGGTCGGGGCCGAAGGTGAGGCCGTACGGGCGGACGGCCTCCCGCAGCCGGCCGAGGACGAGTCCGGGGCGGACGACGGCGGTGCGGGCCTCGGGGTCGACGGAGACGATCCCGTCGAGGTGGCGTGTGAGGTCGAGCACGACGCCGGTGCCGGTGGCCTGGCCTCCGATGGAGGTGCCGGCGCCGCGCGGGACGACCGGGACGCCGTGGTTCCGGCACGCCTCCAGGGCTGCGGCGACGTCGTCGGCGTCGCGCGGCGCGACCGTACCGGCGGGCACGCGGCGGTAGTTGGAGGCGTCCATGGTGGTGAGCGCCCGTGCGGCGGGGGTGAAGTCGACGTCCCCGGCGAGCGCGGACCTGAGGTCGGCGGCCAGTCCTGCGTGTGTGCCCTCGTGTGTTCCCACGACGCAAGGATGTCTCGTCCTTCGTCTCATCCGGCGGACATCGGGCGCTCGCGGGCTTGCCGACCCGATACTCTCCGGCTCGTGGCCGATATCCAGATTCCCGCTGACATCAAGCCCGCAGACGGCCGTTTCGGCGCGGGCCCCTCCAAGGTGCGGACGGAGGCGCTGGACGCCCTGGCCGCCACCGGCACCTCTCTCCTGGGCACCTCCCACCGCCAGGCTCCGGTCAAGAACCTGGTCGGCGAGGTCCGTTCCGGCGTCTCCGAGCTCTTCTCGCTGCCCGAGGGCTACGAGGTGGTCCTGGGCAACGGCGGCTCGACCGCCTTCTGGGACGTGGCGACGCACGGTCTGATCGAGTCCAAGTCGCAGCACCTCACCTTCGGCGAGTTCTCCTCGAAGTTCGCCAAGGCGGCGAAGCTGGCCCCGTGGCTGGCCGAGCCGACCGTGATCTCCTCCGAGCCGGGTACGCACCCGGAGCCGGTGGCCGAGGCGGGCGTCGACGTCTACGCGTACACCCACAACGAGACCTCGACCGGTGTCGCCGCCCCGATCAAGCGGGTCGCGGGCGCCGACGAGGGTGCGCTCGTCCTGGTGGACGCGACCTCGGGCGCGGGCGGCCTGCCGGTCGACATCACCGAGTCGGACGTCTACTACTTCGCTCCGCAGAAGTCCTTCGCCGCCGAGGGCGGTCTGTGGCTGGCGGTGTTCTCGCCGGCCGCGCTGGAGCGGGCGCAGCGGATCCACGCGTCGGGCCGGCACATCCCGGAGTTCTTCTCCCTGCCGACGGCGATCGACAACTCGCTGAAGAACCAGACGTACAACACCCCTGCCCTGTCGACCCTCTTCCTGCTGAACGAGCAGCTGAAGTGGATCAACGGCCAGGGTGGTCTGGAGTGGGCGGTGGCGCGGACGAAGGAGTCCTCGGACGCCCTGTACGCGTGGGCCGAGGAGTCGAAGCACGCGACGCCGTTCGTCACCGACCCGGCGAAGCGCTCGCAGGTCATCGGCACGATCGACTTCGCGGACGAGATCGACGCGGCGGCGGTCGCCAAGGTGCTGCGCGCCAACGGGATCGTGGACACGGAGCCGTACCGGAAGCTGGGCCGCAACCAGCTGCGGATCGCGATGTTCCCGGCGGTCGACCCGGCGGACGTGCGGGCGCTGACGGCCTGCATCGACTACGTCATCGACAAGCTGTAGGACCGCTGCGGCGGTCGTATCGCTCCGTCGTACGAGGGGCCCGGTGTCGGACAGGACCGACGCCGGGCCCTTCGGCGTGCCGGTTCAGCCCGCCTGGGCCTTCACGTGGTCGATGACGGCGATGAACTCCTCCGTGGGGGAGAACTCGACGAAGTCGCTGTCCTCCAGTGCCTCGGGCGCGTGGCCGGGGCCCCAGTAGTACGCCTGTCCGGCCTCGTAGACCTGCTCGCCGGAGGCGGTCCGCATCCGGATGCGGCCCTTGAGGAGGTATCCCCAGTGCGGGCACGGGCACAGGTCGCCTTCCAGGCCCTTGAGGGCGGGTGCCAGGTCGGTGCCCTGGGGAAGGTGGATGAAGGCGACGCTCATGCCGCCTCCGGCCTCCTGGAGACGGAGGTCCACGCCATCGCCCTCCAGGGTGACCGGGGTGTCCTCACGTGTGAATGCCTTCATGGCGCCTCACCTCTTCGGTCTCCTTCCAGTCTGGGCCCGGTGCGGGCCGGAGGCGAGGCGGGGCCGGGGGTTCAGTCGCGGCGGAGGAGGCGTTTCACGCCGAGGACGAGGACGGTGGCGCCGGCGAGGACGAGGAAGCCCTTGGTGGCGCTGCCCGGGGAGTCGGTGGCGGCGGGCGTGGCTCCGGGGGGCGTCCCGGGGGTGGGGGCTTCCTGCCCCGGGCCGGGGTCCGCCGGCGCGGGCGCGTCCGGGCGGTCGACGCGGACGACGCGGCTCTGGGCGCCTTCCGAGCCGAAGAGCATGCCCGTGCCGTCGGGGGTGTACGTGACGGATTCCGCCTGGCCCTGGAAGGGGGCGCCGGGCGAGGTGCCGTCGCCGTCGATGCGGCCGTCCTTCCAGTCGTACTCGCGGGCGCTGAAGTAGCCGCGCAGGAGCAGCCTTCGGCCGTCGGGCGAGAAGGCCCCGTCGGTGACCCAGGGGACGTCGCCGATGCGGCGGAAGGTGTTGGTGCCGGAGGTGGAGAGGCGCTCGGGGCCGGCGTACAGGCCGCCGCCGTCCTCGTTCTTGCTGGCGATGTAGACGCGGCCGGTCTTCGGGTGGACCATCAGCGCCTCGGCGTTGCGGGGGCCGTCGGCGTACTTCACGACGTACTGCTCCGCCCGGACGGTCTGGTCCTTCAGGGTCTTCGGCTCGGGGAAGCGGTAGATCCAGACGTGGTCCCAGGAGCCGTCGAGGTTGTCGCCGATGTCGCCGACGTAGACGGCGCCGTCCGGGCCGACGGAGACGGCCTCCATGTCGCGGGGGGTGCCGACGCCGGTCAGGGTGATCGTCGCGACCGTCCTGCCGGTGCGGGAGTCGACGGCGAAGACGCGGGGTTCGTCCTGGTCGTTGTGCGTCCAGTAGATGCCGGGGTGGGCGCGGCTGGCGGCGAGGCCGCTGGACTCGGTGACGCGGGGGTCCTCGATGGTGAAGTCCCGGTCGGGTTCCTGCCCTTCGGCGCGGGCATGGCCGGCCGGGAGCAGCGCCAGGGCGGCGGCTGCGCCGAGGGCGCACAGAGCGGATCGCATGGGATCAAGCGTGCCATGGCGCCGGGGAAACGGGGTTGACCTGCCCGGAGGCCGCTGTCATGGTCGCGATCATGCCTACCTTCTCCGCCCCCGACGGCACCCTGCTCGCGTACCACGTGTCCGGTGCCGGCGCCCCGCTGCTCTGTCTGCCGGGCGGTCCGATGCAGGACTCCGCCTATCTGGGCGACCTGGGCGGTCTGGACGCCCACCGGACGCTGGTCCGCCTCGATCTGCGGGGGACGGGCGCGTCGGCGGTGCCGGAGGATCCGGCCTCGTACCGCTGCGACCGGCTGGTGGAGGACGTGGAGGCGCTGCGGGTCCACCTGGGGCTCGACGCGGTCGACGTGCTGGGGCATTCGGCGGGGGCGAACCTGGCGGCGCTGTACACGGCCCGGTATCCGGAGCGGGTGTCGCGGCTCGTGCTGGTGACGCCGGGCTCGGCGGCGGTGGGGCTCGACGCGACCGGGGAGGAGCGGCTGGCGGCGGCGCGGGGGAAGTGGCGCGCGGACGAGCCGTGGTTCGCGGAGGCGTACGCGGCTCTGGAGGAGCTGACGGCCGGGCGGGGTACGGCGGAGAGCTTCGCGGCGGTGGCGCCGTTCTTCCACGGCACGTGGGACGAGGCGGCGCGGGAGCGGCACGCCGAGAGCGAGCGGCAGCGGAACGGCGAGGCCGCCGGGGTGTTCGGCAGCGCGGGGGCGTACGAGCCGGCGGTGACGCGTGCGGCGCTGAAGGGGTTCGGGCGTCCGGTGCTGGCCGTCGCCGGTGAGGGGGACGTGAACTCGCCCGTGGAGACGGTGACCGCGTACGCGGATCTGTTCCCGGAGTCGCGGTTGTGGGTCCTGGCGGGCGGGGGGCACTTCCCGTGGCACGACGACGCGGAGTGGTTCAGGGAGAAGGTCGGCGCGTTCCTGGGCTGAGCGGCGCGCCCGTGTCCCGGATCACGTATCAGCGCGGCACGGCGGTCCGGGATGATGTGACCATGCGTTTTCTGTTCGTCGGCGACAGCATGACCATCGGACGCGCCGGCGACTGGACCTGGCGGTACCGCATGTGGCGGCATCTGGAGGCCACCCTGCCGGGCGGGTTCGAGATCGTCGGGCCCCGCACGGGTCTGTACGATCCGGCGGCCGACGCCCCGGCCTCGGACGCGTACGCCGATCCGGCCTTCCCCGCCCCGGCCCGCCGGCATCTGGCGGGGTGGGGCGAGGGATGGCTGCACATGGCTCCGGTGGTCGGGGAGACCGTGGCGGCCACGGGGGCCGACGTGCTGCTGGTCTCGCTGGGTCTGATCGACCTGGGCTTCTACACGAACAGCGACCAGACCGAGGAGAACGTGCGGGCCTTCGTGGCCGCCGCCCGGGCCGCGAATCCGCGGGTCCGGGTGGTGCTGCTGCCCGTGATCCCGAACGTCCGCGCCACCTACGACGCTCCCTTCGCCGCCGAGTGCGCCCGTTTCAACGAGCTGCTGGCGAAGGCGGTGGCCGACCTGGACTCGGCGGCCTCTCCGCTGCTGCTGGCGACGGTCCCGGAGTCGTACGACCTCCAGGAGGACACGTACGACGGGACGCACCCGGGTCCGAGCGGCGAGCACAAGCTGGCCGCCGCGTTCGCCGGGGCGATGCACCAGGCGTGGGGGCTCGGGGGGCCGTACGTCACGCGGCGCGGGTGAGGCGGTTCGCGAAGGTGGAGAGGGTGTACGCGCCGATGCCGAGGACGACCTCCAGGGCGTTCTGCCGGGTGTAGCCGGCGGCCTCGAAGGCGGCCAGTTCGGCGTCCGACACCGCGCCCGAGGAGGCGAGCACCTGGAGGGTGAACCTCTCGACGGCGGCGAGGCGTTCGGGGGCGGGGGCGGGGCCGAGGGCGGCGAGTTTCGCCTCGTGCATGTCGACGCAGAGGTGGCACTGGCTGCGGCGGGCGACGGTGAGGATCACGGTCTCGCGGGAGTGGGGGTCGAGGCTGGTGGACTCGAAGGTCGCGGAGAGCGCGAGGAAGGCGTCGAGGACCTGCGGGGCCTGGGCCTTGAGGAGGGCGACGGCGACGGCGGTGCGGTCGGCGAGGGTGGTGGGAGTGGTGTGCGGCAAGGTGGTCCCCCTTCTAGAATGGACAACATGGTTGACCATGTCGCGGGAGAAAACGTAAACCAGGTTGTCGATTCGGGCAAGGGGATTCCCGACCGCCCCGGCGCGTCCGACGCCTCCGGCGCCCCGGGCCTCCCCGACTCCCCCGGATTCCTGCTGCCCCTGCTGCTCTTCGGCGGCTTCCGCACCCTCATCGACCGGCTGCACGCCCGGCTCGCCGAGGAGGGCCACCCCGACATGCGGCCCGCCCACGGCTTCGCCATGCAGGCCATCGGCGACCGGGGCGCCACCGCCAGCGAGATCGGCCGCCGGCTCGGGGTCTCCAAGCAGGCGGCCGGCAAGACCGTCGACCGGCTCCTCGCCCTCGGATACGCGGAACGCGCCGACGATCCCGCCGACGCGCGCCGCAAACTCGTCCACCTCACCCCGCGCGGCCACGACGCCCTGGCCCGCTCCGCCGCCGTCTTCGACGAACTGCGGGCCGAGTGGAGCACCGTCCTGGGCGCCGACCGCGTCCGCGCCCTGGAGGCGGACCTGCGGAACGTGGTCCCCGCGGAGACCGCGTTCCGCCTCGACGCCACCAGCTGGCTCGGCGGCGTCTGAGCCCCGCGGGACCTACCAGGCGAACGCCTCCGGCGAGGGGCCCGGGCCCGGGAAGATCCCGTCCAGCTCCGCGAGGAGCTCGTCCGACAGCTCCAGCTCCAGCGCGCGCAGGGCGCCCGCCAGCTGCTCCGGGGTGCGCGGGCCGACGATCGGACCCGTCACGCCGGGGCGGGTGAGCAGCCAGGCCAGGCCGACCTCGCCGGGGGCCAGACCGTGCTTGTCGAGGAGGTCCTCGTACGCCTGGAACTTCGCCCGCACCGCCGGGTCCGCGAGCGTCTCCGCCGCGCGGCCCTCGGTGCGCCGCTTGCCCTCGGTCTCCTTCTTCAGGACGCCGCCGAGCAGTCCGCCGTGCAGCGGCGACCAGGGGATGAGCCCGAGGCCGTACTCCTGGGCGGCCGGGATGACCTCCATCTCGGCGCGGCGCTCGTAGAGGTTGTAGAGGCACTGCTCGCTGACCAGGCCGACCATGCCGCGGCGGGCGGCGGCCTCGTTCGCCTGGGCGATCTTGTAGCCGGGGAAGTTGGACGAGCCGGCGTAGAGGATCTTGCCCTGCGTGATCAGGACGTCGATCGCCTGCCAGACCTCGTCGAAGGGGGTCGCGCGGTCGACGTGGTGGAACTGGTAGACGTCGATGTAGTCGGTGCCGAGCCGCTTGAGGCTGGCGTCCACCGCGCGACGGATGTTGAGCGCCGAGATCTTGTCGTGGTTCGGCCACGCCTCGCCGTCGGGACCCATGTTCCCGTACACCTTGGTGGCGAGGACGGTCCGGTCGCGGCGGCCGTCGCCCTTGGCGAACCAGGAGCCGATGATCTCCTCGGTGCGGCCCTTGTTCACGCCCCAGCCGTAGACGTTGGCCGTGTCGAAGAAGTTGAGGCCGGCGTCGAGCGCCGTGTCCATGATCGCGTGACTGGTGGCCTCGTCGGTCTGCGGGCCGAAGTTCATCGTGCCGAGGACGAGGCGGCTGACCTTGAGTCCGGTGCGTCCGAGCTGCGTGTACTCCATGAGTCACCAGCCAACTGCTTCGAGCGCGCTCGAAGCAAGGGCTTACCGCGGTTACTGGCCGACGACGGAGGCCAGCGCGATCACCGCGAACATCAGTACGAGCACACCGGCCATGATCCGGTTACGAGTCTTCGGGTCCACCCCACGAGGTTAACCGGTGCGCTCCCCCGCCCCGGCCCCGCCCTCCGCCGCCCGCGCCCCGCCCTCCAGCGGCCAGGCGGCCACCGTCTCGTACCGGGGCTGCTCCCCGGGCACCCCGCTCACCGGCAGGTTCGAGCGGACCAGCGCCAGCTCGCCGACCTGCCAGCGGGTGCCCTCGAAGTGGTGCAGGGCGTCGACGAAGGGGGTCAGGGGGACGTCCTCGCCGCGGGCGCGTGCGATCGTCAGGTGGGCCTGGTAGCGGCGGTGCTCCTCCATGGGGACCCCGGCCCTGCGGGCCGCCGCGTCGGCGCGCTCGGCGAGCAGCCGCATCCCGTCCAGGTCCCCGGCGGCGCCGGTCCACAGGGCGCGCCGCCCGAAGTGGCCGCCGCCGTGCAGCCGGAGTCCGAACGGCGGGGTGCGGCGGGCGGCCCGGGCCAGCCGGTCGTGCAGGTCCGGCAGGAGGGCGTCGTCGACCTCGCCCATGAACGCGAGGGTGAAGTGCCACCCCGGGCGGGAGGTCCAGCGCAGCGCGTCCGCCCCGGGCAGGGCGTGGAGCCCGTCGACGACGGCACCCAGTTCGGCGAGCGGGGCGGCGGGCGGCAGGACGGCGGCGAAGAGCCTCATGGGCGCCAGTCTGGCAGCCCCGGGGCCGGTCCGGCCGCGCCGGAACACCGGCCGGGCCGCTCCGGGGCTCGGCTAGCCTCGCCGGATGGAGACCCATGCGATCAGGATCAGGCGCGGGGGGCCGGCGGACCTGCCGGCCGTCCTCGCGATACTCGACAGCGCCGTCGTCTGGCTCAACGGCCGCGGGATCACCGCCCAGTGGGGCACCACGCCCTTCACCTCCCGCCCGGAGACGGTGGAGCACGTGGGGCGGGTGATGGGCGAGGGCGAGCCGTGGATCGCGGAGGTGGACGGCGTCCCGGCCGGGACGCTGACGCTGACGCCGCACCCCGGGACGTACGTGCCGCCGGCCGGCGAGCCGGAGCGGTACGTGCGCTACCTCGCCACCGACGGGCGGTTCCACGGCCTCGGCGTGGGCGCGGCGCTGCTCGCCCACGCGGCGGAGGAGACCCGCCGCGCGGGCGTCTCGCTGCTCCGCGTGGACTGCTTCGCGGGCAGCGAGGGGCGGCTCGTCGCGTACTACGAGCGGCAGGGCTTCACCCGCACCGATCCGTTCACGGTCGACGCGTGGCCGGGACAGGTCCTGGGGATGCGGGTGTCGCCCTGACGCCTCAGCTGTGGAAGGTGATGTAGCCGTTGCCGTCGCGGTCGTTCGCGCTCTTGGTGTAGGAGTGCGTGTCGGCGTAGGCGCCGCCCGGCTTGATCAGCTTGATCGTGTCCCGGTCGTTGTTCCAGATGAAGTTGCAGTTCTGGCGGTAGGCGACGTTGTTCGCGTCGGACTCGGTGCCCTTGCCGCCGCGCAGCTTCACGTAGTCGCCGGGCTCCAGGTAGTGGTCGATGCGGAAGGTGTAGCTGTTGCCGACCGCGTCCTTGACGACGTACCCCTTGAGGTTGACCCGCGTCGTCCGGGAGAAGTTCTTGATCGTCACGTACTCGGCCTTGGTGTTGCCGGTCGTGCAGCTGTTGTTGTCGCTGCCCGGGGCGTCGTACTGGACGCCGGCGACCTTCAGGGCCGAGGAGTACTCGGTGGCCTGGGCCGGGGTGGCGACGAGGACGCCGGTCAGACCGCCGGCGACGAGGGCCGCGGCTATGACGGGGCGGATGGAGCGGTTGCGCAAGGGAACCCCCCTTGTGGTGCCTGTGATTGACGGCTCAACATACACAGGATCTCCACATGCGGGTGCCGGACCGTTCATTTCGAGACGCCACACGCCGGAGGGGCGGGCGGGAGTCGGTCGACTCCCGCCCGCCCCTCCGGCGGAACGGTGCGGTGCGGTGCGGGTGCGGTGCGGAACGGCGCGGGTCAGGCCGCCGCGGTCAGCCGCTCCGGCGCGACGCGCGGGACGAAGCGGAGGCTCGGGTGGCCGTGGCGCCAGCCCATGGCGACCCTCAGGTTGCCGATCCGGGCCAGGACCAGGCCGATGACGGCCGCCGCGGCGAGCGAGACCAGACCGCCCGTCGCGAAGCCGACGCGGGCGCCGTACGTGTCGGTGACCCAGCCGAGCAGCGGCGCGCCGATCGGCGTACCGCCCGCGAAGACCATCATGTAGAGGCTCATCACCCGGCCGCGCATGACCGGGTCGGTCGCCATCTGGACGGCCGAGTTGGCGGTGATGTTCACGGTGAGGCCGATCATGCCGATGGGCACGAGCAGCAGCGCGAAGAGCCAGAACGACGGCGAGAACGCGGCCGCGACCTCCAGGCCGCCGAAGACGCCCGCGGCGATCACCAGCATCCGCAGCCGGGTGGAGCCGCGGCGGGCCGCGAGCAGGGCGCCCGCGAGGGAGCCGGCCGCCATCAGCGTGTTGAGGAGGCCGTAGCTGCCGGCGCCGACGTGGAAGACCTCCCCGGAGAAGGCGGTCAGCCAGATCGGGAAGTTGAAGCCGAAGGTGCCGACGAAGCCGACGAGGACGATCGGCCAGATCAGGTCCGGCCGGCCCGCCACGTACCGCAGGCCCTCCCGGAGCTGCCCCTTGCCGCGCGGGGCGCGCTCCACCTTGTGGAGCTCGCTCGGGCGCATCAGCCAGAGCGCGGTCAGCGGGGCGAGGAAGGACAGGCCGTTGATGAGGAAGGCCCAGCCGCTGCCGACTCCGGCGATCAGCACGCCGGCGACGGCGGGGCCGACGAGCCGGGCGGACTGGAAGTTGGCGGAATTGAGCGAGACGGCGTTGCGGAGCCGGTCGGGGCCGACCATCTCGGAGACGAAGGACTGCCGGGCCGGGTTGTCGACGACGGTCACCATGCCGAGGAGGAAGGCGATCAGGTAGACGTGCCAGACCTGCACCTGTCCGGAGAGGGTGAGCGCGGCGAGCGCGAGACCGCACAGGCCGAGGGCGGCCTGGCTGATCAGCAGCAGGCGCCGCTTCGGGTAGCGGTCGGCGACGACTCCGCCGTAGAGGCCGAAGAGGAGCATCGGCAGGAACTGCAGGGCCGTGGTGATGCCGACGGCGGCGGCCGAGCCGGTGAGGCTCAGGACCAGCCAGTCCTGGGTGATCCGGGCCATCCACGTACCGGTGTTGGAGACGATCGCTCCGGTGAAGAACAGCCGGTAGTTCCGGATCGAGAGCGAGGAGAAGGTTCCCCTGGGGGCCCTCTCGCGCCCGCGGGTGTCGAGGGTGGGTTGATGGACGGGTGCGGAGTCTGCTCCGGGTCCCGTACTCAAAGTGCGTCGCCTCCTTGGCGCTCGGTTCAGAGATGGGCGAGCTTCTCCAGGACGGGAGCGGCCGCGCGCAGTACGGCCCACTCGTCCTCGTCCAGACCCTCGGCGAGGGAGGCCAGCCAGGCGTTCCGCTTGCGGCGGGCGTCCTCGAGCATGGCCTCGGCCCTCTCGGTCTGGCTGACCACCTTCTGCCGGCGGTCGTCGGGATGCGGCTCGAGCCGGACCAGTCCCTTGGCTTCGAGCAGGGCGACGATGCGGGTCATCGACGGCGGCTGGACGTGCTCCTTGCGGGCCAGCTCACCGGGGGTGGCGGAGCCGCAGAGGGCCAGGGTGCCGAGCACCGACATCTCGGTGGGGCTCAGCGACTCGTCGACGCGCTGGCGCTTGAGGCGCCGGCTCAGCCGCATCACGGACGAGCGCAGCGCGTTCACGGCCGCGGCGTCGTCGGCGGTGCCGTGGGACAGGTCAGGCATGTAGTTAGCCTAACTCATTACTCTCGCTAAGGACCACTCGAACGTGCGCGTGTCGCACGCATCACGTCGGCCCAGGTCACGGGTGGGTATCCATGCATCACCCAAATGAGTGAGCCGGATCCGGAAAGTGACGCAAAGAGGCCCCGCCAGCCCCGACCCTGAACGGCATGGGATCGACAGTGCTCAGCCTGCGCATCGACAGTGAGCTGCTCGACCGGCTCAAGGGTCACGCCGCCAGAAGAGGAATGAGCGTCCAGGACTATGTCGTCCGGACGCTCATTCGAGAGGACTTCGACGAGCGGTTCAAGACCGCCGTCGAGGAGACGGAGAGGTTCTACGGGGCGGAGCCGGAGCCCCCCGGCGCCGGCGCCGCCCCGCACGATCAGGTCAGGCCCAGCGCCGGCATCGCGTAGTAGAAGACGAAGATCGCCGACACCACGTACATGGCCACCGGGACCTCGCGGCCCCGGCCGGCCGCGAGCCGCAGCACGCTGAAGCTGATGAAGCCGATGCCGATGCCGTTCGTGATCGAGTAGGTGAACGGCATCATCACCATGGCCAGGAACGCCGGCACCGCGATGGTGAAGTCGCTCCAGTCGATCTCCTTGATCGACCCGGCCAGGATCAGGAAGCCCACCGCGAGCAGCGCGGGGGTCGCCGCCTGCGACGGCACCATGGTCGCGAGCGGCGTGAGGAACAGCGCCACCGAGAACAGACCGCCCGTGACGACCGAGGCGAGACCCGTGCGGGCGCCCTCGCCGACGCCCGCCGTGGACTCCACGAAGCAGGTGGTGGCCGAGGAGGAGGTCGCGCCGCCGGAGGCGACCGCGAGGCCGTCGACGAGCAGGACCTTGTTGATGCCCGGGAAGTTGCCGTCCTTGTCGATCAGCTTGGCCTCGTCGCCGACGCCGAGGATCGTGCCCATGGCGTCGAAGAAGCAGGACAGCAGGACGGTGAAGACGAAGAGGACGCCGGTCAGCAGGCCGACCTTGTCGAAGCCGCCGAACAGGCTGACCTCGCCGACCAGGCCGAAGTCCGGGGTGGCGACCGGGTTGCCGGGCCACTCCGGGGTGGTCAGGCCCCAGGACGGGACGGTCGCGACCGCGTTGATCACCATGGCGACGATCGTCATGACGACGATCGAGATGAGGATCGCGCCCGGCACCTTGCGGATGATCAGGGCGAGGGTGAGCAGGGTGCCCAGGACGAAGACGAGGACCGGCCAGCCGTTGAGGTGCCCGTCGGAGCCGAGCTGGAGCGGGACGGTGGTGTGCGCGGCGTCGGGGATGCGGGAGACGAAGCCCGAGTCGACGAGGCCGATCAGCATGATGAAGAGGCCGATGCCGATCGCGATGCCCTTGCGCAGGCCGACCGGGACGGCGTTCATGACGCGCTCGCGCAGACCGGTCGCGACGAGCAGCATGACGACGATGCCGGCGAGGACGACCATGCCCATGGCGTCCGGCCAGGACATCCGGGGCGCGAGCTGGAGGGCGACGACCGTGTTCACGCCGAGGCCGGCGGCGAGCGCGATGGGCACGTTGCCGATCACGCCCATGAGGAGCGTCGAGAAGGCCGCCGTCAGGACGGTGGCGGTGACGAGCTGGCCGCCGTCGAGCTGGTGCCCGTACATGTCCTTGGCGCTGCCGAGGATGATCGGGTTCAGCACGATGATGTAGGCCATCGCGAAGAAGGTGGCGAAACCGCCGCGGACCTCGCGGCCGACGGTGGAGCCGCGCTCGGAGATCCGGAAGAAGCGGTCGAGGGCCGAGGCCGGTTCCTGGGGGATCCGCGGCTCGGGGGAAGTGGCCTTGGCGGCGGCCGTGGTGCTCATGGGGGTGGGTTCCTCTTCGGGAAAGACGTCCAGAAGTCCTTTTTTGGCGGTTCATACGAGGGAAACCCGCCATAGGCAAACCGTTTCAGTATGAACACATGAACGAGCGGGAGTCCATCTCCGCGCGTAGACCCGGAAACGGCCCGCCTAGACTGAGCCACATGGCGAAGTGGACACCGAAGCACGAGGCACCCGAGCCCCTGGAGGGGCCGGTGGTCGGAACGATCACCGGCGGGACGATCCTCTGGTTCGTCCTCTTCCTGGTCCAGGTCCCCTTCTACGGCTGGTTCGCCGACCGGGACCTCACCTGGTGGGTGTGGACCTGCCTCGCCGGCGGCGGCCTCGGCCTGATCGGCATCTGGTACGTGCGCCGGCGCGACGCGGCGATCAAGCGACACCGGGCGGCGCAGAGCGGCTGACTTGTAGCACCACGGGACGATTCCGCTCCTCCCACGGTCGGATCTTGCCGCTTCCCGGCGGGTGAACGGTCGATTCCGGTCGTAACGTCGAAACCATGACTCAGCGGGCGAAGATCGACACGGGCGGCGGCACCACCGGCGACACCCCGGGCACCCCGGGCACCCCGGCGGAGACCGAACCGCCCGTCGTCCACCGGCCCGCCGGACTCACCGCCGCCGAGGTCGCCGAACGGGTCGCCCGGGGCGAGGTCAACGACGTCCCCGTCCGCAGCTCGCGCTCCACCGCCGACATCGTCCGGGCCAACGTCCTCACCCGCTTCAACGCCATCATCGGCGTCCTCTGGGTGATCATGCTGATCGTCGCCCCGATCCAGGACAGCCTCTTCGGCTTCGTGATCGTCGCCAACACCGGTATCGGCATCATCCAGGAACTCCGCGCCAAGAAGACCCTCGACGGCCTCGCCGTCATCGGCGAGGCCAAACCCACCGTCCGCCGCGACGGCCGCGCCGCCGGCATCTCCACCTCCGAGATCGTCCTCGGCGACCTCATCGAACTCGGCCCCGGCGACAAGGTCGTCGTCGACGGCGTCGTCGCCGAGGCCGACAGCATGGAGATCGACGAGTCCCTCCTCACCGGCGAGGCCGACCCCGTCGTCAAACGCCCCGGCGACCCCGTCATGTCCGGCTCCTTCGTCGTCGCCGGCGGCGGCGCCTTCACCGCCACCAAGGTCGGCCGGGAGGCGTACGCGGCACAGCTCGCCGAGGAGGCGTCCCGCTTCACCCTCGTCCACTCCGAGCTGCGCTCCGGCATCTCCACGATCCTCAAGTACGTGACGTGGATGATGGTCCCGACCGCGATCGGCCTGATCATCAGCCAGCTCGTCGTCAAGGACACCGACCTCAAGAACTCCATCGCCCGGACCGTCGGCGGCATCGTGCCGATGATCCCCGAGGGACTCGTCCTGCTCACCTCGGTCGCCTTCGCGATCGGGGTGATCCGGCTCGGCCGGAAACAGTGCCTGGTGCAGGAGCTGCCGGCCATCGAGGGCCTCGCCCGGGTCGACGTCGTCTGCCTCGACAAGACCGGCACCCTCACCGAGGGCGGCATGGACGTCACCGAGGTCCGCCTCCTGAACGGCTCCGACGAGGGATACGTCCGCAAGGTGCTCGGCGCCCTCGGCGAGTCCGACCCGCGCCCCAACGCCTCCCTCCAGGCCATCGTCGACGCCTACCCGGAGACCGAGGAGTGGCGCTGCACCGAGTCGCTGCCCTTCTCCTCCGCCCGCAAGTACAGCGGCGCCGCGTTCAGCGAGGGCGACGGCGAGGACTCCACCTGGCTGCTCGGCGCCCCCGACGTCCTCCTCCCGGCCGGCGACCCGGCCCTCGCCGAGGTCGACCGGCTGAACGAGGAGGGCCTGCGGGTCCTCCTGCTCGCCCGTACCGTCCACGAGCTCGACTCCCCCGACGTCGCCGAGGACGCCCTGGCCACCGCCCTCGTCGTCCTCGAACAGCGGCTGCGGCCCGACGCCGGCGACACCCTCGCCTACTTCGCCGACCAGAACGTGGCCGCCAAGGTCATCTCCGGCGACAACGCCGTCTCCGTCGGCGCGGTCGCCGGCAAACTCGGCCTGCCCGGCGCCGACCACACCGTCGACGCCCGCACCCTGCCCGCCGACCGCGAGGAGATGGCGCAAGTCCTCGACGAGAACGCCGTCTTCGGCCGGGTCACCCCGCAGCAGAAGCGGGACATGGTCGCCGCCCTCCAGTCCCACGGCCACACGGTCGCCATGACCGGCGACGGCGTCAACGACGTCCTCGCCCTGAAGGACGCCGACATCGGCGTCTCCATGGGCTCCGGCTCCGAGGCCACCCGGGCCGTCGCCCAGATCGTCCTCCTGAACAACTCCTTCGCCACCCTGCCGTCGGTGGTCGCCGAGGGCCGCCGGGTCATCGGCAACATCACCCGGGTGGCGACCCTCTTCCTCACCAAGACGGTCTACTCGGTGCTCCTCGCCCTCCTGGTGGTCGTCAGCCAGATCGAGTACCCCTTCCTCCCGAGGCACCTCACCCTGCTCTCCACCCTGACCATCGGCGTCCCCGCCTTCTTCCTCGCCCTCGCCCCCAACAAGGAACGGGCGAAGCCGCACTTCGTCCGGCGGGTCATGCGGTACGCGATCCCCGGCGGCGTCGTCGCGGCGGCGGCCACCTTCACCACCTACCTCCTCGCCCGCCACCACTACACGGGCGCCGACGCCCTCGGCGCCGAGACCAGCGCCGCGACCCTCACCCTCTTCCTCGTCTCCATGTGGGTCCTCGCGATCATCGCCCGCCCCTACACCCTGTGGCGGCTCGTCCTCGTGGCCGCGATGGGCGGCGCCTTCCTGCTGGTCCTCGTCGTCCCCTGGCTCCAGGACTTCTTCGCCCTCAAGCTGGTCGGCACCACCATGCCCTGGACGGCCGTCGCCGTCGCCGCGGCGGGCGCCGCCGTCCTGGAGGTCGCCTGGCGCTGGGTCGACCGCAGGTTCCCCGCCTGACGGGCCGGGCCGGGCCGGAGGCGGGAGGATGGAAGGAACAGGGACTCGCCGAGGGGGCGTCATGTCTCGCATCGAAGAATCCATCGACATAGCCCGTCCGCCCGAGGACGTCTTCGCCTACCTCATGGACCCCGGGCACATGCCCGAATGGCAGGAGAGCGCCGTCGCCGCGCGCCGGCTCGACGGCGGAGACCTGCGGGTCGGCTCGCGCTTCCGGGTGCGGCGGCGGTTCGGACGGCGCGAGATGCCGATGACCATGGAGGTCACCGAGCTCACGCCGCCGCGCAGCTGGCACTTCCACGGCGTCGACGGGCCCGTGCGCGGCGACGTCCAGGGCACCCTCGAACCGCTCGGCGACGGCAGCCGCTCCCGCCTCACGCTGTCGCTCGACTTCGAGGGCCACGGCGTCGGCAAGGCCCTGGTGCCGCTCGTCGTCCGCCCGCGCGTCCGGAAGGAGATGCCGCGGAACGAGGCGCACCTGAAGGAACTCATGGAGTCCGGGTCCGCCCGCTAGGACCTGGCGGGCGGACCCGGGCGGTCAGTCGAACCAGCGGTCGCGGGCCAGTTCCGCCGTGCGCGTCGGGTCCTCCAGGAGGGCCGCCACCTCGAAGCGGCGCGGCCACTGGCGGGTGGCCCAGGCCAGGGCGGCCGCCACGCCCTCCAGGGTGGCGGCGTGCAGGGTGCCGTCCGGGGTGCGGCGCCAGTCCAGCTCCACGCCGCCCGCGCGCAGCTCCTCGTGCTCCAGGTAGGTGGCGGGGGTGTCCGGCCCCAGGAGGGCGTGGACCGAGGCCGGGACCTCGTGCTCCTCGCCCTCCGTCGTCACCTCCGCCTCGACCGCCTCGCTGAGGCGGCGGACCTGGAGCAGCTCCGCCAGGTCGGCCGCCCGGGACGGGGAGACCGGCAGCAGCGGCAGGCCCGCGGTCAGCGGCAGCAGGTCGGGGGCGTCCGCGACCAGCGCCTCCGCCGCGTCGACCACCACCAGCTCGCCGTCGACGACCGCACGGAGCTCGTCCGGAAGGGTGACCTGGTCGGGGTCGAGGTCGGCCAGCGCCGTGTACAGGGCGTGCAGCTGCGGCCCGGTGACCTCCCGGTCCGGGTCGGCCAGCCGGGCGAGCAGCTCCGCCGCGCCGCCGGGCTCGTCCAGCAGGGTCGCCACCGAGGTGCGGACGCCGAGGGCGCGCAGCACCTGCTCGTCCTCGAAGCCGGTCGCGTCGGCGGGGTCGTACAGGCCGACGAGCAGCGGGTCGCCGCCGGCCGCGCGGAGACCCGCGGGACGGCGGCCGCCGAGGACCGGGTGGTCGCGCAGCCACCAGGCCGTGTACGGGCGGACCGTCTCCGTCGTGCCGTCCGGGAGGAGGACCCGTACCGGCTGGATCAGGGCGTCCCGCAGCGGCGGCCGCGCCAGCAGCGCCAGCGCCTGCGGCCAGGCGTCGTCGTCGACCAGGTCCAGGTCCCGTACCGCCACGATCTCCGTCGCCACCGGCGGCACCACGGCCTCCGGCAGCCGGTCGAGGACGTCCTCGCACCACACGTCGACCGCGTCGAGGAGGCCCGCGTCGTCCGGCTCGGGGAAGTCGCCCTCGCGGGGCTCCAGGTCGTCGGGGTCGAGGACCAGGTCGGCGGCGCGGACCAGCGCGAAGTTCGCGAGCACGCCGCAGGCGGCCAGCGGGCCCTCGCCCCAGCGGGCGGCCAGCTCGGCGTCCACGTGCGCGAGTTCGCCCTCGCGCATGACGGCGTCGAACGCCGAGCCCGGCATCACGAGTTCACCCGCGGGAGTGAGCTCCCCGTCCTCGTCGGGGAGGGCGAGCGCCGCCAGCCACGGCTCGTCGCCGGGCTCCAGGTCCGCGTCTCGTACGAGCCCGAGGACGGTCTCGACGAGCTCGTCCGGGTCCAGCTCCGGTTCGTCCAGGTTCCAGAACTCGTCCGCCTCGACGGAGGCCGCGACGGCGCCCCGGATGTGAGGGGTCGTCAGAACGGCGCGGGGCGTGGCCGGGAAGGCGCCCAGCTTCTCCAGGAGCGGGTGCACGGCGTCCCGGTGCGCCACCTTCAGGCCGAGGCGGGTCAGCTGGGGCGGGGTGCCCTCCTGCGGCAGCAGGACCTGCCGGGGGCCGATCGCCGTCCGGCCCGAGTCCAGCGGCACCGGCAGGCCGGTGAGCCGGTCCGGATCCACGCCGGCGAGGGAGTCGTAGAGCCGCCACCACCAGCCCGGCGCCCGCTCCACGCCCGCCAGCCGGTCCACCGCCTCGGTCAGCGGCACCCGGCCCACGCCGAGCGTCCGCAGCTCGGGGCGGCGCTCCAGGCCCGCCGGGAGCAGCCCCGGGAACACCTCGGCGAGGACGGCCACCGTCTCCGCGCCCGCGCCCTCGACGACCTCCGCCTCGATGGGGCGGAGCGCCGGCACGTCCTCGGAGGCGACGGCCGGGGCGAGGAAGGCGACGCGGGGCAGCCGGTCCAGGATCGCCTCGCGCAGCGCCCCGTCGAGGGGGCCCTTGCCGAGCGGTCCGGGGACGAGGTCGAGCGCCCCGCTCGTCACCGGCCGCCAGTCGGCGAGGAGTTCGGCGTACGCGTCGGCGGCCCGCTGCACCAGGAAGTCCGTCAGCGGCCCCGGCGCCGGGTGGCGGCGGGTGGGGTCGAGCGGCAGCGAGGCGATCAACAGGGCGGGGATGCCGAGGGGTTCGTCGGTGGGCGTCGGCGCGTGCACGACGGGCGCGGTGCGCGGGTAGCGCGGGGCGCCGGCGTCGTCCACGGGTACGGCCCAGGTCACCGACCAGTGCGGGCGCAGCCGCTCCTCGACCGGGCGGTCCTTGAGCAGGTCCGCGTCGAGGGGGCCGGCGTGGGTGACGGTCCGCCAGCGGTGCGGGGCGTCGGCGGCCGAGTCCTCGATCCGGACGTAGCCGTCGGCCTCGGAGCGGGTCAGGGTGCGTACCCCGTCCGGGGTCTCCACGACGATCTCGGCGAGACCCGGAAGAGTGAGCAGCAGTGCGTCGTCGACGGTGGCGAGGAGCCGTTCGGCGAGGCCGTGCGCGGCGGCGTCGCGGAGCGGGAGGACGACGACGGTGTCGTACCCCTCGGGCGCGGTGCCCTCGGCGGGCAGCGGCAGTCGCAGGAGGGGTACGTGGCCGTCCCTGCGGCGCAGTTCGTCGCCGAGGCCCGGGCTGTGGCGGGCGACGGCGGCGGCGAGTTCGCGGGCCTCGGCGAGGGACCAGCGGACGCCGCCGTGCCGGCCCAGGACGGCCGGCTCGTCGGAGACGGCGAGGACGGCGGCGAAGCCGACGCCGAAGCGGCCGACGGCCGTGGCGGTGTCGGTCCCGGTGCGCTTCGCGGAGGCGCGGAGCGTCGACAGCGACTCGACGCCGGCCGCGTCCAGCGGGGCGCCGGTGTTGGCGGCGGCCAGCACGGCGGGGCTGTCCGCGTCCGCCGGGTGCAGGGTGAGGCGCAGCCGGCCGGTGGTGCGGGCGCGGGCGGCGGCGTCGGCGGCGTTCTGGGCGAGTTCGACGACGAGACGGTCGCGGTAGCCGCCGAGGGCGAGGTCCTCCTCGGCGTTGGCGTCCTCACGGAAGCGGGCGGGGGAGGCGGCCCAGGCGTCCAGGACGCCTCTGCGGAGTCGGGCGGTGCCGAAGGGGTCGCTTCCGTCGGTCGTCGTCCGGACGGTGACGCTCACGTCTCACTCCACTCTGCAGTGCGGGTCCTTCGGTCCGGCGAAGTTACCGCGCCGCCTCGCGAACCCACCGACCAGCACCCCCACGAGCCCGTGCGCGCCGTTCCGCCACCGTGTGGGCAGGCGTTCCGCGAGGCGACGGGCGTCCTCCTGCTCGAGCGAAGCCGAGAGCTCGGGGGAGGGTGGGCACACCCACGGTGCGGCCGCACGTGTGCGGGGCGTTCAGGCGCGGGAACCCAGGCCCGGCACGGCCCGCCCCGCAACGGGGGTCAGGAGTGGCCGAGGTCCTCGGAGGTGGGGTCCGGGGGGGTGACCGAGCCGGAGTCGGTCGGCGGGTGGAGGGGGAAGGCGTCGACGGCCGTCGAGTCGAGGACCGGCTCCGCGGGCCGCGGCGGCGTCGGCATGACCGCCGCCTCCGAGTGCCCGCCGCAGCCGTACGCGAGGGAGACCACGCGCCCGTCCGCCGGGGACAGCTCGTTGGCGCAGAGGCCGAAGGACTGCCGCAGCGAGCCGGCCAGCGGGATCAGGAAGGCGCAGGACTGGCAGGTGGCGGGCGCCGCCTGGGCCATCGGCGTGCGGGGGCCGAAGGACTCGTCCCAGCGGTCGGCGGCGATCCGGAGGCCGTACCGGGAGAGGACGCGGGCCCGGCCCATGCCGAGCTCGTCGGCGACGGCCGCGATCGCGCCGCGCGTCGGCGTCCGGTCGGTGACCTCCGCGTCCTCCGCGTCGAGGTGGTCCGCGAGCTCGGCGGAGACGGCGGAGTTCGGCGGCGGGGCGTCCTCGCCGGTGTAGCCGGGCTCCAGGCGCGGGTCGTCCTGCTCGGTGGGGAGGAGGTCGCCCGGGCCGAGGTCGCCGGGGCGCAGCCGCTCGCTCCACGGCACCCATTCGGGCGCGAGGAGGGCGTCGGATCCGGGCAGCAGGACGGTTTCGTCAAGCGTGACGTTCTTGGCGCGGGAGGCGCGGGTGACGGTGACGGCCCAGCGCCAGCCGCGGTAGCCGGGTTCCTTGCACTCGAAGAAGTGCGTGACGACCCGGTCACCCTCGGCGACGACGCCGGAGTGCTCGCCGACGACGCCGGGGGCGGCGGCCTCCTCGGCCGCCTCCCGGGCGAGGTCCACGGCCTCGGCGCAGAGGCGGTCCGGGGCCGGGGTACGGCTGGCTCGCGGGGTACGCGGGGTACGGTCTCGCGTCGTCGCAGCACTCACTGGTATCGCTTCTCTCCTACGCCGTCTCACGGGTGCGCCGGCCGAGGTCCGGGAGCGAGGCTCCGGGAGCGGGGCGGGCGGAGCGGACCTGAGGGCCGCATCGACGTCCGCACCCGACCGGTCTCACGCGTCTCGGGCACACCTATCGTCATCCATTCTGCGGGATGCCGAAGGGGCGCGCGGCCGAGAGGAACCGCCGGTGGCGCGCTACGCACGCTACCCCGTTCGCGGGCCTGGGCCCACCTGCGCGCCCCAAGTGATCCGGATCGGGCCCGGGAGCGGGCGTCGATCCGTGCTCGTCCCGGCGTGTCCCCCGGGCGGGGGACGGGCCGACACCCCGTGGGGCCGCGGGCTCGGTTCGGGCGGGCGGCGGGTGGGGCACTATGAGGTGGTGGCAGCCGCACGGTCCTCCGGTCGATCCCAGGATCGTCCCGGGCCGCTCCGCCGAGCGGGCCGGGCGATGGGGCGTGCGCTGCACCTGCCGTTCACGGGGACGGCGCGGGGGATCCGGCGGGCGACGCACGCGCACGGGGCGGGCGAGTCCGGGCTCGGGAAGCTGATCGAGCTGCACGCGGTGAACGGCGCCGGGGACATGATGATCACGGTGGCGCTGGCGTCGACGGTGTTCTTCTCCGTGCCGACCGACGAGGCCCGGGGCCGGGTCGCGCTCTACCTCGCCATCACGATGGCCCCGTTCACGCTGCTCGCGCCGGTGATCGGGCCGCTCCTCGACCGGTTGCCGCACGGGCGGCGGGCGGCGATGGCGGCGGCGATGGGCGCCCGGGCGGTGCTCGCGGTGGTGATGTCGGGACTGGTGGTGACGGGCGGGCTCGCGCTGTATCCGGCGGCGCTCGGGGTGCTGGTGGCGTCGAAGGCGTACGGGGTGGTGCGGAGCGCCGTGGTGCCGCGGCTGCTGCCGGCGGGCTTCTCGCTGGTGAAGGCGAACTCGCGGGTGACGCTGGCCGGGCTGCTCGCGACGGGCATCGCCGCGCCGGCCGGTGCGGGGCTCCAGCTGATCGGGCCGCGGTGGCCGCTGTACGGGGCGTGCGCGCTGTTCCTGCTGGGCGCGTTCTGGGCGGTGCGGATGCCGCACAAGGTGGACTCGGCGAAGGGTGAGCGGCGGGCGCACCTGCTGACGCACGGCGAGAAGAAGCCGAGTCTGCGGACGGTGGGTCCGGCGGTGCTGCACGGGCTGCAGGCGAACGCGGCGCAGCGGATGCTCTCCGGGTTCCTGATCTTCTTCCTGGCGTTCCTGTTGCGCGAGCATCCGCTGTCGGGTCAGTCGGCGGCGGTGTCGCTGGGGATCGTCGGCGTGGCGGCGGGAGTGGGGAACGCGTGCGGGACGGCGGCGGGCTCGCTGCTGCGGGACCGGGGGCACCGGCCCGAGGTGATCATCGCCACGATGATCACGACGGTGCTGGCGACGGCGGTGTGCGCCGCGGTCTTCTTCGGCGGGGTGATGGTCGCGGTGCTGGGCGCGGTCGCGGGGCTGACGCAGGCCCTGTCGAAGCTGTCGCTGGACGCGCTGATCCAGCGGGACGTGCCGGAGGTGGTGCGGACCTCGGCGTTCGCCCGGTCCGAGACGGCGCTCCAGATGGCGTGGGTGGTGGGCGGCGGGCTGGGGATCGCGATGCCGCTGAACGGGACGGCGGGGATGGCGGTGGCCGCGGGTTTCCTGGCGGTCGGCGCCCTGCTCGCCGTGCGCGGCCTGCTGTCGTCGCGCGGTCCGGGCACCTCCGACCGCCCGCAGCGGGCGAAGGTGGCCTGACCTCGGCCGGTACGGGTCCCGGGGGCGGGGTCCTCCGGGCGGGCCGTGCGCGGCACGCCGTACCCCCGCGTGGCAGCGGCGCGGCGGCCCGATAGCCTTCGGCTCATGACCGTTGCGTTCTTCTCCGGCTCGCGCCGCCGGGCCGCCGTCGCCCTCGGGGCCGTCTCCGCCGGGCTCCTCGTCCTCACCGCCTGCGATAAGCCGACTCCGATCGCGACCGTCACGGTCGGGAGCGAATCGATCAACTCCGAGGCGGCCTGCTACAACGACGGCGACCCCATCAAGGAGTCCGACGTCCAGAAGTGCCTCAACAAGAAGGCCGAGAAGTCGATCACCGTCGCCATGGACGACAAGGTCCGCTTCGGTGTGGACCCGGAGATCGCCGACAACGGCTGGACCATCTTCCTGGGCGGCCAGCAGGCCGAGCCGGAGCCGTACAAGAAGACGTACCGGACCATCCCGGCCAGCGCGTTCTTCTCCAGCCAGCAGACCGGCGAGACCACCGACGAGACGCAGGTGACGATCGTCGAGAACACCGGCAAGACGCTCACCGGCATCTGGCACTTCAAGCTGAAGAAGGAATCCTGATCCTCCGGTGCACCGCCGGACCCTGATCGTGACGGCCGTGGCGGCGGAGGCGGACTCCGTCGCCGGCGGTCTCACGACGCCCGCCCGCCCGGGCGGGGAGCTTCCCGTGCCGGGGGGCCTCGTGCTGCGCCGGTACGCGAACGCGGACGTCCTCGTGGGCGGGGTGGGGCCCGCCGCCGTCGCCGCGGCGACGGGGGCCGCGCTGACCCGCGCCGCACTCGTCGGCGAGCCGTACGGGCTCGTCGTCTCCGCCGGGATCGCCGGCGGCTTCCCCGGCCGTGCCCCGCTCGGCTCGCTCGTCGTCTCCGACGCGATCGTCGCCGCCGATCTGGGCGCCGACACCGCCGACGGGTTCGTGCCCGTCGAGGAGCTGGGCTTCGGCCGCTCCGTCCACCCCGTGCCCGCCGGGCTCACCGGGCCCGTCGCCGCCGCGCTCGCGGCCGCCGGGCTCCCGCACACCACCGGGACGGTGCTGACCGTCTCCACCGTGACCGGCGGCGCCGCCCGTGCCGAGCAGCTCGCCGCCCGCCACCCCGGGGCCGCCGCCGAGGCGATGGAGGGCTTCGGGGTCGCCGAGGCCGCCGCCGCGCACGGCACGCCCGTCCTGGAGCTGCGGGCCGTGTCGAACGCCGTCGGGCCCCGCGACCGCGCCGCCTGGCGGATCGGCGACGCCCTGGACGCCCTGCGGCACGCCGTGACCGCAGTCGAATCGACCCTGTCGGAGGCCCGGCCGTGCAGCTGAAGATCGCCTACTCGCCCTGCCCGAACGACACCTTCGTCTTCGACGCGTGGGCGCACGGCCGCGTCCCCGGCGCCCCGCGCCTGGACGTCACCTTCGCCGACATCGACGTCACGAACGGCTGGGCGGAGAGCGGCACCGACTCCCACGACGTCCTGAAGGTCTCGTACGCCGTCCTGCCGTGGATCCTCGACCAGTACGCGCTGCTGCCCTGCGGCGGCGCCCTCGGGCGGGGCTGCGGGCCGCTGGTGCTGACCCGGGAGCCGGGCCTGGACCTGCGGGGGCGGACGGTCGCGGTGCCGAGCGAGCGCTCGACCGCCTATCTGCTGTTCCGGCTGTGGGCCGCCGAGACCGTCCCCGGCGGGGTCGGCGAGGTGGTCGTGATGCCGTTCCACGAGATCATGCCGGCCGTCCGGGACGGCAAGGTCGACGCGGGGCTCGTCATCCACGAGGCCCGCTTCACGTACAAGGCGTACGGGCTGCACTGCCTCGCGGACATGGGCGAGCACTGGGAGTCCACCACCGGGCTGCCGATCCCGCTGGGCGCGATCGTGGCCCGCCGCTCGCTCGGCGCGGAGACGCTGCGGCTGCTCGCCGACTCCGCGCGGCGGTCGGTGCGGATGGCGTGGGACGACCCGGCCGTGTCGAGGCCGTACGTCATGGAGCACGCGCAGGAGATGGACCCGAAGGTCGCCGACCAGCACATCGGGCTGTACGTGAACGAATTCACCGCCGACCTCGGCGAGGCCGGCTACGCGGCGGTCCGGGGGCTGCTCACCCGGGCCGCGGCCGAGGGGCTGGTGCCGCCCCTCGGCCCGGACGCGCTGTCCTTCCCGTGACGGGCGCCGTCAGACGTCGAGCTGGTCGGCGACCGCCCGCAGCAGGCCCGCGATCTTCTTGCCGGCCGCCTTGTCGGGGTACCGGCCGCGCTCCAGCATCGGCGTGATGTTCTCCAGGAGCGTCGTCAGGTCCTGCACGATCGACGCCAGTTCGTCGGGCTTGCGGCGCTGCGCCGCCGCCACCGACGGGGTCGGGTCGAGGACCGTCACCGAGAGCGCCTGGTCACCCCGCTGACCGGCGACGACCCCGAACTCCACCCGCTGGCCCGGCTTCAGTGCGTCGACCCCGGCAGGGAGCACCGACGAGTGCACGAAGACGTCACCGCCGTCATCGCGGGAGAGGAAGCCGAAGCCCTTCTCGCTGTTGAACCATTTGACCTTGCCAGTCGGCAAAGCACACGCTCCCTCTGTCGGTATCGGACACTCCTGGGCGCCCGTGGAAATGCCCTGGAACACCTTACTGGGGAGGTCCCCAGGCACAGTGAGGGTTAATCCCGCGCTCGGACGGGCTGGCCCCCGACCTGGGAAGGGACCGGAAACGGGCAGCGCGGTCCGGGAGAAGATCGTCAGAATCAGCGTGCCAGAGGTTCCTGCGCCACGTGGCGTCCGAGGAGGTCAGGCGCTTGACGAGGCTGCGCCCGTTCGCCAGGGCGTGCAGTGTGGGAAGTCGCGCCGAGTGCTTTCGTCTCTGCTCAAGCTGCCGGATCACGTTCACGGACACGCTCGAACGCTCCGACAACTCTTCCTGCGTCAGGCCCGCCAAACGGCGCAGCCGACGCAAGGTCTTGCCGAGGGCTTCGGTCGTCACGCCGCCGCCGTGCGCCGCCGCCTTTCCAGACCTCGGGGTTCATGAGTTCCTGGGTCGAAAGGGTGACCTTCCCCTGATCGTGTCGTTGATCTGATGACAGCACCGCGGGCGAGGGGAGGGGTGGTGAACCGGAAGCTGCCGCTGCGCGACGGGGAGGCGGCCCGTACCGCTTGCGCCCGTGCCCTGCTCCGGTCGGGGGTGGTGGAGAGGACCGGCGAAGTCCTCGCTGCCGCCGTCCTTACGGAACGTGTGGGCTGGTGTACCGACCTGGTGGTCGGAATGGTCGGCACCTTGCTGTCCACACACTGGAACGCCACTGACGTGGACGCGCTGGCCTCGGGTGTGGACGCGGGCGGCCGAGGGCTGCCGTCGAAAGCCTGGATGGCTCTGCGTCGCCTGGGCTGGGCCGTCGCCCCGGCCGGGAGCGTGAAGGTGAACGACCGGATCGTACGAATGGCGCAGGAGCATGCAGGGCGCGTGCTGCGGTCGGCGAAGTGGCGCGCGGATGTGACGGCCGGGATTCTGACAGCCTGGCCCGCAGATCCGGACCGGCGAACGGCCGCGGAATGGGACCAGGTACGTGACGCGATTCCGGGCGGGGAGCGCCTACCGACCGGCGTGATCCGTTCCCGCACCCGCCAGATCGCCACCTACCTGCGCAGGCACGGGCGGCTTCCCGTGGATGTGTTCGAGCTGGAGCTCGCACCGCGTACGGCCCGCATGCTGGTGCTCGCCGCGTGCGACGGCCAGCAGGCCACGATCGAGCGCTCCGAGGACGGGTGCCGGGGGCTGCTGCGCCTGCAACTTCCGATCCGGCCGGATCCGCAGACGTACGCGGACTGGACATGGGTGGCCTGCCCCGTCACTCTGCCGCCCACGGTCCCTGCCGACGCAGTACTCCATCTACCCACCCTTCGCGCTTCCGGCGGAAGAGTCCGAGTCGATCTCGCCTATGCCCACCCCGTGCCGAAGCCGAAGCGGTCCGGCCACACCGTCGCCCTCGGGGTGGACTGGGGTCTGAACACCCTCCTCAGCGCGGGCTCCGTCCGGGTGCACGACGACGGGCGGCTCACCGCCCTCGGAGCGGGCGGCCAGTTTCGCGCGGGTGGCGTGCTGGCCAAGCAGCACCGGCTGAGGCGTATCGACGAGCGCCTGCGCGCCAAGTCGGACCACTACGCGCGGCTCGCCGATCCAGCGCTGAGTACCAAGGCGGAAAAGCTGGCGGAGGAGATCCGGCGCGTCTCCGAGCGTCGGTCGCACCTCAACGACGCTCTCGCCCGGTCCGCGGCCCGCTGGGCCGTCGACCAGGCCATCGCCGCCGGAGCCACGGTCATCTATCTGGAGGACCTGCGCTCCCTGGAGGCCAGCGGCATGGGCCGGGCAATGAACACCCGGC
Organism: Streptomyces roseofulvus; assembly: GCF_039534915.1. Lineage (NCBI taxonomy): Bacteria > Bacillati > Actinomycetota > Actinomycetes > Kitasatosporales > Streptomycetaceae > Streptomyces > Streptomyces roseofulvus. The sequence goes on along the minus strand of NZ_BAAAWE010000001.1, from coordinate 4,648,043 downwards.
TCTCCCAGACCGTACGAGGCCGGATCGCCGACTGGATCCGGCACCTGGCCGCCGAGATCGGTATCGCCGTCGTCACCGTCCCTCCACGCAACACCTCCAAGCACTGCCCGCGCTGCCTCGCGCCCCTGCGCCACCGCAAAGCACCCGACCGACCCACCGTGCCCGGCTGGAAGTGGGCTCTGTGCCCCAACTGCGGCTGGCAGGGCGACCGGGATCAGGGCGCCTGGCGCCGCATCGCCGCACGTGGCCTGGCTCACCAAGCCACAACAGTCGTGGACCGCACGAGCGGGCAGATGATGATCCGCACTGTAGTCGACACGCTGGAGACCAAGGCCGCCATCACAGAGACCACCCCGAGAACCAGCCGAAAGGACCGGTCCAAGACCGGCCCGACCCGGCCACGCACCAATCGCCCCGCGCCCAGGCGACGCGGGGTTCCCTCCCCGGCGTGGCCTCCAGGCCGCACCGGCCGGCGTCCGGAGGGACACGCACCAACGGACCGATCACGGCTGCCCCGCGCAGCCGACCGGCACCAGAGCGTGACCGCGATCAGCACACCCACCACCCGCCGACACCGGCCGCGAGGAGCAGCGTTGGGTGCAGGATTCCACTTCCACGCCCACGCTTCCCCACCGAGGTGGACACCGCCCGAGCCGGACCTGACGGTTCGCACGGGCCCGCCCAGCTGACCAGAGACGCCAATGCTCCAGGGGCCCGGCCAGGGGAACTACCCTGGCGGCATGCGCAGCGAAATCCCCACAGGACCAGTGAGCGAATCCGCAGACGACTCCGCGCCGGGCGATGGTCTCGTCAAGGCGGGAGTCGTCGTCTTCGCGGTCGGGGCGGTCGCGACGCTGGTCACCATGGCTCCGCTCTTCCTCGGAACCGATCCCTTCCCGACCGTCGCCTACCTGGTGTCCATGCTGATGGGCGTCGGTTTCGCACTCGCCGCCGCCGGGGTGCTCCGGTCGGTCGCAGCCCAGCGGCGGCAGGCACGGCGTACCGCCTAGAGAGCACAGTGGCTAGAGAGCACAGTGATCGGCGCCGCGGCTCGGTGAGGTTTCTCGGGGTGGGCCGGGTGTGTGGGTCTAGGGTGCGGCCGCCCTCTTTCCGAGAGTGGCACCTTCCACCACCGCGTCAAGGGCGCCTTCGGCGTCGCTGCGCGATGGGCTTCGCCCACCCTTGACCCGGCGACGGAAGCCGCCAAACACTCTCGGAGGGCGGCCGGGGCGGGGCCACCGGGAAGCGGAGGGAATCGGCGGGCGTCCGCGCCCGGGCGGCGGGCCGGTGGGTGGGGGGTCCGGGTATCGCTCCCGCGTGAGTGTCGGCGATGCGTGGGTGGGTGGGGGCGCGGACGCCGCCCGGCCGGAGCGATACCCCGGGCACCGGGACCCACCCACCCGCAGGCGCGCACCCTACCCCGGCCGACCCCGGCGCCCTTGCGCGGGCCCGCTCCCCCCCCCTCCGAGTTTTCCTGCACGCCTGGAGGTGGCGGGTCAAGGGTGGGCGAAGCCCATCGCGCAGCGACGCCGAAGGCGCCCTTGACGCGCCGCCGGAAGGCGTGACCCTCGGAGAAGGGGGCGGCCGCACCCGAACCCCACGAAGCCGGGCAACCCCCGGAAGCAGCGGCGGCAGGCGCGCGGCGGGCGGCGGACCGCCTAGCCGAGGTACGTCTTCCACCAGGCGCGGAAGTCCGTCAGGTCCTTCAGGACCACGTCGGCGCCCGCCTCGCGGAGCTCCTCGGGGGCGCACGGGCCGGTCGCCACGGCCACCGACAGGGCTCCGGCGGCCTTCGCGCCGCGGACGTCGCCGGTGTGGTCGCCGATGTAGACCGAGGCGCCGTGGGCGCGCAGCGCCTCCGCCTTGCCCTCGGCGAACAGGCCGCCGACGATCGCGTCGGGCTCGATGCCGAGGTGGGCGAAGTGCTGCTCGGCGTGCGGGCCGTTCTTGGCGGTGACGACGACGGTCCGGCCGCCGGCCTGGCGTACGGCGTCGAGGGCGTCGCGGGCGCCCGGCATGGGGACGGTCGGCGCGAAGGCGTGGACGCCGTAGAGGGTGCGGTAGCGGGCGACCATCTCGGTGACCTGGTCGGCGGGCACCCAGTGGGCCATCTCCTGCTCCAGCGGGGGGCCGAGCCGGCTGACGACGAGGTCGGCGTCGACGTCGACGCCGTAGGCGGCGGCGAAGGTCTCCCAGGTGAGGCGGATGCCGGGGCGGGTGTCGAGGAGGGTCAGGTCGAGGTCGAAGCCGACCGTGAGGGGGCCTGCGGGAGCGTTCGTCGTCATGGGTGACATTGTGCCCGGGTGTTCGAATTTGGCCGCTGCTTAGACTGAGCCAAGCCTTACCGAACCTCCTTCTCGCCCGATGGGTGCACATGACAGCCGCTTTCCGTTCCAGACGGGTCCTCGCGACCTCGGCGGCCGTCGTCGCCCTGCTCCTCGCCGTCCTCCTCAGCCTCGCCGTCGGCGCCCGGCCGATCGCCCCCGGCACCGTCCTCGACGCGCTCCTGCACGGGGCCGGCGGCGACGACGCCGAGGTCGTCCGGGAACTCCGCGTCCCCCGCACCGTCATCGGGCTGATGGTCGGCGCCGCCCTCGCGCTCGCCGGCACCGCCCTCCAGGGCATCACCCGCAACCCCATCGCCGACCCCGGCATCCTCGGCATCAGCCAGGGCTCCTCGGTCGCCGTCGTCCTCGCCATCGCCTTCCTCGGCGTCCACAGCCTCTCCGGCTACGTGTGGTTCGCCTTCGCCGGCGCCGCGCTCGCCTCGGTCGCCGTGTACGCCATCGCCCACAGCGGCCGCGGCGGCGCCACCCCCGTGAAGCTCGCCCTCGGCGGCGCGGCGATCAACGCGCTGCTGCTGTCCGTGACGACCGGCGTGCTCACCACGAAGGCCGCCGCGCTCGACGAGTTCCGGTTCTGGCAGACCGGCTCCCTGGACGGCCGGGACGCCGCCACCATCGGCCAGATCTGGCCGTTCCTGCTGCTCGGCGCCGTCCTCGTGCTGTCCGTCGCCCGCGGCCTCGACGCGCTCGCGCTCGGCGAGGACGTCGCCAAGGGGCTCGGGCAGAAGGTCGCCACCGTCCGGATCGTCGGCGGCCTCGGCGCGACCGTCCTCACCGGCGCGGCCGTCGCCGCCGCCGGACCCATCGCCTTCGTCGGCCTCGCCGTCCCCCACATCGCCCGGGCCGTCGTCGGCTCCGACCACCGGTGGGTGCTGCCGATGGCCGCGCTGATCGGACCCGTGATGGTGCTCACCGCCGACGTCGCCGGCCGGATCGTCTTCCCACCCGGCGAGGTCCCCGCCGGCGTCATGACCGCCCTCATCGGCGTGCCGTTCCTGGTGACCCTGGTCCGGCGGAAGGCGGTGCCGGCATGAGCCTCCCCGCCACGAGGATCCGCCCCGCGGGCTACGGGCTCGTCCGCACCGGACCCGCCTCCTTCCTCGTCCACCGCCGCTCCCTGCTCGCCGCCGGCGCGCTGCTCCTCCTGCTCGCCGCGGTCTCCGTCGCGTACCTCTGCGCCGGCGAGAAGACCGTCCCGCCCGGCGAGGTCCTGACGGTCCTCACCGGCGGCGACTCCCCCGCCGCGTTCGTCGTCGAGGAGCTGCGCGTCCCGCGGCTCGTCACCGCGCTCGCCGTCGGCGCCGCCTTCGGCATCGCCGGCGCGCTCATCCAGACCGTCGCCCGCAACCCGCTCGCCTCGCCCGACATCATCGGCATCAGCCAGGGCGCCGGCGCGCTCACCGTCGCCGCGATGACCTTCGGCCTCGCCTCGTACACGGTGCTGCCCTACCTGTCGATCGCCGGCGGCGTCCTCGCCGCCGCGCTCGTCTACGTCTTCGCCTGGCGCGGCGGACTGCACGCCACCCGCTTCGTCCTCATCGGCATCGGCTTCGCCATCGCGCTCCGGTCCCTCATCACCCTCTTCATGACCAAGGGCGACTACCTCGTCGCCCAGCAGGCGCAGATCTGGATGACCGGCTCGCTCAACGGGCGCGGCTGGGACGAGTCCGCGCCCGTCCGCTGGACGCTGCTGGCGATGCTGCCCGCCGTGCTGTGGACCGCCCGCGCCCAGCGGACCGTCGCCCTCGACGACTCCACCGCCACCGCGCTCGGCGTCCGCCTCGGACGGGTCCGGCTCGGGCTCGTCGCGGTGGGCGTCGTCCTCGCCTCCGTCGCCACCGGGGTCGCCGGGCCCGTCGACTTCGTCGCGCTGCTCGCCCCGCAGATCGCCCGCCGGGTGACGCGCACCGCGCAGATCCCGCTGTTCTGCTCGGCGCTGCTCGGCGCGCTGATCGTCACCGCCGCCGACCTCGTCGGACGGCGGCTGTTCTCCCCGGTGGAACTGCCGGTGGGTGTCCTCACGGCGGCGGTCGGCGCCCCGTATCTGATCTGGCTCATCGTCCGGAGCCGCACGGGAGAGAAGGCATGAGCAGACTGACGGCCCGCGGGCTGACCCTCGCCTACGAGAACCGGGTCGTCGTCGAGGACCTCGACCTCGCGGTCCCCGACGGCAAGGTGACCGTCATCGTCGGCCCCAACGCCTGCGGCAAGTCCACCACCCTGCGGGCCCTCGGCCGGCTCCTCAAGCCGGTCCGCGGCGCGGTGCTGCTCGACGGGGAGGAGCTGGCGAAGCTCCCCACCAAGGCGATCGCCCGCTCGATCGGCCTGCTGCCGCAGACGCCCGTCGCACCCGAGGCCATCACCGTCGCGGACCTCGTCGCCCGCGGCCGGCAGCCCCACCAGGCGTGGTGGAAGCAGTGGTCCGAGGAGGACGAGCGGGCCGTCACCGAGGCCATGGCCCGCACCGACGTGGCCGCCCTCGCCGACCGGTCCGTCGACGAACTCTCCGGCGGGCAGCGGCAGCGCGTCTGGATCGCGATGGCCCTCGCCCAGGAGACCGACCTGCTCCTCCTCGACGAGCCCACCACCTACCTGGACATCGCGCACCAGGTCGAGGTCCTCGACCTCGTCCGCCGCCTCAACCGCTCGCGCGGGCGGACCGTGGTCCTCGTCCTCCACGACCTCAACCAGGCCGCGCGGTACGCGGACCACCTCATCGCGATGAAGGCCGGACGGGTCGTCACCCAGGGCCCGCCGGCCGAGGTCGTCACCGACGCCATGGTCCGGGACGTCTTCGGCCTCCCCGCCGTCGTCGTCCCCGACCCGGTGACCGGCTCCCCGCTCGTCGTCCCCGGCGCGCCCTGGGAGGACCGGGACTCAGCCCCGGCGGGCGCGGCGGACCAGATAGAGGGCTGACAGGAGGGCGGCCGCCCGCAGGGTCCACGGCCAGGTGTCGGCGAGCGCCGCGCCCAGCGCCTCCGGCGGGAGCGGGTCGCCCCAGCGGCCGTTCCGCCGGCCCCACAGCCAGGCGGCCGAGCCCGCCGCGGCGACCCCGGGGAGGACCAGGACCGCCGTCTTGACCTGCGCCGGAGTCAGCCGCCGGGAGCCGTACGCGATCAGCCAGCCGCCGGCCAGGGCCAGGAGCCAGCCGAAGGCCGCACCCGCGACCAGCAACAGCGCGGCGAGGAGCAGGAAGGGGTGGCCGACGCCCCGGCGCGCCGGTGCCCCGCCCTCCTCCTCCTGATCCTCCTCCACGGCCTCCGGCTCGGGGCGCCGCCGCCGCAGGACGCGGGCCAGCCGGCGGGCGCGGCCCACCGGGGCCGGCGCCTCCTCGGGCTCGTCCTCCTCCGGCGCCTCGGGCTCCGGCGGGCGGAAGAGCTCCGGCGCCTCCACGCCGCCGACGAAGCCCGGCACCAGCGCGTCCAGGTCGCCGCCGGGCTCGACCGACTCGCCGTGCCACCAGCCGCGGGGCTGGGGAACGGGGGCGGGCGCGTGTGCGGGACCGGGTGCGGGTGTGGTCCCGGGCGGGGTGCGGGTGTCGGTGGCGCTGCCGGAGTCGCCTTCGGTGTCGGACCACCAGGCGCCGCGCTTCGACGGCCGGGGGCCCGGGGGCGCCGGGGGCGCCGGTGCCGCCGGACGCCGGGCCGGGGCCGGGGCGGGGGCCGCCGGCGTACTCCTGCCGCCGCCGTCGCCGTCCTTCGCCCGCCGCACGACCTCGTCCGGCGTGCCCAGGTCGCCGAGGATGCCCCGGACGGCGGACGGGGACTCCTCGCCGTACGTGGCGCGGCGGCGGTCGATCTCGTCGCGGAGACCCGCCACCAGGGCACTGCGGTCGCCCGGCGGGAGCTGCCGCTGCTGGGCCAGGTCGCCCACCTCGCTCAGGTAGTCGAAGACCATCCGGTCGCTCTCGATGCCCACGCCGCCCCTCCACCGTCCGGCCGAACGCCGTCCCGGTCCTGACGGTAGCGCCTGTCCAGCGGATAACGTGGGGCGGATGGGGATCGGCGAGCTGGACCGGGAGGCGCACGTGCCCGAGGGACGTCCGAGTGGGACCGCGGGAAGCCCGCGCACGCTGGCCGAGGCGCTGCGGGCGCGCGGGGACGACGGTCTCGCGGCGCTGCTGCGGGCCCGCCCCGACCTGCTCGGCCCGGTGCCGAACGATCTGACGCAGCTGGCGACCCGGGCCGGGACACGGGCCTCGGTCGTCCGGGCCCTCGACCGGCTCGACCGGTTCTCGCTCCAGGTGGCGGAGACCCTGGCGGTGGCGCCGGACCCGGCGCCGTACCCCGTCCTGCTCGACCTGTTCGGCGGTGGCCGGGACGCGCCCGAGATCGAGGCGGCGCTGCCCCGCGCGGTCGCGCTGCTGCGCGAGCAGGCGCTGGTGTGGGGCGACGACGACCGGCTGCGGCTCGTACGGACCGCGCGCGAGCTGCTGTCGCCGTCGCCGCAGCACCCCTCCCCCACCGGGCTCGGCCCGACCGTCGCCGAGGCGACCGCGGGCATGTCGCCGGGCAGGCTCCAGGAGATCGTCGCGGCGGCCGGGCTGCCGTCCACCCACGACCCGGTGTCCGCGGTCGCCTCGCTCACCGCGCTCTTCACCGACCGGGAACGGATGGCGGCGCTGCTCGACACCGCGCCGCCGGAGGCACTCGCCGTGCTCGACCGGCTCGTGTGGGGCCCGCCCTACGGCGAGGTGACGGCGAAGCCGACGCCGCCGGTCGGCTGGCTGCGGGACCGGGGACTGCTGCTGCCCGTGTCGCCGCGCACGATGGTGCTGCCCCGCGAGGTGGCGCTGCACCTGCGGGGCGGGCGGGCGCACCGGGCGCCGGAGCCCCGCGCGCCGGAGGTGCGGACGGCGCGCGAGTACCGTCCCCAGGTTGTGGACAGCGCCGCCGCCGGGCAGGCGTACGCGGCGCTCGCCACCGTCGAGGAGCTGCTGAAGTCCTGGGACCACGGCGGCCCCCTGGTGCTCCGGGCCGGCGGCCTGTCCGTGCGGGACCTGAAGCGGACGGCCGCCGCCCTCGACGTCCCGGAACCCGTGGCCGCGTTCTGGCTGGAGCTGGCGTACGGGGCGGGGCTGCTGGCCTCGGACGGCGAGGCGGACGAGCGGTACGCGCCCACGCCCGCGTACGACGACTGGCTCGACCAGCCGCCGGCCGAACGCTGGGCCCGCCTCGTCACCGCCTGGCTCGCGGCGACCCGCACCCCGAGACTCGCCGGCGGGCAGGACACGAAGGGCCGGACGCTGTCCGCGCTCGGCCCCGACCTGGACCGGGCGGCCGCGCCCGAGGTACGCCACCGGGTCCTCGGCCTGCTGGCCACGCTGCCGCCGGGCGCGGCGGCCGACCCCGAGTCCCTGCTGGCCCGGCTGCGCTGGGAACGGCCCACGCGCTCCTCCTCCGGCACCGGCGGGACCCCCGGCCGCCCCGCACCGGCCGCGGGCGCCGCCTCGACGCCCGCCACCGAGCCCGGCGCGGCCGGGCCGTGGGCCTCCGAGGTCCGCACCGCCACCACCCCCGCGCCTACCCAGCCCACGGCCGCCCGTCCCCCCGCCGACCTGCGGGAACGCCTGGCCCGCTGGGTGCTCGACGACGCCGAACTCCTCGGCATCACCGGCCGCGGCGCCCTGTCCACGGCCGCACGGGCCCTGCTCAACCTGCCGCTCACCGAGGCCGCCGCACCGGCCGCCGAGGGCGGCGGAGTGGAGCCCGAGGTCGCGGTGGAACGCGCCGCGGAACTCCTCGAACCGCTGCTCCCCCAGCCCGTCGACCACGTCCTCCTCCAGGCCGACCTCACCGCCGTCGCCCCCGGCCCGCTGCTCCGCCCGCTGGCCGACGCGCTCGCGGTCCTGGCGGACGTGGAATCGAAGGGTGGCGCGACGGTCTACCGGTTCACGCCCGCCTCGGTACGGCGGGCGCTCGACACCGGCCGCTCCGCCTCCGACCTGCACGCCTTCCTCGCCGCGCACTCCCGGACGCCGGTGCCGCAGCCGCTCGCGTACCTCATCGACGACGTGGCGCGGAAGCACGGGCACCTGCGGATCGGCGCGGCCTCCGCGTACGTCCGCTGCGACGACGACGCCCTGCTCGGCGAGATCCTGGCCGACCGCCGCTCCGCCGCACTGCGCCTGCGCCGCCTCGCCCCGACGGTGCTGGCCGCGCAGGTCGACCCGGCGTCGCTCCTCGACGGGCTGCGGTCCATGGGGTACGCGCCGGCCGCCGAGTCGGCGGAGGGCGACGTCCTGATCACCCGCGCCGACGCCTACCGGACCCCACCCCGCACCGCACCGGCCCCCGTCCCGGAGGGCCCGCCGGTCCCCGACGCCACGCTGCTCGCGGCGGCGGTCCGCGCGATCCGGGCCGGGGACCACGCCGCCACGGCGGTACGCAAGGAACCCGCCGTCCCGGTCACGGCGGGCGGCCTGCCCCGTACCTCGGCCGCCGAGACCCTGGCGACGGTGCAGGCGGCGGCGATGACGGGCTCGGCGGTGTGGATCGGCTACGTCAACGCCGAGGGCGCCGCCAGCCAGCGGGTCATCGCCCCGGTCCGGGTGGAGGGCGGCTTCGTGACCGGCTACGACCACACCGCCGACGAGGTCCGCACGTACCCGCTGCACCGCATCACGGGCGTGGCGGAACTCGCGGACGAGGAGGTCTGACGGCGCCGCCGCGGGGGCGCCGTCAGGCGCGGACGTTGCCGGTCAGCAGCATGACGACGACGTACATCCAGGCGACCTGGGTGAGCAGCAGGGGATAGACCGCCGCCAGGGCGCACCCCGTGACGGCGAGCCGGATCCGCGCCCGGCGCCGCCGCACGGTCCGGGCGAGGAACCAGCCGGGCGCGACGACCGCGAGGGGCAGGAGGAAGCCGGCGGCGAGGAAGACGGGCAGGGCCGTGAACAGGCCCCCCGCCGCGGCCGCCGCGCCCGACAGCACGGGCGCGACCAGGGTCGCCGCCAGCGGCGGCCCCCACCAGCGGGGGTCGGCGGCGTCCCCGGGGGCGTCGAGGGCGGCGTTCGGGGCGGCGAGGGTGGTGGCGGTGGCGGTGCGCTGCTGCATGGACCCATCCCAGCCGCCGCGCTCGGCCCGTCCCACCACGCGCCTACTCATCCCGGGCCGCGCCGGTACTCAGACCGGCCCTTGCGCGACCGCCACTCCTCGCCCTATCTTGACGTCAAGATTCTCGACATCAAGGGGGACGCGTGTCGACGGAACACACCCTGGCCGGCCTGCACCACGTCCAGCTGTCGATCCCGCCGGGCGGCGAGGACGCCTGCCGGGCCTTCTGGGGCGACGCGCTGGGCCTGACGGAGATCCAGAAGCCGCCGGTCCTCGCGGCCCGCGGCGGCTGCTGGTTCCGCGGCGGCGGCATCGAGGTGCACCTCGGCGTCGAGGACGACTTCCGCCCCGCCCGCAGGGCCCACCCCGGCATCCTCGTCACCGGCATCCACGCCCTCGCCGCCCGCCTGGAGAGCCGGGGCACGACCGTCACCTGGGACGACGCCCTCCCCGGCTACACCCGCTTCCACACCGCCGACGACCTCGGCAACCGCCTGGAGTTCCTGGAACCCTCGGCCTGAGCGACGCCTCGGCGGCGCGGGCTCACCAGCCGGCCCGGACCGACCTCGACCGGGAACGGCTTCTCGACGACCGTCCCCCGCCCGGCCTCCGCCACCCGCTCCACGTACCGCCCCTCGCTCAGCTCGGACACGACGAGCACGGGCGCGGGCTCCAGCTCCAGACGCCACAGGTGCTCGATCCCGGCCTCCGCGTAGTACGGCGGCTTGAGCAGCCGGTCGGTCCGGCGCCCCGACGAGGAGGGCGAGACGATCTCGACGACGAGGAGGACGGCGTCGGCGCCGTACGTGATCGGGTTATCGCGGCGGCCGCCGTCGCGTCCAGTGGGGCAGCCCCCGCCGACAACGGCCCCGCATCGGGCAGACTGGAGGATTGGCCGTTACGGGAACGGCCTGCTGCCGGAAGGACCTGATCGCGCGTGAACGGGCCACTCATCGTCCAGAGCGACAAGACGCTGCTCCTGGAGGTCGACCACGAGCTCGCCGAAGCCTGTCGGCGGGCCATCGCGCCCTTCGCGGAGCTGGAGCGGGCGCCCGAGCACATCCACACGTACCGGGTGACGCCGCTCGGGCTGTGGAACGCGCGGGCCGCCGGGCACGACGCCGAACAGGTCGTGGACGCGCTCGTGGAGTACTCCCGCTATCCGGTGCCGCACGCGCTGCTCGTCGACATCGCCGAGACCATGGACCGGTACGGGCGGCTCACGCTCTCCAAGCACCCCGCGCACGGGCTCGTGCTCACCACCACCGACCGGCCCGTCCTGGAGGAGATCCTGCGGTCGAAGCGGGTGCAGCCGCTCGTCGGCGCGCGGATCGACCCCGACACGGTCGTCGTGCACCCCTCCGAGCGCGGCCAGATCAAGCAGACGCTGCTCAAGCTCGGCTGGCCCGCCGAGGACCTCGCCGGGTACGTCGACGGCGAGGCGCACGCGATCGACCTCGCCGAGGACGGCTGGAGCCTGCGGCCGTACCAGCAGCACGCCGTCGAGGGCTTCTGGCACGGCGGCAGCGGTGTCGTCGTGCTGCCCTGCGGCGCCGGGAAGACGCTGGTCGGGGCGGGCGCGATGGCGAAGGCCCGGGCGACCACGCTGATCCTCGTCACCAACACCGTCTCCGCCCGGCAGTGGAAGAACGAGCTGGTCCGGCGGACCTCACTGACCGAGGACGAGATCGGCGAGTACAGCGGGACGAAGAAGGAGATCCGGCCCGTCACCATCGCCACGTACCAGGTGCTGACGACGAAGCGGAAGGGCGTCTACCCGCACCTGGAGCTCTTCGACTCCCGCGACTGGGGCCTGATCGTCTACGACGAGGTGCACCTGCTGCCCGCGCCGGTCTTCAAGTTCACCGCCGACCTCCAGGCCCGCCGCCGGCTCGGCCTCACCGCGACGCTGGTGCGCGAGGACGGCAAGGAGGCGGACGTCTTCTCGCTGATCGGGCCCAAGCGGTTCGACGCGCCGTGGAAGGAGATCGAGGCGCAGGGGTACATCGCGCCCGCCGACTGCGTCGAGGTGCGGGTGAACCTCACCGAGTCGGAGCGGCTGGCGTACGCGACGGCCGAGGCGGAGGAGAAGTACCGCTTCTGCGCGACGACGGCGACCAAGCGGCGGGTGACGGAAGCGCTGGTGAAGAAGTTCGCCGGGCAGCAGATCCTCGTCATCGGCCAGTACATCGACCAGCTCGACGAGCTCGGCGCCCACCTCGACGCGCCGGTGATCAAGGGCGAGACGTCCAACAAGGAGCGGGAGCGGCTCTTCGACGCCTTCCGCAACGGCGAGATCAACGTGCTCGTGGTGTCGAAGGTGGCGAACTTCTCGATCGACCTGCCCGAGGCGACCGTCGCCATCCAGGTCTCCGGCACCTTCGGCTCCCGCCAGGAGGAGGCCCAGCGCCTCGGGCGGGTGCTGCGCCCGAAGGCGGACGGCCACCAGGCGCACTTCTACTCGGTCGTCGCCCGCGACACCATCGACCAGGACTTCGCCGCCCACCGGCAGCGGTTCCTGGCGGAGCAGGGGTACGCGTACCGGATCGTGGACGCGGACGAGCTGCTCGGGGGCTGACCCCGCTTTCGTCGCCGGCTAGGTCGTTTCTTTCGGATCAGGCCGGATCAGGGAGCGGCGTCCGGTGCGTGCGCTCGCAAGGCGGAGGAGGGAGTCGACGCGGTGGGGGCACCTCCCGGCGGTAGCTGGGGGAGTCGGCGACCGACGACAACGCGGCGAGCGTGCGTGCCAGGCGTCGCGAGCCCGGCATGATCCGGAAGAGACGGCCTAGTCCATGAGGGCCAGGAGCGGGGCCGCGACCGCCAGGGCGTACTGGGCGGCGACGAGGGTCCGGCGGGGCACGGCGAGCGCGGTCACGCCCGCCAGGGCCGCGAGGCCGGCGGCCCAGAAGCCGGCGGTGACGAAGGCGCCGCCGACGCCGTCGTCGGAGATCGCGTCGGTGAGGGTGACGGCCATGGTCGCCACCGTGCAGACCGCGACGAGCAGCAGACCGAGGCCCGCGAGGACGCGGAGGTTCGTGGAGTTCAGGGCGGTGCCGGGGATGGTGTCCGTGGTGCCCTGGGTGGTGCCGTGGGAAGAGGGGCTGTCCGTCGTCATGCCCCGATCCCATCACCGCGGGCGGGGCGCCGACAGGCGTCCGGATACTCAGCCGGGGCCGGGGAGGTACTCAGTCGCCGTCGCGCACGTGCGGGGGGCGGGGGTTCCTGACGCCCGCCTCCCGGGGGCCGAGGTCGCCGAGGAGGGTGACGCCGACGGCGGCGGAGCCGAAGGCGCGGGCGGCGCGGAGGGCCGTGGCCGCCAGGCGGCGGGGGCGGGGGACGGTGGTCACGAGAGTGAAGGTCGTCGCGGTCATGTCTCCATGATGGAATCCGGACATTCCCCGCACATCGCCCTGGGGGCGGAACCCGGGACGAAGCGGGGTCCCCCTTACGGCGGACCCCTCCCCCTACGGGAAACGGATTCGCCCCGACCCCCGCGCCGCGTTAGAATCACCGGCTTCCCCCGCCTCCCGTCCGCGTACGGAGAGCGCTGCCGTCCGGTCGGAAACCGGCGGCCACATCGACGTGTCCGTGTGTCCGTATGTCCGACCGGAGGCTTCACCGTGTCCGCAGCTGTGCCCACCGACGACCCGCTCGTGCGCGAGCGGACCCACCTCTCCGCCTCCCGCGCCGCGCTGCGCGCGATGCGCGAGGAGGTGGAGGCGCTGGACATCAAGGACGTCACCGCGAACTGGGTCAACTCGATCGTCCTGGAGCGGCAGATCGAGGACCGGATCAAGGCGCTCGCGGACCTCGCCCACACCCCGCTCTTCTTCGGCCGGCTCGACTACCTGCCGCCCACCCAGCACGGGCAGCGCTTCTACATCGGCCGCCGGCACGTCCACGACGCGCAGGGCGACCCCATGGTCATCGACTGGCGCGCGCCGGTCTCGCAGCCGTACTACCAGGCGTCGAAGAAGGACCCGCAGGACGTCGGCCTGCGCCGCCGCTTCGGCTACACCGGCGGGGAGCTCACCGCGTACGAGGACGAGCACCTGTCCGACCCGGCGGAGCTCGAACAGACCAGCCGGCTGCTCCAGGCGGAGATCGAGCGGCCGCGCGTCGGTCCCATGCGGGACATCGTGGCGACGATCCAGCCGGAGCAGGACGAGATCGTCCGCTCCGACCTGTCCGGCACGCTGTGCGTGCAGGGAGGCCCGGGCACCGGAAAGACGGCGGTCGGCCTGCACCGTGTCGCCTATCTGCTGTACGCCCACCGGGAGCGGCTGGCCCGCACGGGGACCCTCGTCATCGGGCCGAACCGTTCCTTCCTCCAGTACATCGAGCAGGTCCTCCCCGCCCTCGGCGAGCTGGAGGTGAAGCAGGCGACGGTCGACGACCTGGTGGCCCACGTCGAGGTGCGGGGTACGGACGAGGCGGCGACGGCGGTCGTGAAGGGCGACGCCCGGATGGCGGAGGTGCTGCGGCGCGCCGTCTGGTCGCACGTGACGCTGCCGAAGGAGCCGCTGATGGTCGTGCGCGGCTCGCGGCGCTGGCGGGTGCCGGCGTACGAACTGGAGGAGATCGTCCGCGAGCTGACGGAGCGTGACATCCGGTACGGGGCGGCCCGGGAGGCGCTGCCGCAGCGCATCGCGCACGCGGTCCTGGTCCGGATGGAGCAGGCGGGCGAGGCGCCCGACGACCGGGTGCAGAACGCGGTCGCGCGGAACGCGGCGGTGAAGGCCGTGGTGAAGGAGTGCTGGCCGCCGGTCGAGCCCGCGAAGCTGGTGCTGCGGCTGCTCGGCGACGCGGAGTTCCTGGCGGAGCACGCGGAGGGCGTGCTGAGCGAGGAGGAGCAGAAGCTGCTGCTGTGGGCGAAGCCGGCGCGGAGCGTGAAGACGGCGAAGTGGTCGGCGGCCGACACGGTGCTCATCGACGAGGTGACGGACCTGGTCGAGCGGACGCACTCGCTCGGGCACGTCGTCCTCGACGAGGCGCAGGACCTCTCGCCCATGCAGTACCGGGCGGTGGGGCGGCGCTGCACCACCGGTTCGGCGACCATCCTCGGCGACCTGGCGCAGGGCACCACCCCGTGGGCGACGGCGAGTTGGGAGACCGCCCTCGCGCACCTCGGCAAGCCGGGCTCCCGCGTGGAGGAGCTGACGGCGGGCTTCCGCGTGCCGAGCGAGGTCATCGCGTACGCCTCCCGGCTGCTGCCGCACATGGCGCCGGGCCTGGCGCCGGTGGAGTCGGTACGGGAGAACCCGGGCGCCTTCGAGATCCGCGAGGTGACGTCGGACGCGGAGGTGGTCGCGGCGTGCGTGGACGCGCTCGGGAACGAGGGCTCGATCGGTCTGATCGCCGCGGACGCGCGGATCGCGCCGCTGGCGGAGGCGCTGGGGGCGGCGGGCCTGTCGTACCTGTCCCCCGGCGAGGAGACCACCGCGGAGTCGCGCCTCACGCTGGTCCCGGCCTCGCTGGCGAAGGGCCTGGAGTACGACTACGTGGTCCTCGACGAGCCGGCGGCCGTCGTCGACGGGGAGCCCGATGAGCGGACGGGGCTGCGGCGGCTCTACGTCGCCCTCACCCGAGCCGTCTCCGGCCTCACGATCACCCACGCGGCCCCCCTGCCGCCGCAGCTGTAACCCCCGGTCGCGGGCCCGCGGAACGCCTGCCCGCTCGGAGAGGCGTGGGGTGCCGTGGGCTTCAGGTGAGCTCGGACAGGGCTTCGGTCCAGGAGCGGCGGGCGACGGCCGCGAGGGTCGGGTTGGGGGCGGGGGCGGTGCCGGGGCCGCCTCCGTCGCCGTAGTAGTGGTCCGTGACGAGGCCCCAGCAGAGGGCCCAGCCGCGGCCGCGGGCCCAGGTGGCGTCGTCCAGGCCGGAGGCGGCGCGGAAGAGGGGGCGGGTGGCGGGGGTGAGGAGGGTCCAGGCGGGGAGGAGGTCGGCGGCGGGGTCGCCGGTGCCGAGGCCGCCGAAGTCGATGACGGCGCTGAGGCGGCCGTCGCGGGTGAGCAGGTTGCCGGGGAGGAGGTCGCCGTGCAGCCAGACGGGGTGGCGGTCCCAGGCGGGGAGGGCGAGGACCTGCTCCCAGGCGTCCAGCGCCGTGGGCGCGTCGAGCAGGCCGGCGGAGGACAGCGCCGCGACGGCCTTCGGCAGGTGGCCGCCCTCCCACTCCGTGACGGCGCCGCCCCGGAAGGAGCGCGGGCCGCCGGTGGCGTCGACCGCTCGCAGGGCGACGCCGAAGCGGCCCAACTCCTCGGCGGCGTGGGCGAGATCGGTGACCGGTGAGGTCCACGCGTCGGCGCCGTCCAGCCAGCCGTACACGCCCCAGGGCCGGCCGAAGTCCTCGCTGGGGGCGCCGGCGCCGAGCGGCCGGGGCACGGGGAGGGGCAGTGCGGGGGCGAGCCGGGGCAGCCAGCGCTGTTCCTTCTCGGCGTGACCGGCCGCCCACTCGGCCTTCGGCAGCCGTACGGCGAGGTCGTCGCCGAGCCGGAACATCGCGTTGTCCGTGCCGGCCGAGGCCACCCGCCGGACGTCGAGGCCCGCCCAGTGCGGGAACTGGGCGGCCACCAGCCGTCGTACGAGCGCCTCGTCGATTCCGTCCGTCATGCGCGCGAGGCTAGTGAGCCGGTCCCGGCCCCCGCACCGGGTTTTGGCGGTGCGGGGCCGCGGGTGCGTTACGGGGCGTCGACCGCCGTGCGCCAGGTGCGGACGGCGTCGGCCGAGACGGGGGCGGTCCAGCCCTGGGGGCGGGCGGCGCCGCCGATGTGGAAGGCGTCGAGGCCGGCGGCGCGCAGGCGCGGGAGGTGGTCGAGGCGGAGGCCGCCGCCGACCAGAATCCGCGGCTCGTAGCCGGGTTCGCCGGCCCGGGCGGCCTCGGCTTCGAGGACCGGGAGGCCGGTGTCCACACCGGCGGCGGAGCCGGCGGTGAGGTAGGTGTCGAGGCCGGGGAGGTCGGCGAGGCGCTTGCGGAGGCCGTCGCGGTCGGCGGCGCGGTCGATGGCTCGGTGGAAGGTCCAGCGGGCGCCGTCGAGGACCGCGATGAGCCGCTCGACGGCGACGAGGTCGGGCTCGCCGTCGGGGGTGAGGAAGCCGAGGACGAACTCGTCGGCGCCGGCCGCGCGGAGCTCCGCGGCCCGCCCGGCCAGGGCGTCGACGTCGCCCGCCGCGAAGCCGTCCGCCAGGCGGAGCATCACGCGGAGCGGGATGTCGACCGCGCGGCGGATGGCCGTGAAGGTGGCCGTCGGCGGGGTGAGGCCGTCCGCCGCCATGTCGGTGACGAGTTCGAGGCGGTCGGCGCCCCCGGTCTGGGCGGCGACCGCGTCCTGCTCGTCGAGGGCGATCACCTCCAGGACAGCACGGTTGCTCATTGCGCCCATTCCTCCATGAATGACGACTACAGGTCTAGTCCAATGACCAGACTAGCCGTGCGCGTGACCTCCCGCATCGTGCTCCGCCGTCTCCGAGGCCGTCGCCGACGGGATCGCGGTGGCCGCCGGGGCGCCGGACGGGGCGCCGGCCTTCACGGTGAAGGCGGCCGTGCGGACCTTGCCCTCGTGCTGGAAGTCGAGGAAGAGGCGGTACGTGCCCGCGGTCGGCGCGGTGGCGGTGAAGGAGACGTCGGGGCCGGGGCCGCCCTCGTTGGGGTGGACGTGGAGGTAGGCGAGGTCGCCCTGGCGGAGCGCGACCAGGTGGCCGTAGGCGCCGAGGTAGGGCTCCAGGTCGGTGACCGGCTTGCCCGCCTTGGAGACGGTGAGGCGCAGCTCACCGGCCTTGCCGGGGTCGAGGGTGCCGCCGAGCCGGACCTGGTAGCCGTCGACGGTGGCGGTGGGCGCGACGGCGGGGAGCGGCTTGGGGGCGTAGGCGCCGGGGACGCCCAGGTCGACGCCGAGGGTGAGGTTCTTCGCGCCCTTCGCGGCGGGCTTGAAGTCGGCGAAGGCCTTGTAGCCGCCGGCGGCCGGCAGGTCGGCCTCGACGGTCCAGGTGCCGTCGGCCGCCTTCACGGGGTGGAGGTGGCGGAAGACTGTCAGGTCGCGCGAGGCGACGATGAAGTGGAGCTCCTTGCCGTGCTCGGTGGTGAAGGCGGTGACCTTCTTCCCGGCGGCGTCCTTGACGGAGAACTTCAGGGTGCTGCGGCCGGCCGGCGGGGTGGGGGTCTCCAGGGCGAGGGTGTAGCCGCCGTCGGAGACCTGGAGCCCGCCGGGGAGTTCCGCGCCGGCCGGGGCGGGGGCCGTCTCGTCGTGGCCGGCGTGGCCGTCGGCGGAGGTGCCGGGCGTCGGCGTGGCGGCCGCGTGGTCGCCGTGCTCCGCCTGCTTCGGCTCCGCCACCGGGCCGACGCCCTTCCCGACCCCGTACGCGGTGCCGAAGGTCGCGGCGAGCGCGGCGGCGAAGGCGGTGATCTTCAGTCCGGTGTTCATGGCTGCTCTCCCCTGTGCGGATGCGGCTGGGTGGTCTTCCGGTGCTCTCTGCACCTCACCATACCCCTGGGGGGTATCAAGTCAAGTCGGTCCGACACTTGCGCCGGATACCACCGGGGGGTATACATGGACCCACACCGCCGATACCCCCCGAGGGTATCGCGGTCCACCGGACACACGATGGAGGACGACATGGGTTCCTGCTGCACCCCCGACAACAGCTGCTCGACCGGCACCACCACCGCGGTCGCCGTGGCCGACGCCACCAGCACCGTCTACGCGGTCTCCGGCATGACCTGCGGCCACTGCCGGACGGCCATCACCACCTCCGTCGGCGCGCTGGAGGGCGTCCTCTCCGTGGACGTCGACGTCGACGCCGGCCGGGTGACCGTCACCACCGACGGCGCCCCCGACGACGCCGCCATCGCCGCGGCGGTGGACGACGCGGGCTACGAGCTGACCGGCCGCGCCTGATCGTCGGCCTGGCCGACCGCGCCTGACCGATCCGGCCGCCGGGGCCCGTCCCGTACCCCCGCCCGGGCCCCGGCCCCCGTGCACAGGAAAGAAAGAGGGAGCAGTTTCATGACCACGACGACCCCCGGCACCGCCCAGGTCGAGCTCGCCATCGGCGGCATGACCTGCGCCTCGTGCGCGGCCCGGATCGAGAAGAAGCTCAACCGCATGGACGGGGTCGAGGCCACCGTCAACTACGCGACCGAGAAGGCGAAGGTCACCTTCTCCGCCGACATCCCGGTCGCGGACCTGATCGCCACCGTCGAGGCCACCGGCTACACCGCCGCCGAGCCCGAGCCGCCGAAGAGCGGGACCCCCGGTGCGGGCGGCCCCTCCGACGAGGAGAAGGCCGACGAGGAGCTGCGGCCGCTGAAGCAGCGGCTGATCACCGCCGTCGCCCTCGCCGTGCCGGTCATCGCCATGGCGATGGTCCCGGCGCTCCAGATCGAGTACTGGCAGTGGCTGAGCCTCACCCTCGCCGCGCCGGTCGTCGTCTACGCCGCCTGGCCCTTCCACCGGGCCGCCTGGACCAACGCCCGGCACGGCGCGGCCACCATGGACACGCTGATCTCGGTCGGCACGATCGCCGCCTTCCTGTGGTCCCTGTGGGCGCTGTTCTTCGGCACCGCCGGTACGCCGGGGATGACCCACCCCTTCGAGTTCACGATCGCCCGCACCGACGGCGCCGGGAACATCTACCTGGAGGCCGCCGCCGGCGTCACCGCCTTCATCCTGGCGGGCCGCTACTTCGAGGCCCGGTCGAAGCGGAAGGCCGGCGCCGCCCTCAAGGCGCTGATGCAGCTCGGCGCCAAGGAAGTCACCGTCCTCAGGAACGGGCGCGAGACCACCGTGCCCACCGCCGAACTCCAGGTCGGGGACCGCTTCCTGGTCCGCCCGGGCGAGAAGATCGCCACCGACGGCACCGTCGTCGAGGGCTCCTCCGCCGTGGACGCCTCCATGCTCACCGGCGAGTCCGTGCCCGTCGAGGTCTCCGTCGGCGACGCCGTCACCGGCGCCACCCTGAACGCCGGCGGCCGGCTGGTCGTCGAGGCCACCCGGGTCGGCGCCGACACCCAGCTCGCCCGGATGGCGAAGCTCGTCGAGGACGCGCAGAACGGCAAGGCCGCCGCCCAGCGGCTCGCCGACAGGATCTCGGCCGTCTTCGTCCCGATCGTCATCGCGCTCGCGCTCGGCACCCTCGGCTTCTGGCTCGGCACCGGCCAGGGCCTGACCGCCGCCTTCACCGCCGCCGTCGCCGTCCTGATCATCGCCTGCCCGTGCGCCCTGGGCCTGGCCACCCCGACCGCCCTCATGGTCGGCACCGGCCGCGGCGCGCAGCTCGGCATCCTGATCAAGGGGCCCGAGGTCCTGGAGACCACCCGCAAGGTCGACACCATCGTCCTGGACAAGACCGGCACCGTCACCACCGGCCGGATGACCCTCCTGAAGGTCCACACCGCCGCCGGCACGGACGAGACCGACGTGCTGCGCCTGGCGGGCGCCCTGGAGCACTCCTCCGAGCACCCGATCGCCCAGGCCGTCGCCACCGGCGCCGCCGCGAAGGTCGGCACCCTGCCCACCCCCGAGGACTTCGCCAACATCCCCGGTCTCGGCGTCCAGGGCGTCGTCGAGGGCCACGCCGTCCTCGTCGGCCGCGAGAAGCTCCTGGAGGAGTGGGCGATGTCCCTCCCGGCGAGCCTCAAGGCCGCGAAGGACGCGGCGGAGAAGGCCGGCAGGACGGCCATCGCGGTCGCCTGGGACGGGGAGGCCCGCGCGGTCCTGGAGGTCGCCGACGCGATCAAGGAGACCAGCCCGGAGGCGATCAGCCGGCTCAAGGGACTCGGCCTGACGCCGATCCTGCTGACCGGCGACAACAAGGCGGTCGCGGAGGCCGTCGCCGCCGAGGTCGGCATCGGCGAGGTCATCGCCGAGGTCATGCCGCAGGACAAGGTCGACGTCGTCAAGCGGCTCCAGGCCGAGGGCCGTTCGGTCGCCATGGTCGGCGACGGCGTCAACGACGCCGCCGCGCTGGCCCAGGCCGACCTCGGTCTGGCGATGGGCACCGGCACGGACGCGGCCATCGAGGCCGGCGACCTGACCCTCGTACGCGGCGACCTGCGGGCCGCGGCGGACGCCATCCGGCTCTCCCGCAGGACGCTCGGCACCATCCGCTCGAACCTCTTCTGGGCCTTCGCCTACAACGTGGCCGCCCTGCCGCTCGCGGCGGCCGGACTGCTCAACCCGATGATCGCCGGTGCCGCGATGGCCTTCTCCTCGGTCTTCGTGGTCGGCAACAGCCTGCGGCTGCGCGGCTTCCAGGCCGCGGACAAGTGACCTCCGGACCCTTGACCTGACGGGAGCCCCGCCGATGGCCGGTTACGTACAGCACAAGGAAGACATCATCAGAAGGCTCCGGCGGATCGAGGGACAGGTCCGGGGGGTGCAGCGGATGGTCGACGAGGACGTCTACTGCATCGACGTGCTGACCCAGGTCTCCGCGATCAACGCGGCCCTCCAGTCCTGCGCGGTCGCCCTCCTCGACGAGCACCTCAGCTGCTGCGTCACCGAGGCCATCGCGGCCGGCGGGGACCAGGCGAAGGTGAAGGTCGGCGAGGCGTCCAAGGCGATCGCCCGGCTGATCCGGACCTGACGGAGTCCGGCACCGCCCCCGTGCGAGGGGCCCGCGCCCGCGGGCCGCCGCACGGGGGCGGTGGCCGTGTCCGGGGCCGTCACCAACCCGCCACCCTACCCCTGGGGGGTATACCTCGGGCAGGCGTGCGGCCCGTACGATGAGCCGCCCGCGAGGGGAGGGGATGCACGTGCGCCGGCTGGGAGAGCTGGAGGCCGAGATCATGGACCGGCTGTGGGCCTGGCAGCGGCCCGCCACCGTCCGCGAGATCGTCGACGACATCAACCGCGGCCGCCGGGTCGCCTACACCACCGTCATGACGGTGGCCGACATCCTGCACCGCAAGGGCTGGCTCCGCCGCGAGAAGGCGGGCCGCGCCTGGCTCTACGAACCGGTCCGCGGCCGCGAGGAGTACACCGCCGGCCTGATGCGCGACGCGCTCGGCGACAGCCCCGACCGCCCCGCCGCCCTCCTCCGCTTCGTCGAAGCCATCTCCGACGAGGACGTCGAAGCCCTGGACGCGGCCCTCCGCACAGCCCGCGGCGAACCGGGGGCGGCCCCGGGCCTGGGCCCCGCCACCGGCGCGGCGTACGGCACGGCGGCGGGCGGGGGCCCCGGCGCGAGCCCGGCTTACGGCGTCGGCGCCGAGCCGGGTGACGGCGGCGGCCGTGGCGACGGTGCCGGTCGTGGTGACGGGCGGGCGTCGGCGCGGGCCGGGTCCTGGCGGGAGGCGTCGGGGGAGGCCGCGGAGCGGCGGGGTGGCGGCGCGTGAACCACCACGCCCTCGTGCCGCTCGGGCTCGTCCTGCTGTCCGGACTCGTCGTCCCCTGGCTGCTGGTGCGGGCCCGGTGGGCCCAGCAGGTGCCCCGGCTCGCGGTCACCGTGTGGGCCGCCTGCGGCGCCGTCTTCATGGTGGCGAGCGCCCTGCTCCCCGCGCAGCTGCTGCTGTCGAGCGAGGCCAGCCACCGGCTCACCGACATGGTGCTCACCCTCCGGCTCCCCTCCCCCGGCGAGCTGTTCGCGCTGCGCGGGCGGGAGGCCGTCGCTCCCGGAGTCGCCGCCGCCGTCCTCGCCGTACCGACCGCCGCGCTCGCCCGCGGCCTCCTGAAGGCCCGCAGGGCCCGGCGGGCGCACGGGGACGTGCTGCGGCTGATCGGACGGTACGACCCCGAGCTGCGCGCCACCGTCCTCGACCACGCGCGGCCCGCCGTCTACTGCCTGCCCGGCCGGGTCCGCCGGGTCGTCGTCTCCTCCGGCGCCCTCGACACCCTCACGCCCGCGCAGCTCGCCGCCGCCCTCGCCCACGAGCGGGCGCACATCACGGGCCGGCACCATCTGCTCGTCGCCGCCGCCGAGGCGTTCGGCACCGTCTTCCGGCGGCTGCCGCTGGCCCGGCACGGCTCCACGGCCGTGCCGCTGCTCCTCGAGATGGCCGCCGACGACCGGGCCCTGCGCCGCTGCACCCGCGACGCGCTCGCCACCGCTCTCTACGCCCTCGCCGCGGGCCGCGCGCCGCGCGCCGCGTTCGCCGCCGGCGGTCCCTCGGCGGCGCTCCGGATGCGCCGGATCCTCACCCCGCACCGGGCGGGGCACCCCGTGCTGCGCGGGCTGCTGACGATCGGCGCGGCCGCTCTCGCGATGGCTCCGCTCGTCGTCGCCTGTTGTTCCTTCCCCGCCTAATGTCCGGACCAACTCCCCTATTTACTAAGCGAATTCGTAGATTTCGCATCGGTCACACGACCAGGAATCGGTCGCTATTGTGGGTACGTTGGTCCACCGGCACACCACGGCGCTCGGCACGGCGAAGGGTACAGATCCAATGCAGCTCGCTGGCGTCCGCACGGCAGCGGCCGGCGACGCGACTCCGATATCCCGGCTGCTCGCCGACGCGATCCGGAGCAGCTATGCCGGAATGCTGGAGGAAATCCCGCTGCGCCGGCTGATCTCCACACAATGCGCGCTGCCGCGGATACGCGCGGAAATAGAAATTCCCGGGGGCGCGCCCGGCTGGCTCGGCTGGCTGGTCGCGGAGGACGGGGAGGGCCGGCTCGTCGGAGTCGCCGCCTGCGGGGTCCCGGTGCCGGGCGAGGGCGAGCTGTACGCGCTGGCGGTCGAGGAGGGCGCGCGCCGTCGCGGGATCGGTACGGCGCTGCTGACGGCGGCCACCGACCGGACGCGCGCGTACGAGGCGCGCGAGCAGCGGGTGCAGCTGCCGGTGGAGGCGGACCCGGCCCTGCCGTTCTACCGGGAGCGGGGCTTCGCGGCGCTCGGGCCGACCCGCTGGGGCCGCGCGGTCTGAGCCCCGTCCGGGCCCCGGAGGCCCGTGGCAGATCCGCGCCATCGCGTGTTCACGCCGCCCGATCCGGTGGATCGGGGCTCCTCCCGCAGGTCAGGATGGTCGCAGCGGCGCGGTCCCGGCGGCACGGGCACCTCGCCCGGACGGCATGGACCGAGCGAGCCCCTGGAGGAGCGATGCACACCCCGAGCGGCACTTCCCTGCCCGCCGTGCCCGCAGCGCTCGCGCCGGTCCTGCCGTCCCGATACGACCGGGAGCGGGCTCCGGTCGCCGGGGCGGGGGTGCGGATAGCCTCCGACGCCCTGCCCGGCCTGGAGTCCGTCGCGGCGATGGACGAGGGGTCGGTCTGGCTGCACGACGCCCTGCTCGGCCCGCACAGCGCGGACATCGTCCGGTACCTCGGCCTCGCCCGCTCCACCGGCGGACCCGTCCTGGACCTCGGCTCCGGCGCGGGACGGCTCGCCGTCCCGTTCGCCCGGCACGGCTTCGCCGTGGAGGCCGTGGACCGGGACGCCTCGGCTCTGGAGCGCCTCGACGCCTGGGCCCGCCGGATCGGCCCGCAGGTGGCCGGTCTGGTGGTGACGCACCGGTCGGACCTCACGGAGCTGCGGCTGCACGGGAGTTACCGGCTGGCGCTGCTGGCCGGGGCGATGGTGTCGGCGGTCCCGCCGGCCCGGCGGCCGGGCCTGCTGCGGGAGGTCGCGGACCATCTGGACGCGGGCGGGGCACTGGCCCTGGACTACACGGCGCACCGGTGGCCGGGCCTGGTGGCGGAGCCGCGCCGGACGTGGGCGTTCCAGGTGCCGCGGTTCGACGGGATCGACGAGTGGGTGGTGGCGCGGCAGGACTTCGACCTGGGGGCGATGAGCGAGCGGGTCACCTACTACGCGGCCAGGACCGGGAAGCTCTCCACCGAGCGGACGGTGCTGACCACCGACAAGTGGATCGTGGACCAGGACCGGCTGGCGGCCGAACTGCACGCGGCGGGGCTCTACATCGAGGGCCGGCGGCGGCAGCGGATCGACGAGCGCACGGAGTCGGTGCTGCTGGTCTGCCGGCCCGAGGAGTGACGCCCGGGCGACGGCGGACCGGCCGCCGGCGGTCCGGGGACTGGCCGACTCCCGCCTGCCGGGGCGGGCGGGCAAGAGGTACGATGCCCGCAAACGTTTGAGCGGACCAGATGGGCGAGAGGGCAGTCGTGGAAGAGCTGACGGGCCGCGAGGCGGTGATCCAGCGCCTGAGGGACGTCGGCCTGCGGGTCACCGGGCCGCGCCTGGAGGTCCTCTCGGTGCTCGCCGCCGGCGGCCACCTCGACGTCGAGGCGATCACCGCGACCGCCCGCGAGCGGCTCGGCACCCTCACCAGCCAGGCCGTCTACGAGATGCTGCGGCACTTCCAGGAGACCGGCCTGGTCGCCAAGTTCGACCGGCCCGGGCTGCCGGCCGTCTTCGAGATCTCGGGCCCCCGCCACCAGCACGCCCTCTGCGTGAACTGCGGCCGGGTGGAGAACGTGACGGCGCCCGCGCCCGCGCCGCCGCGCGACAGCCTGCCGGGCTGGGAGACCGCCGAGACCGAGCTCGTCTTCAAGGGGCTGTGCCCCGATTGCGCGGAAGGGTCGACCTGACCCCGTCCGTGCGGCTTCGCCCGGGGACCTCGTGCGGAACGTTCGAATGTGTGGCAGGGTCTGCCGGGGCGTTTTTTCGACGGGATCCGTGCGATCCGAGGGGAGTCTGCTGCCGCCGTGTCCAAGAACGCCGCCGGAGTACGCACAGGAGGCGAGCAGGCCCTCGCCCTCTACCAGGCGCTGCGCGCCGCCCCGGGCACCCCGCTCGCCGACGCGGCCCGCGACCTCCAGCTCACCGACGCCGAACGGGACCGGGCCCGGGCCGAGTTGGCCGGTCTCGGACTGGTCGGCGCCGGACCGGCGTCGGACCCGCCGCAGGTCGTCGCCCCGGACGTGGCCCTGCTCGGGCTGCTGCGGCACGAGCGGGACCGGCTGGAGAGCCGGCTCGCCGAGACCAGCCGCGCCCACACCGCCCTGGAGACCCTCGCCGGACCGTTCCTGCGGGCCCGGACCGAACCGGGTTCCGAGGTCGAGGTGGAGATCGTCGACGATCCGGCGCGGATCCGCCGCGAGCTCGCCGACCTGACGAAGACGGCCCGGGAGTCCGTCCACACCATGGCGACCGGCTCGGTCCGGCGCGAGGAGATGGCCCTGGAGCTGGACCGGGACCGGGAGCGGGTGGCCCGAGGGGTCCGCGTCGAGGCCATGTACAGCCACCGGGTCGGCCAGGTCCCCGAGATGGACCAGCACCTGGCGGCCCGTACCGCGCTCGGCGCGGAGATCCGGCTCTCCCCCGTCGTCCCCATGAACATGGTGCTCGCCGACGAGTCCTTCGCCCTGCTGCCCACGGACCCCCGCGACCCCGCCTCCCCCGCGATCCTGGCCCGCGGCCCGGGTCTGGTCCGCGCCTACCGGGCCCTGTACGCGTACTGCTGGCGCTCCGCCACCCCGTACGGCCACCGGGAAGCCGACGCGCACGACGGCGACGGGGTGACCGAACAGCAGCGGGCGGCGCTGCGGATGCTCGCCTCCGGCATCAAGGACGAGCAGGTGGCGCGGAACCTCGGGGTGTCACTGCGCACGGTCAGCCGGCTCATCTCCGAGGTGATGCAGGAGCTGGGCGCGGCCAGCCGCTTCGAGGCGGGCGTGAAGGCGGCCCGGCTGGGCCTGCTGGACGGCGAGAACGGCCCCGACGACCTCGGCGGGCCGGGACACAGCGCGTAGCCTGACGGTCCGGGACGGTCGATTTCGCGACGACGAGGGGGAAGTTCGCCATGGTCACGACGGACGGCGGCACGGTGGGAGACGGGACCGGGCTGCTGGTGACGCTCTATCAGGAGCTGCGCCGTCGCGGGGTGTCGAACTACACCGAGGTCGCCGCCGGGTTAGGTCTCGCGCCGGAGGAGTACGAGCGATGTCGGGCCGAACTGCTCTCCCTCGGCCTGATCGTCCCGACCACCAGCCGGCACGCCACCGCCGCCGACCTGCGGAACGAGGACTGGCGTCCCGAGGAGGACGCGGTCGCCTCGGTGGACCCGGAGATCGCCCTGCTGCGGATCCTGGACCGGGAGCGGGCCCGGCTGCGGGAACACCTCGCCGAGGCCGACCAGGCGTACGGCACCCTGGAGACGCTGGCCGGGACCTTTCTGCGGCCCGGCACCCTGGCGGGCTCCGAGATCGCCGTCGAGACGATCACCGACTACCGGCGGATCCAGCAGGCCCTGGAGGACATCGTCGACGTCACCCAGGAGGCGTCCTGCTCGATGTACCCCACGGGCCCGGCCCGCCAGGTCCCCGAGCGGATCTTCGAGCGGGACGCGCGCAAGCTCGCGCAGGGCGTCCGGATCCGCGCGATCTACCGCACCCAGGACGCCGTCCGGCCGGAGGCGGCGGCCGTCCTCAAGCGCCGCGCCGAGTTGGGCGTCGAGGTCCGGATCGCCCCCGAACTCCCCATGACGATGGTCCTGGTGGACCAGCAGTACGCGATGGTGCCGCTGCACCCGGAGGAGCCCGGCCGGGGTGCGATCCTGGCCCGCGGCCCGCTGCTCGTCGGCTCCTGCCTGAGCCTGTACGAGCACTGCTGGCACACCGCCACCCCGTACGGCGACGACGTGGCGCCCGAGCGCGGCGGCGACGGCCTCTCGGAGCAGCAGCGGGCGGCGCTCCAGATGCTCGCGGACGGCATGAAGGACGAGAAGATCGCCCGGAACCTCGGCGTCTCGCTGCGTACGGTGAGCCGGATGCTCTCCGAACTCATGCAGGAATTGGGGGCGTCGAGCCGATTCGAGGCCGGGGTGCGCGCGGTGCGGCTCGGCTGGCTGGACTGAATGCCCCGCCGGCTCCCGCGCCGGCGCAATCGCGGAGCCGCCGAATTCCGGACGCGCGAAAGCCCCGTGATCGTGGCAGGCCGATCACGGGGCTTCCGGAATTCCGTCGGGACGGGTCAGTTCACCGGCGGGGCGGGGGTGGCGGTCGCGGTGGTGTGCGGCCAGTCGACGGTGACACCCGCGTGCTGGACCGGGGATTCCGGGGCGCCGCCGGGGGAGACCGCGTAGACGGCGGCGCCGGCGACGGCGAGACAGGCGGTGAGGGCGACCAGGAACTGGCGGACGGTCTTCTGCATTCCGGAGTTCTGCTCGACGGACATGATTCCTCCAGGAGTCGTCGTGGTGAATGCGCTGATTCCCGTCTCAGGGGGCCCGTGCCGCCGGGCGTTCCCTGAAGACAACTCCATTCTGTCGGCGCCCTGTTGGTGAATCCAGAGTTCCTCGATGCGTGGACCCGCCATGGCGTGTGTGCGTCAATCGGACGCCGAATCAACGGAATTGGCGGATCCGTAGCGCATCTAACCTTTGGTTGAACCAAAAGAGATGCTAGACTCGTGCTACGGCCTTCTCGTTCCTCCAGGAGAGAGGGGCCGCCGGGGCAGGGGCGTGCCGCCGCCCTTGCCCCACCCGTGACGCCGCCGCGCCACCCCCTCCCGGTTCCGCGAGCGCGGCCTCGTACACCTCGACCGTCCGCGCCGCGGCGCCCCGCCAGCTCATCCCCCGGGCGTGCCCGACCGCCGCCACCCCCATCGTCGCCCGCGCCCGCGGATTCACCGCCAGCCACAGCAGCCGCCGGGCGTACTCCACCGGCTCGTGCCCCCGGACGAGCAGCCCCGTCACCCCCTCCCACACCGCCGTCGGCAGCCCGCCCACCGCCGACGCGAGCACCGGCGTCCCGCACGCCTGCGCCTCCGCCGCCACCAGACCGAACGACTCGCTCCGCGACGGCACCACCAGCACGTCCGCCGCCCGGAACCACTCCGCCAGCCGCTCCTGCGGCACCGGCGGACACGGCCGCAGCACGTCGGTCACCCCCAGCTCCGCCGCGAGCCGCGCCACCACGCCCTGCTCCCCCGCCCCCGAGTGCCCGCCGATCACCGGGACCAGCAGCCGCTCCCGCAGTCCCGGCGCCATCCGCAGCAGCTCCGCCACCGCCCGCACCAGCACGTCCGGGCCCTTCAGCGGCTGGATCCGCCCCGCGTACAGCGGCACGAACGCGTCCGCCGGCAGCCCCAGCCGGGCCCGCGCCGCCGCCCGCCCGGCGTCGGGGCCGGGCCCGGGCGCGAAGGTCCGCAGGTCCACCCCCGGACGGACGACCTCGGTGCGGGCCGGATCCGCCCCGTACAGGCTCCGCAGCGCCTCGGCCTCGTCCGCCGTGTTCGCGATCAGCCGGTCGGCCTCCGCCGCCAGGTGCCGCTCGCCGAGGATCCGGGCCGGCGGCTCCGGGGTGTCGCCCTCGCCCAGGTGCGCGTTCTTCACCAGGGCCAGGGTGTGCGCGGTGTGCACCAGCGGGGTGCCCCAGCCGAAGGCGGCGATGCCGCCCGCCTGCCCGGAGAGCCAGTAGTGCGAGTGGACCAGGTCGTACCGGCTCCGCTCCCGCAGCAGGCCCAGCGCGAAGGGCAGCACCAGATCCGGTACCGCCTCCTTGGGCACCGGCCGACGCGGGCCCGCCACCACCTGCCGGACCCGCACGCCGGGCGCCAGATCGGTGATCCGGGGCTCGCCGCCGCCCTGGCAGCGGGTGAACAGGTCGACCTCCAGGCCCTGTTCGGCGAGGGCCCGGGAGAGTTCGACCATGTAGACGTTCATGCCGCCGGCGTCCCCGGTTCCGGGCTGGTGGAGCGGGGAGGTGTGGGCACTGAGCATGGCGACGCGCAGGGACACGAGGGGCTCCTGAGGGGTGGGGGAGCCGCGTGCCCCCGCGCGTGTCGCGCCGGGCCCACGCGGCAGGGGTGACTTGTATCCGGCTTCTTAGTGGCTTAGAAGTACGGGACGGGCGGTACGGGCTCAGAAACCGAAGACCGGGCCCGACGGAGGGGAGAGCCGGGTCCCCGGCAGCGGCGGGATCAGCGCGTGCCAGTCCACCGGCCGTCCCGTCTCCACCCGCAGCGCCGCCGCCAGCCGGTCCGCGCCCTCCGGCATGACCGGCCGCGCCCACGCCGTCAGCGCCGACGCCACCGCCAACTGCGCGGTCAGCGCGGGCAGATGGCGGCAGGCGGTGGTGGGGCGGCACCGCTCGTGCGCGTTGACGTACCCGAAGTCGGCCACCGAGCGGACCATCTCGTCGAGGACGGCGACCGCCCGGCGCGGGTCGAAGGCGTCGGGGCCGTACGCCTCCCGCAGATCGTCCACCCCCCGGTGCAGCCGCCGCTCCAGGATCTCCCAGCCGGTGCCGCCGGGCAGCGCCTGCGGGGCCCGCCCGTCGCACTCCTCGCGGACCGCCGCGAAGAGCCGGGACAGCCAGCTGTTCCAGTTCTCGTCCAGCTCCCGCCGGGCGGCGGCGAGCCGCTCCCGCCGGAAGACCGTCCGGCGGCCCAGCGGCCGGGCCTGCAGGACGTGGCGGCGCAGGGTGTCGGAGCCGTACTCGGTGAGCAGGTCGAGCGCCCACACGTTCCCCTCCCGCACCCCCTCCTCGATCACGAAGGACTCGTTCACGTTGAAGTCCTGCGGCAGCTTCACGCCCTGCGCGAGCAGCAGCACCGGCAGCAGCACCGCGTGGCAGAAGGAGTGCCCGAAACCGCAGAAGTGGAGGGCGCGGGCCGGCAGCGGCCCCTTCGTGTCGTGCCCGAAGAGGTGCATCGCCGCCGCCTCGAAGCAGCCGTCGATCCGGTGCTCGGGGAAACCCTCCACCGGCACGTCGAGCCCCCACTCGGCCGGGTGGCCGACCGCGATGTCCGGCAGCCCGTCCTCCACCAGCGACTCGCACAGCGCCGCGAGCCGCGGCGGCAGCCCCGCCGCCGCCCAGTACTCGGCCAGCGTCTCCCGGAACGGCTCCAGCGGGATGTAGAGACGGCGGCAGCGGCGGGCCACCGCCGGGGTGCCGCAGACCGCGCAGCGCGCCCCGACGAGGTCGCCGCCGTCGTTGGGCCGCGCGCACTCGTGGCACATCCCGCCGTCGCTCGCCGCCCCGCAGTGCGGGCAGGAACCGGTGGCGTGCGCCCCGTGCAGCCACCGCCCGCACGGCTCGCAGTACGGCAGCAGCCGGGTCCGCGGGGCGATGACCCCCTCCGCGTACAGCTTCGCGAAGAGGTCCCGCACCCAGCGCGCGTACCCCTTGTCGCGGCGCGGCCGGACGATGTGGTCGAACGCGACGCCGGACCGCAGCCAGTCGGCGGTGATCGCGGCCCGGTACCCCTCCGCCACCTCCTCCGGCTTGCGGCCGAGCCGCAGCGCCCGCACCTCGACGGAGCTCGCGTGGTCGGCGGTGCCGGTGGTGAACCGGACCGGCTCGCCCTCGGCCCGCAGATATCTGGTCAGGACGTCGGCGGCCACGTACGGCCCCGCGAGGTGGCCGATGTGGAGTTCGCCGTGGGTGGCGGGCGGGGTCGCGGTGATCCAGACGGGGGTGCTCATGGAAGCCTCCTGAGCGTCAGCGAGGTGCGGGGGTAGACGGGACGGTGACGTGAGGACGGCGGGGCGCGAAAGGGTTCGGCGCGCGCCGGTCCGGTCGGACGGTCTCGGCAGGCGGTCAGCGGGGTTCGAAGTGAAAGGAGCGGATGAAGCAGTCGCGGGGCTGCTCGACGGCGTAGACGATGCACTCGAAGAGCGCCTGGGTGGTGAGCTTGTCGTCGGCCGCGACGCCGCTCGGGTCGATGCCGTCCCACTCGGCGAAGCGCGGGTCGGCGGTCGAGAAGTCCGGCGGGAACAGGGAGAAGACCCGCACCCCGGACGGCCGCAGCCGGCGGGCCAGGATGTCCGCGAACCCGGCCTGCGCGCTCTTCGCCGCCCAGAACGCCTCGTGCGCCCCGCCGGCGGCGGTCGCGGAGGCGCCCTCCGCGTCCCGCACCGCCACCATGTTCACGATGTCGGGCCGCAGCGAGCCGCGCAGCAGCGGCAGGAAGTGCTTGACCATGAGGACGGTGCCGCCGGCCGTGGACTCGATGGTCTCCACGATCTCGGCGTCGCTGGTCGCCTCCAGGTCCATGCCGTCGAGCCAGCGGGCGCCGTTGTTCACCAACAGGTCGACCCGATCGGTGTGTTCGCCGACCCGGGCCGCGAACTCCCGGATCTCGGCGGGCCGGCTGAGGTCGCACCCGAAGGCGTGGATGCGGTCGCGGGCCGAGCCCATCACCTCGGCACGGGTCCGCTCCGCCGCCTCGACGGTCCGCGCCGACACGTAGACCTCGGCGCCGAGGTGGGCGAATCCGACGGCGAGCGCACGGCCGAAATAGCGGGACGCGCCGGTCACGACGACACGCAGATTCTCGAATTTCATTGGGTTTCTGCTCTCCCCACGGATGCGGCTTCCACTGGCCGGTCCCTTGCAGCGTGGCAGAGGAAAGCAGCGGCGGAGCTGGGAAAAGCGGTGCGCGTTCACGCCGTTGCGTGGATGCGCCACGGCAGCGGGCAGGTGCGCAGCACCGTCGCCCGCTTGTGGTGCACGCTCACGCGGTCGGGGCGGGCGGAGACCGTGACGGTGCCGCCCGGCGTGCGGACGGCGCCCCGGACCGGCGGCACGACGGTCCCGTCCAGCGCCCCCGCCGCGGCGAGCGCCGCCGCGCCGGTCAGCGCCAGCCGGGGGTGCCAGCCGCCGACGGTGAGCGCGCGGACGGACAGCCCGTCGGGCGTGGCGTCGACCGTGGCGATCTTGGGCAGCGCGGAGTGCGGTGGGTGTCCGAGGAGCCGGGCGGCCTCGGCCCGGAGCGCCAGCAGATGGGCCTGCCCGCGGACCCGGCCGGCCTCGACGAAGACGTACGGGTTCCCGTACGAGACGAGGCTGGCCGGCACGCCGAGGAGGCGGTCGCGGGGGCGGCCGGTGGGGAGGGTGCCGGGGGCGTCGGGCGGGCGGAGGAAGTGCAGCGTGTACGCGTCCGCCCGCCGCGGCTCCGGCTCGCACAGGACGGTGTCGCCGGTGGTCAGGGCGCGGACGGTCACCGGGCCCGGCCGCCCCTCGGCGACGACGCACGCGAGCAGCGAATGCCCGCACCCGGCCCGGAAGTCGAACCCGCCGCCCGGCAGGACCTGCACGAACCGGTACCGCAGGGAGCCGTCGGGCGCCGCCCCGTAGAACGCGATCTTCCGCAGCCGGGGGTCGAGCCGCGCCAGCTCCCGTCCGAGCCCGAGGGTGCCGGCGGGCACCCGGTCCACCCGCACGACCAGCGTCGCCCCCGGCGCGTCGTGGGCCCGCACGACCAGCCCGGCGGCTTCGTCGGGGGCGGTCGTTCCGCCGGCCCGCAGGGACGGAGCGTCACGCGGCGGCACAGTCGGTGGGGATCTGCATCGTGCGGACGACGTCGGTCCAGAGTTCGTGGACCGCCAGCGCCCAGAGCGCCTGCGCGTCGGCGCGGTTGGGCCGCTCCAGCTGCCGCGCCAGGAGCCGCGCGACCCGGTCCGCGCGGACCTTGCCGCCGAGGACGAGCCGCGCCGGGGAGAGGAGTTCGCGGACCGTGTCCAGGAGCGGCCCCCCGGGCGCGATCATCGCCTCGACCGGGAGGGTGAAGGGCTGCTTGGGGCGGCGCAGGACCGCCGCGGGCAGCAGCTCCGCGCCCGCCTCGTACAGCGCCCGCTTGCCCGTGCGCGCCGCGGCCGGCAGGGACCGGGCGTGGGTGACGACGGACGGCTGGCAGAAGGGGAGCCGGGTCTCGACGGCCCAGGCCATCGCGAGGTGGTCGACGCGCCGCAGGTGGTACGCGGGCAGCCGCCACCGCGTCTCCAGGGCGGTGGTCGCGGTGACCCGGTCCGCCCCGACCGCCTCCGCCGAGCGCAGCTCCTGCTCGATGCGGTCGGCGGCGGACCCCGTGTCGGCGATGTGGGCGCGGTAGTCGGCCGTGTACAGGTGCTCGCGCAGGAGCCGCGGCGCGGCGGCGAGCGCGTCGGTGTAGGCCGCCGCCCAGTCGGCCCCCGGCGGGGCGGCGAGGGCCGCCGCCATCCGGTCGTAGCCGCCGAAGAGTTCGTCCGCGCCGTCGCCGGTGAGCGCGACGGTGAAGCCGTTCTGGCGGACGGCGCGGAAGAGGGCGTAGGTGGAGAGGGTGATGGGGTCGGCGTTGGGCTGGCCGAGGTGGCGGACGGTGCGGGTGAGGAGGGAGGGGAGCTCGTCGGGGTCGAGGGCGATCTCGTGGTGGACGGTGCGGGCCCGGCGGGCGACGGAGCGGGCGTGGGCGGCCTCGGAGCCGGGCCAGTTGCCGCGGTAGGTGAGGTGGAAGGTGTGCAGCGGGGGCGCGTCGGTCTCGCGGGCGTGCTCGGCGGCGAGCGCGGTGACGAGCCCGGAGTCGAGTCCGCCGCTGGTGACGGCGCAGACGGGGACGTCGGCGTCGGCGAGCCGGCGGACCTCGCGGCGCAGCACGTCCTGGGTGTCGCCGACGGGCGTGGCCCGGTGGGGGCCGCGGCGGCGGACGACGGGGGCGGCGCCGGGCCGGACGAGCGCGGTGGCGCCGGGCGGAAGGACGCTGACCCCGTCGAGGACGGTGGTGGTGGCGAAGGACGTACGGGTGGCGAGGACGGTGTCGAGGGAGTCCTCGCGCGGGGCGAACCGTACGCCGTCGAAGGCGAGGAGCGCGGGGATCTCGGAGGCGAAGCGGGTGGAGCCGTCCTCGGGGTCGTGGTGGAGGTGGAGCGGCTTCATCCCCATGTCGTCGACGGCGAGGACGAGTTGGGCGCGGCCGGGGCGCAGGTCGAGGACGGCGACGGCGAACATGCCGTCGAGGTGCTCGGCGAAGGCGGGCCCGTACTCGGCGTAGAGGGCGGGCAGGACGGTGCCGTCGCAGCGGTCGGGGAAGCGGTGGCCGCGGGCGGCGAGGGTGCGGCGGAGCTCGGCGTGGTTGTAGATCTCGCCGTTGAGGACGGCGAGGATGCCGGGGAGGTGGGGGAGCCGGTAGGGCTGCTGTCCGCCGCGCGGGTCGGTGACGGCGAGCCGGTCGCAGCCGAGGGACCAGCCGGGGCCGCTGAGCACACGGTGTTCGTCGGGGCCGCCGTGGCGCTGGCGCGCGGAGGCCGATGCGAGCGCCGCCGGGTCGGGGCGGTCCGCCCCGGCGGCGAAGGAGCCGAGAATCCTGCACATGCCGGTCGCCTCCGTGTCGTCGGGAGCTCATTGATTTGAATCTACCAATTTTTTGAATGGCGCGTAAGTGCCATGTCCTGTTCACGCCACGGGTTGGCCTTGCGACGTCCCTCCGCCCCCAACAGGCTGGAACCATGGAGGACTTCGCGACCGACCCCCCGACCTTCCGCAGCGCGCCGGAATCACTGCTGGTGGTGGCCGCGCACCCGGACGACATCGAGTTCTGCGTCAGCGGCACCGTCATGCAGTGGATCGAACGCGGCACCCGCGTCACGTACTGCATCGTCACCGACGGCGGCGCCGGCGGATACGACCCGCTGCTCCCCCGGCAGGCGATGGCGGACCTGCGCCGCGCCGAACAGGTCCACTCGGCCAAGCTGAGCGGCGTCGCCGACGTCCGCTTCCTCGGCTACCCGGACAGCTTCGTCGAGCCCACCGTCGAGTTGCGGCGCGACCTGTGCCGGGTCATCCGGGAGGTCCGGCCGCAGCGGGCCATCATCCCCTCCCCCGAGATCAACTGGGCCCGGGTCGCCGACCTCCACCCCGACCACCGGGCCGTCGGCGACGCGTGCCTGCGGGCCGTCTATCCCGAGGCGCGGAACCCCTTCGCGCACCCCTCGCTGCTGCGCGACGAGGGGCTCGAACCGTGGATCGTCCACGAGCTGTGGCTGATGACGGGCCCGACGCCGAACCAGTACGTCGACGTCACGTCCGTCTTCGACCGGAAGGTCGAGGCGCTGCGGATCCACACGTCGCAGACGGCGCACTTCGACGATCTGGCGGGGCTTTTGCGGGAGTGGCTCTCGGAGCACGCGCGGGCGGCGGGGTTGCCGGCGGGACGCATGGCCGAA
Organism: Streptomyces roseofulvus; assembly: GCF_039534915.1. NCBI lineage: Bacteria > Bacillati > Actinomycetota > Actinomycetes > Kitasatosporales > Streptomycetaceae > Streptomyces > Streptomyces roseofulvus. Next base: position 4,612,830 of record NZ_BAAAWE010000001.1, on the reverse strand, counting down.
GCCTTCCAGATCGTCCACATCGACTGACCGCGCCCCGCTGCCGGGCGACCCTCCGCGGGGCGGTGGCCCACAACGGAGCGGCGCGGGCGCGGGTCGTGGGCGTGTGGGTCAGATGTGGTCCTGGGTGGGGAGGCCGGTCCAGCGGAGGGGGGCGGGGAGGTGGCCGGTGTCGTTGTAGAGGAGGAGCGCCGGCGGGCGGTCCGGCGCGTAACGGATGACCGTCAGGCCCGCGTTCGCGTGGTTGAGGCCCATCCACCGCCACCCCGGCGCGTCCAGCGCCGCCCGTACGAGCCACCCCACCAGGAAGTTGTGCGTCACGACGAGTTCGTGGACGGGCTCGTCCCCCTCCACCGGCCCGGTGAAGCGCGCGGCCGCCTCCGCCGCCAGCGCCGCGCCCCGCGCCCGCTCCTCCGCCGGGAACCGCTCCAGGAAGCCGAGCATCGCGTCGGCGCTGTCCGCCGGGAGTTCGTCGCGGGAGGGCTGGTACGGGACGTAGTCGCCGGCCGCCTCGGCGACGCGTACCGGAACGCCGGCGAGCCGCTCGCCGACCAGCCGTGCCGTCTCCGCCGCCCGGGCGAGCGGCCCGTGGTGGACCGCGGTCAGCGGCGCCTCCCGGAGCCGTTCCCCGAGGAGGGCGGCCTGGCGGCGGCCCGTCTCCGTCAGACCGGTCTCGTCGGGCGTGGCCTCGCCGTGCCGGGTGAGGTAGAGATAGCGGGGGGCCGAGGTGGTCATGGGCCGGGAGCCTTTCGGGGACGGGGAGGGTTCCCGGGCGGGGACGGCATCGAACCCGCGTCCGGTTCCCCGTCCGCGGAGGCCGTACGGGTGGACTCGTACCCGCCCGGCCGTCCCGCCGCCCCCCGCCCCCGCCTTCGGTGCTGGTCTGACCTCCATGCGACCTAGACGCCCGCTCCTCGCCGCCGCCCTGCTCCTCGCGGCCACCGCCCTCGTCCCCGCCGCCCTGCCCGCCACCGCGGCGGCCCCGGTTCCCGTCCGCCACGGCGACGGCGAGCGGTGCCCGGCGGGCGACGCCCTGCCGGCCGCCACCACCGCCCGGCTCGACGCGACCGTCGAGAAGGTCCGGCGGGAGGCCGGGATCCCCGGTCTCGTCGTCGGGATCTGGATGCCGGGCAAGGGGTGTTACGTCCGGGCCACCGGCGTCGCGGACAAGCGGACCGGCGAGCCGATGTCCGCCGACGGCTACGTCCGGATCGGCAGCGAGACGAAGACCTTCACCGTCACCGCGCTCCTCCGGCTCGTCGACGAGGGGAAGGTCGGGCTGGACGACCCGATCGACGACTACGTGCGGGGCGTGCCGAACGGGCACCGGATCACCCTGCGGCACCTCGCCGGGATGCGCAGCGGCCTGTTCCCTTACACGTCCGACCCGGACTTCGTCCGGGACCTGCTGAGCGCGCCGAAGCGTCCGTTCAACCCGTGGGAGGTCCTCTCGTACGGCTACCGGCACGCCGACACCTTCGCGCCCGGCGCCACCTTCCAGTACTCCAACTCCAACCTCGTCCTGCTCGGCCTGGTCGTCGAGAAGGTCACCGGCCGCCGGCTCGCGGAGGTGCTGCACGACGAGGTCGTCCGTCCGGCGGGGCTGCGGCACACCTTCCTGCCGAAGGGCGCCGAGTTCCCGCTGCCGCACGCCCGCGGCTACACGGACCAGACCCTGGACGGCACCGTCGCCGACGCGACGGACTGGAACCCCAGCTGGGCGTGGTCGGCCGGCGCGATGATCTCCGACCTGGACGACCTGCGCCGCTGGGCGCCCGTGCTCGCCACCGGGAAGCTGCTGAGCCCCGCGACGCAGGCGCAGCGCATGAAGACCCTGCCGACCGGCTTCCCGGGCACCTCGTACGGGCTCGGGATCCTGGACACCAACGGCTGGATCGGCCACAACGGCTCGCTGCCCGGGTACGAGACGGTCACCGTGTACCTCCCGTCGCAGAAGGCCACCCTCGTCCTGATGCTCACCACGGACTCGCTCAGCGGCGGCCAGGAGCCGTCCACCCTGGTGGCCCGCGCGGTCACCGGGGTCATCACGCCGAAGAACGTGTACGCGGGCTCCGTGACGCCCCGGGGCTGATCCGGCCCTCCCCGCACGAAGGGCCGCCGGGGGAACCGGTTCCTCCGGCGGCCCCACGGGTACGAGCCGGACATGTCGAAGGGTTGGGGATGGTGGTTCCTCGCGGGCTTCGCCGTGTGGACGTTCTTCGCGCTGCAGTGGACCGACCTCGGGTGCGACTACCCGGAGGCGTACATGGCGGTCGTCCGGTTCGGGACACCGGAGGGGCTGGAATTCCTTCCGGCCTGCGCCGGATAGGGGTCCGTGCCTACGATCGGTCCATGAGCGCTGACGGTTCCCGCTGGTCCCTCGCTTCCCGGAACTCGTTCCTGTCGATCGGCTCGGTCGGTTCGACGCTGTCGATCGGCTCGGTCGGCTCGTTCCTGTCGGTCGGTTCGGTCGGTTCGGCCGCGTCCGTCCTCTCCGTGGGCTCCTGGGCGAGCCTCGGCTCCCTCCTGTCGGCGGAGTCCCAGTGGTCGGCCCTGTCCTGGCGCTCGCGCTGCGGCGTGATGGCGGGCGGTGCCGTCCTGGCCGCGGGGGCCGTCCTCGCCGTTCAGACGCTCTCCGCCACGCCCGGCCGGAGGAAGCGGAGGTAGGGGGAGCCCGTGCCGGGCGGCGGGAACGCGGCCTCGATGACGGCGCGGGGTTCGGTGAAGTGGGTCCAGCCCTCGTAGTGGAGGGGGACGACCGTGCGGGCGCCCAGGGTGCGGGCCAGCGCCGCGCCCTCCCGCGCGCTGAGGGAGAAGGAACGGTCGCCCGTGCTGGGGAAGTGCGCGTCGCCCAGGTGCAGGAAGGCCGTGTCGACGGCGAAGCGGGTGGCCAGTTCGTCGAGGGCGCGGTGGCGGGTGGTGTCGCCGGAGACGTAGAGGGTCCTGTCCTCGTGGGTGAGGACGAAGCCGGTGACGGGGCCCGTGACGTGCTCCGTGCCCTCGGGGCCGTGGCGGGCCGGGACGGCGGTGACGGTGAGCCCGGCGCCGTCGGGCGTGGGGAGGGTGTGGGACCGCCAGGGCGCCAGGCCCACCGCTCGGCCGCCCAGCCGGTCCGCCGCCTCCGGGGTGGTCAGGACCAGCGGGGCGCCGGCCAGCACCTCGCGGCCGGAGACGTCGAGGTTGTCGGCGTGCTGGTCGTGGGAGAGGAGGACCAGGTCGAGGGGCGGCAGTTCGGCGGGGGTGAGCGCCGGGCCCGCGGTGCGGCGGAGGGGGCGGGCGCCGGGGTGGTCCGCCGGGGCGGGGTCGAAGGCCGGGTCCGTGAGGATCGTGAGCCCGCCCACCCGGAGGAGGAGCGTCGCCGTGCCGACGTAGGTGGCGGTGACCGTCACGACCGGGCCTCGATCCGGGACTTGAGGGCGGTCAGGAGGTCCTGGAGGAGGCCGATCGAGGTCTCGTCCGTCAGCGTGCCGTCCGCGTCGAAGCGCTCGTGCGAGCGGAAGAGGTGCACCTCCGGCTTCACCACGACGTCGCTGTCGGTCCAGACGAAGACCTGCCGCAGCGCCAACTGGGCGCGCACGGTGCCGAAGTTGGTCGGCGCGGCGCCGAGGATCGCGATCGGCTTGCGGTGCAGCGGCAGGCCCTCGGTGCGGGTCCAGTCGGTGGAGACCCAGTCGAGCGCGTTCTTCAGGACGCCGGGGATCGAGTAGTTGAACTCGGGCGTGGCGATGAGGATCCCGTCCGCCTCCGCGACCCGCCGGCGCAGCTCCGCCACGGCGGCCGGCCGGCGGTCGGGGTGGTCGAGGTCCTGGTCGTACGGGGGGATCTCGCGGAGGTCCTCGTAGATCTCGATGTCGAGGCCGCCGGGGTTGAACTTGCGGGCGGCGTGCAGCAGGAGCGTGTTGTGCGAGTCGGCGCGGAGCGAGCCGGAGATGGCCAGCACGGTCGCGGTCATGAAGTCCCCCTGGGTGAAGGCGCCTTGGCGGCGGCGCGGCGATGACCCGCAACGTAAACCGAACGGTTCAGGGTGTCAACCGAACGGTTCAGTCTTGACAGTGAACCGAACGGTATAGTTCTCTCGGGGTATGACGACGACACCGAAGGGCCCCGAACGGGCCTGCGGAACCGCCGAGTTCACCGCCGCCGCCGGACCCCGGACGAGGGAGTACGCCCCCCGGGGCCGCGCCCTCGCCGGCCAGGGCACCGCGCCGATACCCGCGGGCGGCGCGGCGTGACGGCCGGGACCGCCGGGACCGCCGGGGCGGTCGCCGACGCGACGGGGACCGGCGTACAGGGGCGGGGCGCGGCGCTCGCCGCCCTCGCCGCGCCCGCCGCGGCCGGGGTGTCCGGGCCCGCGCTCGTCGTGCCCGAGGCCGCGGCCTCGCTCGGCGTGTCCGTCGCCACCGCCACCTGGCTCCTGACGGCCTTCGGGATCGGCATGGCCGCCGGGACGCCGCTGCTCACCGCCGCCGGGCGGCGCGGCGGGCCGGGCGGGACGCTGCGGGCGGCGGCGGCGCTCGTCGTCGCCGGGACGGCGCTCGTCCTCCTCGTCCCGGGCTTCGCCGCCGTCCTGGCCGGACGGGCGCTGCTCGCGGCCGGCGCCGCCGGGTTCAACGTGGCGGCCTTCCAGCTCGCCGGCCGGGACCGGAGCGGACGGTCCGCCGGGCTCGTCGCCATCGGCAGCGCGACGGGCGGGACCGCCGGACTCTTCGGCGGGGCGGCGATCGCGGCGGGCGTCGACTGGCGGGCGGCGCTGGTGCTGCCCGTGCTGAGCCTGGCCGTGCTCGGGTGGGTGCGGAGCCCTGGCGCGCCCACCCCCGACGCCGCGGGACCGCGCCGGGCCCGCGGCGGGACGGCGGCGGTCCTCCGCTCCCCCGCCTTCCTCTCCTGCGCCGGACTCGTGCTGGCGCTCTCCACCGTCAACTTCGGGCTCATGTACGCCGGGCCCCGCCGGGCCGGGGAGCTGGCCGGGTGGGGGGTCGTGGAGACCGGGGCGTACGCCGCCGTCGCCGCGCTCGCCGGGGCGCTGCTGTCCTGGGTGCTCGTCCGGGCGCGGGCCCGGTGGTGGGTCCTGGCCTGCGGGGGCGCCCTCGCCGTCGCGCTCGCCGCAGGCGGGCCCCGGGCCTGGGTGGTGCTGCTCGGGTCCGGGGTGAGCTCGCTCGCGACGGCCGCCGGGCAGGGACTGCTCACCGGCGCCTCCACGGAGGGGCTGCCCGAGGAGCTGCACGACACCGCCGTCGGCCTCTTCAACTTCGCGTTCCTGGTGGGCGTGGCCGCCGGCCCGGCGCTCGCCTCCACCCTGTACTGATCCCCGATCACCCCTTCGATCCGTCTGGAGCCGTCATGTCCTACCCCGATCCCGCGTCCTACCCCGATGCCCGCTACTTCGGCGACGAGGGCGAGATCAGCGCCCGCTTCCGGCCCGCCGACACCCCGCCCGACTACGTGGCCACGGGCGTCGCGCCCGCCGCGTACCACTACCTCTCCACCACGCTCTCCACGCAGGGCGAGTACGGCCTCTACCGGGTGGACATGGGGCCCGAGTCGGCCGGGCCGGCCACCCACTTCCACAAGGCGATGTCGGAGGCGTTCTTCGTGCTCTCGGGCACGATCCGGCTCTTCGACGGGGAGCGCTGGGTCGACGCCCGCTCCGGCGACCACCTCTACGTGCCGGTCGGCGGGCTGCACGCCTTCCGGAACGAGTCCGGGGAGCCCGCGTCGATGCTGATGCTGTTCGCGCCGGGCGCGCCCCGGGAGGAGTACTTCGAGCGGATCGGCGACCTGGCGGCGATGAGCGAGCAGGACCGGGCCGCGTTCCAGGTGAAGCACGACAGCTTCTTCGTCTGACGCCGGCCGAGGCCGCCGGCGCCCCCTGACGCCCGCGCCGGGTCCACCGGAACCCACCTTTGCAGACCGAACCGTTCAGTTCATATACTGGACCGTCCCCCTCCCCTACCCCGAGGACGTACCGCCATGGCCGCCAGCAAGGACGTCCTCGACGAGTACGGGATCCCGGTCATCCCGGACCCCGCCGACGCGGCCTCGCGGAAGCGGCAGGCGATCATCGACGCGGCGCTGACGGAGTTCCTGGCGGAGGGGTACTCGGCCGCGTCGATGGACGCGATCACGGCCCGGTCCGCGGTGTCGAAGGCGACGATCTACAAGCACTTCGGCAGCAAGGAGCGGCTGTTCCTGGCGGTCATCGGCGGGGTGCTGCCGAAGACGTACGCGGATCTGGAGCCGACCAACTCGACCATCGCCGCCGCCCCCGACCTGCGGTCCGCGCTGCTGAAGCTGACGACCGACTGGGCGCGGATCCTGCTGCGGCCGGACATCATGTCGCTGCGGCGGCTCGTCATCGGTGAGATCGACCGGTTCCCGCAGCTCGGCCAGCTCTGGTACCGCGTCAGCTACGACATGAACAACGGGCCGCTGGTCGAGGCGTTCACCGAGCTGCACGAGCGCGGCGTCCTCGACGCGCCGGACCCGAAGCTGGCGGTGCAGCAGCTGGTCGCGGCGACGGTCGGGGTGCCGCAGCTCGTGCGGACCTTCTCCCCGGACGCGGAGATCGAGGAGGCCGAGCTGGAGCGGATCATCGGCTCGGGAGTGGACCTGTTCCTGGCGCGGTACGCCACCGGCGCCTGACCGCCGCCCACACCAGCAGCGCCGCCGCCCACCCGCCGGTGGTGAGCAGCTGGATGCGGCTCGCGGGGTCGCCGAGCATGAAGAGCAGGACGGCCCCGATGCCGGCGAGCGCGGTGAGCGAGGCGGCCGAGGGGCCGCGCAGGCGCAGGTGCGCGCCGGCGATCAGGGCCCACACGATCAGGATGGCCGCGCCGATCGAGTTGAGCAGGAACGGGAAGACCGTGCGCGGCCACAGCAGGCTGAGCACCACCGAGGCGAAGCCGAAGGCGGCCGAGGCGAGGACGGCCGTGTGCGGGACGCCGGCGCGGACGCGGCCGAGGGCGGGCGGGGCGTCGCCGCGGTCGACGAGGGCGTACAGCATGCGGGAGGAGCCGTAGATGTTGGCGTTCATCGCGGAGAGCAGGGCGACGAGGACGACGGCGCTCATGACGTCGGCGGCGCCCGGGACGCCGATCCGCTCCATGACGGCGGTGTACGGGCCGTCGGCGACGCCGGGCGCGTTCCACGGGACGAGGGCCACGATGACGGCCATCGAGCCGAGGTAGCAGACGGCCACCCGCCACATGACGGCGCGGACGCCGGTGCGGACGGCGCCGGCCGGGTCCTCGCACTCGGCGGCGGCGATGGTGACGGTCTCCAGGCCGCCGAAGGCGAAGACGGCGGCGACCATGCCGACGGCGACGCCGTGCCAGCCGTGCGGCAGGAAGCCGCCGGCGCCGGTGAGGTGCGCGGTGCCGGGTGCGGCGACGCCGCCGACGAGGCCGGCCAGGGCGGCGGCGCCGAGGAGCAGGAAGGCCGCGATGGCGGCGATCTTCAGGCCGGCGAACCAGAACTCCAGCTCGCCGAAGCGGCGTACGCCGGTCAGGTTGGCTGCGGTGAAGACGGTCATGAAGACGGCGACCCACGCCCACGGCGGCACGGCGGGGAGCCAGCCGTGCGCGATGCGGGCCGCGCCGATCGCCTCGGCGGCGACGCTGACGACGAGCAGCGCCCAGTACATCCAGCCGGCGAGCAGGCCGGCCCAGCCGCCGAAGGCCCGCCGGGCGTGTTCGGCGAAGGAGCCGGTGACCGGCCGCTCGGCGGAGAGGTCGCCGAGCATCCGCATCACCAGCACGGTGAGCGCGCCGGCGAGGACGTACGAGACGAGGATGCCCGGCCCGGCGGCCGCGATCCCCACTCCCGAGCCCACGAAGAGCCCGGCGCCGATGGCCCCGCCGAGCGCGATCATCGCCAGATGTCTCCGGCGCAGCCCGCGCGTCAGTACCCGCCCCGTCATGTTCTCCCCCGATCGTCAGGACGACAGCGGGGATCATGACGCGATCGGGCCGCGCGGGCAATCCGGAACCGTCCGCTCGGAGACGCTCGGACACCGCTCGGATCCCGGTCGGACGGCGGCTCGGACACCGCTCGGATCCCGGTCGGACAGCGGCTCAGACCACCAGCCCCACCGCGAGGACCGCGATCAGGCCGCTCGACGCCAGGCCCGTGAGGAGCCGGGCGCGGGCGCCCGTCAGGGCGTGGCCGAGGAGCGTGCCGGTGGAGGCGAGGAGGAGCTGCCAGCTCGCCGAGGCGGCGAAGGCCGCGGCGACGAAGACGGCCCCTTCGGCCGGGCCCGTCGTGGCGTGGCCGCCGAGGACGAGGGCCGTGAAGTAGAGGACCGTCATGGGGTTCAGGACCGTGATCCCGAGGAAGGTCCAGAAGGCCCGGTGCGGGGCCGTCACCGGCCGTTCGCCGGGCGGGGTCCCGGCGCGGTGGGCGCGGAGCGCGGTACGGGCCGAGGCCGCCGCGAGGACCAGCAGGACGCCCGCGGACACCCAGCGCAGGGGCGCCGCCACCGGCGCGAGGAGCGGCACGAGCGCCGCCCCGCCGACGACCGCGACGAGGGCGTACACCCCGTCGGCCGTCGCGATGCCGAGCGCCGCGCCCGCCGCCGTACGCCACGGGCTGCGGGCCGCGACCGCCACCAGGTGCGCGCCGACGGCGCCCACCGGGATCGCGATGCCGTAGCCGGCCAGCAGGCCGGCCACCACCGCGGCGGTCACGCGACGGCGGGGATCGCGCCTCCGGTGGCCGGGGTCGACTGCTGTCGGTGGTAGGCCGCGCCGTCCTTCGTCCGGGCGAGCAGGCCGCCGACGACCAGGTAGCGGCGGAGCGCGGGGTAGTCCTCGTGGACCGTCTTGAGGGCCTCGTTGACCTCGGTCTCGCGGTAGACGCGGCCGGACTCGAAGAGGGTCTCGGCGAGGTGGGCGAGGAGCGCCGCACGGCGGGCCGGGCGGCGCGGGATCGCGATGAGGCGGCCGTCGGCGGAGAAGAGCTCCGCGACGGGCCGGGGGGAGGGATGACTGCTCATGGGGGAAGGGTGGGCCGCCACCGGCCCGCCCCGCAAAGGGTTTTCGCCGACCGCGGCGGGGCGGTTCAGCCGATGATGACGTTCGCCGCCTCCTGGAACTTCGGCAGGATCGGCGGCATGCCCTGCTCCTGGAAGATCGGGCGCGCCTGGGCCGCGAAGGCGAGGAAGTCCTCCTCGGACTCCCAGAAGTCCACCACCCGCCAGCCGCCCGAACCGTCCGGCCCGGCCGCGTGGGCGAGGAACCCCTGCGGGGGCCACCACTCGGCGTCGGTGAGCCGGCCGGTCGTGGCCTCGTACTGCTCCTGGGTGCCGCCGGGGATCTCGACGGTGACGATGACGGCCATGCTGCTGCTCCCGTGGGTGCGGGGGTGGGGGGTCACGACCAGCACACCGCCGCCCCCGGGGGCCCGCACCGCGACGGGGACCGAACGGGCGAGACCTCCGGGAGCCCGTGACGGGCGGCGGGAGGCGTCAGCGGTAGATCAGCAGTTCCTGCTCGGTGGCGCCGGTGAGGGCGTACCGGGTGCGGACCAGGGGGCGGCCCGCGTAGATGCGGATGAGGGTGGCGGCGTCGCCGTCGAAGCGGGCGGGCGGCCGGCCCTCGATCGCGTTGCCGAGGGCCACCTCCTCCGCGTGGTCGGCGAGCCGCCCGACCAGGCGCGGGGTCTCCCGCCTGCGGCTGGTGACGGAGAGCAGCGGGAGGGCGAGGGCCAGGGCCTCGCCGCAGTACGCGCCGGGCTCGCCGAAGGCCTCGCGGACGTCCCCGGCGTGCACCCACTCGCCGAGCGCCACCGCGTCGAGCCGCCCGTCCTCGTGTTCCGCGATCACCGGTCCGGCCTCGGTGAGGCCGCGTTCCAGCTCGTCGAGGATCCGGCCGAGCGGCCAGTCCGCGCGCTCGGCGACGTCGCGGGCGTTGCACTCGGGGAGGAAGACGCCCTCTTCGAGGCGGCCCTCCACGATCCGGACCAGCGCCGCCGCGCAGTGCGCGAGGACCTGCCGGGCGGTCCAGCCGGGGCAGGCGGTGCGGAGCTCGTACGCCTCCTCGGGGGTGCGGCGCAGCAGCGGCATCAGCAGGTCCCGCTCGGTCCGCAGGAGCCGGTCCGGGAGCCAGGGGTCGCGTTCGGTACACATCAGTAGCGGTAGTGGTCGGGCTTGTACGGGCCGTCGACGGGGACGCCGAGGTAGGCGGCCTGGTCGTCGCTGAGGACGGTCAGCCTGACGCCGAGGGCGTCGAGGTGGAGGCGGGCGACCTTCTCGTCCAGGTGCTTGGGGAGGGTGTAGACGTCGGTCGGGTACTGCTCCGGCTTCGTGAACAGCTCGATCTGGGCCAGCGTCTGGTCCGCGAAGGAGTTCGACATCACGAAGGACGGGTGGCCCGTCGCGTTGCCCAGGTTGAGGAGGCGCCCCTCGGACAGGACGATGACGACCTTGCCGTCGGGGAAGGTCCACGTGTGGACCTGCGGCTTGACCTCGTCCTTCACGATGCCCGGGATCTTCGCCAGGCCGGCCATGTCGATCTCGTTGTCGAAGTGGCCGATGTTGCCCACGATCGCCTGGTGCTTCATCCGGGCGATGTCGGACGCCATGATGATGTCCTTGTTGCCCGTCGTGGTGATGAAGATGTCCGCCGTCTCGACGACCTCGTCGAGGGTCGTCACCTGGTAGCCTTCCATCGCCGCCTGCAGCGCGCAGATCGGGTCGATCTCCGTGACGATCACACGCGCGCCCTGGCCCCGGAGGGACTCCGCGCAGCCCTTGCCGACGTCGCCGTAACCGCACACCACCGCCGTCTTGCCGCCGATGAGGACGTCGGTGGCCCGGTTGATGCCGTCGATCAGGGAGTGGCGGCAGCCGTACTTGTTGTCGAACTTCGACTTCGTCACGGCGTCGTTCACGTTGATCGCCGGAAAGAGCAGGAGGCCGTCGCGGTGCATCTCGTACAGGCGGTGGACGCCGGTGGTGGTCTCCTCGGTGACGCCGCGGATGCCGGCGGCGAGCGCGGGCCAGTCCAGCGGGCTGTTCTCCAGCAGGGCGCGGACGACGGCGAGTTCCTCGTTGACGGCCGCCGGCAGGGCGCCGGTCTTGCGGTACTCCACACCCTTGTGGACGAGGAGGGTGGCGTCGCCGCCGTCGTCGAGGATCATGTTGGGGCCGTCGGCGCCGGGCCAGGTCAGGGCCTGCTCGGTGCACCACCAGTACTCCTCCAGCGTCTCGCCCTTCCAGGCGAAGACGGGGATGCCGGCGGCGGCGATCGCGGCGGCCGCGTGGTCCTGGGTGGAGTAGATGTTGCAGGACACCCAACGGACCTCGGCACCGAGGGCGACGAGGGTCTCGATGAGGACGGCGGTCTGCACCGTCATGTGGAGGGAGCCGGTGATCCGGGCGCCCGCGAGGGGCTGCTGCTCGGCGTACTCGCGGCGGATCGCCATCAGGCCGGGCATCTCGTGCTCGGCGAGGGTGATCTCCTTGCGGCCGAAGTCCGCGAGGCCGATGTCGGCGACCTTGAAGTCGGAGAAGGGGGTGGTGTCAGACATGGGCTGCAACTCTCCTTGCGCTGAGGATGGTTCGGTGGATTTCCAGGGCCGCGGTCGACTTGTTGAGCGTGATGTAGTGCAGGCCCGGCGCGCCCTCGTCGAGGAGGCGCAGGCCCATCTGTGTGGCGTGCTCGACGCCGATGCGGTACGCGGCGGCCGGGTCGTCCTTGGCCGCTTCCAGGCGGTGTGCCAGGTCCTCGGGGAAGGCGGCGTCCGACAGTTCGGCGAAGCGGCGGATCTGGCGGACGTCGGTGGCGGGCATGATCTCCGGGATGATCGGGGTGTCGCAGCCGGCGGCGGCGACCCGGTCCCTCAGCCTCAGGTAGTCCTCCGGGTCGAAGAACATCTGCGTGATCGCGTAGTCGGCGCCCGCGCGGCACTTGGCGACGAAGTGCGCGAGGTCGGCGGCCGCGCTCTCGGACCGTGGATGGCCTTCGGGGAAGGCCGCCACGCCGATCCTGAAGTCGCCCAGCGAACGCACCAGTTCGACCAGTTCGCAGGCGTACGTGAAACCCTGCGGGTGCGGGGTCCACGCCCCGCGCGGGTCGCCCGGCGGGTCGCCGCGCAGCACGAGGACGTCCCGGACGCCGGCGTCGGCGTACGCGCCGATGATCGCGCGCAGTTCGGCGACGGAGTGGCCGACGGCGGTGAGGTGGGCGACGGGCCGCAGGGTGGTCTCGGTGACGAGCCGCTTCGTGACGCCGATGGTCCGGTCGCGCGACGAACCGCCCGCCCCGTACGTCACGGACACGAAGTCCGGCTTCAGCGCCTCCACGCGCCGGATCGCGTCCCACAGGGCCTGCTCGCCCCGGTCCGTCTTCGGCGGGAAGAACTCGAACGAGAAGGTGGGGTTCACAGGCGACGGCCTCCCGCGTTGAAGTAGCTCGCCTCCGGGTGGTGGACGACGATCGCGTCGGTGGACTGCTCGGGATGGAGCTGGAACTCCTCGGAGAGGTGCACGCCGATCCGCTCCGGCCGCAGCAGCGCCGCGATCTTCGCCCGGTCCTCCAGGTCCGGGCAGGCCGGATAGCCCAGCGAGTAGCGGCAGCCCTGGTACTCGGTGCGCAGCATGCCGTCCAGACCGGCCGGGTCGGCGCCGCCGATGCCCCATTCGCGCCGCACGCGCGCGTGCCAGTACTCGGCCAGGGCCTCCGCCAACTGCACCGACAGGCCGTGCAGTTCGAGGTAGTCGCGGTAGGCGTCGGCGGCGAAGAGCCGGGCGGTCTCCTCCCCGATCCGCGATCCGACGGTGACGACCTGGAGGGCGACGGTGTCGACTTCGCCGGACTCCTCGGCCCGGTGGAAGTCGGCGAGGCAGAGGCGGCGGCCCCGCTGCTGGCGGGGGAAGGTGAAGCGGGTCCGCTCGCCTCCGTCCTCGTCCAGGACGATCAGGTCGTCGCCCTTGGACACGCACGGGAACCAGCCGTAGACGACGGCCGCGTCCACCAGGTCCTCGCGCGCGATCCGGTCGAGGAGGGCGCGCAGCCGGGGCCGGCCCTCCGCCTCGACCGTCCCGGAGTCCTTGAGCCCCCACTGGCCCTTGAAGAGCGCCGTCTCGTCGAGCCAGGGGGCGTAGTCGGCGAGCGGGATGCCGGTGACGACCTTCGTCCCGAGGAAGGGGGGCTCGGGTACGGGGTTGTCGGCGGCGACGTCGGAACGGCCGGCCGGCTCGGGCTCGCGCACCTCCAGCGGAGTCTCCCGCCGGGGGACCCGCCGCTGCTTCAGCGGCGGCAGGGCCGCCCCGGGAACGCCCCGCTTCACCGCCATCAGCGCGTCCATGAGCCGCAGGCCCTCGAAGGCGTCGCGGGCGTAGCGGACCTCGCCGCCGTACAGCTCGTGGAGGTCCTGCTCGACGTAGGCCCTGGTCAGGGCCGCGCCGCCGAGGATCACCGGGTAGCGCTCGGCGAGGCCCCGGCCGTTGAGCTCCTCCAGGTTCTCCTTCATGATCACGGTGGACTTCACGAGCAGGCCGGACATGCCGATGACGTCGGCGTCGTGCTCCTCGGCGGCTTCGAGGATGGCGGAGACGGGCTGCTTGATGCCGATGTTGACGACGTCGTAGCCGTTGTTGGACAGGATGATGTCGACGAGGTTCTTGCCGATGTCGTGGACGTCGCCGCGGACGGTGGCCAGCACGATGGTGCCCTTGCCGGCGGCGTCGGACTTCTCCATGTGCGGCTCCAGGTGGGCCACCGCGGTCTTCATGACCTCGGCGGACTGGAGCACGAACGGCAGCTGCATCTGCCCGGAGCCGAACAGCTCCCCGACCGTCTTCATGCCGTCGAGCAGCACCTCGTTGACGATCTCCAGGGCGGGGCGCCCGGCGAGGGCCGCGTCGAGGTCCGCCTCCAGGCCGTTCTTCTCGCCGTCGACGATCCGGCGCTTGAGGCGCTCCTCCAGTGGCAGGGCGAGGAGCTCCTCCGTCTTGCCGGCCTTGAGGGACTTCGTCGTGGCGCCCTCGAAGAGCTCCAGGAGCCGCTGGAGCGGGTCGTAGCCGTCGCGCCGGCGGTCGTGGATCAGGTCCAGCGCCACCTCGACCTGCTCGGGTTCGAGCCGGGCGATCGGCAGGATCTTGGAGGCGTGGACGATCGCCGAGTCCAGGCCGGCCTTCACGCACTCGTCGAGGAAGACCGAGTTCAGGACGAGCCGGGCGGCCGGGTTGAGGCCGAAGGAGATGTTCGACAGGCCCAACGTCGTCTGCACCTCCGGATGGCGGCGCTTCAGCTCGCGGATCGCCTCGATCGTCGCGATGCCGTCCTTCCGGGACTCCTCCTGCCCGGTGCAGATGGTGAAGGTCAGCGTGTCGATGAGGATGTCCGACTCGCGGATCCCCCAGTTCCCGGTCAGGTCGGCGATCAGGCGTTCCGCGATCTCGACCTTCTTCTCCGCCGTCCTGGCCTGCCCCTCCTCGTCGATGGTCAGCGCCATCAGCGCGGCCCCGTGCTCCCGCGCCAGCGCGGCGACCTTCGCGAAGCGGGACTCCGGCCCGTCGCCGTCCTCGTAGTTGACCGAGTTGACGACGGCCCTGCCGCCCAGCTTCTCCAGTCCGGCGCGCAGGACGTCCACCTCGGTGGAGTCCAGCACGATCGGCAGGGTCGAGGCGGTCGCGAAACGGCCCGCCAGCTCCTCCATGTCGGCGACGCCGTCCCGGCCCACGTAGTCCACGCACAGGTCCAGCATGTGCGCGCCCTCGCGGATCTGGTCCCGCGCCATCTCCACACAGTCGTCCCAGCGGCCGTCCAGCATGGCCTCGCGGAACTTCTTCGACCCGTTCGCGTTCGTCCGCTCGCCGATCGCGAGGTACGAGGTGTCCTGCCGGAACGGGACGTGGCTGTAGAGCGAGGCCGCGCCCGGCTCGGCGGCCGGACTGCGGTCCAGGACGGCCGCGCCCCGGACCCGGTCCACCAGGGCCCGCAGGTGCGCGGGCGTCGTCCCGCAGCAGCCGCCCACCAGCGCCGGCCCGTACTCCCGCACGAACTGCTCCTGCGCGTCGGCCAGTTCCTCCGGGCTCAGCGGGTAGTGGGCGCCGTCGGAGGTCAGCACCGGCAGGCCCGCGTTCGGCATCACCGAGAGCGGGATCCGGGCGTGCCGCGCGAGGTGGCGCAGGTGCTCGGCCATCTCCGCCGGGCCGGTGGCGCAGTTCAGGCCGATCATGTCGATGCCCAGCGGCTCCAGGGCCGTCAGGGCGGCGCCGATCTCCGAGCCGAGGAGCATGGTGCCGGTGGTCTCCACGGTCACCTGGACGATGACCGGGAGGTCCAGGCCGATCCAGTCCAGGGCGCGACGGGCGCCGACGACGGCCGCCTTCGTCTGGAGCAGGTCCTGCGAGGTCTCGATGAGCAGGGCGTCGGCGCCGCCGCACACCAGGCCCTCGGCGTTCTGCTGGTAGGCGTCGCGCAGCGGCCCGTACGCGACATGGCCGAGGGTGGGGAGCTTGGTGCCGGGGCCCATGGAGCCGAGGACCCAGCGGGGCCTGCCGTCCTCGGCGGTGCAGGCGTCGGCGACCTCGCGGGCCACCCGGGCGCCCGCCTCGGACAGGTCGTGGACGCGGTCCTCGATGCCGTACTCGGCGAGCGCGGCCAGGTTGGCGCCGAAGGTGTTGGTCTCGACGCAGTCGACGCCCGCCGCGAAGTACTCCCGGTGGACGGCGGCGACCAGGTCGGGCCGGGTGACGTTGAGGATCTCGTTGCAGCCCTCCAGGCCGGTGAAGTCGTCGAGGGTGGGGTCGGCGGCCTGGAGCATGGTGCCCATGGCGCCGTCCGCGACGACGACCCGCCGGGCGAACTCCTCCCGCAGGGAACGCCTCATGCCGTCCCCCTCAGATGCGGGGCGAGCGCGGCCGCGCCGGCGGGCCCGTAGGCGGTCCTGATCCGGTCGAGCAGCGGCTCCCGGCGGAGCCGGTACTCCTGGGTGCCGACGGAGTCGAGGACGGTCGCGGCGACCGCGCAGCCCAGCTGGGCGGCGCACCGCTCGGGGACGCCCCACAGGGTGGCGGCGAGGAAGCCGGCCCGGAAGGCGTCGCCGACGCCGGTCGGGTCGACCACGCGGGGGACGGGGACGGCGGGGACGGCCAGCCGGTCGCGGCCGGCGCCCCGGATCCGTACGCCCGCCTCTCCGTGGGTGGTGACCCAGGTGGCGGCCCGGCGCAGGACCTCCGCCTCCGTCCAGCCGGTCTTCTCCCGCAGCAGGGCGGTCTCGTACTCGTTGGTGAACAGGAACCGGGCCCCGTCCACCAGCTCCCGCACCTGCGCGCCGTCGAGCCGCGCGAGCTGCTGCGAGGGGTCGGCGGCGAACGGGATGCCGAGGTCGCGGCAGGCGCGGGTGTGCCGGAGCATCGCCTCGGGGTCGTCCGGGGAGACCAGGACCAGGTCCGGGCGGCCGGTGCGCGCGGCGACCTCGCGGAGGTCGATCTCGCGCGCCTCGGCCATCGCCCCCGCGTAGAAGGTGGCGATCTGGTTCTGGTCCCGGTCGGTGGTACAGACGAACCGGGCGGTGTGCAGGGTCTCGCTGACCCGCACCGCGTCGGTGTCGACGCCGTGGTCCTTCAGCCAGACCCGGTACGGCTCGAAGTCGGCGCCGACCGCGCCCACGAGCACGGGGCGCAGGCCGAGCACGCCCAGGCCGAAGGCGATGTTCGCTGCCACTCCGCCGCGCCTGACCTCCAGGTTGTCGGCGAGGAACGACAGGGAGACCCGGTCGAGCCGGTCGGCGAGCAGCTGCTCGCCGAACAGGCCGGGGAAGGTCATCAGATGGTCGGTCGCGATGGAACCCGTGACAGCGATCCGCATGACCGTCAGACCCCCGCCGCCGACTTGAGGGCGTCGACGCGGTCGGTGCGTTCCCAGGTGAAGTCGGGGAGTTCGCGGCCGAAGTGCCCGTACGCGGCGGTCTGCGCGTACACCGGGCGCTTGAGGTCCAGGTCGCGGATGATCGCCGCCGGGCGGAGGTCGAAGACCTCGCTGACGGCCCGCTGGATCCGGTCGACGGGGACGGTCTCGGTGCCGAAGGTCTCGACGAACAGCCCGACGGGCTCCGCCTTGCCGATGGCGTACGCCACCTGCACCTCGCAGCGGCGCGCGAGCCCCGCCGCGACGACGTTCTTCGCGACCCAGCGCATCGCGTACGCGGCCGAGCGGTCCACCTTGGAGGGGTCCTTGCCGGAGAACGCGCCACCGCCGTGCCGGGCCATGCCGCCGTACGTGTCGATGATGATCTTCCGCCCGGTCAGGCCGGCGTCGCCCATCGGGCCGCCGACCTCGAAGCGGCCGGTCGGGTTGACCAGCAGCCGGTAGCCGTCCGACTCCAGGACGACGCCCTCCTCGACGAGCTCCTTCAGGACGTGCTCGACGACGTACTCCCGCACGTCCGGGGTGAGCAGGCCCTCGACGGAGACGTCGGCGGCGTGCTGTGAGGACACCACCACCGTGTCGAGGCGGACCGGGCGGTCGCCGTCGTACTCGATGGTGACCTGCGTCTTGCCGTCCGGCCGCAGGTAGGGCACGGTGCCGTCCTTGCGGACCTCGGACAGCCGGCGGGAGAGCCGGTGGGCGAGCGCGATCGGCAGCGGCATCAGCTCGGCCGTGTCGTCGCAGGCGTAGCCGAACATCAGGCCCTGGTCGCCGGCGCCCTGCGCGGCCAGCTCGTCGCCCACGCCCTCGACCCGGGCCTCGTGCGCGGTGTCGACGCCCTGCGCGATGTCCGGGGACTGGGCCCCGATCGACACCGACACGCCGCAGGAGGCGCCGTCGAAGCCCTTCGCGGAGGAGTCGTAGCCGATGTCCAGGATGGCGTCCCGCACCAGCTGCGCTATCGGCGCGTACGCGGTGGTGGTGACCTCGCCGGCGATGTGGACCTGGCCGGTCGTGATCAGCGTCTCCACGGCCACTCGGGCCGCCGGGTCCTGGGCGAGCAGCGCGTCCAGGATCGTGTCGCTGATCCGGTCGGCGATCTTGTCGGGGTGGCCCTCGGTCACGGACTCCGAGGTGAAGAGGCGGCCGCCGCTCATGCCTGGACCTCCACCTGGGCCGGGAAGAAGTGCCGCTCGATGGCGCCGAGGCTGCGGATGACCTCGACCTCCAGGGTCTCCATCTGGATGGAGACGCCGCTCTCCTGCTCCAGCAGGAAGACGAACTCCACGAAGGAGAGGGAGTCGATCAGCCGGTTCTCGATGAGGTCGAGGTCGGGGGCGATGTCCTGGCGCTCCGGGTGGCGCTCCAGGATCCAGTTCTTGATCTGCTGCAGGCCGTCGGCCATGGGGGTTCTCCTCAACTCGGTTGCGCGGGTGGGGTGGGGGCGATGATCGGGGCGGCGACCGCCACCGCGTAGTCCACGTCGTGGCTGATGGACACGGTGATCTCGGCGATGCCGGATCCGGCGGCCATCTCGGCGGCGGAGCCGTGGAGTTCGACGAGCGGCCAGCCGCCGTCGGAGCGCCGCACCACGATGTCCGGCCAGGGCAGGAACCTGCCCCTGACCCGTAGGGTCTTGAAGGCCGCTTCCTTGGCCGCGATCCGTCCGCACAGGCTCAGCACGTCGAGCCCGGTGGCGGTGCGGCAGTCGGCGAGTTCGCCGGGGGTGAGCATCCGCTCGAAGAAGCGCTCCCCGTACTGTGCGAGGAGCCGGCGGACACGGTTGACGGACACGATGTCCATGCCGAGGTTCGCCCAGCCCAGGCCGCCCGCCGGCGGGGCGACGGGACGGGCCGGCACGTCAGATCACCGGCCCGGCCGCGTCCAGGACGGCCCGGGTCGCCGCCTCCCAGCCGCCGTGGCGACGGGTCAGCGCGGACAGCCAGCGTTCCAGGCCGAAGGCGACGCAGCTGGTGAAGGCCGGGCCGCCGGTCGAGGCGAGCGTGATGGCGCAGCGCTCGCCGAAGAAGTTCCGGTGGGTGTTGACCGAGGCGATGGCCAGGTCCTCGTACAGGAACTCGTACTTCACCGGGGTGAGCCGCTGGAGGAGCGCCTTCGAGCCGCCCTTGTCGAAGAAGGGGTCGCAGGCGGCCTCCTTCCGCAGGCTGAGGCCGACGGCCTCGGCGAAGGCGTCGACGCGGGCGGTGAACGCGGTGAGGTGGTCCTCGGCGTGCTCGCGGGTACCGATGGCGACGATCTCCCGCATGCGGAAACCGAGTTGGCGGCGCATGCCCTCGTAGTGGGTCTCCTTGCGGAAGCACCACGAGCAGACGGTGACGAGGGTGTCGTCGGCGACCTGCCGGCCCTGGTGGTCCAGGTAGACGGCGTAGCAGGAGGCGGAGGGCAGGCCGAGGCCGGCCGGTTCGAGGGCGGCGGCCGGCCAGTGGCCGTGCGTGCCGTCGAAGGGCGTGGTGAGCCGCTTCTCCAGGTCGAGGGGGGCGGCGAGGACGGCCTGGTGGGGGAAGTTGTCGTAGTAGTCGAGCCGTGCCAGGTCGGCGGCGGGCAGCAGCGGGGGCATGGTCATCGGGCGGGCGCCCGCGGACACGCCCCAGCTCTCGAAGGTGTCGTCGAGGAGCCGCAGCAGGCGGGTCCCCTCCGGTCCCAGGGACGGCAGGCCCCTGGTCGCCCCGGTGGTCTCGGGGAGGGTGGCGGTCATGGTCGGTGCACCTCTCGGGTGAGGGCTCTCGGGTGGGTGCTCCCGGGCGGTCTCAGAGGACGGGCAGGGTGTCGTCCGAGAAGATCCCGGTCTTCAGGAAGAAGGCGAGCGGCTTGCGGATCGCCTTGCGCTCGTGGGCGCGGCGGGACGGGTCGGCGATCAGGGCGTTGCGCAGGCCGAGCGGGTCGGGGAGGCCGGCGTCCCGGTACACGTGGGGGTTGTAGAGGGAGTTCACGCTGTAGACGACGTACCGCTTGAGGTACGCCTCCACCTCCCGGACGCGGGCGGCGGGCACGGCCTCGCGCATGCGCTGGTGGAGGAGGGAGACGAGTTCGCGGCCGAAGGCGATGTGGCGGGACTCGTCCTGGTGGTGGATGCGGTTGACCTCGCGGATGGTGTGGCAGAGGGAGTCGTCCTTCGCCATCCGGGAGTTGTAGTGGTCGACAAGCTCCTCGAAGAAGAGGATCCGGGTGAAGACGAGGAAGTTCTCGACCTCGGGCTCCCAGGCGGCGTCGGCGCGCATGGCGGTGGAGCCGTAGATCTTGTGCCCGTAGCGGCGGCAGAACTCGGAGAAGAACCACATGTGTTCGTTCTCCTCGCCGATGAAGTGGTGGAAGAAGTCGGAGGGGACCTCGAAGCCGGGCATGTGGATGCGGCCGACGACCTCGATGAGGAGCTCGCGGATGCCGTGCACGTTGAGGCTGTAGAAGTTGATCGACTCCCACTTGGAGAGGCGCTGGAGCGCTTCCTCGCCGAGGGTGTCGTAGTGCTCGGTGCCGTAGACGGTGAGCAGCTCCGGCGTCATCCAGAAACGGTTCTCCTCCAGGGTCTCGGGCCACTGGAAGGTCTGGTACGGGTTGTAGTAGTCCTCGACCGAGCGCTCGCTGAGGCGGTTCAGGACCTCCAGGAAGCGGTCGTTGACCGGCAGGGGGGCGGCGACGCCCATGGTTCTGGCTCCTTCGTGTCTGCGGCTCACTCGCCGGGTTACGGGCGGACCTCGTAGACCGCGTTCACCGGGGTCTCGGTGGCGCGCCGCCAGCGGGTGAAGCCGGCCTCCTCGGCGATCGCCCGGAACGCCTTCTCGCCGGAGTGGTTGCCGAGCGCGTGCGGTCCGCGCTGGGCGACCGCGACCGGCAGGCACATCACGGCGGACAGGGCCATGAACATGCGGGCGGCGGGGGTCTGGGTGTCGACGTCCTGCGGGGAGACGTTCGACTCGACGAGCATCCAGGTGCCGTCGGCGTCCAGCGACTTGTGGACGTGCTGGGCGGCGGCGACCGGGTCGCCCATGTCGTGCAGGGCGTTGAAGAAGCAGACCAGGTCGTAGCCGGAGCCGGGGTAGTCGTCGGCGGAGGCGACGTCGAAGACGACCCGGTCCGACAGGCCGGCCTCCTCGGCCAGCTCGCGGGCGATCGCGATGGCCTCCTCCGAGTAGTCGAAGCCGTGGACGGTGGCGTTCGGGAACGCCTTCGCGATGAGGAGGGTGGTGTGGCCGACGCCGCAGCCCACGTCGGCGACGGTGCCGCCGTTCCGCAGCTTCTCGGTGACCTGGTGGAGGGAGGGCAGCCATTCGGGGACGAGCTTGTGCTCGTACGCCGGCTGGAAGAAGGAGCCCATGCCGGTGTCGAGGGCCGCGTCGTGCTCGGCCCAGCCGACGCCGTCGCCGGTGCGGTACGCCTCGACCAGCAGGTCCTCGGTGGCGTACAGCGCCTTGAGGGCGGTGAAGAAGCCGGCGGCGAAGGTGACGGCCTTCGGGTCGGCGAGCACCTCGGCGTGGTCCGCGGGGAGGGTGTACGTGAGCGAGCTCGGGTGCCGCTCGACGTACCCGGCGGAGAGCTGGGCGTGCAGCCACTCCTCGACGTACCGCTCGTTCGTGCCGGTCGCCCGCGCCAACCCGGCGGCGGTGAGCGGCCCTTCGGAGGCGAGGGCCTTGTAGAGGCCGAGGCGTTCGCCGAGGGCGACGGTCAGGCCGCGGACGGCGGCGCCGGCGTCGCCGATGACGCGCTGGTGGAAGTCGTGGGCGCTCACGCGGCCGCCTCCTGGTCGTATCCGGGCGCGGCCGGCAGGTCGCACGTGAAGAGGAAGGAGCGGGGGATGCCCGGGATCGCGCGGTCCGGGACCGGGTAGGGCCAGCGGTCGAAGTCGGCGCCGTCCTCGCCGGGCTGCTTCACCTCGCGGACGGACCAGCCGCATTCGGCGAGCAGTTCCTCGGGCTCCTCGGTGCCGAAGAGCCACGGGTTGCCGTCCTCCTCCAGCGCCTTCATGAAGTCGCGGGCGAGCGGGTTGACGAGGGCGGCCCGGGAGATGACGTCGCCGAGCAGTACGGTGCCCGGCGCGGAGTGGGCGGCGAGGGTCGCGATCAGGGTGCGGACGGCCTGCTCGGGGAGGAAGAAGAGCAGGCCCTCGACGACCCAGAGGACCGGCTCGTCGCTCTTCCAGCCGGCCTCCTTGAGCGGGCCGGTCCAGTCCTGGGTGAGGTCGACGGGGACGGCGACGCGGGTGCGGCCGGCCGGCTGCGGCTCGTCCTTCAGCATCCGGGCCTTGGCGTCGAGGAGCGCGGGGCGGTCGAGCTCGTAGACGGTGACGCCGTCGGGCCACGGCAGCCGGTAGAAGCGGGTGTCCATGCCGGCGGCGAGGAACACGACCTGGCGGATGCCGCGCTCCTGGACCGCCCGGACGATGGCCCGGTCGAGGTAGGTGGTGCGGATGGCGAGGAACGGCACGATGCCGCCGCCGGCGTAACGCTTCAGCAGCTCGACGCCGGTCTCGTCGGCGACGGTGCGCGCGTACGGATCGGCGAACAGCCGGTCCTCGCGCTCGGTCTCCAGGGCACGCGCGGCGGCGGTCCACTGGGCGGTGCGGGATACGGCCTCCACGGGAGGTCTCCCTTCGGTTGGTTTCCGGTGATGGCTCCGGTGGCGGGGCCGGTGACGGCTCCGGTGACGGCTCCGGTGATACGGACGGCCGTGTCCAGGGCCGGGCGGGGGCGGGCGGTTCCGGCCGACGGGCATACGGACCCGTCGGGGCGGAGCACGCCCCCGTCAGGCGGTCATGACCGGGACACAGACCTTGGCCCGGGCGCCCGTGCAGCCGACGGGGTCCTCGGCCGCGGGCATCGACGACGGATGCGCGGCCTCGGTGTCGGCGGGGCGCCGGCGGAAGATGCTGTGCAGGATCATGCTGAACACGGCCGTCCCGTCGGCGGCCACGAGCGTGCACCGCGGCTTGACGGTGCCGGTGGCGGGATTGAACGGCGACGGGGTGGCGCCGAGGATCTCGACGCGCGCGGTCAGGACGTCGCCGGGGCGCACGGGGCGCACGTAGCGGACCTCGTCGATGCCGGGCGAGCCGAGGCAGTCGCTGTAGGCCAGCAGGCCGTCCACGTACCGCCGCATGAAGAGCGACTGGGTGTGGAAGCCGCTGGCGATCAGGCCGCCGAACGGCGAGTCCTTCGCCCGCTCCGGGTCCGTGTGGAAGGGCTGCGGATCGAAGCGCCGGCCGAACTCCAGCACCTCCTCCGCGGTGACGGTGACGGTGCCCAGTTCATGGACGTCGCCGGGCCGGAAGTCCTCGAAGTAGCGCATCGGACGCCCCCCTTGACCTAGGAGTTCTACGTTTCCTGGCATCACCCAATCTACGAATGACTCATTTATTTTGTCAACCCAAAAGAAGCGTGGATCGGGGCCCGACTACCCCTGGGCGAGGGCCTGTTCGAGGTCCGCCCACAGGTCGTCGACCGCCTCGATGCCGACCGACATCCGCACCAGCCCCGGCGCGATCCCGGCCGCCGCCAGCGCGGCCCCGTCCAGCTCGCGGTGGGAGGTGGACGCGGGGTGGGTGAGCAGCGTCTCGACCCCGCCGAGCGAGAGGGCGAGGCGGCCGATCCGCACCCGCTCCACCAGGGCCCGGCCCGCCGCCCGGCCCCCGTCGAGCTCGAAGGAGAGCAACCCGCCGCCGCCCGAGAGCACCTTCCGGGCGTGGTCGTACGAGGGGTGGGACGGCTGCCACGGGTAGTGCACGGCCGTCACCCGGGGGTGGACGCGCAGCAGCTCGGCGAGGGCCGCCGCGTTGGCGCAGTGCTCGCGCATCCGCAGCGGCAGCGTGGGTATCCCGCGCAGCACCAGCCAGGCGGCGAACGGGTCCGCGCAGGCACCGAGTTCGACCGTGCGCGGCCAGACCCGGCGGCGCAGCCCGTCGTCCGCGAAGACGGCCGCGCCGGCCAGGACGTCGGAGTGGCCGGCCAGGTACTTGGTGGCGGAGTGCACGACGACGTCGGCGCCCAGCTCCAGGGGCCGGCACAGGACGGGCGAGGCGAGCGAGTTGTCGACCACGCTCGTCACCCCGAGCCGGCGCGCGGCGGCGAGCAGTCCCGGCAGGTCGGCGACCTGCCCGGTGGGGTTGGCGATCGTCTCCAGGACCAGCACGCGGGCCGCCGGGTGGACGGCGGCCTCCTCGAACGCGGCGACGTCGTCGCCGGAGACGTACACGACCTCGATCCCGTACCGCTCGGCGAGGTCGGACAGGACGGAGAACGTGCCGCCGTACAGGCAGCGCTGGGCGATCACCCGGTCGCCGGGCCTGAGCAGGGCGAGCAGGACGCCGCTGATCGCGCCCATGCCGGAGGCGAAGGCGATCGCGCCCGCGCCGCCCTCCAGGCCGGCGAGGGTCTGCTCCAGGGAGCGGACGGTCGGGTTGCCGCGGCGGCCGTAGACGTACCGGCCGTCGGGCCCGGCCATCGCGGCGGCCAGCTCCTCGGCCGAGTCGAAGGCGAAGGCGGAGGACTGCACGAGCGGCACGGACAGCGGCCGGCTGCCGTCGCCGAGGGGTTCGTTGACGACGTGCACGGCGCGGGTGCGGAGTTCCATGGTCTTCCTCTCCGAGGGGGTACGGGAAAGGGGCCGCCCGACGTCCGGGAGGGACGTCGGGCGGCCCCTTCGGGGGCGGGGGTCAGGCGGCGACCTTCTCGCCCTGCGGCGCGGGGGCGGCGGCCTCGGCGGCCACGGCCTTGTCGCTCTTCATCACCAGGAGGGTGATGACACCGCCGAGGGCGGCGACGACGGCGGCGCCGATGAACGCGGCCGAGAAGCCGTCGGTGAGCTTGGGCAGGTTGCCGAGCTGGTCGGCGCCCTGCGACATGGCGACCGCGGTGAGGGCGGCGAGGCCGAGCGCGGAGCCGACGTTGTAGGTGGTGTTGACGATGCCGGAGGCGAGACCGGCCTGCTCCTGCGGGGCGCCGGACATCGCGGCGATCATCGCCGGGATGTAGGCGAGGGACATGCCGAGCGCGGCGACCAGCGAGGCCGGCAGGACGTCGACCAGGAAGGAGCCGGTCGGCGGCACGGCCGCCAGCCAGACCAGACCGGCCGCGAGGACCAGCAGACCACCGGCGACGAGCGGCTTGGCGCCGATCTTCATCATCAGGCGGGAGGTGATGGCCGTCATGAAGATCATGAGCAGCACGGTCATCGGGAGCAGCGCGGCACCGGACTCGAAGGCGCCGAAGCCGAGGACCTGCTGGAGGTACAGGTTGAGGAAGTACCACATCGGGATCCAGGCGGCACCGAGCAGCGTCATCGCCAGGTTGGCCGAGCCGAGGCGCGGGACCCGCCACACGCTGAGCGGCATGAGCGGCTCGCGGACCGACTTCTGGATCACGAAGAAGAGGACCAGGAGGGCGGCGGCGCCGACCAGTTCGAGGATGGTGGCGGTGGCGCCCCAGCCGACCTCGGGAGCGCGGACGACGGCGAAGACGGCGAGCGCGAGGCCGGCGGTGACGGCGACGGCGCCGAGGACGTCGACGGAGCCGCGGCGGGACTCGACGTCCGGGAGCAGCTTGGTGGCGGCGAGGGTGGCGAGGCCGATCGGGATGTAGATGATGAAGACCCACTGCCAGCTCATCCACTCGGTGAAGACACCGCCGAGGAAGACGCCCGCGGTGCCGCCGGCCGGGGCGGCGGCACCGTACAGCGCCATCGCCTTGCCCAGCTCCTTCGGGTCGTGCATGAAGAGCATCATCAGCAGGGTCATCGCGGAGGGCGCGATGAGCGCGCCGCCGACGCCCTGGACGGCGCGGCCGACGATCTCGACCCAGGCGGTCTGCGCGGCGGCGGCCACGACCGAACCGGCGATCATGACGGCCCAGCCGGAGACGAAGATCTTCCGGGCCCCGACGAGGTCGGAGAGGCGTCCGCCGAGGAGCAGCAGACCGCCGAAGACGATCACGTAGGCGTTGAAGATCCACTGGAGCTCGCTCTGCGAGAAGCCCAGGTCCTTCTGCATCTCGGGGAGCGCCACTCCGATGATCGAGGTGTCCATGATGACCATGAACTGGGCGGCGGCGAGCACGAGGAGTGCCCACCAGCGCCGGGGGTTGACGTTTGACATCGCACTGCCCTTCTCTCACGGCCGACCGGTGGCCTGGGCCGGATACATACCCCTGGGGGGTACCTTCGCGCAGCACCGTAACATACCCATGGGGGGTATGTAAGAGCGAGATGAGGGTGATCTTCCGCAGGGGCGGGTGCACACCCCGACCGGACCGCGGGCCGACCCGGAGCACCTCCGGCGCCCGCGACCGGACCGCGGGCCGACCCCGCACACCCCCGGCACCCCCGGCACCCCGCAACCGGACCGCGGGCCGACCCCACGCACACTCGGCGCCCCGCCGGCGACCGCCCGGGCCGCCCGGCCGCCCGGAGGCACCCCGCCACGACCTCCCCTGGCCCGCCCGGCGGGCAGAATGCGGCCATGACCGCAACCGAGGAAGCCGCCGCGCAGGACCTCGACCTGCTCCGGCGCTGGAACGCCACCCTGCTCGCCGCCCGCGCCGGCCGCGAGGGCCCCGACCCCGCCCCGTACGGCCGCGACCTGCTCGGCCGCTGGGCCGAGCCGCAGCGCCGCTACCACACGGTCACCCACCTGAAGGCGGTCCTCGACCGGATCGACGAGCTCACCGACCAGGGCGGCGAGGGCGGGGAGCTCGAACTGGTCCGGCTCGCCGCCTGGTTCCACGACGCCGTCTACCGCCCCGACCGCTCCGAGAACGAGGAGCGCTCCGCCCACCTCGCCGAACGCGCCCTGCGCGAGGCCGGGTTGACCGAGCACGAGGTGGCCGAGGTGGCCCGCCTGGTCCGCCTCACCGTCACCCACGACCCGGCCCCCGGCGACCTCAACGGCGAGACGCTCTGCGACGCCGACCTGGCGATCCTCGCCACCGACACCGATACCTACAGGGGGTATACGGCAGCTGTCCGCGAGGAGTACGCCCTCGTCCCCGACGACGCCTTCCGCGAGGGCCGGGCCGCCGTCCTGCGCCGGCTCCTCGACCTCCCCCGCCTCTTCCGCACCCCGTACGGCGCGGCGGTCTGGGAGGAGAAGGCGCGGGAGAACCTGGAAGCGGAACTCGCGGAGCTGACGGCGGACTGAAGCCGGGGAGGGGCGGACCAGCCGGGGAGACGCGGGGACCGCCCGCGGACGACCCCCGGCGACCGTCTCGTATCGCGAGAAACCGGCGGATCACGGAATGACAGGCACAAAGATCCGGTTGACCCATGTCATGCCGTCTCCCTCCGCCGAGCCCGCCCCCACGCCCTCCCCCACCGCCACCCGGATGCCCCTGGCCGTCTACATCCTCGGCCTCTCCGTCTTCGCGCTCGGCACGAGCGAGTTCATGCTCTCCGGCCTCCTGGAGCACATCGCGGCGGACATGGACGTCTCCATCCCGCAGGCCGGCCTGCTCATCTCCGCCTTCGCCATCGGCATGGTCGTCGGCGCCCCGCTGCTCGCCGTGGCCACCCTCCGCCTCCCCCGCAAGACCACCCTGATCGCCCTGATCACCGTCTTCGGCCTCGGCCAGATCGCCGGCGCGCTCGCCCCGAACTACGGGATCCTCTTCGCGTCCCGCGTGGTCAGCGCGCTCGCCTGCGCCGGCTTCTGGGCCGTCGGCGCGGCCGTCGCCATCGCGATGGTCCCGCCCGGCTCCCGGGCCCGCGCCATGGCCGTCATGATCGGCGGCCTCTCCATCGCCAACGTCCTCGGCGTCCCCGCCGGCGCCTTCCTCGGCGAGCACCTCGGCTGGCGCTCCGCCTTCTGGGCCGTGGGCGCAGCCTCCGCGATCGCCCTCGTCGGCGTGGTCACCCGCATCCCCCGCATCCCCCTCCCCGAGACGAAGCCCCGCCTCCGCCACGAGCTCACGATCTACCGGGACCGCCAGGTCCTCCTCTCGATCGTGGTCACCGCCCTCGCCGCGGGCGGCGTCTTCTGCGCCTTCTCCTACCTGGCCCCGCTCCTCACCGACGTCTCGGGCCTCGACGAGGGCTGGGTCTCCGGCGTCCTGGCCCTCTTCGGCATCGGCGCCCTGGTCGGCACGACGATCGGCGGCCGCGTCGCCGACGCCCACCTCTTCGGCGTCCTCCTCACCGGCATCACCGCCTCGACGGTCTTCCTGCTGGCCCTGGCCCTCTTCGCCGCCACCCCGGCGGCCACCGTCACCCTGGCCTTCCTCCTCGGCGTCTCGGCCTTCTACACCGCCCCCGCCCTCAACGCCCGCATGTTCAACGTCGCCGGCGCCGCCCCCACCCTGGCCGGCGCCACCACCACCGCCGCCTTCAACCTCGGCAACACCGGCGGCCCCTGGCTCGGCGGCACCGTCATCGACGCGGACCTCGGCTACGCCTCCCCGGCCTGGGCGGGCGCCGCCATGACCCTCCTGGCCCTCGCGGCAGCCGCGCTCTCCCTCCGCCTGACCCGCGCGGCCCCGTCGAAGGTGGTCATCGGCGCCCAGGGCGCACCGGCGGAGAGGCCGACCACGGCCGGCCGCTGACGGCCCGGGGCGCACGCACCCCGTGGCGGCGGGCTGATCCTCGACAGGGTCCTCGCCTCCGGGCGGGGGCCCCGTCGCGCGCCCGGGCGGCCCGCCCTTCCTAGGCCGGCCACTCCTCCGGTCGCCCCTTCGGGCGTCGGAGGCCCGCTGCCGAGAGGCGGCGGAGGAGTTCCTTGGAGCCGACCGGGAGGGCACCGGCGGCGACCGCGCGGTCGTACCAGTCGGACGGGATGTCGTAGTGGTCGCGGTCGAAGCCGCGCGCGGGGGCGCCGAGCTCGGCGGCGAAGGCGTGGAGCTCGTCGAAGGAGACGTCGCTGACCAGGTGGGACCACAGGCGGCCGTGGCCGGGCCAGGTCGGCGGGTCGATGTAGAGGGTCACCGGCGGATCCCCGTGCCGAGGGCGGCTCCCACGCGGGACCGTCCGCCCGGACCGGTGCGCGCGCCCGCTCTCACGTCAGGCCGCCCACGCGGGCCACCACCACGCCCTGCTTGCCGCAGACCCAGTGGGGGTCCGGGCCCAGTTCCGGTTCGACGTCGAGGGCGTGGGGGTCGCCGGAGGAGCAGACGGGGCAGAGGGGCCAGCGGCCGTACGCCTCCAGGAGGGCGTCCTGGACGTCCTGGGCGACCAGGCCCGCCACGTACTCCACGCCCTCGGGCCACTGCTCGACCCACCAGCGGCGGTGCGTCACCGCGTCCTCCACCATCGACACGACCTGCGCGGCTGCCACGTCACGGGCCGCGAGGTCGGCCAGTACCAGCGCGCGAGCGGCGTGCAGCGCCTGCTCCACGGGGTCGATGTCGTCCATGGGCCCATTGTCCACCGTGCGGGGCGGCGGGACGAAGGTCCCCTTCCTCTCCGGCTCCTCCAGGACGTACGGGCTCTTGTCCCGACCAGTCCGTGAAAGTATCTTTCAAGCGTGACCCATGACGTGAAGGAAACTTTCAGCGGCGAGGCGCCCCCGGCGCCGGCCGCGCTCGCCGCCAAGGTACGGACCCTCTCCCCTTCCATGACCCGCTCCATGCAGCGGGTCGCCGAGGCCGTCGCCGGGGACCCCGCCGGCTGCGCCGCCCTCACGGTCACCGGCCTCGCCGAACTGACCGGCACCAGCGAGGCCACCGTCGTCCGCACCGCCCGCCTCCTCGGCTACCCCGGCTACCGCGACCTGCGGCTCGCCCTCGCGGGGCTCGCCGCCCAGCAGCAGTCCGGCCGGGCGCCCTCCGTCACCGCCGACATCGCCGTCGACGACCCCGTCGCCGACGTCGTCGCCAAGCTCGCCCACGACGAGCGGCAGACCCTCGCCGACACCGCCGCCGCGCTCGACACCGTCCAGCTCGGCGCGGTCGCCGCGGCCTGCGCCACCGCCCGCCGCATCGACGTGTACGGCGTCGGCGCCTCCGGCCTCGTCGCCCAGGACCTCGTGCAGAAGCTGCTCCGGATCGGCCTCATCGCGCACGCCCACGGCGACCCGCACCTCGCCGTCACCAACGCCGTGCAGCTCCGCTCCGGCGACGTGGCCCTCGCCATCACCCACTCCGGCTCCACCGGCGACGTCATAGAACCGCTCCGGGTGGCCTTCGAGCACGGCGCCACCACGGTCGCGATCACCGGCCGCCCGGACGGCCCGGTCAGCCAGTACGCCGACCACGTGCTCACCACCTCCACCGCCCGCGAGAGCGAGCTGAGACCGGCCGCCATGTCGTCCCGCACCAGCCAACTCCTGGTCGTGGACTGCCTGTTCACCTGCGTCACCCAGCGCACGTACGAGACCGCGGCCCCCGCCCTCGCGGCCTCGTACGAAGCCCTCGCCCACCGCCACTCGCCCCGCACCACCCGCTGAACCCAGGAGAAAGCAGCCCGCCGTGCCCGACACGTACTCCGAACTCCGCGCCCAGCTGGCCACCCTCACCACCGAGGCGTACCGTCCCGAACTGGCCGAGATCGACCGGCTGTCCACCCTGGAGATCGCCCGCACCATGAACGGCGAGGACCAGAGCGTCCCCGCCGCGGTGGCCCGGCAGCTGCCCGCGATCGCCGCCGCCATCGACGCCACCGCCGAGCGGATGGCCCGCGGCGGCCGGCTGCTCTACCTGGGGGCCGGCACCGCCGGACGGCTCGGCGTGCTCGACGCCAGCGAGTGCCCGCCCACCTTCAACACCGAGCCCTCCCGGGTCGTCGGCCTGATCGCGGGCGGCCCCTCCGCCATGGTCCAGGCCGTCGAGGGCGCCGAGGACTCCAAGGAGCTCGCCGCCGCGGACCTCGACGCCGCCGGCGTCGGCCCCGACGACACCGTGGTCGGCGTCTCCGCCTCCGGCCGCACCCCGTACGCCATCGGCGCCGTCGAGCACGCCCGCGCCGCCGGGGCGCTCACCATCGGCCTGTCCTGCAACGCGGACAGCGCGCTCGCGGCCGCCGCCGAGCACGGCATCGAGGTCGTCACCGGGCCCGAACTCCTCACCGGCTCCACCCGGCTGAAGGCCGGCACCGCCCAGAAGCTGGTCCTCAACATGATCTCGACGATCACCATGATCCGGCTCGGCAAGACCTACGGGAACCTCATGGTCGACGTCCGCGCCTCCAACGAGAAGCTCCAGGCCCGCTCGCGCCGCATCGTCGCGCTCGCGACCGGCGCCCCCGACGAGCAGATCGAGGCCGCCCTCACCGCCGCCGAGGGGGAGGTGAAGAACGCCATCCTGATCCTTCTCGCCGACGTCGACGCCGCCACCGCGGCGCGGCGGCTGAAGGACTCCGGCGGGCATCTGCGTGCGGCGCTGCACGCGACCGCCCCCTGACCTCCGAGCCCCCCCTCACAGCAAGGCACCACCGCACATGAGCACAGACGACAAGAACCGCGCCGTCGCCGCCGCGATCCTCCCCCTCGTCGGCGGCGCCGGGAACATCACCTCCGTGGCCCACTGCATGACCCGCCTCCGGCTGGGTCTGCGCGACCGCTCGCTCGTCCAGGACGAGGCCCTGAAGGCCCTGCCGTCCGTGATGGGCGTGGTGGAGGACGACACGTACCAGATCGTCCTCGGCCCCGGCACGGTCGCCCGCGTGACCCCCGCGTTCGAGGCCCTGGTGGCGGAGGCGCCGCAGCTGGCCCACACGGCGGAGGAGCTGGCCGACAAGGGCGCCGCCCTCAAGGCGGCGCGGAAGGCGAAGAACTCCACCCCCTTCAAGCTCTTCCTCCGGAAGATCGCGAACATCTTCGTCCCGCTGATCCCCGCCCTCATCGGCTGCGGCATCATCGCCGGCCTCAACGGCCTGCTGGTCAACCTCGGCTGGCTGCCCGGCGTCACCCCGGCGCTGGCCGCCGTCGCGAGCGGCTTCATGGCCCTCATCGCGGTCTTCGTCGGCTACAACACGGCCCAGGAGTTCGGCGGCACGCCGATCCTCGGCGGCGCGGTCGCGGCCATCATCGTCTACGCGGGCGTCGCCAAGATCGAGGTCTTCGGCCAGGCCCTCTCCCCCGGCCAGGGCGGGGTCCTCGGCGCGCTGGGCGCGGCCGTGCTCGCCGTGTACGTGGAGAAGTGGTGCCGCCGCAGGGTGCCGGAGTCACTGGACGTGCTGGTCACCCCGACGCTCACCGTGCTCGTCTCCGGCCTCGTCACGATCTTCGGCCTGATGTTCCTCGCGGGCGAGGTCTCGCAGGCGATCGGCGACGCCGCCGACTGGCTCCTGGCGAACGCGGGCGCCGGCGCCGGCTTCCTCCTCGGCGGGCTGTTCCTGCCGCTGGTGATGCTCGGCCTCCACCAGGCCCTCATCCCGATCCACACCACGCTGATCGAACAGCAGGGCTACACGGTCCTGCTGCCGATCCTGGCGATGGCGGGCGCGGGGCAGGTCGGCGCGGCCATGGCGGTGTACCTGCGGCTGCCCCGCAACGGCTCCCTCCGCCGCACCATCAAGTCCGCCCTCCCGGCCGGCTTCCTCGGCGTCGGCGAGCCGCTGATCTACGGCGTCTCCCTGCCGCTGGGCCGCCCCTTCGTCACGGCCTGCGTCGGCGGCGCGTTCGGCGGCGGCTTCGTCGGCCTCTTCAGCATGCTGGGCGACAAGGTCGGCTCCACCGCCATCGGCCCGTCCGGCTGGGCGCTCTTCCCGCTCCTGGACGGCGACAAGGGCCTCGGCCCGACCCTCGCGATCTACGCGGGCGGTCTGCTCGTCGGCTATGCCGTGGGCTTCGTCGCCACCTACTTCTGGGGCTTCAGCCGCGCGATGATCGAGGAGTTCGACGTGGACCCGGAGGCCACCCCCGCGCCGGTGGCCGCCGCCGGCGGTCCCAGCGCCGACCCGGAACCGGAGCCCGTGAAGGTCTGAGGCCCGGACGCCGCACGACCTCCTCTTGGACGACTCCGAGGGACGGGGCCCTGCTGCCACGCACGTGCCGTGGGGGCAGGGCCCCGGGCGCTAGCCGAGCCAGCCCTTCTCGTGCGCGAGGAGGGCCGCCTCCACCCGGTTCGCCGCGCCGAGGCGGCGCATGAGCGCGGCCAGGTGCTTGCGGTAGGTGCGGACGGACATGCCCAGTTGGCGGGCGGCCGTCTCGTCCTTGTCCGCCTCCCTGAGCATCGCGAGGATGTCCCGCTCGACGTCCGACGGCAGGTCCACCTCCTCGCTCGGCAGCTCCTCCGCCGCCTCCCACATCCGCTCGAAGAGCGTGACCAGCGTCGCCACCAGCCCCGGCTCGCGGACCAGGAGGGCGCCCCGGGCGGTGTGGGCCGGGTCGATGGGGGTGAGCGCCGCCGAG
Source organism: Streptomyces roseofulvus (assembly GCF_039534915.1). Lineage (NCBI taxonomy): Bacteria > Bacillati > Actinomycetota > Actinomycetes > Kitasatosporales > Streptomycetaceae > Streptomyces > Streptomyces roseofulvus. Next base: position 4,579,680 of record NZ_BAAAWE010000001.1, on the reverse strand, counting down.
CGGTCGACGATGATCACCCGCTCGATCGGCTGGTGCGAGACCCGTACCTCGGCTCCGTGCGAGACCAGTTCCCGCATGTACGTGAGGGTGGGCTCGTCCTGGAGGATCGCGGCGCCCATGATGGTGCGCAGCCGGACGCCGCGGCGCAGCAGCCGCATGTTGATCGGGTGCGAGACGGCGATGGACTCCTCGGCGAGGACCCCGGTGGGTTCGGTGGTCAGGTCCTCGGTGCGGGCGAAGAAGGTCAGCTCGTCGATGGCCTCCCGCACCGCGTCGATGCCGTGCAGCTGGGCGATCATCTGGCCCTCGCCGGCCTGGTCGTCGTGCGGCGGGGGGACGGCGGTCCAGCACTCCATGAAGAGCGACTCGATGACCGAGCGGCGGGTGGCCTCGGTCTCCAGCTCCTCGCGCAGGGTGCGCAGCCGGCTCTCCACGAGGGCGTCGACGGCGCGGGCCGGCGGGACGGCGCGGATGACGCCGTGGGCGCCGCCGGTGGCCAGTCCCAGCACCAGCAGCCGTTCCAGGACCTCCCGGCCCGCCTCCGCCGCTCCGGCCCCCGGTCTCGGGCCGTCCGCCGCTTCCGCTCCCCGTCTCTCCCCGTGCGGTGCGCCGGTCTCCTGTCTCCCCGAGGCCGCCGAGGCGGATCCGCGGCGCAGGAGGGCGCGGTACGCCTCTTCCTCTTCCTCGGTCACTCCCAGAAACGAGAGCAAGTTGCTCACGTATCCCCCCCTTTGACGATCGATCATTGCTGCCCCGTGGGAATCTTCAGCCGCCCGGACTGGTGTGTCAATGGTGGAATGCCCGGTATTCAGCGCTTTTGTCACGGGTGTTTCTGCCACGCGTGTGCAACATGAGGAACCCCGGCGTGCAGCAAGCTGCGCGCTCGAGGCCCCCTGACGGGCCCCTCGAGACGGCAGAGTCTTCCTCACAAGCGAAAGCGCGAACAGCGCGGAAGCGAAGCAGAGCCGCACAGGGCACACCCCCCGTTCAGGACCGAGGAGACCACCGTGAACAGCACCGCGAACCCCACGACGTCGTCCCGCCGCCGCGTGCGCGCCTCCGTCGTGGCCCTGATGACCGCCGGTCTTCTGGCCACCGGCGCGCAGGGCGCGGCCTTCGCCGCCGACGAGCCGGCGGCGGCGCACCGCACCGCGGCCGAGGCCCCGGCGGGCACCCCCGAGCGGCTGCCCTTCGACGGCGTCGGCGGCGACGTCCGCGAGCTGATCGGCCGGATCGGCGACCTGGTGTCGGACGTGGCCCCGCTGCCGAAGAACAACAACGACTGGAAGTAGTCCGCACCCCGGGCCGGCCACGGCCCCACCGCCCGCCGCCCCCGCCCGCCCCGCCGGACACCGACCGCAGGAGACCCGCCGCCATGACCGACTACTCCGTGCTCCTCCCCTGTGTGCCGCGCCGGCTGGAGCAGGCCCTCCCCTTCGCCGGACTGGTCCGGTGGACCGGAGCCGCCCGGCTCTGGCAGGGGCAGGCGATGGTGATGGAGCCGCACCAGACCTTCACCGGGATGGCCGGGGCCGGATTCCGGGTCCCGACGGGCTTCGGGGTCACGCTGATGCCGCTGCGCCACCCGTACGAGGCGGCGCTGCAGGCCCGGTCGGTGGCCCTGGCCACCGGGGAGCCGGTGATCGCGGGCTTCGGCCCCGGCTCGCCCGCCTTCCAGGCCAACATCCTGGGAGCGCCGTACGCCAAGCCCCTCCAGGTGGCGCGGGAGTACGTGACGGCGGTGCGGGGGCTGCTCGACGGCGAGACCGTGGAGGCGACGGGCCCGCACTACACCTTCCGGGGGCAGCTCGCCCCCGCCGCGGCGCCCCGGGTCGACGTGGGCCTGGGGGTGCTGCGGCCGGGCATGGCGCGGCTCGCCGGCGAGGTCGCGGACGTCGTGATCACCTGGCTGACCCCGCCGTCGTACCTGCGGGACGTGCTCCTGCCGGCGGTGGCCGAGGGGGCGGCCCGCGCGGGCCGGACCTCGCTGCCGCGGGTGGTGGCGATGGTGCCGACGGGGCTGGAGGCGGACGGGCGCGAGGGGGCCTCCCCGGAGCGGCTGGCCGTGGCCGGCAACGCCGCCCACATGCAGGCGCCGCACTATCTGGACATGCTCGGCCGGGCAGGGGTGGACGTGAGCTCGGGACAGCTCGCGGACGTGGCGCGCGGGGTGGTGGAGACCGGCGCGTTCGTCGGCGGCGACCTCGCGCAGGTCGTGAAGGGGCTGCGGGCGTACGAGGAGGCGGGGGTCGACGAGATCGTCCTCAACACCACCGCCGTGCACAAGCTCTTCGGCTCCCGCGACTCGCTCTCGGACCTCTCCTCGATCCTCCAGGCCGTCACGGCTCCCTGACCCGCCCCGACGGCCCGCCCTCCCCCCTCCCCTCCTCTTCCTCCTCCTGAACCAGTGCCTCCCGGCGCCCCGCGGCAGCCGGGACACGGACCGACGAAGGACTTCCTGGCATGGACACGACAATGCTCTCGGACGCGGACACCGCCCGCCGCAGGCTCAAGCGGCACCTCATCTCCTGGGCCACCGGCACGCCGCTCGACCCGCCGGCCCCGGCACCCGCCACCGGCACCCACACCCTGGTCCTCGCCGACGCCGCCCACCTCGACGCCGCCCGCGCCGCCGGACTCGCCGGCCCCGACACCCTCGTCCTCGTCCCCGGACTCCCGGGCGAGGTCCCGGACGGCACCGCCGCCTACGACGGCAGCCTCACCGAGCCCGGCGGCGAGTTCTCCAACGGCCAGGACTTCTTCCTCCAGACCCACTCCTACGCCGCCAGCCCCTTCATGACGGTCTTCGGGCCCACCGTGGTCCGCGTCTTCGACGAGGACGACCACGCGGCCTTCCTCGCCGACGCCGACCGCGCCCTGGCCGACGGCGCCTTCCCCGAGTTCCTCGTCACCTCCTCCGTCCTCCTCGCCGACCCCGACGCCCTCGGCGGCGGCCAGGACCCCGCCGACGGACCCGCCCTGCGGCTCTACGCCGACCCCGACGGCCGGGTCTCCCTCTCCCCCACCGGAGCGGTGCTCGGCACGGTCCACGACAGCCTCGACACCCTCACCGCCCGCCACGCGGACCTCACCCACGGCGCCGCCGGCACCGGCCGGGTGCTGCCGCCCGGCACCCTCGCGCCGGCCCGCGCCGACCGCCCCCACCTGCCCCGCTACCTGGCCGCCGTCACCGCCCTGCGCAGCCTCATGGCCCGCGGCGTCACCGGCCTGAGCGTCTCCGGCTTCGGCTCCCGGCTCACCCCCGGCCTCGCCGCGACCGGCGCCGCCGCCGACCTCGCCGACCCCGGCCTGCCGATCGTCCTGCACCGCGACCACGAGGCGTACGCCGTCGCCGGCCACCGCCTCTTCGCCCTCGACGTCCGCGCCGCACGGGCCCTGGAATGCCTCCTCGCCACCGGGGGCGACGCCGCCGGGCTCGTACCCGCCGAGGACCTCGCCCGGACCGTCGCGCTCCTCGACCGGCACGGCATCGCCCTGCCCCTGCCCCTCCCGGCGGCCGCGTGATGACCACCGCACCCGCCCCCGCCGACACCACGCCCACCCTCGCCGCCCGCCGCGTCGCCGCACTCGGCGCACGGGCCCGCCACTGCGGCCTCTACGACCGCCTCGGCGCCCCCCTCTACCAGGACCTCGCCACCTACGACGACCCCGAGACCCGGGCCCTGCTCTCCGGAGTCCGCAGCGCGCCCGGCCCCGTCCTCGACCTGGCCGCCGGAGCCGGCCGGTTCACCCTCCCGCTGCTCGCCGGCGGACGCGAGGTCACCGCCCTCGACCTCTCCGCCGACATGCTCGACCTGCTCCGCGCCGAACTCGACAGGGCACCCGCCTCGATGCGCTCCCGCTGCACCGTCGTCCAGGGCGACATGTCCGCCTTCGCGCTCGGCCGCCGCTTCCCGCACATCCTGCTCGGCACCACCTCGCTCTCCCTGCTCGACGCCGAAGGCCGCGCCGGCCTCTACCGCTCCGTCCTCGACCACCTCGCGGACGGCGGCCGGTTCCGGCTCACCGCCCTGGAGCGCGGCGACGACGACGGCCCCGACGAGACGGCCGTCCGCGTCACCGGCGCCGGCGGCACCGCCTACGAGCTGTACGAGCACTGGCCGGCCGGCGCCACCAGCCGCTCCGTCACCCTGCTCCCCGCCGACCCGCCCGCCGACGACAGCCCCGTCACCGTCTGCACCGACCGGGTGGCCGTGATCGGCCTGGACGTCCTGGAGGCCGAACTGGCCGCCGCCGGACTGACCGTCCTGACCCGCGAGCTCCTCACCCCGCCCGGCGAGCGTCACCGCGTGACGCTCCTGACCACGGAAGCCACCCGATGACCGCGCTCTGGCCCTACCTCATACCGCCCTCCAGCCACGGCGACGACCGGCTCTGCGCGACCCGCGCCGAAGGCCACCGCGTCACCTTCGCGGACGGCAGCACCGTCCTGGACGCCGACAGCGGCCTGTGGAACGCCAACCTCGGCTACGGCAACGAGCGCATCGCCGAAGCCCTCGCGGAAGCCGCCCGGAACGCCTCCTACCTCGGCTCCTTCCGCTTCGAGAACACCTACGCCCGGCGCGCCGCCGAGGACCTCGTCCGCGTCTGCGGCCCCGACCACTACGGCAAGGTGCTCTTCTCCACCGGCGGCGGCGTCGCCAACGACGCCGTCATGAAGCTCGCCCGGCTCTACCACGCCCTCCAGGGCGCCCCCGGCCGCAACCTGGTCGTCGCCCTCCGCGGCAGCTTCCACGGCCTCACCTTCGGCGGCTTCGCCCTCACCGGCGAGGACCTCGGCCAGCGGGTGTACGGCGTCGACCAGCGGCTCATCCGCCACGTCGACCCCAACGACACCGCCGAACTGGAACGGCTCATGGCCGCCCTCGGCCAGCAGGTCGCCGCCGTCGTCGTGGAACCCGTCGTCGGCACCGGCACGGTCCCCCTCGACGAGGAGTACGTCGCCGCCCTCGGCCGGCTCCGCGACGAACACGGCTTCCTCCTCGTCGCCGACGAGGTCGCCACCGGCTTCGGCCGCACCGGAAGCTACTTCGCCTCCGAGAGCTGGCCCGGCCGCCCCGACGTCCTCGTCACCTCCAAGGGCCTCACCAACGGCGCCTGCCCCGCCTCCGCCCTCGTCGTCGCCCACCGCGTGACGCGGGTCCTCGAAGAGCACGACACCACCTTCGCCCACGCCGAGACCCAGGGCGCCACCGCCCTCGCCTGCGCAGCGATCAGCGCCACCATCGCCGAGATGGAACGGCTCGACGCCGTCGCCGCCGGCCGGAACGTCGCCGCCTGGCTCCAGCAGGGCCTCACCGACCTCGTCGACCGCCACCCGCTGGCCACGGGCGCCACCGGCACCGGCTGCTTCCGCACCCTGCGCCTCGCCCACCCCGACGGCACCCCGCTCACCGGCGCCGACGTCGCCGCACTCGTCACCCGCATCCGCGAGGCGGGCGCCATCGTCCACCCCGGCCCCTCCGGCGTCCAGCTCGTGCCCGCCCTCACGTACTCCCGCGACGAGGTCGCCGAGCTCATGACCTGCGTCGAAGCGGGACTCGACAGCCTGCTGCCGGCCGCCGCCGGCGCCGCCCCGAGGAGCTGACCCCGCCATGGCCCCCGCCCCCGTCCTCGACAGCTACGACCAGCTCCCCGGACTCCTGCGCGAGCTGCGCCCCACCGGAGCGACCCTCCTCGCCGACCCCGCGGTGAACGGCCTGCCCGTCACCCGCCAGGTCCTCGACGGGATCGCCCGTGCCGGGATCACGCCCACCCGGGCGGTCACCCCGGCCGACGGCGGCCTCCCCGCCGTCGAGGCGCTCGCCGCCCGGCTCGCCCCCGGCGAACTGATCATCGGCGTCGGCGGGGGATCCACCCTCGACCTGGCCAAACTCGCCGCCGCGGTGAGCAGCCGGCCCGACCTCCTGCCCTACCTCACCGCCGGACAGCGCAGCGGCCTCATCGCCCTGCCGCACGGCTGGGGAGACCACGCCCACGTCCTCGCCGTCCCGACCACCCTCGGCACCGGCACCGAGGCCGGCCCCGTCGCCTGCTTCCCGTACGACGGCGGCAAGCGCCTGGTGATGGGCGCATGCCTCCGGCCCCGCGCGATCCTCCGGACCGCCGAGGCCACCGAGACCCTGCCCGGGCCGCTCCTCATGGACGGCGCCCTCGAAGCCCTCTTCCGGGCCGTCATGCCCTACAGCAGCGACACCCTCGACCTGCCCGAACAGGACGCCGCCGTCGAGGAGCTGGCCGCGGAGCTGCTCGCCGCCGGCGACGAACTCGCCCGGCACGTCACCATCGGCCTGCCCGCCCCCGCGAGCGCCCGGCTCCGGGTCGCCGCGCTCAGCGCCGAGAGCCAGCTCGGGCACATCAACACCGGCCGCAGCCCGTACGCCGTGAAGACCTGGGCCGTCGCCAACGAACTCTCCACCGCCCTCGGCCTCGCCAAGATGCGCGCCATCGCCGCCGTCTGGCCGGTCGTGTGGCAGCGGGCCCTCGACGGGGACCTCCGCTACGGCAGCGCCGCCCGCGTCCACCGCCTGTGGACCCGGCTCCGCCACCGGCACCCCTGGCTCGCCCCCGACCCCGTGGACGGCCTGCACCGCCTGATGCACCGCTGGCAGATCGACCGCACCGTCCGCCTCACACCCGACCTGCGCCGCACCGTCGCCCTGCGCAGCATCCGGGCCTGGGGCGCCGGACTGCCCACCCTCACCGGGTTGAGCGCCGACGACGTCGCCGCGCTCCTCGCCGAGGCCACCCGGCCCCACCCAGAGCTCCTCCCGGCAGGCGTCAGCGCCTGACCCGGAGGTGAAACAGCACCACTCACGCACCACCCACCCAAGGAGAAGACATGAACGACAAGCAGATCGCCCTCGACACCAACGCCGCCGAGCTCGTCGAGCTGGAGATGCAGGAGCTCGAGGCCATGCACGCCCCGGGCTGGGCCACCAACGTCGGCGTCTCCGTCGGCATCTCGATCGTCTCCGTCGCCTGGAGCCTCACCTGATCGAGCCGGCCGCCGGCCGCCCGCTCCACCCCCACCCACAGCCGAACCCACCTCAGGAGAAACAGAGATGAACGAGAACCAGGACATCACCACCGCCGCCGCCCCCGAGCTCGTCGAGCTGGAGATGCAGGAGCTGGAGGCCCTGGAGGCCCCGGGCTGGGGCACCTGGAGCGTCGCCTTCTCGACCGGCGTCTCGGTCGGCGTCTCCATCACCCTCACCTGATCCCCCCCGTACCCCCTCACCGATCAACTCACCCAAGGAGAGACAGACATGAGCGACAAGCAGATCACCCTCGACACCGCCGCCGCCCCCGAGGTCGTCGAGCTGGAGATGCAGGAGCTGGAGACCCTGGAGTCCCCCGGCTTCTGGACCGGTGTCTCCGTCGGCGTCGGCATCTCCGCCTCGGTCGCCACCTCGATCACCCTCACCTGAGCGTCGAGGAACCGAGCACGACACCGGCGAGCGCACTGACGCGGTGGGAGACGGCGTGACCGACTCCCCGCCGCACCTCGGAACCCCACTCGGGTGACGACCGAGGATCTGCGGTGGTCCGGCCGGCCCCCGGTCCGGCCGGACCACCGCAAGGGTGTCGCACGCTCCTCCCCCTGCCCGCCGCCTCGACAAGGAACATCCCGTGAGCGCTGTCACGAGTCCCCCCGCCCCCACTCTCCCGGCCCACGCGAAGCGCCCTCGCCTCGCCCCGAGCGCCGAGGTCCACTCGCCCGCCGACGGGCAGGGCGAATGGGTCCTCCAGCACGGCGCCCGCTACGTCCGCATCACCCCGCACATCGCCCAGCTCGTCCGGGAGTTCGACGGCGAGCGCGACCACGAGGCCCTCGCGGCCCGGCTCGGCGGCGTCTGGAACGCCGAGAACGTGGGCAGCGCCGTCACCCGCCTGGACACCCTGCGCCTCCTCGACGACGGCGAGACGCCCGCCCCGCCCGTCGCCCCCCGCTTCCAGCTCGTCCCCCCGATGACCCTCCAGCTCACGCTGCTGCGCCCGGGGAAGACCATGCAGGCCATGCGGCCGTTCTTCGCCCGCCTCTTCTCCCGCGGGGCGACGGCCGTCGCCGCCCTCGGCATCCTGCTCGGCATGGGCGCCATGGCCGCCCAGTGGGACGCCGTCGTCACCACCCTGAACAGCCCGCTCTCCGCCGCCGCCTTCACCGGCGTCCTGATCGCCCTGCTGATCGGCGTCTCGATCCACGAACTCGGCCACGCGGCCGTCCTCATCCGCTACGGCGGACGTCCGTCCCGCATCGGCGTCATGCTCTTCTACCTGATGCCGGCGTTCTTCTGCGACGTCTCCGACGCCTGGCGGCTCCCGGACCGCAGGCAGCGCGTCCACACCGCGCTCGCCGGCCCCGCCGTCCAGACCTCGCTCGCCGCCGTCTCCGCCTTCGCCGCCTGGCCGCTGGCCGACGGCACCGCCAAGACCTGCCTGCTCTTCTTCGCCGTCTCCAGCTACGCCACCGCCCTGCTGAACCTGACGCCCTTCATCAAGCTCGACGGCTACATCGCCCTGATGAGCCACGTGGACGTGCCCTTCCTCCGCGACCGCTCGATGACCGACGCCCGCCGGTGGCTCGCCCGGACCCTCTTCGGCGGCACGTACGAGCGGGAACTGCCCACCCGCTGGACGACCGTCTACGGCCTCGCCTGCCTCGCCTTCCCGCTGTACTTCCTCACCACCGCCCTCCAGACCTGGCTCGGCACCCTCCAGCGCGTCGGCTGGGTCGGCCTCCTCTTCGCCGCCACCGGCCTCTCCTACGCCCTGTGGATCCTGATCCGCGGCGCCCTCCGGCTCTCCGCCGAGGTCAGGGCGGCCGGCGTCCGCCGCGGCCGCGTCCTCGCCGTCTGCGCCCTGCTCGCCGCGGCCGCCGCCGGCACCCTGTTCCTGCCGGTCCAGCAGACCGTCTCCGCCGCGTACGTCACCGACACCGGCGGCGCCACCCGCCTGGTCCTCCCCGAGGGCGACGCGGCGGAGCTCGTACGGCCCGGGCAGCGGGTGACGCTGACGACCAACGGCCTGATCCTCAACGACGCCGTCGGCACCGCCCGGATCGGGTCGGCGCCCGCCGCCGCCACCCAGGTGCCGGTCTCGACCTACTTCCCGGTGGACCTCGGCGGCGCCGTGGGCATGGACTCGACCGCCTTCCCCCTCGACCTCGACCGGGCGCCGGCCCCGGCCGCCGGAACGGCCGAGGTGGAAGTGGGCCGGGTGCCGCTGTGGACCTCGCTCCACCGCACCTACGTCCTGCCCTTCCTGCCCTTCTGATCCCCCTGGAGACACCGTGCTCGACACCCGGTTCATCAACTTCTGCCGCGCGGACACGCTCTTCTACGACGCGCCCGCCACCGAGTCCACCGGCCAGGACTTCCGCGAGGGCCGCCCGCTCCCCGAGGGGTGGACCGCCACCCGCGGCCAGGAATGGACGGTCTGCGTCCCACCGGACTCCCGGACACCCGACCAGGGCTGGAAGATCCACGTCGCGGCCTCCCCCGGCAACGCCGCCGAACTCCTCGACGCGGTCGTCCCCTACTGCGTCGAGCACCGGCTGATGTTCAAGTACATCTCCGACCCCGAGACCCTCGGCCGGCGCGGCAGCAAGTACGGCGACCGCAGCGCCAGCGGCAAGTTCATCACCCTCTACCCGGTCGACGAGACCGAGCTGGAGCGGGCGCTGAACGACCTGGAGGAGCTGGTCGGCGGCACCCCCGCCCCCTCCATCCTCAGCGACCTGCGCTGGCGCGAGGGCCCCCTTCACGTCCGCTACGGCGGCTTCGTCCTCAAGACCACCCGCCTCAAGGACGGCACCCTCGCCCCCGCCATCACCACCCCCGACGGGGAACTCGTCCCCGACGAGCGGCGGCCCGGCTTCCACCCGCCGTCCTGGGTCGAGATCCCGCCCTTCCTCCAGGCCGCCCTCGCCGAACGGCGCGCCCGCACCCTCGCCGACTTCCCCTTCCGCGTCCACAAGGCCCTCCACTTCTCCAACGGCGGCGGCGTCTACCGGGCCGTCGACAAGCGCGACGGCACCGAGGTCCTCCTCAAGGAGGCCCGCCCGCTGGCCGGCCTCGACGCGGCCGGCGACGACGCCGTCACCCGCCTCGAACGCGAGCACTGGGCGCTCTCCCGCCTCGCGGGACTCCCCTCCGTCCCCGCCCTCCGCGACGTCCGCCGCGGCAACGAACACCACTTCCTCGCCCGCGACTACGTGGAGGGCACCCCGCTCACCGAGCTGGTCCGCACCCGCCACCCCTACGGTTCCACCGACAACTCCGCCCGGGCCCGCGCCGAGTACACCGCCTGGGCGCTCCACATCCTCGACCAGGTCGCCGCCGGCATCGACGCCATGCACGAGCGGGGCGTCGTCTTCGGCGACCTGCACCCCGGCAACATCCTCGTCGGCGAGGACGACACCGTCGCCTTCATCGACCTGGAGACCGCCACCCCCACCGAGGAGGAGCGGCCGCAGGCCATGGGCTCCCTCGGCTTCCGCGCCCCCGACCACCTGCGTGGCAAGGCCGTCGACCTGTTCGCCCTCGACGTGCTGCGGCTCACCCTCTTCGTGCCGATGCCGCACGTCGTGCCGTGGGGCACCGAGAAGATCCGCACCCTCCTCGACGCGGCCGTCCGCGACTTCCCGCTCCCCGCCGCCTTCGTGGAGCAGATCCGGCGCGGCCTCGGCGACGACGTCCTCGGCGCCCGCACCGACTACGGCGTGACGTGGCCGGCCGGCGCCCGCGACACCGTCCTCACCTCGGCGATCGCCGCGTCCATCCTCGACGCGGCCACCCCCGAGCGGGACGACCGGCTCTACCCCGGCGACGTCATGCAGTTCGTCCTCGCCGACGGCGGCGTCACCTTCGCCTACGGGGCCGCCGGCGTGCTCTGGGCGCTGCACCGGGCCGGCACCGAGGTGCCCGCCGCGCACGTCGACTGGCTGCTGCGCAAGGCCGGGACGGCGACCGGCGAGGGCCCCGGGCTCTTCACCGGCCTCTCCGGCATCGCGTACGTGCTGGGCGAACTCGGTCACCCCGACACCGCGGACACGGTGCTCGACCGCGCCTTCGCCCTTGCCCAGTCCGACCCCAACGTCGGCTCGACCGTCGCCAACGGCCTCTCCGGCCTCGGCCTCGCCGCCCTGCACCGGGCGGGCGCCGGCGGCGGCGACCGCTACCTCCGGAAGGCGGTGGAGCTCGCCGACCGGCTCCCCGACACCCCCGCCCCGAACCGCATCGGGCTGCTCAACGGCCGCTGCGGCCACGCCCTGTTCCTGATCCGGCTGTACGAGGCCACCGGCGACGCCCGCCTCCTGGACCGGGCCGTGGAGGAACTCCGCGGCGACCTGGACCTCCTCGAGGACCCGCGCTTCGACGAACGCTTCCTCACCTCCGGCCTCGACGGCTCGGCCGGCATCGCGATCGCGCTGCGCGCCGCCCTGCCGCACCGGCCCGGCGACGAGCGGCTGCGGGCCGCCGCGGACCGGCTGCTCGCGGTGCGCCGCGGCGGCTTCTCCACCCCGTGCGGGCTGCTGCACGGCCGGGCCGGCGAGATCCTGGCGCTCGGCGAGGGCACCCGCCCCAGCGAGCGGCACGTCCTCGACGCCCACCTCGACGCGCTCGGCTGGGAGGCCATCGCCTCGGAGCCCGGCCGGGTCGACTTCCTCGGCCAGTACGGCTACCGGCTCTCCACCGACCTCGGCACCGGCTCGGCCGGCGTCCTGCTCGCCCTGACCGCCCTGCGCGACGGCCGCCCCGCGCTGCCGTTCCTCTCCCCGGCGGCGCCCGCGCCCCTGGCGGTGGCGTGATGATCGACGTCCCGGCCACCCTCGCCCCCGCCACCGGCGTCGCCCTGCGCTACGCGGTGACCCCGCCACACGCGGGCGAGCCGCTGTGGAGCAGCGCCGTCGAACTCCCGCCGGTCGGCCTCGACTTCGTACGCGAAGAGGCGGACGTGCCGCTCTCGGCGCGGTTCGCCGGCGCCAGCGGCCCGTCCCGCACCGACGCCCTGCTGCGCGGGGCCGGCGAGGCCGTCGAGCGCCGGGCCCTGCACCCCTCGGCCGCGCTCCCCGCCCGCCGGGGCACCGCCGCCGAGCTGGGCGCGCTCACCCTGGACGCGTACCACCCGGGCCACGCCCTGGCCCACCCGGACGCGGCGACCGCCGTCCTGGACTGGCACGAGGCCCGCGCCCTGGACACGGACCGCCCCGTCCTCGTCCCCGCGGACCTGGTCAACTGGCCGGCCAGGAACGACGTCCTCTTCGACCCGAGCCCGTCCGGGGCGGCGGCCGGCGCCGGTCACGACGCGGCGCTCGGCGCGGCCCTGGTCGAGGTCGCCGAGCGCGACGCCCTCACCGTCGCCTGGGGCCGGCAGCTGCGGCTGCCGACCTACACCCCGGCCCCGGAGGACACCCGGCTGCGGGCGGTCTGGCAGCAGGCCGAAGCGGAGGGGCTGCGGCCCGTCCTCGCCCGGATCCCGGTCGCCGCGACCGGCCTGTGGTGCATGACGGCCCTGCTGATCGAGGCCGACGCGCCCGGGGCCGCCGTACCGCTCGCCGCCGTCGGCATGAAGGCGTCGACCCGCCCGGCGGAGGCCGCCGTCAAGGCCTTCCAGGAGGCCCGCCAGGTGCGCACCGCGCTGCGGGCACTCCGCGCGCAGGGCGGGACCGGGCCGCGCGGCCCGCTCGTCGTCACCGAGCACGACCGGCTCTGCCACATGCTGACCCGGCCCGCGTACGACGCGGTGCGCGCCTGGGCGGACGGCTTCCTGGAGCCCGTCCCGCTGCCCGGCCCGTCCACCGTCTCGCCGCTGCCGGTAAGGGAGTTGACGGAGTCCATGAACGCCGACGGCGCCGCCCTGCTCGTCGTCGACCTCACGCCCCGGCTCCCGGCCCCGGTCGCCGACATGGGCTGGAAGGTCGTGAAGGTGCTGGCCCCCGGGTACCAGAATCTCCGCATGGACGAGACGCACCGGTGGAGCTGGCACCTCCCCCGGCTGGCCTCGGCACCGGAGCGCACCGGCTGCCCCGCCCGGCTCGACGACCCCCGTGACGCCGCCCCGCACCCCCTCCCCTGACCGCCCCGACCGCCCGCCCCGCCCTGGAACCGAAGGAAGACTGAGATGCTGGAACTGGAAGAACTCGTACGCGACTTCGGGGGTCACCGCGCCGTCGACCGGGTGTCCTTCCGGGTCGCGGAAGGCCGCATGACGGGCTTCGTCGGCGGGAACGGGGCGGGCAAGACCACGACCATGCGCATGATCATGGGCGTGCTCGCCTCGAACGGCGGCACCGTCCGCTGGCAGGGCTCCCCGGCCACCGCCGAGGACCGCCGCGACTTCGGCTACATGCCGGAGGAGCGCGGCCTGTACCCGAAGCAGACCGTCCACAGCCAGCTGGTCTACCTGGCCCGGCTGCGCGGCCAGGGCACCGCCGAGGCCCGCCGCGAGACCCTGGACCTCCTGGAGCGCCTCGGCCTCGCCGAGAAGGCCCAGGCCCGCCTGGAGTCGCTCTCGCTCGGCAACCAGCAGCGGGTGCAGATCGCGGCGGCGCTGCTCGGCAGCCCCCGGCTGCTCGTCCTGGACGAGCCGTTCTCCGGCCTCGACCCGCACGCCGTCGACACGATGGCGGAGCTCCTACGGGAGTACGCGGCGGCCGGCGTCCCGGTCCTCTTCTCCTCGCACCAGCTCGACCTGGTGGAGCGGCTCTGCGACGACCTGGTCGTCATGGCGAAGGGCCGGGTCGTCGGCAAGGGCACCGCCGACGAGCTGCGCCACCGCGACCGCCCCCGCTACCGGCTGGTCACCGGCGCCCCCGCCGGCTGGACCCGCGCCCTGCCCGGCGTCACCGCCGTCGAGGAGCTCCCCGACGGCGCCCGGGTCGAGCTGGCCGCCGACGCGGATCCCGGCCGGCTCCTCACCGAGGCCCTCGCCCGGGGCCCCGTGCACGCCTTCACCCCCCTCGTCCCCAGCATCGCCGACATCTACCGGGAGATGACCGCCGCATGAGCACCGTGACCCAGTCCCCCGCACCGCGGACCGAGCCGGCGGCCACCCCCGTACGCCCCGAGCCCGCGCCGCGCGCCGCGTCCTCCTCCCGTACCGCTCCCTGGCGGATCGTCACCGCCCGCGAGATCCAGGTGAAGCTGACCAACCGCGGCTTCCTCCTCTCCACCCTCGTCACGCTCGCCCTGATCGTCGGCGCCATCGGCCTCCAGCTCTACCTGGCCGACGCGATGGGGAAGATCACCGTCGCCGTGGCCGAGCAGCCGGCCGGCAAGCTGGCCGGCCAGGCCGAGGCGCTGGCCGTCGGCGCCGGCCAGGACGTGGAGATCACCGTCCGCCAGGAGGCGTCCGCCGAGCAGGTCCGGGCGACCGTCCGGGCCGGCGAGGCCGAGGCCGGCCTGGTCCGGGAGGACGGCCGCTGGGTCCTCCTCGGCGACACCGGGCAGAACGACATCGCCGCCACCTGGATCGGCGCGGCCGTCCAGCAGACCGCGCTCGCCGAGAACGCCGCGGCCGCCGGCACCAGCCTGGAGGCCCTGAGCAAGGACACCGGCCTGGAGCGGGTCCTGCTGTCGCCGGACAAGACGCCCGAGGGCCCGGTCCGGATGACCACCTACTTCTTCGGCTTCCTCTTCTACCTGGCGGCCGTGCTGCTCGGCGCCGCCCTCGCCACCAGCGTCGTCGAGGAGAAGCAGAACCGGATCGTCGAACTGATCGCCAGCTCCGTGCCGGTCCGCTCGCTGCTGATCGGCAAGATCGTCGGCTCGACCGTCCTCGCGCTCGCCCAGATGACCCTCTTCAGCCTGGTCGGCGTCGCGGGCCTGCTCTTCACCGGCGAGAAGGAGCTGCTGGCCGACATCGGCTCCGGCCTCGGCTGGTTCCTCGTCTTCTACGTCGTCGGGATCGCCGTCCTCGCCTGCCTGTTCGCCGCGGCCGGCGCGCTCGCCACCCGTACCGAGGACATCCAGTCCACCACGACCCCGGTCAACGCGATCACGGCGCTCGTCTTCATCGTCGGCGTCACCGTCTCCGGCTCCACCCGGGAGATCCTCTCCTTCGTCCCGCTGACCTCGACGGTCACCATGCCGGCCCGGGTCCTCGCAGGCGAGGCCGCCTGGTGGGAGCCGGTCGTGGCGCTCGGCCTCTCCCTGGCGGCGGCCGCTGCCATCGTCACGGTGAGCGCGCGGGTCTACCGCCGGGCGCTCCTCCAGACCGACCGCAAGCTCTCCTTCGGCCAGGCGCTGAAGCTCACGGACTGACCTCCCGGCCGGTCCCCACGAACCCGGCTCCGGCCGCCCCCACGGCGGCCGGAGCCCGTCACCCCCCTCACCGGACCCGAAGGAAAGGAACCCCCATGTCCTCCTCCACCGCCACCTCCCACCGCACCCTCCTCGCCGCCCTGCTCGCCGTCCTGGCGATCGCCGAGGTCGTCCTCGTCACCGGCGACGCCTCCGACGGCCTCCGCTACGGCGGCGGCGCGGCCCTCGCGGTGGCCATCCTGGCCGTCGTGTACCGCCTCTCCAAGGGCTCGTCCGCCCGCTGACGCGTCCCCCCGCCCCGCTCCCCGGACCGGCCGCCGCCCGCACGGCCGGTCCGGGGCACCCACGTCCCGGAGCCGACCATGCCCCCGTTAGCGCCCCCGCAGCAGCCGCCCCGGCCGACCCGGTCCGACCAGACGGCCCCGCTGCCCCAGCCGCCCCAGGTGGCCCATCTGCCCCAGGTGGCCCTCGTGGGCCCGCCCGGAGCACCGCCCGCGCTCGCCGCGATCCGCTTCATCGCCCTCCTCCCGCCCGGCTGGCGGGCCACCCTCACCGACTGCGACGAGACGGCGGCCCTGCTGCGCCTGTCGGCCCCCGCCGCGACGCCCCCGGCCGAGGCGACGGCCGCCCTCGCCGCCCTCCTCACCGACCCGGCCCTCACCGGCTGGCGGCTGACCCTCCCCGACGCCCCGGCCCCCGGCCGCACCGCGACAACGCCCGCCGACCCGCCCGACGGTGCCTAGACTCCGCAGTCATGACGACCAAGCACCACGACCGCCACGACATCGCCGCGATCGCCGCCGACCTCGCCCCCACCGGGGTCCTGCGGGCCTCCATCAACCTCGGCAACCCGGTGCTCGCCCAGGGCAGCCCGGAGGCCCCCGCCGGCATCACGGTCGACCTCGCCCGGGAGATCGGCCGGCGGCTCGGGCTCCCCGTGGAGACGCTCTGCTTCGACGCGGCGCGCAAGTCGTTCGAGGCGATGGCGGACGGCCGTGCCGACCTGTGCTTCCTCGCCGTGGACCCGGCCCGGGAGAAGGAGGTCGCGTTCACCGCCCCGTACGTCGTCATCGAGGGCGTCTACGCCGTCCCCCGGGACTCGCCGCTCACCACCGTCGAGGAGATCGACACCCCCGGGGTCCGCGTCGGCGTCAAGCAGGGCTCGGCGTACGACCTCCACCTCACCCGCACCCTCACCCACGCCACCGTCGTCCGGGGCGCGGAGGGCGTCGACACCTTCCGCACCCTGGACCTGGAGGCCGGCGCAGGCATCCGCCAGCCGATGGCCGCCTATGTCGCCGCCCACCCCGAAGTGCGCCTGATCGACGGCCGGTTCATGGAGATCCGGCAGGCCGTGGGCACCACGGCGGACAGGGCGCCGGAGACGGTCGCGTACCTCCGCTCGCTCGTCGAGGAGCTGAAGAGGAACGGCTTCGTCACCGACGCCCTGCGCCGCTCGGGCCAGGACCCGGCCCTGGTCGCGCCCTGACCGCCCGCGCCGGACGACGCGCGCCCTGACCTCGCGCGCCCTGGCTACTCCGCCAGCAGAGCCAGGAGTTCGGCCTCGCGCGCCCTGGCTACTCCGCCAGCAGAGCAAGCAGTTCGGCCTCGCGCGCCGGGCTGAGCCCGGCCCGGCGCTCCCGGTCGAGCCCCTGCTCCCGCTCCCAGGCCAGCGTGTCCGCGATCGTCTCGGCCGAGGGCCGCTGCCGCAGCCCGGCGGCGGCGGCGGCCGCGCCCGTACGCGCCTGGAAGCCGGCCCAGTCCTCCGCCACGATCCACAGCGGCAGCGACTCGGGCCCCATGAACTCCTCGACCCCCTGCTCCAGCAGCCACGCCGACGCGGCCGGCACGACCGGCCCGGTGTGCCCGGCGACCTCGCGCGAGAGGGCGATCCACTCGCCGAGGAACATGTTCCGGCCCACCGTGTCGAAGGTGCCCGCCAGCCCCTTCTCCGCCGAGTCGAGGATCCAGTCGACGAGGTCCCGCACGTCGATCACCCGCGTCGGCAGCATCGGCTCGTCCGGCACCAGCATCGGCTCCCGCGGCTCCCGCGCGGCCCGGGCCGCCCAGTAACCGGTCCGGTCGCTGACGTCACCGGGCCCGCCGATGAGCCCCGCCCGCGCGATCAGCAGCCGGTCTCCGACGGCGGCGGCCGACGCCAGCTCGCAGGCCGCCTTGGCCTCCCCGTACAGCTCCCGCCCGACCTCGTCCAGCTCGGTCGGCGCGAGGATCTCCGCGGACTCGTCCGCCCCGATCTCGGACTGCGAGGCGTACACGTTCCCCGACGACACGTACGTCCAGTGCCGGGCCCGCCCGCCGAGCGCGTCGAGCGCCCCCCGGACGAACCCCGGCTGCCAGGACACCTCGACCACGGCGTCCCACTCCCGGTCGAGCAGCCCGTCGTACGCCCCCGGCTCCCGCCGGTCCGCCGCCACCAGCCGCGCCCCCGCGGCCACCTCCCCGCTCTCCCCCCGCGCCAGACACGTCACCGCGTGCCCCCGCGCCAACGCCCGCCGCGACACTTCCCGCCCCAGCCAGGCCGTACCGCCCAGCACCAGAATCTCCATGCCGCCCAGTCGACCACCCAACCCCCCACTCCGGGAAAGCAGTTCGCCGTCGGCGCACGAAATGCGCCGACGGCGAACGAACGGCTCCGGCGAGGGCCGGGAACAGCCCTGCCCGAGGGCCCCGAAAACCCACCCCGGCGTCCCCCGGAAAGCCCCCTCACGGCCCCGCCAAGGCCCCTCCGCCACGACCTCGGGCCCCGCCCGGGGGGACGACTTACCGAACGCCCGGAACGCCCCTCACGCACCCTCACAGCCCCTCGCCCGCCACCCCCAACACCCCCTTTGACCTGGGCATTTGACGCTCCCACCCCTACCCTGGAACTCACGTCGAGGGGAGATCCACATGGAGCAGACGGTGCCGAGGACGGACCGGAACATCCGCACGATCGAGGACGTCCTGACCCTGCTGGACGGGCTGTTCGCGCCCGGGGCCGACCGGTGGACGGAGGGCGGTGCCGCATGGTGGGACGGCTTCTACGCGGACCGGGAGCGGCCGGTGCCGTTCTTCGTGCCGAAGCCGGACGAGAACCTGGCGGCGTACGCGGAACGGGGCCTGCTCAAGGGCGGCGGACGCGCCCTCGACCTGGGGTGCGGCCCGGCCCGCAACGCCCTGTACCTCGCCTCGCTCGGCTACGAGGTGGACGCCGTGGACCTCTCGGCGACGGCGATCGGCTGGGCACGGGAGCGGGCCCGGGAGAACGGCGTCGAGAACATCCGCTTCCTCTGCGGCAACGCCTTCGCGCCCGGCACGGTCGAGGGCCCGTACGACCTCGTCTACGACTCCGGCTGCCTCCACCACCTGCCCCCGCACCGCCGCGTCAGCTACCTGGCCCTCCTGGACCGCGTCCTCGCCCCCGGCGGCCACTTCGCCCTGACGGCGTTCGCGGCGGGCGAGGGCGGCATGGGCTCGGAGCGCCCCGACGCCGACTTCTACCGCGCGGGCGCCCTGGAAGGCGGCCTCGCCTACACGGACGCGGACCTCCGCGCCCTCTTCGCCGACCGCCTCACCCCGCTCGAACTCCGCCGCATGCACGACGAACCCGCCGACTCCCCCCACTTCGGCAGAAGCTTCCTCTGGACGGCCCTCTTCCGCCGCCCGTAGCAACGGGCGGAGGGCGCCGAAATCGCGGGCACGGCCGCCCCGTCCGCCCCTACCCTGCCCCCATGGGAGTCAAGAGGTCCTCGTACGTGTGCCTGCCGTGCCGGGGCTCGTACAAGCAGGGGGACGAGCACGGTCACGAGCACCGGTGTCCGCGGTGCGGCGAGCCGATGGTGGGCGTCGGCACCGCGTTCCAGCCGCCGAAGCGGCGGGACGACGAGGCGTGGCGGGTGCTCTCCGTGCTGCTGCACGCGGGGGTGCG
Organism: Streptomyces roseofulvus; assembly: GCF_039534915.1. Classification (NCBI taxonomy): domain Bacteria; kingdom Bacillati; phylum Actinomycetota; class Actinomycetes; order Kitasatosporales; family Streptomycetaceae; genus Streptomyces; species Streptomyces roseofulvus. The sequence goes on along the minus strand of NZ_BAAAWE010000001.1, from coordinate 4,560,465 downwards.
GTTCCACACCAGCTGCTGCCAGGGCTGCGGCCCCGGCTACCGCCCCCGCACCCTCGCCGAGGTGAAGGCCCGCGTCGCGTACGCCCGCCGCACCGGTGAACCGCTCGCCGAGGCCCTCGTGCGGCCCGTCGTCTGAGTGCCGGGAACGCGCCGAGGGCGGCACCCCCTTCGCGGGGGTGCCGCCCTCGGTTCGCGTGTCAGCGATGAACCACCGATCCCTCGGGATCAGAAGTCCATGTCACCGCCCGGCATGCCGCCGCCGGCCGGGGCCGCGGCCTTCTCCGGCTTGTCGGCGATGACGGCCTCGGTGGTGAGGAAGAGCGCGGCGATCGACGCGGCGTTCTGCAGCGCGGAGCGCGTCACCTTGGCCGGGTCGATGATGCCCTCGGCGACCAGGTCGACGTACTCGCCGGTCGCGGCGTTGAGGCCGTGGCCCGGGGTCAGGTTGCGCACCTTCTCGACCACGACGCCGCCCTCGAGGCCGGCGTTGACCGCGATCTGCTTGATCGGGGCCTCCAGGGCGAGCTTGACGATCGCGGCACCGGTGGCCTCGTCGCCGTCCAGCTCCAGCTTCTCGAAGACGCTGGAGGCCTGGAGCAGGGCCACGCCACCGCCGGCGACGATGCCTTCCTCGACGGCCGCCTTGGCGTTGCGCACGGCGTCCTCGATGCGGTGCTTGCGCTCCTTGAGCTCGACCTCGGTCGCGGCACCGGCCTTGATGACCGCCACGCCGCCGGCGAGCTTCGCGAGGCGCTCCTGGAGCTTCTCGCGGTCGTAGTCGGAGTCGCTGTTCTCGATCTCGGCGCGGATCTGGTTCACGCGGCCCGCGACCTGCTCGCTGTCACCGGCACCGTCGACGATGGTGGTCTCGTCCTTGGTGATGACGACCTTGCGGGCGCGGCCCAGCAGGTCGAGACCGGCCGACTCCAGCTTGAGGCCGACCTCCTCGGAGATGACCGTGCCGCCGGTGAGGATGGCGATGTCCTGGAGCATGGCCTTGCGGCGGTCGCCGAAGCCCGGGGCCTTGACCGCGACGGAGCGGAAGGTGCCGCGGATCTTGTTGACGACCAGGGTCGACAGGGCCTCGCCCTCGACGTCCTCGGCGATGATCAGCAGCGGCTTGCCCGACTGCATGACCTTCTCCAGGAGCGGGAGGAGGTCCTTCACGGAGGAGATCTTGGAGTTGACGATGAGGATGTACGGGTCCTCGAGCGCGGCCTCCATGCGCTCCATGTCGGTCGCGAAGTACGCCGAGATGTAGCCCTTGTCGAAGCGCATGCCCTCGGTGAGCTCGAGCTCCAGACCGAAGGTCTGGGACTCCTCGACCGTGATGACGCCTTCCTTGCCGACCTTGTCCATCGCCTCGGCGATGAGCTCGCCGATCTGCGTGTCGGCGGCGGAGATGGAGGCGGTGGAGGCGATCTGCTCCTTCGTCTCGACCTCCTTCGCCTGGTCGAGGAGGGCGCCGGAGACGGCCTCGACGGCCTTCTCGATGCCGCGCTTGAGGGCCATCGGGTTGGCACCGGCGGCGACGTTGCGGAGGCCCTCGCGGACGAGCGCCTGGGCGAGGACGGTGGCGGTGGTCGTACCGTCGCCGGCGACGTCGTCCGTCTTCTTGGCGACTTCCTTGACCAGCTCGGCGCCGATCTTCTCGTACGGGTCCTCGAGCTCGATCTCCTTGGCGATGGAGACACCATCGTTGGTGATCGTGGGGGCGCCCCACTTCTTCTCGAGGACGACGTTGCGGCCCTTGGGGCCAAGGGTGACCTTGACGGCGTCAGCGAGCTGGTTCATGCCGCGCTCGAGACCGCGCCGGGCCTCCTCGTCGAACGCGATGATCTTGGCCATGTGAAGTGGTCCTCCCGGACATGGGGTGGATAACGCTCCAGGACCGCGCCGACGCCCGCGACGGACGGCCTCCGCGTTCCGCGTGGTTCCTTGCCCCACCCGGGTCGGCGGCCTCGCCGTGCTCGGTCCTCGTAGCACTCTCACCTTCCGAGTGCTAACGCCAATGATTAGCACTCGACCCATGCGAGTGCAAGCGACTCTCGTGGATCGGGCAGGGGAGCGGGCGGCGGATCGGGCGGTGGATCGGGCGGTGGGCCGGCCAGTGGATCGGGCAGCGGATCGGCGACTCCGCGCCGGAGCGGCGAGACGCTCCCGGGAACGCGTGAGGGGCCCGCATCCCTGGGGATGCGGGCCCCTCGACGACGAGACGTCGGTGGCCGATCGCGCCGCGCCTCAGGCGGTCACCTTGACCATGTCCGCCTGCGGACCCTTCTGACCCTGCGAGATCTCGAACTCGACTCGCTGGCCCTCTTCGAGGCTGCGGTACCCATCCATCTGGATGGCGCTGTAGTGGACGAAAACATCCGCACCACCGTCGACCGCGATGAAGCCGTAGCCCTTCTCCGCGTTGAACCACTTGACGGTGCCCTGAGCCATGCCTAACTCCCCTATTACGTACTGGCCCTTGAGCGGACCCGCACTTCGCGGACCCGGGTCAGAACCTGCGCCGGAACGCGTCGACCGCCGCTGAATGTATCTGTCCAACTGCCCTCTGCAACAGGGCAATCGAGCGGGAATTCTGGAAGGCGCGGAAAGGGGGATCGGGAAGAAATCCCAGAATTGCGGGGCAAGTCGGGCCGGGCGAAAGGCACATAAGGGGCAGACTGTGCGCGCTTTTCGGCCGCTTGTTGTCGCATTCTTGTCAGGTCCGAGGCCGCTCTCATATGCGTCCGGCATGAGCGGCGGAGGGGACTTCCCCAACTCTACCGCGCTCAACCATGCAGAATTGCCCCCTCCGCTTTCTCTCGCGGAAGGGGCAATTCTGGAACGAAAGCTACCAACAGGTAGGGATCAGCCTCCGGCGACGGCCGGGATGATCGAGACGCCCGCGCCGTCCGGCGTGGCGGTCTCCAGGCCCTGCTCGAAGCGGACGTCGTCGTCGTTCACGTAGACGTTCACGAAGCGGCGCAGCTTGCCCTGGTCGTCGAGGACGCGGGCGGCGATGCCGGTGTGGTTCTTCTCCAGGTCGGCGATGACCTCGGCGAGGGTCGCGCCCTCGGCGGCCACCTCGGCCTGCCCGCCCGTGTAGGTGCGGAGGATGGTGGGGATGCGGACGTTCACGGCCATGGCTGTCGTCGTGCCTCTCTGGGTCAGTGGGCCAGGCCCGCGTCGCGGAACGCGTCCAGGCTCGGGCGGATGGTGGCGGTCGCCTGAGAACTGTCGGCCACGGCGTCCAGGGTCTTGAGCCCGTCGCCGGTGTTGAGGACGACGGTGGTGAGGTTCGGGTCGATGACGCCGGCCTCGACGAGCTTGCGCGTCACGCCGACGGTCACGCCGCCCGCCGTCTCGGCGAAGACGCCCTCGGTCCGGGCGAGCAGCTTGATCGCGTCCACGATCTGCTCGTCGTTCACGTCCTCCACGGCGCCGCCGGTGCGGCGGGCGATGTCCAGGACGTACGGGCCGTCGGCCGGGTTGCCGATCGCGAGGGACTTGGCGATGGTGTTCGGCTTCTGCGGGCGGACCACGTCGTGGCCGGCCTTGAAGGCCGCTGACACCGGGGAGCAGCCCTCCGCCTGGGCGCCGAAGATCTTGTACGGCTTGTCCTCGACCAGGCCCAGCTTGATCAGCTCCTGGAGCCCCTTGTCGATCTTGGTGAGCTGGGAGCCGGAGGCGATCGGGATGACCAGCTGGTCGGGGATGACCCAGCCGAGCTGCTCGCAGATCTCGTACGCGAGCGTCTTGGAGCCCTCGCCGTAGTACGGACGCAGGTTGACGTTCACGAAGCCCCAGCCCTCGCCGAGCGGGTCGCCGATGAGCTCCGAGCAGAAGCGGTTGACGTCGTCGTAGTTGCCCTCGATGGCGACCAGGTCACCGCCGTAGACACCGGCCATGACGACCTTGCCCTGCTCCAGGTCGTGCGGGATGAAGACGCAGGAGCGGAAGCCGGCGCGGGCGGCGGCGGCGCCGACGGCGCCGGCCAGGTTGCCGGTGGAGGAGCAGGAGAGGGTGGTGAAGCCGAAGGCGCGGGCGGCCTCGATGGCCTGGGCGACGACCCGGTCCTTGAAGGAGTGCGTCGGGTTGCCGGAGTCGTCCTTGACGAAGAGCCTGCCGGGGGCGACGCCGATCTCGCGGGCCAGGTTGTCGGCCTTGACGAGCGGGGTCCAGCCGGGGTTCAGGTTCGGCTTCTCGGCGACGTCGGCCGGGACGGGCAGCAGGGGCGCGTACCGCCAGATGTTCGCGGGGCCGGCCTCGATCCGCTTCCGCAGCTCCTCGGGGTCGCCGGCCGGCAGGTCGTAGGCCACTTCGAGGGGGCCGAAACACAGCTCGCAGGCGAAGATCGGGCCGAGGGCGAAGACCTCGCCGCACTCGCGGCAGGAAAGCCCGGACGCGGGACCGAGGTCGACGGCGGGGGCGGCGTTGTCGGCAGCGGCGGGTGCGACAGTCTGTACAGCCATGGAGGCGAGGCCCTTTCTCCTCATCTTCCTCATGGCGCATTTCGCCATGAGACGGATTTGGCACCTTCCCTAGCCGGGGGCCTCGCTGGCGCAAGACAAACCGACTGGAGGGTTGCCGGGGCTTCAACGGGCCGTATCCCTCTGCCCCTCTGGATGAGCGGTATTCGATTGTGGGACGCGGGTGGGACCCCGACATGCATCGGGCCTCCGCGTTGTTCAAGACTGTAACCGAAGGCTTCGAAGGTGGAGACGGTCGTCCGATCCGCGAGATGGAGATCACGTTGCTGGAAGAAGTGGAGCGCTGGCTGACCCGGCGGTCCTGGTCCGTGTCCGACCGCCCCCTGGAACGGGTGCTCGCCGCCAAGCGGGGGACGAAGGTCAGCGTGGTGCTGCCCGCGCTGAACGAGGAGGCGACCGTCGGGGACATCGTCAGCGTGATCCGGCGCGAGCTGATGACCGAGGCGGTGCCGCTGGTCGACGAGCTGGTGGTGATCGACTCGGGCTCCACGGACCGCACGGCCGAGGTCGCGGCCGCGGCCGGCGCACGGGTGGTCGCGCGGGACGACGTACTCCCCCGCATCCCGGCCGTCCCGGGCAAGGGCGAGGTCCTGTGGCGCTCACTCATGGTGACGAGCGGGGACGTGGTCTGCTTCGTCGACGCGGACCTGAGGGACTTCTCCGCGGACTTCGTCACGGGGATCGTGGGCCCGCTGCTCACCGACCCGGACGTGGACTTCGTGAAGGCGATGTACGACCGCCCCTTCGCCGGCACCCCTGGTCAGGGCGGCCGGGTGACGGAGCTGGTGGCGCGCCCGCTGCTCAATCTGCACTGGCCGCGGCTGGCCGGCTTCGTGCAGCCGCTGGGCGGCGAGTACGCGGCACGCCGCTCGCTGCTCGAACGGCTGCCCTTCCCCGTCGGTTACGGAGTGGAGCTGGGCCTCCTCGTCGACGCGCTGCACACGGTGGGCCTGGACGCGCTCGCGCAGGTGGACGTGGGGGTCCGCAAGCACCGGCACCAGGACGGCCAGGCGCTGGGCCGGATGGCGGCGGCGATCTACCGGACGGCGCAGCTGCGGCTCTCCCGGGGCCATCTCGTGCGCCCGCAGCTGACGCAGTTCGAGCGGGGGGAGAAGGGCTTCGAGCCGCGGACGTACGCGGTGGACACGGAGGAGCGCCCGCCGATGGCCGAGATAGCGGAGTACGCGCGGCGGCGCGTGGCCTGAGGGGCCGGTGGGGCCGGTGATGCCGGCGGGGTCGGTGGGGCCGGAGATGCCGGTGGGGCCGGCCGGATCGGTGAGGGGCGGCGAGGGGCGGCGGGGCCGGGGAGGGAGCGGGTGCACCGCCGCGTGGCGTAACGCCACCACATAGTGCGCTTTGCCTACATTGCCCTTTTATGCGCTTCGTACGATCTCACCCCGCCGGGGTGCTCGCGGCGGGCCTCCTCGCCGCGGCCGCCCTCCCCCTGGCGGCGCCCGGCCCGGCCGCCGCCGATGTCGTCGAACCCTTCGGGGAGCGGTACCAGGAGTCCCTGTACGGGGACTTCACCACCGTCGGCAACACGGTCATGGGCTGCCCGACCGCCCCCGCCGACCCGGCGGCCCGCTGCGCCGCCGCCACGAAGGGCGAGGGCGCCGACAACAACAACACCTTCGTCATGCGGCGCCTCGACACCGACGGCACCGGCGCGGCGTACGGCTCCAGCACCGGCCGGGTCCGGATCCCCGAGGGCGCCGAGGTGGCCTACGCCCGCCTCTCCTGGGGCGGCAACGACGGCACGTACCGGGGTCCCGGCGGGGCGCGGCTGAACCGCTGCGACCTGTCCGGCGCGGACGTCGAGCGCTCCCCCGGCGACCCGGCGACCACGGCCCCGCTGCTCGCGGTCGGCGGGAAGCCGGCCGCGCCGGTCTCGATCGACAGCATGGTCGTCGACCCGGCCGACACCGGCGGGCCGCACTACTACACGGGCGAGTCCGACGTGACCGCCGCCTTCGCGGGCGTCTCGGGGACGAGCGCGCCGGTGGCGGTCGGCGTGGGCGGGGTGTGGGCGCCGAACGGCAAGGGCTGCGTCGCCGGCTGGTCCCTCACCGTCGTCCACCGCTTCCCGGGCCCGGACCCGGTGAAGGCCCCCGAGCGGCGCTCCGTCCACGTCTACGGCGGGCACGTGCTCCAGCGCTCGGCCTCGCCGGCCACCACGGTCACGGTGGACGGCTTCCACCGCTCCCCGGGAAAGGCGCGGGCGAGCGTGACCGCGTACGAGGGCGACCGGAACACGCCCGGCGACACGTTCCTGGTGGACGGGAAGAACGTCACGGAGGCCCACACCGGCAACACGAACAACTTCTTCGTCGGCGGGGACGACGGCGCCGTCTCCCCGGACCTCGTCGACAACCTGTCCCTCGACGCGAAGGAGTTCGAGATCCCGGAGGGCGCGATCCCCGCCGGCGCGACCTCGGCCGAGCTGACCTTCGCCACCAGGGGCGACACCTACGTCCCCTCCGGTCTGGCCTTCTCGGTACCGGTGCCGGACCTGGAGGTCACCAAGACGGCGCGCCCGCGCACGGTGAAGCCGGGCGACACCCTCACGTACACGATCACCGCGAAGAACGTCAGCGGACGCGACTACCGGAACGCCTCCTTCACCGACGACCTGACCGGCACCCTCGACGACGCCGCCTACGCGGGCGACGCGAGGGCGGACCTCGGGAAGGTCACGTACGCGAGGCCGCGGATCGGCTGGAGCGGTGACATCCCGGCCGGGAAGACGGCCACCGTGACGTACTCGGTGACGGTGAAGGACCCGGTCACCGGCGACGGGAAGCTCCGCGACGCGGTCGAGGTGGCGTCCCCGCGCTCCACCTGCGGCGAGGGCAGCGAGGACCCGGCGTGCGCGGTGACCACGGTGGTGGAGACGCCGTCCCCGTCCTCCCCGTCCCCGTCCACCTCGTCACCGACCCCGAGCCCGGCCCCCTCCACCCCGGACCCGACCGACTCCACCTCCCCCACCGGCCCGGCCCCCTCCCCCTCCGTGACGACCGCGGTGGCGCCCGCCCCCGGCCCCGGCCACGCCGGCCCCGGCCGCGCCGGCACGGAAGGCACCGGCACGGGAGGCCGCGGTTCGATGGCCGAGACCGGCGGCAACGGGGAGCGGCTGTGGCTGCTCGGCGCGCTGGCGGTCGTCCTCGCGGCGACGGGCCTGGTGGCGAAGGCGGCGATGCGCGACCGCCGCGGCTGACGGGCCGGACCCGGCTGACCTGCGGCGCGACGCAGCGTGGCCGGATCGACGCGTCTCGTATACGTACGTTTGAGCGTTTACGGGACGGGCTAGGTTCGGCACATGGTTTCCGTACTCGTGGCATCCAACCGGGGGCCCGTCTCCTACACGATCGGTGACGACGGCACGCTCTCCTCCCGCAGGGGCGGGGGCGGCCTCGTCTCCGGCCTGAGCGCCGTGGACTCGCAGGACAGCCTCTGGGTGTGCGCGGCCCTCGGCGACGGCGACCGCGAGGCCGTCCGGCGCGGGGTCGCCGAGCCGGGGGTGCGGATGCTGGACATCGACCCGGAGGTGTACGCCGACGCGTACAACGGCATCGCGAACTCGGTGCTCTGGTTCCTCCACCACCACCTGTACGACATCCCGCGCGAGCCCGTCTTCGACGCGGAGTTCCGGCGCCGCTGGGAGTCGTACCGCGCCTACAACCGCGCCTTCGCCGAGGCGCTGGCCGCCGAGGCCGGCGAGGGCGCGGCGGTCCTGGTGCAGGACTACCACCTGGCGCTGGTCCCCGGGATGCTCCGCGAGCTCCGCCCCGACCTCCGGATCGGCCACTTCACGCACACCCCGTGGGTGTCGTCGGAGTACCTGCGGATGGTGCCGGACGACATCGTCGAGGAGCTGCTGTGGGGCATGCTCGGCGCCGACGAGCTCGGTTTCCACACCTGGGGATGGGCGTCGTACTTCATCGGCTGCTGCTCCCAGCGCGACGACTCCACCGGCATGGCGCAGGGCGTCTGGCCGAGCGGCGACCCCTGGTACGGGGTGGAGTGGCGGCGGTACGGCCTCGGGAAGGGCCGCACCCGCGTCCAGGTGTACGCGCTCGGCGTCGACGGCGACGACCTGCGGGCCCTGGCCCACCGCCCCCAGGTCGACGAACGGCTGGCCCGCCTCCGCGAGGAGGTCGGGGGCCGGAAGACCATCGTCCGCGTCGACCGGACCGAGCTCTCGAAGAACATCCTCCGCGGCCTCCTCGCCTACCGCGAACTGCTCACGACGCACCCCGAGTGGCGCGACAAGGTCGTCCACCTGGCCTCCGCCTATCCCTCCCGGCAGGACCTGGAGTCGTACCGCGCGTACACGGCCTCGGTCGTCGCCCTGGCCGAGGAGATCAACGCCGAGTTCGGCACCCCCGACTGGCAGCCCGTCCTGATCTCCGTCGAGGACGACTTCACCCGCTCCCTCGCCGCCTACCGCCTGGCCGACGTGGCCCTGGTGAACCCGGTCCGCGACGGCATGAACCTGGTCGCGAAGGAGATACCGGTGGTCTCCGACGCCGGCTGCGCCCTGGTCCTGTCGACGGGCGCCGGCGCCCACCAGGAGCTGCGCCAGGACGCCCTCACGGTCAACCCCTACGACGTCTCCGCGACCGCCGAGGCCCTCCACCAGGCGCTCGCCATGCCCGCCGACGAACGCGCCGCGCGCACGGCCCGCCTGGCGGAGGCGGCCACCGCCCTGCCGCCCCAGCGCTGGTTCCTCGACCAGCTGGAGGCCCTCCGCAACCCGTCCTAGCCCGGCCCGGTCCCCTCCCGCCGCTCGCGGCCCCAGGCGGCGAGCGGTTCCAGGGCGTCGTTGAGGCGGACGCCGTCCTTGGTGAGCCCGTACTCGACGCGCGGCGGGACCTCCTCGTACGAGACGCGGCGGACGATCCCGTCCGCCTCCATCTCCCGCAGGTGCGAGGCGAGGACCTTCTCGGTGATGCCCGGCACCATCCGCCGCAGCTCCCCGAAGCGCCGGTCGGGCCCGTCGTGGAGGGCCCACAGGATGAGCACCTTCCACTTGCCGCCGATCACCTCCATGGCGGTGTCGATGCCGCAGACGTGCTCGCCGTCCTCCTCGGGCCGGTTGACCGTCGCCATGTGCACCCTCCTGACCTGCTCGCTCACCCCAGGGTAACCACCCACTCCGAAGTGGGTACTTGAGCAGGTCAGAGCCCTGCCACAGCCTTGGAGGCATGACAGCGAACCCCCTGCCCCAGACCCCCGTCACCCTCCTCGGCCTCGGCGCGATGGGCACCGCCCTCGCCCGCGCCTGGCTCGCCGCCGGCCACCCGCTCACCGTCTGGAACCGCACCGCCGCCCGGGCCGAGCCGCTGGCGGCGGACGGCGCGGCGGTCGCCGCGACCGCCGCCGAGGCGGTCGCCGCGAACGGACTGGTGATCGTCTGCCTCCTCGACGACGCCTCGGTCGAAGCCGCGCTGGAGACCAGCGACCTCACCGGCAAGGACGTCGTCAACCTGACCACGACGACCCCGGCCCAGGCCCGGACCCGGGCCGCCTGGGCCGAGGCCCGCGGCGCGCGCTACCTGGACGGCGGCATCATGGCCGTCCCGCCGATGATCGGCGTGCCGGAGGCGGGCGGCTACGTCTTCTACAGCGGCGCCCGGGACCTCTTCGAGACCCACGCACAGACCCTCGCCGTCCCCGCCGCCACCCGCTACGTCGGCACCGACCCGGGCCACGCGGCCCTCCACGACGTGGCCCTGCTGAGCGCCATGTACGGCCTGTTCGCCGGCGCGGCCCACGCGTTCGCCCTGATCCGCAAGGAGGACATCGACCCGACCGCCCTGGCCCCGCTCCTCACCGAGTGGCTCACGGCCATGGCCGGCCCCCACATCGCCCAGACCGCCGACCAGCTGACGACCGGCGACTACACCACCGGCGTGGTCAGCAACCTCGGCATGCAGACGGCCGGCACCCCCACCTTCCTCGCCACCGCCGCCGACCAGGGCGTCAGCCCGGAACTCCTCACCCCCTACTTCGCCCTCATGCGCCGCCGCCTCGCGGAGGGCGACCCGTCGGAGGACCTGACGGGCGTGGTGGACCTGCTGCTCCGCTGACGTGGTGCGGGGCCGACCGGGAAGACCGGCCCGGCACGACGCGGACCCCGCCGGGCAGAGCACCTTGTCGAGGGTGATGCCGACGGGGTCGGGGGGGGGAGGGGGTTCGCGTCTCAGGACTCGGGCGTCACGTGGAAGCGGATGGCCGCCGCCAGGTCCTCGCAGCGGCGGACGGCGGCCGCGCGGGTGGGGGCCGTCGCGAAGACGTAGCCCTTGTCGCTGGCGAGGAGGGAGTCCATGGAGGCCGTGCGGTCGCCGACGTGCTTGGCGAGGACCACGCCCTCGTCGACGCCGGTGAAGTCCTTCAGGTACGGGATCATGTGCGGCGGCGTGGTGCCCTTCGGGACCCAGCGGACCGGGACCGGCAGTTCGTCCACGCCGCTGATCGCGGTGATCACTCCCGCTTCCGCGTCGAGGAAGCGGATCGCGGCGCCGCGCTCCGGCTCCGGGGCCTCCTCCGGGAGCCGGTCGATGCCCAGCGGGACGGTGAGGAAGAGACGGGCCGGGTCCCAGCCGGTGGAGCGGTTGACCATCTCGGGGATGCCGGCGCCCGAGAGCCTGTTGTGCGTCTCCAGGAGGCGCGGGCCGTTCGGAGTGAGGACGAACTCGCTGTGCGAGGGGCCGTCGGTGAGGCCGACCGCGTCCAGGACGCCGGCGGTCACCGCGTGGATCTCGTCCCGGAAGGGCGCGGCCTGGTCGCTGGAGACGCTGCACTCCCACTCGACGAAGTGCTCGTTCACCCGGTACTCGCAGATGCCGAGGACCACGTGCCGGCCCTGGTGCGAGAAGGCCTCGACGCTGACGACCGGGCCCTGGAGGAACTCCTCGGCGAGGACGCCCCCGTAGCCGAAGTCCGCCACGGCCCGCACCGCCGCCGCGGCCTCCTCGGGCGTCTCCACCCGGTGGATGTGCAGGCTGCCGGCTCCCTTGCCCGGCTTGAGGACGATGGGGCCGCCGACCTCCGCCAGGAACGCGACCGCTTCGGCCTCGGTCTCGACGATCCGGTGGCGGACCGGGCTCAGCCCGTGGCGGTCGAGGGCGGCGCGGGTCAGTGCCTTGTCCTGGATGATCCGGGAGACCTCGGGGTCGGTGCCGGGCAGGCCGAGCTTGGCGTTGACCTCGCCGACGGGGACGGCCGCGAGCTCGGTGGTGGTGAGGATGAACTCGAAGGGGTCCTCCTCGTGCAACGGCTGGAGGAGCGCGAGGAGTTCGCCGGTGTCGGTGATGTCGCCGGTGAGGATCGCGGAGACGTGCTCCTCGGCCTCGGCACGGTCGAACTGGCCCTCGGTGTGGACCAGGGTGACGTCGATGCCGAGCTCGCGGGCGCCGTGCACGGGGGCGGGGCGGCCGCCGACGACGGCGATGCGGCGCGGGCGCGGGGTGGTGGTCATGCGGTCGCTCCTTCGATGGCGGTCGGGGTGGTGGGGGCGTGGCCCAGGGGGGTGGACGGGTGCACCTCGCGCTCGACGCGCGGCAGGATCTCCGGGAGGTAGATGTCCTGGATGGCGGACTCGTCGCCGTGCCGCTCCCAGTGCTCGCGGCTGGCCCAGCGCTCGACGAGGACGAACCGGCCGGGCGCCTCGTGGGACTGGTACGCCTCCCAGCCGACGCAGCCCTCCTCGGCGAGGCAGACCGGGCGCATCCGGGTGAGGGCGTCGGCCACCGGGGCGATGTCCTCGGGGCTCCTGGCGTCGATGACGACGATGAGGTCGAACATCACTGTTCCCTGCCTTCCTGGGCCTGCTGGGCCTGCTGGGTTTCCGGGGTGTCCCCGGCGGTGGTCCGGGCGAGTTCGGGGAGCCACTCGGCGATCGGCGGGAACCGGTGGCCGAGGGCGACGAGCCGGTCGGTCGTCACCCCGAAGTCGACGGGGAAGGAGTACGGGGACAGGGCCGGGTCGCCCGTCGGGTCGTCCTTCTCCGTGACGGTGGCACGGAGCCCGGTGGCCCGTTCCACAGCCGTGATCATGTCGTGCGGGCCGGCGGTGTCGGGGGAGGCGACGTTGACGGTGCCGGTCGCGTCGGAGACGGCGGCCCAGGCCAGGAAGCGGGCCGCGTCCTCGGCCCGCACCAGCGAGGTCCTGCCGGGCTTCGCGTGGACGGTGATCGGTTCGCCCGAGACGATCCGGTCGTGGTGGAAGCGGAACCTGCCGGTGAAGTCGCCCTCGGCGGCGAGGACATGGGAGACGCGGGCCACCAGGACCGGCACCAGGGCCGTCCGGAGGAGCGCGGCCTCGGCCTGCCGCTTGCCCTCGCCGTAGTTCTCCTCCAGGTACGACATGTCGAGCCAGGGCAGGTCGGTGTCGTAGTCGTACGCGGCGGGGTCGAGCTCGTCCTCGTGGGCGAAGACGCTGATCGGCGGGGCCGGGATCCTCCAGCGGAAGGTGTCCCTGTTGTAGACCTCGATGGTGCTGGTCAGGACGAGCTTCCCGGCCCGGTCGCCGAAGGCGCGGGCCGCTTCGACCGCCGCGTTCGGCGTGTAGCACATCTGGTGGATGACGGCGTCGAAGCGCTCGCCGGCCACCGCCTCGGTGAGCTCGCCCGGCCGGTTGACGTCGGCGCGCAGCCGGCGGACCGAGTCGCCGAAGGGGTCCGGGGTGCGGCCCCGGTTGACCAGGGTGACGCGGTGCCCCCGGTCGAGCAGCTCACGGACGAGGATCTTCCCGAAGTAACGGGTCCCGCCCACGACACAGATGTCGGCCATCTGTTCCTTCTCCTTGGTGCCTTGGTTCCTTGGGTCCTCGGGTCCTCGGACCCCAGGTCTTCTGTCGCTCGTCGCCCCGGGAGGGACGGGCGGTCAGGCGGCGGCCTTCTCGCGTTCCGGAGTGCCGGGCGTCGCGGGGTCCGGAGTCGTCTCCTCGTCGCGGCCCGCGAGGCAGGCCACGGCGCAGACCGCCGCCACGGCCGCCGTCACGTACCAATTCGCGCCGGGCAGGCCGGTATTCCGTGCCAGGTCGAAGAGGACGCCGGCCGACAGGGAGCCGATCATGTTGCCGGCGCTGCGGAAGAAGTGCATGGCGCCCATCGCCTTGGCGAGCCGCTCCTCGGGGACCTTGCGGGCCACCCAGATGTCGAAGGAGGGCACGAAGAGGATCTCGCCCAGGACGACGACGAAACAGCCGACGACGATCCACGGGACGCTCCGGCCGGCGCCGAAGGAGAGGAACGCGACGGTCATCCCGCCCAGGCCCACGGCCATGACGGCACCCGGGCGCAGCCGCTTGATCAGGAAGGTGAAGACCGGGTACTGCAGCGCGAGCACGGTCAGACCGGTGATCCAGAAGGGCGCGGAGGGGGCCCAGTCGGCCGCGTACCGCTGCATGTGGAGGGGGATGCCGACGACGAAGCCGATGGAGAGGAACCAGAAGACCGCCGACAGGAGGAAGTAGCGGGTGGCGCCGCGTACCTCGATGCCCTGGAAGACCGCGGTGCTGAACAGCGCGGGGCGCCGGCCGTCCGCCGGAGCCGAGGGTTCCCCGAAGCCGGCCTTCGGGATGAGGAAGGAGGCCACCAGGCAGTACGCCATGAAGAAGGCGAAGACCAGGGCGAAGAGGGTCCGCAGGTCGAACCCGATGACGAGACCGCCGAGCAGGGCTCCGCCGAACAGGCCGACCTGGCCGCACATCTGGAAGGTCGAGAAGGCCTTGGGGCGCTCGGCGTCGGGGAACGCCATGAGCACGTTCTTCAGGCCCGGGAAGGAGGTCCCGGAGCCGAAGCCGATGAGGAATCCCAGCGCGCCGTAGAGGGCGAGCTGGTCGACGAAGCCCATCAGCCCCAGGGCGACGGCCTCGGTCGCGGTGCCGAGGAAGACGGCCCCGCGGACCCCGGCGCGGGCCGCGATCCCCTCGTAGAAGAAGGTCGCGAGCAGCCGCCCGACGTACGTCATGCACATCACGACGCCGGCCCAGAGGCCGCTGCCGGTGCCGCCGAGCGTGGCGACGAGGACGGGGAACCAGATGAAGCTGCCGGTGTTGGCGAGCAGGATTCCGGCGTTGACGCCGATGAGCGCCCGCCGGCGGTCGGTGGTCACAGGGTGGCCTTCCCCTTCGAGTCGTTCGAGCGGAGCTCCGCGATGGCGCGCGCGAGGGCCGGGCGGTCGACGGGGACGCCCTGGACGACGGTGGCCAGCGGCAGGGCCGACAGGGGCCGGCCGGGTGTGTGCAGGTTGTAGGTGGCGTGCGCGCCGACGGTGAGCGGGTGGCGGCCGGAGCGGTCGCCGCTCAGCTCGTCGAAGTAGCGGCGGCCGCCGACGGTCGCCTGGTGGCGCAGGGCCTCGGCGAGCGCCGGGCCGGTGTCGTCGCCGCGCAGGGCGTCGAGCTCGCCGAGGAACGAATAGCCGTGGTACGCGCCCAGGTTGCCGGCGTCGGTGCCGATGAGCAGGTCGCCCCGGCGGAGCGCGGCGAGCGCGTTGTTCCGCATGTCGCGGAGGGCGGCGCTCCGGGTCTCCTGGCAGCCGTACTCGATGCCGAAGGGCTTCTCGACCGTCTCGACGAACGCCAGGTTGTACGGGTCCTGGGTCTCGCGGAAGCCCTCGCGGCCGTACTCGGTGAGGAAGTCCTCCCGCGTCATGATCATCGAGCGGAGTCCGGCGAGGGTGGAGACGAACCGCGCCCCGCTGAGGCCTTCCCACTCGGCGTCGGTGAGGGTCCGGTCGCGGACCGAGTGGGCGAAGAGCCGGAAGCCGCACGCGTAGGCGAAGCGGGTCTCCTCCAGGGTGTTGCAGTCGATGACCGCCGTCACCCCGCGCTCGGCGGCCATCCTCGCGGTGAACCGCATGACCCGCTCGGAGAGCCGGGAGAAGCGGACCGGGCTGCCGGGCTGCTCGGTGCCGTCCGTGAACATCACCTTGAGGAAGGTGCCGCCGCGCTCGGCGTTGGAGCGCAGCGCGTGGTCCAGGTCGGCCTCGACGGAGATCAGGTGGACCGGGGCCGGGAACTCGACGCCGTGGCCGGTGAGTCCGGCCGCGTCGGTCACCGCCGTCACCGCGTAGCCGGGGTGCACGAGCTCGGGGTACGGCCAGGGAGAGGCGGCCCGGCCGGCCTCCCAGCCCTCGGCGAGGAGGGGGAAGCCGAACATGTCCACGATGTGGGTGACCCCGTGGTACAGGTACTGCAGGGCCGTGATCCGGGGGTCGTCGACCGTGTCGTCCCAGTTCGGGGGGAGCGAGACGTGGGCGTGGGTCTCGGTGTAGCCGGGCCACAGTTCGGTCTCGGCGCCGGTGCGGGTCGCGCCGGTGGCCTCGAAGGCGGTGAAGACGCCGTCCTCGGAGGTCACGTCGTACACGGCGGCGGGGTCGAGGGACGGGACGGCCACCCCGTGCTCGACGACGCGGCCGGGCTCCACCGTGAGGTGGACCGGGAGGTTCATCGGGCCACCTCGACGCGCATCCTCAGGTCGATCAGGTCCAGGCCCTCCTCGCAGCGCTTGTTGACCTCGTCGCGGTCGGCGCCGGTGAAGATGATGTGGCCGATCCAGTCGAAGTTGCTCGTGGAGAGCCGCGCCACGTCCGTGCCCGGCTTCTTGTACGCCTGGGCGCTGTGGAAGCCGGGAGCCCCGGACAGCGCGTCGAAGCCGATGGACTCGACGGTGCCGGCGACGGGGGCGCCGAACCAGTGGCCGCCGGCCGTGGTGCTTCCGGGGAAGGGCAGTTCGGGGCGCTCGCCCAGGGCCTGGCGGATGACCTGGAGATAGGCGTCGACGCCCGAGGAGATCTCCATCAGGGTCGGCACGATCCCGCCGACGAGGCGGCCGTTGACCTCGCACAGGACCGGGCCGTCCGGGCTGAGCAGGTACTCGGTGTGGATGAAGCCGAAGTCGATGCCGAGCTCCTCCAGGACCTTGGTGGTCGTGGCGAACAGCTCCTCCTGGAGCGGGTGGCCGTCGAAGTAGGTGGCGCCCATCTCGATGAAGTACGGGAAGCCGCTCAGCGGGCGGTCCGTCACGCCGAGGTTGACGATCTCCCCCTTGCCGAGCACGCAGGACTCGACGGAGATCAGCTCACCGGGCACGAACTCCTCGATGAGGATGTCCGGGATGCGTACGACGCCGCGGCCGTAGTCGACGACGTCGGCCAGCTCGGCCAGGTAGGCGGCGAGGTCGTCCTCGTCCCTCAGGTGCAGGACGTGGAGGCTGGCCGTGCCGTCCGAGGGCTTCACGACGCAGGGGAAGCCGACCTCGCGGACCGCCGCCTCGACCTTCGTCACGTCGGAGACGTGGGCGAAGCGGGGCTGGCGGACGCCCTTGCCGTCGAGGGTGAGGCGGGTGAGGTGCTTGTGGCGGGCGTTGCGGGCGCCGTCGATGCTCATGCCCGGCAGGCCGAGCGCCTGGGCGACGGCGGCGGTGTGGACGGTGTGGTACTCGCTGTAGGTGGTGACGCCGTCGATCGGGTGCTCGGCGTGCAGCTCGGTGGCGAGGGCGATCAGCTCGTCGATGGAGAAGGCCTGCTCGCTCTTGACCACCCGGCAGCCGGGGTGGGCGTAGGCGGCCTCGGCGAGCGGGGAGACGGCGAGGTAGAAGTCCGGGTCGACCGAGACGAGGGTGACCTCGTGGCCGAGCTCCAGGGCGCCGGCGATGCCGGCGATGCCGTTCGGATTGCATTCGATCATGAGGATGTGCATGGGGACTCCCGAGTTCTGAGAAGGATGTCGGCCGGGTCGGCGGTGCGTCAGACGGCGGCGGCGAGGGCCCGGTCCCGGGTGCGCGCCCGGTGGACGGCGCCGAACACGGCGGGCAGGTCGATGCCGAGCGAGGCCATGACCTCCTCGTGGTCACCGCCCCGGGCGGGCCAGCTCCGGTCCGCCGCCACACCGGTGACCTCGTGGGAGGGCAGCAGCAGGGCCAGTGCCTCGGCGGCCCCGCCCTGTGCGCGGTGCTCCTCGACCACGACGAACCTCCGGTGGTGTGCGCCGAGTTCGGCGGCGGAGCGGGCGAGGTGCTCGTGGTCCACGTAGACCAGGTGGGCGTGCGAGACGCCGGGCAGGGCCTGCCGCGCGGCGAGCGCGAGCCGGGTGCCCTCCTCGCCGACCGAGACGAGGCAGACGTCGTCGTCGGCGGAGCGGGACTCCCACAGGACGGGCGGAAGTTCGGCGCCGTCCCGCTCGCCGTCCCAGGGGAGGGAGGCGTACGCGGCATTGCGTCCGGTCCGGATGTAGTGCGGCTTCCCGGAGCGGACGGCGGCCCTGACCACGGCCCGCATCTCGGCCTCCCCGTAGGGCGCGGCGATGGTGACGCCCGGGATGCTCCGCAGGACCGCGAGGTCCTCCAGGCAGTGGTGGGTGGTGCCGAACCAGGCCCCGGACACCCCCGCGTACGGCGCGACGACGGTGACGCCCGCGGCGAGGTAGCCGAGCGTCAGCTTCAGGCTCTCCGCCGCCCTGAGCGCCGCGAACGGCGCGAAGGTGCTGACGAAGGGCTTGTAGCCGGCCGCCGCGAGTCCCGTCGCCATGTCGACCATGGCGCCCTCGGCGATGCCGAGGTTGAAGAAGCGGTCGGGGTGGGCGGTCTGGAAGGGGTGGCCCTTGCCGCCGAGGTCCGCCTCCAGGCAGACGACCGCGGGGTCCTCGGCGGCGAGCCGGGTGAGCTCGGCGCGGTAGGCGTCCCGGCCGGAGAGCGGCGCGGGGGTCGGCGGCGCGGGAGCGTCCTGGGGGGCGGCGGTCATCGGATGGCTCGCTTCCACTTGGCGGCGCGGGTGGCGTCGATGGTCACGTAGTGGCAGCCGGCCTTCCCCTGCACGGCGGGGACGCCCTTGCCCTTGACGGTGTCGGCGATGACGGCCAGCGGCCGGCGCTCGGCCGTGCGGTCGCCGGCGAGGATCGCGGTCAGCGCCCCCAGGTCGTGCCCGTCGGTGTGGACGGTCTCGAAACCGAAGGCCTCGAACCGCTCGCCGAGCCGGGGCAGCGGGGAGATGTCCTCGACGTAGCCGTCGTTCTGGCCGCCGTTGCGGTCGACCACGAGGACGAAGTTGCCGAGGCCCTGGGCCGCCGCGACCTGGACGGTCTCCCAGACCAGGCCCTCCTGGAGTTCGCCGTCGCCGGCGACGGCGATGCCGAGTCCACCGTGGCCGCCGAGGCGGCGGGCGAGCGCCCAGCCGGCGGCGTACGGGACGCCGTGACCGAGGCTGCCGGTCGGGAAGCGGACGCCGGGGACCTTGGGGCCCGGGTGCCCGGTGTAGGGCTGGTCGGCCCGTCCGTACAGCGGCGCCGGGTTCTCCGGCAGGATCCCGCTGACGTACAGGGCCGCGTAGAGTCCGGCGGCCGCGTGCCCCTTGCTGAGGACCACCTCGGTGCCGTCCCCGGCCGAGGCCCGGTGCAGGGCCGCGATCAGGATGTCGAGGACCGAGAGGCTGCCGCCGAGGTGGCAGCCGCGCGGACTGGCCGCCATGTCGACGACGAGGCGCCGGGCCTCGGCCGCACGGGCGGCGAGGGCGGCGACCGTCTCGGCGCCGGTGGCCGTCTCGGCGCCGGTGGGCTCCGTCGCCGCAGGGGTGTCGAGCAGGACGGACATCAGCGGCTCCCCTCGGGCAGGGCGAACCAGCGGTTGACCGCGTCCGCCAGGAGGGAGCGGGCCGTGCGGTACTCCATGCCGCCGATCCGCTCCTCGTCGGTGTGGTCGAGCGCGGAGTCGCCGGGTCCGTACGCCACCATCGGCACGTCCTTCCACGTGGTGGCCAGCGTGTTCATGTCCGAGGTGCCCTTCTTCACCACGAACCGGGGACGGACCCCGGCCTCGGCGAAGGCCCGCGTGAAGACCTTCACCAGGGAGCTGGAACGCCCGCCTGCATAGCCGGGGGTGGCCCGCAGCACCTCGACGACCACCCCTTCGCGGGGGCCGAGCGCGGCGGTGCGCAGCTCGGCGAGGTCGGCCGAGGGCGGCACCCGGAAGTTGAGGGTGCCGGTGGCGCGGTGCTCCTCGCGGCCGGTCTCGCAGGTGATGTCGATGACCGCGCTGAGCGCCTCGGGCGCCTTCGCGAGGACGGCCTCGCGGATCTCTCCGAGGGCGCGGATCAGCAGGTCGGGGGCGGAGACCGCGTCCATGCCGGCCGAGTGGCCGCTGGAGACGGCCGCCGTCACCCGGAGCTTGAAGAGACCGAAGTAGCCGAGCGTCAGCTTCTGCGAGCCGCTGGGCTCGCCGATGACGACCGCGTCCGCCGGGTAGTGGTCGCGGACGTGATAGGCGCCCTTGGAGGAGGAGATCTCCTCCTCGACCGCGCCGACCACGCACAGGTGGCCGTCCTCGGGGATGTCCGCGTGGGCGAGGACCTCCAGGAAGTTGGCGAGGCTGCCCTTGGCGTCCACGCTGCCCCGGCCCCACAGCTCGTCGTCGCGCCATTCGACCGGCCAGTGGTGGGGGACCGTGTCGAGGTGGCCGAGGAGGAGCAGCCGGCGCGGGCCGGTGCCGCGGCTGGCGACCAGGTTGCCGGCCTTGTCGACCTCGGCGGTCATGCCGCGCTCGCGGCACCACTCGGCGAGGAAGGAGGCGAGCTCGTTCTCGTCGCCGGAGACGGACGGCACGGAGACCGTCTTGGTCAGCAGGGACAGGTCGGCCGCGGGCTCCTTGGCCCGCCAGAAGCGGGTCCAGCCGGCCGGGTCCGCCATGGTGTGCGGCCCGGTGATGGCGACGTCGGCGCTGCCCTCCAGGGCGATCTCGGCCGCCCGCACCTTCTGGCGCATGCGGCCGCCGGCGTACCGGGCGCCCTCCCCGGGGTGGACGTTGACGAGGGTCGAGGTGGGGTCGGCCGGGTCGGTGAGGAGACCGGCCGTGCCGGTGACCAGGCGCAGGTGGTCGGCGCCGAGGGCGTTGGCGAGGGCGGCGGCGAGGACGTCGGCGTCCACGTTGAGCGGGGCGCCGCCGTCCCGGTCGGCGACCGGGGGAGACAGGCACACCACGTCGTACGTGTCGAGCAGTGCGGCGAGCCGCACGGCGTCGACGTCGGCGGGGACGCCGGCGCGGTGATCGCGGACGACGAGGGTGCGTCCCTCGGCCGAGACCGCCTTGAGCGGGCGGTTGGCCCGGCCGGTGACCAGGCCGCCGCGGGCGGCGACCGCCGTGAACGCCGCGAGGCCGAGGGCCTTCAGCTCGCGCTCGACGGCCGGGAGGGTGACCCGCTCGTAGGCGTCGACGAGGTGGACCATCTCCTCCGGCGGGCAGTAGCGCACGGAGTCGCCGCCGACGAGGGTGAGGTGCGGCATCGGGCGGCCGATGGCGGCGTAGTGGCGCTCGATGCCGGTGGCGCCGCCGGCCACCAGGAGCACCCGGGCGCCACGGGCGACGAGGCCCGCGACCTCCCGGTGGATCGTGCCCCGGTCGAGGGTGGCGCTGCCGGCCTTGATCACGTAGAGCGGGCGGGTCACGGCGACACCGCCGTGGTGGGGAGCCCGGCCGTCTCGTCGAGGCCGCAGATCAGGTTCATGGCCTGGATGGCCTGGCCGGCCGCGCCCTTGATGAGGTTGTCGAGGGCCGCGACGGCGACGACCTGGTCGTCACGGACGGCGATGGCGACCTCGGCGACGTTCGAGCCGACGACGGCCTTCAGCATCGGGAAGTCCTGCGGCGCCTTGGGCGCCGGCCGGACCCGGACGAAGGGCTTGCCGACGTACGCCTTGGCGTAGGCCCGCTTGACGTCGAGGGCCGAGACGCCGGGGCGCAGCCTGGTGTACGCGGTGACCATGATGCCGCGCGCCACGTCCAGACTGTGGGTGGAGAACCGCAGGTCGATGCCGGCGCCGGTGAAGTCCGCGAGGGCCTGGCGGATCTCGGGGGCGTGCCGGTGGCCGTGCAGCTTGTGGACCCGGAAGTTCCCGGTGCGTTCGGCGGGCGGCTCGTCGCTGCCACGGCCGCCGCCGGTGGAGCCGGTCTTGGCGTCGACGATGACCTGCTCGTTCACGAGGGACCCGGCGAAGAGCGGGTACAGGGCGTAGATGCTGGTGACGGCCATGCAGCCGGGAAGGCTGATGAACCGGCTCTCCGGTACGGAGGTGCTCAGCTCCGGAACGAAGTAGGCGAACTCCTCCAGCGGCGGGTGGGCCGCCGTCTTCGGGTAGTGCGTACCGATCTGCTTCTCGTCCCGCAGCCGGAAGTCGCCACCGAGGTTGAGGACCCGCTTGGCGTGCGCGGCGATCAGCGGCAGCAGCTCGGGCAGCGCTCCGGTGGGCAGGCAGCCGAAGGCGATGTCGACCGGCTCGATGTCGGCGAGTTCCGCCAGCGGCCGGAACTTGAGGCCGGCGGCCTTGGGGTGGTTGCGGATCCAGGGGTGGACGCTGCCGACGGCGGCGCCCGCGTTGCGCTCCGCGGAAAGGAAGGCCAGCTCGACCTGCGGGTGTTCGAGGAGGAGCCGGATGACTTCGCCGCCGGTGTAGCCGCTGCCGCCGATGACGGCGACGCGAACCCGGCCGGACTCGATGTCGTCAGCCAAGGCGGGCCGCCTTCTCGTACGGACGCCGGTACTCGTTCGTCTCGACGAGCTTGCGGATGGCGTCGGGGCGCTTGGCCACCTTGTGGAAGGCGTCGGCGTACCGCTGCGCGCGCTCCCACTCGACCGGTGAGCGCAGCTCGCGGCAGAGGACGAGGGTGCTGTCGAGCATGCCGAGGGTGACCGGGAAGTCCTCCGGGCGGTGGTCGCGGGCGGCCTGCGGGTTGAGCGAGAACGGGTAGCCGTTGCCGAAGCCGGCGCGGTGCGTGAAGGGCAGGTGGCAGGGGATGGGGGTGTTCTGCCACTCGCGGGCGGGCACGCCCTCGGCGACGAGGAGTTCGTGGACGGCCTCCTTGACCGCCCACACGGGCAGGTCGTCGAGGCCGACGGCCTCGGGGTGCAGCGTGATCCGGTACATGTTGTACGCGTGCACGTGGCCGTCCGGCACGTGCGGCGGCGTGAACAGGCCGGTGCGGGAGAGGGATTCGGCGAGGAGGCGCGCGTTGCGGGCGCGGATCTCGTCGTAGTACGGCAGCCGCTTGAGCTGGCTGGAGCCGAAGGCCGCGGCCACCCAGGACATGCCGTAGTCGATGCCGTGGCGGTCCAGGTAGGTGACGGCGCGCTCGTACGCCTCCGCGGTGGAGAAGAAGGCGATGCCGCCCTCGCCGCCCAGCGGGAAGTTCTTGTCGGCCATCAGGCTCTGCCCGGCCGCGTCGCCGAAGGAGCCGGCGACCCGGTCGCCGATCTTCGCCGAGTGGGCGTGCGAGGCGTCTTCGACGAGGGCGAGGCCGTGCTTGTCCGCGAGGGCGCGCAGCGCGGGCACGTCGGCCGGCAGGCCGTGGACGTGGACCGGCATCAGGGCGCGGGTCCGCGGGGTGATCGCGGCGGCCGCGGCCTCGGGGTCCATGCAGTACGTGAGCGGGTCGATGTCCACGAAGACCGGGACGGCGTGGGCCGCGACGACCGCCTGCGCGGTGGCGATGAAGGTGAAGGCGGGCACGATCACCTCGTCGCCGGGCCGCACGCCGGCGCCGACGAGCGCCATGTGGAGGCTGGAGGTGCCGCTGGCGGTCGGCAGCGCGTACTCGGCGCCGACGTACTGGCGGTAGGCCTCGGCGAAGTCGGCGACGACCTTGTCGGGCGTCTGGCGCTGCGCCAGCATCAGGTTGAAGACGTCTTCCTTGGTGATGACCGGGAAGAGGGTGCGGCGCAGGGCCTTGGGGATCATCTCGCCGCCGCCGAGCGCGGCGAGCTCGTCCTCGATGTCCGCGGCGGAGGGCAGGGGAAGCGGCGAAGCCGGGAAGTCAGTGATCACGATCGTGCTCCGGAGGCGACGGGTCGCGCCGCCTGGGTCAGGGCCATGCGTACGCAGGCGGCCACCAGGGGGCTGAGGCGGTAGTTGAACTGGACGCCGGGGACCAGGTCCGCGTCGGCCTCCTCCTGCGTCCACATCGTGCGCAGGTCGTAGGCGCCGAAGATCTTGAGCCGTTCGGCGCGGTTCCAGACGTTCCGGTCGTCGGTGAGGACGGCCGCGGCGGGACCGAAACCGAGGCCGGTCAGGTCCACGACCAGGGCGGGCGCGGTGGCACCGGAGGCGAGTTCGCCGAGCCGGTCCGCGTTGGCCGGGTCCAGGGCCAGGTAGTCGTAGGCGGCGGGGCCGTCTCCGGCGACGGTGACGCCGAGCCAGGCGAGGAACGCCGTCGTCTCCGCGTCCGTCCCGGCCAGGGAGATGGTGTCCCCGTGGCCGATGCCCTGGCCGGCGAGGGCAGCGTGCAGCGCCCCGGTGCGGCTGTTGAGCAGGACGGCATGGGCGCGGCCGGTCTGCTTGGTGAGCAGCCGTTCCAGACCGGGGAGTTCCCGGTCGCTCTTCTCGATGCTCATGACCACGCCCGAGGTGAGGACGCGGGTGAGCACCGTTGCGGTGTCGAACAGTTCCATGGGAGGTCTTCTCCGTCTTGAGCGGTCTACGGGCGGCCGACGGCGTCGCGCGCGGGCGTGCGGCCCACGGCGTGCGGCCTGCGCGGAGGTGTGCGGCGAACGGCTCGCGGCCTATGCGGCGGCGACGACCGGGGCGGCGAGCTGCTGCGCGACGTACGCGGCGAGGTGGCCGGCCACGTTCACTCCGTGCACGGCGGAGGAGCGGGCGAATTCGGGGTTGGCGTTCACTTCGAGGACGAGGAGCTCGCCGGTGGCCCGGTTCTCGACCAGGTCCACTCCGTAGAAACCCTCGCCGAAGGCGTCGACGACCTGGCCGCAGAGCTTCTCGATCTCGGTGGTGAGCTCGACGCGCTGGACCTCGGCTCCGAGGTGGGTGTTGGTGCGCCAGTCGTCGGAGACCCGCTGGATCGCGACCACCGGCGTGCGGCCCACGACGACCACGCGCAGGTCGTGGCCGGGCTTGTCGACGTACTCCTGGACGACGACGGGGAACAGCTTCCCGCCGGCGTCGACGGACTCCCGGCCGCCGGCCCAGGCCTCGACGCACTCGGGGCTGGTCAGCTTGGCGACTCCGCGCCCCCACGAGCCGCTGACCGGCTTCACGACGACCGGCAGCCCGAACTCGGCCGCGAGTTCGCGGACCTGGTCGTAGCTGAAGGCGTGCCGGGTGACGGGGTGGGGGATGCCGTGCCGGGCGAAGACGAGGGACTGCAGTCCCTTGTCGTTGCACGTCTCGATGGTGGAGGCGCGGTTGAAGGTGGGGATCGCCGCGTGTTCGAGCCGGCGGGAGACGCTGATCGCGTCACGGTGGGAGAGGTTCCTGATCAGGGCGAGAGCGGGCGGGCCCGAACGGCCCGCCACCACCCCGGCCAGGTCCTCCATCAGCAGGGGCTGGGCCGTCAGGCCCTCGTCCCGCAGGGCTCCGAGGAGAAGCTTCTCGTCGGGCCGCAGCATGGTGACCGAGAGCAGGACCTGGGTGTCGGTCGTCACTCGCCCCAGTCCTCCTCGACCTCGGGGGCGAGGTCGAGGCGCGCGCCGGCCTCGGTCTTCTCTACCACCTCGTGCTCCTGGCCGCAGGCCGTGCATTCGGTGATCTCACCCTTCTCCCAATCGGGCTGGACCTCGAAATCGGTGTCGCAGACGAGGCATTTCGGGGCGGCAATAGCGGTGGTCATTCTCTTTGCTCCTTTATCACTTGGGCATGCCGAAGAATCCGGGCGATGACTTTGTCTGTCAGGTCGGTGGAGAGCGCGCCGGCACGGGAGTGCGGCCGGTCGGCGGTCGGCGGCGCGGTGCGGCCGACGTGCCCGGAGGACGTGAGGGACGTCACGGGCGGTGAATGAAGTGCGCGGGAGGTGTCCCGGGTGCCGCGAGAGGGGCGACCCGGTACCCCGCGAGAGGGGCGTCTCGGGCCCCGGGCGGGAGCCGGCTGTCGGGCTTCGCCCGTGGGGCGGTTGGGCCCGGGGCAGGATCAGCCCCAGCCCGGGTCCCCCGGAGCGGCGGTGCCGGCGGCGACGACGGAGTGGCCGGCCGGGGCGGGCGCGACGGCGGCGCCGACGATCGCCGCGGAAGCCAGCGAAAGGGCGGCCACGACCTTGACGAGAATCCTCTTCAACTTCATTTCTTATTTCCCCCTGCCGATTAGGGCCACCGGCCTCTCCGGCGGCCCTGATGAAATCCTGCACCAGGGGTCGGGTTGCGGGAAGCCGCACCAGGCCTCAAGATCATGCACTGCTGAAATGTGAAGGGGGAGACATGTGCCGTATACAGGCTTCCGAGGACGCCGAAGAACACCCAGAGATCTGCGACGAGGGCCGAAGACTCTACAGAACCGCCCTGACCAGCGGAGCTGTCGACAGGGACGAGGCGCCGGAGTGCCTGACGACCCTCGGGCTCCTGGCCCCCTCCATGGGGGAGCCGAGCGCGCTGGTGCCCGTACCGCCCTCGGTCGCGACCACCGCGCAGACGTATCCGGTGGAGCAGGCGATCCTGGCCAAGCAGCGGAGGCTGGTCGAGCTCCGCCGCGTGATCTCCGAGGTCGAGTCCATCTACCAGGAGGCCGGTCACGCCGGAGAGCCCCAGATCCAGCGGCTCGTCGGCGCGTCGGTGATCAGCGCGGCCCTCGACGAGGCCACGCGCGGCGCCGGAAGCGAGCTGCTGACCGCGCACCCGGGAGGGAGCAGGCCGCAGGGGATCCTCGACGAGTCCCTCAAGCGGGTCATGCTCGCCCAGGAGCAGGGGGTCGTCCAGCGCACGCTCTACCAGCACACGGTACGGACCCACGCCCCGACGCTGGAGTACATCCGGACCGTCACCGCGGCCGGGGTCGAGGTGCGCACCCTCGACGAGGTCTTCGAGCGGCTGATCGTGTGCGACCGGTCGACGGCGTTCATCCCGGACAAGGGCGGCGAGCGCAGCAACCACGCGATCGTCGTACGGGACGTGGGCGTCGTGCAGTTCTTCGTCTCCGTCTTCGAGCACGCCTGGGAGCGGGCCGAGCCGGTCGCCTTCAACCCGGACCAGCAGAGGCCCCCGCTGCTCACCGAGAAGACCAGGCTGCGGGTGCTGCGGCTCATGGTCGACGGGTACACGGACGCGGCGATCGCCAGCCGCCTCGGCATCAGTACGCGGACGGTGGCGACGCACCTGAAGAAGACGTCCGACCTGCTCGGCAGCAACAGCCGGGCGCAACTGGCCTACTTCCTGGCCCAGACCGGCCTCCTGGACGGCCAGCCGGGCACCGGTGGCGGAGCGGGGGCCGAGGCCGCCCCGGGCCCGACGGGCAGGGCGCCGGGCGGCTGCGACTGCGAGAAGCACGGGGGCGAGGAGTCCGGGTCCTGACCCGGGACGACCGACCGGGGGCGCCGACCGGTTCCGCGGTGACGGGGGATCCGTTGCCCCGGTGATTCGGTTCCGTTAATCGGAGACGACCCCTCCTCCTGGGAGGGGTTCTCGTGTCAGACTCTGCGCGATCGTTCCCCCAGGCGATCCGTACACCTCAACGGAACCACCGCGAACCATGCGGCACACCCCCCGCATGTGAGCGAAGGGATCGCAATACACGTGAAGAAGATTGTCGTGGGCATGACCCTCGGGTCGGCGCTCACCGCACTCCTCGCCGCGGGGCTCACCCCCGCCGCCGCGCAGGAGGCCGGGGACTCCGCTCCGTCCGGCAGCAGCGCGCACCGGTCGGACAACCGGCCCGGGCCGCTCACCAAGCAGCGCACCGAGCTGCGCGAGAAGGCGATCGACCTGGTCGCCAAGGGCAAGGCCAAGGCGAACGCCCGGGGCGTCGTCGAGGTCGCGCCCGGGAAGTTCGCCGAGACCGAGACCACCACCGCCGTGCGGCAGGAGAAGATCCTCACGATCCTCTCCGAGTTCGGCGACCAGGGCTCCGGCAAGCTCGGGACCGTCCCCGGCCCGCTGCACAACCAGATACCCCAGCCGGACCGGACCACGGACAACTCCAACGCCTGGGCCCCCGACTTCGACAAGGCGTACTACGAGAACCTCTTCAACGGCTCCGGCGAGTCGATGAAGACGTACTACGAGAAGCTGTCGAACGGCGCCTACTCCGTCTCCAACGTCGTCGAGGACTGGGTCAAGGTCCCCGGCAACGCCTCCACCTACGGCGACAACGCCGTCGAGGACAACGGCGGTTCGTGGGCCTTCATCCAGGACACCGGCAACGCCTGGTGGGACGCCCAGATCGCGGCCGGCAAGACGCCCGCCGAGATCGACGCGTACCTCGCCCAGTTCGACGTCTGGGACCGCAACGACTGGGACCACGACGGCAACTTCGACGAGGCCGACGGCTACATCGACCACTTCCAGGCCGTCCACGCCGGCATGGGCGAGGACGCCGGCGGCGGCGCCCAGGGCGAGGACGCCATCTGGTCCCACCGTTGGTACGTGAACGGGGACGACTACGGGCTCACCGGGCCCGAGGTCGCCGGCACGCAGAACAAGGCCGGCGGCGCCCGCATCGGCCAGTCCAAGTACTGGCTCGGCGACTACACCACCGAGGGCGAGAACGGCGGACTCGGCGTCTTCTGCCACGAGTTCGGCCACGACCTCGGCCTGCCGGACTACTACGACACCGACGGCGGCGAGAACTCCACCGCCTTCTGGACCCTGATGAGCTCCGGCTCCTGGCTCGGCCACGGCGCCGCCGCCGACGCCGGCATCGGCACCCACCCGGGTCTGATGGGCGCCGAGGAGAAGCTCTTCCTCGGCTGGCTCGACTACGTCGACGCGCCGCTCGGCGCCACCGGCAGCTACACCCTCAGCCCGGCCGCCCTCCAGGAGGCCGGCAAGGCGCAGGCCGTCCGCGTCGCGCTCCCGGACAAGGCCGCCAGCACCACCTACGCCACCCCGACCTCCGGCGCGAACGCCTGGTGGACCGGCTCGGCGGACGGCCTCAACCAGGCCCTCACCCGCTCCGTCCCGGCCGCCCCGCGGGTCACCGTGAAGGCGAACGCCTGGTACGAGATCGAGGCGGACTTCGACTACCTCTTCGCCGAGTACTCCCTCGACGGCGGGGCGAACTGGCTCCGGGCCGGCGCGGCCGTCGACGGCTCCTCGGCCGGCAAGTGGACGACCCTGCGGTTCTCGTACGACGCCGCCGGCCGGCCGTCCCTCTTCCGCTTCCGCTACCAGACGGACGGCGGCGTGCACCTCGCCGGCGCCTTCCTGGACGACATCTCGCTGTCCAGCGGCGGTACGACCCTGGTCACGGACGACGTCGAGCAGGGTCTCAACGGCTGGACCGCTCAGGGCCGCTGGAAGGTCTCCACCGGCACCGAGTCCGCCACCTACCCGCAGTACTACCTGGTGGAGAACCGCGAGTACGTCGGCGCCGACGCGCTCCTCGCCGAGGGCCCGTACCAGTTCAGCAAGCCGCTGACCGCCCCCGACTGGGTCGAGTACTTCCGCTACCAGAACGGCATGCTCGTCTGGTACGTCGACCGGTCCTACGACGACAACAACGTCAGCAACCACCCCGGCGGCGGCTCGGCCATGGCCGTCGACGCCCGCCCGACGCCGTTCACGTACCCCAACGGCGCCGCGCCCAGCAACCGCCGCCAGCCCTTCGACGCCACCTTCGGCCTGGAGGCCACGGACGCCACGTGCCTCCACACCGAGGTCCTGGCCGGCAAGGGCAAGCAGCAGACCGTCGAGACCCTCGCCGCCTGCGCCCCGTCGGCGCCCGGCATCCCGGTCTTCGACGACACGGACCCGAACGCCTACTACGACACCTCGGCGCCGCAGGCCAGCGTCAAGGTCGCCGGACACGGCGTGAAGGTCACCGTCACCGGGGACGCCGGCGACGACCTGACGATCACCGTGGCCAACCCGGCCGCGCACTGATCGACCCGTACGGCCCCTGAGGGCGGTACGGGAGGGCGCTCTCAGCCCTCCCGTACCGCCCTCGCCAGTTCCCCGAGGAACGCGACCACGCCCGCCGGCCCGTCCACCGCGAGGTCCGCGCGCTCGGCCAGCTCCGGGACCTCCGTCGAACCGGAGCAGACCAGCAGCCCGGGCAGGCCGTCGCCGCGCAGCTTCTCCACCGCGGCGAAGGCCGGCAGGTCGCCCAGGTCGTCCCCGGCGTAGAGCACGGACCCGGCGCCCTTCTCCCGTACGAACTCCGCCAGCGCGACGCCCTTGTCCATGCCCGGGGGCCGCAGCTCCAGGACGAGCCTGCCCGGCTCCAGGACGAGGCCGTGCGCGGCGGCCAGCCCGCCCAGCGGGTCCTTCAGGGCCTCGAAGGCGCCCTGCGGGTCCCGGGCGCGGCGGGTGTGGACGGCGACCGCGCGGCCCTTCTCCTCGATCCACACGCCGGGCCAGGCGCCGTGCCGGTCGAGGAAGCCGGGGAGCTCGGCGCGGACGGCGGCGACCCCGGGGTGCGGGGCGGCGGCCGTGACGGTGCCGGTGGCGGCGTCCCAGCGTTCGGCGCCGTAGTGGCCGAGGACGGTGAGGTGGTCGAGGCCGGGGACTCCGGCGAGCCCGCCGTGGCGGACGGCGACCCCGGCGGGGCGGCCGGTGACGATGACGACGGCGGCAAGGTGGGGGGCGAGGGCGGCGAGCGCGGGGACGGCGCCGGGGTGGGCGCGGGCCCGCTCGGGGTCGGGGACGATCTCGGCGAGCGTCCCGTCGAAGTCGAGGGCGACGACGGCCTCGGAAGGGCGCGCCAGGAGCGCGTCCAGGCCGTCGCGGCCGGCGGGTGTGGCCGGGTGCGGAAGGCTGCTGACCATACGGTCGACCCTACCGACGCCTCCGCCCGGCGTCAGCGTGGCCGGACTCACCCGCCCGGACGGGTTTACCGCCGGCGCCGCTTCTCCTCGCGGACCCGGCGCAGCCGGTTGACCGTGACGGGGTCGTGGGCGAGGGCGCGCGGGTCGTCGAGGAGGGCGTTGAGGAGCTGGTAGTAGCGGGTCGGCGAGAGGCCGAGGCCCTCGCGGACGGCCCGCTCCTTGGCGCCGGGGCCGGGCCAGGAGCGGCGCTCGACGGCGAGCACGGCCCGCTCCCGCTCCCCCAGCTCGGAGGGGTCGGTCGCGGGCGCCTGCTCTTCGGTCATACGACCAACCTATATAAGGGCGCTACTCCGCCGCCTCCGCCGCCGTCGCCGTGCGGGCGATGGTGCCGAGGACGTCGCCGGGGCGGCCGGTGGGGGTGACGGCCTTGCCTATGCCGGCCTTGATGGTCTCGCTGACCCTGGCCCAGGAGGTCTTGCCGACGGGCGGCAGCTGGGCGGTGGGCAGGGCCTTGAGGAACTCGCGCAGGCCGGCGTGCTCGGAGTCGCTCTCCATGCGGGTGGAGGCGGTGACGGTGACGGGCAGCAGGTCGTTGTCGCCGGCGAACTTCAGCACGTTCTCGTCGCTGAAGACGAAGTCGAGGAAGGCGCCCGCCTCCTTGCGGTGGCCGTTCTGCTTGAAGGCCATGATCCAGTCGGCGACGCCCATGGTGGCCTTGGCGGGGCCGTCGACGCCGGGGAGCGGGGCCTGGCCGACCTTGACGCCCTGCTTGGCGGCCTCCTGGAGGAGCGAGGGGTGGCCGTTGAGCATGCCGACCTCGCCGCGGGCGAAGGCGGCGAAGGCGGCCTTGCGGTTGAGCTTGCCGGGGGCGACGGGGCCGGTGAGGCCCTGGCCGACGAGCTCGTCCTTCAGCCAGGTGAAGGTCTCGACGTTGACCGCGGAGTCGACGGCGTACCGGTCGGACTCGTCGGTCCAGCCGCCGCCGGCGGCGAGCAGCCACATCAGGGACTCGGCCTGGGCCTCCTCGGGGCCGAGGGGGAGGGCGAAGGGGGTGCGGACGCCCTCCTCCTTGAGCTTCCGCGCGGCCTCGGCCAGCTCGTCCCAGGTGGTGGGGGGCTTGACGCCGGCCTTGTCGAAGAGGTCGGCGTTGTAGAAGAGCGGGCGGGTGGAGGCGACGAAGGGCAGCCCGTACTGGGTGCGGTCGTGCTCGCCGGCCTCGGCGAGGGCGGGGACGAAGTTGGCCTGCACGGGGATGGTGAGGAGTTCGTCGGCGGAGTAGAGCTGTCCGGCGGCGGCGTAGTCGGCGTAGGCGCCGATCTGGGCGATGTCGGGGGCCTGGCCGGCCTTCACCATCTCCGCGACCTTGCGGTCGACGTCGTCCCAGGACTCGATCTGCACCTGGACCTTGATGCCCGGGTGGCCGGCCTGGAAGGCGGCGACGAGGTCGTCCCAGTACTTCTTGGTGGTGGTGCCGCCGGTGAGGTCGTAGTCGGCGGCGACCAGGCGGAGGGTCACGTCGCCGCCGTCACCGCCGAGGGTGCCGCAGCCGGCGACCGTGGCGGTCAGGCCCAGGGCGGCGGCGGCCGCGGTCAGTCCAAGGAATCGTCGCCGCTCCACGGCTTCATCCACCTTTTGCTCGTCGTTGAGCAGCAGTGAGCTGCAAATTCTTCGGGGCAGGGTCCGAAAGTCTCCCCCACCCCAGAGGAAGAGGTCTACACCAGTCGGGTACCACTTCCGCAACTCCGGGGGGAGCTTCGCCACAAACCCCCCACACCGCCGGGCTCGAATTTGTATCCGAGCGCAACAATCCTCGGCAGTGGACTAGACCTTTAGGGCGGTCTCGCGCGAGACTGTCCCCCGTGAGACACGTCATCGCCCTGGATGTGGGCGGCACCGGCATGAAGGCCGCCCTCGTCGGGGCGGACGGCACCCTGCTCCACGAGGCCCGCCGCGCCACCGGGCGCCGCCGCGGCCCCGAGGCCGTGGTGGAGACCATCCTCGGCTTCGCCGAGGAGCTCCGCGCCCTCGGCCAGGAGCGGTACGGCGAGCCCGCCGCGGCCGCCGGAGTCGCCGTCCCCGGCATCGTCGACGCCGAGAACGGCATCGCCGTCTACGCCGCCAACCTCGGCTGGCGCGACGTTCCCATGCGCGAACTCCTCAGCACCCGGCTCGGCGGCATCCCCGTCGCCCTCGGCCACGACGTGCGCACCGGCGGCCTCGCCGAGGGCCGCATCGGCGCCGGAAACGGCGCCGACCGCTTCCTCTTCGTCCCGCTCGGCACCGGCATCGCCGGCGCCATCGGCATCGGCGACCGCATCGAGGCCGGCGCCCACGGCTACGCCGGAGAGATCGGCCACATCGTCGTCCGCCCCGGCGGCACCGACTGCGGCTGCGGCCAGCGCGGCTGCCTGGAGCGGTACGCCTCCGCCTCCGCCGTCTCCCTCGCCTGGGCCGAGGCGTCCGGCGACCCCGAGGCGGACGCCGCCGACTGCGCCAAGGCGGTCGAGTCCGGCGACCCCGTCGCCGTCCGGGTCTGGCAGGAGGCGGTGGACGCCCTCGCCGACGGCCTGGTCACCGCGCTCACCCTGCTGGACCCCCGGACCCTCGTCATCGGTGGCGGTCTGGCCGAGGCCGGGGAAACCTTGTTCACACCCCTTCGGGCCGCGGTGGAGGCACGCGTGACCTTCCAGAAGCTGCCCGCCATCGTCCCGGCGGCCCTCGGGGACACCGCCGGATGCCTGGGCGCGGGCCTCCTCGCCTGGGACCTGCTCGCCGACCAGCACCCCACCGACCCGGAGGTCTCCGCCTGATGTCCGATCACAAGGTTCTCGCCGGCGCACGCGTCGTGCTGCCCACCGGGATCGTCGAGAACGGACGCGTGATCGTCGACGGCGGCCGCATCGCCGGCTCCGCGCCCGAGGGCGCGCCGGTGCTCGACCTCGCCGGCCACTGGCTCGTGCCCGGCTTCGTCGACATGCACAACCACGGCGGCGGCGGCGCCTCCTTCACCTCCGGCACCGTGGACGAGGTCCTCAAGGGCGTCCACACCCACCGGCTGCACGGCACCACCACCGTCGTCGCCTCCTTCGTCACCGGCGACATGGACTTCCTCACCGCCCGCGCCGGCCTGCTCTCCGAGCTCGCCGAGCAGGGCGAGATCGCCGGCCTGCACTTCGAGGGCCCGTTCATCTCCCCCTGCCGCAAGGGCGCCCACGACGAGACCCTGCTGCGCGACCCGCACCCGGCCGACGTCCGCAAGCTGATCGACGCGGCCCGCGGGCGGGCCAGGATGGTCACCCTCGCGACCGAGCTGCCCGGCGGCATCGACTCCGTACGCCTGCTGGCCGAGCACGGCGTCATCGCGGCCATCGGCCACACCGACGCCAGCTACGAGCAGACCGTCGAGGCCATCGACGCCGGCGCGACCGTCGCCACCCACCTCTACAACGCGATGCCCGGCCTCGGCCACCGCGCGCCCGGCCCGATCGCCGCCCTCCTGGAGGACGAGCGGATCACCGTCGAGCTCATCAACGACGGCACCCACCTCCACCCGGCCGCCCTGGAGCTCGCCTTCCACCACGCCGGCCCCGAGCGCGTCGCGTTCATCACCGACGCCATGGACGCGGCGGGCTTCGGCGACGGGCGCTACATGCTCGGCCCGCTGGAGGTCGAGGTGAAGGACAGCGTGGCCCGCCTCGTCGAGGGCGGCTCCATCGCCGGCTCCACCCTCACCCTGGACCGCGCCTTCAAGCGCGCCGCCACCGTCGACCGGCTCCCCGTCGAGTCCGTCGTCCAGGCCATCTCCGCCAACCCGGCCCGCC
This sequence comes from Streptomyces roseofulvus, assembly GCF_039534915.1. Classification (NCBI taxonomy): domain Bacteria; kingdom Bacillati; phylum Actinomycetota; class Actinomycetes; order Kitasatosporales; family Streptomycetaceae; genus Streptomyces; species Streptomyces roseofulvus. The sequence goes on along the minus strand of NZ_BAAAWE010000001.1, from coordinate 4,526,476 downwards.
TCCTCGGCGTCTACGACCGGGTCGGCTCCCTGGAGCCCGGCAAGGACGCCGACATCGTCGTCCTCGACGACGCCTTCGACGTGAAGGGCGTCATGCGCAAGGGCGAGTGGATCGTCGCCCCGCAGGGAGTCGCCGCCCGGGTGCCGCAGAACGCCTGACCTCCCGGAGGGCGCCGGCCTCCGGTGAGGCACTGACATCCCGCCTGATCAGGGCGGAAACGGGACGGCGAAAGGTCCTGGGTCTGGGCCGATCGCCGTTCCTTTGGCATGATCGCGCTGTCTCCACAGGTCTTACCGGAAGTACGGGGGGTGGACAGGTGATTCTCACGGTCACCCTCAACACGGCGCTGGACGTCACCTACGAGGTGCCCGCCCTCGTCCCGCACGCTTCCCACCGCGTCGCCCGCAGCGCCGAACGGCCCGGCGGGAAGGGCGTCAACGTGGCGCGGGTGCTCGCCGCGCTCGGACACGAGACCGTCGTCACGGGCTTCGCCGGCGGACCCACCGGCGACCGGCTCCGCGAGCTGCTCGCCCCCGTCCCCCGGCTGACCGACGCGCTCGTCGCCACCGAGGCGGCCACCCGGCGCACGCTCGCCGTCGTCGACACGGGCGCCGGGGACGCCACCCAGTTCAACGAGGCCGGCGCCGCCGTCACCCCGGCCGAGTGGACGACCTTCCGGGAGCGGTACGCCGAGCTCCTGCACGGCGCCGCCGCCGTCGCCCTGTGCGGCAGCCTGCCGCCGGGCGTCCACGTCGGCGCCTACGCGGACCTGGTCCGCACGGCCCGCGCCGCCGGCGTCCCGGTCCTCCTCGACACCTCCGGGGAACCGCTCCGCCGCGGCATCGCCGCCCGCCCCGACCTGGTGAAGCCCAACGCCGACGAACTCGCCGGTCTGACCGGCTCCCGGGACCCGCACCGCGCCACCCAGGACGCCCGCCGCCGCGGCGCCCACGCCGTCGTCACCTCCCTGGGCCCCGACGGCCTGCTGGCCGCCACCCCGGACGGCCTCTGGCACGCGGCGCCCCCGTCCCCGGTCCACGGCAACCCGACCGGAGCCGGCGACTCGGTGGTGGCCGCCCTCCTGGCGGGCCTCGTCGAGGCGACCCCCTGGCCGGACCGCCTGACCCACGCGGCAGCCCTCTCGGCCGCCACGGTCGCGGCCCCGGTGGCCGGCGAATACGACCCGCAGGTCCTCGCCGACCTCCTCCCGAAGATCCGCGTCACGACGCCTTCGGCGGCGTAAAACTCCATTACTTCACGCCAGAAAATGATGCTTCTCGGGCCATACCTGACTCACTACCACCCTCCATTGAGCGCTGGTTCGGTTACGTGAGCGAGGGTGGGACAACTCGACCCCACTCAGCGAGGGATACGCACATGCCGAAGAAAGCCATCACCGCTGCCGGCGTTCTCATTTCTGCGCTCGCCCTGTCCGTTTCGACGGGCGGGTCAGCAAACGCCGCCACCGGCTTCACCGCCATCAGGGGCTGCGGCACGACCGGCGCCTACGGCGATATGTCCGCGACCAACTGGTACGGGCCCGACGCAACGATTAACGTCAAGTTCACTCTGACCGACACCGCTGCCGACGGGCTCAGCGTCCGGATACGACTGGTTTCCAAGGACACCTTCGGACGAATTCACTACTGGCCGTGGCGCACGAACGCGCAGGGAAACGGCACGACGAGCACCTGGCACACCACGGCCTCGCACACCAACGGTCTTTTCGACATCGGAATTCAGGTGGCTCGCGTCAACGGTGACGGCAGCACGAAGAACCACTGCACCGATTGGTAGGCGTCCGAACTGCGACCCCCGCGCGGCCCAGGGCTACTGCCGGGAGGCCGCCGGGTGGCGCGAGGCTGACGTCCGCGGCTGACACGTCAGCCGCCGACCTTGCCTGCCACGAGGTAGACCTGATCGATGATCGCCTCGCAGGAGTTGCCCTGCTCGCAGGAAATCTTGAGGGAGTTGCTGCCCTTGTCGAGCGTGGCGTAGCCGTAGGTCGTGGTCCAACCCTTCTCCCAGTCACCCGCCGGGGCGAGGGCGTAGTTCTTCATGTTGACCTTGTACGGCGGGCTGCTGTTGACCGTCAACATGGCGTCCGCGTCCTTGCCGGGCACGCTGTAGGTGATCTTGAGCGTGTAATCGCCCGCCTCGGGGATGTCCACGGTCCAGCTTGCAGAGCCGCCGACGCCGTTGAGCGCCACATAGGCGCCGCCCGGACCCTTCGCACCCTTGATGTCCGTGCCTACGGTCGCAACGCCGCCGAGCGTGAGCGTCGCCGCGTCCTGCTTCGGCAGCGGGGCCTCGGTGGGCTCGGTGGAGGGTTCCTGGGACGAGCTGGGGTCCTGGCTGGGGGTCGCCGGGGCGGAGGCGGTCGGGGTGGTGCCGGCCGTCTGGTCCTTCTTGTCGCTCTGGTTGCCGATGATCGCCGCGGTGATGCCGGCCACGACGACCGCGACGACCGCGACCGCGCCGATCAGCAGGCCCTTGGTGTTGGGGCCGCGGCCGCCGCCGCGCGGGCCCTGCGGGGGCGGGGTGTGGCGGGGCGGCTGGGCGCCGCCGTAGGTCTCGGGCGCCGCGTACTGCGGGTGCGGCTGGCCGTACGCCGCCTGCTGCTGCGGCGGCACGTGCGGCTGGGCCGGCTGCTGCCCGTACTGGCGCTCGCCGACCGTCCTGACCTGGTTGTACGAGGTACGGGGGACGCCCGGCTGGGCCTGCGCGGGGCCTGGGTAGCCGTAGCCGCCGCCCTGCGGGGCGCGGCCGGCCGCTGCCTGTCCGTCCGCGTACAGGTAGCCGAACGGATCGTCGTCCTCGGGCTTGTTCGCGCCGTCGTTACCGGCAGCCATCCGGGTCATCCTCTCCATGCTCGCCAGCCGTCGCCGACCCGGCGAGCCTACCCCGAACGAATGAACCCGCCGTGCCGGGAAGGATCATCCCGCCCTGCGGTGCACCTTGGCACGCGACCGCTTCTCCACGTACATCCGCTGGTCGGCGGAGTTCAGGACCTCTTCGACGGTCATCCCGCACTCGGCCCAGCCGATGCCGAAACTGGCCCCGACCCGGACCGCGCGGCCGTCCACCCGGATGGGCGGGATGATCGCGTTCCGCAGCCGGACGGCGAGGTCGGCGGCGTCGGCGGCGCCCAGTCCGTCGGCGAGGACGACGAACTCGTCACCGCCCAGACGGGCGACGGTGTCACCGTCCCTGACGCCGGTGGTGAGCCGGCGGGCCACCTCGATGAGGACCGCGTCGCCGGTGTGGTGCCCGAAGCGGTCGTTGATCGACTTGAAGCCGTCGAGGTCGCAGAAGAGGACGGCGAGCCCCTTGGTGCCGTCGTCGGTGTCGCCGCCGGTCGGCGCGACCGTGTGCACATGGTGGTCGTACGCCCCGCCGCCGGCCTGCTCGAAGCCGAAGCCGTGCTCGTGCTCGTGCTCGTACTCGTAGCCGTCCTGGGCGAGCGGCAGCGGGTCGGGGCCGTACCCGAACCCGGCGTCCGGACCAGGCCCCTGGTAGGCGCCTGTGTGCGCGGGGCGCTCGCAGAGCCGGGCGGAGAGCCGGGAGCGCAGCTCGGCGCTGTTGGGCAGGCCGGTGAGGGCGTCGTGGGAGGCGCGGTGGGCGAGCTGGAGCTCGTGCCGCTTGCGCTCCTCGATGTCCTCGACGTGGGTGAGCAGGAAGCGGGGCCCGTCGGCGGCGTCGGCGACCACCGAGTTCCGCAGCGACACCCAGACGTAGGTGCCGTCGCGCCGGCCGAGCCGCAGCTCGGCGCGGCCGCCCTCGGCGGAGGTGCGGAGCAGGGTGCCGATGTCCTCGGGGTGGACGAGGTCGGCGAAGGAGTAGCGGCGCATCACGGAGGCGGGCCGGCCGAGGAGCCGGCAGAGGGCGTCGTTGGTGCGGAGGAGCCGGCCGTGCTGGTCGCCGCCGAGCTCGGCGATGGCCATGCCGGAGGGGGCGTACTCGAACGCCTGCCGGAAGGATTCCTCGCTGGCCCGGAGGGCCTGCTGCTCGCGCTCCAGGCGGATGAGGGCGCGCTGCATGTTGGAGCGGAGCCGGGCGTTGCTGATCGCGATGGCGGACTGGGAGGCGTACATCTGGAGGGCTTCCTGCCCCCAGGGTCCCGGGTGCCGGCCGTTGCGCGGGCGGTCGACGGATATGACGCCGAGGAGTTCGCGTCCCGTCCCGGACGCGTACATGGGGGCGTAGAGGCGGTCGTGGGGGTGCCACTCGTCCTCGAAGCGGGGGGCGGGGCCGTCGGTGTGCCACTGGGGGACGTCGTCGTCCATCAGGACCCAGCCCTCCGTGTGCGGGATGAACCGCAGGTCGCCCCACGACACGCCCATGGAGAGCCGCCGGTCCCAGGCCTCGCGGGAGCCGACCCGGCCGGTGATGAGGGACTCGGCCGCGGGGTCCCCGGCGAAGGCGGCGACGACCAGGTCACCGTCGGGCCGGACGAGGTTGACGCAGGCCAGCTGGTAGTTGAGGCCGGCGACGACGCCGTCGGCGACGGTCTGCACGGTGTCCGCCAGGCTGCGGGCGGTGTTGAGGTCCGCCACGACCTGATGCAGCTGTCGCAGGGTCGAGAGACGGACGTAAGGCTCCGACTCGGTCTCCATCGCTCGCTCTCCCCGAGACCTCGACAGCAACTCCAGGGTTCTCATCGGCTTCGTGCTGTACTGTCCCCGCCACTGAATCACAGCGAGCTGCGCACCCGGTACACAGGGTCAGCAAATAGTGCGCTCTGTGACTCAAGTCACAGCATGCTGTGGCGGAATCCGGCGGGTCGGCGGTGACCGGCGCGGCGGGCGTGCCCCCGGTACCCGCAGGGGTAGGGCTCCGGCCGCACGGTCCTAGGTCCCGCGCCCCGGTGCGGCCTGGTCCCCCGGCCCGATGCGGCCCGCTCGGGACCCTGGCTAGCGTGCCGGTGTGCTGCAGAAGACCGCGCCCTCGCCGCCCGTCACGGACCTCGCCATCCCTCATGCTGAGGGGGTGAGCGACGACGAGTTCCGGGCGGCCATGTCCCGCCTCGCGGCCGGTGTGGTCCTGGTGACCGCGCACGATCCCGACGACGGCCCGCGCGGCGAGGACGTCGGCATGACGGCGACGGCGTTCCTCTCGGTGTCCCTGGACCCGCCGCTGGTCCTGGTCAGCCTGCGCAACGGCTCCCGGATGGACGACCTCCTGGAGGAGGTCCCGGTCTGGGCGGTGTCGGTGCTGGCGGAGAGCCAGCGGCACGTCGCCGGGCGGTTCGCGATGAAGGGCCGCGTCTCCGACCGGCTGCTCTTCGCCGACCTGCCGTACACGCGGGGCGAGGTGAGCGGGGCGCCGCTGCTCGGCGGGGCGCTCACCACCCTGGAGTGCCGCACGGAGAGCCGGGTGGTGGCGGGCGACCACACCCTGGTGATCGGCCGGGTCCTCTCGGTCGGCCTGCCGTCCCCGGACGGCGAACCGCTCACGTACTTCCGCGGCCGCTACCGCCGCCTGGGCTGACCGCCGGCTGTCCGGGACCACCTGCCGCGTGCTCGGCCCGGACTCGGCCTCCGGCTCGGCCCGGGACGGCTCGGCCCCGGGGCCAGGACTCGGGCCCGGGCTCAGCCCCAGTCGCGGCCCTGCCGGCCGCGCTTGGTCTCGGCGCGCTGCTTCTTCTCGCGCAGCCGGCGCTCGTTGATGCCGCGGGGGATGCGGGTGGCCCGTCGCGGCTTCGGCGGCGGGGCCGTCGCCTCGGCGAGGAGCGCGGCGAGGCGCACGGCGGCCGTCTCGCGGTTGCGCCACTGGGAGCGGTGCTCCGAGGCCCGTACGGTCAGCACGCCATCCACCAGCCGGGAGGCGAGCCGTTCCAGGGCGCGGGACTTCCACACCTCGGGCAGCGCCTCGGTCGCGGCGAGGTCGAACCGCAGCTCGACGCGGGAGTCGGAGGTGTTCACGTGCTGGCCGCCGGGACCCGAGGAGCGCGTGAAACGCCACTGGAGCTCGGCCTCGGGAAGCGAGACGGAGCCGCGGATCTGATACGGACCTGACATGCCCTCCATGTTCCCCGCGGCGGGTCCCGACCGTCATCCTGTTTTCACGCATCCGGGAACCGTCGGGCGGTCTGCCGCGTTTCTCCGGGCGAACGACCACGTGAGCGTCACGATGAAAGGGACTTCCATGGCAGTGAGCCTCGCCAAGGGCGGCAACGTCTCCCTCACCAAGGAGGCGCCGGGTCTGACCGCCGTCACCGTGGGCCTCGGCTGGGACGTCCGCACGACGACCGGCACCGACTTCGACCTGGACGCCTCCGCGATCGGCGTCGACGCCGCGGGCAAGGTCGCCTCGGACGCCCACTTCGTCTTCTTCAACAACAAGTCGACCCCGGACCAGACCATCGTCCACACGGGTGACAACCGCACCGGCGAGGGCGGCGGCGACGACGAGCAGATCAACGTCAACCTCGCGGGCCTCCCGGCCAACGTCGAGAAGATCGTCTTCCCGGTCTCCATCTACGACGCGGTCTCCCGCGCGCAGAACTTCGGCCAGGTCCGCAACGCCTACATCCGCGTCGTCAACCAGGCCGGCGGCGCCGAGATCGCCCGCTACGACCTCTCCGAGGACGCCGCCGTCGAGACCGCCATGGTCTTCGGCGAGCTGTACCGGAACGGCGCCGAGTGGAAGTTCCGCGCGGTCGGCCAGGGCTACGCCTCCGGCCTGGAGGGCATCGCCCGCGACTTCGGCGTGAACATCTGACACGCGGCCCGCGGAGCCGTCGAGCCCCGGCCGGTCCTCCGACCGCCGGGGCTCTACCCTGACCGGGTGATCGTCGAGACCCTCGCGCCCAAGGCCCTGGAGGACGGCGCCGCGCTCCCCGGCCCGCTGCTCACCGAACTCACCGCGCTGTACGCCTCGAACCGGGAGTTCCAGCAGCTCAGCGGCGACTTCCCGGACCCGGACGCGATCCGCCCCGAGCAGGTCGCCGCCGCCCTCGCCGACGACCTGGCCCAGCCCTCCGCCGAGGTGCTGCTGGCCCGCTCCGAGGGCCGGCTCGTCGCCGTCGCCGTGACCCTCGGCCGGCACCCCGACCCGGCCGACCCCGACCCCTGGATCGGCCTGCTGATGGTCCACGCGGACGCGCACCGCGCCGGCTTCGGCCGCCGGCTCGCCGCCCACGTCGAGGACGGCTTCCGCACCGCCGGCCGGACCGGTCTCCGGCTGGCCGTCCTGGAGAACAATCCGAAGGCCCTCGCGTTCTGGACCTCCCTCGGGTACGAGGAGACCGCCCGCCGCCCCGACCTGGCGCACGGCCGCCCGTGCGTGGTCCTGCGCAAGGCCCTCCAGGAACCCTAGGGCTCGGCCGGCCGGTCCTTGCCGTACAGCCAGACGTCCCACACCGCGTCCAGGTCCCGCCCGGCCACCGCTTCGGCGTAGCCGGTGAAGTCCCCGGTGGAGGCGTTGGCGTGCCGGTACTTCGCGGCCCAGCCGCGCAGCAGCTCGTCGAAGACCTCGTCGCCGACGGTCTCGCGCAGCTTGTGCAGGACCATCGCCCCGCGCTGGTAGACGGGCGGGTCGAAGAGGTTCTCGGCGCTGGGCGGATCGGCCGGCGGGAAGGCCCAGTTGGCCTCCTCGGCGAAGGCCGCCAGGAAGCTGTCCCGGGCCGGGACGGAGCCGTGCTCCTCCGCGTACAGCCACTCGGCGTAGGTGGCGAAGCCCTCGTTGAGCCAGATGTCCTGCCAGCTCTCGGGGGTGACGGAGTTCCCGAACCACTGGTGGGCCAGCTCGTGCACCAGCGTGGTGCGGTCGAAGGAGGAGGCCGGGAAGACGGGCCGGGTCTGCGTCTCCAGGGCGTAGCCGAGCAGCCCGTCGGTGATGATCACGGCTCCGGCGGCGCCGAAGGGGTACGGGCCGAAGCGGTCCTGCTGGCGGGCGAGGAGCGCGGGGAGTTCGGCGCGGAGCGCGGCGGTGGCGGAGGCCAGCGAGGGCTCGACGGCGGTGACGACGGGGACGTCGCCGAGGGCGGTGCCGGTGCTGGTCTCGTACCGGCCGATCATCACGGTGGCGAGGTAGGACGCCATCGGCTCCGGCTGGCGCCAGACCGTGCGGGTGCGGCCGCCGGAGGCGGGCCCGGCGGAGACGCGGACGCCGTTGGAGAGCGCCGCGAGGCGGCTCGGGGCGGTCAGCGCGATCTCGTAGGACGCCTTGTCGGAGGGGTGGTGGTTGCCGGGGAACCAGGTCATGGAGCCGGCCGGTTCGCCGACCGCGACCGCGCCGTCCGAGGTGTTCAGCCAGCCCTCGGTCGAGCCGTCGGGGTCGGTGAGCGGCTCGGGCACCCCGGCGTAGTCGACGGTGACGGTGAACTCGGCGCCCCGCGGCAGTTCGTCGCGGGGGCGCAGGGTCAGCTCGTCGCCGGCCCGGTTGACGGCGGCGGGCTCGCCGTCGACGGTCGCGCCCGACACGGTGAGGCCGGCGAGGTCGAGGTTGAGGGCGGAGAGGTCCTGGGTGGCGCGGGCGGTGATCCGCGCGGTGCCGTCGAGCCGGCCGCCGTCCGGGTCGAAGGCCAGGTCGAGGGCGTAGTGGGAGACGTCGTAGCCGCCGTTGCCGAGCCGGGGGAAGTACGGGTCCTGGACGCCGGACGCGCCGGGCGTGCCCCGCACCCCGCCGGCCGCCGGGGTGCAGCCGGCGGCGAGGAGGCCGAGCGCGGCGAGGGCCGCCGCCGTGACGGCGGCGGCCCTGGGGGACCGTCCGGTCCTGCTGGTCTGGGTCACGTGCGTCACGTACGGATCCTAGACAAGCCGGACAGAAGGTGACGGTGAGGGCGCCCGTCGGGGGGAGTCGGGCGCCCTCACCCGTAGAGGGGGCGAGCGGCGGGTGTCACTTCGCCAGCTCGGCGACACCGGCCCGGGCGAACTTCTCGTCCAGGTCGCCGGAGGGGGCACCCGCCACGCCGATGCCGGCGATCGGGCCGCCGTCGGCGGCGACCGGGGCACCGCCGCCGAGGAACAGGGTGCCCGGGATGTCCTTCAGGTTCGGGGCCTGCTCCAGGCGCTTGGCGAGCTCGGAGGTGGGGGCGTTCCAGGAGACGGCGGTGAACGCCTTGCGGATCGCCGACTCGTACGACTGCGGGCCGGCGCCGTCGCCGCGCAGGGTGACGAGGGTGTTGCCGTTGCGGTCGACCACGGCCACGGAGACGCGCTGGTTCTCCTTCTCGGCGGCCTCCAGGACGGCCTCGGCGGCGTCCGTGGCGGCGTCGACGGTGAGGTGCGTGGTCTGGCGCAGGTGGTCGCCGCCCGCGTCGGCCTTGGCGACGGCGGCGGGAGCGGCGGCCGGAGCGGAGGCGTTCGCCGCGACGGCGCCGAAGGTGCCGGCGGTCAGGACGGCGGCGGCGGTCGCACCGAGGACGATCTTCTTCTTCATGGTGGCTCCCGAGGAGGTCGTGGCGGACCTGATCGGTCCGGCGGAGGAGGGCGTCTCCCCCGCTCCGAGATCCATCCTGGGTCCGGGACCGGCCCCGTACGGTCCACGGTCCGGCTGCCCTCCCGGCGCGCACCGGACGATGCCGGGGTCAGCCGATCGGCTGATGCCGGGGTGGTCCGCGCGGGTCAGCATGGATACGTACACCCAGGTCAGCGCCGTGCGTAAGGAGGCGAGACGGATGGACCGGACCGGCCGGCACCCGCGGCACGCCGCACCCACCCCGCCCGACCGGCGCACCCCCGGCGCCGCGCACGACCGCGACCCGCGCGCCGCGCACGCCCCGAACCGGCGCGGCGGCGCCGTCGACCCCGGCCCGCGCGGCGGGCACGACCCGCGGGACGCGTACGGCCCCGGCCCCCGCGGCGCCCTCGACCCCGACCCGCGCGCCGCGCACGACCCCGACGCCGGCTGGCTGGCGCGGGTCATGCACGTGGCGTTCTTCCTGCTGCTCGGCGCCTCCCTGGCGCGGTTCCTGCTGCGGCACCCGTGGGAGGCCCGCAGCCCCTGGATCATCGCCCTGTGCGGCGCGCTCGCCGCCCTGTACCTGCTCGGACCGGTCCTCGGCACCCGGGCCACCCCGCGCCGGATCGCCTGGCTGTGCACGGTCGTCGCCGTGTGGGTGGTGCTCGTCGTCCTCGCGCCCAGCTTCGCCTGGTGCGCGGTCCCGCTCTTCTACACCGGCCTGCGGACCCTGCCCCACAGGGCGGCGTTCGGGCTGGTCGCCCTCCTCACCGCCTTCGTCGTCTTCGCGCAGGTCCAGCTCTCGCACGGCGGCTGGGACCCCAACCTGATCGTCGCCCCGCCGGCCGTCGCCGCCATCGCCACCGGCGTCTTCGTCCACGCCGACCGGCAGGCGGCCCGGCAGCGGGCCCTCATCGACGACCTGATCCGCACCCGGCGCGAACTCGCCGCGATCGAGCGGCGCGAGGGCACCCTCGCCGAGCGGCAGCGGCTCTCCATGGAGATCCACGACACCCTCGCGCAGGGCCTGTCGAGCCAGCAGATGCTGCTCCAGGCCGCCGACCGCACCTGGGACACCGACCCGGCGACCGCCCGCCGGCACGTCCGCACGGCGGAGTCGATCGCCGAGCGGAACCTCGCCGAGGCCCGCCGCTTCGTCCACGACCTGGCCCCCGCCGACCTCGCCGAGGGCGGCGGCCTCGAACAGGCGCTGCGCGGGCTCGCCGCGCGCGAGTCGGCCGAGTTCCGGGTCGACGGCACGCCGGTGCCGCTGCCGGACCGGGCCCAGTCGGCGCTGCTGCGGATCGCGCAGGGCGCGCTCGCCAACATCCGGGAGCACGCCGCCGCCACCTCGGCCGCGCTCACCCTCACCTACCTCGACGACCAGGTCGTCCTGGACGTCGCCGACGACGGCAGCGGCTTCGACCCGTCGGCCGCCCGCGACGGCGGCGACGTCCGCGGCCACGGCCTGCCCGCCATGCGGGTCCGCGCCCAGCAGCTGGGCGGCACGCTTACGGTGGAGTCGACCCCCGGCGAAGGCACGGTGCTCTCCGCCGCCATCCCGCTCGCACCCCCCGTGGAGGCCCGCCCGTGACCGTACGCATCCTCCTCTGCGACGACCACGTCGTGGTCCGCGCCGGCCTGCTCGCCCTGCTGGGCTCCACCCCGGACATCGAGGTCGTCGGGGAGGCCGGCAGCGGCGAGGAGGCGGTCGCGATGGCCGCGAAGCTGAAGCCGGACGTGGTCCTGATGGACCTCCAGCTCGGGCCCGGCATCGACGGGGTGGAGGCGACCCGCCGGATCGCGCCGACCGGCGTCCACGTCCTCGTCCTCACCACGTACGACACCGACGCCGACATCACCCGCGCCATCGAGGCGGGCGCCACCGGCTACCTCCTGAAGGCCGAGCGGCCCGAGGAGCTGTTCGCCGCGATCCACGCCGCCGCCCAGGGGCGCACCGCCCTGTCGCCGCCGGTCGCGAGCCGGGTCATGGACCGGATGCGGGGCGCGGCGGGCCCGTCCCTCACCGACCGCGAGCGGGACATCCTCGGCCAGCTGGCGCACGGCCTCGGCAACAAGGAGATCGCCCGCGCGCTCTTCATCAGCGAGGCCACCGTCAAGACCCACCTCGGGCGGATCTACGCCAAGCTCGGCGTCGACACGCGGGCCGGCGCCGTCGCGGTCGCGAAGGAACAGCGCCTGCTCCCCTGAGCCCCCCGGGACTGCTACCGTGCGCTGTCGTTCCAGTGCACAGCGTCATGTCCCCGTGGGAGCGCACGTGAAGATCGCCGTCGTCGGTGGCGGGCCCGCCGGCCTGTACCTCTCGATCCTGCTGAAGCGCCAGGACCCGGGCCACGAGATCGCCGTGTACGAGCGGAACGCGGCCGGCTCCACCTACGGCTGGGGCGTCACCTACTGGGCCGGGCTCCTCGACAAGCTGCGGGCCGGCGACCCGGAGTCCGCCGCCGCCGTCGCCGAGGCCTCGGTGACCTGGACCGACGGCCTCGCGATCGTCCGCGACGAGCGGACCGTGCACCGCGGCGACGCGGGCTTCGGCATCGGCCGCCGCCGGATGCTCGGACTGCTCGCCGACCGGGCCACGGCGCTCGGCGTCGAGGTCGCGTACGAGCACCAGATCGCCGGCCCGGACGCGCCGGAGCTGGCCGGCGCGGACCTGGTCGTCGCCGCCGACGGCGTCCACAGCGTCCTGCGCGAGGCCCACGCCGACCACTACGGCACCGCCTTCACCACCGGCCGCAACCCGTACATCTGGCTCGGCACCAGCAAGGTGTTCGACTCCTTCAGCTTCGCCTTCAAGGAGACCGAGCACGGCTGGATCTGGTGCTACGCCTACGGCTTCAGCGGCGAGCGCTCCACCTGCGTCGTCGAGTGCGCCCCCGGCACCTGGACCGGCCTCGGCCTGGACACCATGCCCGAGGGCGACTGCCTGGCGCTGCTGGAGAAGCTCTTCCACGACCTCCTCGACGGACACGAGCTGATCGGCCGCGACCGGGGCGCCGAACCCGCCCAGTGGCTCCGCTTCCGCACCCTCACCACCCGCGCCTGGCACCACGGCCGGACCGTCCTCCTCGGCGACGCCGCCCACACCACCCACTACTCGATCGGCGCCGGCACCACCCTCGCCCTGGAGGACGCCCTGGCCCTGGCCGAGGCCCTCCGCACCCACCCGGACGACCTCGACACCGCCCTCACCGCCTACGGCAGGCGGCGGCGCGCCGAACTGGTCTCCGCCCAGAGCGCGGCCCGCCTCAGCGCCCAGTGGTACGAGAACCTGCCCCGCTACATGGACCTGGAGCCGGACAAGATGTTCGCCCTCCTCGGCCAGCGCCACTCCCCCCTCCTCCCGTACGTCCCCCCGCAGCTCTACTACCGGATCGACCGCGCCGCCGGCCGCCTGGAGGCCCTGCGCCGGCTCAAGCGCTGGCTGGGCCCCCGGCTGGCGCGGGCGGTCCACCGCGTCTGACACCACCGCGGGGGCGTGACACCATCAGGGCGTGCTCGACATCGGCTACTCCCTCTCCCGGCGCTTCCCCGACCCCCCGCAGACCGACTACCGGCGGGCGGACGTGCACGCGCTGCGGCACGACCTCTTCTGCGGGGACGTCTACCTCGCGGACACCGAGGAGGACCGGGAGGTGTCCACCGCCTGGGGATGGGTGCCGGTCCTCGACTTCGCGTGGGCGCTCTGCGACATCGTCGAACAGCTCGACAGCGACCCGCGGGGCAGCCGCGCCTCCCGCCCCCAGTACGCCGAACTGGACTTCACCGAGTCCTCCGACCTGATGCTCTTCGAGCGCCGCTTCGGCTGGGTCGACGTCGAGGCGGACTGGATGCCCGGCGACGAACGCCCGCTCACCTTCTCTCACGCCGAACTCCGCCGCGAGGCCCGCGACTTCCTCCACGACCTGATCGCCGACCTCACCGACATGCACGAGGGCCTGGCCGACAACCCGGCCGTCTGGGACCTCCAGGCCCGCTTCCCCCGCGTGAAGTAGCCCCCCCCGGGAAGCCCGCGGAGACCCGCCCGACCCCCCGAACCCCCGCGCCCCCAGGGGCTCGGCCGGACTCCCGGCTCATGGCCACCCCCGGAAAACCCCCGTCGTGAGCGGCGGCGGCCCGGAGCGCTTCTCCCGGGCCGGGCCGGGGCCGGACCTCAGTCCTCCACCCGCACCCCCAGCCGCGCCGCAAGAACCGGGGCCAGGTCGAGCAGCTGCGTCGAGGAGATCACCGCGCCCGCCAGCGACTCCACCCCGCGCGCGATCTCCAGGCGCCGCACCCCGCGCAGGTCCACGTCCGTCAGCCTCGCCCCCGACACGTCGACCCCGACCAGCTCGCAGTCCACGAACGCGACCCGCTCCAGGACCGCCCCGCCGAAGTCCGGCTCCACCAGCACGCACCCCTCGAAGACGACGTCCCGCAGGGTCGCCGCCCGCAGGTTCGGGTAGTCCCACTTCCCGCCCCGCACCAGCACCCGCTCCCACGCCGAACCGTGCAGCTGCGTCCCCCCGAACCGCGCCTCCACGACCTCCGCGTCCCGTAGCTGCCCCCCGGACAGGTCGGTTCCCACGCCCCGTACGGACTCCAGACGCGAGTCCAGGAAACGCGCCCCCGTCAGCCGCGCCTCGTCGAGCGCGCACTCCCGCAGCACGCAGTCCAGGAACCGCGCGCCCTCCCCCGAGGCGCCCGCCAGATCGAGCCCGGCCAGCTCCAGGCCGTCGTAGTCCCCGTCGGGCTCCAGCCCGCCCTCGTACGGCTCCAGGGGAGGCAGCCGCAGCTCCACCCGGCGGGGCGCCTTGGTCGTTCGCTTCATACGGCCATCCTGACGCACGCCACCGACAGCCACCCGCCTTGACCTCAAGTGAGGTTCAGGTACGAGCCTGGGTCCCGACCGCACGCCCGCGACGACAGGGGAACCGTCATGCACGCCGTCCGACTCCACGCCTTCGGCCCCGCCGAGAACCTCGCCTACGAGGAGGTGCCCGACCCCGTGCCCGGCCCCGGCCAGGTCCGGATCGCCGTCGCCGCCGCCGGCGTCCACCTCCTCGACACCGCCCTCCGCCAGGGCAGGACCGGCCCCTTCCCCGCCCCCACCACGCTCCCCACCGTCCCCGGCCGCGAGGTCGCCGGCACCGTCGACGCCGTCGGCGACGGCACCGACCCCGGCTGGCTCGGCAAGCGCGTCGTCGCCCACCTCGGCATGAACCCCGGCGGCTACGCCGAACTGGCCGTCACCGACGCCACCCGCCTCCACGAACTCCCCGACCACCTCGGGGACGCCGAGGCCGTCGCCATGATCGGCACCGGCCGCACCACCTTCGGCATCCTCCAGTTCACCGACCTCGGCCCGGAGTCCGTCGCGATCGTCCCCGCCGCCGCCGGCGGCATCGGCACCCTCCTCGTCCAGTACGCGAAGAACGCCGGCGCCACCGTCATCGGCCTCGCCGGCGGCCCCGCCAAGGTCGCCCGCGTCCGCGACAACGGCGCCGACCTCGCCGTCGACTACACCCGCCCCGACTGGCCCGACCAGGTCCGCGCGTTCCTCGGCGACCGCACCGCCACCGTCGTCTTCGACTCCGTCGGCGGCACCACCGGCCGCACCGCCGTCGACTTCCTCGGCAAGGGCGGACAACACCTCGTCTTCGGCTGGTCCAGCACCGGACTCCACGACGGCGAAGCCCTCACCTTCACCGAGGAGGAGCTGACCGCCCGCGGCATCACCTCCGGCTCCGTCCTCGGCCCCGTCATGATCCAGAAGGCCGGCGGCGACGTCCGGAAGCTCGAACTCGCCGCCCTCGCCGCCGCCTCCACAGGCACCCTCCGCCCCGCGATCCACCCCTTCCCGCTCGCCGAAGCGGCAGAAGCCCACCGCGCCCTGGAGACCCGGGGCACGATGGGCAAGGTGGTCCTGGTTCCCTGAGGAGGCTCAGACGCCGAGCACGTCCCAGGAATGCGCCTTGAACTCCTTGCGGAAGTCCTCGTGGTCCTCCCACATCCGGGCGATGGAGCGCAGCGCGTCCCAGTTGTGCTCCAGCGCCTGGTCCACCACCTGACGCAGCTCCGGCGCCGTCTCCCGCTTCTCCACCAGACCGCCGACCTGCGAGGCCGCCTGCACCGTGTAGCGCAGTGCCCGCAGGGCGCGGGAGGTGTCGTCCATCCCGAAGCCGTGGTCACTGCCGTTCGCCGGGTCGAAGAGCGGCGTCAGCCGCGCCTCGATGAAGGCGGTGATCCGCTGGAAACGGGCCTCGACGCCCATGTCGTCGCCGTGATTGCCGTGGTCGTTGCACATAGGGACTTCCTACACCGTCGCCGGGGCGCCCAGCGCCGCCAGGGCCCCGTCCGTCAGACGGTAGACCGACCACTCGTCCTGCGGGCGGGCGCCCAGCGACTCGTAGAAGTCGATCGACGGCCTGTTCCAGTTCAGCACCGACCACTCCAGGCGCTCGTAGCCGCGCTCCACGCAGATCCGCGCCAGCTCCGTCAGCAGCGCCTTGCCGTGACCGCCGCCACGCGCCTCCGGACGGACGTACAGGTCCTCCAGGTAGATGCCGTGAACCCCGCGCCACGTCGAGAAGTTGAGGAACCAGAGCGCGAAGCCGACCGGCTCCCCGGCCTCGGTCTCCGCGATGTGCGCGAAGGCGGCCGGACGCTCGCCGAAGAGCGCCTCGTGCAGCTGCTCGGTGGTGGCCCGGACCTCGTCGAGGGCCTTCTCGTACTCCGCGAGGTCACGGATCAGGGCATGGATGACGGGCACGTCGGCCGGAGTGGCGGTACGGATCATGCCCTCAGCGTGCCAGCAGCGCCCGCGCGACGACCACCCCGTCCACGCCGAGCTCGTCCTCGCCCTCCTCGACCTCCCACAACCCGTTCTGCAGCACCCGCCCCAGCGTCCACGCCCGCGCCCGCTCCCGGTCCAGCCCCAACCGCTCGGTGAGCAGGTCGAAGCGCCACCGGATCACGGCCGGATCCGGGTCCCACAGATTGGTCAGCGCCGGCAACAGCTCGAAGCCCGGATCGCCGGCGAGCGGCTTCGGATCGATCACCAGCCACGGCTCGCGCTCCGCGCCCAGCACGTTGTCGTAGTGCAGGTCCCAGTGGAGCAGCCGGTCCCCCGGCTCGCCCGCCACCTCCCGCACGGCGGCCGCGCAGTCCGCGAGCAGCGCCGCGTCCTCCGCGGCGAGCCGCGCCACCGCCCCCGGCACCCGCGCCAGCATCCGCGCGGCGATCGCCTCCAGCCGCCGCAGCCCCGGCGGCGCCGCCCGGACCGACAGCCGCGCCAGCAGCCCCGCCAGGACCCGCACCGCCTCCCGCTCGTCGCCCAGCCGCGACAAGTGCCGCCGGTGGTCCGCCCGTTCGAGCAGCATCGTGCCCGTCCCCGGGTCGTGCTCCAGGAGCCGTACGACCCCGTCCCCGGCCCACGCCCGCAGCGCCGCCGGCTCGCCCTCCGTCTCCGCGTCGAGAAGCTGCAGCTTCAGCGCCGCCGGCGTGCCGTCCGCCCGCACCACGGGCAGCACCAGCGACGCCACCCCGTGCAGCGACGGCCCGTCGAGCCGCAGCCCCCACCGGCCGAGAAACTCCTCCGCCCGCCCGGGCAGCGCGGCCACGAACGCGCGCCCCGCCTCGCCGTTGTACCGCTCCTGGGTCTCCGCGAGTTCCTCCGGTACGTGAATCACCCGCCGACCCTACGGGCCGAGCGCCCCGTCCAGCAGCCTCCCGAACTCCCCCGCCTCGTACAGCCCGCCGCCGCCGTCCAGCGCCTCCCCGTCCACCAGCACCGAGAACGCGGCGAACCTCGCGCAGGACGGGCACCGCGGATCCGCGTACACCGTCACCGTGTGCGGCGCGTCCACGGCACCGACGACGATCTTCGTACCCTCCACCGCCGACGGCAGCACACCCACCACCTTCGCGCGCACCGCCGCCGCCTTCCCCTCCCCACCCCCGACGCACCCGCGGACGCCGAACACCCCACCCCCGCAAAGCCGATGACACCCGCGGCGAACACGGCCCCGAGGGCACGCCGAGACCTGCGCACAGGCATGGAGGGATCCTTCCGGAGCGACGAAATCCGCACCCCCGAACCCAGGCGCGCCCCCCACCCCCACCGGCCGCCGCAAGACCCGTTTCCAGGGGACCGACGCCCCCGGTACCCTCCCGCCACGCACCGGGAAGAGGGACTACATGAACACCAGCACGGTCAACGGCGGCATCTCGTTCTGGTTCGCGCAGCAGGGCCTGCCGGACCCCCGCGAACCGCTCCCCGGCGACCGGACCGCCGACGTCTGCATCGTCGGCGGCGGCTACACCGGCCTGTGGACCGCCTACTACCTCAAGAAGGCCGCGCCCTTCCTCGACATCGTCGTCCTGGAAGCCCGCTTCTGCGGCTACGGCGCCTCCGGCCGCAACGGCGGCTGGCTCTACAACGGCATCGCCGGCCGCGACCGCTACGCCAAGCTCCACGGCCACGACGCCGCCGTCCGCCTCCAGCAGGCCATGAACACCACCGTCACCGAGGTCCTCGACGTCCTCGACGCCGAGAAGATCGACGCCGACCAGCACCGCGGCGGCGTCCTGGAGGTCGCCCTCACCCCCGCGCAGCTCGCCCGCCTCAAGGAGTTCCACGCCGTCGAGCACGCCTTCGGCGAGACCGACCGCGAGATCTACGGCGCCCGCGAGACCGCCGAACGCATCCGCGTCGCCGGCGCCGTCGGCTCCTCCTGGACCCCGCACGGCGCCCGCCTCCACCCCGTCAAGCTCGTCAACGGCCTCCGCGCCGCCGTCGAAGCCCTCGGCGTCACCCTCCACGAGTCGACCCCGGTCACCGAGATCAGGCCCAAGCACGCCGTCACCCCCTACGGCACCGTCCGCGCCCCCTACGTCCTCCGCTGCACCGAGGGCTTCACCGCCTCCCTCGCCGGCCAGCGCCGCACCTGGCTCCCCATGAACTCCTCCATGATCGCCACCGAACCGCTGACCGACGCCCAGTGGGAGTCCATCGGCTGGAACGGCCTGGAGACCCTCGGCGACATGGCCCACGCCTACATGTACGCCCAGCGCACCGCCGACGGCCGCATCGCCCTCGGCGGCCGCGGCGTCCCCTACCGCTACGGCTCGAAGACCGACAACGACGGCCGCACCCAGCCCCAGACCGTCAAGGCCCTCCACGACCTCCTGATCCGCTTCTTCCCCCAGCTCGCCGGAATCCGCGTCGACCACGCCTGGTCCGGCGTCCTCGGCGTCCCCCGCGACTGGTGCGCCACCGCCACCCTCGACCGCACCACCGGCATCGGCTGGGCCGGCGGCTACGTCGGCTCCGGCGTCGCCACCACCAACCTCGCCGCCCGCACCCTCCGCGACCTCATCCGGCAGGACTCCGGCCAGGGCGGCGCCACCGACCTCACCACCCTCCCCTGGGTGAACCACAAGGTCCGCAAGTGGGAGCCGGAACCCTTCCGCTGGCTCGGCGTCCAGACCATGTACGCCGCCTTCCGCGGCGCCGACCGCCGCGAGACCTCCACCCACACGGCCACCACCGACCGCGTGGCGACCTGGGCCAACCGCATCGCCGGCCGCTGACCCCCGGCACGACGAAGGCCCCGAACCCCCCACGGGGTCCGGGGCCTTCGTCACGCACGCGTCAGAACAGCGCGTTCAGCGAAGAGACGCCCTCACCGAGCGAGATCTTCACCCGCCCCAGGTACGGAGCCGCGGCCTTGCCCGTGCCCTGGTACAGGTACACGTTCCCGGAACCGTCCCGCGCGACCAGGTCGGCCCGCCCGTCGTCCGTCAGGTCACCCGGCGACGACACCAGCGAGTACCCCTGCCAGCCGGAGCCGACCCGCACCCGCGTGCCGTACGGCACGTCGGCCCGGCCGGTCGCCGGGTACAGCCACAGCACACCCGCCGTGTCACGGGCGATCAGATCGGCCCGCCCGTCACCGTTCAGGTCACCGGCCCCGGTGAACTGGTTGTAGATCCCCCAGCCACCGCCGACCCGCACCCGGGTCGCGAACGGCGCGGTCGTGCTCGTCGTGCCCTTGTACAGCCACAGCACGCCCGACGCGTCCCGCGCGATCATGTCCGGCCGCCCGTCACCACTGACGTCCCCGACACCGACCAGCTGGTTGTAGATCCCCCAGCCACTGCCGACCCGCACCCGCGAGGTGAGCGGCTCGTACCAGTTGCCGGTCGTCCGGTACGACCACAGCACACCGGACGTGTCACGGGCGACGACACCGCCGCCCTCCGCCTCGATGGTGATCGGGGCGAGCTTGGTGACGGCGTTGTAGATGCCCCAGCCGCGCCCGACGGTCTCCGACCACTCGTAGAACGGCGCGGACGCCTTGCCGGTGCCGTGGTGCCAGTGCAGCAGCCCGCTCTTGTCCCGGGACACCATCGCGTAGTGCGTCGGCACGGGACGGGAGCTCTGGACCACGAACTCGCTCCGGGTCTCCGGGTTCTGCTCGCCGTTGTCGTACACCTGGAACATCGCGTACGTGCCGATCCGCCACGCGGCCGCGGACGGCGTCGCCTTCACCGTGTACGAGATGGTGACGTCGACCGGCCCCGCCGTTCCCGGGTCGATCTCGCACGTGACGCCGTCGGCCGCGAGATAGCCGCTGCTGAGGTCGCACTCCGTCGTGCCGGAGTCCTGGCGGACATCGGTGATCCCGACCTGGAGCTCGCCCTCCTCCCAGTGCCGCATGCCCTCGCCCGGCTCGAAGCCGATCTCGAGCCTGCCCTTGTCCACCGCGTGCACCTTGGCGGTGTGGGTGACCGTGGTGCCGACGGCCACGGGCGGGGTGGAGAGCTGGATCGTGTTCTGGGCGACGTGCTCCGCCGTCTTCACCGTGACGGTACGGGCGGCGTGCCGGCCGTCCTCCAGCAGCAGGTCGACCGTCTGCGCCTCCTTCACGGCCCGCGCGAGGTCACCGCCGCGCGGGACGTACACGAAGCCGTAGTGCAGCGTGGTGCCGTCGGCGGCCTCCGCCGCGGCCTCGACGCCGAGACGGGAGCTGTAGGGGTTCTCGTCCGTGACGGGGCAGGTGTACACCCCGGTCACCCCGGTCCGGGCCTGGCACCCCTCGTTCTGCAGCGACAGCCCGGCGGGGAAACCGCCCTTGGCCCACGTCGGGTCCGTCAGCGGCGCCTTGCTGAAGGCGTACACGAGGGTGCCTTCGAACGGACCGTCCCACGAGACACCGTTCGGGCTCACCTCGGCGGGCCACGTACCGGGCTGAACCACCCGGTCGGAGACGTCGAACATGGGGTACCAGTCATCGGCAGCCGCCGTCGACGCCCCCGAGACCAGCCCCGCCACCAGCAGCGCGGCCGTCCCCCCAAGTGCAATGGTTCTGCGCAAGCGATCAGTCCTTCGTCGCGAAACCGCACCCCCCCTGGGTGCGCGCCGCACGGTACCGCGAAGGCCCCGCCCCCCTCACAAGGGGGGCGGGGCCTTCGTCGTACAGAGCCGCCTGTCGGAATCGAACCGACGACCTCAAGATTACAAGTCAAGCGCTCTAGCCAACTGAGCTAAGGCGGCAGCGAGTGCAGTCTAACCAACCCCGCCCGGCCCACGGTCGGAAATCTCACGCCCTTCGAACTGCTGACAGATCCGGCGCCGCCAGGTAGCGTCGAGCAGAGTTCACCCAGGTGGACTAGACCTCAACTCTTCCTTTACTCGGATCGTCCGGCACGTTCCTGCCGGTGAAGGGGCGTATCACCATGGCTTCTGTCACTTTCGACAAGGCGACCCGGATCTACCCGGGCGCCAAGACTCCCTCCGTCGACCAGCTCGACATCGAGATCGGCGACGGGGAGTTCCTCGTCCTCGTGGGGCCCTCGGGCTGCGGCAAGTCGACCTCGCTGCGCATGCTGGCGGGTCTGGAGGACGTGAACGCGGGTGCCATCCGCATCGGTGACCGCGACGTCACCCACCTGCCGCCGAAGGACCGGGACATCGCCATGGTGTTCCAGAACTACGCGCTGTACCCGCACATGACGGTCGCCGACAACATGGGCTTCGCGCTCAAGATCGCCGGTGTCAACAAGAGCGAGATCCGCGCGAAGGTCGAAGAGGCCGCGAAGATCCTCGACCTCACGCAGTACCTGGACCGCAAGCCGAAGGCGCTCTCCGGCGGTCAGCGCCAGCGTGTCGCCATGGGCCGCGCCATCGTGCGCGAGCCGCAGGTCTTCCTCATGGACGAGCCGCTGTCGAACCTCGACGCCAAGCTCCGCGTCTCGACCCGTACGCAGATCGCCGGCCTGCAGCGCCGCCTCGGCATCACGACGGTCTACGTCACCCACGACCAGACCGAGGCGCTCACCATGGGCGACCGCGTCGCCGTGCTGAAGGACGGTCTGCTCCAGCAGGTCGACACCCCGCGCAACATGTACGACAAGCCCGCGAACCTCTTCGTCGCCGGCTTCATCGGCTCCCCCGCCATGAACCTGATCGAGGTCCCGATCACCGAGGGCGGCGTGAAGTTCGGCAACAGCGTCGTCCCGGTCTCCCGTGACGCGCTCGCCACCGCCGCCGCCAACGGCGACACCACCGTCGTCGTCGGCGTCCGCCCGGAGCACTTCGACGTGTCGGGCCCGACCGGCAAGGACGGCGTGGCCGTGACGGTCAACGTGGTCGAGGAGCTGGGCTCCGACGGCTTCGTCTACGGCTCCACCCGCGTCGGCGGCGAGGACAAGGACATCGTCATCCGCGTCGGCGGCCGTGAGATCCCGGCCAAGGGCTCCACGCTGCACGTCGTCCCGCGCGCCGGCGAACTGCACGTCTTCTCCAAGTCGACGGAGCAGCGCATCAGCGAGTGACCTCCGGCTCCGGCCGGAAAGGACCCCGTGGCGAACGGCCCCGTATCCCTTGCGGATGCGGGGTCGTTCGTTTAAACGGGCTTACCCCGGAAAACCCCGGCATTCGGGGCCCGCCCGACCGCCCCGCGTCAACACGGGATTCGAAAAGCCGCGTCGAACCATCCCCCGCGAGAGTGACTAAATGTCGCCATATCACTACCGGCCGCTACGCTCGCCTGCGTGACGCACACTGCCCGCCGAATCGGCCGCTCCCTCGCCCTCGTCCTGCCCGTCGTCCTGGTCCTGTCGGGAACGCTCGCGGTGTCCGCCGTCCCGTGGGCCGGCCAGGACGCCGAAGGCCAGATGCTGACCGCCTCCGCCTCGGACGTCTCCACCCGCGCGAAGTCCCGTGCCCCGCAGGACGTGCTGCGGGACCGGCTCCTCGCCGAGCTCCAGGAGAAGGACCCGGGCGTCGCCCTCACCCACCTCCAGCGCGAGGTGGAGAACCGTCCCTCGCTCGCCGAGCACTGCGTGTCGATCGCCCGCGCCCTCGGCCGCGCCGCGGTCGAGCACTACGGCCCGGCCCGCGCCCAGGCGTTCTCCCGGCCGGTCTGCGACACCTCGTACGCGACCGGCGTGATGCGCGCGACGGGCTGAGCGCCGTCACCGCGTCCGCGCCCGCGGGGCACCTATCGTTCCCCGTATGCACACCACTCCGACGCAGGCCGTGGTCCTGGCGGGCGGCCAGGGCTCACGGCTGCGCCCCTACACCGACGACCGCCCCAAGCCGATGGTCGAGATCCCGGGCACCGGGACCCCGATCATCGGCCATCAGCTTTCCTGGCTGGCCGCCGAGGGCGTGACCGACGCCGTGGTCTCCTGCGGGCACCTCGCCGAAGTCCTCCAGGAGTGGCTGGAGGAGGCCGATCTGCCGCTCAAGGTGACCACGGTCGTCGAGACCGAGCCGCTGGGCCGGGGTGGCGGCCTCAAGTACGCGGCGGCGCACCTGCCCGAGCCGGACCGGCCGTGGTACGCCACCAACGGCGACATCTGGACCCGCTTCTCGCTGCGGGAGATGGCCGCGTTCCACGACGAGCGGGACGCCACGGCCACACTGGCGCTGGCCCGCCCGCGGATTCCGTGGGGCGCCGTCGAGACCGACACGTTCGGGCACATCACCGACTTCGTCGAGGCGCCGCCGTCGCCGTTCCTCATCAACGCCGGCGTGTACGTCTTCTCCCCCGCGTTCACCGCGCTCCTGCCCGATCTGGGCGACCACGAGCGGACGACCTTCCCCCGTCTCGCGCGCGAGCGGCGCCTGGCCGGTTTCCCGCTGCCCCAGGGGGCGTACTGGAGGGCCATCGACACCGCGAAGGACCTGACGGAGGCCGCGAAGGAGCTTGCCGCGCAGGGCCACTGAGGGCCGCACGCGGGCAGCACGAAGGCGGCACCGCCCCTGGGGGACGGTGCCGCCTTTCCGGTGCGCGGGGGTGGCGCGGGCTCAGCCCAGCAGGCCGCCGATCGGGTTCTGCGGGGCCTCGCCGCCGCCGGTGGTGGCCTCCTCGGTCGGCGTCTCCTGGGTGGGGGTGCCGGTGGAGGAGCCGCCGGTGCTGGACGAGGTGCTGCCGGAGGTGCCGCTGGGGCTGTCGCTGGTGGTCGGCGGCGGGGCGGGTTCCGACTGGGTGGGGGTACGGCTGCTGGTGCTGCCGCCGCTGCCGTCGGTGGCGGTCGGCCGCTGTTCCTGCGTCGGGGTGGAGCCGCCGGTGCCGGTCTCGGTGGGCCGGGTCGCCTCCTGGGTCTCCTCGCGCTCCTCGCGGGCCTCGGTGGTCTCCGCCGCCGAGGGCTCGGGGCGGGCGTCACGCGGGGTCTCCGAGGGGGTGCGGCGGCGCTCCGGCTCGGTCGGCAGCGGCTGGCCGGGGAGGTGGTTGATCGGGTCGTCGTTCGGGCCGGGGACGGTGACCATCTCGGTGGAGCGGACGGCGCCGCCGAGGACCGAGCCGATGAGCAGGGTGAGGCCGACGACCACGGAGGCGAAGAGCACCGAGCGGCGCATCACGCGGCGGCGCAGTTCCCAGAGTTCGGCGCGGGGGCCGAGGGTGCGCCAGGCCTCGCCGGCGAGGCGGCCGTCGATCGAGTAGACGGGGGCGCCGGCGATGATCAGCGGGGACCAGGCGGCGAGGTAGATGATGTCGGGCGCGTCGTAGACGGGGACGGTCCGCCAGCTGACGGTGAGGATGAGCGCGGCGGAGAGGAGCGCGCCGACGACGGCGGCGACGCGCTGCCAGAGGCCGAGGACGGTGAGGACGCCGACGACGACCTGGAGGAAGGCGACGGTGAGTCCGGCGCCGACGGGGTGCTGGAGGGCGAAGTCGCGCAGGGGTTCGGCGAGCGGCCAGGGGTGGAGCTGGGTGAGCCACTTGACCATGGAGCCGCGCTCGCCGCCGTCGAAGTAGACGGGGTCGCAGAGCTTGCCCATGCCGGCGTAGATGGAGATGAAGCCGAGGAAGACGCGGAGCGGGAGCAGCACCACGCCGAGGTTCATGCGGCGGCCGGGGTAGTAGGCGTGCCGGACGCCCGCCGCGGAAGCGGCTGATGTCTCCGTGGAGCCGTGGCGGGCCTCTTCGTACGGCGCCGCGTCCGGTCGCATGTCGTACACGTCGTCGTAGGCGCCCTCGGCCCGCCGCATGGGCGGCAGGATCGGTGCGGCGGCCCCGGCGGGCACGACGGGGGTGGGCATCGTGTCGTCGATGCGGGGGATGGTCTGGGTGGTCGGCTCCAGCGTGGAGACGGCGCCGCCGGCACCGGCGGAGGACTCCCGTACGGCCTGGAGGAGTCCGGTCGCGCCCGGGGTGGCCTTGCCGGTCCAGACGACGGGGCGCCGGCGCGGCGCTCCCGCTCCGCCGGCACCGGAGAGGGCGGCCAGGCGCGGGTTCGCGCCGAACTTCGGCTGCTGGGCCGGCGCGAGCCGCACACGGAAGCTGGCGTGGTTCACGATCACCTGGGCGGGATCGGAATCCACCTTGACCATGCTCAGCGCGGGCTGATCGTCGAACCCCGGCCGGGGCGTTCTGGTGTCCACACTCATCTAACCGAGTGACGCGGGGTTTGGACACTGCCTTGACGGGCTCGGATGTCCGAGGTCCGTCAAGATCACGGCCGGGGCGGGTCCCCCGTACGGTTCGGTCCGTACGGGGGAGGCCGGTCACATGCGGCGGCGGGCGGCCTCGTAGAGGACGACGCCGGCGGCGACTCCGGCGTTGAGGGACTCGGCGCCGCCGGGCATCGGGATGCGGACGAGGAAGTCGCAGGTCTCGCCGACCAGGCGGGAGAGGCCCTTGCCCTCGGAGCCGACCACGATGACGACGGGGCCTTCGAGGGCCTCCAGCTCGTGGACCTCGGTGTCGCCGTCCGCGGAGAGGCCGACGACCGTGAGTCCGGCCTTCTGGTACTCCTGCAGGCAGCGGGTGAGGTTGGTGGCGCGGGCCACCGGGGTGCGGGCGGCGGTGCCGGCCGAGGTCTTCCAGGCGCCGGCGGTCATGCCGGCCGCGCGGCGCTCGGGGACGACGACGCCGTGGCCGCCGAAGGCGGAGACGGAGCGGACGACGGCGCCGAGGTTGCGCGGGTCGGTGACGCCGTCGAGGGCGACGATCAGCGGGTCCTCGTGCTCGTCGTAGGCGTGTGCGGCGAGGTCCTCGGGGTGTGCGTACTCGTACGGCGGGACCTGGAGGACGAGGCCCTGGTGGTTCAGGCCGTTGGTCATCCGGTCGAGCTCGGGGCGCGGCGCCTCCATGATGTTGATGTTGCCGCGGCCGGTGGCGAGGTTGAGGGCCTCGCGCACGCGCTCGTCGTTGTCGATGAACTGCTGGACGTAGAGGGTGGTGGCGGGGACGCCGTCGCGCAGCGCCTCGAAGACGGGGTTGCGGCCGACGACCATCTCGGCCTGGCCCTTGCCGCCGCGGCGGGCGACGGGCTTGCGCTTGGCCGCGTTCCGGGCCATCGCGTTGGAGACCCGGTAGGCCTTGTGGCCCTTGCGGTTCTCGGCCTTGGGCGTCGGGCCCTTGCCTTCCAGGGCGCGGCGTCGCTTGCCACCGCTGCCGACCGTCGCGCCCTTCTTGTTGGACGTGCGACGTCCCCTGCGCTGGCTGTTCCCGGCCATGACTGCTACCTGTTCCTCTGGCGTACGTGCGGAAGTCTGTAAGTGAAGTGTGCCGCCCGGGGCTCCGGGCGGCACGTCTTCGGGGTGTTCTATCGGTTGGCGATGGTCCAGCGGGGGCCGTCGGGGCTGTCCTCGATGACCAGGCCGGACTGGGTGAGCTGGTCGCGGATGGCGTCGGCCGTGCCCCAGTCCTTGCGCTCGCGGGCGGCTTCGCGCTGCTGGAGCACGAGGCGGACGAGGGTGTCGACGACGCCGTGGAGTTCCTCGCCGCCGCCGGACTCGTCGGCCCACTGGGGGTCGAGGGGGTCGAGGCCGAGGACGCCGAGCATGGCGCGGACCTCGGCGAGGCGGGCGATGGCCTCGTCCTTGTCGTCGGCGCCGAGGGCGCTGTTGCCCTGGCGGACGGTGGTGTGGATGATCGCCAGCGCGTGCGGGACGCCCAGGTCGTCGTCCATGGCCTCGGCGAAGGCCGGCGGCACCTCGGCGGCGGGCGGGACGGTCCGGCCGGCCTTCTCGGTGGCGCGCTGGACGAAGCCCTCGATGCGGCCGAAGGCGGCCTCGGCCTCGCGCAGGGACTCCTCGCTGTACTCGATCATCGAGCGGTAGTGCGGGGTGCCCAGGTAGTAGCGGAGGACGATGGGGCGCCAGTTCTTCACCATCTCGCTCACGAGGACCGAGTTGCCGAGCGACTTCGACATCTTCTCGCCGCTCATGGTGACCCAGGCGTTGTGCACCCAGTAGCGGGCGAACTCGTCGCCGAAGGCCTTGGCCTGGGCGATCTCGTTCTCGTGGTGCGGGAAGATCAGGTCGAGGCCGCCGCCGTGGATGTCGAAGGCGGAGCCGAGGTACTTGTGGGCCATGGCCGAGCACTCCAGGTGCCAGCCGGGGCGGCCGCGGCCCCACGGGGTCTCCCAGTCGGGCTCGCCGGGCTTGGTGGCCTTCCACATGGCGAAGTCGCGGGGGTCGCGCTTGCCGGAGACGCCCTCGTCGGGCTGGCGGAGGTCGTCCAGGTCCTGGTTGGAGAGTTCCAGGTAGCCGGGGAAGGAGCGCACGTCGAAGTAGACGCTGCCGTCGGCCTCGTAGGCGTGGCCGCGCTCGATCAGGCCGCGCATCATCTCGATCATCTCGGGGACGTGGCCGGTGGCGCGGGGCTCGTACGTGGGCGGGAGGCAGCCCAGGGCGTCGTAGCCGGCGTTGAACGCGCGCTCGTTCTCGTAGCCGATCGACCACCAGGGGCGGTTCTGGTCCTTGCCCTTGGCGATGATCTTGTCGTCGATGTCGGTGACGTTGCGGACGAAGGTGACGTCGTAGCCGCGGTAGGCGAACCAGCGGCGCATGATGTCGAAGTTCAGCCCCGACCGGATGTGTCCGATGTGCGGGGCCGCCTGGACGGTGGCGCCACAGAGGTAGATCGAGACGCAGCCCGGCGTGAGCGGGGTGAAGTCACGGATCTGCCGGGCGCTGGTGTCGTACAGGCGAATAGTCACCACTCCAGGGTAGTGGGCGGGTGGTAGTGCCCTGTGACCGATTCCCGGCCGCAGGGCACGTTTTTCACCGCTGCCGCGGCGATACGGGGTAGACCAGGGCGGTCGCGAGGGCGGCGAGGCCCTCGGCGCGGCCGGTCAGGCCGAGTCCGTCGGTGGTGGTGCCGGAGACGGAGACGGGGGCGCCGGCCGCCTCGCTGAGCGCCTTCTGGGCCTCGTCGCGGCGCTTGCCGATCTTGGGGCGGACGCCGACGACCTGTACGGCGATGTTGCCGATCTCGTATCCCTCGGCGCGGACGATCCGGGCGGCCTCGGCGAGCAGGGTGGTGCCGGAGGCGCCGGCGTACTCGGGGCGGGAGGTGCCGAAGTGGGCGCCGAGGTCGCCGATGCCGGCGGCGGAGAACAGCGCGTCGCAGGCGGCGTGGGCGGCGACGTCGCCGTCGGAGTGCCCGGCGAGGCCGTACCCGTCGCTGTCGGGGCCTTCCCAGAGCAGGCCGGCGCACCAGAGTGCGCGGCCCTTCTCGAAGGCGTGGACGTCGGTGCCGATGCCGGTGCGGGGGATGACGGGGGAATCAGAAGCCATCGTTGGCCCTCCTGCGGGCGAGTACGGCCTCGGCGAGGACGAGGTCGAGGGGGCGGGTCACCTTGAACGCCTCTTCGTGGCCGGGCACGACGACGACGGGCGCGCCGAGCCGTTCGACCATGCCGGCGTCGTCGGTGGCGCCCTCGCCGGCGAGGGCGATGGTGGCGTGGGCGTTGACCAGGGTGTCGCGGTCGAAGCCCTGCGGGGTCTGGACGGCGCGGAGGCGGGCGCGGACCGGGGTGGCGACGACCTGCTCGGGGTCGCCGGGGGTCCCGGCGGGCTCGACCTCCTTGACGGTGTCGGCGACGGGCAGCGCGGGGACGACGGCGACGGCGCCGTCGCGGACGGCCTCGATGACCGCGTCGACGGTGTCGACGGGGACGAGGGGGCGGGCGGCGTCGTGGACGAGGACGGTGGTGATGCCGTCGGGGAGCGCCTTGAGGCCGAGGTGGACGGACTCCTGGCGGGTGTCGCCGCCGGCGACGACGAGGTAGTCGGTGCGCTCGGGGAGGGCGTGGTCGTCGAGGAGGTGTTTGACCTCGGCGACGCCGTCGGCGGGGGCGACCACGACGACGAGCTGGACCGCGCGGGAGGCGGCCATGGCGCGGACGGCGTGGATGAGCATGGGGGTGCCGTTCAGCGCGCGCAGCGCTTTGGGGGCGCCCGGACCGAGGCGTACGCCCCGCCCGGCGGCGGGGATCACGACGGCGGTACGGCTGGGACGCGCTTCGTCAGACATCGGTTGCACTCCGGCAGGTTTGTTTCCGCGGGCGACGTGGGTATGGCGTCAGCAGGCTGTGGGACGACGCCTCGACCGGGCCCTTTCCGTGACGACGGTCGGGGCGTCGCCATGCGAGAGCCGCAGGTCCGGGGCTTGCTGGGGAGGAAAGTAGAGAGAGACGAACATGCCGCAGTGCCCGGCGACGGGACTGTGGAATCGGTGATTCACAGCTCGTCGGCGGGCACCGCGGCATTACTGCTGTGCATGGTGTGCGCCAGGCGTCAGGACGCGAGCACCTCGTCGAGGAGGGCCTCGGCCTTGTCCTCGTTCGTGTTCTCCGCGAGCGCCAGCTCGCTCACCAGGATCTGCCGAGCCTTGGCGAGCATGCGCTTCTCACCTGCGGAGAGACCGCGCTCGCGCTCGCGGCGCCAGAGGTCCCGGACCACTTCGGCGACCTTGATGACATCGCCGGAGGCGAGCTTCTCGAGGTTCGCCTTGTAGCGGCGGGACCAGTTCGTCGGCTCCTCGGCGTACGGCGCGCGCAGCACCTCGAAGACCCGGTCCAGTCCGTCCTGCCCGACAACGTCGCGCACGCCTACGAACTCCGCGTTGTCCGCCGGCACGCGAACCGTCAGGTCGCCCTGCGCGACCTTGAGCACCAAGTAGGTCTTGTCCACGCCTTTGATCTGGCGAGTTTCGATGGCCTCGATCAGCGCGGCCCCGTGATGGGGATAGACCACGGTGTCGCCAACCTTGAACGTCATGTGACAGGTACCCCTTCCGTGGCTATCCAGGGTAACACGGAAACGGCTTCTCCTGAATGGCGTTTCCGCAGGTCAGGGCATATCTCGGGGCTTGACAAGTGTGTCGCCCGCGTGCTGCGGAGGGCTTCCGGAAGGCGGTATTCGCAGGTCGGAGCGGCTGTGTCGACAGAGAGAAACGCGCACGTTACGCACATCCGGGACCCACCTGAGCGGGCGGTATGTCCTGTTTCGCCCGGTCGGGAGTGGGCTCGTTCACGTACTCCGTTCGAGGATCGACCACCCGTACGGAGGGATCGCGACGAGAATCCGGAATTGATCAGCGGGCGACCCGGCCGTGCTTTTCCGTAAGGGAAGGGATGCGGAATGCGACGCGACCGACGGAATTGATCACGTCGGTTATGTGAACAGCGGGCCAATGGGATGTGTTCCGGCCACCGCGCCGCACCGCGCGGGGGCGGGGCGGGGGCGGGGCCGCCGGGGGCTCCGGCGCGGCGCGGGCGGTACGCGGGGCGGGGCGGCCGGCCGTACGCGGGGCAGGGTGCGGGCCCTACGCGGGGCAGGGTGCGGGCGCTAAGGGGCGGGTCGGGTGCGGGACGGAGAGTCAGGCTCGGTAACCTAAGCGCGCTGACGCACCTTTAGCTGGTCCTTAGTCCCTCTTCCGTCCGTACGTCCTAGGAGTTGCCGCCGCCGTGAGCCGCAGCCTTCGACGCGGCGCCCTCGCCGCCACCGCCATCGTGTTCTCGATCGCCGCGCTGTCCGCCTGCGGTGCGGGCAACGACGCCCAGACGCTCGGGGTCCGGCCGGACAACGCCGCCGTCACGGTGGACGACGTCAAGATCCAGAACGCGCTCGTCATCACCCAGCCGACGCCCGGCGCCAAGGGCCCGGCCGTCGTCTCGGCGACCGTCTTCAACAACGGCCGCGCCGCGCAGACGCTGGAGTCGATCAGCCTGCCCGGCAGCAACGCGGCGGTCGTCCTCAAGTCCGCGAAGGGCAGCGGCCCGGTGGTCGTCCCCGCCGGCGGCTCCGTCGTGATCGGCGGCGCGGGCAACGCCTCCGCGACCATCGAGAACGGCCACGAGGCGGCGAAGAACGGCAACGCGCAGAAGGTCACCTTCAAGCTCAGCGAGACCGGTGAAGTCTCCCTGGAGGCGTTCGTCGTCCCGTCGACGAGCTACTTCAAGGAGTTCGGCCCCTCCGAGGTCCCGCTCCCGCCCGGCGCCACCCCCACCGCCGAGGCCACGGCCGAGGCCGGCGAGCACGGCTCGGAGCACGGCTCCGAGCACGGTGGCGGCCACGGCACCGAGGGCGGCGAGGCCAGCCCGACCGCCGGCCACTGAGCCGAACCGCACGACGCCGAGAGGGGCGCCCCCAGCTGGGGGCGCCCCTCTCGGCGTACGACGCTCTCCGGGCGGGCTCACGGCTCGGACCCGGCCCTGCGTGCGCCGGACTCCGTCCGGTCCCGCGGGGCCGGGGCGGATCCTACGGCTCGAACTTGTAGCCCAGGCCGCGGACCGTGACCAGGTAGCGGGGGGCGCCGGGGTCGGGCTCGATCTTGGCGCGGAGACGCTTGACGTGGACGTCGAGGGTCTTGGTGTCGCCCACGTAGTCGGCGCCCCAGACGCGGTCGATGAGCTGCATGCGGGTGAGGACGCGGCCCGCGTTGCGGAGCAGCATCTCCAGGAGGTCGAACTCCTTCAGGGGGAGGTCGATCTTGGCGCCGGCGACCGTCACCACGTGCCGGTCGACGTCCATGCGGACCGGGCCGGCCTCCAGGGCCGCCGGGGTGACCTCCTCCGGCTCGCCGCGGCGGCGGAGCACCGCGCGGATGCGGGCGACCAGCTCGCGGGAGGAGAAGGGCTTCGTCACGTAGTCGTCGGCTCCTATCTCCAGTCCGACGACCTTGTCGATCTCGCTGTCCTTCGCCGTCACCATGATGACCGGGACGTTGGAGCGCCCCCGCAGCTGCCGGCAGACCTCCGTGCCGGGCAGGCCCGGCAGCATCAGGTCGAGGAGGACGAGGTCCGCTCCGTTGCGCTCGAACTCGTCGAGTCCGTCGGGGCCGGTCGCCGCCACGGCGACCTCGAAGCCCTCCTTGCGGAGCATGTACGACAGGGCGTCGCTGAAGGATTCCTCATCCTCGACGACAAGGACTCGGGTCACGGAAGGACCTCCGGTGCAGGGAGCGGTTCGGTCATGAGATCGGGGGTGAGGGAGGAGGCGGCGGTCCGGCGGTCCCGTGCGGAGCCCGCCTCGGGCAGCCGCAGGGTGAAGGTGGAGCCCTGACCCTCGGTGCTCCACACCGTGACCTCTCCGCCGTGCGAGGCGGCCACGTGCTTGACGATCGCGAGCCCGAGCCCCGTACCGCCGGTGGCACGCGAGCGTGCCGGGTCGACGCGGTAGAAGCGCTCGAAGATCCGCTCGCGGTCCTTCTCCGGGATGCCGATGCCCTGGTCGGTCACGGCTATCTCGATGAGGTCCCCGCCGGGCGCGGCGACCCGGCGGGCGGCGATGCCCACGCGGGTCCGGGCCGGCGAGTAGTTGACGGCGTTCTCGACCAGGTTGCCGAGGGCCGCGGCGAGCTGCCCGCGGCTGCCCCAGACGTACAGGTCGGCCGCGCCGCCGGAGGCCATGGTGATCTGCTTGGTGGAGGCCGGGTGCCGCGAGCGGTCGATCGCCTCGGCGACCAGCTCGTCCACGGAGACCGGCTCGGAGTCCTCCAGCGGGTCGTCGTTCTGCACCCGCGAGAGGTCGATGAGCTCCTGGACCAGGTTGGTCAGCCGGGTCGCCTCGATCTGCATCCGGCCCGCGAAGCGCATGACCGCCTCGGGGTCGTCCGAGGCGTCCATGACAGCCTCGGAGAGCAGCGAGAGCGCCCCGACCGGGGTCTTCAGCTCGTGGCTCACGTTCGCGACGAAGTCGCGCCGCACCGCTTCGATGCGGCGGGCCTCCGTCAGGTCCTCGACCAGGAGCAGCACGAGCCGCGAGCCCAGCGGGGCGACGCGCGCGGAGACGGCGAGGGCCTCGCCGCGTCCGCCGCCGCGCCGGGGCAGGTCCAGCTCGACCTGGCGTATCTCCCCGTCCCTGCGGGTGTCGCGGGCCATGTTGAGCATCGGCTCCACGGCCAGCTTCCCGCCGCGGACGAGTCCGAGGGCGTACGCCGCCGAGCTCGCCTTCACCACGGAGTCGCTCTCGTCGAGCACGACGGCGGAGGAGCGCAGTACGGAGAGCACGGTGTCGACGCCGGGCGGCAGCACGGCGTCGGTGTGCAGGGAGGTACGGGTGGGTCGCGCCTGGTCGCGCTCGCTCCAGCGGAACGCCAGCATGGCGATCACGCCGGTGCACACGCCGGCGATCGCGGCCAATGCGGCGACCGCCGCGTTCACGTCCATGCCATCCAGGTTATGCGTGGTCACGGACACTCTCCCAGCCGTCCGAGTGGCTGCTCGAACACTCGTCGCTCAGAGTTCACCCTGGGGACGGGACCGGTTCATTTGCTCCGGGAGGGGCGGTGGCCCGCGTCGCCCAGAGTTCACCTTCAGGCCAGGGGTGGTTCATACGAGGGGATGGAGCCGGACGCCCGGGGGGCCGAACGTGG
Source organism: Streptomyces roseofulvus (assembly GCF_039534915.1). Lineage (NCBI taxonomy): Bacteria > Bacillati > Actinomycetota > Actinomycetes > Kitasatosporales > Streptomycetaceae > Streptomyces > Streptomyces roseofulvus. The sequence continues at coordinate 4,492,946 of NZ_BAAAWE010000001.1, read as the reverse complement.
GAGCGTGGGGGTCCAGAGCGACCCCACCGAAGAAGAGGCACTGCCGGAGAGAGGGACATCCATGCGGGACGCGTACCACGAGGAACTTGATTCGATCGGCGAGGGCCTGGTCGAGATGGCCCGCCTGGTCGGATCGGCGATCGGGCGCGCCACCACGGCGATGCTCGACGCGGACCTGAAGCTCGCGGAGAGCGTGATCGCCGCGGACCAGAAGGTCGACGACCTCCAGCACGACCTGGAGGCGCGGGCGATCGCGCTGCTGGCCCGGCAGCAGCCGGTGGCGACGGACCTGCGGATCGTGGTCACGTCGCTGCGGATGAGCGCCGACCTGGAGCGCTCGGGCGACCTGGCGCAGCACGTGGCCAAGCTGACCCGGCTGCGCTTCCCGGACCGCGCGGTCCCGAACGACCTGCACGCGACCATCCTCCAGATGGGCCAGCTGGCGCAGCGCCTGATGGCGAAGGCCGCCGAGGTGATCATCACCAAGGACGTCGACCTGGCGATGCAGCTGGAGCAGGACGACGACGAGATGGACCTGCTGCACCGGGCGCTCTTCCAGCACCTGATGGACGACCGGTGGAAGCACGGCATCGAGACGGCCGTGGACGTGACGCTGCTGGGCCGGTACTACGAGCGGTTCGCCGACCACGCGGTGTCGGTGGCGAAGCGCGTCGTCTACCTGGTGACGGGCGAGCACGCGGACGAGCTGCAGCCGCAGGACACCCCGGTCGAGGGCGCGTAGGGCGTACCGGGGGGCGTACGGACGCACGGGGCTTCCGTGCGCCGTTGATGCGCCGGTCCGGGTGGGCATGGAATGGGGGACGAGGGACGATCCGCGTCCCGCGAGGGAGGGACCCCATGGCCGATTCCCCCAGCACGACCGACACCTCGGCGGAGGCCCCGCGCGGGCGGACGCACCTGCCCGTCCTGGGCGCCTGCGGCTGCGGCTCCGGCTGCGGCTGCGGCTGCCAGTCGGGGGCGCCGTGCCAGTGCGGCGGCTGCTCGGGCTGACGTGAGCTGACGTGAGCTGACGTACGGCCGACGTGAGGCCGGCGTGAGGCTCGGGTGAGGAGGGGGAGGGTCCCGTCCGGCCCTCCCCCTCCTCCTCACAGCTCCCGTACGCCGACGGTCTGGCCGCCGCTCTCCTCGCCGGTGGTGCGGAAGCCGAGCCGGCGGTAGAACTCCCCGGGGCCGTCCGCGCCGGGCTCCCAGGTGACGTACATGCGGGTGGCTCCGCGGCGGCGCAGCTCCTCGGCGACGGCGTCGACGGCGAAGCGGCCGTACCCGGCGCCCTGGGCGTCGGCGGAGATGTTCAGCCGCCACAGCCCGCTGCGGCGGTCGGCCGGGTCCTCCTCGCCGCGCCAGGCGAGGTCGAGGAAGGCCATGACGAAGCCGACCAGCCGGTCGCCGTCGAAGACCAGCCGGGGCCAGGCGTTCTCCCCGTACGCGTACGCCTCGGCCAGCGACTTCGTGACGGGTGCGACGTTCTTCTCCTGATGGGGGTGGACGCGCAGGGCGAGGGCGGCGTCCACGGTGGCGGGAGTGACCCGCTCCAGGCGTGGTGATCGTGTCATGGGCGGGACGGTAGCGGCCCCCCTCCCCCTGCCACCTCGGATTACCGTCGGTCACCCCTGGGCATCGGCGACCCCGCCCGCCAGAATTGCGGCCATGCCCACCGCGCGAGCGACCCTCCTGACAGCGGCGGCGGCCGGAGCGGCCGCGCTGCTGCTCACGGGCTGCTCGCCGGCGCCCGCCGGCCTGGCGGGCGTGTCGGTGGCGGAGGACGGCACGCCGCTCGGGGTGATCCTGATGTGCCACGACCACGTCGACGGCGCGGTGCTCCAGCCCGACGACGCCCCCGAGTCGCGGGAGATCACCGGCGACTGGCGGCACGACGGCCCGGTCACCGGCTTCACCACCTGGCCGCTGATGCAGACCGCGGGCGCCCCGGCGGCCGAGGAGTGGACCGAGGAACGGGAGACCGGCCGCCTGGAGAAGGGCCGCGGCTACCGGCTGGCGGGCTGGACCGACGACGACACCTGGCAGGCGTCCCCCGTCCGCTTCACCCCGGAGGACCTGGCCCACCTGAAGCCCGGCCAGGTGCGCTACACCCTCGACGAGGAGATCCGCACGACCTCCCTCGACACCTTCCGCGACACCGCCTGCGCCGAGGCGGAGGGCCGCGCCCAGGAGCACTGACCGTGCCGAAAAGCCGTGGCTGGCTTGTTCGAGGGCGCCTACGCTCCCCGTCACCGAGGAAGCGGGGGACGTGATGGATGACGGGGACGAGACCGCGTACGTCACCTTGATCTGTGATGAGCGGGCCTACGACGTCGTGCTTCTCGACTGCGGGCCGCGTGAGATGGACGTGGTCCGGGCCGTCCGTGAGGTGACGGGGCTCAGTCTCTGGCACAGCAGGGTGCTCAGCCGGCAGGCTCCCGTCACCATCCTGGAGACCTGGCCTCAGGACATGGCCGACGACGCCGTCGCCGTACTGCGGAACGCCGGCGCCCTGGCCGAGGCGAGGCAGGGACCGGAGCCCGGCGAGCGTACGGCCCCGTCCCCCTGACGGCCCACAGACGGCCCCAGCCCACGAGAAAGCCCCCTCCTGGCGGAGAAACCGCAGGAGGGGGCTCTTTCGTGGGTGAGAGTTACTTCTTGCCCTGGTTCTTGACGGCCTCGATGGCGGCCGCGGCGGCCTCCGGGTCGAGGTAGGTGCCGCCGGGGTTGAGGGGCTTGAAGTTCTCGTCCAGCTCGTAGGAGAGCGGGATGCCGGTGGGGATGTTGAGGCCCGCGATGTCGGCGTCGGAGATGCCGTCGAGGTGCTTCACCAGGGCGCGGAGGCTGTTGCCGTGGGCGGCGACCAGGACCGTGCGGCCGGCGAGGAGGTCCGGGACGATGCCGTCGTACCAGTACGGGAGCATGCGCTCGACGACGTCCTTGAGGCACTCGGTCTGCGGGCGCAGCTCCGGCGGGATCGTCGCGTAGCGGGCGTCGGCGGCCTGCGAGTACTCGCTGTCGTCGGCGAGGGCCGGCGGCGGGGTGTCGTACGAGCGGCGCCAGAGCATGAACTGCTCCTCGCCGAACTCGGCGAGGGTCTGGGCCTTGTCCTTGCCCTGGAGGGCGCCGTAGTGACGCTCGTTCAGGCGCCAGGAGCGGTGGACCGGGATCCAGTGGCGGTCCGCGGCCTCCAGCGCGAGCTGCGCGGTGCGGATGGCGCGCTTCTGGAGGGAGGTGTGCAGGACGTCGGGGAGCAGGCCGGCGTCCTTGAGCAGCTCGCCGCCGCGCGTCGCCTCCTTCTCACCCTTCGCGGTGAGGTTCACGTCCACCCATCCGGTGAACAGATTCTTCTCGTTCCACTCGCTCTCGCCGTGGCGGAGGAGGATCAGCTTGTACGGTGCGTCGGCCATGCGTACGAGCCTAATGGACCGCTGACGATTGACGCGCGTCGTCAATTCGCTGGCGTCCGCCAGCCGAGATGCGTAAGTTTCGAGTGCCGTTGGAGGGACTTACAGCACGCAGGGGGCGCCCACACATGTCCATCGACTCGCTCAGACGATCGGCGGTCGCGACCGTCTCCGGTCTGCCGCAGGGCTTCTGGTGGCTGTGGTTGTCGACCCTGGTGAACCGGACCGGGGCCTTCGTCCTGACGTTCCTCTCCCTCTACCTGACGACCGAGCTCGGGCACTCCGCCTGGTTCGCCGGTCTCGTCGTCGCCCTCCACGGCCTCGGCGGCGTCGCCGGCTCCCCGCTCGGCGGCGCCCTGACGGACCACTGGGGCCGCCGTCCCACGATGGTCACCATGCACCTGGCGGCCGCCGCCTGCGCCGCCGCGCTCGTCTTCGTCACCAGCGCCTGGGGCGTGGCCCTCGTCGTCCTGCTGATGGGCGTCGCCATGCAGGCGGTCCGGCCCTCCATCAACGCGACGATCGCCGACATGGTCCCCGCCGACGACGTGCGCCGCGCCTACGCCCTCAACTACTGGGCCCTCAACCTGGGCTTCGCCGTCGCCTCCATCGCGGGCGGCGTCGCCGCCGTCCTCGGCTACCGCACCCTCTTCGTCGTCGACGCCGTCGCCACCACCCTGTGCGCGGTGATCGTCTTCCTGCGGCTGCCGGAGACCCGGCCCGAGAGGACGGAGGCCAAGGCCGGGGAGAAGAAGGACGACGAGCGGGTGTCCATGCTCGACGTGCTGCGCGACGCGCCCTTCCGCACCCTCGTCCTGCTCAATCTGCTGATCTGCCTGGTCTTCACCGCGCCCTGGATCGGCCTGCCGCTGACCATGGCCGAGCAGGGCCTGTCGCCGTCCTCGTACGGCATGGTGATCGCCGTCAACGGCATCGTGATCGTCGGCTTCCAGCTGCTGGTGAACAAGGTGACCGACCGGCGTTCGCCGGTGGTGCTGCTGACCGTGGCCTCGCTGCTCTTCGCCGTCGGCACCGGTGCCACCGCGCTGGCCGGGTCGGCCGTCGCCTTCGCCGCGACCGTCGTCGTGTGGACGGTCGGCGAGATGGTCCACGTGCCGACGAACGCCGCCGCCACCGCCCGGCTCGCCCCGGAGCACGCCCGCGGCCGCTACCAGGGCGTGATGGGCATGTCGTGGGCGGTCGCCGCCTTCGTCGCGCCGGTCGTGGCCGGCGCGGTCGTCGACGGGCCGGGCTCGGACGTGCTGTGGGCCGGCTGCTTCGCGATCGGCCTCCTCGCCGCCGTCGGCTACACCGTGCGGCTGCGCAGGGCGCTGTGCGAGGACGAGCCCGTCAGTCCCGTTCCGGCCGAGCCGGAGCCGGAGCCGGAGCGGAAGCAGCCGTCTCCCGCGTCAGGCTCCTGAACGCGTCCAGGTTCCGCGTCGACTCCCCGCGGGAGACCCGCCAGGCGTACTCCCGCCGGATGGCCGACGCGAAGCCGAGTTCCAGCAGCGTGTTGAAGTCGCCGTCCGCCGCCTCCAGGACCGAGCCGAGCAGCCGGTCCAGCTCCTCCGGCGTGACGGCGGCCAGCGGCAGCTTGCCGGCCAGGTAGATGTCGCCGAGCTGGTCGATCGCGTACCCCACCCCGTACAGCTTGAGGTTCCGTTCGAGGAGCCAGCGGTGGACGCCGGCCTCGTTCTCGTCGGGGTGGCGGACGACGAAGGCGTTGAGCGAGAGGGAGTGCCGGCCGATCCGCAGCGACAGGGTCGTGGACAGCTTGCGGGTGCCGGGGAGCTTGACCACGTACGAGCCGGGGTCGGGGCTCTCCCACTCCAGCTCCGCGTCGGTGAGCGTGTCCTCGACGATCCGCCGGGTGTCCCGCGTGTCCTGAGCGTCCTGAGCGTCAGCCATGGTGGGAGCGTACGCGACGGTGGTGCGCGCGCTGCCGGTGGTCGTGCATGGCGGCCGTGTACACGTCGGCGGTGCCCGAGGCGGCCGTGTCCCAGCCGAAGGACTCGGCGTGCCGGGCGGCCGCGTCGCCCATCCGCGCGGTGAGCTCCGGATCCGCGGCGAAACGATCCAGCACGCGCGCGTAGTCGACGGGGTCGTGACCCTGCACCAGGAAACCGGTCCGCTCGTCCCGCACGGCCACCGGAAGTCCGCCCACCGCGGCGGCGACGACCGGCGTGCCGGTCGCCTGCGCCTCGATCGCGACGAGACCGAACGACTCGCTGTACGAGGGCATGACGAGGACCGACGCGGCCCGGAACCAGTCCGCGAGCCGCTCCTGGCCCACCGGCGGGTGGAAGCGCACCAGATCGGCGATGCCCAGCGTGGCGGCGAGCTTCTGCAGCTGCTCCGGCTTGGCGAGGCCGCTTCCGCTGGGACCGCCGACCACCGGCACCACCATCCGGGAGCGCAGCGAGGGGTCGCGGTCGACCATCAGGGCGGCGGCGCGCAGCAGGATGTCCGGGGCCTTGAGGGGCTGGATGCGGCCGGCGAAGACGGGGACGAAGGCGTCCCGCGGCAGGCCGAGGCGGGCGCGGGCGGCGGCCCGGCCGTCGGCGGGCCGGAAGCGGTCGAGGTTCACCCCGGGGTGGACGACCGCGATCTTGCCGGGGTCCGCCTCGTAGAAGCGGGCCAGCTCGTCGGCCTCCTCGGTGGTGTTGGCGATCAGCCGGTCCGCGGCGGCGACGATCTGCGTCTCGCCGATGACCCGGGCGGCGGGCTCGGGGGTGTCGCCCTCGGCGAGCGAGGCGTTCTTGACCTTGGCCATGGTGTGCATGGCGTGCACGAGCGGGACGCCCCACCGCTCGGCGGCGAGCCAGCCGACGTGGCCGGAGAGCCAGTAGTGCGAGTGGACGAGGTCGTAGTGGCCGGGGCGGTGGCCCGCCCACGCCTGCATCACGCCGTGCGTGAAGGCGCAGAGCTGGGCCGGCAGCTCCTCCTTGGCCAGCCCCTCGTACGGCCCGGCGTCGACGTGCCGCACCAGGACCCCGGGGGCCAGCTCGACGACCGGGGCCAGGCCGCCGGTGGTGGCCCGGGTGAAGATCTCCACCTCGATGTCGATGGCCGCGAGCCGCTTGGCGAGCTCGACGATGTAGACGTTCATGCCGCCCGCGTCGCCGGTGCCCGGCTGGTGGAGCGGGGAGGTGTGCACGGAGAGCATGGCGACCCGGCGGGGGGTGCGGTGGCGGCCGGGAAGCCGGAGCCGGGAGGGGGCTGCCGGGTGCCGGTGCCGGGTGCCGGCGAACCGGGACACGTACTGGCTCACGTCGGCGGTCCTTCCGCGAGAGGTGCCTGGCGGGGCTGTTCGGCCAGGGGCGGCCGCACCGGCGCGTCCGGGTCCGCCGGACATGCCTGAAGGAGGGCGCACACGTCCTCCGGCCCCTCACAACACCGGAGCGACCTCTTTCATTTCCGCCACCGGGGCACTTTGCCAATTCATTGCCCGGGCCGAACGCGGCCGGCGGCGGCCGTACGCGCGCGTGCCGGGGTCGTACACGGCCGGCGGCGGCCGTACGCGCGTGCCCGGAACGTACGCGGTCGGCAGCCGTACGCGCGCGTGCGCCCGCCACGTACCCTCGTCGCATGGCCCCGCGCACCACCCGCCCCGTCGGCACCCCGACCCGCGGGACCACCAACCCCAACCGGCTGCGCCGCATGGACCGCTGGATCGCCGCCGTCCACGGCCCCGCCCTGCGCCGCTCCCCCGAGCCGCCCGTCGCCGTCGACCTGGGGTACGGGGCCGCCCCCTGGACCGCCGTCGAGCTGCTCGCCCGGCTGCGCACCGCCGACCCCCGCACCCTGCTGTACGGGATCGAGATCGAGCCGGCGCGGGTCGAGGCCGCGAAGCCGTACGAGGGCGAGGGCCTGTCCTTCGTCCACGGCGGCTTCGAGGTGCCGGTGCCCGGCGCGCCCGCGCTGATCCGGGCCGCGAACGTGCTGCGCCAGTACGACGAGGAGCAGGTCGCGGCGGTCTGGGCGCGGCTGTGCGGGCGGCTCGCGCCGGGCGGGCTGCTCGTCGAGGGGACGTGCGACGAGATCGGGCGCCGGCACGTGTGGGTGGCGCTGGACCGGGGCGGGCCGCGCACGGTCACCTTCGCGACCCGGCTGGGCTCCCTGGAACGGCCCTCGGACCTGGCCGAGCGGCTGCCGAAGGCGCTGATCCACCGCAATGTGCCGGGCGAGCCGGTCCACGCCTTCCTGCGGGACTTCGACCGGGCCTGGGCGGCGGCCGCGCCGTACGCCTCGCTGGGGGCCCGGCAGCGCTGGATCCGCTCGGTCCGCGACCTGGCGGCCGACTGGCCGGTCGTCGACGGTCCCCGGCGGTGGCGGCAGGGCGAGGTGACGGTCCGCTGGGACGCGCTCGCGCCCCGGGAGGCGAGGGGGACGTGAGGGGCCGCGAGCCGCGGGGGACGTGAGGGGTCCCGTACTCCGCGAGCCGCCGGGGGGACGCGAGGTCCGGCGGGTGACACGGGGACCGGCGGGTGCCCTGGGGCCTCCGGCGCACCACGACACGCCCGCGTCCCCCTGCCGCGGGAACGCCACCGGCCCATCGGCCGTCACTCTGGCGGGGGACCTGTCGTTTTCCGTTTCCGCGTGGCACTATCGCCAGGACCACCACAAGTTACTGACGGTAAATCAGAAAGTGGCCGAGGGGGTACCGCGGTCACGAGGGGGAACCAGTGAACCGAGGACGCCGACGTCCGTACGCCGCCGCCGCGGTCACCGTGGCCTGCGCCCTGGCCCTGCTGGCCACGCCCGCGCTGACCCTCCAGGCCGCCGCCGCCCCGCTGCCGCCGCCCCCGCCGAAGAAGACCCTCGAACAGGTGCGTACGGAGATCGACGGGCTCTACCGGCAGGCGGCCGCCGCCACCGACGCGTACAACCTCGCCGAGGAGCGCACCGAGAAGCAGTCCGCCGAGATCGTCCGGCTCGCCCGCATGATCGAGAACGGCCGGAAGCGGATCGACACCCTCAAGGCCCAGGCCGGCGCCACCGCCCGCGCCCAGTACCGCAGCGGCGGCATCCCCGACAGCGCCCAGCTCGTCCTCACCGGCGACCCGCAGCTCTTCCTCGACACCGCCGGCCGGCTCCGCGAGGGCGCCAAGGCCACCACCGACCTCATCGCCGAACTCTCGCGCGCCCAGGCGGAGCTGAACACCTACGCCTCCGAGGCCGGCGACAACTGGACCCGGCTGGAGGCCGACCGGGTCCGCCAGGCCGAGGCGAAGAAGGAGATCAACGACAAGATCGCCGCCGCCAGGAAACTGGAGAGCGAGCTCGCCGCCGAGGAGCGCGAGCGGCTCCGCCGGCTGGAGGAGCTGGCCCGGCAGCAGGCCCAGACGAAGTGGCTCGGCTCCGGCATACTCGCCGAACTCACCGCCGAGGCCACCCCCGAGGGCCGCAAGGCCATCGAGTCCGCCCTCGCCCAGGTCGGCAAGCCGTACGTGTGGGGCGCCGAGGGCCCCGACTCCTTCGACTGCTCCGGCCTGACCCAGTCCGCCTGGGCCGCCGCCGGCAAGAGGATCCCGCGCACCTCGCAGGAGCAGTGGCGGCTGCTCCCCCGCGTGCAGCCGGAGGACATGCGCCCCGGCGACCTGATCGTCTACTACCGGGACGCCAGCCACATCGGCATGTACATCGGCGACGGGAAGATGGTCCACGCGCCCCGCCCCGGGCGGAACGTCACCGTCGCGGGCGCCGGCTCGATGGAGATCCTCGGCATCGTCCGTCCCTCCTGAGGACGGCGGCCGAGGGCCTCCCGGGCACGGGGGCCGCAGGTCACCTGAGGCCGGGGCCGAGGGCCTCCCGGGCGCGGGGGCCGCGGGTCACCCGAGCACGAGGGCCCAGCGCGGGGCCGCGGACCCGGGCCCCCGCGCGCGACCTGACAGATCCGGCGCGAGTGACCTTTCTCATGGGTCCGGGGCCCGCCCGCACCCGCTCCGGGCACAACTACCTCCCCTTCCGCGGCATATGCCAAAGAAGAGCCGGCCGCCCACGGAGTGATCGCCATTCCGCTGCGCGCCGGACTGCCGCTATGGTCCCGGACGGGCGGGCCGCCACCCGGCGCCCGGCGCACCCTCGGGGGAGGGAAGGAAACCCGGACCGATGCCCGTATCCGTACCGCGCCAGAGAATCGTCTCTGCTGCGGGGCAAGGCGACACCACCGCCATGGACGCCACCGCCATGGAAGCCACCGCTGTGACAGACACAGGAACCGGCACAGGCACAGGAACCGACCGAGACCGCACCGACCTCACCCTCCTGGTCGTCGAGGACGACCCGGCGGGTGCCCTCGCCGTACCCGAACTGCTCGACGCCGCCGGCGCGAGCGGCACCCGGGTCCGGATCCGCACCGCCCGCAACCTCACCGAGGCCGAGCGGCTGCTCACCGACGACGTGCACTGCGTGCTCGTCGACCTCTCGCTGCCCGCGCCCCGGGGCTCGGGCGACGGCGACCCGCTCGCCCCGCTGCGGCACATCCTGCGCCTCGCGCCCCGGCACGCCGTCCTCGCGCTGGCCCCCTCCGCCGACGCCGAGCTGGCCGCCGAGGCGGTACGGGTCGGGGCCCAGGACCACCTCTTCCGCGAGGAGCTGGACGGCCGGCTGCTGAGCCGCGCCATCCGGTACGCGGTCGAGCGCAAGCGCAACGACGCCGCCAAGGTGAAGCTGGCCGAGTCCCGGCTGCGCGCCCAGGAGAACGCCCGGCTGGAGCGCGGCCTGCTGCCCACCCCGCTCCTGGACGGCTCCGACCTGCGGTTCGCGGCCAGCTACCGGCCCGGCCGGTCCCGCGCGCTGCTCGGCGGCGACTTCTACGACGTCGTCCGCACCCCGGACGGCACCGTCCACGCCATGATCGGCGACGTCTGCGGCCACGGCCCGGACGAGGCCGCGCTCGGCGTCGAGCTGCGGATCGCCTGGCGCGCCCTGACCTTCGCCGGGCTCTGCGGGGACGAGCTGCTCTCCACCCTCCAGCAGGTCCTGGAGCACGAGCGGGAGAGCGAGGAGATCTTCGCGACCCTCTGCACGGTCGACATCGCGCCCGACGGGCGCCGGGCCGGGCTCTGCCTGGCCGGGCACCCGGCCCCGCTGGTCGCCCACCGCGGCGGCACCGCGCGGCTCCTGCCGTACGAGGACGGGGGCCCGGCCCTGGGCCTGCTGCCGCGCGCCCGCTGGCCGCGCCGGCAGGTCGAGCTGGGCGGGGCGTGGAGCCTGCTGCTCTACACCGACGGCCTGATCGAGGGCCGGACGGCGGGCCCCGGCTCGGCGCGGCTCGGGCAGGACGGCATGGTCGAGATGATCAACCGGCAGCTGGCCGGCGGCCTGCGCGGCGAGGCGCTCCTGGAGGCGGCGATGGCCGAGGCCCGGACGCTGAACGGCGGCGAGCTGACGGACGACGTGGCCCTGCTGGCCCTGGAACGGGACAGGAACCGGGGATGACCAAGCGGGCGGGGCCTGGGGACGACCTCCCCGGACCCCGCCCGACACGTGCCCCCTCTGCCGGGGTGCGAGCTCTACCGGCCGCCGTTGTACGGCCCGTACGGCCCGTCGCTGCTGGAGCCGCCCCGCCGGCCGCCGCCGCCCCCGCCCATGACCTGCTTGAGCGCGGGCCGCACGTCCACCATGAAGACGATGGCGGCGACGAGGCCCGCGATGAGCAGGAAGAGGAGGCCGGGCAGGAACAGGTTCAGGGCGAGGTTGACCCCGAGCAGGATCAGCCAGAACTTCTTGGTCTGCTTGTCGGCGGCCCGGTAGGCGTCCTCGCGGACCAGCGCCGCGATCACGAACGAGGCGACGGCGAAGCCGGTGAAGACCAGGAACATCAGCAGGTTGAGGGTGTTGTCGAACCGGTCCATCAGCATGCTGAACACCGCCTAGGGGGTCATGGGGTACGTACGCCTCGCGGTCAAGGTACCCGTTTCAACGCTCCGGGCCCCAGGAATCGTGCCCGGGTCCGCTATTCGGCCTCGCCGGCCGGGACGGCGGTCTCGTCCGCCGCCTTGGCGGCGGTCTTCTTCGCGGCGGCCTTGCGGGCGGCGGGCTTGCGGGCGGGAGCCTTCGCGGCCTCCGGTCCGGCCGCCTCCTGCGCGGGCACCTCGGCCAGGGGCGCCGCGGCCGGCTCGGCCTCTGCCTCCGGCTCGGAGACGGGCTCGACCACGACGGTGATCTCGGTGGCCGGCTCGGCGGTCTCGCCGCGCCAGGCGCGGACGGCCTCCTCGCCGTGGGCGGCGACCTCCTCGTACTTCTCGCGCGCCTTCACCGCGTACTCGACGGCCATGCCGACGCCCCGCAGGGCCAGGTCCTGCGCGGTCTCGCCGAGCTTCTTGAGGTCGGTGTCGAGGCCGCCGACGACCTCGGCGACCTTCGCCTGGACGACGGTCTGGGCCTCCTTGGCCCGGTCGGTGACCTTCTCCTGCACGACCTTGGGGTCGGTGTTCCGGACGGCCTCGAACCGGCCGGGCGCCTCGGCGGCGAGCTGCTCGATCAGGCCGGGCACCTTGCGGGCCTGCCGGACGGCGAGCTCGGCGGTGCCGGCGGCGAAGTAGAGGGGGGTACGCAGTTCGTCGATGATGGCCATGCTGGTGGTCCTCCCGGTGGAACGTGCTAGCTGGTTGCTTCCGACTCCGCGGCGTTCTCCGCGGCGTTCTCCTTGCGGAAGGAGTCGTAGATCTGGAGCAGCACCTGCTTCTGCCGCTCGCTGATCGAGGGATCGGCCAGGATGACCGCCCGCGTCTCCAGCTCCTCCCGGTCCTTCTCGTCGAGGATCCCGGCCCGCACGTAGAGCGTCTCGGCCGAGATCCGCAGCGCCTTGGCGACCTGCTGGAGCACCTCGGCGCTGGGTTTCCGCAGGCCGCGCTCGATCTGGCTGAGGTACGGGTTCGAGACCCCGGCGGCGTCGGCGAGCTGCCGCAGCGAGAGCTGCGCGGTGCGCCGCTGCTCGCGCAGGTACTCGCCGAGGCTGCCGAGATTGCCGACGTTGAGCGATGCCATGCTCCGTACCCTGCCACCGTCTGCTAACTATTGCAAGCAGATGCTTGCAATAGTGCTCGCGTGTCCCGGGGCGCCGCCGTGTGCCTCGTCACGCTAACTGTCGCGTTGTCGCGGCAACTGTCGTCAGCCCTGCACTGATGCGTCTCGCTGAAGGTGGCCTAGTCTCGGTCCACCCGAACCACCTGCGCCTCTGGCTACCTACGGTTTCTCAACCTGGTCAGCGCCGAATCTGGATGACGATCAAGGCAGCACTGACCTAGCGTTCCGCGCATGACATCCCCAGCCGACTACCACGACGACAAGTCCAGCGTGACCATCCGCTGCCAGGACACCTCCTCTGTGGGCGTGACGTTCTGCGACCGGTTCAGCTTCGACGCGGACTCCGTGCACTATGCCGTCGAGCTACGGGCCCCGGGCCTGGCTGCTCGCGTCAACGAGGTCGTCGCCTGGATCTGGGACAGCGATCTCACCACGTTTCTGGAAGACCTCGTTGCCGACTACCGGGGATGGGACGGCGAACGGAGCTGGCAGACCAACGATCGGGACCTGACGGTGTCGGCCGTCTTCCGATCCGGCGGCTACGTCGGATTGACCTGGACCGTGCGGCCGTGGCCACAGGCCGCCGGTGGCTGGGGCGCCTCGGTGACCACCTGGCTGGAGGCCGGCGAGCAGATGGCTACCCTGGCGGCCGACGTCCGGACCTTCCTCGCCGGGGAGCAGCCGTGACATCAGGCATGCGCATCACCTGGACGTTGACGGGATCCGGGTGGGCCGACTGCTCCCTTGAAGATCACCGGGCGAGGGTCGAGCTCACCGCGTCCTACATCAGCAATGCGCCCGAGGAGTTCCTGACTGCGGTGGCCCGACTCATCGCCGGTGAGGCAGAGACCCGCGCCCAGTTCGAGGCCGAGCCGACCGCCTACCGGTGGATCTTCTACCGCGAAGGCGAGGACACCTGGATCCGCGTGCTCGCACTGCGCGACGGCAGCGACCACGACAACAAGGGAACCGAGATCTGGTCGAGTCAGCTGGGCATCCACCAGCTCGCCCGCGCAGTGATTCGCTGCTTCGACGAGGTCGCACAGAGCTATGGCGAGAGCCGCTACCGAGGCAAGTGGGGTGAGCACTTCCCCCGAACTGAACTCGAAGCCCTCAGACATCTGTGGCGCACTCACCGGCATCCCCAAGACACGTAGTCCGGGGACTGCGCACACTGCTCAGGTTGAGCGAGACGAGTCAGCCTGTCCCGTCTCAGTCAATCTGAACCATCCGAGGTCAGCGCACCGATATGGCCCACTTCTAGAGAGACGGGACATGAATGCCCACGACGCCAGGTCCCTGAAACAGAGCGAGCGGGGCGAGCTTCCGATGCCTTTCCTGCCCTGGCACCCGCAGGTCAGTTCACACCCGTCCTTACCTTCAGCGGGACGAGTGAGATCACTAGGCTCCCTCCCCACAGCCAACGATCTCGGATTCACTGGTTGGTCTGGTACCTGTCGTTGACCGCCGTCACCGAAACGGGCGGCTGGCAACAACAGCACGAAGAGAGATGAGAGCGTGGATGGGCAGGCCGCCCAAGGCTCGGGAACTGTATGACGAGTTGCGGACTCTGGAGGCAAAAGCCAAGACCGCCTGTAGACGGACAGGGCAAAAATATTCGCGCCGTGATGTCGCGCGGTTGGCCGGTGGCCGGGGTTCGTCGTTGGACAGACGCCTTGGGGAGTGGCTGCACGAGGAGTGGGACAACGCGAAGACGCCGGCCTCCAACAGCAGCGAGCAGTTGATCGCTGTGGTCAGGCTTTGGAGCGAGTGGGCTGGTGAGCGATGCGATGAGAGCCGGTGGCGCACCTTGCTGGACGAGGCGCAGTTGCCCCGGACCCCGCCGCGACATCCGGAGGCCGTTCTCACCGGGGCGGCGGTGCTGGACCGGCTAGCCGCTGCTGGCCGGCAGCGGATGGTGAGCAGATGGATCGCGGCGGGCGCCGAGCCCAATGATGCGACCGATTGCGCTGATGACCTCTCGCTCGGAGATCCTCGGGCGTGGTGGAGTCGCCTTCCCGAGACTGGGTTCGCGGTGCTCGAGGGTGATCTCGGATCGGGCAAGTCGCTGAGCGTGGAGCGGCTGCACGCCGCCGACATCGCCGCGGCACGTACGGATCCGCAGGCTGCGATCCCCGTGTTCCTTCCGGCCCGGCAGGTCCTGGCGGATCTACCACGGGCGGTAGAGGAGGCCGCGACCCCGGTGGGGGATCCCGCTCTTCGCCCGGTGCGGCTCGTGCTGGACGGTTTGGACGAGCTTGGTCTAACCCGAGGCGAGGACCTGTTGGCCCAGGCGCGGACCCTGGCTGTACTGCACCCGTCGTGGCGGGTCATCGTTACTACCCGGCGCGGCTTCCGCCTCACTGGTGTGCCCGTCGACCAGCGACACGTATGCCCTGCTCTGTCACTAGAGGAGGCCGACGCCCTGATCGCGCGGCTGGGCGGTCGCGCGGGGGCACTGGAGAGGGTGAGCACGGAGGTTTCTCAGGCGCTGCGGCGTCCTTTGTTTGCGGTGATCGCCGCCGCGCTGCAGCGTGAAGACCGTCATCTTCCCGCACGACAGGTGGCGTTCCTGCATGCGCTGGCCGAACGCGGTGTCCGGCTCTCCGGTGCGCCCGAGCCGCAGGCACGCCGCCTGCTGACTAGGCTCGCCGCGGCCTCGCTTGCCGCAGGGGGGCGGGCGCCAGCCGCACAGCTGGGCGATGCCGACAGCCTCGAAACTCTCCGCGCTAGCCGTCTCGTCGTGATCCGGGGCCGGACCGTGGAGTTCGCGCTGCCCGTGCTGGAGCAGTACTTCGCCGGCCAGGCCGTTCTCGCCGGCGAGCTCCCGGATACGGTCCTGGAGGATCCTGACCAGCTGGCGATATGGCGGGGCGGGCTTGCCCTAGCGGTCGCCGACGGTAGCTGGGACCAAGGCAGCGATCTCATCCAGCGGATCGCTGCCCGTTGGCCGGGGGCGGCGGCATGGGCCGTCCACGAGGCCGTTCCCGGCCCCCGTGACCTGGTGGCTGCTGATCCAGGAGACCAGCCACTTCCCCGTCTTACACGGGCGGAGACCGTCCGTCGCATGCAACAGGCCTGGGATACCTGGACAGACCGGCTGGCACCCGCCTCCGGCGTCCTCTACAGCCGAGGTGGCCCGCTGACGGTCGACGCCCGCTGGGACGACCACCGGCTGAGCGCACAACTGCTGCCCCGCAGCGGAGCAGGTACCCCCGCGCTCCAGATCCCTTTCGAGCACCGGTGCCTTGAACGTGATCGCCGAATCAGGCCCGTACAACCGTGGTACGGACTCGTGGCTGCCGACCACGAAGCTTGGCCCTGGCACTGGGCCCTCGGCCTCGTCGCCAACCGCCTGACCGACCTGTGTACGAACAAGGACCTGCCGCTACCCGGCTGCCATCCGCACACGGCCGAACGCCTATACCTCACCGCAAAGGCCCTGCTCGGCCGACACGAACGCGATCACGCCCCGATGCCCGCCGAGGACGCCCTCGCCGTCATCCGTGCCCGGCTCCGCAGAAGCTCCACCGCAGTTCGTATCGGCCACAATGGCCGGCTCGTCACCACGCCCGCCGAACTGCGCCACCTTCAGGAGACGCTGGAAAGCGGCAGCGCGGTGGGATCGGACGGCACGCTGCACCGCCCCTATCCGGAGCCCGACTGCGGCGGTGAGTGGATCTGGAACGCCTACTCGCCGCCGCAGTTCCATCGCCTGGCCTGCCAGGTCCTCACTGCCGCGGTTGAGATTTACCGCGCCCTGGTGACGGCCTGGTTCCCCTTGCTGCATGACACACTGGGGCTGACCGCCTCTGCAGCACAGATCACCGGAGCTCTCCAGGTGCCCGCCGACCCGGATGAACCTCCCGCACTACTACTGAGCTTGCGCGAACGCATTGCGCCCGGCGCGCCGTTGGTCGACTTGACGCTGGTCCAGGGCGACGACCTCCTCGCAATGCCCGCGAGAAAGCTCAGCGCAGCGAACGGGGTGGGACCGGCTGGGCCGGTGTCGTACTGGGCGCGCCCGTACACCGAGCATTCGATTTCCGAGCCGGAGCTGTACGGCGACACCCCGGCGATCAACTACGCCTATGCCTGGCTCCACGACGATCTCGCCAGGCTTCATCTTGCCGACCCACCGCGCTGGCCGGGCGGCCTGTGACACCAGTGGAGCAGACGGACACCGTCCCGCCTTGCGCCTTCCACCGCCTGTCAGTGGTCTTCTTCACTGGTGCGCGGGGCTCGAGGACTGATCCCCGGAGCGTCTTCGATGGCTCCGCGCCACTCAGAGCGCGCCGCCGGGCGTCGTGGCGGGGGCGGTAGTAAGGGCAGCCGCGGCAATGAAGGACGCGGACGGGCCAGAGGAGGTGCGGGCGACGCGTTCGGCTACCTGGTGGGCTCGGATCACACCGCACACACGGCCGTCGGGAAAGCCTCAACACTCCCGGCGCCGGGGCGGGTGTCACTCACCCGCCCCCGTACCTGTACCGACCGGCATGCTGGTGATCGCCTCCACTCGACTTGTCTGCCGGGTCAGGACACTGATGCCTCGGTGAGACCCTTTGCCGCGTCACGGGCCACCTGCAGCCCGAGCCGTCGGACCTCACCGAGCGGCGGATACATGGAGTCGGGGTCGATTCCCTGCCCGGCCAGGCGCTCAAGGAGCTCGGGCTTCCACGACGAGCTGACACGCAGAGTCCATCCCGTCGCAGACCAGTTCATGTTCGGCTTCCCTTTGACGCTGTTGAGGAAGTTGACGCCCAGGGTCGAGATGTCGGGGTACTGGTCTCCTGGAACATTGGATCCGTCGATTCGGTAGGAGCGCCCGCCGTAACGCCGGTTGAGGCCGCCGACGAGAAACCGCCCGCGCTGCGCCTGCATCCGGGGATCGAGCGGGGCTTGGTCGACCACGGCGACCTGCTGGGTCCACTCACCCTTGGCTCGGCGCCGTCCGTGCGTAGCATCGGCCCATTCCAACGCCTGTTGGGAGAAGTCGATCGTGTCCACCGACTGTGCGGCATCGCGGTGCAGGTGGAGCATGAAGAGTCGTCCGTCGACACCGTGCTGCTGGTCGACCGCGAAGAAGAGAGCCTCCAGGGGAGACTCGGAGACGTCGATGAGCCGGGTGGGAATACCGTGGTGCTGCAGAACGGCAAGTAGTTGCCCATCCGTCATGCGCCGTCCGATGCCCTCGCGCCGCATGGCGTCAATGACCGCGCGCTCCGTTCCGGCCATCACGTGCTCGTCCACCCGGTTGGGGACACCGGCCTCCGGTGCGGCGGGGCGTGCGCGGCAGACACGGTACAGACTGGAGGACAGGCCGTACTCGGTACTGGGCTGCCCGCGGAAGAAGACATCTTCGCCCGGTGCTAGCGGCCACTCGTTCGAGGTCAGCCCGTCAGCGCCACCAGCCTGCACCCACTCCCACAGCGCCTCGGCAGAGGTGATGCCCAGGCGACGGTTGGAATCGCGTTCGTGGAAGTACTGCGCGGCAAGACCCATGCACACGAACGTAGCGGGTTCGGGGGCGGGCCCGGAGCGAATCCGGGCCCGCCCGCCCAGGGCGGCTAACGGTGTTGCACCCACCACACAAGGCCCGCCACACATTTCGAACCCAGCGCCCAGGCAGCCCCGTTGACGAGACTGGCGAGCGCGGCGCCGGCGAGCCGGCGGGTGGTGGGCACGGGCTTGTCCATGGTTCCCCTCCTGGGTGTTCGCCCGACCCCAGCGGCCGGGCAGGACGACCGTGCCGGGTGCGGGAGCAGGTTGTCCGAAAGGGCGGGCAGGGCGGGCAAAATCCTTCTACGCTCCTGGTCATCGAGGGTGTCCGCTGCGCCCACAGCGGGCAGCCGGGCACAGCGGGCACCAGGAAACAGAGGGAGCGGATGGAGAAGTCGGTCAAGGCCCGTGCCTTGTAAGACGCGCTGCACGCGTTGGAAGTCGACAGTCGGCGGACGTCCCCTTCTCGGCTCCTTCCCACCCTGGCGAGGGTTGGTCGAACACTCGCGGTCCGCCAGACAGGCGGCAGCCGCAGGCCAACCCAGGGAACCCTCCACCGCGCGAACAACCCACCTCTGCGCGCACAACACGCGTACTCTGGCCCCATATCCGCGCGAGACGGCGGCCTCCTCGCGCGCTTACTAGAGTGGGCAACCGCGAACAGGGGACAGGCTTCCATGGACGACTTCCGCAGCGAGATCCGCGAGGGCGACATCCGGCGCCTCGAAGATAAGGTTGCCTCGGCCAACTACGGGGCTTACCTGCGCCGGATCACGCTGAAGCGAGTGCGCGGATTCAACGATCGGGTTGTCAGCTTCGACTTTCCCGTAACGGCAGTCGTGGGACCCAATGGTGGCGGGAAAACGACCATCCTCGGCGCCGCCGGCATCGCCTACAAAGACATCGCGCCAGGAGAATTCTTTGCCAAGAGTGGCCGCTACGACGCCAGCATGAAGGACTGGGTCATCGAGTACGAGCTAATCGACAAGAAGCTCAATCCACGCCTCCCCCTCCAGCGGACCGCAAGCTTCCCGCAGTTGAAGTGGAACCGTAAGGCAATCGACCGGCCCGTACTGCTCTTCGGCGTATCACGCACGGTTCCTGCCACCGAACGCAGAGAGCTCGTCAAAGCGGTGGGAAACAAGTTCGTCGCTGAACACGAGGTGGCGCTCTCGTCTCCAGTAGTCGATGCAGTAGAAAAGATTCTCGCCAAGGAGATGCAGGGCTGCAATCGCCTCTCGATCGATTCACAGGGGCGGGCAACTATGTTCGCAGCCCGGAACTCCGATGGTAGCGAGTATTCCGAATTTCACTTCGGGGCTGGCGAAGCCAGCGTGATCCGCATCGTCTCCGACATCGAGGAAGCTCCCGATGGAGCCATTATTTTGATTGAGGAGATCGAAAACGGACTACACCCCATTGCGACCCGCCGAATCGTTGAGTACTTGATCGATGTGGCCTTGCGCAAGTCATGCCAAGTGATCTTCACGACGCACAGCAACGACGCCTTGGATCCACTGCCCTCCAAGGCGATTTGGGCTGCCTACAACGGCGAGGTGCTCCAGGGAAAACTGGACATCAAGGCGCTTCGGACCATCACCGGCCAGATCGACGCCAAACTCGCAGTCTTTGTTGAAGATGCGTTCGCCGAACTCATGGTCACAACCGCATTGCGCTATCACGGCGGGATCGAACTCAATGCGGTCAAAATCCATGGAATGGGGGGAGCGGACCCTGCAATCAAAGTCAACGAGCAACATAATTTGGATCCGACTTCCAGTTTCCCTTCCGTCTGCCTCGTCGATGGGGATCAAGCAGACAAGGCGGATCCCGATCGGCGGATCTTCACTCTCCCCGGTCAGGGGGATCCGGAGGCTCATATCTTCGACGTCGTACTGGATCGACTGGAGCACGTCGCGGCAAGGCTCACGGTCTCCATGCAGCTCCCGACCAGCGAGCAGGAGCGGGTCAAGCAAGTGGTCCGCGATCGAGCCCTGACCAACCGCGACCGCCATGTGGTTTTCGAGCAGATTGGCGAGGACCTAGACTTCACTGCGGGAATGGTCGTCGCCAACGCTTTCCTCGCTATCTGGGCACAGGAGCGTCCCGATGAAATCGCTAGCCTTGTCGGCAATCTCGGCGATCTCGTCCCCAAGAGGTAGAGGACGGACCTCGCCGGAGATAACTCGCACGAGCCGTTTCATCCCGAGAGATCTGGCGACGTCCCGCCAGATCTGAACAGTTGCGTACGTAAGGGTGGAGGCGGAGGGGTTCGAGCCCTCCACCGACACGACAAGGGGCTGGCAGGTCGCCAGGAACCGCAGACGTGCACCACACGACAGTGGGCATGCGTGCGGAACACGCATAGATCCACAAGTGTCGTCGCCGTGCCACCGCCCTCGTCGAGGGCCCGGTTCCGCGCTCAGGCCACATCATGCGTACGGCGACGGTCGTGTTCGTGGAGCGCGTCGGCCAGCCACCGCCTGCCCGCTCCTCGCGGGGCGCGCGAGGTGAGGGCCAGTTGGAGGGGGAGGGAACTCCCTGGGAGATGCCGCAGATAAGTGGTGAGCGCCGTAGCGCGGGAAGCAGCGGCCTCCGTCAGGGGTTCGAGTGCGGCGCGAGCCCGTGCCTCGTCCAGGCGCAGGAGGTGATCGGCCACGTGCATTGCGGCGGCTCCGGCCAGGGCGTCGACGGCGGGGTGCAGGAACGCCTGGGAGCTGTGCTTCTTGGCGCCGCGCAGCAGCCGCTCGTACTCGCGGTGCCGCCAGGCGGCTTCGGCGTCGAGGACCTGGACGAGCAGTGGCGTCGCGCACAGGGGGCGGGCGGCGGGCCAGGACAGCAGGGTCAGGGCGGTGACGGTTCGCAGGTCCATGAAGTACTGGGCTGCGGGGATCGGCCATCCGGTGCTGCGGACGGTGGGCGGTGCGGAGGGGGACAGCAGCCTGGCGAAGCGGCGCTGGAGGCGGTCGAGGACGCGTCGGGTAGGCGCGTCCAGGCCCGGTTCCGCATGGCACTGGGGGTCGGCCAGTTGGGTGCCGCACCCGCGTCGTCGGCACTGGGTGGGATGGAGGTCGTCTTCGTCGGTGCGGTCGATCATCTCGGCGGTGGCGACGAGCGTGTGGCAGCCGGGGCACAGATGCCGTAGGAGCCTGCGGTGGGTGAGGCAGGAGAAGACGGGCGGCAGACGCCAGTGGCGCCGCCAAGCCCCGCCGTGGAGCTGCTGGATGGCATCGTCCGGATCGCCGGCGAGGCACTGGGGGCAGTAGCGCCAGGTAGTGGTCCATACCCAGGGGTTGTTGTTGATGACGCGCATCGGGGTGGCGCGGCGGGTGTAGTGCGGGTCCAGCGGGCCGTAGCGGGCGGCGAGAGGGCCCAGGAGCAGGGAGCGGGCCTCGGCCGGGGTCAGCCGGGTCGCCTCCGTCAGGGCCTGCAGCCGGGTTTCGTCGAGGGTGTGGAGGTAGCCGAGGAGCATCGGGTTCCGGACGCGCGGGCCGCGTAGTCCGGTGCGGTGGGCGATCTCGTCCACGGTGGTGCCCGCGCGGTGGGCCAGGCGCATCAGGTAGCCGGGCAGGATCTCGTCCGGCAGCGGAGCGAGGCTGCGGGGCAGTGGCTGGGAAGGGGTGAGGTCGCGGATCACGCTTCGGCTGCCGCGGGTGTGCCGGGGTCGTCGAAGACGGTGTTCCGGACGCGCTTGCGCTTCTTCGGCAGGCGCTTCGTACTTTCGGGAGTGAGGTCGATGTCGGGGATCTCTCCCGCGCCCGGGTCGCGGTCCGGGACGTTGCCGAGGTTGATGGTGATGGTCTCCAGCAGGTCGGTCGTGATGGTCTCCAGGCCGGTGCGGATCGCCCGGGTGCAGGCGTCCTCGATGAGCCGGCGCAGCAGGCCGACGACGCCGTGGGTACGGCGGTAGAGGTATTCGGGCATGTCGCCGCCGGTGAGCATGCCGGGTTCGGCGTCGAACAGGCGCAGCTGGTCCTCGATGCCGGCCAGGTGCTCGACGAACGCGGTCGTGCCGACGGAGGTGGTGGTGTCGAAGGGGGCAAGTTCGATCAGGTCGAAGCGGCGCTCGGTCTGGGTGGAGGCGTCCGGGTTGTAGCTGCGGCCCTCCTTGAGTGCGGGGAGGACCCACTGCTGGGTGCGTGGGTCGAACCATCCCTCGCGCAGCAGCCCGGAGCGGGGGATGTTGACGCCGATCAGGACCAGGGTGACGTCCAGGCTCATGAGGTCGCGGATCAGGTCGAGGGTGTCCTGGTCGTCCTCGCGGTGCATCTTCAGCCGGGTGATGTCGTCCAGCAGCAGTACGGAGGTTCCGTGGGCTCTGATGGAGGCGCGGACGTTGCGGATCATGCCGCGCAGGTTGCGTCCGTAGGGGGCGTGGTAGAAGTCCAGGATGGCCTCGCACAGGGCCATCGGCGTGGAGCGGACCGGCGTCTGGCAGTAGGCGACGGGGGCGAACAGGTCGCGGGTGCCGGGCAGGGCGGCGGGGTTGAGCTGGCGGCACAGGTTCTTCCAGAAGTCGTCGAAGTCGGCGGATGCCTCGCAGACGGTCTCGGTCTTGCCCTGGTAGCCGCCGCCGGTGATCATCAGCCCGTCGCGGGTGCCGGGGCCGAAGCGCAGGGCGTTGTTGTCGATGCGGTCGCGCATCACCTCCACGACCGCGGCGCTCATCGGGGTCTCCAGCAGTCGCATGTTCACGTGTGTCGCGGTGCGGTGCAGGTTGTGCACGCTGCGCCCGCGCGGGGAGAGGGCGTCGAACTCGGCGCGGGATAGGCGCGGGGCGGGGACGAAGAGGCCGCGGGTGAGTTGCCACTCCTGCCAGCCGGTGCAGGTGGTGCGGTCGGGGCGGGGCCCGAAGCGCAGAAACGGCAGCGGCGCGGCGGACGCTCCGTTGTGCCGGTGGTCGTCTGCCATGTCACTCCCCTTGTTCCGGGCGCTGGTAGGGCTGAGGCGGTCGGGGGTCCGTGCTGTCCTCGCCGTCGCTGTCGTCCTCGGCGGGCAGGAGGAAGAGGCTGTGGGCGCGGTAGGTGGCGCCCAGCCGGGGAGGCAGTCCCGGCCGGGTGTCGCCGACGCGTTCTTCGCGGCGCCGTCGGCGCTCGGCGTCCAGGGCCCGGGTGGCTCGGCGGGCTTGTTCTGGCCAGGGCTCGGCCTTGCCGACGGCGGTAGCCGGGCGAAGACGGTCCTGGGCGGGTCGGTCCTCCGGCGGCCGGTCGGCCGCTGCCGCCGCGGCTTGGGCGGCTTCGCGGGCGTGCCGGATGCGCCGGGCCTTGGTCATCCGGGTGGGCCAGTCGGCCACTGGGTCGACGGCGCCGATCATCTTCAGCAGCGCTGGCAGGAGCTCCGCGTCGGTCTGGGGCTTCAGTCCCGCCTGTCGGACGCGGGTGAGCAGTTCCTCCACGCGCAGGTCGCCGAAGGCGGGCAGGTCGGTGCCGTCGGGCGGCAGTCCGGTCCAGGCGAGCGGATGCCACTCGTGGGTGGCGGGGTCCTGGAAGTACACGGTGCGGCGATCCCTCGGCTCACGGTGGATGACCCACTGCCCCTTGTGGCGCCCGCCGCGGCTGGAGGCCAGGCCCTTGTACGCGTCCAAGGCGGGGCCGTCGTACCAAAGGCCCTTGACCTTGACGCCTCGGCGGGGATCGATCCGCTTGACCTGGTGCTCGGGCAGCAGCCGGTAGTACAGATCCGGGGAGGGGATGTCCATCGGGAAGCCGCTCTGCGCGAAGGACGCGGCGAACAGCGAGTTGGGGCTGTGGTCGCCTCCCGGATCCCAGGACGGGGCGTACTCCCCCAGCCTGCGGTTCTGCCACACCTTCACCACCCAGGTGGCGATCAGGTGCTCCATTTGCGCCACCGTCAGCGCCGCATCGTCTTCCGGAGCCGCGCCGCGATCGGCGACGTCGATACCGGTGTAGCCGGCGAGGTGCTCGAACAGCAGCGAGCGGACGGAGCCGAACACGCGCTCCACGGTGTGCTTGTCCGTGGGCCGCAGCACCCGGGCCGGAAGGATCCGACAGCCGAGCGCCTCCTGGACCTCCACCAGGTGGTGGTTGCGGTAGACCGAGCCGTGGTCGGTCGTCACCGTCTCCGGCGTGAAGTACGGCAGCCCGGCCACCTCGTACCCCGTGAACTCGGCCACCACCGCAGCGGGGAGCCCCGGGTAGGGCCAGGTCATCTCCTCGTCCCAGTCCGCCCGCATCGGCAGCGGCAGCATCACGTCCCTCAGCACCATGGCCACGTCCACCGACGTGTCCGAGACCAGGGTGAGACGGAAGGCACACAAGGAACGGGTGAACACGTCCAGGGCGAGGGTGAGGTGGACCCGGACCGGATCGCCGAAGACGTGCTCGCGCACCATGACCGGAAGCACAGTGCTGTCCAGCGCGACGACCTGACCGGGGCGGGTGACCAGCACGTGGCCGTGCTTCTCGGGCAGCCGCGCCGCCGAGCGGACGTAACGCTGACGGCCACCACCTGGGCCGAACCACTCCTTCCACACCCTCAGCAACGTCTCGTAGCTGGGCACAGCCACCTCGTCGCCGAAGGTCTCACGCACATACCGGTGGATCATCACCGCGCGGGTGCGGGCGCTCACTCGGGACCGCTGCCGCGTCTCCTCGCGCACCGCGAAGATCGCTTCACGGACCTCCTCGGTGATGCTCGGATGACCGCCGCTCTCACGCAGCCAGCGGTCGTCCGCGCAGCCGATCAGCCCGAACCGCTTCCTCTTTCGCTCCCACCGCTCCAGCGTGCGCACACCCACCCGTGCCAGCCCCAGGGCCTGGGCCTCCTCCCAGTCGAGTGCCGCCAGCTCATCGGCCTTCGCCTGCCGGCGCTGGGTCAGCGTGGTGCGATCCGGGTCGTACTCGGGCTTCGGCTCCCCCGGCCGCGGACGCAGCCGGTCGCCGCTGCGGAAGCCAGTGTTGACCTCCATCAGGTGGCTGAACCGCAGCCTCACCAGCCGCTGCTTGTCGTCGGGAAGATCCCGCAGCGACACCTCCTGCCGTCCCCGGTTTGCTCCCCACGCACCCGTATCGGTCGCGGCGCGACAGCCCGGGTGGTTGACCAGGAAACGGAAGCTGACCTGCTCCCGGACACCGTCCGCGGTAACCAGCTGCACCCGGCCCAGGTGGGGCTCCTGCCGTTCCACCGTCCACCGCACACCGTCGAGCACAACCGCGGCGCCGGGCGAGACGTCGAGTAGACCGACCGCCATCAGCCCTCGCCTCCCGCCCGCACGATCAGCGAGTCATCCGTCAGCGGCACGGCCAGGTCGACGCCGAGCCTGCGGTGCCACAGCAGGTGCAGCAGCTGGGCCCGGGCCACAGGCCAGTACTCGCAGCCGTAGGCCAGCTCTCCGAAGGTCACCCCGGCAGCAGCCCGAGCGAGCAACACCGGACGCAGACCCAGCGGATCCCCCGACGAGCCGCGCCGCGCGTACATGGCGTCCAGCCCCGACAGCACGTGCGGCCGCCAACCCGCCACGACGACGTAGTGCCACCCCGCGACCAACGCCACCTCGGCCGCCGCCGCGAACGACTCCCTCGCCCCGGCATCTATCAGCTTCGCCGGACGCACATCGATCAGCCACGATCCCGCCCGCGTCACGGCGAAGAAGTCGGGCGTGTGCCGACGCCGCCCGGACGACCGCGTCCGGAACGTGATCTCCAGAGGCTGAGGGAGCAGTTCCACCACACCTCCGGCGAAGTCCATGACTCGCAGCAGCCAGTCCTCCTCCAGGCTCTCGAAGCCGTGCCGCCGACCCGTACTGCTCAGGAACTCCAGACCTGGACGGTGCCGTTGCTCTCGCCGCCAGGTGAACCGGCGCACCGGGGTCCGTCCCGAGACCGGCGCATCCGCGAGCGCCCGTACCGGGCTGACGACCGGCGTCTCCCCGGCCCGCCAGGAAGCCGTCCAGCGGCGCGTCCACCCGTCCCTCACATCGAGATCATGGCGTCCCGCCTCGACCGACACCGGCACCAACAGGTCCGTCCACCGGCAGTTGTGCGACCACAGCGCACTGGTGGAGGAACCCGCACCGTCCCCACGGCCATAGGTGGGGTTCTCACCGACAGCGCTCACTCCTCCAGGGAAGAGCACCGCCTGCGTAGGCCTCCGGCACTCTTCGAAATTGGTGCCCGTCCATGCACGGCTCGTACGGACACGACAACAAGAGCGCCAAATCGGCGACAGTTAACGTGCCAATCCCGATCGACCTTCGCTGCTCCGCCCCTCGGGCAGACGACAACTACTGAGACGAGTCACACGCCGGTACGGTGAGGGCGTGACCACCCGCATACCGCTCGACGACCTCCGACGCCTGCGCAGGGCGCGGGACCAGATGGACCGGGACTACGCGCTGCCGCTCGACGTGACGGCGCTGGCGCAGACGGCGCTGATGTCGACCGGGCACTTCGCGCGGAGCTTCCGGAGCGCCTTCGGGGAGACCCCGTACAGCTATCTCATGACGCGGCGGATCGAGCGCGCCAAGGCGCTGCTGCGGCGCGGCGACCTGTCGGTGACCGACGTCTGCATGGAGGTGGGGTGTACGTCGCTGGGCTCGTTCAGCTCGCGCTTCACCCAGTTGGTGGGCGAGACGCCGAGCGCCTACCGGGCCCGGGAGCACGGCGCCGACGCGGCGCTGCCCGCCTGCGTCTCCAAGGTGGTCTCGCGACCGGTCAGGAACGGAGAAGCGCGGGCCGGCGACGCTCCCTAGCGTGGAGCCCATGGACATCAACCTCTCCCAGACCTTCATCACCGTCGACGACCACGAGAAGGCGCTCGGCTTCTACCGCGACGCGCTCGGCCTGGAGGTCCGCAAGGACGTCGGCTACCAGGGCATGCGCTGGGTGACCGTGGGCTCGCCCGCGCAGCCCGACGTGTCGGTGGTGCTCGAATCGCCGCTCGCCGACCCCGGCGCCTCCGAGACCGACCGCCAGGCGGTCGTCGACCTCATGCGCAAGGGGCTGCTGCGGGCGGCGATCTTCGGCACGGACGACGTCGACGCGGCCTTCGAGCGGATCAACGCCTCGGGCGCCGAGGTGCTCCGCGAGCCGGTGGACCAGCCGTACGGCGTCCGCGAGTGCGCGTTCCTCGACCCGGCGGGCAACCAGATCGTCTTCCAGCAGCCGCTCTCCTGACACCCGTGGGCGGGCCCCCTTCGCGCCCCGCGCGGAGGGGGCCCGCCGCCCCAAGGTCGTCCGGTTCTCGATAATCCGTGACGGATCGATCCTCGCTATCCTGGCGGGCATGACCGCCATGAGCCCCCGCCGCAGCGAGCCCGACCTCTCCTACCTCCTCGACCACACCAGCCACGTCCTGCGCACCCGCATGGCGGCGGAGCTGGCGGAGATCGGACTGACCGCCCGGATGCACTGCGTCCTCGTCCACGCCCTGGAGGAGGAGCGGACCCAGGCGCAGCTGGCCGAGATCGGCGACATGGACAAGACGACGATGGTCGTCACCGTGGACGCCTTGGAGAAGGCCGGGCTGGCCGAGCGGCAGCCGTCCAGCACGGACCGGCGGGCGCGGATCATCGCCGTCACCGAGGCGGGCGCCCGGGTCGCCGAGGAGAGCCGCCGGATCGTGGACGGCGTCCACGCGGACGCCCTCGGCTCGCTCCCGGAGGAGGAGCGGGAGGTGCTCGTCCGCGCGCTGGGACGGCTGGCCGACGGGCACCTGAAGGCGCCGGTCGAGGGCGCGGGGACGACCACCCGCAGGGCCCGCCAGAAGGGCTGAGCCCGCCGGAGACGCGGCCCCGGCCACCGAACCCCGGAGCAGACTCCCGACATCAAGTTCCGTAAAAAATAGTCTGCAACAAAACCATCTGCTAGCGTCTCTCCTGTCGCCACCACGGACAGGAGAGATCCTCATGCGTGCCCCATCCCGCCCCCTCGCGCTCACCGTGCTCGCCAGCGCCATGCTCATGACCGTCCTCGACGGCAGCATCGTCACCGTCGCCATGCCCGCGATGCAGGCCGACCTCGGCTTCACCCCGGCGGGGCTGAGCTGGGTCGTCAACGCCTACCTGATCGCCTTCGGCTCCTTCCTCCTGCTCGCCGGCCGCCTCGGCGACCTGGTCGGGCGCAAGCGGATGTTCCTCGCCGGCACCGCCGTCTTCACCGCCGCCTCCGTGCTGGCCGCCGTCGCGGCCTCCCCCGGCGTCCTGATCGCCGCCCGCTTCCTCCAGGGCGCCGGCAGCGCGATGTCCTCCGCCGTCAGCCTCGGCATCCTCGTCACGCTCTTCACCGAACCGCGCGAACGGGCCCGCGCCATCGCCGTGTTCAGCTTCACCGGCGCCGCCGGCGCCTCCCTCGGACAGGTCCTCGGCGGGCTCCTCACCGACGCCCTCTCCTGGAACTGGATCTTCTTCATCAACCTGCCCATCGGCGCCGCCGCGATCGCCCTCGCCGCCCGCGCCCTCCCCGCCGACCGGGGCCTCGGCCTCCGCGCCGGGGCCGACGCCCTCGGCGCGCTCCTGGTCACCGCGGGCCTGATGACCGGCATCTACGCGGTGGTGCGGATCGAGGAATACGGCGCCGGCTCCGCCCACACCCTCGGCCTCGGCGCCCTCGCCCTCGCCCTGCTGACCGGCTTCCTGCTCCGCCAGCGCCGGGCCGCGACCCCGCTGATGCCGCTGCGGATGCTCCGCAACCGCTCGGTCGCCGGCGCCAACCTGGTCCAGCTGCTCATGGTCGCCCCGCTGTTCGCCTTCCAGGTGCTGACCGCCCTCTACCTCCAGCAGGTCCAGGGGTACGGCGCCACCGCCACCGGCCTCGCCATGCTGCCCGCCGCCCTGGTCATCGGCGCCGTCTCGCTCGGCGCCGCGGCCCGGCTCATCACCCGCTTCGGCGAGCGCGCGGTCCTGCTCACCGGCATCACCCTGCTGATCGGCGTACTGGGCCTGCTCACCCGGCTCCCCGTGCACGCCTCGTACGTCACCGACCTGCTCCCGGTGATGCTGCTCGCCGCCGGCTTCGGCCTGGCCCTGCCGGCCCTCACCGCGCTCGGCATGTCGGGCGCCGACGAGGCCGACGCCGGCCTGGCCTCCGGGCTCTTCAACACCACCCAGCAGATCGGCATGGCGCTCGGCGTCGCCGTCCTCACCACCCTGGCCGCCGCCCGCACCGAGACCCTCGACGCCGCGGGACGGACCGCGGCCGAGGCCCTGACCAGCGGCTACCGGCTCGCCTTCGGCGTCGGTACGGGACTGCTGATCACCGCCCTCGCGGTCGCCGCGACCCTGCTCCGCCCCCGCGCCGGTGCCCCGAAGCCCGAGGTCGTCATCGCCGCCTGACCCTCCCCCGCCCGCACCCGCCCGCATCCCCCTCGTGGCACCCCTCAGGCGTCGCGGCCCTCCACCAGGGCCGCGACGCCGTCCAGGATCCGGGCGAGACCGAAGCGGAACTCGTCGTCGGGCCCGTCCGCCTGGTCCAGGACCCCCGACTCGATCACCCGCGCCACCTGCGGGAACACCGCCGGGTCGACCAGCCGGCGCAGGGTCCGGCTGTACTGGCCCATCGCCTCCTCCGGCGCGGCGCCGGACGCCTCCACCGCCTCGGCCAGCTCCGCCATCATCAGCGCGTCGCTCTTCACGAAGCCGGCCACGAGCAGCGTCACCGAGATCCTGCTGCCCTCGTCGAGGCCCGTGCCGTCCAGCGCCACCAGCGCCTTCTCCCACCAGGCCACCGCGTGCGGCGTCGCGGGCGGGCCGGAGACCGGAACCCGCAGCAGCCACAGGTTCCGCAGATAGACCTCGCGCATCGCCCAGGCCCAGCGCTCCAGCCCCTCCCGCCAGGGGACCTCCGGGCCGAACAGCTCCGGCGGCGCGCCCGTCGCGGCCTCCTGCATCAGCACGTACAGCTCCTGCTTGGCGGAGACGTACCGGTAGAGGGACATCGTGGAGACGCCCAGCTCCTTGGCGACCCGCCCCATCGAGACGGCGGCGAGTCCCTCCGCCGAGGCGAGCTCCACCGCCGCGGCGACGATCCGGTCCTGGCTCAGCCCCGGCTTCGGCCCCTTGGTGGGGCGCTCGCGCAGCCCCCAGGCGGCCTCGACGGACGGCGGCAGAAACGTCCCGCCGTGCTCCACCGCCACCGTCCGGCCCTTGTCGCCCGCCATCCGCGCCGCCTCCTGAGCTCGCTCGCTTGACGCCCATCCTAGTAATGCGTAACCCTTACACAGTAACGCGTATGGCATACGCAGTACGCCGCGAGCGCGGCAGAAGGGGACACCATGCCTCCCGCCATCGAGACCACCGGCCTGACCAAGACCCACGGCACCGTCCGCGTCCTCGACGCCCTCGACCTCCGCGTCGAGGCCGGCACCGTCTTCGCCCTCCTCGGGCCCAACGGCGCCGGCAAGACCACCACCGTCCGGCTCCTCGCCACCCTGACCACCCCCGACGGCGGGCACGCGCGCGTGGCGGGCCACGACGTCGTCACCGAACGCCGCGCCGTCCGCCGCGCCATCAGCCTCACCGGCCAGTACGCCGCCGTCGACGAGACCCTCACCGGCGCCGAGAACCTCCGCCTCACCGCCCGGCTCTCCGGCCTCTCCCGCCGGGCCGCCGCCCGCCGCGCCGACGAACTCCTCGAACGCTTCCGGCTCACCGACGCCCGCGACCGGCAGGCGAAGACGTACTCCGGAGGCATGCGCCGCCGCCTCGACCTCGCCGCCGGACTCGTCCGCGACCCCGGCACCATCCGGGTCGTCTTCCTCGACGAACCCACCACCGGCCTCGACCCGCGCAGCCGCAACGACCTCTGGGACGCCGTCCGCGAGCTGTCCGCCCACGGCACCACCGTCTTCCTCACCACCCAGTACCTGGAGGAGGCCGACCGGCTCGCCCACCGCGTCGCCGTCCTCGGCGGCGGCCGCACCCTCGCCGAGGGCACCCCCGAAGAACTGAAGAACCGTTACGCGGGCCACCGCCTCGACCTCGTCGCCCGCGACCACGACGCGTACCTCCGGC
The DNA here is from genome assembly GCF_039534915.1 of Streptomyces roseofulvus. Classification (NCBI taxonomy): domain Bacteria; kingdom Bacillati; phylum Actinomycetota; class Actinomycetes; order Kitasatosporales; family Streptomycetaceae; genus Streptomyces; species Streptomyces roseofulvus. The sequence goes on along the minus strand of NZ_BAAAWE010000001.1, from coordinate 4,462,040 downwards.
TCGCCCCGCACGCCACCGCCGCCACCCCGGAGAGCCTCACCCTCGGCGTCCCCACCGACGGCAGCGCCGACCACGTCCGCGCCCTGCTCGACGCACTCGACCCGCACCGCACCGACATCGAGCGCTTCACCCTGCACGGCGCGACCCTCGACGACGTCTTCCTCCACCTCACCGGCAGCACGAAGGAGCCGAGCCATGTCTGACCCGACCGCCGGACCGCTCGCCACCACCACCGCCCTCGTCGGGCGGGGCGTCCTGCTCAGCCGGCGCAACCTCGACGCCGTCATCACCTCGCTGATGCTGCCGGTGATGCTGATGCTGGTCTTCGTCTACTTCTTCGGCGGAGCCATCGACACCGGCCACGACCAGTACGTCACCTACGTCGTCCCCGGCGTCCTCGTCCTGTGCGCCGGCTTCGGCGCCGCCGGCACCGCCGTCTCCGTCAGCGACGACATGCGGCGCGGCACCATCGACCGGCTGCGCACCCTCGACGTCGGCGCCGTCCCCTTCCTCGCCGGACACGTCGTCGCGACCGTCGCCCGCAACCTGCTGGCCACCGGACTCGTCCTCGGCGTCGCCGCCCTCATCGGCTTCCGCCCCGCCGCCACCCCCGCCGACTGGCTCGCCGCGAGCGCGCTGCTGCTCGCCTACCTCACCGCCGTCTCCTGGCTCTCCGCCGCGGCCGGCCTGCTCACCCGCACCCCCGAAGCGGCCGGCGCCGTCACCTTCTTCGCGATGTTCCTGCCCTACCCGAGCAGCGCCTTCGTCCCCATCGACACCATGCCGGGCTGGCTGCACGGCTTCGCCGAACACCAGCCCGTCACCCCGCTCATCGAGTCCATGCGCGGCCTGCTCCTCGACCAGCCGGTCGGCGACGCGCCCTGGACCGCCCTCGCCTGGTGCGGCGGCCTGCTGCTCCTGGCCGTCACCGCCTCCGGCGCCCTCTTCCGGTGGCGCACCCGCTAGAAGATGTCCGGGGAGAACGGCCGCAGCGGCGTACGGAACAGCAGGTCGGCCCGGGCCGCCGCGCCCGGCACCGCCTCCTCGACCAGCCCCAGCAGGGCCAGCCGCACGGCCGACTCGTCACCGAGGACCAGCCGGGCCAGCTCGGCCACGTCGAGGACGAGATCGGCCGAGGCGGTGGTCCGGGTGCAGCGCGCCCCCTTCGGGGAGGCGTCGAGGAGATACCGCCCGGCCGCGAACCCGGCCGCGTCCCGCACGTCCAGGACCAGACCGTCCGCCACCGGGTACGTCCGCTCCTCCAGGACCCGCGCCACGTCGAGGACCCGCAGCCACAGCATGTCCGCGTGGCACACCGTCCGGGCGGCCCGCGGGTCCGGCAGCAGCAGCGGCAGCGGGTCGTCCGGCGGGCGGTGGCCCGACCGCACGGTCGCCACCCAGTCCACCGAGCAGACGAACCGCCACAGCGCGTGCTCGGCCGCCGGCGTCGCCGCGACCAGGTCCCGCACGGTCAGCGTGTTCTCCGGCTGCTTGGCGTCGCCCCACTTGTCGTCGCAGCGGTACGACACGTACCCCTCGGGCTCCCCCGAGGCCGCGCGGTAGACCGCGTAGTACGGCTCCGTCCACGGCTCCAGCTGGTGGCCCCCACCGGTGCCGACGTCCCAGTTGCGCTCCGTGCGGTCGGTGACGCCGGCCCGGACGGCCGCCAGCCGTCGGTGCAGCTCGGGCCCGATCCGGCGGATCTCCGCCCCGTCGCTCAGATCGATCCGGCCGCCGTCCTCCGGGCGTCCGGTGCGCCGCGGGTCCAGCCCCGCCCGGCGCAGGTCCACGCTCCACTCGGTGGTCCAGCTCGCCGGACCGAAGCCGTACCTGCCGTAGATCGGATACTCGGCGGCGATCAGCGTGGCGACCGCGTCCCCCCGCTCCCGGGCGGCGTCGAGGTCCCTCGCCATCAGCCGGCTCAGCAGCCCGCGCCGCCGGTGCGTCGGCGCCACCGTCACCTGCGTGACGGCGTCCGCCGTGAGACCGCCGCCGCCGACCGTGCTCAGCCGCTGCCGGAAGGAACGGAAGGTGGCGACGACCCGGCCGTCCTCCAGGGCGGCGAGGGTCCGGTCGAGATCGACATGGGCCAGCCGGTCGGCCACCAGCGCGTCGGACACGACGGGCTCGTTCAGGAACCCCGTCCGCAACGCCCGCAACCAGTCGGGGAACTCGGACTCCGTCACCGTGCGCAGTTCGACAGCCATCCCCCGACCCTACGCACGCCCCGCCGCCGGCCGCGCGCGAATTACGGGGCGCCCGGGCCGGGGCCGTCAGGCCAGCAGGTCGTCGACCTGGGCCTCTCCCTCGCGGTAGCGGCGGGCGATCTCGGCGCCGCAGTCGTCGGCGGTCCGCTGGAGCGCCTGCCGGCGCTGCGAGATCTGCTGCTCGTAGCCGGCGAGCCGCCCCATCGCGGTGTGCAGCTCCTCGTCCGTCCGGGCCGTCAGGTCCGACAGCTCGACCTCCGACAGCATCTCGGCCGCGAGGCGCCGGTACTCCTCCCCGCGCGGCGTGGAAAGCGTCACGTGCCGGGCCGAACTGCGCTGCCGGGACGGCACGTCCGCCAGGATCTCGGAGAGCCGGTCGAGAACCGGCGCCTCCGGGTCGGTCCGGCGCGCCAGCTCGGCCCGCAGGATGTCGATCCGGCCCTGGAGCATCCGCCGCACATAGCTGAGATCGGCCTCGTCGCTCTGCGCGTCCCGGCGCAGCGCCCGCAGCTCGGACAGGCGCAGCCCGCCCAGTTCGTGCCCCGAACGGCCGGACGGCGGCTCGGCGGTCCGCTGCACGGGCGGCCGCGCGACCGGCCCGCCGGGCACCGCGCCGGCGGAGCGGATCAGCGGTACGGGGCCGGACGGCGTCGGCCCGGTGCTGGATGCACTCATGAGAATCGTCCCCTCGACCGGTGCGGAGCCGCACCGCCTCCTGGCATGGTGCCACTCCCGCACGCGCGCGTGCAGGCGCTCTGCACCCGTTCGGCCCCCAGAAATCCCCGATCGGTAGGTTGGGGCGCATGCGAGCTGTGGTGCAGAGGGTGGACGGCGCGAAGGTCGTCGTCGCAGGGGAGACGGTCGGCGAGATCACCGGCGAGGGGCTGTGCGTCCTGGTGGGGGTCACCCACGACGACACCCCCGAGGAGGCCGCCCGATTGGCGAGAAAGCTCTGGTCCGTCCGGGTGCTGGAGGACGAGAAGTCCTGCTCGGACGTGGACGCGCCGCTCCTGGTGATCTCCCAGTTCACGCTCTACGGCGACGCCCGCAAGGGCCGCCGCCCCACCTGGAACGCCGCCGCCCCCGGCCCCGTCGCCGAACCCCTCGTCGACGAGGTGGTCGCGCAGCTGCGGAAGCTCGGGGCGCACGTGGAGACGGGCCGCTTCGGGGCCGACATGCGGGTCAGCCTCACGAACCACGGCCCGTTCACGGTCCTGCTGGAGGTGTGAGCCGGCTACGGCTCGACGACGGTCTCCTGCGCGGCGGCCGTCGTCCCCGCCACCAGCGGCGCGTCCACCGGCACGTTCCGCTTCACCAGCGCCAGGGCGATCGGCCCCAGCTCGTGGTGGCGCACGGCCGTGGTCACGAAGCCGAGCTGGCGCCCGTCGGGGCCGTCGGCGGCGAGCCGCAGCGGCGTACCGTGCGCCGGCAGGGTCACCTCGCTGCCGTCCAGGTGGAGGAAGACCAGCCGGCGCGGCGGCTTCCCCAGGTTCTGCACCCGGGCGACCGTCTCCTGGCCCCGGTAGCAGCCCTTCTGCAGGTGCACGGCCGTGCCGATGAGCCCGACCTCGTGCGGGATGGTCCGGTGGTCGGTCTCGAAGCCGAGCCGCGGCCGGTGCCCCTCCACGCGCAGCGCCTCGTACGCGAGGATGCCGGCGGCCGGCGCGTGCGCGGCGGCGAACGACTCCAGCTCGGAGCGGGGCAGGAAGAGGTCCCGCCCGTGCGCGGTCTCCCGTGCGACGACGCCCTCGGGCGTCTCCGCGGTGGACCCGGCCGGCAGGTGGACGACGGCGAACTCGTCCGTCCGGTCGGCGACCTCGACCCGGTAGAAGAACTTCATCGACTCCAGGTACGCGATCAGCGCGTCCTGGGTGCCGGGCTCCACGTGCGCCCAGACCGTCTCGCCGTCGTCGACGAGGGACAGGGCGTGCTCGATGTGCCCGTTCGCGGAGAGGATCAGCGCCTCGGTGGCCCGTCCGGCCGGCAGCTCGCTGACGTGCTGGGTGAGCAGCAGGTGCAGCCAGCTCAGCCGGTCGTCGCCGCTGACGGTGACGACACCGCGGTGCGAGAGGTCGACGAAGCCCGCCCCGTCGGCGAGGGCGCGCTGCTCGCGGAACAGATCGCCGTAGTGGGCGGCGACGCCTTCGTCGCGGCCTTCGGCCGGTACGGCGCCCGGCAGGGACAGCAGGGAGCTCTTCATGGGAAAAGCCTACGACTCCCCGGCGGCGGCCTTCCGCGAGCATCCGGCGCACAACCCGAAGATCGCGAAGTGCTTCATGTCGGTCTCGAAGCCGAAGGTCTCCCGGAGCTTCCCGGTGAACTCGGCGGCGACCTCGACGTCCGCCTCGATGACCTCCGAGCAGTCCCGGCACACCAGGTGCAGATGGTGGTGCCGGTCCGCGAGGTGATAGGTCGGGGCGCCGTGGCCCAGATGCGCGTGACTGACGAGCCCGAGCTCCTCCAGGAGCTCCAGGGTCCGGTACACGGTGGAGATGTTCACCCCGGAGGCGGTCTTCCGCACCTCGACGAGGATGTCGTCGGGCGTGGCGTGCTCCAGCACGTCCACCGCCTCCAGCACAAGCTGCCGCTGCGGCGTCAGCCGGTAACCACGCCGCCGCAGGTCGCTCTTCCAGTCGGTGCTCACCACGCCCCCCAGTGTAGGAGGGCGCGGCGCGTCACCGGCGGTCCTACTTGAAGAAAGCGATGCCGTCGTCCGGCATGTCCGGGAGGTTGCGGGCCATCTCGGCGACCTCTTCCGGGGTGACGACCTTCTTCAGGTGGGCCGACATGTAGGGGCGGAGGGGGACCTCGGGGGTCGCCTTCTCGCCGACCCACATGAGGTCGCTCTTCACGTAGCCGTAGAGCCGCTTGCCGCCGGTGTAGGGGCCGGAGGCGGCGGTGCGGGCCACGGCGTCGGTCGCCAGGTCGATCTGCGGCTTCTGGTCGGCGAGCTCGCCGTACCAGACCTCGACGACGCCGTCGTCGCGGACCATCACGACCTCGACCTTGCGGTCCTTGTCGATCCGCCAGAAGCCGCTCTCGCTCTCCAGCGGGCGGACCTTGTTGCCGTCCTGGTCGAGGACCCAGGAGTGCGAGTGGTACTCCAGGAAGTCCCGGCCGTCGTGGCTGAAGGTCACGGACTGGCCGAAGTTGCACTTCTCGGCGCCCGGGAAGTCGGAGACGCCGGCGCCCTCCCAGGTTCCGAGGAGGAACGCGAGCGGGACGAGGTCCGGGTTGAGGTCGGACGGGATCTGGATCATGAGCGACTCAGACGATCTGTGAAGGGGGATCGGTGAACGAGGACGGACCGTGCGGTCAGCGCTGGCCCTGGTACAGCTTCTTCACGGCCAGACCGGTGAAGGCGAGCACGCCGACGGCGACCAGGACCAGCAGGGTCTCGAAGAAAACGATCACAGGGTGCTCCTCGGCTGAGCGGTGAAGGCGGAACGGGCCGGACCCCAGCTTAGTGGGCGGGGGCCCGGCCGACGCGGTGAGGTGGGTCTCTGCGGGCCGTCAGCCGAGCAGCTGCGCCTGGAGCGCGACCGTCTGCTCGAACGGCACGGCGAGCGTGCCGCCCTTCCGGGTCTGTGTGACCACGCCGAAGGTGTCACCGGCCTGGACGAAGGTCCACCGGGTCTGCGCGGGGCCGTACGGCTCCTTCTCCTTGTACGAGTAGAAGGACACGTCCGGCACGTCGATGCCCTGGTGGAAGGTGTCCATCTCCGACGCCTCCACCCCGACGGGCAGCCGCTCGCCGCGGAAGACGTCGCTGATGAGCTCGTCCTTGTACGCCTCCGAGAACGCCACCGACGAGAACCGCAGCAGGTGGATCCGGGTCGTCGAACCGTCCGGCATGGTCCAGCCGCGCGCGGCGACGTGCCGGAGCGCCGAGTCGGTGAGGAACGCCTTCAGCTCGGGCCGGTCCTCCGGCTTCAGCTCGGCCAGGTAGGCGTCGAGCCCGGCCCAGCCGCCGTCGAGCTTCGGGTCGACCGTCGCGCCGGCCGGCGCGGGCAGCAGCAGCTTCCGCAGGTCGGCGTGGTGGATCTCGGCCTCGTTGCCGTCGCTGAACGGGCGTGGGGCGCCGTCGGGCAGCGCGGGCAGCGCGAGCTCCGGGTACTCCCAGCGGCCGTCGGACTCGGTCGCGAGAGCCGGCACCTCGGTCCTCTCCATGGCGGTGATCCCCATGGCCGCGCCGGTCCCGACGCCTCCGCAGACGAGCAGCGCGGCGGTCCACCGGGCGATGCCCCAGAGCAGCGGACGCCGGGACTTCTTCGGGACCGGGACCGGGGCCGGGGCGGCCTCGACGGGCGCGGCCTCGACGCTCGCGGCCTCGACGCTTGCGGTGAGCGCGGCCTCGGTCGGCGCGGCCTCGGTGAGGGCCGGCTCCGTGGGCACGACCCCCGTGGGCGCGGCCTCCGTGGTGTCGGGTGCCGTCGGCTCGGGGCGGGTCTCGGTCTGTGTCTGCTCGGTCATACGTACTCCCCCGGGGATGCGATGTGGTCCAGCTGCTGCGCCATCAGCTTCGCCACGCGCGCCTTGTCGAACGGCTTGGTGCCCACCGCCGTCATCGTGACGGAGACCTCGGAGTCGTACCCGAGGCAGATCATCTCCTCCAGCTCCTGCTCCCGCTCCTTCTTGTCGAGCGAGTCGTCCGCCGGGGCCATGTAGCAGACGGCGTTCTTGTGGCCCGTCACCTTCGGCCCCTTCGGGAACTCCAGGAACTCGAAGACGTCCTTGCGGATCCGGTAGCTGCTCTTGATCTGCTTCTTGTCCTTCACCCGCGAGACCTCGAACTCGACGTTCACGTCGTGCGCCGGGTCGGTGAACGAGCGGACGCCGATGCCCTGGATGCCGAGCTTGTCGACCTCCTTCTCGAAGGCGCGGCGCTTCTTCCCGGACAGGCCCTTGCCGTACTGCTTCATCAGCGCCACGGCCTCGGCCGCGCCGAGCTCGCCGTCGTTCCCGTACAGCTCGACGTCGGGGCCGAAGACGTACCCCTCCGGCAGCGGGAGCAGCAGCCGGCTCAGCTCGGTGTCCGTCCGGCCGCGGGACGGTCCGGCGGCCGGGTCCTTGGCCTGCGCGTCCTTCGCGGGGTCCGCCCACAGCCGGGTCGGCGCCGTGCGGTCGGCGGAGTCGATCGTGAGGGCGGTGTACGTGACGCCGCCGCCGATCAGTCCGAGGACGACCACGGTGGGCAGGACGACGCGCAGCAGCACGCGCCCGACGCCCCGCTTGCGGGCCTTCGGGGCAGGCGCCCCGGCCTCCGCCACCGTAGCCTGGGCGTCCTGCGCCGCGTCCTGCGTCTCGTCCTGCGCCACGTCCTGGGTCACGGGTTCGGTCATGTCGTTCCGGTCCTCACTCACAGGCGCGCCAGCTGTCGCTCGGCCAGCGAACGGATGTCCTTCTCGGCGATCTTCTTCGTGTCGGACATGAAGATCTCCACCGCGATGTCGCCCCGGTGGAAGTAGGCGCGCGCCTCGTAGAGGTCGAGGTAGCCGGCCTCCCGCTCGACGGGGAAGACGTAGTAGCGGCCGTTGGTCGACCCCTTGAGCTCCTCGCCCTCGCTCCCGGCGTACTCCTCGTCGGGCATGTAGCTCTGCTGGTCCTCGATGTGGTCCTGCGCGCCGAGGCCCGCGCCGGCGCGGTACTGGATGAGCCGGACCTCGACGTGGCGGTGCTCGCCGGTCTTCCAGGACCGGGCGGCGATCCGCCGCTGCTCCAGCTCCAGCTGGTAGCTGAAGGCCTTGGCGGGCTTGGTGAAGACGGAGGCGAACACGTCCGGCGACATCCAGCCGTCGTCGTCCCCGGCGAACTCGTCGTCCTTCGCCCCGGCGGGCTTCGGCACGAGCAGCTTCCGCAGGTCGCCCTGGGCCTTGGCCTGGCGGTCCTCCGAGGCGGGCAGCGGCGTCGCCTTCTGCCCCTTCGGGAGCGGCTTCGGGTACGCGAGCGCCGGCTGGTTCAGGGGCGGGAGCGGAGTCGGCTCGCGCTCGGCCTGGATCCCGTAGCCGACGGCGGTGCCGCCGACGAGGCCGATGACGGCGGCGACGGCGATCAGCGCGATCGTCCGGCCGACCCGGCGGCGGCGCGGAGCCGACCGGATGGGCGGTTCGGCGCCGGGGTCCGGCGCGGGCACCGGGGCGTTCTGAGCGGTTTCGGCCGCTTCCGTGGCTTCCAAGACAGTCCCCCCACGAGACTAGAAGGGCGGATTCCGTTATCCGCGCATCCACCTGACCCGTGAGGGGTGCATGAAGTTGCAGCGCCTCGCATTACAGTTCGGTATATGGCGAAGAAGCTCGTGATCAAGGTGACCGCCGGGGCCGACGCCCCCGAACGCTGCTCCCAGGCCTTCACCGTGGCGGCCGTCGCCGTCGCGAGCGGCGTCGAGGTGTCGCTCTGGCTGACCGGTGAGTCGTCGTGGTTCGCCCTCCCGGGCAGGGCCGCCGAGTTCGAACTGCCGCACGCGGCGCCGCTGCCGGACCTGATCGACTCGATCCTGGCGGCCGGCCGCATCACCCTGTGCACCCAGTGCGCGGCCCGCCGCGAGATCACCGAGAAGGACGTCCTGGACGGCGTCCGCATCGCCGGCGCCCAGGTCTTCGTCCAGGAGGCCCTGGCCGACGACACGCAGGCGCTCGTCTACTGATTCCGGCGTGATTCCCGCGTGATTCCCGCCTGATTCCCGGGTGGTCGGTCCCCTCTCGCTCTCCCGTTGCGTCTCCCCTGGACTCCTCCGGGCGGATCCCGGACCATGGCCCCCACGGGCGAGGCTGGGGGAGGCCACGGTGGAGCGGAACGGCACAGGACGGCCCGACGACGAGCGCCCGTGGGACCGCGCCCGGGCCGGCGGCGGTCCCCCGAAGCCGCCCGCCCCGCCCCCGTACCCGCCGGGCGGCGGGCCGATGCCCCAGCCGGTGCGCAGTCTGCGCACGCTGCTGATGGTGCTGGCCGGTGTGCAGGCCCTGCTCGGCCTCTGGGTGCTCACCCACAGCGTCGAGATCGCGGCCCGGCTCTGGGAGGACGAGGCGCCGGAACTCCGTTCGGGCACGGTCGAGTTCCTCGGCGTCCTGGTCCTCGCGGTGGCCGGCTGGGGGATCGGTACGGCGCTCAGGTTCCCCACCCGCCTGCCGGGCGTGCGCGTCTCGGCCGTCGCCTACGGCTGGGTGTCGCTGCCGTTCGCGTATCTGCTCTTCGGCACCATGCCGATCCTCGGGGTGGTCTGGCTGGGCCTGGCGATCCTGGCCCTGGTCCGGCCCAACCAGCCGGAGTCCCGCGCCTGGTTCGGCTGACGCCCCGCGCCGCTACTCCCGGCGCTTCCTGCCGTCGAGTTCGTCCCACCACTCGTCCGACTGCGGGTCGCCGGACGGGTCGTCCCACCACCGGTCCTCGGGGCCGCGCCGGTTCGCCACCATCGCGGCGATCGGCGGGATGACCATGGCGACGACGCACATGCCGATGGCGACGGGCATGGAGAACAGCCGCACGACGGCCCAGGCGCCCACGAAAAGCACCAGGCAGGCACCCATCATCCAGAAGTAGACGCGCCGACGCCGTGCGTACACACCTTCAGCGTACGACCGGGCGGGGCCGGCGGACAGACGGCGCCGGAGGCCGCCGCGGCGCCCCGGAAGAACACAGACCGGAGGGCCGTGCCTCAAGTCCTGGAATAGGCGTCCAACCCCCCAGGAGGCACGGCCCTCCGGCCGTTCAGGTGCCGCTCGGGCAGCCGCTCAGACGGCGATGGCGACGTCCGTCAGGCTGCCGGTCTCCGTGACGACGACCTTGCGGTCGGCCTGGGCGCCGGGGACGAGCGCGCGGAGGGTCCACTCGCCGGTGGCCGCGTAGAAGCGGAACTGGCCGGTGGCGGAGGTGGGGACCTCGGCCGTGAACTCGCCGGAGGAGTCCAGGAGGCGGACGTAACCGGTGACGGGCTCGCCGTCCTTGGTCACCTGGCCCTGGATGGCCGTCTCACCGGGCTTGAGCGTGCTGACGTCGGGGCCGCCGATCGGAGCTCCACACATGTTCTTGTCCTGTCCTGTCGCGAAGGGGAGGCTTTTACTTGTCGGCGCCGAGCTCGATCGGCACGCCCACGAGGGAGCCGTACTCGGTCCACGAGCCGTCGTAGTTCTTGACGTTCGGGACCTCGAGGAGCTCGTGCAGGACGAACCAGGTCAGCGCGGAGCGCTCGCCGATGCGGCAGTAGGCGACGGTGTCCTTCGCCAGGTCGACCTGCTCGGCCTCGTAGAGGGCCTTGAGCTCGTCGTCGGACTTGAAGGTGCCGTCGTCGTTGGCGTTCTTCGACCACGGGATGTTGCGGGCGGTCGGGACGTGGCCCGGGCGCTGCGACTGCTCCTGCGGGAGGTGGGCCGGGGCGAGCAGCTTGCCGGAGAACTCGTCGGGCGAGCGGACGTCGACCAGGTTCTGGGTGCCGATCGCGGCCACGACGTCGTCGCGGAAGGCGCGGATGGAGACGTCCTGGGCCTGGGCCTTGTACTGGGTGGCCGGACGGTTCGGGACCTCGGAGCCGTCGACCAGGTCGCGGGAGTCGAGCTCCCACTTCTTGCGGCCGCCGTCGAGGAGCTTGACGTCCTGGTGGCCGTAGAGCTTGAAGTACCAGTAGGCGTACGAGGCGAACCAGTTGTTGTTGCCGCCGTAGAGGACGACCGTGGTGTCGTTGCCGATGCCCTTGGCCGAGAGGAGCTTCTCGAAGCCCTCCTGGTCGATGAAGTCACGGCGGACCGGGTCCTGCAGGTCCTTCGTCCAGTCGATCCGGATCGCGTTGCGGATGTGGTTCTTGTCGTAGGCGGCGGTGTCCTCGTCGACCTCGACGATCGCGACGGCCGGGTTGTCGAGGTTGGCCTCGACCCAGTCGGCGTCGACCAGTACGTCGCTGCGAGCCATGCTGTTTCTCCTCCGGGGCAGTGTGCGGCGGTGTGGTGCGGGGTGGTGCTGCATGTGCGGGTACGCGTCGGGGCGAGGCGCCCGACGGCGTCGTGCTGCGCGGTGCGGCCCCGACCCCGGGGGTCGGTGGGCCGTGCGGAATACGGGCGCGGAGCGCGTCCCGCTCAGATGGAGCGACAGAGCATGGCGGCGATGCGGCACAGGTCTACTGCCCGCCGCTTCGTGAGTTCCGCCTGTCGCTTCATGCCGTCGATCGTAGGGACGGACAGGCGACCGTGTCACCGGTGTGTCGCATGATGAGACGCGATCATCCGGATGATGAGATCGAGTAAGGGTCGGAGGGGCGCGCGGAGCCCCCGCGGCGCGCCGTCCGAGCCGCTGTTTCTGCGGATCGGACGGGGTCGTCTCAGTATGTGAAAGTGGGGCCGATTCAGCCCGCGATGGCGACGTCCTGGCCGGTCACCGTGACGGCCAGGCCCTCCGGGCGCGGCTCGACCTTGGAGACCCGCATGCCGGCGACGCGGCCGAGCGGGCGCTCGAAGTCGGTGCGCTCGCGGATCATGTCCTCCAGGAGGGGGATGCCCTCGCCGGGCACCTCGTCGGCGCGGACCTTGATGGTGTCGCCGCCGACCAGGGTGACCGAGGAGACGACCGTACGGGTCACCTTGCGGCCCAGGACCTCGACGCTGCCCGTCACCTTCACCTTGCCGGGGCCGCCGTACTCCATGGCGGTCGCGCGCTCCGAGGCGGCGACCAGGTCCGCGTACGAGATGAGCGCCGTCCCGGTCGCCGAGCCGGCCCGGGCACCGGCCCAGTCGCCGGTCACCACCACGTCCCGCAGGTCGACGACGAGCTCGCCGATCCGGACGGGCTTGCCGCCGGCCTGGGTGTGGACGCCCCTGGCGACCACCTCGACCTCGCCGAAGCGCTTGTCGGCGGCCTGGGTGAGGAAGGGGAAGCCCTTGATGTCCACCTCGACGGACTCGGTGCGGCCGCCGGCGAGCGAGGCGCGTCCGGCGACCTCCGACTCGGCCCAGGCGGCGGCCAGCCGGTCCCCGCCGACCAGGATCCCGCCCAGCACGACGGCCACGACCAGCAGGATCCGCAGTGCTCGCATGGCTGACTTTCCCCCATTGCCGAAGATGTGTGCCGGCCCCCCGACACGAAAGATCGACGTGTCGGGGGGCCGGGTGGTTCCCGGGACCCCGGGCGGGTGCGGCCGGACCGGGATCCGGCGGCCGCTCAGACCAGGGCGCGGCCGAGAAGGTACACGGCGGGCGCGGCCGCCGTCAGCGGCAGGGCCACGCCGGCCGTCATGTGCACGAAGCGGGACGGGTAGTCGTAGCTGGCGGTCCGCAGGCCGACGAGGGCGCAGACGCCGGTGGCGAGGCCGAGCAGCGCCCCGGCGGCGCCCATGCCGGTCAGGGCGCCGGCGGCGATGCCCGCGCCGGCGGCGGCGAGCAGGGAGACGACGAGCGAGACGGGGCCGGGCAGCGGCAGCGCGCGGGCGAGGACGGTCGCGGCGACGGCGGCCGAGCCGGCCACCACCGCGTCCGGCTCGGCGCCGAGGTGGCCGGCGGCGAGGACGGTGAGCGCCGCCGAGGCGACGGTGGCCATGAGGCCGTACATCCGCTCGTCGGGGTCGGCGTGGCTGCGGAGCTGGAGGACCAGGCTGAGCAGGACCCAGACGCCGAGGGTGCCGAGGATCGCGGGGGCCGCGTGCTCGCGGCCGGCGGCGAGCAGGGCGGCGTCGGCGACGAGCCCGCCGAGGAAGGCGAGCGCGATGCCCTGCCGGGCGGGCCACATGCCGTTGAGCCGGAACCAGCCGGCGGCGGTGAGCCCCTGGAGCGCGACCAGCGGCAGCAGCAGCCCGTAGGGGCCGAGCGCGGCGCCGCCGGCGAGCAGCAGGCCGAGGACGGCCGTCAGGGCGGCCGGCCGCATCCCGGGCTCGATGATCGGCGACCGGCCCTCGGCACGCGCGCGCTGGGCGTCGGTGATCCGGGTGTTCCCGGAGGTGGTCGGCGAGGAGTACGCGGGGCCGTCGGGGGCCTCCACGGGCGCGGGGGCGGGGGCGGGCGCGGGCACCGGAGCGGCGGCGTACGGCTGGGGCTCGGCGTACGGCTCGGGCTGCGGCTGCGGCTGCGGCTGCGCGTACGACTCCGGGGCGTACGGCTGCTGGGCGTACCCCTGCTGGGGGTACGCCTCCTGCGGGTACGCGTACGGCTGCGGGGCCTGCGCCTGCTGCGCCGCGGCGGCCGGGTACCCGTACGCGTCCTCCGCGCGGACCGCCGGCTGGTACGTGGTGTCCCAGGTCTGGCCCTCCCAGGTCTGGGTGACCGAGGGGTCGTACGCGTTCGGGTCGTACGGCTGCCCGCCGTACTGCTGGTCGTTGCTCATGCTGTGGGGTTCACCCTCCTGCGAACGGGGGGAGCACCTCGACCGTGCCGCCCTCGGCAAGCCGTACCGTCTCATGGGCGCGGGTGCCGACCGGGTCGCCGTCGACGAGGTACGAGCACCGCTGGAGGACCCGGACCAGCTCGCCCGGGTGGTTCGCGCGGGCCGCGTCCAGGGCCTCGGCGAGGGTCTCGGCGGTGTACGGCTCCTCGGCGACCCCGGCGGCGGCCTTGGCCGCGGCCCAGTAGCGGATGGTTCCCGCTGCCATAGCGGCGCTCCCTTCGTTCGTGTGCGCGCCGCTCCCCATGATGGGCTATCGGCGGACGAGCCAGGCGCCGAGCCGGTCGAGCAGCTCCTCGCCGGCGGCGTTCTCCGCGTGGCCCATGCCGGGTTCCAGCCACAGCTCCGCGTCCCCGGCGGCGGCCAGGGTCCGCGGGTGGTCGAGGGGGAAGTAGGCGTCGCGGTCGCCGTGGACGATCAGCAGCGGGGTCGGCGCGATCCGCGCGGCCGCCTCCACCGGCGGGAGGGGGACGGGGTCCCAGGCGCGGTGGTCGATGCGGGTGCGGAGCCCGTACCGCCCGACGAGCCGGCCCGCCGGGCGGGTGACCACCCAGTGGAGGCGGCGCATCGGGGCCGTCCCCCGGTAGTACCAGCGGGCGGGGGCGGAGACGGCGGCGACCGCGTCGGGCGCGGCGTCGGTGCCGCGGTCCAGGGCGGCCTGGCGCAGGACGACGGAGCCGCCCATGGAGAAGCCGACGGTCGCCACGCGCGCGTGGCCCTGCGCGCGGGCCCAGCGGACGGCGGCGGCGAGGTCCAGGACCTCGCGGTCGCCGAGGGTGGAGAGGCCGCCGGAGCCGCCGTGGCCGCGGAAGGAGAAGGTGACGACGGCCGCCGCGTGCCGGCCGAGGACCCCGGCGGCGCGCCGGACGGCGGGCCGGTCGAGGGAACCGGTGAAGCCGTGCGCGACGACGACGGCCGTGTCGGCGACACTGGCCGGGAAGGGCTCGTGAAACGCCTCGATACGGACGCCGTCTTCCGTCCGCAGCATGGCGCGGCGAGGTCCGGAAGTGAGCGAGAAGACATCCATCATGTGAAATCGGCCCTCTGCCTCGGAACTCATGTGGGCTATTCTCCTAGGCAGAGGATCCGGGCGACGTCGCCACCGGGTCCTTTTGCGTTTTCCGGCCGTTGTTACGGACGGATGAACAAAAGCTCTCGGGGCGCGGGAGCAGCACGTGAGACCGCAGTACCGCAGACGTCCTCGCAGGGACCGAGGAGGAACCGAGTCATGGACGAGCGTACGAAGCACGACCGACCTACGACGAGCATCCGGACAGGTGGGGTGTCGCGATGAGTTCTCTGCTGCTCCTGACCAACGCCCTCCAGCCGTCGACCGAAGTGCTTCCGGCGCTCGGTCTGCTGCTGCACAACGTGCGGGTGGCCCCCGCCGAGGGCCCCGCGCTGGTGGACACCCCGGGCGCGGACGTGATCCTCGTCGACGGGCGGCGGGACCTGCCGCAGGTCCGCTCGCTCTGCCAGCTGCTGCGCTCCACCGGCCCCGGCTGTCCGCTGGTCCTGGTGGTCACGGAGGGCGGTCTGGCGGCCGTCACCGCGGACTGGGGCATCGACGACGTCCTGCTCGACACCGCGGGTCCGGCCGAGGTCGAGGCGCGGCTGCGGCTGGCCCTGGGCCGGCAGCAGATCGTCGCGGACGACTCCCCTATGGAGATCCGCAACGGCGACCTGTCGGTGGACGAGGCCACGTACAGCGCCAAGCTGAAGGGCCGGGTGCTGGACCTGACCTTCAAGGAGTTCGAGCTCCTGAAGTACCTCGCGCAGCACCCGGGGCGGGTCTTCACCCGGGCGCAGCTGCTCCAGGAGGTGTGGGGGTACGACTACTTCGGCGGCACCCGGACGGTCGACGTCCACGTGCGGCGGCTGCGCGCGAAGCTCGGCCCGGAGCACGAGTCGCTGATCGGCACCGTCCGCAATGTGGGATACCGCTTCGTCACCCCGGAGAAGGTGGAGCGGGCCGCCGAGGAGGCGCGGGCCAAGGAGGCCGGCGAATCCGGCGGGACGAAGGGGGCGGAAGCGGGGCAGGACGCCCGGGAGAAGGCCCGTACGGGCGCCGGAGTCAAGGACGCCACGGCCGACACCACCCGTTAGGGGGGCGTTGACGTGGCGTATGCCACAGGGCGACCTGCCGGTAGGTAGGTCACCCCGCGTAGACTTCCGCGCGTGGCCAAGGTGACGCGGGATGACGTAGCGCGACTGGCGGGTACTTCGACCGCGGTCGTGAGTTACGTCATCAACAACGGACCCCGGCCGGTCGCCCCGGCCACGCGCGAGCGTGTCCTCGCCGCCATCAAGGAGCTGGGCTACCGACCCGACCGGGTGGCCCAGGCCATGGCGTCCCGCCGCACGGATCTCATAGGCATGATCGTCCCGGACGCGCGCCAGCCCTTCTTCGCGGAGATGGCGCACGCGGTGGAGCAGGCCGCCGCCGAGCGCGGGAAGATGGTCCTCGTCGGCAACTCCGACTACCGGACCGAGCGCGAGATCCACTATCTGCGGGCCTTCCTCGGCATGCGGGTCTCCGGGCTGATCCTGGTCAGCCAGGGCATGAGCGAACAGGCCGCGAGCGAGATCGAGGCCTGGGACGCGCGCGTGGTGCTGCTGCACGAGCGGCCCGAGGCGATCGACGACGTGGCCGTCGTGACCGACGACATCGGCGGCGCCCAGCTCGCCACCCGGCACCTCCTGGAGCACGGCCACCCGTACGTGGCCTGCCTGGGCGGCGTCCCCAACACCCCCGCCGTCGGCGACCCGGTCGCTGACCACGTCGAGGGCTGGCGGCGCGCCATGCAGGAGGCCGGCCGCTCGGTCGAGGGCCGGCTCTTCGAGGCCCCGTACAACCGGTACGACGCCTACCAGGTGGCACTGAAGCTGCTGGCGGGCCCGGACCGGCCGCCGGCGATCTTCTGCTCCACCGACGACCAGGCGTTCGGCGTGCTGCGGGCCGCCCGCGAGCTGCGCATAGACGTGCCGACCGAGCTGGCGGTGGCGGGCTTCGACGACGTGAAGGAGGCCGCGCTCACCGATCCGCCGCTGACCACCGTCTACTCGGACCGGCCGGCGATGGCCCGGGCCGCCGTGGACCTGGTCCTCGACGACTCGGTCCGCGTCTCGGGCTCCCGCCGCGAGCGCGTGAAGCAGTTCCCGTCGGCCCTGGTGGTCCGCCGGTCCTGCGGCTGCCACTGACGGAGTCCCCGCCGACGCCACGGGTCTTTATTTCGGGCATACAGGGTTCTGTCGGGCTTCTCAGCCGGTCCTCAGACCGTTCTCATCTGCCGGGCCGAGAGTCTGAGCCATGACGGACCACCAGCAGCCCCAGCAGCCGTACTACCCGCCGCGCCCGCCGTTCGAGCCGACGCGGCCGATCACCACCGAGCCGGGCACCACCGTGTGGCCGTCCGGATCAGGCGGCGGGTACACCCCTCCCCCGGCCGAGCCGCCGTACGTGACGGCCGGCCCGGCACCCGCCGCCGCCCCCGTCTCCCGCCGGCGCGCCAAGCGCGGGGTCGGCCTGATGGCGGCCGTGGCCATCGCCGCCGCGGCGATCGGCGGCGGCACCGCGACCCTCGTCCAGCAGCTGACCTCGGACGCGCCCGTCACCGCCGCGGCCTCCGCCCCGGTGACCGGCACCAACGTCTCCGCGAGCAGCACCGGCACGGTCGCCGGGGTCGCCGAGGCCGTCTCCCCCTCGATCGTGGAGATCTCCGCGACCTCCGCCTCCGGCGCCTCCACCGGCTCCGGCGTGATCATCACCGCCGACGGCGAGATCGTCACCAACAACCACGTGATCTCCGGCGCCTCCGAGATCACCGTGCGGACCAGCGACGGCAAGACCTACCGGGCCGAGGTCGTCGGCAAGGACCCCGACAAGGACCTCGCCCTCATCAAGCTGAAGGACGCCTCCGGCCTGAAGGCCGCCACCCTCGGCGACTCGTCCCGGGTGAAGGTCGGCGACGAGGTCGTCGCCATCGGCTCCCCCGAGGGCCTCACCGGCACCGTCACCAGCGGCATCGTCTCCGCGCTCGACCGGGACGTCACGGTCGCGAAGGACGACGAGGGCACCGGCTCCCCGGACACGCAGCGGCAGTGGGACCCGCGGCAGGGCTGGCCGTTCGAGTTCGGCGGACAGGAGTTCAACGGCGACACCGGCAGCTCGAAGACCACCTACAAAGCGATCCAGACCGACGCCTCGCTCAACCCGGGGAATTCCGGCGGCGCGCTGATCAATATGAACGGCGAGATCATCGGGATCAATTCGGCCATGTACTCGCCCAGTTCTTCGAGCGGTTCCACGGCCGGCAGTGTGGGGCTCGGATTCGCCATCCCGGTGAACACCCTCAAGGCCGACCTCGACGCCCTCCGGTCGGGCGGTCCGAGCTGAACGCATGGGACGCTGACCCCATGAGCAGCGGGCAGCCGAACGCAACCGAACGCATCCTCATCGTCGACGACGAACCCGCCGTGCGGGAGGCCCTGCGGCGCTCCCTCGCCTTCGAGGGGTACGCGACCCGGGAGGCCGTCGACGGGGTCGACGCGCTCGCCGCCATGGAGGCGTACGCCCCCGACCTCGTCGTCCTCGACGTGCAGATGCCCCGCATGGACGGGCTCACGGCGGCCCGCCGGATCCGGGCCGCCGGCTCGACCGTGCCCATCCTCATGCTGACCGCCCGCGACACCGTCGGCGACCGGGTCACCGGCCTCGACGCGGGCGCCGACGACTACCTGGTGAAGCCCTTCGAGCTCGACGAGCTCTTCGCCCGCATCCGCGCCCTGCTGCGCCGCAGCTCGTACGCCGTCCCGTCGGCCTCCGCCGCCGAACCGTCCGACGTGCTCGCCTTCGAGGACCTGCGGATGGACCTGGCGACCCGCGAGGTCACCCGCGCCGGGCGGCCCGTGGAACTGACCCGCACCGAGTTCACGCTCCTGGAGATGTTCCTGGCGCACCCCCGCCAGGTCCTCACCCGCGAGCAGATCCTCAAGGCCGTGTGGGGCTTCGACTTCGAGCCGAGCTCGAACTCGCTGGACGTGTACGTGATGTACCTGCGGCGCAAGACGGAGGCGGGCGGCGAGCCGCGCCTCGTCCACACCGTGCGCGGGGTCGGCTACGTGCTGCGCGGCGGAGGCGGGACCGAATGACGCGGCCCCGCACCCCCCTGGCCTGGTTCCGGTCCCGGCCGCTGCGCTCCCGCCTCGCGCTGCTGACCGCCTTCGCGGTGGCCGTCGCGGTCGCCGCCGTCTCCGCGGCCTGCTGGTTCGTGACCCGGGCGCAGCTGGAGAGCGAGATGGACGCGGCGCTGCGCAACACCCGGCTCGACCCGCTGGCGGTGCAGAACCTGATCCGGCTGTGCCAGGCGGACCAGGAACCGCCGCCGGCCGCCGGCTTCACCGTCCAGATCATCGACGCGGCCGGCGGCGTCTGCACCTCCGGCGAGGCGGCGATCCCGGCCGGGGAGGGCGACCTGGCGGTGGCCCGGGGCACGCTCGCGTACCTCCTGCACACGGCGAAGGACGCCGACGGGCGCGAGATGCGCGTCTACACCTACCCGCAGCCGAGGCAGCCCGGCCTCGCGGTCTCCGTCGCCCGCCCGCTCGCCGAGATCGACAACTCCCTCTCCACCCTGGGCTGGGTGCTGCTCGTCGTCTCCGGCATCGGGGTGGTCGGCGCGGGCGCGGCCGGCCTGTGGGTGGCCAGGACCGGCCTCGAGCCGGTGCACCGGCTGACCGGGGCGGTGGAGCACGTGGCCGCGACGGAGGACCTGACGGTACGGATCCCCGCCGAGGGCGAGGACGAGATCGCCCGCCTGTCGCGCGCCTTCAACCAGATGACGGCGGCGCTCGCGACCTCGCGGGACCGGCAGGCGCGGCTGATCGCGGACGCGGGGCACGAGCTGCGCACCCCGCTGACCTCGCTGCGCACCAACATCGAGCTGCTGGCCCGCAGCGAGGAGACCGGCCGGGCGATCCCGGCGGAGGACCGGCGGGCGCTGATGGCCTCGGTGAAGGCGCAGATGACGGAGCTGGCGGCGCTGATCGGCGACCTCCAGGAGCTGGCCCGGCCGGACGCGGTGCGGCCCGGTCCGCTGGAGGTCGTCGCGCTCCACACGGTGCTGCGCTCGGCGCTCGACCGGGCGCGGCTGCGCGGCCCGGAGCTGAGCTTCGCCACCGACCTGGCGCCCTGGTACGTCCGGGCCGAACCGGCCGCCCTGGAGCGCGCCCTGGTCAACGTCCTGGACAACGCGGTGAAGTTCTCGCCGCCGCGCGGCACGGTCGAGGTGACGCTGATGCGGGGCGAGCTGACGGTCCGCGACCACGGCCCGGGCATCGCCCCGGACGAACTCCCGCACGTCTTCGACCGCTTCTGGCGCTCGCCGTCGGCGCGCAGCCTGCCCGGCTCGGGCCTGGGCCTGTCGATCGTGGCCCGCACGATGAAGCAGACGGGCGGCTCGGTGAGCCTCTCCCCGGCGGAGGGCGGCGGCACGGTGGTGACCCTCCGCCTCCCGGGCGCGCCGACGCCGCCGCCGGAGGTCACGGCGTGACCGACTACTGCCCCACCCGGCCGTCGACGCGCTCGCGGAGGAGGTCGGCGTGGCCGCAGTGGCGGGCGTACTCGGTGATCTGCATGGTGAGGAGCTCGCGCAGCTGCCCGCCGTCGGGGGTCGGGGCGCCGAGGTCGGGGGCGGCGGCGAGGTACGCGTCGGTGGCCGCCGCCTCCTCCTTCCAGCGGCGCCGGGCCTCGGCGACGACGTCCGGGTCGGCGACCGCGCCGGTCCAGTCGGCCTCGCGGTCGTCCGGGGTGCGGTAGATCCGGGGCGAGTCCTCGCCGGCGAGGCGGCGGAAGTGGCGCTCGTCCTCGGCCATGTGCCGGATCAGGCCGAGGAGGGACATGGTGGAGGGCGGCACGGAGCGGCGGGCGAGCTGCGCGGCGTCCAGGCCCTCGCACTTCAGCTCCAGGGTGAGCCGGAAGTGGCGCAGGGCGTCGAGGAGGGCCCCGCGCTCGTCGACCACGGCCGCGCCGCCGTCCTCGCGCGGGTCCTCGCCGGGGTCGGCCCACATGTCGGTGTGGACGGTGGAGGCGGTCCACCGCCGCACGTCCGTGTCGCTGTCGCTGGTCTCCATGCGGGCATCGTCGTACGGGCGGGGGGGACCGCGCCGGCGATTTCGGCCCAGGGTCAGTTGTGCCGCAGCAGCGCCTCCACCAGCCCGGCGCGGGTGGCGGGGAAGTCCAGGGGGACGATGCCGAGGCCGGTGCGGCCGGCCGCCCACGAGCCGTCCAGCCAGGTGTGGACGCGCGGGTTGAGGTTGTCGGAGTTCCAGCGGGGCGGCAGCCCGGCGGAGGTGCTGACGAAGTTCACGTACAGCGGTCCGGGGCGTTCGACCGCGGCCCGGAAGTGGGCCTCGATCTTGGGGTACTTGGCGTCGGGGAGCGCGTTCCAGTCGTCCTGGACGGCGAAGTACCGGGAGTCGGCCCACCGTATCCCGGGCAGTCCGCCGTTGTCGGCGAGCAGGACGACCCGCCCCCGTGCCTCGCCGAGGAGCGGCAGCCCGTCGCCGATCCGGAAGAGGGGGCGCCAGCCGCGCCGGTCGAGGTAGTCGTCGAAGACGGCCCGGAAGGTGGCGTCGGACTCCGTCGAGTACTCCTGCTTGACCCGCATGAGCACGGTCTCGGAGGGGTGCGCGGCGAGGAAGTCCCGGCACGCGACGAGCACGTCGCCGAACATCATGTTCTGGTAGGCGGCACCGTGGTGGATGGCGAAGGAGCCGCCGGTGACGCGGCACCGCACGTCGAGGAAGCGCACCCCGCTGTCGAGCTGCTGGGCGATGGTGGTGTCCTGGCACTGCGCCCACCACCCGCCGAAGCGCGCCCCCGAGTCGTGCGTGCCGGGGATGGTGAGCCGCGCGAGCGCGGTCCCGTCCCCGTGCGCCGCCATCCACGCGCGCGTGTCCACGGCCGCGGCCCGCGCCGGGGGCGCCCCGGCCAGCAGGACGGCTCCGGCCCCGAGGGCCCCGGTGAGAAAGCGTCGTCGCTCCATGGGACCGGATGATGACAGGTCCGCGTCAAGCCGCGCCAGGGTGCGGAAGCAGGTGGCGCCAGGACGCGGAAGAGGGGGCCGCCCTCCGCCGGTCGGGCGGAGCACGGCCCCCTCTTCGAGGAGTCGGCGAGTGCCGAGGACTACTTGACGATCGTGATGCGGCCGGTCGCCGGGGCCCGCAGCGGCTCGGCGGCCGAGGAGTTGGCCGTCAGGTAGGCGATGAAGACGTCCAGGTCCGAGGCGCCGACCAGCTTGTTCGTACCGGTGGCCAGGACCGGGAAGCCGTCGCCGCCGCCCGTGAGGAACTCGTTCATCGCGACCCGGTAGCTCTTCGCCGGGTCGATCGGCTCACCGTTCAGCCGCACCGAGTCGACCACGATCCGGTCCGCGCCCGTCTTGGTCATGTCCAGGGTGTAGGTGAAGCCCTTCGACACCTGGAGGATCTTCGGGGAGGCCAGGTTGGCGCCGCTGACCTGCTGCTGGAGCGCGGTGACGAGCTGGGCACCGGTCAGGTCGACCACGGTCATCATGTTGGTGAACGGCTGGACGGTGTACGCCTCGCCGTAGGTCACCACGCCGTCCCCCAGGGTCAGCGGCGCACGGACGCCGCCCGGGTTCATCAGCGCGAGCTGCGCACCGCCCTTGTCGGCCGGGGACAGGCCCGCCAGCTGCGCGTCGGCGATGAGGTTGCCCAGCGGCTTCTCGTAGACGTCGGTGGGGTTCTCGATGCTCTCGCCGATGTGGCCGACGGGACGGTTCGCGATCGGCTCGGCCAGCGCCTTCCAGCGCTTGATCAGGTCGCCGATCGCCCCGTGCGGCTCCACGTCCCGGGTGACGACGTGGTTGGCGGAGGCGACGGCGGTGCGGACGATGTCCTTCGAGCGCCGGTCGTAGGTGAGCGTCGTGTCGGTGTACAGCCGGCCGAAGGAGGCCGCCGAGGTCACCGTGCGCGGCTTGCCCGCCGGGTCCGGGATGGTGCACGCGTACGCCTGGTGCGTGTGACCGGTGACCAGGGCGTCGACCTGCGGGGTGACGTTCTTGGCGATGTCGACGATCGGACCGGAGATGCCGGCGCCGGCGCCCGGGGTGTCGCAGTCGTAGTTGTACGCGCCCGAGGCGGGCATGCCGCCCTCGTGGAGCAGGGCGACGATCGACTTCACGCCCTTGCGCTCCAGCACCTTGGCGTACTTGTTGATCGTCTCGACCTCGTCGCCGAACTTCAGGCCCTTGATGCCCTCGGCCGAGACGATGTTCGCCGTGCCCTCGAGCGTGACGCCGATGAAGCCGATCCGGACGCCGTCCTTCTCCCAGATGAAGTACGGGTCGAGCAGCGGCTTGCCGCTCTTCTCGTCCGTCACGTTGGCCGCGAGGTAGGGGAAGTTCGCCCCCTCGAAGGTCTTGCCCTCCTCGAAACACCCCTCGGTCGGGTGGCAGCCGCCGTTCTGTATGCGGCTCAGCTCGCGCGCGCCCTCGTCGAACTCGTGGTTGCCCACCGAGCTCACGTCGAGCTTCATCTCGTTGAGCGCCTCGATGGTCGGCTCGTCGTGGAAGAGACCCGAGACCAGCGGAGAGGCGCCGATCATGTCGCCGGCGGCGGCCGTGATGGAGTAACGGTGACCCGCGCGGGCCTGCTCCAGGTGCGTGGCCAGGTACTCGGCGCCGCCGACGCCGTTGATGGTCTCGGTCGACCCGTCCTCCTTCACGCGGGTGAGCCGGCCCGAGGACCCGGTCGGCGGCTCCAGGTTGCCGTGCAGGTCGTTGAAGGACAGCAGCTGGACGTCGACCATCCGGCCCCAGCCCTTGCCGTTCGTCCCGCCCGCGGCGGCCTCGGCCGCGTCCTCCGAGGCACCGGCCGGCATCGCGGCGACGAGCGCCCCGACCGTCGCCAGCCCCGCACCGGCGGCCAGAATCCGCCGCTTGGTCTTGCTCTTCCTGCCGTTCACTGCCATCTCTCCCGTGATCCCCTTTACCCCTTGCCCCGATACGCGGCTTTGATCGTTCCCCCGTCCTGCGGACGCAGCCTAGAGTCAACGCGCGTAGCGCAACAGGGGGTAGCTGGTTACAAGACAGTTGCCTCCGGCTGACGGAGTGTTCGCCGTAGGCTCGGAGCCATGACTTCCTCCGACGCGGCGCCCGCCCTCGAACCGGGACGGCAGATCCAGACGTACGACGAGCTCACCCCCGAGCAGGTCCAGGAGGTCATGGACCTGCTCACGGCCGCGGACCGCTCCGACGGCGTGCACGCGGTGTCCGAGCAGGGCCGCCTCTACCTCCGCCACGGCCGCCGCGAGGGAGTGCGCCACTTCCTCCTCACCGTCGGCCCCCGCCTCCACGGCTACGCCCAGCTGGAGGAGACCGACCCGGTCGAGGCGCCCGCCGCCGAGCTCGTCATCCACCCCGACCAGCGCGGCCGCGGTCACGGCCGCGCCCTCGGCACCGCCCTGCTCACCGCCTCCGGCAAGCGGCTGCGGGTCTGGGCGCACGGCGGCAAGCCGTCCGCCCGCCACCTCGCCCAGGTGCTCGGCCTCACCCTCTTCCGCGAACTGCGCCAGCTGCGCCGCCCGCTGGCGCCCCTGGACATCCCGGAGCCGGCGCTCCCCGAGGGCGTCACGATCCGCACCTTCGTCCCCGGCCAGGACGACGCGGCGTGGCTCGCGGTCAACGCCGCCGCCTTCGCCCACCACCCGGAGCAGGGCTCGCTGACCCAGCGCGACCTGGACGACCGGATCGCCGAGCCGTGGTTCGACCCGAAGGGCTTCTTCCTCGCCGAGAGGGACGGCGAGCTGGTCGGCTTCCACTGGACGAAGGTCCACGCCGAGGAGCGCCTCGGCGAGGTGTACGTGGTCGGGATCCTGCCGGAGGCCCAGGGCGGCGGCCTCGGGAAGGCGCTCACGGCGACGGGCCTGCGGCACCTGGCGGCGGAGGGGCTGCCGACGGCGATGCTCTACGTCGACGCCGACAACACGGCGGCGGTGCGGGTCTACGAGGGGCTCGGCTTCCGGACCCACGAGGTGGATCTGATGTACCGCTCGGAGTCCTGACCCTTCCGGGAAAAGGGGGCGGTTGACACCGCCCCCTTTCTTCCACCACCCTTTCACTACTTGATTAGTGAAAGGGTGGTGGAAGGGCGTGGTGGAGTACCGCATCGACCGGCGCAGCGGCGTCGCCACCTACCTCCAGATCGTGCAGCAGACGAAACAGGCCCTCCGCATGGGCCTCCTGGAGCCGGGCGACCGACTGCCCACCGCACGCGAGGTCGTCGAGGCGACGGCCATCAACCCGAACACGGTCCTCAAGGCGTACCGCGAACTCGAACGCGAGGGCCTCGTCGAGGCCCGCCGCGGCCTCGGCACCTTCGTCCGCGCCACGCTCGGGACCACCTCCCCCGCCGACTCCCCCCTCCGGGGCGAGCTCGACGCCTGGGCCCGCCGGGCCCGCGCCGCGGGGCTGGACCGCGAGGACATGGCGGCGCTCTTCACCGCCGTACTGACACAGCACTTCGAGGGGGACGAGGACACGTGACCAGCAACACGGTCCTGGGAGCGGAGCTCCTGGGCAAGAAGTACGGGGGCCGGAGGGGCGGTTGGGCCGTCCGGGAGTGCGACTTCGCCCTCCCCGCCGGCCGCGTCTGCGCGCTCGTCGGCCCCAACGGCGCCGGCAAGTCCACCCTCCTCGCCCTCGCCGCCGGCCTGCTCCACCCCACCGAGGGCACCCTCACGGCCCCCGCCCGCGAGGACCTCGCCTACGTCGCCCAGGGCAAGCCGCTGCACCCCCGGCTCACCGTCGCCGACACGCTCCGGATGGGCCGCGAGCTCAACCCCGGCCGCTGGGACGACGCCGCCGCGCTCCGGGCCGTCGAGGGCGGCGGCTTCTCCTCCGACACCCTCGTCCACCACCTCTCCGGCGGCCAGCGCACCCGCGTCGCCCTCGCGCTCGCCCTCGGCAAGCGCGCGGAACTCCTGCTCCTGGACGAGCCGATGGCCGACCTCGACCCGCTCGCCCGCCACCAGCTCATGGGCCTGCTCATGGCCGACGCCGCCGAACGCGGCACCACGGTCGTCATGTCGTCGCACATCCTCACCGAACTGGAGGGCTCCTGCGACCACCTGCTGCTGCTCTCCGGCGGCCGGATCCGCCTCGACGGCGCCGTCGACGACCTGCTCGCCGCGCACACCCTGCTGCGCGGCCCGGTCGGCGACCTCGCCCCGCACACCGTCGTCGACACCCGCACGACGGGCCGTCAGCTCACCGCGCTGGTCCGCCACGAGGGCCCGGTCGAAGGCCCCTGGGAGACCTCGGAACCGTCCCTGGAGGAACTCCTCCTCGCCCACCTCCGCCACCCCGAAGGAGCCCCCGCATGAGCACCCTCGCCCCCAAGGGCCCCACCTGGGTGGCCCTCCGCCAGTACCGGCGGACGCTGTGGCTGGCGACCGGAGCGGCCGCCCTGGCCCTCGTCGTGATCGGGGCGCTGCGACTCTGGGACGCGCTCACCCCGGACACGCTGCTGGCGGACGGCCGTGCCTTCCCCGCCAACGACTCCGGCTACTCGCTGCTGCGCGGCGCCATGCACTCCTTCTCCGAGGCCGTCCTCGCCGTCCCGTTCGCCGCCGCGCTCTTCGTCGCGGGCCCGCTGGTGGCGCGCGAGTACGAGTCGGGGACGTACCAGGTCTCCCTCACCCAGTCGGTGAGCCCCACGGCCTGGCTGCGCAGCAAGCTGGCCTTCGCCACCGCGACCGGGCTCGGCGCCGTCGTGCTCCTGACCGGCGCGTACGCGCTCGGCTGGGCCCGGGTCGACGACTCGTACGGCTTCCTGCGCCACGACGCCGGGCCGTACCTGGTCCTCGGCACCGTCCTGGCCGCGTACGCCCTCCTCGGCATCGCCGTCGGCGCGCTCGCCGGCCTGCTGATCCGCCGCACGCTGGTGGCCATGTCCGCCGCCGGCCTCGCCACCGGCGTCGTCATGCTCGTCCTGCACGCCGTCCGCTGGGACTTCCTGACGCCGGTCACGATCACCGGGAAGGCGGTGGAGGGCGCCTCGACCGTGATGGTGCCCGACGGCGGACGGATGACGGAGCAGGGCCTGATCATGGCCGACGGGCGACGGGAGCCCGGCTGGTTCTGCGGCGACTCCGACGGCGTCTGCCGCGTCGACGAACCCGTCACCGCCCAGTACGTCGACTACCACCCCGTCTCCCACGTCCTGCCCACCCAGCTCATCGAGACCGGCATCCTCCTCGCCCTCGCCGCCCTCGCGGCCTTCGCCGCCTTCTGGGTGCTCCGCGCCCGCCACCCGTAGCGGCGCCTCACCCGGACGGGTGAAAACGGGGACGGGGCCCGTGACAGGCCCCGCCCCCGATCCCCGGACGACATGTCGTCGTTACCGGCCATTCAGACGCGCTTGCGACGCTCACGCAATGAAGCGATCCGTGATCACGTCCGGCGGGGGGCTCTCCGCCGGAAGACTTCCCAAGGGGAGACTGCCCTCCCCCACGGCCCGCTCCGACGCGCCCGAGGACCCTTTCGCGCGGAAGAATGGGTCCATGAGCCAGCAGCCCGCCGAGGTCCCGGTCCAGACCTCCGCCACCGCGTCCCCGCAGCCGTCCCTGGGTTCCATAGCGGCGCACCGCCCGCATGCCGTGAACGGCGGAGCCGTGAGCGACCTCGAACCCGACCTCGACTCCGAGATCGACGCCTACGAGGCCGACGAGGACGCCTCCGCCGAGCTGCCCCAGGGCCGCTTCCTCGACCGCGAGCGCAGCTGGCTCGCCTTCAACGAGCGGGTCCTCGAACTCGCCGAGGACCCGGCCACCCCGCTCCTCGAACGGGCGAACTTCCTCGCGATCTTCGCCTCGAACCTCGACGAGTTCTTCATGGTCCGCGTCGCCGGCCTCAAGCGCCGCATCGCCACCGGCGTCGCCACCCGCTCCGCCTCCGGCCTCCAGCCCCGCGAGGTGCTCGACCTCATCTGGACCCGCTCGCGCGAGCTGATGGCCCGGCACGCCGCCTGCTACCAGCAGGACGTGTCCCCCGCGCTGGCCGACGAGGGCATCCACCTGATGCGCTGGCCGGACCTCACGGAGAAGGAGCAGGCCCGGCTCTTCACCCTCTTCCGGCAGCAGATCTTCCCCGTCCTCACCCCGCTCGCCGTGGACCCGGCGCAC
Organism: Streptomyces roseofulvus; assembly: GCF_039534915.1. Lineage (NCBI taxonomy): Bacteria > Bacillati > Actinomycetota > Actinomycetes > Kitasatosporales > Streptomycetaceae > Streptomyces > Streptomyces roseofulvus. Next base: position 4,434,275 of record NZ_BAAAWE010000001.1, on the reverse strand, counting down.
CCCTTCCCCTACATCTCCGGCCTCTCCCTCAACCTGGCCGTGGTCGTGCGGAACCCGGTCAGCGGCCACCGCCACTTCGCCCGGGTCAAGGTGCCGCCGCTGCTCTCCCGCTTCCTGGAGGCGTCCCCGCAGCGGTACGTGCCCCTGGAGGACGTGATCGCGGCGCACCTGGAGGAGCTGTTCCCCGGCATGGAGGTGCTGGCGCACCACATGTTCCGGGTGACGCGGAACGAGGACCTGGAGGTCGAGGAGGACGACGCCGAGAACCTCCTCATGGCCCTGGAGAAGGAGCTCATGCGGCGCCGCTTCGGCCCGCCGGTCCGCCTGGAGGTCGAGGAGTCCATCGACCCGTACGTGCTCGACCTGCTGGTCCGCGAGCTGAAGATCTCCGACGCCGAGGTCTACCCGCTGCCCGGCCCGCTCGACCTGACCGGGCTCTTCGGGATCGCCTCGCAGGACCGGCCCGAGCTCAAGTACCCCAAGTTCGTCGCCGGCACCCACCGGGACCTCGCCGAGGTCGAGTCCGCGTCCGCGCCCGACATCTTCGCGGCGCTGCGCGAGCGGGACGTGCTGCTGCACCACCCGTACGACTCCTTCTCCACCTCCGTGCAGGCGTTCCTGGAGCAGGCGGCGGCCGACCCGGACGTCCTCGCGATCAAGCAGACGCTCTACCGCACCTCCGGCGACTCCCCGATAGTCGACGCCCTCATCGACGCCGCCGAGTCCGGCAAGCAGGTCCTCGTGCTCGTCGAGATCAAGGCCCGCTTCGACGAGCAGGCCAACATCAAGTGGGCGCGGAAGCTGGAGGAGGCCGGCTGCCACGTCGTCTACGGCCTCGTCGGCCTCAAGACGCACTGCAAGCTGTCCCTGGTGGTACGCCAGGAGGGCGAGCTGCTGCGCCGCTACTCGCACGTCGGCACCGGCAACTACCACCCGAAGACCGCCCGGCTCTACGAGGACCTCGGCCTGCTCACCGCCGACCCGCAGGTCGGCGCGGACCTCTCCGACCTCTTCAACCGGCTCTCCGGCTACTCCCGCCGCGAGACCTACCGGCGCCTGCTGACCGCCCCGAAGTCGCTCCGCGACGGACTGGTCTCCCGGATCACCAAGGAGATCGCCCACCACCGGGCGGGCCGGCCCGCGTACGTGAAGATCAAGGTCAACTCGATGGTCGACGAGGCCGTCATCGACGCCTGCTACCGGGCCTCCCAGGCCGGCGTCCCGGTCGACGTCTGGGTCCGCGGCATCTGCGCCGTACGGCCCGGCGTCCCCGGCCTGTCCGACAACATCCGGGTCCGCTCCGTCCTCGGCCGCTTCCTGGAGCACTCCCGGGTCTTCGCCTTCGGCAACGGCGGCGAGCCCGAGGTCTGGCTGGGCAGCGCCGACATGATGCACCGCAACCTGGACCGGCGCATCGAGGCCCTGGTCCGGGTCTCCGACCCCGCCCACCGGGCGGCCCTCACCCGGCTCCTGGAGACCGGGATGTCCGACACCACCTCCTCCTGGCACCTCGGCCCGGACGGGAACTGGACGCGCCACGCGACCGACCCCGAGGGCAAGCCGCTGCGGCACGTGCAGGAGATGCTCATCGACGCGCGGAGGCGCCGGCGTGCACAACCTTGACCCCACGCAGTCCACACCGTCCACGCAGGACGTGACCGCGGGCGAGGTCCTGGCTCCCTACCTGCACGCCCGGGCCGCGGACTTCCTCCGCGGCCTGCGGCAGCACGGCGAGAGCGGCGCGGACACGGCCGGAGCGGAGGAGGCCGCCGGGACCCTGCGGGCGGCCGCCCGCCGCATCAGCGGCAGCCTGCACACCTACCGGGCGCTGCTCGACGCGGCCTGGGCCGACCAGCTCCGCACCGAGCTGGCCTGGCTCTCCGGCACCCTCGCCCAGGAGCAGGCGTGCACCTCCCGGCTGGTGCGGCTGATGGACGCGCTGAACCGGCTGGCCGGCGGCAGCGGGCCGGTGCCGGCCGCCCGCGGCTCGGAGAGCGCCGGGCTCACCATCGGCGCCGCCCGGGCCGGCGCCCTGCTGGAGCGGCAGCTCACCCTGGCCAGGACCCGGGCCCACTCGGCCGCCCTCCAGGCCCTCGGCTCCTCCCGCTTCCACGCGCTCGCCGACGCCGTCGCCCTCCTCGCCTCCGAGGTGCCGCTCGGCCCGGCCGGCGCGGCCCCCGCCCCCGAGGTCCTCGACGCCTCCGCCTCGGTCGCCCGCCGCCGCCTGCTCGACGCGGTCGAGGCCCTGCCGCTGACCCGCGCCGCCCACCCGTACAACGCGGAGGCGCTGGCCCTGGCGGCCGGCGAGAACCAGGACGCGCCCTGGCACCACACCCGGCTGCTGCTCCGGCTCCACCGGTACGCGACCGAGGTGACGGCCGTCGGCCGCGAGCCGGACGCCGTGCTGTACGAGGCGGCCCGGGCCCTCGACCGGCACCGCGACGCCGCCGAGGCCGCGGCGGCCGCCGCCGCCGCGGCCCGTACCCCCCGGATCGCCCCCGCCACCGCGTACGCCCTGGGGGTCCTCCACGCCGACCAGCGCCACGAGGTCGAAGCCGCCCGCTTCGCCTTCCAGAACGCCTGGCGCACCGCCACCGTCCCGGTCCCGTGAGCTCCGCCGCCCCGCCCGTCCTCGCCGCCGGCTGCGTCCTCTGGCGCCCGGCGGCGGGGGACGGCCGGGCCATCGAGATCGCCCTCGTCCACCGGCCGAAATACGACGACTGGTCCCATCCGAAGGGGAAGCGGAAGCGCGGCGAGAGCGCCGAGGCGTGCGCCCTCCGGGAGGTCCTGGAGGAGACCGGCCACCACTGCGAGCTGGGCCCCCGGCTGCCCACCGTCCGGTACGCCGCGGACGGCCGCCCCAAGGAGGTCGCCTACTGGGCGGCCCGCGCCCTCGGCGGAACCTTCGTACCGGGCCCCGAGGTGGACCGGCTGCGCTGGCTGCCCCCGGCAGAGGCCCGCACCCGCCTCACCCAGCCGCGCGACCGCGAGCTGCTCGACGCCCTCCTGTCCGCCCTCGCCCGCTGAGGACCGTACCGAGGCGCGGTTCCGCCGCCGGTCAGCCGGTCAGGCTCGCCGCCAGCCGGAGGCGTTCGTCGAGCTGGTCCTTCGCGAGCTTGAGAGTCTCGGCGTTCCTCTCGACCGCGCGCTGCTCGTAGGCCGACAGGACCGCGTAGTGGACGCCGACCAGGTTGACCCGGTGCTTGCAGGCCACGTCGGCCTTGGCCGCGCTGATCGCCTCGGGGCCCGACCGCGCGTCGGTCAGCCCGAGCTCCTCGGCCGCGTTGTGCGGATCCCGTGCCCGGTAGCCGGATTCCGCCATGCAGTCGGACCAACGCCGGTCGACCGCCCGGACGCGTGAGTCCCCTCGGTACTCGGAATCGGCCTGGTTGCGCAGGTTGAAGACGTACAGCAGGTCGACGGTGCCCGGCTTCGGCGCGTACAGCTGGAGGAAGGACTCGCGCGTGCAGCCGCCGAAGGGGATGCGCTTGTCGTTGACTTCGGTCGCGCTGCCGCCTTGGCGCTCGGCCTCCTGCTGGCTCGCCGGCAGGTCCTCCGGCTTCAGCCCTGGCTCCCCCAGCAGCGCGATCTCCGCGGTCTTGCTCAGCGTCCCCCTTCCGGTGTCCCGCGGCGGCTCGGAGCCCGCGGTCCGCGGGTTGCGGTAGCCGTACTGCGAGGCGGTCTTCAGGTCGGTGACGCCGAAGCGCCGGGAACCGCCGCGTGGCTGCTGCGGAGAACTGTTCTGAGGGGCCTGGTAACTGAAGCCGAATCGGGCCATGCAGCGCGAGGTGAGGATCCCCTGCGCCCGCGCGAGGGTGCGGTTCTGCTCGTCGGTCGCCTCGAAGGCGTCCAGCGGGAATCTCAGCGTCGTCGCCTCGGCGATCGTGGGGATGGCGGACACCGCCGGCTCGGCGTTCGCACCGGCCGGCTGGGCACCGTCGCCCGAGCACCCGCTGAGCAACGCGACGGCCGCCGACGCCGCGACCAGGAACGGGGTGCGGCGGTGTGGGGCTGCGGAAAACATGTGGTCCTCGCAAGCGTGCGCGCAACGCCGCATGGCGGTTGCCGCACCGGAGACCGGTTACGGCAACCGCCACGCGGACGGTCGCGCTGATCAGTGGGCGTCGTACGGGAAGGCCGACGAGATCTGGTTCTTGAAGGTGCGGGAGGCGTCGCCCTTGTATCCGGGCGGCAGGGTGCCCTCCGCGCCGTCACCGTCGGCGTCCGTGTACACCCACCACGTGCCGGTGTCGCGGTTGTAGTACGAGGCCGTGTTGTCGTTGGTGGTCTGGCCGTAGCCGTAGCAGGTGCCGCTCGGCCTCCAGAACGTGTCGTTCGAGAAGTCCCAGTCGGAGACGGCCAGGTCGAAGACGCAGCCCCCCTGACCGGAGTTGTAGTAGAGACCGAACTCGTAGGCCTCCAGGCTTCCGTCCTTGTTGAGGGCGGCCGCGCCGGGCGCCGTGGCCAGTCCGATCCCGGCCACGGCCACGGCGGCGAGCACGCCGCCGACGAGCCGGCGACGCGTCATGGAGCTGCTGTTCATGTCTTCCCCCCATAAAGTCGACACGGTGGCACCCTGCGGAGAGGGCGCACAAACGCCGCTCATTAAAAGGGAGTTGAAGACACACGTCCACCACTTTTATGATCTCCGCACCTGGGTGACGATCGCGAAGGGATCTCGGGGCAGCAGCCCCAGCCGTGGTCGACCACCACAGCTCCCGCGACCGGCGGACGGTCATCCCCCAGCAGATCTCCTCACCAGTCCATGGGGGCCCGTTCATGAATGTCGTCCGCGCGGTGCCGAGCAGTGTCCGTGCCGCCGCTGTCGCCTGCGTCCTCGCCGCCTTCGCCGTGGGGTGTTCCGGCGACAGCACGCCGAGCGCCGCCGGTTCCGCCTCGGGCGGCCCCCAGGACGTCGGCTACTACCGGTGCCTGGAGGATCAGGGCGTCGTGCTCGAGAAGCGGGACGACGCCCAGCTGCGGGTGGACAAGGACGCCGCGGCGAAGGACCCCGAAGGCATGGCGCGCGCCGAAGCCGCCTGCAAGGACCTCCTGCCCCCGCGACGGGACGCCGTGCCGCCCGCGGAGAGGCTGGCGAAGGCCCGCGAGTTCAGCGCGTGCGTACGCGGGAAGGGCTTCGCCGACTACCCCGATCCCGACCCCGAGACGGGCGACGTCCCGCTCCCGCCCGGCATCGAGGGCACGGACATGGAGCGGCTGCGCGTCGCCGAGCGCGCGTGCGCACCCGGCGACGGGACCGACAACGGCCACCTGGGCGGGTGAGCGGGTGAACGAGCCCCGGGAGGGCATCGCCCCGTCGGCCCGGGCCGGCGCCACCGCACGACGTCGGCGCTGGGCGCTGGCCGTCGCCGGCACGGCCCTGGCCCTGACCGTCGGCGGGGTACTGGTCGCCGGCACCGTCAAGTCACCCGCGCAGGCGGCTGCGGACGCGGGCCCGCCCCCGGCCGACGTGCTCACCGCCCCGGTCGAGCACCGGGTGCTCGTCACCTCCGTCATCACCCGCGGACAGGTGACGGCCGAACAGTCGCTGCGGATCAAACCCCAGGTCAACCCGGGTGAGGGTGCGACGAGCCCGGTCGTGACCCGGCTCCCGGTGCGCCAGGGCGAGGCCATACGCAACGGCCAGGTGCTCGTCGAGGTGAGCGGGCGCCCCGTCATCGCCCTGCGGGGCTCGGTGCCCTCGTACCGGGATCTTCGCCCGGGCGCGTCGGGCGACGACGTACGCCAGTTGCAGACCGCGCTCGGGCTGCTCGGCCACCCGACCGGCCCGGACGAGAAGGGCGTCTTCGGCACCGGCACCCAGGCGGCCCTCGCCGCCCTCTACACGGACACCGGCTACACCCCCCTGCCCGCGCAGAACGACGACGGCGCCGCCCTCACGGCCGCCCGAGGAGCCGTGAAGCAGGCCGAGCGCGCCCTGGAGGACGCGCGGGTGGCGGCCGCAGGCCCGACCGGGGACGACGACACCGACGAGAACGCGGGGGAAGACGCGGACAGGAACCGGGGCGAAGGCCCGCACACGGACGGGCCGAAGAGCGCCGCGGACGACGCGGACCGGATCGTACGCAGAGCGGTCGAGGACCTGGCCGCCGCCAAGGAGACCCTCGCCGAGGCGGAGGCCGCCGCGGGCCCCATGCTTCCCGCCGGTGAAGTCGTCTACCTCACCAGCTTTCCCGCCCGGCTCGACGCCGTACGGGGGAAGGTGGGCAGCGAGGCCGCGCAGACCTCGCTCACCGTCTCGGCGGGCCGGCTGCTCGTCCAGGCGTACGTACCCACCTACCAGAAGGGGCTGCTGCGCCCGCGGCAGAAGGTCGAGATCCACTCCGAACTGACCGGCGTGACCGCCTCGGCACGGGTCGTGTCCGTCGCCGACACGCCCACCGAACCGCCACAGGGCGAGTCCGACGGACAGCAGACCGGCCCCGAGGCATCCGGTTACCTGGTGGAGGTGGTGCCGGACCGGCCGCTGGACGAACGGCTCACCGGACAGGACGTACGCCTCACCATCGAGGCGGGGTCCACCGGGACGAAGGCGCTCGTGGTGCCCATCACCGCCCTCAGTTCGGGGATCGACGGGAGGACGGTGGTCACCGTGCTCACCGCCTCCCGCGACCGGCGCCGGGTCGAGGTCCGCCCCGGCGCGACCGGCGACGGATACGTCGCCGTGACCCCCCTCGGCGGTACGCCGCTCCGCGCGGGCGACGAGGTCGTCACCGGGATCGCCCGCGACGCCGCGCCGGAGGACACCACGGGAACGGTCGGCGGCGGACCATGACGCACGGCACCCCGGCGTTCCCGCACGACGACCACACGCCGGTGATCGAGTTCCGGGACGTCGGCCTGACCTACCCCGGGCCCCCGCCGGTCGAGGCGCTGAAGCCGTGCCACCTCACCGTGGCTCCGGGCTCCTTCCTCACGGTGGTGGGACCCTCCGGCTCCGGGAAGTCCAGCTTCCTCAACATCCTGGGTCTGCTGGACAAGCCCTCCAGCGGCACGTACCTGCTCGACGGCATCGACACGGGCGGGCTGAAGGACAGGGAGCTGACCGCCCTGCGCGGACGCCGGCTCGGCTTCGTCTTCCAGGCGTTCCACCTGCTGCCGCACCGCAGCGCCCTGGAGAACGTCGCGCTCGCCCTCGTCTACGGCGGTGTGCCCCGCAAGGAACGCGGCGACCGCGCCCTCGCCGCGCTGGAACGCGTCGGGCTGGGGGACAGGGTCCACTCCGTCCCGACCACGCTCTCCGGCGGCGAACGCCAGCGCGTCGCCATCGCGCGGGCCCTCGTCGCCCGCCCCTCCCTGCTGCTGTGCGACGAACCGACCGGAAACCTCGACTCGGCCAACGCGTCCTCCGTCATGGCCCTGCTCAGGGAGCTGCACGAGGACGGGATGACCATCGTCGTGATCACCCATGACCCGGACGTCGCGGCCCGCGGCAGCCGAGTCCTCACGATCCGCGACGGGGTCCTGGACGAGGTGGCCCCCGCCGTGGCGCGCACGACGGGAGGACGGGCGTGATCCGTCGCGGCACGCCCGTCGTGCCACCCTCGGTGTTCGGGTGGCGGGACCTGCTGTCCGAGGCGTTCGCAGGAATGGTGCAGAGGCCGGCACGCTCGGTGCTCACCGCCCTGGGGACGGTGCTCGGGGTCGGCGCCTTCGTGGCCATCCTGGGCCTGACCGCCACCGCGTCCTCGCAGATCGACACGCGCTTCAACGCCCTGACGGCGACGGAGGTCACCGTCCAGGACGTGGCACGGGAGCAGGACGAGTTCGCCGGCCCCGCCTTCCCAGAGGATGCCGACGCGCGCGTCCAGCGGCTCGCCGGCGTACGGCACGCCGGGGTGTACTGGTCGGTGCGTCTGCCACCGACGACCTCCGTCCGGTCGGCGCCGGTGGGCAGCTCGGGTGGGCCGGCGGACGGGGAGCGCGCCGAGGTGGTCGCGGCGTCCCCCGGGGTGCTGCGGGCGGCCTCGGTCACGGTTGTCGAGGGCCGGCTCTACGACGAGTTCGCGACGGACCGGGCGCAGCCGGTCGCCCTCATCGGGCGCGGTGTCGCCTCCCGGCTGGGGATCTCCACCCTGCAGACGCGCCCGGTGGTGTTCGTCGGGGACCAGCCGTTCACGGTCGCCGGCATCATCGGCGGCACTGAACGCAAGGCTGACCTCCTGCTGTCCGTGGTCGTCCCGCACCGCACGGCCGAGCGGATCTGGGGCCCACCGGTCGAGGGCGCCGCCATGCTGATCGCGACCGACCTGGGCGCGGCCCGCCAGATAGCGGCCGAGGTCCCCACCGCGTTGCGCCCCGACCACCCGGAGTACCTCAAGGCCGTGCCCCCGCCGGACCCACGGGCCCTGCGCGGCAGCGTGAGCGGAGACCTGAGCCAGCTCTTCCTCGTGCTCGCCGCGATCTGCCTCGTGATCGGTGCCGTAGGCATCGCGAACACCACGCTCGTGGCGGTTCTGGAACGCACCGCGGAAATCGGTCTGCGGCGGGCGCTCGGCGCCCGGGGGCGGCACATCACGACGCAGTTCCTCGCCGAATCGGGCGCGCTCGGCGCGCTAGGCGGGCTGGTCGGCACGTCGCTCGGCGTGCTGACGACGGTGACGGTGGCGCTGGTCCGGGACTGGACCCCGGTCGTCCACCCCGCCACGGTCGCGGCCGCGCCGGCGATCGGGCTGCTCACGGGGCTGCTGGCCGGCCTGTACCCGGCCTGGCGGGCGGCGCGCGTCCAGCCGGTGGAGGCGCTGAGGCGCTGAAGCGCCCAGGTGAGCGCGCGCCCCCGGCCCGCAAGCCCGGCGCCGCCCGCTAGGTCGTCCCGCCCCGGCACCCCGTGCCCCCGTCGCCCCCCGGGGCGGCACCGCGCGCCGGGCCGCACCGTGGCTTACGGCACGGTTCACCTCGCGTTCACTCTCCACGGCTGGCGGCTTCACCTGATCTGCCTAATTTCGGCCTTACGGGGTGCACGGAGCCTGACGATGCACCCACCACCCGACACGCGCCGCCTTCGACGCAACGGACACCCGGTCCGGGCCCGGCGGCTTCTGGAAGGAACACCCGAAAGTGAAGCTTTCGCGCAAGAACGGGCTTCGCGCCTCCGCGATCGGTGCCCTCGTCGTCTCCGGTGCGCTCGTCCTGTCGGCGTGTGGCTCGGACAACAACAACGAGCCCACCAAGGGCGGCGGCGAGAAGACGTCGGCCGCCGCTTCGAACATCAAGTGCGACGGCGCCAAGGGCCAGCTGCTCGCCGCGGGCTCCAGCGCGCAGAAGAACGCCATGGACCTCTGGGTCAAGAACTTCCAGGCGGCCTGTGAGGGTGTCGAGGTCAACTACCAGGCCATCGGCTCCGGCGGCGGCATCACCAAGTTCAACCAGGGCCAGGTCGCCTTCGCGGGCTCCGACTCCGCCCTGAAGGACGAGGAGGTCGCCGAGTCGAAGAAGATCTGCAAGGGCGGCACCGGCGTCAACCTGCCCATGGTCGGCGGCCCCATCGCCATCGGCTACAAGCTGGAGGGCGTGGACAACCTCGTCCTGGACGCCCCCACCCTCGCCAAGATCTTCGACAACAAGATCACCAAGTGGAACGACCCGGCGATCGCCAAGCTGAACCCGGGCGCCAAGCTCCCGGACAGCACGATCCAGGCCTTCCACCGCTCGGACGAGTCCGGCACCACCCAGAACCTGGGCAAGTACCTCTCCACCGCCGCCCCGGCCGACTGGAAGCACGACCCGAAGACCAAGTCGTGGCCCGCCCAGGGTGGCCAGGCCGCCAACGGCTCCTCCGGTGTCGCCACCGCGGTCAAGGACGCCGAGGGCTCCATCGGCTACTTCGAGCTCTCCTACGCGACCGCCAACAAGATCTCCACGGTCAGCATCAACACCGGCGCCTCCGCCCCGGTCGCCGCGACCACCGAGAACGCCTCCAAGGCCATCGCCGCCGCCAAGGTCAAGGGCACCGGCAGCGACGTGGCCCTCTCCCTCGACTACGCCACCAAGGCCGAGGGCGCCTACCCGCTGGTCCTCGTCACCTACGAGATCGCCTGCGACAAGGGCAACAAGGCGGAGACCCTGCCGACCCTGAAGGCGTTCCTCAACTACGCCATCAGCGAGGAGGGCCAGAAGGTCCTCGCCGACGCCGACTACGCCCCCATGCCGGCCGAGATCGCGGCCAAGGTCCGCGCGATCGTCCCGACCCTGTCCTGACCCCCGGCCGGGGGCGGCCCCTCACCTCCCGTGGAGGAGGTCGCCCCCGGCATCCGGTGCACCGCCGCCAGGAGCCCGTACGGACGTACGGCTCCGCAGACCGGAGAAACCGATGGTTACCACGACACCACCCGTCACAGAGAAGAACAGGAGCAGGCGCGCCAGGAGCGCGGCCCGCCCCGGGGACCGCATCTTCAGCGGCCTCTCCAAGGGTTCCGGCATCACCCTGCTCGTCATCATGGCCGCGATCGCGGTCTTCCTGACCTACCGGGCCGTCCTCGCCATCTCGAAGGACGAGGCCAACTTCTTCACCACCTTCGAGTGGAACCCGGCCGGCAGCCCGCCGGTCTTCGGCATCGCCGTCCTGGCCTACGGCACGATCGTCTCCTCGGTCATCGCCATGGTCATCGCCGTGCCGGTCGCGATCGGCATCGCGCTCTTCATCTCGCACTACGCGCCGCGCAAGCTGGCCAAGCCGCTCGCCTACGTCGTCGACCTGCTCGCCGCCGTCCCCAGCATCATCTACGGCCTCTGGGGCGCGATCTTCCTCGTCCCGTACCTGGACGGCCTCAACCAGTGGCTCGACCAGTACCTGGGCTGGACGTACATCTTCGACAAGTCCGCCGACGGCGTCGCCCGCAACCTCTTCACCGTGGGCATCCTGCTGGCGATCATGATCCTCCCGATCATCACCAACGTGACCCGCGAGGTCTTCCTCCAGGCCCCGAAGATGCACGAGGAGGCCGCGCTCGCCCTCGGCGCCACGCGCTGGGAGGTCATCCGGATGGCGGTGCTGCCCTTCGGCCGCTCCGGCATCATCTCCGCCTCCATGCTGGGCCTCGGCCGCGCGCTCGGCGAGACCATGGCCGTCGCCGTGGTCCTCTCGCCCAGCTTCCTGCTCTCGGGCCACCTGCTCGACCCGGGCGGCGGCACCTTCGCCCAGAACATCGCCGCGAAGTTCAACGAGGCCAACGAGTTCGGCCGGGACGCCCTGATCGCCTCCGGTCTCGTCCTCTTCGTCATCACCCTGCTGGTCAACGGCGCCGCGCGCATGATCATCGCCCGCCGCAAGGAGTACTCGGGGGCCAACGCATGAGCCACGCCGTCCAGGAACGCCCCGTCGCGTTCACCAAGCCCCGCGGCCCCCTCTCCCACGCCCGCCTCCCGCGCTGGACCCCGCTCGCCGTCGCGGCCGGCTCCGTCGCCGCCGGCGTCGGCATCGGCCTCGCCGCCGGCTGGCACAGCAAGGTGCAGTGGGGCCTGGTCTCCGCGCTCCTCTTCGTCCTGATCACCTACGCCGTCACCACCAAGGTGGAAGGCGCCCGTCAGGCCAAGGACCGCGTCGCCACCAGCCTCGTCTGGGTCTGCTTCGTCCTCGCCGTGATCCCGCTGCTCTCGCTGGCCTGGGTCACGATCAGCAAGGGCGTGGAAGTGCTCGACATGTACTTCCTCACCCACTCCATGAACGGCGTCCTCGACGCCGAGGCCGGCGGCGGCGTCTACCACGCCCTCCTCGGCACCCTGGAGCAGGTCGGCATCGCCACCCTGATCGCCGCGCCGATCGGACTGCTCACCGCGGTCTACCTGGTCGAGTACGGCACCGGGAAGCTCGCCAAGGCCGTCACCTTCTTCGTCGACGTCATGACGGGCATCCCGTCGATCGTCGCCGGCCTCTTCATCCTCTCCACCTGGACCCTGATGCTGGGCTTCGGCCCCTCCGGGTTCGCCGGTGCGATGGCCCTCGCCATCCTGATGATGCCGGTCGTCGTCCGCTCCACCGAGGAGATGCTCAAGCTCGTCCCGAACGAGCTCCGCGAGGCCAGCCTCGCCCTCGGTGTCCCGAAGTGGCGCACGATCCTGAAGGTGGTCCTCCCGACCGCGATCGGCGGCATCACCACGGGCGTCATGCTCGCGGTCGCCCGCATCACCGGTGAGACGGCCCCCGTCCTGCTCCTCGTGTTCGGTACGAAGCTCATCAACCCGAACCCCTTCGAAGGCGCCCAGTCCTCGCTGCCGCTCTACGTGTACGAGCAGTACGCGGTCGGCACCGACGCCGCCGTGGCCCGCGCCTGGGCCGCCGCGCTCGTCCTGATCGCCTTCGTCATGATCCTCAACCTGGTGGCCCGCGGCATCGCCCGCTGGAAGGCCCCGAAGACCGGCCGCTGAGCCGAACGGAAGTGAACTAGTTATGGCCAAGCGAATCGACGTCAGCGGCCTCTCCGCCTACTACGGCGCCCACAAGGCGATCGACGACATCTCCATGACCGTCGAGCCCCGCTCCGTGACGGCCTTCATCGGCCCCTCCGGCTGCGGCAAGTCCACCTTCCTGCGCACCCTGAACCGCATGCACGAGGTCACCCCCGGCGGCCGCGTCGAGGGCAAGGTGATGCTGGACGACGAGAACCTGTACGGCTCCGGCGTCGACCCGGTCGCGGTCCGCCGCACCGTCGGCATGGTGTTCCAGCGCCCCAACCCCTTCCCCACCATGTCGATCTTCGACAACGTGGCGGCGGGCCTGCGGCTGAACGGCTCCTACAAGAAGTCCGAGCTGTCCGACATCGTGGAGCGCTCCCTCAAGGGCGCGAACCTGTGGAACGAGGTCAAGGACCGCCTCAACAAGCCGGGCTCCGGCCTCTCCGGCGGCCAGCAGCAGCGCCTGTGCATCGCCCGCGCCATCGCGGTCGAGCCGGACGTCCTGCTGATGGACGAGCCCTGCTCGGCCCTCGACCCGATCTCGACCCTCGCGATCGAGGACCTGATCGGCGAGCTGAAGGAGCGCTTCACGATCGTCATCGTGACGCACAACATGCAGCAGGCCGCCCGCGTCTCGGACCGCACCGCCTTCTTCAACCTGGCGGCCGTCGGCCAGCCCGGCAAGCTCATCGAGCTGGACGACACCGAGCGCATCTTCTCCAACCCGAGCGTCCAGGCGACCGAGGACTACATCTCCGGCCGCTTCGGATAACCAGGACGTCCCGCCCGTGTGCACAGGCCGCCGGGGGCGACCACATCGCCCCCGGCCCACCTCGCGCACGGCGCCGGGCAACCGCGTCTGCGGTGCTGCATGGCGGTGCCACCGCTAGACGAAAGGGCCCGGCTCCCCCCAGGGGAGCCGGGCCCGACCATTTCCGGCCACGTCCGTCAGCCGAAGAACAGCTGCATCACGGAGAAGCTCAGCGCCGCGACGATCGCCGCCGCCGGCACGGTGATGCTGCATCCCCCGGGAGACGACCCCCGGAGCCCCGGCAATGCCGACCGGCACCGCTCGTCAGCCGAAGAACAGCTGCACCACGTAGAAGCTCAACGCCGCGACGATCGCCGCCGCCGGCATGGTGATGAACCAGCCGAGGATGATGTTCTTGGCGACGCCCCAGCGGACCGCGTTGACCCGCTTCGTCGCGCCGACGCCCATGATCGCGGAGGTGATGACGTGCGTCGTCGAGATCGGCGCGTGGAAGAGGAACGCCGAGCCGAACATGATCGACGCGCCGGTCGTCTCCGCCGCGAAGCCCTGCGGCGGGTCCAGCTCGATGATCTTGCGGCCCAGCGTCCGCATGATGCGCCAGCCGCCCGCGTACGTACCCAGCGAGAGCATCACGGCGCAGGCGATCTTCACCCAGATCGGGATCTCGTCGCCCTGCTGCTGCACGTCCGCGATGACCAGCGCCATCACCACGATGCCCATCGTCTTCTGGGCGTCCTGGAGACCGTGGCCGAGCGCCATGCCGGCCGCCGACACCGTCTGCGCGATGCGGAAGCCGCGCTTGGCCTTGTGCGGGTTGGCCTTGCGGAAGATCCACATGATCGCGCACATGACCAGGTAACCGGCGAGCAGGCCGACGACCGGCGAGATGAACATCGGGATGACGACCTTGTCCAGGACGCCGCCCCACAGCACCTCGGTGCCACCGGCCAGCGCCGCGCCCACCATGCCGCCGAACAGGGCGTGCGAGGAGGAGGACGGCAGACCGAAGTACCAGGTGATCAGGTTCCAGATGATCGCGCCGACGAGCGCGGCGAAGAGGATGCCCATCCCCTTGTCGCCGGTCGGCGTCTCGATGAGCCCCTCGGAGACCGTCTTGGCGACCCCGCTGCCCATGAAGGCACCGGCGAGGTTCATGACCGCCGCCATCGCGAGCGCCGCGCGCGGGGTCAGCGCCCGCGTCGACACCGAGGTGGCGATCGCGTTGGCCGAGTCGTGGAAGCCGTTCGTATACGTGAAGCCGAGCGCGACGCCGATGGTCACGATCAGGGCGAAGGTGTCCACGAAGCTCAGGACTCCTTGACCGCGATGGTCTCCACCGTGTTCGCCACGTGCTCGAAGGCGTCGGCCGCCTCCTCCAGCACATCCACGACCTGCTTCAGCTTCAGCACCTCGATGGCGTCGTACTTGCCGTTGAAGAGGTGGGCGAGCAGCTTGCGGTGGATCTGGTCGGCCTGGTTCTCCAGCCGGTTGACCTCGATCCAGTACTCGGTGAGGTTGGCCATCGTGCGCAGGTTCGGCATCGCCTCGGCGGTCAGCTCGGCCGCCCGGGCCAGGACCTCGATCTGCTGCTCGACGCCCTTGGGCAGTTCCTCGATGTTGTAGAGGACGACCAGGTCGACGGCCTCCTCCATGAAGTCCATGATGTCGTCGAGGGACGACGCGAGGGAGTAGATGTCCTCACGGTCGAACGGCGTGATGAAGGAGGAGTTCAGCTGGTGGAAGATCGCGTGGGTGGCGTCGTCGCCGGCGTGCTCCGCTGCCCGCATCCGCTCCGCGATCTCGGCCCGGGCGGAGACGTCCGCTCCGAGCAGTTCCATCAGGAGCTTCGAGCCCGTGACGATGTTGTCCGCGGAGGCGGCGAACATGTCGTAGAAGCTCGTCTCCCTGGGGGTCAGACGAAATCGCACGTGAGGTCCTCGGGGTGCTGGGTTTCGGTCAGGCTGATGCTAGGCGCATCATCCGGCCACGGCTAACCGGCGTCCTCTCAGTGTCGCCCATCAGGCACAGTGATCTGCACGAGACCCCCGCCCCCCAAACGGCGGGGATCGGTACCATATACCCACGAGGGGTATACACCCCCTTATCTGGACAACGGGAGGACGCGATGACGACCACCGAGGCGGACCAGGTCACCCCCCAGGCCGTCGAAACCGTCGAGCCGGCCGACCACGCCCACGGGGTGCACGGCTACCACAAGCAGAAGGACGAGCACCTCAAGCGGCTGCGGCGGATCGAGGGCCAGATCCGAGGTCTCCAGCGGATGGTCGACGAGGACGTCTACTGCATCGACATACTCACCCAGGTCTCGGCCTCCACGAAGGCGCTGCAGTCCTTCGCCCTCCAGCTTCTGGAGGAGCACCTGCGGCACTGCGTGGCCGACGCGGCGAGCAGCGGCGGCGACCTCGACGCCAAGGTCGAGGAGGCCACCAAGGCGATCGGCCGGATGCTCCGCACCTGAGCGGCCGGCGGGCTATCGGCCGGCCGGTTCGACCCGGAGGACCTCGTCGATCAGGTCGGCGCTGAGCCGCTCCCCGTCCGCTGCCGAGGCGGCGATGATCAGCTCGCCGCACAGCTCTATCTCGGCAAGGGCGACGCGGTCGGGGTCAGCGGTCGCTGTCGCGGTACCGGGGGGAGCCACGCGCATTCACCTCTTCCTGCCGGAGTCGGTGTCCCAGCGTAGGGATCGCGCCACGGACCGCGCATGACACGGACGGACCATTTGGCGATGGTCCGAACCACGCGCCGGGTCCGGCGGGCGTCAGACGTCGACCTTCCCGGCGTAGATGTCCCGCCCGTCCGGCAGAGTCACCGTCACCCGGGTCCCGAAGCCGTACAGCAGGGTCGTCGAGGCGACGGCGACCGTGCGCCCCTGGTTGCTGAAGCTGAACTGGTGGCGGACCTTGCGCAGCCGGCCCTCGCCGTCGAGGTACGCGTCGAAGGGCACCGCGTCCGTGGTGAACCCTTTCGCCGCCGCGGCGAGCGCGCCCCGCAGCTGCGGCGCGGCCAGCTTCGCCGCCGCGCCGATGTCGGCGACGCCCCGGTAGTGCCGCACCCGCACCCCCGCGAGCTCGGTCTCCCCCACGTACGTGACGTCCCGCGCCCCGCGCAGCAGCTCGGCCGCCGCGCCCGGGTCGGTGGCCCCACCGGTGACCAGGTTGCCGTCGTCGAGGGTGGTGGTGTCGACCCGCACCCACTTGTCGGCGGGGACGCCGGCGCCGCGGTTCTTCATGTAGAGGGCGCCGGGGGTGAGCAGCTCGGTGATCGGCCGGTGCGCGCTGGTGCCGGCCGCGTCCTTGGGGAGGACCACGCGGAGCCGTCCGGTGCGGCTGCGGAAGTCGTAACCGCCCTCGCCGCGGATGGTGACGCGGGTGCCGCCGGCGGCCATCTCCATCGCGGTCGACGCCTTGGAGGTGCCGGCGCGGACCAGGGCGTCGGCGGCGCCCCGCACGGCGCCGGCCGGGTCCGGCGGCTGCTCGGGGTCCTGGGGGGCGGCACAACCGGTGACCGCCGCGGCGACCAGGGACGCGGTGACGGCGAGCGCTCCGCCGCCGATCCCGCGCGGACGCCCGTACCGCTGCACCACCATCGCCCGTCGACCCCCAAAAGCCTGGATTCCCGATGCGGATAACGACGGCACGGGCGAGCCGTCACGCGCAGTACGGTGGGGGCGTGCATGAGCAGTCCGCGACCGGCCCGCACCACACGACGACGACGGAGCGCGGTTCCTTCGCCGTGGCCCGCTGCACCTGCGGGTGGGCGGGACCGGCCCGCCGCTCCCGCGACCGCGCCCGCACCGACGCCGCCGACCACATCGGCGCGACCGACGACCGGGACGCACGAGCCCAGGGACGGCCCTAGGCCGTCTCTTCCGGATCATGCCGGGCTCGCGACGCCTGGCACGCACCCTCGCGGCGTTGTCGTCGGTCGCCGACGCTCCGCGTCGGCTCCCTCCTCCGCCTTGCGAGCGCACGCACCAGACGCCGCTCCCTGATCCGGCCTGATCCGAAAGAAACGACCTAGGCGGCGAGGCCCTTCTCGTCGCGGCCGTCGTCGGCGGGGCCGCCGAGGCGGGGTTCCGGGATGCCGACCGTCTCGGGGCGGACGGCGGCGGGGGCGTCGGCCCGGCGGGAGCGGACCAGCCACCCGCCGCGGCGCGAGCGCGCGACGGCGGAGACCAGCGGGGTCAGCAGCGCCAGGGTCAGCGGGGCGAGGAGCAGCGCCACGGCCGTACCGAGGGCGAGGCCGCCGACGACGTCGGTCGGGTAGTGGACGCCCATGTAGACGCGGGCGAAGCCCTCGGCGAGGGCGAGGCCGATGGCGGCCAGGCCGAAGCGGCGGTGGGCGACGAAGACGGCGACGGCGATCGCCATCGCCATGGTGGCGTGGTCGCTGACGAAGGAGTAGTCGGTCTTCCCGTCGACCAGGACCTCCAGGCCGTCGTGGTCCACGAATGGGCGGGGGCGTTCGACGAAGCCGCGGATGGGGATGTTCACCAGGAGGGCGACGCCGGCCGCGAGCGGGGCCCAGACGAGGGCGGCGACGGCGGTGACGGAGTCCGCCGGGGTGCCGCGGCGGCGGACGCTCCACCAGCACCAGAGCACCACGAGGACCATCGCGAGCATGATCCCGTACTCGCCGGTGAACTCCATGACCCGGTCGAACCAGGCGGGGGCGTCCTTGGCCAGCCCGTTGATGTCGTACAGCAGGCCGACATCGGGACTGGAACCGTCCGACGCGAGTTCAGCCATCTGCCGCGGCCCCTTGCTCTCTCGTGTGCCGGGCTCTGTGGTGTGCCGGGCTGCCAACCCCCGTGGTCGGACATGGTGGGGAACGAACCCGCTGAGGCAGGCGTTCCGCAATCCCCCGTGGATCATGATGACGTTACCGAAGAGTGACGCTCCCTCGCAGCTCAGGGCCTGTACCTGACGGAGAGTTCCGGCCAGTCGGTCCGTCAGATCACGCCTGGGCCCCGGCGGGACGGGTGGGCAGGGCGGCGGCCCCGTCCTTGGTGACGCGGGTCGCGCCGAAGTAGTCGGGCGTGTCGATCCGGGTGAAGCGGATCACCGCGCCCGTCCGCGGCGCGTCGATCATGTAGCCGCCGCCCACGTAGATGCCCACGTGCCGGATCGCCCGAGAGTTCGTCAGGTCGTCGGAGAAGAAGACCAGGTCACCGGGGAGCAGCTCGTCGCGGCGCGGGTGCGGACCGGCGTTGTACTGGTCGTTCGCCACGCGCGGCAGCTCGATCCCCACCTCACGGTACGCAGCCTGGGTCAGCCCCGAGCAGTCGAACCGCCCGCCCTGCGCCGCCGTACCGGTCCCGCCCCACAGATAGGGCGTGCCCAGCTTGCTCTGCGCGAAGTGGATCGCGCCGGCCGCCTGCTGCGAGGGCGCCACCCGGCCCTGCGGGCGGGCGAAGCTCTTCTCCAGGGACCGGATGATCCGCACGTAGTTCTGCGTCTCGCTGTACGGCGGGACGCCCCGGTACTTGATGACGGCGTAGGCGCCCGCGTTGTACGCGGCCAGCATGTTGCTAGCCGGGTCGCCGGGCACCTTCCGCACGTATCCGGCCAGGGCGCAGTCGTACGAGGCCGCCGAGGGGATCGCGTCCTGCGGGTCCCAGATGTCCTTGTCGCCGTCGCCGTCGCCGTCGACGCCGTGGCTGGCCCAGGTGCCGGGGATGAACTGCGCGATGCCCCGGGCGTTCGCCGGCGACACCGCGCGCGGGTTCCAGCCGCTCTCCTGGTACAGCTGCGCCGCGAGGAGCGCCGGGTTGATGGCCGGGCAGAGATTGCCCCAGCGCTGGACGAGGCCCTGGTACGCCGTCGGCACCGCGCCCTTGGCCAGCGCCACCGTGCCGGTCGCCGCCGAGCCCGCGCCGCCGAGGAAGCCGGCCGCCGCCGCGTACGTACCGACCAGCAACAGGGCCAGGAAGCCGACGCAGACCCCGAAGGCCCCGCCGCCCAGCAGCCACGCCTTGCCCGCCCTACGCACCGTCAACCACCCCTCGGCTCCTGGCAGTACGCCCCGGGACGCCAGTCTAGGCGGGGCGCCCTCCCCTGGGGACGGCGCGTGCCCGACGCGGCCCCAAGAGTGCAACAACGACAATCATTGCCCGGAGTCACCCTCCGTGATACACAGAGTGACCATACGCTTCTTCGCATGGAATCCGGTCGAACCGCCGCAGGTCAAGACGGTCGAACCGGTCACATGTACGGGGATCGGGTAAAGAGAGCCGCCAAGCCGTCACACGCGAGCGGTTTCATCAGCGAAGATAGTGGCGATGACCCATGCCGTCCGGCAGGGGTGACCAACAACCCGACAGGGGCGGTGAGTTATATGTACCTGGCGGCCGAGAAGGGCGACATCACCACCATCATCGGTGGAATCGCCCCCAACTGGGGTCCTTTCGGGAGCCTGGGCGCCGAAGCGAAGATCATGATCGAGGTCGTGATGGCCGTGGCCATCCTGCTCTGCCTCGGCATCGCCATCTGGGGCGCGGCCAAGCAGCGCATCGGCGCGACCGCGCTCCGCGACACCTTCAGCGCCGAACAGGGCAAGGGCCTGATCGTCGCCGGCCTCACCGGCGTCTTCATCATCGGCTCCCTCGGAACCCTCTTCACCATCGTCTACGGAATGGCGATCTGACCGCACGTCACCTGCGGTCCCACCCACGAACGAACGAGGGGGCGTACCCGGCATGAGTCCCGGCGACGAGCACGACGGCTACGGCGGCTCGGGCCAGACCCGTACCCGCCTGCCCGAGGGCAACACCGGTGACGTCCACGGCGGCACCCGCCGCCCCGCCCGCGGCTCCCGCTCCCTGCTCATGGCCGTGGGCGTGGTCGTGCTGCTCGTCGCCGCCATCGCCTTCGCCAACCGCGGCGGCGGCGGGCCGGAAGGCACGTCCCCCTCCACCGGCACCCCCGGCAAGGCCGCCACCGCCCCCACCGGCACCCGCCCGGTCACCGGCCACGACGGCACCGTCCCCACCGGCTACGCCCACGACGAACAAGGCGCCCAGAGCGCCGCCGCCAACTACGCGACGGCCCTCGGCTCCACGGACATGTACCAGAAGGGCCCCCGCGAGGCCCTGGTACGAGCGGTGTACGCGCCCGAGGTCGTCGACGCCCGCGTCGCCGACCTCGACAAGGGATACGGCGACAAGGCGCTCCTCGGCCGCATCGGCCTCCAGGAGGACGGCACGGCTCCCCAGGGGCTCACCTTCGTCTCCCGAGTCACCCCGGTAGGTGCCAAGGTCGAGAGCTACTCCTCGGACCGGGCCACGGTCTCGATCTGGTCCTCGTCCCTCTTCGGCCTCGCCGGCGAGGCCTCTCAGAACCCGGTCACCGAGGCCTGGTACACCGACGTGTTCGAACTGCGCTGGGTCGACGGCGACTGGAAGGTCGTCGACTCCCGCCAGACTGACGGACCGGTACCGGTCGCGCGTGACCAGCGTGCCTCCAGCGCTCAGGACATGGCGGACGCCGTCGAACAGTTCGGAGGCTTCACCTATGCCCGGTAGGCCTTTCTCCCTCGGTGCCAGGGCCATCGCAGTACTGGCCGCGGCCCAGACCGCCTTGGTGGTCCTCGCGGACCGCGCCCTCGCGGCGCCCACCCCCACCCCGTCTCCGTCACGGACTGCCGACAGCTCCTGCGCGCTGCTCCGCGACCGAGCCAGGGAGTTCTGCGAAGGCCGAGCCCCCGGCGGAGGTGGTGGAGACGGATCCGCTCCCGCCCTCAACGACCCCGCCTCCGCCCTCGACCCGCTTTCCTCCCTCGCACGCGGGTGCGCCGACGCCGCCGGCGCGGTGATCGACTACCTCTCCAAGGCCGTGAAGGAGACCGCCGAGGTCGACTTCACGAACACCGAGTTCCTCGCCCGGTACGCCGTCGTCTTCGCCGCCGCCACCTTCCTCACCCTCCTCCTCTGGCTGCTCGCCGTCGCCAAGCGCGCCATGCGCGGCGTGCCGCTCACCACCGCCTTCTCCGAGGCCATCGGCTTCCTCTGGCTGACCGTCCTCGCCTCCGCCTTCACCCCGCTGATCCTCTACACCGTCGTCAACGCCACCGACGCCGTCACCGAGGTCATCGCCTCCGGCACCGGGCAGCAGACCGACGTCTTCTTCGGCGCGTTCAAGCAGGCCCTCCAGAAGGGCGACAGCATCAGCGGCGGACCGATCATGCTGATCATCGTCAGCCTGGTCACCGTCCTCGCCGCCGGCGTGCTCTACCTGGAGCTCTTCCTCCGCGCCGTGCTCCTCTACGTCGGCGCCCTCCTCGGCGTCGTCGTCTACTCCGGCCTCGTCGACAAGAACATGTGGGGCCACGTCCGCCGCTGGGCCGGCATCATGATCGCCGTCATCCTGGTCAAGCCGATCATCGTGATCGTCCTCGGCCTCGCCGGCGCCCTCTCCTCCGGCACCGGACCCGACTCCTTCTCCGCCGTCGTCTCCGGCCTCGCGATCATCCTGCTCGCCATCTTCGCCTCCGCGATGATCTACCGCTTCGTGCCCGGCTTCGGCGACGAGATCGTCGCCTCCCGCAACAACCGCCTCCACCGCGCCGGGGAGAACGCGGCCGCGGCCGTCATCTCCTCCCCCGCCTCCCTCGTCTCCCAGGGCATCAAGACCCACAGCACCCGCGACAGCGGCACCGGCGGCGGCCAGGCACCCTCCTCCGCCGCCCCCCGCCCCGCGAACCAGCTCTCCGGCGGCGTCGCGGCCCACAGCAGCCGCACCCCCCAGGGCAACGGCGCCACGCCCCCGCCCCGCAGCAGCAGCCCCACCGCGGGAACCCCGCACAGCAACCGCAAGAACTCTGGAGGTGCAGGGCGTTGACGACCCAGTCCCAGCCGGTCACGCCCCGCCGCACGTATCTCATCGGCCGCGCCCGGCCGAACGCGATCGTCGGCAAGAACCGCGAGACCGGCGAGATCGCCCTGATCGTCGCCGGCGCCTTCCTCGGCATGATGAGCGGGCTCCTCATCCCCCTCCTCCCCCTGCGGATCGCGCTCCTCGCCGGCCTGCCCATGCTCGCCATCGCCGCCGTGTACCTCCCGTACAAGCAGCGCACCTTCTACAAGTGGTTCGAGATCAACCGCAGCTACAAGCGCATGCTCAAGCGCGGCACCGCCTACCGCTCCGCCGCCGTCGAGGCCGGCACCCGCCTCGACGGCCGCGAGGTCGAGGTCGGCCCGCCGCCCGGCATCGGCCGCGTCAGCTGGCTCTCCGCCCCCTTCGGCCCCGACGAGATCGCCGTCCTGCTGCACGCCGACCGCCGCACCGTCACCGCCGCCATCGAGATCGAGGGCCCCGGCGTCGGCCTTCGCGACTCCGAGGACCAGGAAGCCCTCGTCGACCGGTTCGGCACCCTCCTCAAGCACGTCGCGAACGGCGACGGCTTCGTCACCCGCCTCCAGATGCTGGCCCGCACCCTCCCCGCCGACCCCGACGCCCACGCCAAGGACGTCGCCCAGCGCGGTGACCCGACCGCGCCCGCCTGGCTCCAGGAGTCGTACGACCAGCTCCAGTCCATGGTCTCCACCTCCAGCGAGCAGCACCGCGCCTACCTCGTCGCCTGCATGCACTACACGCGCGAACTCGCCGCCGAGGCCAACGCCATGGCCCACGCCGCCCGGCACGCCACCGGCGCCCGCCGCCTCGACCGCGACGGCGGCCTCGCCGTCGTCATGGCCCGCGAGCTCACCGACATCTGCGCCCGCCTCACCGAGGCCGACATCCGGGTCCGCCAGCCCCTCGGCCAGTCCCGGCTCGCCTCCCTGGTCCACTCCATGTACGACCCGGACCACCCGATCGACCACATCCAGGCCATGACGAAACGAAACGCTTGGCCCGCCGAACTCGACGCCATGGAGGCCACCTACCTCCAGGCCAAGACCCGCGAGTCCTCCACCCGCGCCCCCTGGTGCCACGCCACCGCCTGGGTCAAGGAGTGGCCCATGACCCCGGTCGGCGTGAACTTCCTCGCCCCGCTCCTCGTCCACACCCCCGACGTCATCCGCACCGTCGCCGTCACCATGGACCTGGAGCCCACCGAGGTCGCGATCGAGCGCATGCTCACCGAGAAGACCAACGACGAGGCCGAGGCGTCCCGCCAGGCCAAGATGAACCGCACCGTCGACCCCCGCGACATCGCCGCCCACGGCCGGCTCGACCAGCGGGGTGAAGATCTCGCCAGCGGCGCGGCAGGCGTCAACCTCGTCGGGTACATCACCGTATCGGCGCGCTCGCCCGAGGCCCTGGCCCGCGACAAGCGCACGATCAGGGCCTCCGCCGGCAAGTCGTACCTCAAGCTGGAGTGGTGCGACCGCGAGCACCACCGGGCCTTTGTGAACACCCTGCCGTTCGCGACCGGCATCCGCCGCTAGGGCCGAAGGGGCACCGACCGATGCGAGATCCGCTGTCCGTCCTGACCGAAGCCTTCACCTCCTTCGTCCTCGGCAAGGTGGAGACCACCCGCCTGCCCGTGCGCACCTCCACCGGGCAGGCCCAGGCCGTCTACCTGCCGACCGCGGCCCCCGGCCTCGGCGACTCCGGCGTGATCATCGGCCGCGAGGTCTACAGCGGCAAGGGCTACGTCTACGACCCCTTCCAGCTGTACGGGCAGCAGCTCCCCGCCCCCCACTGGCTCGTCCTCGGCGAGTCCGGCAACGGCAAGTCCGCGCTCGAGAAGACGTACGTGCTCCGCCAGCTCCGCTTCCGCGACCGGCAGGTCGTCGTCCTCGACGCCCAGGGCGAGGACGGCGTCGGCGAGTGGAACCTGATCGCCCAGGAGCTGGGGATAACCCCCATCCGCCTGGACCCCATGGTCGCCAACGACTCCGGGATCCGCCTCAACCCGCTCGACCCCGCCATCACCACCACCGGCCAGCTCGCCCTGCTGCGCACCATCATCGAGGTGGCGATGGGGCACGGCCTCGACGAGCGCTCCGGCTTCGCGCTGAAGGTCGCCCACGCCCACGTCAACGAGCACATCACCGACCGCCAGCCGATCCTCACCGACATCGTGGAGCGCCTGCGCCACCCGGAGGCCGAGTCGGCGGAGGCGATGAACGTCGACATAGACGACGTACGGGCCTGGGGCCTGGACGTCGCCCTGGTGCTCGACCGTCTCGTCGACGGCGACCTGCGCGGCATGTTCGACGGTCCGACCACGGTCGGCATCGACCTCGACGCGCCCCTGATCGTCTTCGACCTCTCCCACATCGACCGCAACTCCATCGCCATGCCCATCCTCATGGCGATCGTCGGCGTATGGCTGGAGCACACCTGGATCCGCCCCGACCGGAAGAAGCGCATCTTCCTCGTCGAGGAGGCCTGGCACATCATCAACAGCCCCTTCGTGGCCCAGCTGTTCCAGCGCCTGCTCAAGTTCGGCCGCCGCCTCGGCCTGTCCTTCGTCGCGGTCGTCCACCACCTCTCCGACGTCGTCGACGGAGCGGCGGCCAAGGAGGCCGCGGCGATCCTCAAGATGGCGTCGACCCGGACCGTCTACGCCCAGAAGGCCGACGAGGCCCGCAACACCGGCCGGGTCCTCGGCCTGCCCCGCTGGGCCGTCGAGATCATCCCGACCCTCACCCCCGGCATCGCCGTCTGGGACGTCAACGGCAACGTGCAGGTGGTCAAGCACCTCATCACCGAACGGGAACGCCCGCTCGTCTACACCGACCGCGCCATGACCGAGTCCTCCGGCCCCGCCGACCCGGAGCTGGAGTGGGAGACGGAGCAGCGCGCGCTGATGATGGAGCGCCAGCTGGACGACAACCCCCGGTCGACGGTGGCGTGACGTGACCGAGGCACGGCAGAGGCAGGGCGGCGTCTCCGACGGGTTCCTGATCGGGCTCTTCGCCCTGGTCCTGGGCGCCTCCCTGCTCGTCTGGTCCGCGACCGGCCTGGCGGGGCTGCTCGCGCACGGCGCCTGGCCGGACGGGGTGGAGCTCACCCGCACCCCGCCGGCCCTCCGCGCCCTGGCCACCGCCCCGACCGACCTCGCGGCGGCCTGGCCGGACACCCCGCCGGACCAGCTCTCCGGCTACGGCCTCTTCTGGGGCCTGGTCATCGGCCAGGCGATGGTCCTCGCCGTCCTCGCCGTCTTCCTCCTCGGCACCTTCGCCCGCTGGCGGGCGGTCCGCGCGCAACGCAGGGCGGGGGCGTACGCGCCGCCGGCCGGCCCGGCCCCGGAGCCCGGCCCCGTACCCCTCCAGAAGCCCCTCCAGAACACCCCGGCACCGGCACCGGCCCCCGAGCCGCAGATCCCGCCGCAGACCGCCCAGGAACAGACACAGCGGCAGCCACGGCGGCAGCCCGAGCCCCCCGCGCCGGTGCCGGCAGCGGCACCGGAACCCGGCGCCGTCTACGGCCCGCCCGAGACCCGCCGCCCCCTCGCCGTCCAGGCCGTGGGCGACGCCGAGGGCCCCGTCCTGGTCGTCACATCCGACCCCACCGTCTGGGCCGACACCAAGGACGTCCGCGGCAAGCTCGGCCCGGTCCTCGTCTACGACCCCGGCCACCTCTGCGACACCCCGGCCCGCCTCCACTGGTCCCCGGTCGAGGAGTGCGCCGACCCGGACGCCGCCCAGGCCCGCGCCGCCGCGCTGCTCGCCCCGGTCCGCCCGCACGCGCGGCTCGACGCGGCCACGGCCGACACCGCCGAAACGCTCCTGCGCTGCTGGCTGCACGCCGCCGCCGTGGACGGCCGCCCGTTCCGCCAGGTCCACCGCTGGGCCCAGGGCACCGACGCCCACGAGCCGGTACGCATCCTCCGCGGCCACCCCAAGGCCGCCTCCGGCCTCGCCGGCCTGCTCGAAGCGGCCCTCACCGCCCACCCCGAGACCCGGCGCCTGGCCCAGGAACTGACGGCCCGCGCGTTCTCCGCCTTCTCCTCCGTCCACATCCGCGAGGCGTGCACCCCGAATCGAACGGATTCGCTGGCCCTGGCATCTTTCCTCGCCGAAGGGGGCACCCTCTACGTGGTGGGCGAGCCGATCGAGGATCCGCGCACCCACCCGGGCGCGATGCCCCTCCTCACCGCGCTCGCGTCGCACGTGGTCGAGCACGGCCGCCGCATGGCCGCACGGTCATCCGACGGTCGGCTCGACCCACCACTGACGCTGGTCCTCGACGACGTCGCCGCCGTCGCCCCGCTCCCCCAGCTGCCGGCCCTGCTCACCGACGGCCCGAACCGCGGCCTGCCCACCCTGGCCCTGATGCGCTCCCCCGAACAGGCCCGCACCCGCTGGCCCGAGCGCTCCCTCCGCTAGGCCGTCTCCTTCGGACCAGGCCGGGCGGGCCGCTCCCGCACGTACTCCAGGTCGTGCGGCTCGCCCGAGCCGACCGTGTCCGCCCGGCCCCCGGTCGCCACGAAGCCGAGACGCCGGTACGCGGCCGCCGCCCGGACGTTCTCCTCGTGCACGTACAACCGCGCCCGCTCGATGCCCTCGTCCCGCGCCCACGCCCACGCCAGGGCGGTCTCGAACAGCGCGTCCACCAGGCCGCCGCCGCGCGCCTCGGGACGGACGTACACCCCCACCACGTCGACCTGCGGCACCGTCACCTCGTCGCCGAACAGGCTCTTCCCGTCCTCGGGCAGCTCCACGAACAACGTCACCGTGCCCGCCCAGCGCCCGTCCGGCGCCTCCGCCACGAACTGCCGGATCCGGCCGCCCCGGTCCTCCGAGCCGCCCTCGGCCCGCTCCTGCCAGAAGGCGTCCGGACGTGTCTCCGCCTCCTCGTACGACTCCACGAAGGCGAGCGGCGCCAGCGGGTCCCGCAGCGCCGCCAGCCGCAGCTCGCGCACCTGCTCCCACTCGCCGGAGCGGATCGCCCGGACCACGTGCCCGCCGGTCCGGGCCGCCGACGCCGGCAGCAGCTCGTACTCGACCTCGTACGCGCCCGTGTCCCCCGGCACCGGGACCCGCTCGCCGGACGGGACGAAGCCGAAGCGGCGGTAGAAGGCGGCGGCGCGGGCGTTCTCCTCGTGCACGTACAGCCGGACGCGCTCGACGCCCGCCACGCTCCACGACCACTCCACGGCCGCCCGGAACAGCGCGTCGATCACGCCGCCGCCGCGCGCCTCGGGCCGCACGTAGACGCCCACCAGATGGGTCTGGTCGACCTTCGCCGGCTCCCCGAACCGCACCTCGTCCGTGGGCCGTTCGACGAGCACCGTGACCGTACCGAGCCACCGCCCGTCGGGCGCCTCGGCGACGAACTGCCGGATCCGCCCCGCGCCGGTCGTGGAGCCGTTGGCCGTCCGCTCCTTCCAGAAGTCGTCCGGACGCGCGACGGCGTCCTCGTGGGTCTCCAGGAAGGCGAGGTGCGCGACGGGGTCGCGAAGCGCGGCGAGCCGCAGCTCGCGCACCTTCTCCCACTCGTCGGCCAGGACGGTGCGGATCTCGAGGTTCATGCGGCATCCTCACCCGCCACCGCTCTCCCCCACAAGGGAGATTCGCAGCTCGAGGACGTGCGTGGTACCCCGGTACGACACCGCCCGGCCCGCTGCCGACCACGGTCGGACGCCCGCGGCCCGCCCGCTCCGTAGCGTCGGAACCATGATCCGAGCAGAGCGACTCACCAAGCGGTACGGCGACCGCACCGTCCTCCGGGACCTCTCGTTCACCGTCCGGCCCGGCACCGTCACCGGCTTCCTCGGCCCCAACGGCGCCGGCAAGTCCACCACCCTGCGCATGATCCTCGGCCTCGACGCCCCGACCGCCGGCACCGCGACCGTCGACGGCCGCGCGTACGCCGCCCATCCGGCGCCGCTCACCCAGGTCGGCGCCCTCCTCGACGCCCGCTCCTTCCACCCGGGCCGCACCGCCTTCCACCACCTCATGGCGCTCGCCCACACCCACGGCATCCCGAAGTCCCGCGTCGAGCACGTCCTCGGCGTCACCGGCCTCAGCGAGGTCGCCGGCCGCCGCGTGAAGGGCTTCTCGCTCGGCATGGGGCAGCGCCTCGGCATCGCCGCCGCCCTCCTCGGCGACCCGGCCGCCGTCGTCCTCGACGAGCCCGTCAACGGCCTCGACCCGGAGGGCGTCCGCTGGGTCCGCACCCTCCTCAGGGAGCTGGCCGCCGAGGGCCGCACGGTCCTCGTCTCCTCGCACCTGATGAGCGAGATGGCCCTGACCGCCGACCGGCTCGTCGTCATCGGCAAGGGCCGGCTGCTCGCCGACACCACCGTCGCCGACCTCGTCCGGGACGCGGGCGCCGCCTCCGTCCTCGTCGTCTCCCCCGACGCCGACCGCCTCCGCGCCCTCCTCCCGGCACCCGCCCGCACCACCGACGAGGGCCCCGGCGCCCTCCGGGTCACGGGACTGGACGCGCCCGCGATCGGCCGGATCGCCGCCGCCCACGCCGTCGAACTCCACGCCCTCACCCCCGAGACCGCCTCCCTGGAGCAGGCGTTCATGGACCTCACCCACGACTCCGTCGAGTACCAGGGAGCCCCCGCGTGACCACCGCCACCGGCACCACCGCCGCCGTCCGCCTCACGCACGCGCGCGTGCTCCGCTCCGAGTGGCACAAGCTGTGGACGCTCCGCTCGACCTGGATCACGCTCCTGACCTCGGTCGCCCTGGTCCTCGGGGTCGGCGTCCTGATGGGCACCACGTACACCTCCGACGGCGGCGACTCGGACGTCGACACCGTCGTCCTCACCCTCTTCGGCTCGCAGCTGGGCGGCGTCTGCCTCGCCGTCCTCGGCATCCTGGTCACCGCCGGCGAGTACTCCTCCGGTCTCGCCCGGGCCACCTTCACCGCCGTCCCCCGGCGGCTCCCGGTGCTGGGGGCGAAGGCCGCGGTCCTCGCCGCCACCGTCTTCGTCCTCTGCCTGGCCACCAACCTGACGACCTTCCTCACCGCCCAGGTCTTCCTCGGCGGCACCGACCAGGCCGCCTCCCTCACCGACGACGGCGTCCTCGGCGCCCTCGCCGGCAACGCGGCCGGCCTCACCCTGCTCGCGCTCCTCGCCCTCGGCCTGGGCGCCGCGCTCCGCTCGGTGCCCGGCGCGCTCGGCGCCTTCATCGGCGGCGTCCTGGTCCTCCCCGAGGTCATCGGGATGCTCCCGTACGACGCCGTCGACACCGCCCTGCGCTACTTCCCCACCCAGGCCGCCGGCGTCCTCGGCTCGGCGACGCCGCTCCCGGACGCCCCCTCCGCCGGGGCGGCCCTGCTCGCCCTCGCCCTGTGGGCCGCGGCGGCCCTCGCGGTTCCCGCGCTGCTGCTCCGACGCCAGGACGTGCGGGGCTGAGGGCGGGCCCGAGGACGGGGATGATGACGACGTGACGACGGAGACGACGGCACCCAGCCGGTGGACACAGCAACTCACCGCCCGCGTCCGGGCGGTGGACGCGGCCCGCCCCTGGCTCTGGGACGGCCTGCTGACGCTCGGCTGGACGACCGCCGCCCTGGTGGACGCGGCGGGCGGCTGGCGGAACGTGGCCCGGGACCCCTCGCTCCCCTCCGGCCTGATCGTCCTCCTCAGCCTGGCCCTCTCCCTCCCCCTGTACGCGCGCCGCCGCCGGCCCACCACGGTCCTCGCCCTGATGGCGCCGGCGGCCCTCGTCAGCGAGGCGTCGGGCGCCTTCCTCCAGGCCGCGTTCCTCCAGGCGCTGCCGCTCTTCCACATCGCCCTGACCCGCCCGCCGCGCCGCCTCCTGGGGGCCTTCGCCCTCCTGGTACCGCCGGTGCTGGTCGGCGGCCTCCGCTTCGACGGCGACGAGTGGGACCAGCACGTGGTCCCGATCCTGTGGGCGTACGTGATCGTCGCCCTGCTCGGCATCACGGTCCGCTCCCGCCGCGACCACACCGCGAGCCTGGTGGACCGGGCCCGTCGGCTGGAGATCGAGCGGGACCAGGAGGTCCGGCTGGCGGCCGCGGCCGAACGGGCGCGGATCGCCCGCGAGATGCACGACATCATCGGCCACAACCTCTCGGTCATCACCGGCCTCGCGGACGGCGGCCGGTACGCGGCGGCGAAGAGCCCCGAGCGGGCCGCGCAGGCCCTGGACGCGATCGGCACCACGAGCCGCCAGGCCCTGGACGAACTCCGGCGCCTGCTGGGCGTCCTGTCCGCCCCCGACGACGCCCCGTCCGCCGCGGCCCGCACCCCCCAGCCGACCCTGGAGGACCTGGAGTCCCTCCTGGAGGGCGTACGGAAGGCGGGCCTGCCCGTCGCCGCGGAGCTGCCGGCCCCGCTGCCGCCGCTGCCGCCGGGCGCCCAGCTGACCGTCTACCGGGTGATCCAGGAGTCCCTGACGAACACCCTCAAGCACGCGGGCCCGGGGGCGAGCGCCACCGTCCGCGTGGCGGCCGCCCCGGACGCCCTCCTCGTCACCGTCACGGACACCGGAACCCCGTCCGCCGCCCCCGGGCAGGGCCAGGGCCTCACCGGAATGCGCGAGCGCGCGGCCCTGTACGACGGCACACTCGACTCCGGCCCCCTGCCGGACGGCGCCGGCTGGCAGGTACGGCTCCGCATCCCCACCACTCCGGAGGAACACCGCCCGTGACGACGGTTCTGATCGCCGACGACCAGCCGATGCAGCGCTTCGGCTTCCGCATGCTCCTGGAGAGCCAGGACGACATGACGGTCGTCGGAGAAGCCGCCAACGGCACCGAGGCCGTCCGCCAGGTCGCCGCCCACCATCCCGACGTGGTCCTGATGGACATCCGCATGCCGGGCCTGGACGGCATCGAGGCCACCCGCCGCATCATCGCCGCGGGCGCCCGCACCCGCGTCCTCATCATCACGACGTTCGACCTCGACGAGTACGCCTACGACGGCCTCCGCGCCGGCGCGAGCGGCTTCCTGGTGAAGGACGCCCAGCCGGAGGAACTCCTGGCCGGCGTCCGCGCGGTCGCCGTCGGCGA
This sequence comes from Streptomyces roseofulvus, assembly GCF_039534915.1. Classification (NCBI taxonomy): domain Bacteria; kingdom Bacillati; phylum Actinomycetota; class Actinomycetes; order Kitasatosporales; family Streptomycetaceae; genus Streptomyces; species Streptomyces roseofulvus. Next base: position 4,403,180 of record NZ_BAAAWE010000001.1, on the reverse strand, counting down.
CGCGGTCGTCGCGCCCAGCCTCACCCGCCGCCTCCTCGACACCTACATCCACCACCTGCCCGCCGCCGGCACCCCCGCCCCGGAGGACCCCCGCCTGACCGCCCTGACGGAGCGCGAACGCGAGATCCTCACGGTCATCGGCCAAGGCTGGACCAACACGGAGATCGCCGAACGCCTGCACCTCGCGGAATCCACGGTGAAGACCCACGTCGGCCGCATCCTGGCCAAGACCGGAGCGAGGGACCGCGTCCAGGCGGTCATCCTGGCCTACGACACCCACCTGGTGAAGCCGGCCTAGAACGCAGAAAAGCCCCGCACCAGAAGGTGCGGGGCTTTCCCACAATGATTGTTCGGCGGCGTCCTACTCTCCCACAGGGTCCCCCCTGCAGTACCATCGGCGCTGAAAGGCTTAGCTTCCGGGTTCGGAATGTAACCGGGCGTTTCCCTAACGCTATGACCACCGAAACACTATGAAGTTGAACTCAACCGGCATGGGAGTTCGTTACTTCAGAACTAACACAGTGGACGCGAGCAACTGAGGACAAGCCCTCGGCCTATTAGTACCGGTCAGCTCCACCCATTACTGGGCTTCCACATCCGGCCTATCAACCCAGTCGTCTACTGGGAGCCTTACCCTCTCAAGGAGGTGGGAATACTCATCTCGAAGCAGGCTTCCCGCTTAGATGCTTTCAGCGGTTATCCCTCCCGAACGTAGCCAACCAGCCATGCCCTTGGCAGGACAACTGGCACACCAGAGGTTCGTCCGTCCCGGTCCTCTCGTACTAGGGACAGCCCTTCTCAATATTCCTACGCGCACAGCGGATAGGGACCGAACTGTCTCACGACGTTCTAAACCCAGCTCGCGTACCGCTTTAATGGGCGAACAGCCCAACCCTTGGGACCGACTCCAGCCCCAGGATGCGACGAGCCGACATCGAGGTGCCAAACCATCCCGTCGATATGGACTCTTGGGGAAGATCAGCCTGTTATCCCCGGGGTACCTTTTATCCGTTGAGCGACGGCGCTTCCACAAGCCACCGCCGGATCACTAGTCCCGACTTTCGTCCCTGCTCGACCCGTCGGTCTCACAGTCAAGCTCCCTTGTGCACTTACACTCAACACCTGATTGCCAACCAGGCTGAGGGAACCTTTGGGCGCCTCCGTTACCCTTTGGGAGGCAACCGCCCCAGTTAAACTACCCATCAGACACTGTCCCTGATCCGGATCACGGACCCAGGTTAGACATCCAGCACGACCAGAGTGGTATTTCAACGGCGACTCCACAACCACTGGCGTGGCTGCTTCAAAGTCTCCCACCTATCCTACACAAGCCGAACCGAACACCAATATCAAACTGTAGTAAAGGTCCCGGGGTCTTTCCGTCCTGCTGCGCGAAACGAGCATCTTTACTCGTAGTGCAATTTCACCGGGCCTATGGTTGAGACAGTCGAGAAGTCGTTACGCCATTCGTGCAGGTCGGAACTTACCCGACAAGGAATTTCGCTACCTTAGGATGGTTATAGTTACCACCGCCGTTTACTGGCGCTTAAGTTCTCAGCTTCGCAACCCCGAAAGGTCACTAACCGGTCCCCTTAACGTTCCAGCACCGGGCAGGCGTCAGTCCGTATACATCGCCTTACGGCTTCGCACGGACCTGTGTTTTTAGTAAACAGTCGCTTCTCGCTGGTCTCTGCGGCCACCCCCAGCTCACGGAGTAAATCCGATCACCAGGCGTGGCCCCCCTTCTCCCGAAGTTACGGGGGCATTTTGCCGAGTTCCTTAACCATAGTTCACCCGAACGCCTCGGTATTCTCTACCTGACCACCTGAGTCGGTTTAGGGTACGGGCCGCCATGAAACTCGCTAGAGGCTTTTCTCGACAGCATAGGATCATCCACTTCACCACAATCGGCTCGGCATCAGGTCTCAGGCTTAATGTGTGACGGATTTGCCTATCACACGCCCTACACCCTTACCCCGGGACAACCACCGCCCGGGCTGGACTACCTTCCTGCGTCACCCCATCGCTTACCTACTACCACCTTGGTTCGCCGGCTCCACCACTTTCCTTTCCCCGAAGGGTCCGGAACGGCTTCACGGGCTTAGCATTAATGGGCTCGATATTGGGCGTTTCAAAGCGGGTACCGGAATATCAACCGGTTGTCCATCGACTACGCCTGTCGGCCTCGCCTTAGGTCCCGACTTACCCTGGGCAGATCAGCTTGACCCAGGAACCCTTAGTCAATCGGCGCACACGTTTCTCACGTGTGTATCGCTACTCATGCCTGCATTCTCACTCGTGAACCGTCCACAACTCGCTTCCGCGGCTGCTTCACCCGGCACACGACGCTCCCCTACCCATCACAGTCCCCGTTGGGGGTATGTACTGCAATGACACGACTTCGGCGGTACGCTTGAGCCCCGCTACATTGTCGGCGCGGAATCACTTGACCAGTGAGCTATTACGCACTCTTTCAAGGGTGGCTGCTTCTAAGCCAACCTCCTGGTTGTCTCTGCGACTCCACATCCTTTCCCACTTAGCGTACGCTTAGGGGCCTTAGTCGATGCTCTGGGCTGTTTCCCTCTCGACCATGGAGCTTATCCCCCACAGTCTCACTGCCGTGCTCTCACTTACCGGCATTCGGAGTTTGGCTAAGGTCAGTAACCCGGTAGGGCCCATCGCCTATCCAGTGCTCTACCTCCGGCAAGAAACACACGACGCTGCACCTAAATGCATTTCGGGGAGAACCAGCTATCACGGAGTTTGATTGGCCTTTCACCCCTAACCACAGGTCATCCCCCAGGTTTTCAACCCTGGTGGGTTCGGTCCTCCACGAAGTCTTACCTCCGCTTCAACCTGCCCATGGCTAGATCACTCCGCTTCGGGTCTTGAGCGTGCTACTGAAACGCCCTATTCGGACTCGCTTTCGCTACGGCTTCCCCACACGGGTTAACCTCGCAACACACCGCAAACTCGCAGGCTCATTCTTCAAAAGGCACGCAGTCACGAGGATCCGAAGATCCCGACGCTCCCACGGCTTGTAGGCACACGGTTTCAGGTACTATTTCACTCCGCTCCCGCGGTACTTTTCACCATTCCCTCACGGTACTATCCGCTATCGGTCACCAGGGAATATTTAGGCTTAGCGGGTGGTCCCGCCAGATTCACACGGGATTTCTCGGGCCCCGTGCTACTTGGGTGTCTCTCAAACGAGCCGTACAGATTTCGTCTACGGGGGTCTTACCCTCTACGCCGGACCTTTCGCATGTCCTTCGACTATCCATACGGTTTCTGACTCGTCCTGTCGCCGGCAGACGACAGAAGAGAGATCCCACAACCCCGCATGCGCAACCCCTGCCGGGTATCACACGCATACGGTTTGGCCTCATCCGGTTTCGCTCGCCACTACTCCCGGAATCACGGTTGTTTTCTCTTCCTGAGGGTACTGAGATGTTTCACTTCCCCTCGTTCCCTCCACACTGCCTATGTGTTCAGCAGTGGGTGACAGCCCATGACGACTGCCGGGTTTCCCCATTCGGAAACCCCCGGATCAAAGCCTGGTTGACGACTCCCCGGGGACTATCGCGGCCTCCCACGTCCTTCATCGGTTCCTGGTGCCAAGGCATCCACCGTGCGCCCTTAAAAACTTGGCCACAGATGCTCGCGTCCACTGTGTAGTTCTCAAGCAACGACCAGCCACCCATCACCCTGACCACTAAGGACCAGGTTCACTGGGGCCGGCATCGCGAAGATACAACCTTGCGGCCGTACCCTCAGATACCCAACAACGTGCCAGGCACGATCCCTTGAGATCTCGTCACGTTCCACGCCGAAGCAGTACTGGTGAAGGACTCTCGTGATCGTGCCAACTAATCAACGTTCCACCCATGAGCTGACCGTGCAGAACGTTTGCCTGCAATCGGTACTGTGCTCCTTAGAAAGGAGGTGATCCAGCCGCACCTTCCGGTACGGCTACCTTGTTACGACTTCGTCCCAATCGCTGGTCCCACCTTCGACAGCTCCCTCCCACAAGGGGTTGGGCCACCGGCTTCGGGTGTTACCGACTTTCGTGACGTGACGGGCGGTGTGTACAAGGCCCGGGAACGTATTCACCGCAGCAATGCTGATCTGCGATTACTAGCAACTCCGACTTCATGGGGTCGAGTTGCAGACCCCAATCCGAACTGAGACCGGCTTTTTGAGATTCGCTCCGCCTCACGGCATCGCAGCTCTTTGTACCGGCCATTGTAGCACGTGTGCAGCCCAAGACATAAGGGGCATGATGACTTGACGTCGTCCCCACCTTCCTCCGAGTTGACCCCGGCGGTCTCCTGTGAGTCCCCATCACCCCGAAGGGCATGCTGGCAACACAGGACAAGGGTTGCGCTCGTTGCGGGACTTAACCCAACATCTCACGACACGAGCTGACGACAGCCATGCACCACCTGTATACCGACCACAAGGGGGCACCCATCTCTGGATGTTTCCGGTATATGTCAAGCCTTGGTAAGGTTCTTCGCGTTGCGTCGAATTAAGCCACATGCTCCGCTGCTTGTGCGGGCCCCCGTCAATTCCTTTGAGTTTTAGCCTTGCGGCCGTACTCCCCAGGCGGGGAACTTAATGCGTTAGCTGCGGCACCGACGACGTGGAATGTCGCCAACACCTAGTTCCCAACGTTTACGGCGTGGACTACCAGGGTATCTAATCCTGTTCGCTCCCCACGCTTTCGCTCCTCAGCGTCAGTAATGGCCCAGAGATCCGCCTTCGCCACCGGTGTTCCTCCTGATATCTGCGCATTTCACCGCTACACCAGGAATTCCGATCTCCCCTACCACACTCTAGCCTGCCCGTATCGGATGCAGACCCGGGGTTAAGCCCCGGGCTTTCACACCCGACGTGACAAGCCGCCTACGAGCTCTTTACGCCCAATAATTCCGGACAACGCTTGCGCCCTACGTATTACCGCGGCTGCTGGCACGTAGTTAGCCGGCGCTTCTTCTGCAGGTACCGTCACTTTCGCTTCTTCCCTGCTGAAAGAGGTTTACAACCCGAAGGCCGTCATCCCTCACGCGGCGTCGCTGCATCAGGCTTTCGCCCATTGTGCAATATTCCCCACTGCTGCCTCCCGTAGGAGTCTGGGCCGTGTCTCAGTCCCAGTGTGGCCGGTCGCCCTCTCAGGCCGGCTACCCGTCGTCGCCTTGGTAGGCCATTACCCCACCAACAAGCTGATAGGCCGCGGGCTCATCCTTCACCGCCGGAGCTTTCCAGACGAGGAGATGCCTCCCCGTCTCGTATCCGGTATTAGACCCCGTTTCCAGGGCTTGTCCCAGAGTGAAGGGCAGATTGCCCACGTGTTACTCACCCGTTCGCCACTAATCCACCCCGAAGGGCTTCATCGTTCGACTTGCATGTGTTAAGCACGCCGCCAGCGTTCGTCCTGAGCCAGGATCAAACTCTCCGTGAATGTGTACCCGTGATCGGGTTCAACACTCGCGTTGAGCGGGACGGTCAGGTCGGAATAAGACCGACCGTCCACAGCGTCCTCGCTGTGTTTTGTTTCAAAGGAACCTCGACCAACCGAAACCGGCTGGACGGGGTATCAACTAATCTGGCGTTGATTTTTGGCACGCTGTTGAGTTCTCAAGGTGCGGACGCTTCCTTCGTTCCTGTTTCCAGGCCCTCCGGGCGCTTCCTTCGTTTCCGACTCTATCAGATCTTTCCGATCCGATTTCCTCGGCGCTTTCCGGTCCCTTTCGCTTTCGCTCCGGGCCCTTCCGGCGTTTCCGACTCTATCAGATCCTTTCGGTGTCTGATTCCCAGTCAGCGGGGTTTGTCTTCCGGGCTGTTGGGCCGTTCCGACGTCTCAAACCTTAGCGGATTCCCTCGGCGGCTCATAATCGAGTCGTTCGAATTGAATTTCGGCATGCCGAAATTCATCCCGTGAGGGAGACCGTGCTGGAGTGAGGTGCCGCTTTCGCGGCGGGATGGTCGTCGCAGAACCGTTCCGGCTCCGTGACAACTCGGAGAACACTACGCGTCCCCCATGGGGGTGTCAACCGCCGCCCGGGGGCTCCCGGCGCCTTCTCAGTCGAGGTCGGTGAGCCTGCCGCCGGCGTCCGGCTGGGTCAGTTCCACCCGGCGCAGGAGGCGGATCAGGGCGTCGCCCAGAGCGCCCCGTTCCTCCGGCCCGAGGTCCTGGAGGAGCTTCTCCTCGAAGTCCGTGGCCATCCGCATCGCCTCCAGCCACTTCGTACGGCCCTCGTCGGTGAGCTCGACGATCACGCGGACGCGGTTGTTCTCGTCGCGGTCCCGGGTGACCAGGCCCTCGCCGGCCATGCGGTCGATGCGGTGGGTCATGGCGGCCGGGGTCAGGCCGAGGCGCTTCGCCAGCTCGCCCGGGCCCAGGCGGTACGGGGCGCCGGAGAGGACGAGGGTCTTGAGCACCTCCCACTCCGCGTTGCTGATGCCGAGGTCGGCGAGCTGGCGGCCGTACGCCACGTTCATCCGGCGGTTCAGCCGGCCGAGGGCGGAGACCACCTTCTCCACCTGCGGATCCAGGTCGCGGTACTCGCGCTGGTAGGCGGCGATCTGCTCGTCGAGCGTCGGCTCCTGCGGCTCCTGCGAGGCGGGGCGCTCGGGGGTGTCGGACATGAGGGCGAGTATCCCACGCCCCTCGTTGGCGTTGAAGTCCTTCCATGTGTACTGTTAAGGATCGAACTTTAGTATTGAAGTCTTCAGGGTTCAGGCGTACACAGCTGAACCCGCGACCGAAGTGGGTGAGTGTGACCAAGGCGAGGGGCGCGGCGATGCGCCGGATTCAGGCAGGCAGCGCGCTGAGCGCGTTCGGACTCGGCTTCACCGTGCCGTACCTCTATGTGTACGTGGCGCAGGTGCGGGATCTGGGCGCGACGACCGCGGGTGTGGTGCTGGCCGTCTTCGCCATGGCCGCGCTCGTGGTGCTGCCGTTCAGCGGGCGGGCGATCGACCGGCGCGGGCCCGTGCCGGTGTTGCTGGTCGCCTCCGGGCTGGCCGCGGTCGGTGCCGTGGCGATGGGGCTCGCGTCGAGCGTCCCGGCGGCGGTGGGCGCCGCCGCCCTGCTCGGCGCGGGGACCGCCGTGCTCCAGCCGGCGCTGGCCACGATGATCGTGTGGTGCTCCGAGCCCGCCGGCCGGACCCGTGCCTTCGCCCTCCAGTTCTTCCTGCAGAACCTCGGCCTGGGTGTCGGTGGTCTGATCGGCGGCCAGCTGGTCGACGTGAGCCGGCCCGACAGCTTCCTGCTGCTGTTCTCGATCGAGGCCGTGATGTTCCTGGTGCTGGCCGTGGTGGTCGGCACGGTGAAGACGGCCGGTTCGCCCGCGCTCCAGGGCGCGCGGCCGGCCGAGGGCACCAAGGGCGGGGTCAGGGCGCTGCTCGGGCACAAGGCGATGGTGCAGCTGTGCGTCCTCGGCTTCGTCCTCTTCTTCGCCTGCTACGGGCAGTTCGAGTCGGGTCTGGCCGCGTACGGCACCGAGGCCGCCGGCATCGCTCCGTCGGCGCTGGGGCTGGCGCTGGCCGCCAACACGGCCGTGATCGTGCTGGCGCAGTTCCTGGTGCTGAAGTTCGTGGAGCGCCGCAAGCGGACCCGGGTGATCGCGGCCGTGGGCCTGATCTGGGCGGTGGCGTGGCTGATCGCGGGGTACGCGGGGCTCGGGCACGGCAGCCAGGCGATGGCGACGGCGGCGTTCGTCTCCACGTACGCGCTGTTCGGGCTCGGCGAGGCGATGCTGTCGCCGACGGTGGCGCCGCTGGTGGCCGATCTGGCGCCGGAGTCCATGGTGGGCTCGTACAACTCGGCGTTCGCCCTGGTGAAGCAGCTGGCGCTGGCGGTCGGCCCCGCGGTGGGCGGTCCGATGGGCGCGTCGCTGCACGGGCCGTACATCGTGACCTTCGTGCTGTTCTCGCTGCTCGTCACGGTGCTGGCGGTGCGGCTGGGCAGGCAGCTGACGCCGGTGCAGAACCAGCCGTCGCTCGCCGTGAAGCCCTCTCGGGTGGTGGCTCAGCACCAGCCCGAGAGGGAGAGCGCCGCTCTCTAGTCACGGAGGGCGAATTCGCACCACACCGCTTTGCCGCCGCCCGGAGTGCGGCGGCTTCCCCAGGACGAGGCGATCGTCGCGATGATGGAGATCCCGCGACCCGCCTCGTCCTCCGTTTCCGCCCTGCGGCGGCGCGGCAGGTGGTCGTCTCCGTCGGTGACCTCGATGATCAGGCGGCGGTCGGTGCGGCGGAGCCGCAGGCGCATGGGCGGGGTGCCGTGCTGGAGGCTGTTGGCGACGAGTTCGCTGGTGGCGAGGACGCCGAGGTCGCGGAGTTCGACGGGGAAGCGCCAGGAGGAGAGGACTCCGGAGGCGAAGGCACGCGCGCGTGGGGCGGCCTCGACGCCGCCGAGGAGTTCGAGGGCGGCGTTGTGGAACAGCTCGGCGTCGGCGCCGTCGCGGGCGGGGTGCTGGACGACGAGGACGGCGACGTCGTCGTCGTGTTCGGCGGTGACGCCGAGGGCCCGGAGCAGTCGGCCGCAGATGACCTGGGGGGTGCCGCTGGCGCCGGAGAGGGCGCGGGCGAGGGCTTCGACGCCCTCGTCGATGTCCTCGCGGCGGCGTTCGACCAGTCCGTCGGTGTAGAGGACGGCGGTGGAGCCGGGGGGCAGGGCGATGGAGCCGGAGGTGTGCAGCCAGCCGCCGGTGCCCAGCGGGGGTCCGGTGGGGTCGTCGGCCTTGCGGACGGTGCCGTCCTCGTCGCGGACGAGGATCGGGAGGTGGCCGGCCGAGGCGTAGACGAGCCGGCCCTCGTTGGGGTCGTGGACGGCGTAGACGCAGGTGGCGATCTGGCTGGCGTCGATCTCGGCGGCGAGGCCGTCGAGGAGCTGGAGGACCTCGTGCGGGGGCAGGTCCAGGCGCGCGTAGGCCCGGACGGCGGTGCGGAGCTGGCCCATGACGGCGGCGGCGCGGACGCCGCGGCCCATGACGTCGCCGATGACGAGGGCGGTGCGGCCGGCGCCGAGGGTGATGACGTCGTACCAGTCGCCGCCGACGGCGGCGTCGGCGACGCCGGGCTGGTAGGTGGCGGCGATCCGCAGGTCGTCGGGCTGTTCCAGTTCCTGCGGGAGGAGGGAGCGCTGGAGGGTGACGGCGGTCTCGCGGTGGCGGCGCTCGCTGGCCCGGAGCCGTTCGGCGGCCTCGGCGTGGTCGGTGACGTCGGCGGCGTGGACGAGGACGCCTGCGCCGTCGAGGTGCGGGCTGTCGACGGGCAGGCAGGTGACGGTGTACGAGCCGCCGTCGGCGGTGCGGCGGGACTTCACGGTGCGGGGCTTGCCGCTGCGGAGGACCTGGTCGAGCAGGGGCAGCAGGCCGAGCTCCTCGGCCTCGGGGCAGGTGGCGGCGACGGTGGCGCCCGGGGTGCGGGGGCCGAAGGCGGCGGCGTACGCCTCGTTGACGTACGCGATGCGGTGCTCGGGGCCGTACACGAGGGCGACGAGGCCGGGGAGGCGGCCGAGGAGGTCCCGTACGGAGAAGTCCTCCAGGGCGGGGACCTCGGTGTCCACGGTGTCGGCGGTCGTCCCGCCGTGCTCGGTGTCCTGTGCGTCCGCGGTGGGGTGCTCCTGCCGCGGTCCGTACTCACCGCGGGCGGCGGGCACGGAGCCTTCGGTCCCCCGCGCCGCGCGGCGCTGCGTGCCGGGGAGCCGGGCGCTCCAACGGGTGAAGTTCACGGATCTGTATGCCTCGTGGTGTCGGTGCCGTGCGGAGTCACGCTGTGCAGGTGTGAGCCCACCTATGGTCACACGTCCAGTGTGGACGAGTGCACTGACAGTGATGTCAGGAGGACGCCTCGTCGTTCCCGGAGGAGCCGGGACCCGTGGGCGGGGGCGGGGGTGGTGCGGCCGCGAGTTCGAATTCGGCCCGGGGGTGTTCCAGGGAGCCGAGGGAGACGATCTCGCGCTTGAAGAGGCCGGAGAGGGTCCATTCGGCGAGGACCCGGGCCTTGCGGTTGGCGGTGGGCATCCGGCTGAGGTGGTAGGCGCGGTGCATCAGCCAGGCCGGGTACCCCTTGAGCTTGCGTCCGTACACGTGGGCGACGCCCTTGTGGAGGCCGAGCGAGGCGACGGAGCCCGCGTACGCGTGCGCGTACTCCTTGAGCGGCCGGCCCTGGAGGGAGGCGGCGAGGTTCTCGGCGAGGACCTTGGCCTGGCGGACGGCGTGCTGGGCGTTGGGGGCGCAGGGGGTGCCGGGTTCCTTCGCGGTGAGGTCGGGGACGGCGGCGGCGTCGCCGGCCGCCCACGCGTGCGGGGTGCCGTCGACGGTGAGGCGGGCGGTGCAGCGGATCCGGCCGCGCTCGTCGAGGGGGAGGTCGGTGGCGGCGAGGACGGGGGCGGGCTTGACGCCGGCGGTCCACACGACGGTGCGGGTGGGCAGCCGGGTGCCGTCGCTGAGGACGGCGATCCGGTCCTCGCAGCTGTCGAGGCGGGTGTCGAGCCGTACGTCGACGTTGCGGCCGCGGAGCTCGCGGACGGCGTACCGGCCCATCTCGTCGCCGACCTCGGGCAGGATCCGGCCGGCGGCCTCGACGAGGACCCATCTCAGGTCCTCGGGCTTGATGTTGTGGTAGTAGCGGGTGGCGTACCGGGCCATGTCCTCCAGCTCGGCGAGGGCTTCCACGCCCGCGTACCCGCCGCCGACGAAGACGAAGGTGAGGGCGGCGTCGCGGAGCGCGGGGTCGCGCGTGGAGGAGGCGATGTCGAGCTGCTCCAGGACGTGGTTGCGCAGTCCGATGGCCTCCTCGACGGTCTTGAAGCCGATGCCGTGGTCGGCGAGGCCGGGGACGGGGAGGGTGCGGGAGACCGAGCCGGGGGCGAGGACGAGTTCGTCGTAGGTGAGGGCGACCGGGCCCGCGCCCTCCTCGTCGGTGGCGAGGGTGGTGAGGATCGCGGTGCGCTTGGCGTGGTCGAGGGACGCGACCTCGCCGATGAGGAGGCGGCAGCGGTCCAGGACGCGGCGGAGCGGGACGACGACGTGGCGCGGGGAGAGCGAGCCGGCGGCCGCCTCGGGCAGGAACGGCTGGTACGTCATGTACGGGTCGGGCGTGACCACCACGATCTCGGCGGCGCCGCGCCGGAGCTCCGTCCTGAGCTGCCGCTGGAGGCGCAGCGCGGTGTACATGCCGACGTAGCCACCGCCGACCACGAGAATGCGCGCAGGTTCGGTCACCGTCCCATGAGGCATCGCCGTCCGGGGTTTGTCCACAGGCCCGGCGAATTGTGTGACCGGAGGGGTACGGAGGCGCGGGGTGGCGCGCGCGGGGTGGGTGGGCACAACGGCGCAGGTCACGGCGGACGTGGGTGGTGCGGGACGGGGTGCGAAACGGGTGGCTCGGGCGGCTTGCTCCGATCGGGGGGCGCACCGTACGGAACTCCCCCTTCTGAATTGACCCGGACTCAACTATGTTCGTAGTTCGTCGGGGTGTCGGTTCCGGCGTGCGCTCGGACCGATCGCGCACACCGGCCGGGAGCCCCGTATTCAGGGCGGGGAGTCTCCGGGGGGAGACATCATGAGCGGGGGAACGCTTATGCAGATTCAGGATTCTCGTTGGCAGTCCGTGGTCGGGGCGGAGCGGGACGACCGGGGTGCGGGGGCCGTGGCCGCCGTGCCGTCGGCCGGCTCCGGGCCGGTCGCGGGCACCGTCGCGGGTACCGGCACCGTCGTGGGCGGTCCGGTGACGGGCGGGCGCGCGGCGCCGCTGCGGGTGGACGCCCAGCGCAATCTGGAGCACGTGCTGCGTGCCGCGCGCGAGGTCTTCGGCGAGCTCGGTTACGGGGCGCCGATGGAGGACGTGGCCCGGCGGGCGCGCGTCGGGGTGGGCACCGTGTACCGGCGCTTCCCCAGCAAGGACGTGCTGGTGCGGCGGATAGCCGAGGAGGAGACGGCCCGGCTGACCGAGCAGGCGCGTGCCGCGCTGGGGCAGGAGGAGGAGCCGTGGTCGGCGCTCTCCCGGTTCCTGCGCACCTCGGTCGCCTCGGGTGCCGGGCGGCTGCTGCCGCCGCAGGTGCTGCGGGTCCAGGTGGACGAGTCGGCGGTGGACGGGGACGGCGAGGCCCGTGTACCGTCCCAGCGGGGTCTCGGCGAGCAGGCCGACGCGCGCGTGGTGTCGCCCCGGGCGGTGCCGGCGGACGAGCGGGACGACGCGGGGGCCGCGGAGCTCCTGGAGGTCGTCGGCCGGCTGGTCGACCGGGCGCGGGAGGCGGGTGAGCTGCGGACCGACGTGACCGTGGCGGACGTGCTGCTCGTGATCGCCACGGCGGCGCCGGCGCTGCCGGACGCGGCCCAGCAGGCGGCGGCCTCGGCCCGGCTCCTGGACATCCTGCTGGAGGGCCTGCGCTCGCGGTAGCGGGTCGGACGCTCGCCGGTCCGCCGGGCCTCTGGGCCGGGCGGACCAAGGACCATGACACGAACGTGTGAGCGGTTACGCCGGGACGCGGGAAGTCGCCCCGGACGAGTGGTAAGTGGACGCGGCGCTTCGGCATGCCCGCGTCGTGTGGCAGGCTTGGCGGATATTCGGGTCTGCGCACGCGTACGGGGGCTTCCGCGATGAGCGGTGACGGTCGGGACGATCCGCTGGGCGCCGGCGGCGGCACGGAGGCCGAGGGCCTGCCCGCCCGGCAGGTGCCGAGCCAGGGAGGCCCCGGTGGGACGCCCGGCTCCCCGCACGCCCCCGTCGAACCGAGCGTGCCGCAGCAGCGCGAGGCCCCGTCGGCGGGCGCCGCGCCCGCCCCCGTACCGGATCACGCCGAGGACCCCGCGGACGACGAGGGGCTGCTGCCGCCCCCTCGGGAGCTGCCGGCCTCCGACGCCGACCTGATCGCGCGCATGCGGGACGGCGACGACTCCGCGTACGAGGAACTCTTCCGCCGCCACTCCGACGCCGTCCGCCGCTACGCCCGGACCTGCTGCCGGGACGCGCACACCGCCGACGACCTCACCGCCGAGGTCTTCGCCCGCACCCTCCAGGCCGTCCGCGGCGGCGCCGGGCCCGAACAGGCCGTCCGCGCCTATCTGATGACCACCGTCCGGCGGGTCGGCGCGAGCTGGGCGAAGACCCAGAAGCGCGAGCACCTCGTCGAGGACTTCGCCGTCTTCGCCGCCGACGCCGCCCGCTCCTCCGAGGTCTCCGACCAGGACACCATGGACCTCGGCGCCGAGGTCCGGGCCATGCAGGAGGCCGAGCAGTCGCTGGCCATGCAGGCGTTCCGGTCGCTGCCCGAGCGCTGGCAGGCCGTCCTGTGGCACACCACCGTCGAGGAGGAGTCGCCCAGCGAGGTCGCCCCCCTCTTCGGCCTGACCGCCAACGCCACCGCCGTCCTCGCCAGCCGCGCCCGCGAGGGCCTCAAGCAGGCGTACCTCCAGGCCCACGTCAGCCAGGCGCTCACCGCCGGCGGCGACTGCGCCCGGTACGCCGACCGGCTCGGCGCCTACGCGCGCGGAGGGCTGCGGATGCGGGCCGAGCGCGGCCTGCGCAAGCACCTGGACGAGTGCGCCAAGTGCCGCGTCGCCGCAGGTGAACTCGCCCATGTGAACGCCGGCATCCCGGCGCTCCTCCCGATCGCGGTCATCGGCTGGTTCGCCGCCGGCTACTCCCTCAAGGCCGCCGGCATCGTCGCGGGCGGTGCCGTGGGCGCGGCCGGCGCGGGTGCCGCGGCGGCCGCCACCGGCGGGACCACGTCCGGGGCCGCCTCGGGCGGGGCCGCCGCCGAGGGCCTCGGCGCGCCCGCGAAGGCCGGTATCGCCGCCGCGGTGGCCGTCGCCGCCGCGGCCGGGCTCGTCTGGGCGATGGCCGGCGACCCGCAGACCGTCGCCGCGCCGCGGCCCGCACCGCCGGCCGCCACGCCCGTCGCCCCCGAGCCCGCGCCTCCGGCGAAGCCCTCGCCGAAGCCGACGCCCAAGCCGCCTCCCCCGGCGCCCGCGCCGGAGCCCACCACCCCGCCGCCCGCGCCGAAGCCGACGCCCAAGCCCACTCCGAAGCCGACGCCCAAGCCGGTGGTCAAGCCCTCGCCGAAGCCGACGCCGGCGCCGACGACACCGCCGCCGAGCCCCACGCCGAGCCCGAAGGCCACGCCGAGCCCCACCCCGCCGCCGACGACGCCCCCGCCGCCGCCCGCGCCGACCGTCTACCCGGTCGACCGGCTGGAGTACGCCGCGTTCGGCGACGGCACCAAGCCCGAACTGGTCCTGGAGGACGGCAGCTGGATGTGGCCGCGCCAGTCCATGACGATCAGCGACTCCACGTACGCCTACGGCGTCAGCGTGCACGCCCCGTCCTCGGTGCTCGTCCGGCTGAACCGGCAGTGCACCGCCTACGACGCCGTCGTGGGCGTCGACGACCTGAGCGCCCCGCTCGGCCCCGGCGGTGTCCGCTTCTCCGTGTACGGCGACGGGGAGCGGCTGTGGCGCTCGCCCGTGGTCCGGCCGGGCGACCCGGCGATCCCGGTCCACGTGGACCTCGCCGGCCGGTCCACGCTCCGGCTCGTGGTCGAGGAGCACACCCCCTTCGGGCAGGCCGCCGTCGCCGACTGGGCGGAGTCCCGGATCAGCTGCTCCTGACGGCCTCCCGGGCGCCGGCGGTGTACGGCTCCACCAGGGCCAGGACGTCCTCCGGGCCGAGGCCGGCCCCGGCGGCGCGGGCGGCGGCGAGCCCGTCCGCGCCGAGCACGGCCGCGCAGGCCGCGGTCAGCTCCTCGGCCTCGCGCCGCTCGGGCACCGAGCGGGGGATGCCCTTCCGCCAGGTGGCGACGGCGGCCGCCACGCGCGCGCAGCGGTCCGCGTCGCCCGCCCGTGCCAGGGTGAAGGCGAGCCCCTCGGCGAGGCTGCTCACGATGACGTCCGCGCAGCGGCCGGCGAGCGCGGCCCGCAGCGCGGCGGCGGCGGAGGCGACGGCCGCCGGGCCCGCGCCCTCGTGGGCCTCGATCCGGGCGACGAACCCCTCGATGGCGATGGCGAAGTGCGGCGGCGGGCTGCCGGCGCGGACATGGGCGCCGGCCGAGGTGATCAGGGCACGCGCGCGTACGGGGTCGTTCCGGTCGAGGGCGAGGACGGCCCGCATGACGTCGACGAAGGCGAGGGCGTCCCGGATGCGGAGCCGTTCGGCCTCGCGCGCGGCCTCGCCGAGCCCGCGCTCGGCGGCGTCCGTGTCCCCGTCCTGGTACGTCAGTTCGGCGAGCCGGGCGATGAGGAAGGGTGCCTCGGCGTGCGCGCCGACCTCGCGGGCGAGCCGGAGCGCCTCCTCGTACGCCTCCCTGGCCTCGGCCCGCCGGCCCCGCATCATGTGGGCCTCGGCGGCGGCCGACGCGACCTGGGCGCCCATCCAGCGGTCCCCGACCCGGCAAGTGAGGGCACGGAGTTCGGCCAGGTCCTCGTCCACCCCCTCCATGCCGCCGGGCATGTCCACGACCATGTGGGTCCGGAACATCAGGCTCACGCCGGTCTCCCAGTCGCCCCCGTACCGGCGGCAGGTCTCGACGCCGATGTCGAGCAGTGCGCGGACCGTCGCCGGCTCCTCGGTCAGGTACGCGCTGAACGGCCACAGCAGGCCGGGGAAGCGGGCGGACTCCGGGCCGGGGTCCTCGCCGAAGGCGTCCCGGACGCGGCGGATCAGCGCGAGCGCCGCCGGGTCCTCGCGGAGATCGCCCAGGTACGTGTTCTCGTCCTCCATGGCGAGGAAGTACGAGAGCATCCGCAGCCGCATGCGCGGCCAGTAGCGGGGGTCGTCCCGGTCGTCCGGGTCCTCTCCCAGGGAGAGGGCCTGCCGGGTCCAGCCCAGGCCCTCCGGGCGGTAGTTGCGCAGCCACCAGAACCAGCCCATGGCGAGGACGAGCCGGAGCGCGGTGGCTTCGTCGGGGGCGGTGAGGGTGCGGTGGAGGGCGGCCCGGATGTTGTCGAGGTCCCGTTCCAGCCGGTCGATCCAGGGCAGTTGCTCCGCGGAGCGGAGCCTGGGCTCGGCCTCCTCGACCAGGGCGGTGAAGTGCGCGGTGTGGGCGGCGCCCGCGGCGGCGAGCAGCTCCGGGGTCTCGGCGGCGCGCTCGGCGGCGTACTCGTGGATGGTCTCCAGGAGGCGGTAGCGCATGGTGCCGTCGTCGGTGGGGGCGGCGACGACGAGCGACTTGTCGACGAGGGCGCCGAGGGTGGTGAGGGTGTCGGTGTCGCCCGCCGGGGCGGGGGCGTCGACGGCCTCCGCGGCCGGGAGGTCCCAGCCGCCGGTGAAGACGGAGACCCGGCGGAGCAGGGTGCGCTCGGCGGGGTCGAGGAGCTCCCAGGACCAGTCGACGACGGCGCGGAGGGTCTGCTGGCGGGGCAGCAGGGTGCGGGAGCCGGAGGTGAGGAGCCGGAAGCGGTCGTCGAGCCGGTCCGCGATCTGGCGTGGGGTGAGCAGCCGCAGCCGGGCGGCGGCCAGTTCGATGGCGAGGGGCAGGCCGTCGAGCCGGCGGCAGATCTCCGCGACGGCGTCGGCGACGTCCGCCTCGCGCGCGTGGTCCTGGTCGAAGGAGGGGCGGACGGCCCTGGCCCGCTCGGTGAAGAGCCGGTGCGCGGGGACGGGCGGCAGCGGCTCGACCGGGCGGACGGTCTCGCCGGGGACGCCGAGGGGTTCGCGGCTGGTGGCGAGGATCCGCAGGCCCGGGCAGTGGGCGAGGAGCGTCTCGGCGAGGGCGGCGGCGGCGCCGATGACGTGCTCGCAGTTGTCGAGGACGAGGAGCAGGCCGGTGCGGTGCGCGAGGTGCTCCACGAGGTGGGCGGTGGGGTCGTCCTGGAGCGTGGTGCCCTCGCGGGTGATCAGGTTCATCTCGCGGAGGCGGAGCGCGGAGAGGACGGCGCCGGGGAGCGCGCCCGGGTCGTCGAGCGGCGCGAGCTCCGCGATCCACGCCTGCGGTCCCGCGACCTGCCGGGCGGCCTCCTCGGCGAGCCGTGTCTTCCCGGAGCCGCCGGGCCCGGTGAGCGTGACGAGCCGGGACCGGCCGAGGTCGTCGCGGAGCGCGGCGAGTTCGGGCTCGCGGCCGACGAAGGAGGTGAGGCGGGGCCGGATGTTGCCGCTCTCGGGGGCGGGGGTCGCGGTCGGACCAGGGGTCGGGCCCGGGGCCTCCCGGGGGTGTGCGGCGGGGGCGAGGAGTTCGCGGTGGAGGGCGGTCAGTTCGGGGCCGGGGTCGGTGCCGAGGGCGTCCGCGAGGACGCGGCGGGCCGTCTCGTACGCGGCGAGCGCGTCGGCGGGCCGGCCCTCGGCGCGCAGGGCGCGGATGAGCTGGGCGTGGAAACCCTCGTCGTACGGGTACGCGGCGGTGAGCTCGGTCAGTTCCGGGACGAGTCCGTCGACGGCGCCGCGCCGCAGGTCGGCCTCGACGCGGCGGCGCAGGGCGGCGAGGCGCTGGGCCTCGGGGCGGACGCCCGCCGGTCCGGGCAGGTCGGCGAGGGCGGGGCCGCGGAAGAGCCCCAGGGCGTCCCGGAGGAGGGCGGCGGCCGTCTCGGGGTCGCCGGCGTCGAGGCGGGCGCCGGCCTCGGCGGCACGGCGCTCGAACACGTACAGGTCGATGTCCTCGGGCACGGCGGCGAGCCGGTACGCGGGGCCGGGGGTGGCTTCGACGGCCTCCCGGCCGAGGACGCGGCGGAGGCGGGCGACGAGGGCCTGGAGGGCGGCGGGCGCGTCGAGCGGCGGCTCGTCCCCGTACACGTCGTCGACGAGCTCCCCGACCGGGACGGCCCGTCCGCCGCGCAGCGCGAGCGCGGCGAGCAGCGCGCGCAGCCGGGCGCCGCCGAGGGGCAGGGGGGTGCCGTCGGGGCCGAGGGCCTCGGTGGTGCCGAGGAGGAGATACCGCACCGGCCCATTCTTGCCGCCGGGGGCCGGGGGCGCCTCGGGGTTTCCCCGGACTGTGGACAGCGGCGCCGGGGGTCAGAACGCGGCGGTGTCCAGGGTGAAGCCGAGGGGCGGGGGGAGCGGGACCTCGGTCCCCAGCTTGTGGATGGACTTGTGGGCGTAGTCGTCGTCGACGGGCTCGGAGCAGACGACGGCCTCGCCGGC
The DNA here is from genome assembly GCF_039534915.1 of Streptomyces roseofulvus. NCBI lineage: Bacteria > Bacillati > Actinomycetota > Actinomycetes > Kitasatosporales > Streptomycetaceae > Streptomyces > Streptomyces roseofulvus. The sequence goes on along the minus strand of NZ_BAAAWE010000001.1, from coordinate 4,385,096 downwards.
CTCGCGGTCGATCATCAGGTAGACGGGGATTCCGGCACGGGCATAGGCGCGGATTTTCAGCACGCGGTCGCGGCTCGCTGTGGACGGGGAGGCGACCTCGGCGACCAGAAGCACGGGGTCGGGGGCGTGCCACTCCTGCGGGGCGTCGAAGGAATCGCGGGGGGCGATCACAAGGTCCGGAACGACACGCACCGTACCGTTGGCCCCGGGGAGGGAGAGACCGATGCCCGTGGAGTTCCGCAGATCCTTGTCCGTCCGATGGGCGATGACCTGCTCGACCAGCTCGGTCACGATCTTCTCGTGAGGACCCTTCGCCGGAGGCACCACGTAGATCTCCTCTTCGATCAGCTCCACGCGCCAGCCCTTGGGGGCCTGCGCACTGAACAGCTCGAAGGTCTCCTCGACGGTCGCGCCCTCGCGGTCGTCCGGTTCTCCGGACAGGGTGTCTTCCGGAACGGGCAGCGGCATGGCCATGCTGAACCTCCTTCGCTCGGTGCGACGCTCCCAGCTTAGGACGGGCTTCGGGACCGGGTCAGGAACCACTTCACTCGAACGGGTGTGCTGTGACGTTTCACCGCGCCGGCAGGGACCGGGACGCCGGGATCAGGGGGCCCTGGACCGCGCGCGGGGCGCGGGGGGCGGCCGTGTCGGTCCAGCAGGAGCCGCGGCGGGCGAGCAGGCGGCGGAGCCAGAGCTCGGTGGAGACGAGGTCGGCGAGGCCGTCGAGGGGGACGCGGGCGCCGTCCGCCGCCGCGCGCAGGGCCTCGCGGACGGTGCCGGCCTCGATGAGGCCCGCGTCGGCCAGGAGGGGCGCGTCGAAGAGTGCCAGCAGGTTCGGGAGGGCGGCGCGCAGGCCCGCGCGGGCGGTGCCGGCCGGGACCGCCGGGTAGGGGGCGCCCCAGCCGGGCGGCAGGTCGCGGATGCCGGTGTCGGCGAGGACCGTGCGCAGGACGCCGGCCCGCGCGTCGGGCTGGACCCGGAGCGCCTCGGGGAGGTCCCGGCAGGCGCGGACGACCTGGTTGTCGAGGAAGGGCGCGTGCAGCCGCTGGCCGCGGATCTCGGCGGCCTGTTCCAGGACCCGGTGGTCGCCGGCCGCCCGGACGAGGGCCGCACGCGCGCGTGCGTCGCCGGGCCGCTGGACGGCCGGCGGCAGGGTGGCCGCGCGGTGCAGGCGTGCCGACACCTCGGCCAGTGCCTCCCCGGTCAGCCAGCGGGCCGCCGGGCCGGGCCGGGACCAGGCGAGGGCGGAGAGCGAGGCCGCCAGCGGCCCGTGGGCGTCGGCGGGGTCCCGGTTGGCGTCGAGGACGTGCCGGGCGGCGGTCTCCAGACCGGCCCGGTAGGGGGTACGGGCGAGCCTGCGCGCCGCGCGGTAGACGGTCACCGGCACCAGGAAGGAGCCCGCCGACGGGCCGGTCGCCTTGGCGAGGGCGGTCACCGGGCGGACCAGGGAGCGGCGCCTGCGGTCCATCAGGAGGTCGGCGAGGCGGGCCGGGTGGGCGTCCAGGACCTGTTTCGCGCCGAGCCCGGTGAAGTGGTCGGCGCTGCCGCCCGCGAGCCGCCTGCGGTGCCGTTCGGCGGTGACCAGCGCGGGCCCGGGCTCGTCGGTGAGCGGCCCGTCCAGGGAGGCGTACGGGAGGGCCTCCTCGCCCGCCGTGACGACCACGTGGCGCAGCCGCGGGTCGGCCGCCAGTGCGCGGGCGCGCTCCAGTTCGGCGGTCCGGCCGGGGCCGGGCTTGGTGGCGAGGTCGTTGAAGGTGACGGCGAGCAGCCGCTCCCCCGCGCCCGCGTGCCCGAGGAGGGTGCCGGGCACTCCGGGCAGTCCGGCGGCGAGGAGGGCGAGGGTGGCGGAGGCGCTGCCGCCGGACAGGTCGGCGCCGATGCCGGGCGCGGGGCCCGCGCCGCGTGCCGCCCGCCGGTCCGCGGGCCCCATGCCGGGGACCGGTCCGGGGTCCGGCAGCGGGGCCTCGGGCGCGTGCCGGGGGGCGGTGAGCCGGGCCCGTACGGACTCCACCAGCGCGTCCCGGACGGCCTCGACGGCCTGCCGGGGGTCGGCCTGCGGGGCGGCGACGGCGAGCGAGGCCACCGTCTCGTACCCGGCGATCTCGCGGGAGCCCTCGCGCAGGATCAGCGCGTGGCCGGGCGGGACGCGCCGGACGCCCTCGTACGGCGTGGAGTCGCGCAGCGCCTCCGGGGACTCGGGGCAGGCGAGCAGCGCGGCGAGGTGGCCGATGTCGAGCTGGGCCTCGACGAGGTCGGCGAGCGGGAGGGCGGCGGTGGCGTAGGCGGTGCCGCCCTCCCAGGGGGTGTGGAAGACGGGACGGGCGCCGGCGAGGTCGCCGGTGACGGTGACCCGGCGGCCGGCCTTGACGACGGCGGTGTAGCTGCCGGGCCAGGCGGTGAGGTGGCGCAGGGCGCCGCCGCGCGCGGTGACGAGGCCGCGGCGGAGTTCGTCGTCGCTCGCGGCGCAGCAGCCGAGGACGGCGAGCCGGGTGCCGTCGTCGAGGGAGACCACCCGCACCTCGTCGGGGCGCCAGTCGCCGACCGCCCACAGCGGGTCGGGATCGCCCCAGAGGAGCTGTGCGCCCACCGGCTGCACCGTGCGCCCCCCGACGTGCCCGCCGGTCTCGGCGAAGGGCTGGGCCCTCGGCGGTGCTCCGGAGCCGTACGTGTGCGCGCCGTTCGCCGCTCCGGGGCGTGCGCCGGCGGTCGTGGCGTATCCCGCGGCGACACTGCTCCAGCCCACCAGCCATCGCATCGGCGCCTCCACGTCTGTTTCGGTGGGGCCATGCTGCCATGACAACGGCGCACGGGGCGGGGTCCGGGTGCACGCGCGTGAAAGCCGAATGCGCCCCTGGCATGCGCCAGTTGGCCGGGGCGGGAGCGTGCGGTGGCGCGGAGGCGGCGGGAGGCGGGGCGGCCGGGGCGGGCGGCGGTACGGCTCCGACGTCGGCGGATTCGGCCGATTCTCGCTCCTGACAAGAGGTTTGACCGGCCGTCAGTCGCTGAAGGGAACACAGAAGGGGCGGCCGCCCGGAGGCTCCGCACGCCCGCCGCCGGCCCGGTCCTCCGGCTGTCCGGGAGGCGACCCGCCCCCCGGCGCCGTCCGCCGCCCGCGGGGAATGGAGCGGCGGTGTCCCCCAGCCCACCGGTGCGGGACCAGGTGCCCGACAGGGCTCCGCTCCCGGCCGGACGGGCCGACCCACGCAGCACTCATGGAAGCCGCCCGGGCCCCCAGCGGCGAGAGCGCACGGCCGGGCGCACGGCCACACGGCCGGAGCACGGACGGGACGGCGGCCCGCTCCGGTCGGCCGGTCACACAACAATCTCGCCATACGGAACTCCGCCCCTTAACGGTGGGGATGCGGCGAACTACGCTGTGTTTACGAATGCCGCCCGCCTATGCCCGGCGTCGCGGCGGCCGTCTGGATGTCGAGGGGTGGCGTCATGTCCAGGGAGCAACGCGGGCCGAACGAGAAACTCGGCGCCGTTCTCGCCCTCGCGGGAATCAGCAACGCCGGCCTCGCCCGGCGCGTCAACGACCTCGGCGCGCAGCGCGGTCTGACGCTTCGTTACGACAAGACCTCGGTGGCCCGCTGGGTCTCCAAGGGGATGGTGCCGCAGGGCGCCGCGCCGCACCTGATCGCCGCCGCGATCGGGCAGAAGCTGGGCCGGCCCGTGCCGCTGCACGAGATCGGCCTCGCGGACGCCGACCCGGCGCCGGAGGTGGGTCTCGCCTTCCCCCGGGACGTCGGTGAGGCGGTCCGCGCCGCCACCGACCTCTACCGGCTGGACCTGGCCGGGCGGCGGGCCGGCGGGGGCGGCATCTGGCAGTCGCTGGCCGGCTCCTTCTCGGTGAGCGCCTACGCGACCCCGGCGTCCCGGTGGCTGATCACCCCCGCCGACCCGTCGGTGGAGCGGGAGGCGGGGCGGCCGGGCGGCGGCCCCGGACCGGCCGGTGCCGGGGAGCACGTGCGTGTGGGGCACAGCGACGTCGCCAAGCTGCGCGAGGCCGCCGAGGACGCGCGCAAGTGGGACTCCAAGTACGGCGGCGGGGACTGGCGCTCGTCGATGGTGCCCGAGTGCCTGCGGGTGGACGCGGCGCCGCTGCTGCTCGGCTCCTACTCCGACGAGGTCGGCCGGGCGCTCTTCGGGGCGACCGCCGAGCTGACCCGGCTCGCCGGCTGGATGGCCTTCGACACCGGACAGCAGGAGGCCGCCCAGCGGTACTACATCCAGGCGCTGCGGCTCGCCCGGGCCGCCGCCGACGTGCCGCTCGGCGGGTACGTCCTCGCCTCGATGTCCCTCCAGGCCATCTACCGGGGCTTCGCCGACGAGGGCGTGGACCTGGCGCAGGCGGCGCTGGAACGGAACCGGGGACTGGCCACCGCCCGCACCATGTCCTTCTTCCGGCTCGTCGAGGCCCGCGCGCACGCCAAGGCCGGCGACGGGCCCGCCGCGGCGGGGGCGCTGAAGTCCGCCGAGGGGTGGCTGGAGCGCTCCCGGGAGGGCGACGCCGACCCGACGTGGCTCGGCTTCTACTCGTACGACCGGTTCTGCGCGGACGCCGCCGAGTGCTACCGGGACCTGCGGATGCCGCGCGAGGTGCGGCGCTTCACCGAGCAGGCGCTGTCCCGGCCGACGGAGGAGTTCGTCCGCTCCCACGGGCTGCGGCTGGTCGTCTCGGCCGTCGCCGAGCTGGAGTCCGGCAACCTCGACGCGGCCTGCGCGGCGGGCACGCGCGCGGTGGAGGTGGCCGGACGGATCTCCTCCGCGCGGACCACGGAGTACGTACGGGACCTGCTCCACCGGCTGGAGCCGTACGGGCACGAGCCGCGGGTCATGGAGCTGCGGGAGCGGGCCCGGCCCCTGCTCGTCACCCCGGCGTGACGGCGCGCGTCGGCGCGCGCGGCGGTGTCACGGCCCGTGACGGGCGCGCGCCCGAAAGCGTGACGCGCATCCCACGACGTGGGCGTTTAGCGGGAATGTCAGTGGGCCAGTGCACTATCAGGGGTGGGAGGTGGCGCTGGTGTTTGACTGTGACGTGCTGGTGATCGGCGGCGGGATCGTCGGTCTGTCGACGGCGTACGCGCTCCAGCGCGCCGCCCCCGGCACGCGCGTCGCCGTCCTGGAGAAGGAGGAGGGCCCCGCGCGCCACCAGACGGGGCGCAACAGCGGCGTCATCCACAGCGGCATCTACTACCGGCCCGGCTCCCTGAAGGCGCGGTTCGCCGTCGAGGGCGCGGCCGAGATGGTCAAGTTCTGCGCGGAGTGGGACATCCCGCACGAGGTGACCGGCAAGCTCGTCGTCGCCACCGCGCGCGAGGAGCTGCCCCGGCTGCACGCGCTGGTCCAGCGCGGGCGGGAGAACGGCATCCCGGTGCGCGAGCTCGGCCCGTCGCAGATCACGGAGTACGAGCCCCGGGTGCGGGGCCTCGCCGCGATCCACGTCGGCACGACCGGCATCGTCGACTACCCGGCGGTCGCCCGGCGGCTCGCCGAGTCCTCCGGCGCGGAGATCCTCTACGGGGCGGAGGTCACGGCCGTGGACCGGCGCCCGTGGGGCGTGGCCGTACGCACCGCCGACCAGCGGATCCTGCGCGGGAAGGTCCTGGTCAACTGCGCGGGGCTGCACTGCGACCGGGTCGCGCGGCTCGCCGGCGACGACCCGGGCATGCGGATCGTGCCCTTCCGCGGCGAGTACTACGAACTGGCCGACCCCTCGCTCGTGCGGGGCCTCGTCTATCCGGTGCCGGACCCCGCCTTCCCGTTCCTCGGCGTGCACCTCACGCGGGGCATCGACGGCGGCGTCCACATCGGGCCGAACGCGGTGCCGGCGCTCGCCCGCGAGGGGTACGACTGGGGCGTCGTCCGCCCCGGCGAGCTCGGCGGCACGCTCGCGTGGCCCGGCTCCTGGGCCATCGCGCGCCGACACTGGAAGTACGGCGCGGGCGAGCTGCGCCGCTCCCTGTCGAAGCGGGCCTTCACCGAGGCGGTGCGGCGGCTGCTGCCCGGCGTCACCGAGTCCGACCTGCGGCCGGCGGCGGCGGGGGTGCGGGCGCAGGCGGTGCTGCGGGACGGGACGCTGGTGGACGACTTTCTGATCCGGGAGGCGGCGCGGACGGTCCACGTCCTGAACGCGCCTTCGCCTGCGGCGACGGCCTCCCTCCCCATCGGCCGCGAGATAGCCCACCGGGCCCTGACCCACCTCTGACCGCCCGGCTTCCGCGCCGGCCCCGGGTCTTCGGGACGGCGCCCGTCGCCGCACCCCCGTGTGGGCAGGCGTTGCGCGGGGCGATTGCCCACAACGGAGCAGCGGCGGTGGGGAGGGGGTCGGGCCCGTACCATGGGCCGCATTGTGTTTGAGGAGCATGAGAAGCGTAGTGAGAGCGTCGTCCGGCGCGGCAGCCGGATGTTCGCGCCCGGAGAAGGGCCCTCGCCCGACCCCGCCGGCGCCCACTTCGAGCGCCGGATCCGCAGTTTCCAGCCGCGCCGGAGCCGGGTGACCGCCGGCCAGGCCGAGGCGATGCTGAAGCGGTGGCCCGACTGGGGCCTGGACATCGACGGCAAGCGGGTCCTGGACCTGCGCGAGCTGTTCGGCGGGCTGCCGGTCGTCCTGGAGATCGGCTTCGGGATGGGCGAGGCGACCGCGCAGATGGCCGCCGCCGACCCCGGCACCGGCATCCTCGCCGTCGACGTGCACACCCCGGGGCAGGGGAACCTCCTCGGGCTCGCCGACCGCAACGGTCTCACCAACGTCCGGGTCGCCAACGGCGACGCGATCATCCTGCTGCGCGAGATGCTCGACCCGGCCGCCCTCGACGGCTGCCGCGTCTACTTCCCGGACCCGTGGCCGAAGAAGCGGCACCACAAGCGGCGCCTGATCCAGCCCGAGTTCCTGACCCTGCTCGCGACCCGGCTGAAGCCGGGCGGGGTCCTGCACTGCGCCACGGACTGGGAGCCGTACGCGGAGCAGATGCTGGAGGTGCTGTCCGCGCACCCCGACTTCGAGAACACCGTCCCCGACGGCGGCTACGCGCCCCGCCCGGACTTCCGGCCGCTCACCCGCTTCGAGGGCCAGGGCCTGGACAAGGGCCACGTCGTGCACGACCTGCTGTTCCGGAGGAAGCAGCCCTTCTCCGGGTAACCCGTCGCTCGTGTCGGTGCGGGTCGTTAGGGTCGGTCCGTGACGCACCCCCTGCCGCCACCCCAGCCCGAGTCGACCGCCGATCCGACCGCCGCCCCGAAGGCCCCGGTCTTCGTCCCGGCGCAGGCCGGTCCACCGGCCGACGAGATACCCGCCGACGCGCTGGCACCCCTGCCCGCGCGGGACGGGGACGAGCCCTCGTTCGCCGTGGCCGCCGACCGGAGCCAGTGGCGGTACCGGCCCCGGCGGGCGTTCTGGCGGAGCCGGGTGGTGCGGGCCGTCGCCGTGATCACGCTCCTCGCGCTGTGCGCCCTGGTGATCCTGGCGCTGGTGCGGGAGCAGACCGGCACGGAGGGGTTCCTCGTCGGCCTGGGCCTCGCGGTGCTTCCCGTACCGCTGCTCATGGCGGCGTTCCGCTGGCTCGACCGGGTCGAGCCGGGGCCGTGGAAGAACCTGCTGTTCGCGTTCGCGTGGGGCGCGTTCGCCGCCGCCCTGGTCGCGATCCTGGCGAACTCCTTCGCCGTCCGCTGGATCGCCACCGCGACCGCCGACCCGGGCTCGGCCGACGACCTCGGTGCCACCGTTATCGCGCCGGTGGTGGAGGAGTCCGCGAAGGCCGCCGCGATCCTGCTGCTCTTCCTCTTCCGGCGGCGGGACTTCCGGAGCCTGGTCGACGGGGTGGTGATCGCCGGGTTCACGGCGACCGGCTTCGCGTTCACCGAGAACATCCTCTACCTCGGCAACGCCTTCGGCGAGGACCAGGACCTCGGCGACGGCGGGATCGGCGCCGTCACCGCCGGCACCTTCTTCGTCCGGGTGGTGATGTCGCCGTTCGCGCACCCGCTCTTCACGGTGCTCACCGGCATCGGCTTCGGTCTGGCCGCGCTCGCCCCGCGCGGCAAGGTGCGCAGACCGCGCAAGGTGCTGCTGCCGCTCGCCGGGCTGCTGCTCGCGATGGGCGTCCACGCGCTGTGGAACGGTTCGGCGACCTTCGGCGGGCCGCTCGCCTTCTACGCCGTGTACGGGATGTTCATGGTGCCGGCCTTCGGTCTGCTGACCTGGCTGGCCGTGTGGAGCCGGCAGAAGGAGCTGCGGACGATCGCCGGGGTGCTGCCGGCGTACGCGGCGGCCGGCTGGCTCTCCCCGGAGGAGCCGCTGGCGCTCTCCTCGATGCGGGCCCGCCGCACCGCGCGGGCGGTGGCGGCCGGCCGGTACGGGAAGGCGGGGGCGCGGACGGTCGGCGAGTACGAGTCCTTCGCCACCACCCTGGCGTTCCTGCGCGAGCGGGCCCGCCGGGGCACGGTCCCGGTGCCCGACTTCGCCGCGCGGGAGCAGGAGCTGCTGCACCATCTGTGGGAGCGGCGGGCGACGGCCTCGCCCGCGCTGTCGTACGCGGCGCGGGCGACCGGCCGCGTGTGGGTGCCGCCGCAGTACCTGGACTACGGCGGCTACAACCCGTACAAGGGCTGACCCCTCCGCCTCCACCTCTCCTCCGCGGGCAGCCCCCGGCGGTCGCCGACGCGGGCTAGGTCGTTTCTTTCGGATCAGGCCGGATCAGGGAGCGGCGTCTGGTGCGTGCGCTCGCAAGGCGGAGGAGGGAGTCGACGCGGTGGGGGCACCTCCCAGCGGTAGCTGGGGGAGTCGGCGACCGACGACAACGCGGCGAGCGTGCGTGCCAGGCGTCGCGAGCCCGGCATGATCCGGAAGAGACGGCCTAGCCCTCGGGCGTCTCCGACGCCGCCGTGAGGCGGGCGATCTCGTCCGCCGTCAGGGTCAGGTCGGCGACCGCGACCAGCGCCGGCACCTGTTCGACCGTGCGGGCCGAGGCGATCGGCGCGGCGACGGTGGGGCGGGAGGCGAGCCAGGCGAGGGCGACGGTGGCGGGCTCGGCGCCGTGGGCCTCGGCGACCTCGTCGAGGGCGGCGAGAACGGCCTGTCCGCGCGCGGTCTCGGCGAGGGCGGACGCCCGGGCGGCGCGGACGCTCTCGACGGTCCGGCCCGGCCGGTACTTGCCGGTGAGGAAGCCGGAGGCGAGGCCGTAGTACGGGACGGCGGCGAGGCCCGCGCCGGCGGCGGTGTCCAGGAGCGGGCCCTCGTACTTCTCGCGCGCCACGAGGTTGTACTCGGGCTGGAGCGCCACGTAGCGGGCGAGGCCCTCGGCCTCGGCGAAGTCGAGGGAGGCCCGCAGCCGCTCCGGGGAGATGTTGGAGGCGGCGACGGCCCGCACCTTCCCGTCCTTCACGAGCTGGTCGAGGGCGGTGACGATCTCCTCCACCGGGACCGACTCGTCGTCGAAGTGGGTGTAGTAGAGGTCGATGTGGTCGGTGCCGAGGCGGCGCAGGGACTCCTCCGCGCCGGCCTTGATGGTGGCGGCGGAGAGCCCCTTGAGCGGGGAGTGGGCGCCGACCTTGGTGGCGACGACGATGTCGGAGCGGTTGCCCCGGGCGGCCAGCCAGCGGCCGATGATCGTCTCGGACTCGCCGCCCTCGTTGCCGTCGACCCACTCCGAATAGACGTCGGCGGTGTCCACGAAGTTGCCGCCGGCGGCCGCGTACGCGTCGAGGACGGCGAACGACCGCTCCTCGTCGGCGCTCCAGCCGAAGACGTTGCCGCCGAGGGCGAGCGGGAAGACGCGCAGGTCGGAAGTGCCCAGCGGGCGCAGAGTCGAGGTCATGCCGAGCTCAACTCCGTGCACCGCCGGGCGTATTCCGGTCGGGGAGCCTGAACCCCGGCCGGAAAGCGGGCTCAGACCGTCAGGCCCTTGGACCGCAGCCACTCCGCCGGGTCGATGCCCGAGCCGTCCGGGGTGTGGACCTCCATGTGGAGGTGGGGCCCGGTGACGTTGCCGGTGGCGCCGACGCGGCCGATGGTCTCGCCGGTGCCGACGGTCTGGCCGGCGGCGACGGTCATGGAGGAGAGGTGGCAGTACCAGATCTCGGTGCCGTCCTCCAGCTGCAGGACGATCCGGTAGCCGTACGAGCCCGACCAGCCGGCGGAGGTGATGGTGCCGCCGTGCACCGCCTTGAGCGGGGTGCCGGTGGGGGCGGCGAAGTCGAGGCCCGTGTGGTAGCCGGAGGACCACATCGAGCCGGACTGCATGTAGGTGGAGGTGAGCGTGTACGAGGAGAGCGGCATCGAGTAGCTGGCGGCCAGCTGGGCGAGCCGCTCGGCCTCGGCCTTCTCGGCGGCGATCCGCTCGGCCTCGGCCTTCTCCTCGGCGAGTCGCTTCGCCTCGGCTTCCGCCTCCGCCTTGGCCTTCGCCTCGGCCTCGGCCTTGGCGGCGGCCTCGGCCTGGGCGGCGGCGTCCGCCGCGGCCTTCTCGGCGGCGGCCTTCTCGGCGGCCAGCTTCTCGGCGTCGACGGCGGCCTGCTGCTGCTGTTCGGCCTGCTGGAGGATGCGGGCGCGCAGGGCCTCGCCGGCGTCGGCGGCGGAGGCGGTGCGCTCCGCGGCGGCGGTGCCGGAGGCGGCGGTGTCGGCCGGGGCGGTGTACGTGATCGAGGTGAGCGGCTTCGCGGCCGCGCCGCCGGTGGCGACCGGCGCGGAGTCCTGCGTCTCGGTGGTCTCCTCGCCGCCGGGCAGCAGGGCGCCGACGCCGGGCAGGTCGTGGGCGTCCGGGAGGCCCAGGTCGGGGAGGTCCGGGAGCGAGATCGCGACCGGGGGCTTCTCCTGCGCGGTGGCGAGGCCGCCCGCGCCGACGGCGGCGATGACGCCGACGCCGAGGACGGTGGAGGAGCGGGCGAAGTTGGAGCGCTGCTTCACGACCCGGTGCCGGCCGCCGGCGCGGCTCTCGGCGCGCAGGGAGCCCTCGGTCGGGTTCCACTCCCCGGGAGCGGGGGTGAAGGAGGCGGTGTCGTACGCGCTCGCGCCCGACACTGCGCCGGCCGGGTCGTCCGCGCCGACGGCACCCGGGCCGCCGAAGGGGTCGAAGGGGGCTCCGGGTACGGGGGTGTTGGACGCCACGGGGGCGCGCTCCTTTCCTTCCTTCTCGCCTACCGGGTTAGCTGACGGGTTCGGAGCAGGAAGGTCTCCTACGGGCGTGTTCGCACGGGGGGTGCGAGGGGCCCGATTCACCCCAAGGGATGGTTCCCCGGTTCCCTTTCGGGATTCGGCACGTGCGCACGGAGCCGCCTCTTGCGACGGCTGGGACGACCGCGCTGCGTTATCGAACGTTAATAGACACGGTGGTCCGATTCCAAGCCGTTCCTCTTGATCATTCATTGAATTGGCAGGGATTCGCCCGAGTTGACCCCCCTTCAGTGAGGTCCCGGCACGCCCCGAGAATCTGACGTTATGTCAATTGTTATCGCTGAGGCATCTCCCGACCACGGACGGTGAGGGCCGGCCCGGTCCCGTCAGCCCGCCGGCCCGGGCGGCACCACCGGCATCGTCCGCCGCCGCTCCGGGGCCCCGGCCGCCGGCCGGCTCACCGCGAGCAGCGCCATGTCGTCGGTCGACCGCCCGCCGGTGTGCCGCCGCACGTCGTCGACGAGCGCGTCGAGCAGCTCCTGCGGCCCCGGGAAGACCGCCCCCGCGAGCCGCGCCGCCGGATCGTAGAAGACGCCGTACGCGTCCCGCGCCTCCGACAGGCCGTCGGTGAAGAAGAGCAGCGTCGCGCCCGGCGGGTACGCCCGCTCGTCGGCCCGGTCCGGCCAGACCGACAGCTCCCCCATCCCGAGCGGCAGCGCCGGCTCGGTCGGCTCGATCGTCTCCAGGCGCCCGTCCCCGAACAGCAGCAGCGGCGGCGGATGCCCCCGGTTCACAAGGCGGACGCTCTCCCCCTCGCGCGGGATCTCGGCGAGCACCGCGGTCGTGAACCCCTCGAAGGCGTCCAGCCCCTCGCGCCGGGCCCCCTCCCGCGTGAGCGCGCGTTCGAGCCGCTGCGCCACCCCTTCCAGGGTCGCCTCCTGCTCGGCCGCCTCCCGGAAGGCGCCGATGACGACGGCCACCGCCTCCACCGCGTCCATGCCCTTGCCCCGTACGTCCCCGACCACCAGCCGCACCCCGTGCGGGGAGTCCTGCACCGCGAACAGGTCGCCGCCGATGAACGCGTCCGCCTGCGCCGCCTCGTACCGGGCCGCGCACTGGAGCCCCGCGATCCGCTCCGCCGGCATCGGCAGCACCGCCCGCTGCGCGGCCTCCGCGATCACCCGCGCCGACGCCAGCCGCTCCCCGCTGCGCCGCACCACCAGGTTGATCAGCATCGCCAGCGCCGAGACGGTCACCACGGTCAGGGTCTCGGTCAGCGAGGGCACGTCGGAGAGCGTGTCGTTGTACGCGTGCAGCCCGACCGAGGCCAGGATCGCCGCGATCCCGGTCAGCAGCGTCGTGAGCCGGGAGAAGAACGGGGCCGCGACCAGCGGGGCGGCGGAGAAGAGCGGCGCCGCCGTGTACGCGGGCGGCGTGGCCAGGTCGAAGAACACCCCGCCGACGATGATCAGCGGCGGCAGCGCCCGCAGGAACCTGCGGGTGGCCCCGAACGGCGTGGCGGGGGGCTGCGGGTCGCCCCCGTACGGCCCCCGGGGCGCGGCGGGCCGGGCGATGTGCCGGCCGGGCCGGCCGCCCCGCCGCCCACCGCCCGCCGCTCCCCGAGGGTGCGTCACCTTGAGTACTCCTGACCGGTCGCCGACCTGCCGCCGCGCACCTTCCAGGGTCGCCGCGACGGAGCCGGCGGGCGACCGGCAGGGGGCCGACCGGCGTACCCGGGCGCTACCCGGTCCGCAGCCGCCCGCCCCGGCCCAGCGCCGCGACCGCCGCCGCGCAGGCCAGGCCGACGCCGCAGAGCGCCAGCCACGGCGCCGCCGTCCATCCCGTGACGTCGAGCAGCACGCCCGTCCCGAGGTTCCCCAGGGTGATCCCGATGCCGCAGACGGTGTTGTAGAGCCCGTAGTGGGTGGCCACCCAGCGGCCCCGGGAGAGCGCGACGACGGTGTCCATCTCGTACGGGTAGAGCACCGCGTTCGCCACCGCGAGGACCGCCGCGCACAGCAGCAGCGCCGGCGCGCCCCGGCCCAGCAGGGCCGGCAGCAGGAAGGCGCCGCCCATCAGCGCGAGCCCGGCGACGAGGCTCCGCTCGCGGTCGAGCCGGGCCGCGCACCAGGCGGTGATCCGCAGCTGCCCGGCGAGCGCGACGAGCGCGGAGACGACGAACAGCGCGGTCGTGACGCCGGTGCCGCCCGCCGCGAGCGGCAGCGCCAGATAGACCTGGAAGGACAGCACGTACGAGCCGGTCATGGCGAGCGAGAAGAGCCAGAAGACCCGGTTGCCGAGGACGGTACGGAACTGGCCCCGGGCCCCGCGCTCCTGCTCCTTCCGCTCCGGCCGCCCGCCGCCCGCCGAGACCGGCAGGTGCCGCAGCTGGACCAGGGTCAGCGCCAGGAAGAGCAGGGCGGCGACCACGCACGTCAGCCGGAACGACACCCCGGTGAGCGCCACCCCGACCAGCGGCCCGAGCAGGATGCCGGCCTGGTAGTAGGCGTTGAACAGGGCGAACGCCTCCACCCGGCGCTCCTCGCCCGCCTCCGCCGCCAGGCACGCGCGCACGGCCGGGTTGAAGAGGGCGCCGGCGAGGCCGGTGGCGAGCGAGGCGACGACGAGCACGGGCAGCGACTGGGCGAGGGCGAGCCCGCCGAAGCCGAGGGTGCGCAGGGCGCAGCCCGCGACGATGAGCGGCTTGAAGCCGAACCGGTCGGCGAGCGCCCCGCCGACGAGGAACATGCCCTGCTGGGAGAGGTTCCGGACGCCGAGGACGAGCCCGACCGTCCAGGCGGCCATGCCGAGCCCGTCGGCCAGGTGGGCGGCCAGGTACGGCATCAGCATGTAGAAGCCGAGGTTGATGGTGAGCTGGTTGAGGAAGAGGAGCCGGACGGCCGGGCCGAAGGTGCGGCTCCGCCGCCACAGGCCGCCGCGGGGCGCCGGCGGAGCGGCGGTGGGGGTGCGCGCGGTGCTCATCGGGCCGCACCCGCCCGCCGGTCCAGGACCCGCCGGGTCCACTCCTCGATCCCGTCCGGCCCCTCGTAGACGGCCGGTTCGTCCCGTACGGGTCCGTCGAGGAGGCCGTGCTCGGCGCAGTAGGCGTCGTTGAAGACGGTGTCGAAGTAGCGCTGGGGTCCGTCGGGGAAGACGGCGGCGATCCGGGTGCCGCGCGGGCGTGTGCGGGCCAGCCAGCCGGCCACCAGGGCGACGGCGCCGACGCTCCAGCCGCCGGTGGCGTACTGACGGGCGGCGAGCCGGCGGGCCGAGCGGACCGCCTCCGCCGGGGCCACCCAGTGGACCTCGTCGAAGGCGGCGTGGTCGACGTTGGCCGGATGGATGGAGGAGCCGAGGCCGCGCATCAGCCGTTCCCCGGCGGGCAGGCCGAAGACGGTGGAGCGGATCGAGTCGACTCCGACGAGTTCCAGGGCCGGGCTGCTGGTGGCCCGCAGCGCGCGGGCGATGCCGGCCGAGTGGCCGCCGGTGCCGACCGCGCAGACGAGGACGTCGATCCGGTCGAGCTGCCCGGACAGTTCGGCGGCGAGCCCGGCGTAGGCGGCGGGGTTGTCGGGGTTCCCGTACTGGTCGGGCCACCAGGCGCCGTCGAGGCGGGCGAGGAGTTCGGCGACCCGGTCCTTGCGGGCCTGCTGCCAGCCGCCGCGCGGGTGGGGTTCGGTGACGACGTGCACGGTGGCGCCGTGGGCGACAAGCATCCGCTCGACGATCGGCTCCAGGCCGGGGTCGGTGACGACGTGCACGGGGTGGCCGTGGAGCACCCCGGCGAGGGCGAGCCCGAGGCCGAGGGTGCCGGAGGTCGACTCGACGACGGGGGCGCCGGGCCGCAGATCGCCGCGGCGGCGGGCCTCCTCGACCATGTGGAGCGCCGGACGGTCCTTGATCCCGCCGGCGTTGAAGCCTTCGAGCTTGGCCCAGTAGCCGTCGTCGGTCCACAGCACGGGCGTGTTGCCGACGGTGGGATGGGGACGCGCGGACGCGTGCGGGGGCAGGGGGGCGGGCACGGGCGCGTGCAGGGGCATGGGGGCGTGCATGGGTGCGGGTACGTCCTCGGAGTGGGTGGTGCGCCGGAAGGGGCCTGACGGTCGCGGGGGCGAGCGTCGGCTCAGTTCCGGTCCACTCCGAGGGCGATGAGCAGGCGTCCGGGTGCGGGGCAGGGCCCCGCGCGGGTGCGCGCGTGCCGCCGCTCCGCCGCCGGCGGCAGCGCGCCGGCGCGGTCGGCGGTGACGGCCGCGCCGGCGCCCGGCGGGTCGAGCTGCGGGGCGGCGGCCGTCTGCGCGGAGAGCGGCAGCTCGGCCGCGTGGCCCTCGCCGCCCTGCCCGCAGCCGTGCGGGCCGGGCCCGTGGACGGGGCCGGCCTCGGCGACGGCCGCGCCGGTGGCCGGGTGCCCGGCCGCGGCGGGCGCCGCGTCGGCGGGGACTCCGTGGCAGAGCCCCGCGAAGAGCGCGACGAGCGCGAGGAGCAGCAGGAGGACGGGCGCCCGTCCTCCTGCTGCTCCTCGCCCGATCGGCACACTCGTGTCACGCATGGCGCTCACGACGTTACGTTCCGCATTCGCGTCCGGGCAAAGGGACAGGCGCGGAGCGGGACGGTTTCGGCCAGCGCTTACTTCGGACGCGGGGCGCGCGCGGGGCGGATCACAGGTTCCGCTCGGCCCACACCTTCAGGGCGTCGCGCACCAGGATCGCGGTGCCCTCGCCGTGCCGGTCGTAGTTCCGGGTGAACCGGGGGTCGTCCACGTACATCTGGCCGAGCCCGATCAGGTACTCCTTCGTCGGCCTGGTGGTGCCGGAGAGCCAGTCGTACTGCCGCCGGGCCAGGGCCTGCACCTCGTCGCTGTCCGGCGCGAGCCCGGCCGCGGCCGCGGCGCCGAAGTCGCGGGCGATGCCGGCCTGCGTCTCCATGAACTCCTTCTTCTCGGCCTCGCTGAGCGAACGCCACCAGCGGTCGCCCTTCTCGTACGCGTCGCGGCCCCACCGTTCGGTGACCTCGGCCTCGTACCGGGTGTGGTCGAAGCCGTCGAAGACTTCCTCGGCCATGAGCTGTTCTCCTCTCTCGGTCTTGTGGAGAGTGGTCCGCACGGCCTCGATCTGCCGCCCGATGCGCTCGCGCTCCTGCTGGAGGAGGGCCAGATGCGTGCGCAGGGCGGCCGAGGTGTCCCGCTGGCCTTCGAGGACCTCGGCGATGGCGGGCAGCGAGAGCCCGAGCTCGCGCAGCAGCAGGATCCGCTGCAGGCGCACGAGCGCCGCCTGGTCGTAGTACCGGTAACCGTTCGTGCCGATCCGGCTCGGCTCCAGCAGCCCGAGCTCGCCGTAGTGGCGGAGCGTGCGGCTGGTGGTGCCGGCCTTCCTGGCGATCTCCTGGATCGACCACTCCATGACGGCAACGGTAGAACTTGACGTTACGTAAAGGTCAACCCGGGAGATGCGGGGCGCTCCGGGCGTCCGGCCGGTCCGGGGGAACGCCGAAGGCCCGGATCGTACGGATACGATCCGGGCCTTCGGGCTACTGAGTAGCGGGGACAGGATTTGAACCTGCGACCTCTGGGTTATGAGCCCAGCGAGCTACCGAGCTGCTCCACCCCGCGTCGGTGAATATGACCTTACGGCATGGGCGGCGAAATCCGAAATCCGTTGTCTCAGCAGCCGCAGTCCTCGGCGTCGACGGGCGCCGTCAGCGGGTCGGCGGCGCGCTGGGCCGGGCCCTCCCAGGTCTCGTAGGCGAAGCCCTCGCGGGCCCAGTACTCGAAGCCGCCGAGCATCTCCTTCACCTGGAAGCCCAGCTCGGCGAGGGCGAGCGCCGCGCGCGTGGCGCCGTTGCAGCCGGGGCCCCAGCAGTACGTGACGACCGGGACGGCCTTGTCGAGGAGCTGCTCCGCCTGCTCGGGGATGAGCGCGGTGGGGAGGTGGACGGCGCCGGGGACGTGCCCCTGGTCCCAGGAGGCGGTCGAGCGGGAGTCGATCACCACGAAGCCGGGGTCGGTGCCGTCGGCCGCGGCGGTGGCCAGCGCCGAGGCCACGTCGGAGACGTCGGCGTGGAAGGCGAGGCTGGCGGAGAAGTAGGCGGCCGCGGCGGCGGGCGAGGCCGGCGGGGTGCGCAGTACGGGGTTGACCTGGGTGCCTGTCGTCGTCATGGTGATCAATCTACGGATGATGATCACCGCGCTGAAGTGGCGTTCCACGGCGGTCCGGTCCCTCGGCCGGGGAAACCCGGGCGATCGCGGAGGGACGGCGTGGATCTCACGGGCCGAGACCGGCGGAGCGCGGCCGGGGCGCAAGGCCCCTCGTACGGGCGGGCCGCGCGGACACGGGCGCGGCGTCCGTACGGCGCGGGTACGCGCGCGTGGGGCCGCCGCTCCCTTGTCACATCCACGGATTCTGATCCGTCATGGAGGCATGACGGGACGCGAAGGGGGAGATCGACGGATGGACGCGAGCACGGTGGACGGCGGGACAGCCGGCGGCGGCACGGCCGACGGGACCGGCGGCGGCCCGGACGCGGACGGGCTGGCGCGCCGCTTCGACGCCGACCGCGGGCACCTGCGGGCCGTCGCCTACCGCATGCTCGGCTCGCTCAGCGAGGCCGAGGACGCGGTCCAGGAGACCTGGTTCAAGCTCAGCCGCACCGACGTCAGCGGCGTCGCCAACCTCACCGGCTGGCTCACCACGGTCATCGGCCGGGTCTGTCTGGACATGCTGCGCTCGCGCGGCTCCCGCCGTGAGGACCCGCTCGAGTACTTCGTCCCCGACCCGATCGTGCACATCCCCGGCGCCGGCGACCCGGAGCACGCCGCCGAACTGACCGAGTCGGTCGGCCTCGCGCTCCTCGTCGTGCTGGAGACCCTCTCCCCGGCCGAGCGGCTCGCCTTCGTGCTGCACGACATGTTCGCCGTCTCCTTCGACGAGATCGCGCCGATCGTCGACCGTACCCCCGCGGCGGCCCGGCAGATGGCCAGCCGGGCCCGGCGGCGCGTCCAGGACGCCGCCCCGGCGCCCGGCCCGGACCCGCGCCGCCAGCGGGAGATCGCCGACGCCTTCCTCGCCGCCTCGCAGGGCGGCGACTTCGAGGGGCTGCTCGCCGTCCTCGACCCGGACGCGGTGCTGCGCGCCGACGGCGGCACGCTCCTCTCCGGCGTCTCCAGGCTGATCCGCGGCGCCGAGGAGATCAGCCGCCAGGCCCTCTTCTACGCGACCTTCCGCAACGGCGCGCTGCCGCTCGTCGTCAACGGCCAGCCGGCCGTCCTGTCGGTCGTCGACGGCAAGCCGGGCTCGCTCATGGCCTTCACCGTGGTCGGCGACCGGATCGTCGAGCTCCACGTCCTCGCCGACCCGGAGCGGATCGCCGCCCTGGACATCCCGGAGGAGGCCCTGGCCCGCGCCGTCCACCCCGACTGACCCGGCCGGGCGGCGTGCCGTGCCGGCGCGCCGTCAGGACGGCCGTCGGAGCGCCCGGGTGAGGGACGCTCCGACGGCCACGGAGACGGCGCCGCTGGCCAGGCCGAGGACGGCGCCCGCGGCGACGTCGCCGGGGTAGTGGACCCCGGTGTGGACGCGGGAGTAGCCGACCGCCGAGGCCAGCAGCCCCAGCGGCACGGCGACGGGCGGCAGGACGACGCCGGCGGCGGTGGCGAAGGCGACCGCCGAGGCGGTGTGGCCGGACGGGAACGACGCCGACTCCGGCATCGGGACGTGCCGGCCGACCACCACCCGGGCCGCCTCCCGGTCCGGGCGCGGCCGGCGGACCAGCCGCTTGCCGAGGAGGTTCGCGGTGGCCGAGGCGAGCGCGATCGCGCCGGCGCCCGCCACCGCCGCGCGGCGCGGGCGGCCCGGGACGAGGGCGAGCCCGGCGGCCACGGCGAAGGAGATCTTGGAGTGGTCGGCGGCGTTCGACAGCCGGCGCAGGCCCACGTCCAGGGCGGGCGTCGGGGTGGCGGCCACCGCCGCGTAGAGGGCGCCGTCCACGGCCCGCAGGTCGTGCAGGACGGCCCGGACGGTGAGGGCGGCGGCCCGCGGCCGGTCCCTCAGCCGCACCCGCTCCGCCGTCCGCGCCCCGGGGTCGGCCCCCGCCTCGTGCTTGCCGCTGCTCTCGTCACTCATGCGCCGCTCCTGTAGGGGTCCTCGGCCGGTTCCGGGCGGTGCGCGGGACCGGAGCCGTACTGCTCGGGAAAGGCGAGCCGGATGATCCGCCGCCAGTCCAACGGCGGAGGCGGCGGAACCACTCCCGGCCGGGCGCGCGGCACCAGCACCCGCAGCGCGCGCGGCCGCAGCTCGCAGACGACCGGCGTGGGCAGGACGAGCGCCTCCCCGTCCACCGCCACGGCCACCGTCCCCTCGGGCTTCCGCACGCCGGCGGCGGTGACGGTTCCATGGACTTCGACGCGGAACGCGGTCAGGACGTCGAGCGCGGCCGACTGCGTCCCCCGTACGACCAGGTCGGCGGCGTGCGCGGCGCTGTCCACCCGGATGCCGATCACGCCGAGCCGGCCGCCGTCGAGCCGGGTGCGGTGCCCGGTGGCCGCGCTGAACAGGTCGGGCGCGGCATACGGGTTGTTGCTGACGAGGATCGCCTGCCGGCCCGGCAGCCGGGTGCCGTCGACGGTCGCGTCGAGCCGGTCGCCCTGCCCGCCCCGCAGCAGGTCGGGCAGCGCGTCGAAGGCGGTCTCCGCCTTGGCGTCGCGGTACTCCGGGCGCTGCACCACGTCCGCGTACACCCCGAACGAGACCGTGTTGACGAACGGGCGCCCGGAGACCGTGCCGAGGTCGACGCGGAGCTCCTCGCCGTCGGTGAGCGCGTCCAGGCCGGCCGCCGGATCGTTCCGGTCGAGGCCGAGGTCCATCGCGAAGTGGTTCCGCGTCCCGGCCGACACCACCAGGAAGGGCAGGTCGTGCTCGGCGGCCACCGCCGCCACCAGCGCCTGCGTCCCGTCGCCGCCGGCCACCCCGAGCAGGTCCGCGCCGTCCGCGACGGCCTTGCGGGCGAGCGCCGTGACGTCGACGGGCGCCGACGGATCGAGCAGCACCACCCGCGCGCCCAGCCGCTCCGCCTTCGCCACCAGGCCGAACCGCCCGACCTTGCCGCCGCCGGACTTGGGGTTCATGAACAGCACCGCCTGCCGGGGCCGCGCGCCCGGCCGGGCCGGCGCCGGCACGTCCACCACCTCACCGGGCCTGCGCAGCGCCTCCCGCGCACACCCCAGCGCGACCACCCACAGCGCGAGCGCGGCCAGCGCGAAGAGCCACAGCCCGCCGACCACGTACAGGACGAGCACGCCGACCGGCGCGCCGATCGCCAGCACCCCGCCGGCCACCCGCAGGGCGCCCCGGTGCGCCGCGACCCACCACAGCCCCGCGGCCCCCGCCGCGAGCCCGACGAGCCCGCTGGCCAGCACCAGGAACCCGCCACTGCCCACGGCCAGCAGGAGCACCAGCACCGCCCCCGCCGCGGCCCCCAGCGCCCATCGCGCCAGATCCCGCACGGCTCCCGCCGCCTCGCCTTCGCCCCGCCACCGCACGGCCCCGTCCACCGACCCCACCTCCGCCTTCCAGACTCCCCCAGGCTCCCCCCGACCACCCCAGGGAAGCAGCCGTTCGGCGGAACATCCCGATCCGCACGGCCCGGTCCGGGCATCGACGACCTACAGGACACCACGGGAGCAACGGGACGCGCCACGGGGTCCCGCGGGCCGCCACGATCACGTCGGCTGGCTTGATTTCGTACGCGTACGGTACGGACCTTCGGACGTCGGTCGCGACCGAAGGGCGCCCCCACCGCGTTTCCGCTGGCAGCGCCCCGCCCTTTCCGGAATCCGGGTTCTCAATTGTCCTGAAAGTGGACCTCGAACAGGAGTGTCAAGGGGCGCGAATGAGTCATGTTTACGGCGACCCGACCCGGCCATTCAAGGTCCTTGCTCTCCGTAATAACTATTGTAGTATTGGCCACTGGTTTGATCATCTGACTGCGGGATTCAGAGAGATCGCGACGGGGGAGTCCTGATGTCCAGGGACGGAGCACTTCAGCAGGAAACGGCGTGACGCCGCCGCGAAGGTCCATGACGTTATTTACGCGCCGTCTACATTCCCTCAATGTCGCGTAATCCCATCGTGCCACAGTTCATAGCCGGGCCGCTCAAGGAGCCGGCCCGGTCCCGAATCATGTGCGTGCTCGGCCGGAGTCGAAAATCCTACCTCAGCGTCGGTTACGGGGGAATGAATGGGAATCAACGTACTGATATCCGACAAGATGAACGTGTCCCGCTACGCGCTCGCCGCCCTGCTCGAACAGGGCAAGGGATTACAGGTCATCGGTTCGGTGGCCGGCGATCTGGAGACGATCGAGTTCGCGGACACACACCATCCGGATGTCGTGATCTTCAACTTCGACGGCGCGGACAGCAATGTCCTCACCGTCGCCGAGAAGATCACCTGCCTTCCGAGAAGTCGCTGTCTGCTGCTCGCCGAGTCGTTCAAGCGGTCGGTCGTACGCCGGGCCTTCACCGGCAGAATCGCCGGAATGGTGCAGCAGAGCGCCTCTCCGTATCGCTTCTTCGAATCCATCCACCGGGTGCACCAGGGGGAAAGGGTTTTTGACACGGAATTAACCGTGGCCGTGCTGGGGAACAACGACTGCCCGCTTTCCCAGCGGCAACTCTCCGTACTTGAGCTGCTCGCCCAGGGTGACACGCTCAGTGAGATCGCGGCACAACTGCACATCTCCGAGGGGACCGTGCGGAACTATCTCCTCTCCGCAGTGACGAAGCTGGGCGCGCGGAACCGCATCGACGCCCTGCGCATCGCGCAGGAAGCCCACTGGTTCTGACCCGCAGGTCACTTCGAGACCCCTCTCGCCCACCTCACCGTCATCCCCCGGGGTTCCTTTTGCGTACGCCGCTGAACTGCGGCGATGTGCCGCACCGGGCAGAACCCCGGGGGGTTCCTCATTCCTGCCCACGGAGGGCTCGTCATGGCGGACATCTCGCGCGGCAAAGATCTGCTCATCGCCATCACGATGGCCGATATCGCCATCATCCTTGTCGCGGGATCCATCCTGGGCTGGCTGGTTCGATACGTACGCCAGCCACCCGTCGTCGGCGAGATCATCGCCGGAATCGCCCTGGGACCGAGTCTTCTCGGCCTGTTACCCGGGGACCTGCCCTCCCTGATATTTCCGAGCGAGGTGAGACCCTATCTCTCGGCGATAGCCCAGGTCGGCCTGCTCGTCTTCATGTTCGGCATCGGCTGGGAACTCGACAAGACGCTGCTGAAGGGCCGGGGCAGTGCCGCGGCGGCGGTCTCCCTCACCTCGGTCGTGGTCCCGTTCAGCCTGGCGATCGGACTTGCGGCGCTGCTGTACCAGCGGCACGACACCGTCAACGGAGAACAGGTCTCCTTCACCGCCTTCGCCCTGTTCATGGGTGCGGCGATGTCCATCACCGCATTTCCCGTGCTGGCCCGGATGCTGACCGAACACGGAATGCTGGGAACACGGGTCGGCACCCTCGCACTGGCCAGCGCGGCCATCGACGACGTCATCGCCTGGTGTCTGCTCGCCCTGGTCGCGGCGGTCGTGACCGCGTCCGGGGGCGCCGGGGACCTCGCGCAGACGGTGCTGTTCTCCGGGCTCTACATCACGGCGATGGTGGTCTTCGTCCGCCCGTTCCTGTCCTTCCTCATGCGCCGCTGGGGCCGTGACCGCATGACACCGCAGCTCGTCGTCGCCCTCGTCGCCGGCCTCTTCCTGTCCTCCTACGCGACGACCTGGATCGGGATCCACGCGATCTTCGGTGCGTTCGCCTTCGGGTTCATCATGCCCAGCGAGTACCGCGGCGTGTTCGGCGAAGAGGCCAGGAAGCCGTTCGCGGGGATCAGCATGGTGCTGCTGCCGGTCTTCTTCATCGTCACCGGACTGAATGTCGACATCGGGGCGTTGTCCGGACGCGATCTGATCGAACTGGCCGCCATCATCGCCGTCGCCTGCGCCGGCAAGGTGATCGGCGCGTCCATGGTCGGAAAACTGTCCGGAATGTCGTGGCGGGAGGCCGGCACCCTCGGCACCCTCATGAACACCCGCGGCCTCACCGAACTGATCATCCTCAATGCCGGCGTCAGCCTCGGCGTCCTGGACAGCCGGATGTTCACCATGATGGTCG
The DNA here is from genome assembly GCF_039534915.1 of Streptomyces roseofulvus. Lineage (NCBI taxonomy): Bacteria > Bacillati > Actinomycetota > Actinomycetes > Kitasatosporales > Streptomycetaceae > Streptomyces > Streptomyces roseofulvus. Next base: position 4,361,823 of record NZ_BAAAWE010000001.1, on the reverse strand, counting down.
TGATGGCGCTGGTCACGACCGCGCTCACCGGACCCTTCCTCCCGAAGCCCCCGGTACGCGTCGGGAAGGCCGGACTCCGGACCCGCCCGGAGGCGATGGCCGGGGCGATCTCCTAGGCGCGGGCCGGCCCACGGAGCGGTCGCCGCCACGGCAGGGACGCCAGGGCGGCGATTCGCCGTACCCGCTGCCACGGACAAGCACTTATTTACAAGGAAGCAAAATGCATGAATGCGACCAAAACAGCATCGTCACCATTGCCCGACAATGTTGGATTCAGCCCGACCGGTGGGGGTTTTCCGTAGCTGCGGAATGCTAGAATCAATCCACCTGTATGGAGGATGAGATGCCCGCAGAAAAGCCCCGCGCCAAGACCGTCGGCCGGCCACCTCATCTGTCTCTCGATGCGATCGTCGCAGCGGCGGAACACATTCTGGAGACCGAGGGCGCGGAAAAGCTTTCGATGCGGCGCCTGGCGGACGAATTGGATAGTGCGCCGATGGCGCTCTATTACCATGTTCGCAACAAGGACGAACTGCTTCTGCTGCTCATGGAGGCCCAGGCCCGGCGCATAGAGCGTCCGGAACTGCCGGAGGATCCGCGGGAGCGGCTGATCGCTGTGTCGATCATGCTCTACGAGCTGCTCGCCGACCGGCTGTGGATCGTGCAGGTGGTCGCCGGCGGCGACCTCATCGCCCCCTCGGCGCTCTGGTTCGTCGAGGAGATGATCGGCGCGATCGTGGACTGCGGACACACGCTGGAAGACGCCGTGTACGTCTACCGCACGATCTGGTTCACCATCGTCGGCGACCTGATCATCCGGGCGAACGGCAATCAGCGACGCGGCCGGGCCACCGGACCGACCTACGAGGACCAGGTCGTCGCCGGCCTGGTGAGCGGTACGCACCCCCGGCTGGCGGCGGTCGCCGATCGATGGGCCGAGCTCAACGGCCGTGACACCCACCGCGAGGGCCTGACGGCGGTCATCGACGGGCTGCTGCGGTCGGTGGAGACGGTGAAGGGCCGGTAGCCGGCGGCCGGTGAAGCGGCCAGGGCCCGCCTCCTCGCGGAAAGCGAAGGAGGCGGGCCCTGGTCTTGCCTGCTGTCACTCGCTCACCGCGGGCGACATGGAGATGTCCCAGAAGTCGGCGTAGCGGCCGCTCCGGGCGAGCAGCTCGTCGTGGCTGCCCTCCTCCACGATGTGACCGCCCTCCAGGAAGAGGACGCGGTCGGCGCGCTGCACGGTCCGCATCCGGTGGGCGACCATCACCACGGTCCGCCCGGCCATCAGGCGTTCGATGCCCTCGTGGACGGCGGTCTCGTTGACCGGGTCGAGGGCGGAGGTCACCTCGTCCAGCAGGACGACAGGAGCGTCCTTCAGCAGCGCCCTGGCGATGGAGACGCGCTGGCGCTCACCGCCCGACAGCAGGGCGCCGCCCTCGCCGACCTTCGCCTCCCATCCGCCGGGCAGCCGCTCGATGACCTCGTCGAGCCGGGCCGCCGTCGCCGCGGCGCGGACGTCGGCCTCGTCGGCGTCCGGACGGCCGAGGCGCACGTTCTCCTCGATGGTGCCGTCGAAGAGATAGACGTCCTGGAAGACGATGGCGATCTGCTCCATCAGCACCTTGGTGTCGATCTCGCGCACGTCCACACCGCCCACGCGCACCGCGCCGGAGTCCACGTCGTAGAACCGGGCGAGCAGCTGGAGGAGGGTGCTCTTGCCCGCCCCCGACAGGCCGACCACGGCGAGCCGCTGCCCCTCGGGAACGGAGAGGGACACCTGGTCGAACACCGTGCGTCCGCCGTGCCGGAAGGTGACGGACTCGAACGCCAGGTCGTGGCGGGTCGGCCGGACGGGCTTCCGGGGTTCCGGCAGCGGCGGGGTGCTCAGGACCTTGTCGAGCCGCTCCAGCTCGGACTGGGCGCCGCGGAGACCCGCGCCGATGTCCGACAGCGACAGCAGCGGATCGGCGCAGCGGGCCGCGAGCACCAGGATCGTCAGGACCTCGGCCGCCCCGATGTCCCCGCCGAGCGCGAGGGACGTGCCCAGCGCCAGCACCGCGGTGAAGGCCACCTGCACCGCGACCGTCAGGCCCACCGCACCGGGCAGCATCGCCAGCACGGTGCGCCGGGAGGAGCGCTGGACCTCCTGGAGCGCGTCGTCGAGGAGCTCGAACCGCTCTCCGGTACGGCCGCCGGCGCGCAGCACCGGCTGGGCCTGAAGGAACTCGATGACGCGGTCCGACGCCTCCTTGTCCCGCTCGTGCCGGTCGGCGTCGGTGCTCGCCATCGAGCGGGCGGTCCACTTCTGGATCGCGGCCACCACGGGTGCGGCGATCAGCGCGGCCACGCCCAGCTGCCAGTTGAAGGCGATCATCACGGCGACGATCGTCAGCGGGGTCACCAGGGCGGAGATGAACGGGGCCAGCAGGTGCGCGGAGACGCCCATCGCCTGGAGCAGGCCGCGGCTGGCCATGACGGAGACCTCGCCGACCCGGCCGGTGTTGTACCAGCCGATCGGCAGCTTGGCCAGGTGCTCGCCCAGCCGGTAGTACATGCCGCGCAGCATCGTGGTGCCGACCCGCATGCCGGAGAGGTCGCTGAAGTAGCGCAGCACGGCGTAGACCGCGACCGCGACCCCGAACGCGGTCAGCCACGGCACGGCGTCGTCCGGCGTGCTGCCGAACAGCTCCCGCAGCACCGGGACGAGCAGCGCGTAGGAGAGCCCCTCGACCATCGCGGTGATGGTCATCAGGACCACGGTGCGGCGCATCGCCTGGGCGTACTCGGGTCCGAGCACGCGCAGCAGCGTTCGAATCATCGGGCCTGTCCTCCTTGGGATCGCCAGAACTCGGCGAACTTTCCTTGCTGCGCCAGCAGTTCGGCGGGGCGGCCACGCTCGACGATCGACCCGTTCTCCAGCATCACGACGGTGTCGGCGTCGGCGACCGTCTCCGGACGGTGGGCGATGACCAGCATCGTCCGCTCGCCGCCCAGGCTCGCGAGGGCCTGGCGGATCGCCTGCTCCGTCTGCGGGTCGGCGAAGGCGGTCGCCTCGTCGAGCACCAGGACGGGCGTGTCGGCCAGCAGTGCGCGGGCGAGGGAGATCCGCTGGGCCTCGCCGCCGGAGAGCTTGACGTCCTCGCCGATGATCGTCTCGTAGCCGTCGGGCAGCTCGAGGATCCGGTCGTGGATGTGGGCGAGCTTGGCGGCGCGCACCACGTCGTCGCGCTCGGCGTGCGGCACCGCGAGCGCGATGTTGTCCGCGACCGAGGCGCGCAGCAGGCGCACGTCCTGGAAGACGAAGGAGACCGTGCGGTAGAGCTGCCGGCTGCCGATCTCGCGCAGGTCGACACCGCCGATCGTGACCGATCCCTGGCTCGGGTCGAAGAACCGCGGCAGCAGCTGGACCAGCGTCGACTTCCCGCTTCCGGACGGCCCGACGAGCGCGGTGAACGTCCCCGGCTCCAGCACCAGGTCGACCCCGCTCAGCACCTCGCGGTCCTCTTCGTAGCCGAAGTGGACGTCGCGCAGCTCCACCCGGTGCCCCTGGAGCGCGACCGGGTGCGCGGGCTCCGGAAGCGGCGGGACCTCGAGGACCTCCTTGATCCGGCCGACCGCGCGGCCGGCGGCCTGCATGTCGTCGAAGCCGTGGCCCAGGGCCGCCACCGGGGCGGTCAGGCCCAGGCCCAGCAGCAGGAAGGGCAGCAGGTCGGCCGGGGCCAGGCTGCCGGACGTGATCATCGACGTGCCGCCGATCAGGACGACGAGCAGCACGAACGGCGGGGACAGCGCCAGCTGCATCCCGGCCGCGACCAGGGACATGCCGCGCACCCACCGGAAGAACGTCCCGACGAAGTCGTCGACGGCGGTGAGGAACTTCCCGTGGGCGCGCTCGGAGCCGCCGAACGCCTTCACGACCGCGATGCCCTGCACGAACTCGACCACGGAGCTGGCGATCCGCCCCATGGCCTCGTCGAACTCCTCCTGCTCACGCGTCCTGGCGGGCAGCATCAGGAGCGGGACCAGCAGGATGGCCATGACCACCGGGATCAGGGTGATCAGGGTGAGCCGCCAGTCGATGGTGAACAGGTAGACCAGCGAGACCAGCGGCACCACGAAGGCGGAGACGAGCTCGCCGGGCGCGTGGGCGATGAGCGGGTGCACGGCGCTCACGTCCTCGCCGACCACCTTGGCCAGCTCGCCCGTCTTGCGGCGGGAGAACCAGCCGATCGGCACGCGGCCGAGGTGGGCGGCGAGCTGCCGCCGGAACGTCAGCTGCGCCTGGCTGTCCAGCACGTGCCCGAGTCCCGAGGACGCGGCGGTGAACAGCAGCCGTACGAACAGGCCGGCCGCGCCGAGGATCACGGCCGTCCAGACGTGTCCCTCGTCGATCGGGCCCGGCGCCAGCAGGGTGCGGCCCAGCTCGACGACCGCCAGCAGCGGCGCGAGTCCCGCGAGAGCGCCGATCACCTGCAGGATCGCGACAACCGCGAACTTACGAACATGAGGACGCAGCAGCCTGGACAGGCTCTGCCCCGCCGCGGAGTCGGAGTCCGACGTCGGCGTGGACCGCTCCCCCGCTCCTAAAGCGTCGATCGCGCTCATCACTCTCCCATCGTACGCGTACGAATATCACTGTACTCGGCTGTGGGACCGAGGGGATAGGGATTCCGGCCAGAGATCGTCGACGGTCAGCGGCTTCCCGGATTCGGGCTCGGCGGCCTCGGGATACCCCAGGGCCTCGGTCAGCTCCTTCCAGGCGCGGGCGACGGTCAGATGGCGCTGCTGTCCCTGCAGCGGGTCCGCGCCCGCCTCGACGCGGGCGCGCAGCTCCTCCAGGACGGTCAACACCCCGTCGCCCCACACGTCGTGGACGGCCTCCTCCCAGGTGGGCGTCCCGGCGGGGCCCACGTGGGCCCCGGTGGGACCGGACTCGTCCGACCACCCCGGCGCGGCGCCCGTCCGGCCCGGGAAGAACCGACCCTCCGGGTGCGACGGCAGGCTCAGCACCGGGCTCCAGATCACCGGGCCGTGGGTGTTGGCCAGCATCAGGTTGCCCGCGTCGGTGCCGACGGTGATCCGGTGCAGGAACAGGCTGGTGCTGTCGTCGCCCGCCTGCATCCGGTTCTCCACCCGCAGCGTCAGCGGGACGCCCGCGATCTGGGCGTCCACCGCGACCAGCGGGCGGCCGGCGCGCGCACCGACCCCGGTGATCGACCAGGGCCGGAGCCCGTCGAAGATCCCGGCGAGGATGTCGAGCAGGTCGAAGGAGACCTGCACCGCGCACAGGGCGTCGACGAACACCGGCCTGCGGAGCCGGACCAGCTCGCGGGCGGCCGAGGTGAACCGCCGGACCGGTTCGAGGTGCGGGTAGAAGGTGTTCAGCAGGTACTGGGTCCCCGACCTGCGCGCCACCCGCAGGCAGTCCGCCAGCTCGTCCGGGTGGACCGGATGCTCCTGGAGCACATGGATCCCGCGTTCCAGCAGGGCCTTGGCCAGTTCGGCGCCGCGCCCGCCGCCGACCGCGGTCGACACCACGACACAGGCCGCGTCGACGTCCTCGGGCAGCTGCTCGACCGTGTCGTACAGCGGGACGCCGTACTCCTCGGCGAGCGCCGTGGAGCGGGCGCTGCCCCGGGCCAGGATGCCGACGAGCCGGAAGCGCTCGGGCGCGCGGGTGAGGGCCGCGGCGTACACCTGGCCGAAACGGGTGCCACAGACGACGACGCGCATCGGGCGGGTCATCGGCGCTCCGCGGGGCGCGCGGTGAGCGCGTCCGCCAGGCGCGCGACATGAGGCGCCCGCAGGCAGCCGGCGTGGTCGCCCGGTACGTCGACCACCGTCACGTCCCCCAGGCACACGTCGTGCCAGAACGCACTCGTGTCGTCCGTGGCTCCGGGGACGCCCGCCCCGGACCCGACGGGGCGCAGGAGGGTGAGGTCCCCCGCGTACGGCAGCGGGTCGTACTGCGCCACCGCGTCGTGGATCCGCGCGAGGACCGCCGGATCGGCGCTCGCCGCCCCGGCGGGGGCGTGGTCGTCCGCGGGGGCGTCCTGCGGCGGGGAGGGGACGCGGTGGCTGGACACCAGGGTCAGCCGCCGGACCGTCCCGTCGGCCTCGCTCAGGGCACGGGCCAGCTCCAGGGCGATCGGGCCGCCGAGGCCGTGGCCGATGATCTCCACGCCGTCGAACCCGGCGGCCAGTACCTCGCGGGCGTATCCGCCGGCCAGTTCCTGGACGAGGTCCGGCGCGGCGGGGTCGAGGCGATCGCCGCCCGGCGCGACGACCCCGAACAGCGGCGCCTCCGCGCCGAGTTCGGTGATGAGCGCGGCGTACGGCGCCAGGGTGCCCGATCCGTCGTGCACCAGCAGCCGCACCGGTCCCGCGCCGGATCCGGCGAGCGGGACCAGCGACGAGGTACGGGCCGCCGGAGCCGCGTCCGCGGCCGGGACCGCCTCGGCGTCGGACCCCAGCGACCGGGCCAGGCCGGCGACCGTGGGGGTGTCCAGCAGGGCGCGGAGCAGGGTGTCGAAGGTGAGGTGGGCCGCCTCGGGCACGACTTCGCGGACCCGCCCGACGAACCGGGCCGCCAGCAGCGAGTCGCCGCCCACGTCGAAGAACCCCGCGTCGCGGCTCGGCGGCTCGGCCCCGAGGGTCTCGGCCCACAGGTCGGCGATCCGCCGCTCGACGCCCGGGTGCGGCGGCTCGGAGGGCTCGTCGCGCGGCGTGGTGGGGGTCGGCGCGGAGGCCAGCAGCCTCTTCCGGTCGACCTTGCCGTTCGGGGTCAGCGGCAGCGCCTCCACGAGCCGCACCCGGGCGGGGATCATGTGCGCCGGCAGCCGGTCGGCGACCCATCCGATGAGCTCGTCGGCCTCGACGGACCCGGACTCCCGCCGGGGGATCACGAAGGCGACCAGGGCCCGTTCGAAGGCGCTGTCGCCCGCCGCGAGGACCACCGACGTGCCCACCATCGGGTGCTCGCCCAGCACGGCCTCGATCTCGCCCAGTTCGATCCGGTGTCCGCGGATCTTGACCTGCTGGTCCGCGCGGCCGAGGAACTCGATCTCGCCGGACGGCAGGTAGCGGCCGAGGTCGCCGGTGCGGTAGAGCCGCTCCTTCGTCTCCGGGTGGTGGACGAAGCGCTCCGCCGTCCGGTCGGGGTCGTTCAGATAGCCGGTCGCCAGGCCGGTGCCCGCGATGTACAGCTCGCCGGCGACCAGGTCGGGCCGGTCGCGCAGCGCGGTGTCGAGGACGTGGAAGCGCTGGTTCGCCAGGGGGACGCCGTACGGGATGCTGCGCCAGTCGGGTGCGACGGCGGTGATGGGGTGGTGGATCGACCAGATCGCCGCCTCCGTCGCCCCGCCCAGGCTGATCAGTTCGGTGCCGGGCAGGTGCCGTCCGGCGTGCGCGGGCAGGGTGAGCGGGATCCAGTCGCCCGACAGCAGCGCCAGCCGGAGGCTCTTCGGACCGGCGGGTTCGGCGTCGAGGTAGTACAGCAGCATCTGGAGCTGCGCGGGCACCGAGTTCCACAGCGTCACCCCGTGCGCGGCCACCACCTCGGCCCAGTGCGAGGGGTCGCCGCGGCGCGCGGGGTCCGGCAGGACGAGGGCCGCGCCGACGGCCGGCGGACCGAACAGGTCGTAGACGGAGAGGTCGAAGCTGAGCGCCGCCAGCCCCAGGACGCGGTCGGTGTCGCCGACGCCGAAGCGGTCGTTGATGTCGACCACCGTGTTGAGGGCGGCGCGGTGGCTGATCATCACGCCCTTGGGCACACCGGTCGAGCCCGAGGTGTGCATGACGTAGGCGAGGTCGTCGGGCGCGACGCGGGGGCCCTCGGGGATCTCGGCGAGCGGCACGGGCCGCAGCCCCGCCACCGTCACCGCGCGCACGCCTTCGGGGAGTTCACCGGTCGCGGCGTCGGCGACGACGGCGAACCCGGCGCCGCTGTCGGTGAGGATGCGGTCCCGCCGGATCCTGGGCTGGCCGGGGTCCACGGGGACGTACACGCCGCCCGCGAGGAGGATGCCGAGCACCGCGACGGCCTGGTCCCGGCACTTGTCGACGAGGACGCCGACGAAGTCGCCGGGGCGACACCCCTCGGCCCGGAGGCGCTCCGCCACCGCGGCGGCCCCTCCCAGCCACTCGGCGTACGTCAGCGTTCCCTCGGGGTCGATCACCGCGACCTGGTCGGGGAACGCGCGCGCCCGGGCGACGAGCGGGTCGTGCAGCAGGCCCTCGGGCACCGGCGCGTCGGTCGCGTTCGCCTCGGAGCGCCGGGTGCGCTGGTGTTCCGGCAGCGGCTGGGGGTCCACCGCGGTCCAGGGCTCGGCCCCCTCGGCCAGCCGGTGCAGCAACGCCTCGAACGCGGCGAACATGTCGTCCACCAGGCCGTCGGGGAAGGTCCCCTCGCGGATGTCCCAGTTCACGTCCAGGCCGCCGAACTGGTCGCCCACCTGGCAGTCGATCCACACCTGCGGCGTCTGGCTGATGCCGTACGACGGCCGCGGCTTCCTGCCCGCGGCCGACACCGCGCCGCCGCCGACCCCGATGCTGCCGGTGAAGACGACGGGCAGCATCGCCTCCTCGCGTCCCCGCCGCCGGGCGATCTCGCGCAGGACCTCGACGCCGCTGAACAGCCGGTGGTCGAGGTCGTCGAAGAGCCGCTCGCCCAGGGCGCGGGCGCGCTCCGCGAAGCTCGCCCGCTCGCCGTGGTCGACCGCGAGCAGGCTCAGCGAGGTGAAGTCGCCCAGCAGCCGGTCCACGCTCGGGTGCAGAGGCAGGCGGTTCAGCACGGGCAGTCCGACGCAGAAGCGCGCGGTGGCGCTCCAACGGCCGATCGTCTCCACGTACGCGGCGAGCACCGCGTTGGCCGGCGTGCTGCCCTGCTCGGCGGCGCGGGCCTTGAGCGCCTGCCACACCCGCTCGTCGAGCGTCGTCGTCAGCCGGCGGAAGCGGGGTGCCGCCGTCGCCGGATCGTGGTCGTCGCGCAGCGGCAGGACGGGGGGACCGGGCAGTTCGTCGACGCGGTTCCACCAGTACGCGCGGTCGCGCGCGTACCGCTCGGTCTCGCGCAGCCGGTGCTCGGCGGACACGTAGTCCCGGTAGGTGGCGTCGATCTCGGGCAGGGCGCAGTCCGGCTGCTGGTAGCGGAGGTCCAGCTCGGTGAGCACCTGCTGGATGCTGAGCCAGTCCAGCGCCATGAAGTCCACCGACAGGTGCAGGACGCTCCGGTCGGCGGCCAGGGTCAGGCGCAGCGCGTACATGGGGCGTTCGCCGGTCGGGTGCACGGCGTGCGACAGCTCGTCGCGCACTGCGGCGAGGGCCTCGGCGACCTCCTCGGCGGAGGCGTCGCGCAGGTCGGCGACCGCGATCCGGGTGTCCTCCGCCTCGGGCAGGACGCGTTGCGTGCCGTCCTCGTGGATGATCGTCCGCAGGGCGTCGTGGCGGCGCACCATGCCGTCCCAGGCGCTCTGCAGCCGGGCCGGGTCCAGGTCGGCCGGGTAGTCCAGCTCCTGGTAGAGGTGGCAGGAGACGCCGCCGTAGCCGAAGGCCGGGTTGCGGCCGAAGAGGTAGGCGGACTGGATGTCGGTCAGGGGGAAGGGCCGGTCCCGCTCGTCGGGCCGGTCCTGCCAGACCGGATCCTCCGCGCGGCTCGCCGCGGTGTCCGCCACGAGGGTCAGCAGTTCCGCCTTGTGGCGGCGCAGCTCTCCCATGCGCCGGTCGTCCATGACGCCCCGGGGGGCGCGGAAGCGCAGGTTCTCGCCCTCGCGCCACAGCTGGATCCCGGCCTCGGAGAACTCCTTGAGCAGGTCGTTGGCGTTCACACCGCACCCTCTTCGTATGCGTCGGCGGCACGGAGCCGGTCGATCAGTGCGCTGATTCCCGCGACGGTCGGTGTGCGGATGACGTCGCGCATGGGCAGTTCGACGCCCCAGGCTCCGCGCAGCTCGGCGACGAAGCGGGTCGCGATCAGGCTGTCGCCGCCGAGCCTGAAGAAGTTCTCGTCGCGGCCCACCGACTCCAGTCCGAGCAGCTTCGTCCACCGGTCGGCGACGAAGGTCTCGGTGTCGCCGCGCGGCGGGTCGTCCACGTCGCGCGGCCGGTCGACGAACTGTTCGAGGACGGTCCGCACCTGCCGGCGGTCGATCTTTCCGTTGGCGCTGAGCGGCAGCGTGGGCAGGACGGCGAAGTGGTCCGGGACCATGTGCTCCGGCAGCCGTTCGGCCACCCAGGCGCGCAGGCCGTCGGGGACGATCCCCTCGGCCGTCCCCGGCCGGTCCGCGGAGAGCAGGAGCTCGCCGCCGGGTTCGGTGCGCAGGACCCGCACGTCGGTCAGGCCGGCCGCGGCGCAGGCGTGCCGCCACCGGTCGGCACCGTGGAGCCAGGGGGTCTCGGGGCGGCCCGCCGCGAACCTCCCCGCGCGTGCCTCCAGCGGCAGGGCGGTGACGAGCGCGAGCGGCGTCGGGTGGGCGCGCTCCAGGATGTGGAGGCGGCCGCCCGGGGCGAGCAGCAGGGCCAGGGTGGCCACGGCCAGGTCCGGGTCCGGCATGCGGTGCAGGACGTTGTTGGCCACGACGGCGTCGTAGGCGTGGAGATGTTGTACCGCGACGGCGTCGGGGCTCTGCCACGCGGTGCGGGTGGCGTGCCCCTGCTCCTCCAGCAGCGTCCGGGTCCTGGCCAGGGCCGGTTTCGAGGCGCCGAGGAGCGTGTAGTCGACCGGGGCGGAGCCGAGTGCGGCGAGCAGGCGCGCGGTGCCGCGGCCCCCGGCCACGTCCCACTCGGCGACGCGCGGGGGCGTGGAGTCGCCGCCGCGTGCCCGCAGGTCCTCGGCGACGGCCCGGAGGCAGTCGGCCGTCGCCGGCATGAGGTCGCCGAGCGCCTCCGGGGCCAGGACCGGATCGTCCAGCAGCGCGGTGGCGTCGGCGTCGCCGGAGAGGACGGCCGCCAGGAGCGGTCCGGCCCAGCGCAGCGCGCCGGCGACGGTCTCGAAGGGGGTGCCGGCGGCGTCCTCGCGGGCCGCCGCGATCCACTCCGGGCGCGTGACCTCGTCCCAGCGGGAGCCGTGCCGGTGGGTGCCGTCGGCGGCGCGGTCGAGCACGTCGCGCTCGGTGAGATACGCGCACCAGACGTCCAGGACCGGGCGTTGTTCGGCGCAGACCGGCGGGTGGCCGGCCTCGGGTCCGGTCAGCGGGGCGACGACTTCCGCCAACAGCGCTTCCACCAGGCGGTGTTCGAGCTGGTGCGGGTCGGTCCCGCCGGTGGCCGCGGGCGGCAGGAACGGGTTGCGGGTGCGGTCGGTCTCCGCGGGGGCCCGGTCCGGTGCGGACGAGCGCTCGACCACGGCGGCGACGAGTTCCCTGCGCCCTTCGGTGGCCGGGAGGACCACGGCCTGGGCGACCTCGGGGTGCCCCTGGAGACAGGACTCGATCTCCCCCAGTTCGACCCGGAAGCCGTTGATCTTCACCTGGTGGTCGAGGCGTCCGAGGAACTCCAGGTTGCCGTCGGGCCAGTAGCGGCCGAGGTCGCCGGTGCGGTACCAGCGCTCGCCCTGGTGCTCGGGGAAGCGTGCCGCGGTCAGCTCGGGGTCGCCCCGGTAGCCGAGCGCGACTCCCGCGCCGCCGATCCAGAGCTCGCCGGGCACCCAGTCGGGGCAGTCCCGGCCCCGCTTGTCCACCACCCGGAACTTCTGGTTCCGAAGCGGTGTGCCGTACGGGATCGAGCGCCAGCCCTCCGGGACCTCGGTGACCTCGTACATGTTCGACCAGATCGCGGCCTCGGTCGCGCCGCCGAGCGAGAGGAACCGGCAGCGGCCGTCCGTCGCCCGCGCCAGCCGCTCGGGCAGGTCGAGGCCGATCCAGTCGCCGGACAGCAGGGCCAGGCGCAGCGAGCCGGGGAACGGCGAGCCGTCCGCCGCGGTCAACGCCATCTCCAGCAGGGCCGGGACGGTGTTCCAGACGGTCACCGCGTGCCGCCGGCACAGCGTCAGCCACTCGACGGCGTCGCGCCGGCCGGACTCCGGGACCAGGACGGCGGCCCCGCCCGCCGCGAGGAAGCCGAAGACGTCCCACACGGAGAGGTCGAAGTCCAGCGCGGAGACCGCCAGCACCCGGTCGTCCGCCCCGATGCCGAACCGCTCGTTGAGGTCCTCGACGGTGTTGACCGCGGCACGGTGGCTGACCTCGACGCCCTTGGGCAGGCCGGTGGAGCCCGAGGTGAAGATCACGTACGCGGGGTCCCCGGGCCCGGCCGGCACCGGAGCGTCCAGCGGGGGCGTGCGGAGCGCCGTCTCGATGGGGAGCACCTCGACACCCGCCTCGGTCTCGCCCAGCGCCCCGCTGCCGTCGAGGACGACCTCCGCGCCGCTCAGCTTCAGGATGCGGGCGCGCCGCTCCGCGGGCTGGTCGACGCCGATCGGGACGTACGCCGCGCCGGCGGCGAGCACCCCGAGCACCGCCGCGATCTGCCGCGGTCCCTTCGGGGCGACCACGGCGACGTACGAGCCGCGGCCGATTCCGCGCCCGGCGAGCGCGGCGGAGACGCCGAGCGCGTCCCGGGCCAGCTCCTGGTGCGTCGTCGAGCCGTCGTCGCCCCAGAGCAGGGCCGGCCGCTCGGCGCGGTCGGCGGCCCGCTCGAAGAACGCCGTGTGCAGGAGGTTGTCGGTCAGGGGGCGGGTGGACGCGTTGACCGCCTCCCGGGTGGCGCGCTGCGCGGCGGGCAGCGGCGTGCTCGGGGGCGCGGTCTCCCACTCGCCGTCGATCAGCTCGCGGACCAGCGCCTCGTAGGCCGCCATCATCGAGTCGAGGACGTCGTCGGGGAACAGTTCCTCGACGGCGTCCCAGACCATCCGCACGCTGCCGTCGCCGGTGCGGTAGATCTGGTGGTCGAGCCAGACCTGCGGCGTCTGGGAGATCATCCAGCTCGCGTCGCCGAAGCGCTCGGCGAACACCTCCGGGATCAGCGGCGCCGACAGGTCGAGGGAGAACACCACGGGCGCGGTGCGGGGCGCGTCCGGGTCGGAGCGGGCGAGGTCGCGCAGGACGTCGACGCCGCTGTAGGCGGCGTGCCCGATGTCCTCGTGCACCTGCTTCTGCACGGCGCGGGCGCACTCCTGGAAGCCCGCCCCGGAGAGGTCCACCTCCAGCAGCACCAGACCGGTGAAGTCGCCCACGACGCGCTCGATCTCCGGGTGCGCGCCGAGGTCGCGGTCGAACAGCGGCAGCCCGAGCAGGAAGTGCTCGTCGCCGGACCACCGGCTCAGGATCATGGAGTACGCGGTGGCCAGGACCACCGACGGGGTCAGGCCCGCCTTGTTGCCCCGCCGCTCCAGGGCGGTCCACTCGTCCGCCGTGAGGTCGAAGTACCGGCGGACGAAGCGCGGGGCCGCGACGGCCAGCGGGTCGGTCGCCAGGGGCAGCTTCGGGCCGCCCGGCAGCGACGGCACCCGCCGCTGCCAGTACGGGCGGGCCCGCTCGCTCTCGGCCCGGCGGACCGCGGCCTGGTCCGCGAGGTACCGGCCGAAGGTGTAGCCGACCTCGCCGAGGCTGTCGGGGTCCTCGTACAGCGCGGTCAGCTCGGTGAGCAGCAGCCGGAAACTGGCCAGGTCGGCGACGAGCAGGTCGACGTTGAAGTGGAGCCGGTCGACCCCGCCGGGCAGCCGGCTCAGCTGGACGTCGATCACCTCGCCGCGGCCGACCTCCAGCACCCGGTGCGACAGCCGCTCGCGCAGCTCGAGCGCCGCCGCCTCCGCCTCGGCGGCCGGCCGGTCGCGGAGGTCGTGGACGGTCAGGCCGGGCCACGGGGACCGGGGCAGGACCTGCTGGGTCGCGTCGTCGGCGAAGCGCGCCCGCAGCATCGGGTGCCGGGCGAGCAGGGCCCGCACGGCCCGCTCCAGACGGTCCGGCTCGATCGGCGCGACCGCGTCGAACTCCATGTAGTTGTGACAGCCGACGCCGCCGAGGGGCTGGCCCTCGGCGCGGCCGATCAGATACGCCTGCTGCACCGCCGTCAGCGGGAAGCTCCGATCGGCCTCGTCGTCGTGCTTCTCGACGGCCTCCGGCGCCGGTTCGCCACCGCCCTCCAGGGGCGTCAGCATCCCGGGCCAGGCCGACAACCGGGGGGCCTCGGCCAGCTCGGCGAACGAGACGTCGAGGCCCTCCCGGTTGAGCCGGCTCACCAGCCGGATCAGGTCCATGGACTGCAGGCCGAGCTCAAAGAGGTTGCAGTCGTCGTCCGCCTCGGTCAGCTCGATGCCGAGCACACCGGATACCACTTCGCGCAGAGCTTTAAGGTCCATGTCCTCGGTTCCTCAGATCGCGCCGGCGCGCATGGCGGCGAAGTACTCGTTCTGGGTGGGCAGTTCCGCGACGAGCTTCTCCGCCTTCAGCCGGATGCGCTCGAACTCGGCGATCGCCGCGCGGTCGTCGGCCATGTCGAGCGCGGGCGAGTGCCGGACCTCGATGCCGCCGGTACCGAGCAGGATGCAGTTGTACGAGTACGGCGGCAGCCCGTGGTAGTGCGGGAACACGGTCTGCGCGTCCGGCACCTTGTACTTCCAGTTCTCGATGCGCTCGGCCAGCGTGTCCGGGATCGTGCGCGTCTTGGTGTCCTTCCAGTACTGGTTGTCGGCGCGCTTGGCGCCCACGTAGTGCAGCACCAGGAACTCGCGGACGCCGTCCTGCACGTGCGCGATCGACTCGTTGTAGAGGTCGCGCAGGCGGTGGTCGTCACGGCCGGCCGGGAAGTACTTCACGATCTGCTCGATCGCGTGGTGGATGAAGAAGATGCCGGTCGACTCCAGCGGCTCCACGAAGCCGCTCGACAGGCCGATGCCCACGCAGTTCTTCACCCAGGAGCGGCGGCTGCGGCCGATGCGCATCTTGATGTGGTTCGCCTCGACGTCCTGGGCGGCGGGGCCGACGAACTCGCGCAGCGTGCGCTCCGCCTCCTCCGGCGTCGTGTAGTCGGCGGAGTAGACGTAGCCGGTGCCGATGCGGCTGATCAGCGGGATGGTCCAGATCCACCCCGCCTCCTGGGCGGTCGCGGTGGTGCAGGGCCGGAGCGGCTCGCGGTCCATGTCCAGCGGCACCTGGAGGGCGACCGCGCTGTCGTTGGGCAGCGTGTCCTGGTAGGAGACGAAGGGCTCCTCGAGCGCCTTGTTCAGCAGGAGCGCGCGGAATCCCGTGCAGTCCACGAACAGGTCGCCCTCCAGCCGGCCGTGCTCGGCCGTCTGCACGTGGCCGATGTAGCCGTCCTCGTCGAGCACGACGTCCGTGACGTCGTCGACGATGTGGCGGACGCCGCGGTCGGTGGAGTAGGTCGTCAGGAACTTGGCCAGCAGGGCCGCCTCGAAGTGGTAGGCGTACGGGAACTGCGTCCCCTGGTACTCCACGATCGTCGAGCGGGCCGTGGTCTCGTCGCGCTGCTGCTCGACGAAGCCCTGGTCGATCAGCTTGCCGTCGAGGTAGCGGGGCGAGCGCTCGGCGTCGCACAGCGACGCCATGACGAAACAGTCCTTGTCGAAGCGGCTCGTGGTCGGGTTGCGCAGCCACCAGTCGCTGAGCGGGAACCCGTCGACCGAGCCGAGCTGCTCGAACGGGTGGTAGAAGTGGTGGCCGGGCTCGCGCCAGTTCTCGAACCGGACGGCCAGCTTGTAGGTGGCGTTGCAGGCCGGCATCCAGTCCGACTCGGACAGCTTGAGGAACTCGAAGAAGTGCCGGATGTCGCTGAACGTGGCCTCGCCGACGCCGATGGTGCCGACCCGGGCCGACTCCACGACGGTCACGTCGATCCGCTCGCCGAACGCGGCCACCAGGTAGGACGCCGTCATCCAGCCCGCCGTGCCGCCGCCGACGACCACGACCCGCTTCGTCTTGCCCGGGTCGTTCGTCCGCTGCTTGCCCGCACCGTCAACAGTCATCACTGTGTACTCCTTGGGTGAGTTGCGGAAAAAGGGTGCGTTCCATCGAGCGCCACAGGTACGCGGCGCCCGACGAGCCCGCCGTGCCGGCCACTCCGCCGAGCAGCGCCTGCGCCAGGGCGGCGTGCCGCCCGCGGCTGGAGCGCATCGCGGCGTCGAAGGCGACCATCGCGTCCTGGACCCGCTTGACGTCCTCGCCGGCCCGGTCGCGGTACGCGGCGAAGGCGTCGTCCAGCGACGGCTCGTCGAGACGCGCGAGCAGCCGGGCCCGGTCGCGGTCGGTCAGCCCGGCGATGTTCAGCATCCGCCGGTCCCTGGCCCCGCACAGGAACTCGATCTCGCGGAACTGGACGGACTGGAAGCCGCTGGACGTCCCGAGCGTCGCCCGGACGACGTCGAACTCCTCCGGCGTCAGCGCGTGCAGGGCGTCGAAGTGCTGGGCGACCGCCTCCATGATCCGGGGCAGCCGGTCGAGATGGGCGCACGCCTCCGCGCCCCGTCCTTCGGTGAGGTCCCGGCGGGCGGTCTCCAGGTGGCGCAGGACGACCGCGAACCAGATCTCGCAGGCCTGGTGGGCGCCGAAGAACAGGGCGCGCTCCGGGTTCTCGTGCACCTGGGCGATCTCGAGCAGCTCGTCGAGCCTGAGACGTTCTCCGTACGCCGGACAGTGGCCGTCGTCGGCCTGGGCGCTCATCGCGTCCGCTCCTCGCGCAGCCGCTTCTTGTCGATCTTCCCGACGGGTGTCCGGGGGAAGTCGGGCACGACGACCAGGTCGTCCGGCAGCTTGTAGGTCGCGAGCCCGCGGTCGCGTATGTGCTCCCTGACCGTGCGCAGCGAGAGCGCGCCGGCGTCGGTGCCCGCGGTGAGGACGACGAACACGCAGAGGCGCTCGTCGCGTTCCTCGTCCGGTACGCCGACGACCGCGGCGTCCCGGACCAGCGGGTGGGTCAGCACGTGGCTCTCGACCTCCTCGGCGGAGACCTTCTCGCCGAGGTGGTGGATGATGTCCTTCAGCCGGCCCTCGATGACGATGTTGCCGTCGCCGGTCGTGCGGGCCAGGTCGCCGGTGCGGTAGAACCCGTCGGTGGTGAACGCCCGGCGGTTGGCCTCCGGTCCGGCGAAGTAGCCCCGGATCGTGTACGGGCCCCGGGTGAGCAGTTCGCCGGTCGTGCCGGGGGCGACCTCCCGGTCGTCGGCGTCGACGATCCTGATCTCGTCGTCGGGGCAGATCGGCCTGCCCTCGGTGCCGAAGACGACCTCCTCCGGGTCGTCGAGCCGGGTGTGGGTGATCAGCCCCTCGGCGGTGCCGAACACGTTCATGATCCGGCAGCCGAGGTTCTTGCTGACGCGCTCCGCCGCGTTGGGGCCGAACTTCGAACTGCCCACCTGGATGGTCATGCCGCTCATGTCGACCGGGTCGGCGAGCGCGTGCTCCGCCCAGAGCAGCGCCAGGGCGGGCACCAGCGCGGTGTGCGTGACGCCCTCCTCCGCGATGAGGGGGAACACCAGGCCGGGGCTGGGGTTGGCGGCCAGCACGGCCTTCCCGCCGACGAGCAGCGCGCCCAGCACGCCCGGGCAGCCGAGCGCGGCGTTGTGCGGCACGGGGTTCGCGGCGAGGTAGACGCTCTCCTCGCCGAAGCCGGTCACCTCGGCGCACGCGAGCATGTTGTACGCGTAGTCGTCGTGGGTCCGGGGGATCAGCTTCGGCGCCCCGGTCGTCCCGCCGGACAGCAGGAGCAGCGCCACCTCGGAGGCGTCGACCGGCTCCATCTCCCGGGGCTCGCAGGCGAGCAGCCGGGACAGCGGGGTGTGCTCCTCCGCCTCTCCGGCGATCACGACGTGCCGCAGGGACGGCGCGTCGGCGCGCACCTCGCGGGCCAGCTGCCGGTAGTCGAAGCCCTGCAGGCGGTCCGGGCCGACGTAGGCCACCGCGTCCGAGGCGCGGACCAGATGGAGGATCTCGTCCCGGCGGTGTCCGGGCAGGCCCATGACGGGGATGGCCCCGATGCCGAACAGCCCGATCATGGTGGAAAGGAATTCGATGACGTTCGGCAGGTGCAGCACGACCCGGTCGTGCCGGCGGACGCCGAGTTCCGTCAGGCCGGCCGCGATACGGTCGGCCTCGTCGAGCAGTTCCGTGTAGGTGACCCGGCGTCTGCCGTCCACGGCGGCGATCTTGTGCGGGTGGCGCTCAGCGCTGTCGGCCACCCGCTGCCGGAGGGGGGCACCCGTCCAGTAACCGGCGCGCCGGTATCTCTCCGCAAAGTCGGGTGGCCACGGCACGAACCCGTCCAGCATTCCGTCCTCCTCGGTTGCGACGCCTTCAGAGTCGGGCAGGCTTTCCTAACCCGCATCAAGCCCCAACAGAGCTTTGAAAGTTTTGGCCGAGGAGGCCGACGGCTTGGCGAACCTCGAGTCGTGAACCGAGAGCGAGCGCAGGAACGGAACTGGGTGCGGGTCATCAGCGGCGCGGAGCGCCCGACGGCCCGGCTGGTGTGCTTCCCCTACTCCGGTGGTACCGCGACGACCTACCGCGACTGGTCCGCCGCGCTGCCGGCGGGCGTCGAACTGCTCGCCGTGCAGTATCCGGGCCAGGCGGACCGCATCCGCGAGTCGCCCGCGGACTCCGTCACCGCGATCGCCTCGTGCGTGGCCGCCGAACTGTCCCGGCGGGAGCCGGTCCGCTGCGTCCTGTACGGGCACAGCCTGGGCGCCCTCGCCGCGTACGAGACCGCGCGACGGCTCCAGGCGGACGGCCGGCCCGCACACGGGCTGGTCGTCTCCGGTTCGCTCGCGCCGGGGCAGGCGCACGGCGGCCGGCTGCACCTCACCGACGACGCGGAACTCTGGTCCACCCTGCGGGACTTCGGTGGAATCGACCCCTCGATCGCCGACGACCTGGAACTGCGGGAGCTGCTGCTGCCGCCCCTGCGGGCGTACATCGGACTCACCGAGACCTACCGGCCGCCGACGCGTCCCGAGCCGCTGGACTGCCCGGTCCACTGCCACTACAACACCGAGGACCCGCTGGTGGACGCCGCGCGGGTGGCGCCCTGGACCGCGGTCACCACCGGCCCGACCAGCGTACGGGCCAGGCCCGGCAGCCACTTCGGCGTGCTCCTGGAGCCGACGGAACTGCTCGCCGACATCACCGGAGTCCTCCTGGAAGGCGCGACGCGGCCATGACCCTTGCCGGAAAGTCCGTCATCATCACCGGCGCGGCCACGGGCATCGGCCGGGGCATCGCGGAATGCGTGCTGAAGGAGGGCGCCGACGTCACGGTCGTCGGCCGCCGCGAGGAACCGCTGCGCGAACTGGCCGAACGTTTCGGGCACGCGGTCCACGTCGTGGCGCAGGACGTCGCCGCGCCCGGGGCGGCCGAACGGATCGTCGCCGCCGCGACGGAGCGGTTCGGCGGCGTCGACGCCGTGGTCAACAACGCCGGCCTGGCCCGGTTCGACGCCCTGGACGAGGCCGACCCCGCGCTGTTCGACGCGATGTTCGCCGTCAACGTCCGCGCGCCCGCCGAGCTGATCCGCTGCGCCCTGCCGCAGCTCCGGGCCCGCCGGGGCAGCGTCGTCAACGTCTCGTCCGTCGGCGGCGTCCTGGCCATGCCGGGGCGGGCCTTCTACGGCGCGACCAAGGCGGCCCTCAACAGCCTGACCCGTTCCCTGGCGGTGGAGCTGGCGCCGGACGTGCGGGTGAACGCCGTCCTGCCCGGGCCGGTGCTGACGCCGATGTGGGACGGGACCGGCCTGGACGCGGCCGGCGCCGAGCGACTGCGGGAGGGGCTGATCGCGTCGACCCCGATGGGGCGGTTCGGGGAGGAGCGGGAGGTCGGCCGGTGGGTCTGCCTGCTGATCGACCCGGAGGTGTCGGGCTGGGTCACCGGCGCCCTGATGCCCGTCGACGGCGGACGTACGGCATGACCCGGCCAACCGGCCGAGAACACTCTCACAAAGGGGTATGAGCGTGAGTTCAGAGAACAGGTCCGTCGCGGGCTCCATTCCCTCGTCCTGCCTGGTCAGCATCTTCTGGGCGGCGGAGAAGCTCGCCGAGGAGACCGGCGTCGACGTGGTGAAGCTGCACGTCGGCGACCCGTACTTCGATCCGTCCGAGGACGTCGCCCAGGCCTTCGTGGACGCCGTGCGGCGCGGCGACACCAAATACACCGGCGTCGAGGGCCTGCCCGCGCTGCGGGAGGCGGTGGCCGAGAAGCTGCGGACCGACAACGGCCTGGACAGCCACGTCGACCGGGTGCTGATCTCGCCCGGTTCGGCCCAGGGCCTGACCGGCCTCCTCCAGGCGCTCGCCGAGCCCGGCGCGGAGATCCTGCTGCCGGAGCTGCACTGGCCGGTCCATCTGCAGCAGAGCCTGCTCGCGGGCTTCCGGCCGGTGCTGTATCCGCTCGGCCCGGACTTCCGGCCCGACCCCGAGCGGATCGCGGCCGCCGCGACGCCCCGCACCCGGGTCCTGCTGATCAACTCCCCGGCCAACCCGACCGGGGCCGTCCTCGACGGCGGGGAGATCCGCGCCCTGCTGGACCTGGCGCGCCGCAACCGCTGGCAGGTCATCAGCGACGAGGCGTACGAGCACTTCTGTTACGAGGGGGAGCACCTGTCGGTCGCCTCCCTCGAGCGCGAGGTGCCGGTCGCCGAGCGGATCGTGCACAGCGTCTTCACCTTCTCCAAGGGCTTCGCGATGACCGGCTACCGGCTGGGCTACGTGGCGCCGGCCACCGACCGCATGGCCGACGTCATGAAGGTCGTGCAGGAGGCCGGGATCATCGGCACGTCGACCCCGGTGCAGCACGCGGGCATCGCCGCGCTGGCGAGCCGGGCGGACTCGACGGCGACCAACCGCAAGCTCGTTCAGCGCAACCGGGACGTGGCGCTGCCGCCGCTGATCAAGGCCGGCCTGCTGCGGGAGCTGCCCCCCGGCGGCTGGTACGCCATGCTCGACGTGAGCCGGTCCGGCCTGGACGCCGAGACGTTCGCGATGCGGCTGCTGGAGCGCAAGGGCGTCGCGGTGGTGGCGGGCAACGGCTTCGCCATGCGCCCCGACGTCGACGAGCAGGGCCGCATCCGCTCCCACGACTACGCGCCCTGGGCACGGCACCTGGTCCGCATCGCGTTCTGCGTGGATCCGGCGGCGCTGGAGACCGGTGTGCGGCGGATCATCGAGTTCGTCGAGGAATGCGCCGCCGAAGCGAAGGGATGACCGGCATGGCGAACTCCCCGGCCGGCACGGCGACACGGGCGACCGTCGACCCGGCCGGCTTCCGCTCCCTCATGACGGCGCATCCGGTCGGCGTCACGATCGTGACCGCCCTGGGGCCCGACGGCGAGCCCTGGGGCATGACCTGCTCCTCGCTGACCGGCGTCTCGCTCCAGCCGGCCACCCTGCTGGTCTGCCTTCGGGACCGGAGTCCGACGCTGGCCGCGCTGCTGCGCACGTCCGCCTTCGCCGTCAACCTCCTGCACGACCGGGCCGAACCGGTGGCGCGGCTGTTCTCCTCCGGGGCCCCGGACCGGTTCGAGAAGACCGTCTGGGACCCGGACCCGGAGTCCGGGGTCCCGCACCTGGTCGAGGACGCCCACACGATCGCGGACTGCGAGGTCAGCGAGACGCTGCCGGTCGGCGACCACGTCGTCGTCTTCGGGCGGGTGCACCGGGTGGCGCACCACGCGACCGGGCCGGCCGGTCCGCTGCTGTACGGGATGCGCCAGTACTGGTCGCTGCCGGACCCGGCCGACGACGGGAGCGAACGATGACCCAGGCACGTATCCCCGACTGCCCGCTGGCCCGCACGGTCGAGGTCGTCGGTTCGTGGTGGACGCTGGAGATCCTGCACGTGGTCCTCGGGGGCCACACCCGGTTCTCCGCGATCCGCCGGGATCTGGAGACCCCCGCCGACGTCCTGGCGGACCGGATCGCCGCGCTGACGGCGAAGGGTCTGCTGGAGGTCGACGACACCGCCGACGGCGCGGCCGACGGCGCCGCCGAGCCGGGCGACCCGGCGTACCGGGCCACCGATCTGGGCCGCTCGCTGCGCCCGCTCCTCCTGGTGATGGCGGCCTTCGGGAACCACCGGCTGGCCCCGGAGGACCGCAGTCTCATCCTGGTCGACGAGGAGACGGGCAGGGAGGTGGACCCGGTCGTGGTCGACCGGGCGACCGGCCGCCGCGTCGACACCGCCGGCTTCGTCTTCGCCCGTGGCCCGAAGGCCGGCGAACAGATCGCCGCCCGCTACCCGGAGGCCCCGGCCGGGCGGTGACCCGCACGACCACCGGACCGGCCGCGCCCTGCGGGCCGGTGCTCCTCCCGTCGGCCGTACGCCTCGGCGTACGGCCGACGGGCGCGCGCCCGGTCTCCTCCGGGGCGCTCCACCCAGCGGGAAGGAACCGTCAGACATGAGCCGGACCGATCTCGGCACGCCCTCTCTCGACCTCACCGATCCGGCCGCGTTCGTGGACAACGACGTCCACGCGTACTGGCGGGACGTGCGGGCCCGGAATCCCGTCCACTGGCACGAGGCGACCGAACGCAACCCGGGGTTCTGGGTGGTGTCGCGGTACGCCGACGTGCAGCCGCTGTACACCGACGAGGCCCTCGGCTCCGCCCGCGGCAACGTCCTCGACGTCGTCCTGCGCGGCGACGACTCGGCCGGCGGCAGCATGGTGGCGGTGACCGACCCCCCGCGCCACCGGCCGCTGCGCAACCTGCTGTTCAGCTCGTTCACGCCGCGGGTGCTGGGCGAGGTCGTGGAGGAGGTCGGGCGGCGCACCGACGCGCTGGTGGCCTCGGTCGTCGGGCGGGGCACCTTCGACTTCGCCGCCGAGATCGCCGACCGGATCCCGATGAACACGATCTGCGATCTGCTGTCGGTCCCGGCGGCGGACCGCGAGGAGCTGCTGCGCTGGAACAAGAAGGCGCTCTCGTCGGTCGACGCGGCGTACGACGAGGTCGACGCGATCGCCGCCCGCAACGAGATCGTGCTCTACTTCATGGACCTGGCGCAGGAGCGCCGCGCCCGCCCCGGTGACGACGTCATCAGCCTGCTCGCCGCCGCCGAGGTGCAGGGCCGCCCGCTCACCCTCGAGGAACTCGCGGTCAACTGCTACAGCCTGATCCTCGGCGGCGACGAGACGTCCCGGGTGTCGGCGATCAGCGGGGTGCTCGCCCTGATCGACCATCCCGACCAGTGGCGGGCCCTGCGGACGGGCGAGGTGTCCGTCGAGTCGGCGGTGGAGGAGGTCCTCCGCTGGTCGACGCCCTCCTTCCACGTGGCCCGCACCGCCCTGCGCGACCTGGAGATCGCCGGCAACGCGGTGCGCGCCGGCGACATCGTCACGCTGTGGACCGTCTCCGCCAACAACGACGAGACGGTCTTCGACGAGCCGCGCCGCTTCACGCTCTCCCGCTCGCCGAACAAGCACCTGTCGTTCGGCCACGGCCCGCACTACTGCCTGGGCGCGTTCCTCGCCCGCGCGGAGCTGAGGACGCTGCTGACCGCGCTGGTCGCGCAGGTCGGCCGGATGGAGCTGTGCGGCTCCCCCCGGCCGATCTACTCGAACTTCCTCAACGGCTACGACGACCTGCCGGTGCGCTTCGAGGGCCGCTGAGGCCGGATCAGGGGCGCTCGGCCCGCTCGGTGCGCTCGGACCGCTCGACGACGCTCGCCAGCTCCGCGATGGTCGCTGCCGTGAGCATGTCGCGCATCGGCACGGCCACACCGAGCTCCGAGCGCACCCGCCGGGCCAGCTGCGCGGCGAGCACCGAATGGCCGCCCAGGTCGAAGAAGTTGTCCTCGGGCGTCGCGTGGCCGATCCTCAGGATCTCGTTCACCATCGCGCAGAGGATCCGCTCGTACGATCCCTCCTCGCCCCCGTCCGCGGGGACCGCCGTGCCGGGCGTCGTGGCGTCGGGCGTCGGGGCGGACGCCGGGGCGTCGAGCGCGACGAGCGCCGCCCGCTCCTCCAGTTCGCGGCGGTCGATCTTCCCGTTCAGCAGGGTCGGGAACCGGTCCAGCATGACGAGGGCCGACGGGACCATGTGCTCCGGCAGCGCCTTGCGGGCGTGCTCGCGCAGCTGGTCCTCCGTCACCTCGTGGCGCGCCGAGGGCTTGACGTAGGCGACGATGCGCTGGGAGGAGGCGTCCTCGCCGCTCACCACCGCGACGACGATCTCCACGGCCGGGTGGCTCTCCAGCCGCGTCTCGACCTCGCCCAGTTCGACGCGGAAGCCGCGCACCTTGACCTGGTTGTCGACCCGGCCGGTGAAGAACAGCTCGCCGTCGGGGCCGCGCCGGCCCCGGTCGCCCGACCGGTACATCCTGCTGCCGGGCGGGCCGTACGGATCCGCGACGAAGCGGGAAGCCGTCAGGCTCGGGCGGTTGAGGTAGCCCCGGGCCACACCCGAGCCGGCCAGGTACAGCTCCCCGTCCGTGCCGTCCCGCAGGTCGCCCAGCTCCCCGTCGAGCACGTACACCGTGCCGCCGTCCCACGGCGTCCCGATCGACACCTCCTCCTGGATGCCGTCGATCGGCCCGCCGATCGACGCGCCCACGGTCACCTCGGTCGGGCCGTATCCGTTGTAGAGGCGCCTGCCCTTGGACCACTCCGCCGCCAGGGACCTCGTGCAGACGTCGCCGGTGGAGGTGATCGTGCCGCCGACCAGCAGCCCCTCGCTGTCGGTGATGCCCAGCGCCACCGGCGGCATGACCGCGTGGTCGACCTTGTGCCTCAGCATGGTCTCGCGCAGCGACTCCCCCGGCATCAGGTCGTGCTGCTCGGCCATGACCAGGGCCCCGCCGTTCAGCAGGGCCAGCGTGAAGTCCCAGAACCAGGCGTCGAAGCTGAAGGAGGCCCACTGGAGCACCCGCTCGCCGGGGCGGACCCCGAACACCCTCGCCTGGGTCGAGACCAGATCGGCCACGCCGGAGTGGGAGACCGCGACGCCCTTGGGCACGCCGGTCGAACCGGAGGTGTAGATGACGTACATCAGGTGGGCCGGGAGCAGCGGTGCGAGGCGCTCGTCCTGGGTGACGTCGGCGTCGCTCTCCTGCGCGCAGGCGGCCTCGAAGGACGGGTCGCCGAGCACGATCTCGGGCACGTCCAGGCGCAGCGAGGTGACGTCCTCGGTGCGCAGCAGCATGACCGGCTCGGCGTCCACGACCATGTGCGTGAGCCGCTCGGCCGGGTAGGACGGGTCGAGCGGGAGATACGCGCCGCCGGCCTTCAGCACGGCGAGCACCGCGACGATCAGCCGCACCGAGCGCGGCACGGCGATCGCGACCAGGCGGTCGGGGCCGACGCCGGCCGCGATCAGCCGTCTGGCGAGGCGGTTGGCGCGGGCGTTCAGCTCCGCGTAGTCGACGACGGTGTCACCGAAGAGGACCGACGGAGCATCGGGTACCTCGGCGACACGGGTCTCGAAGAAATCCGGGAGAAGTCTCAACTCCGCCTCCGACGCGGGCTTCCGGCGTGATCGCCACGGACATGGGTGTGCGCGCAGGGGTGCCCGGCACCCCTGCGCGGCTGGTTCGACTGATGCGACTGATGCGACTGACGCGACTGACGTGCCGATGCGGCTGACTCACCTGGTGCGTCCTGCTCACCTGGGACGTCCGGCTCCACGGATGCGTCCGGCTCGGCCGGTCCGGCTAGTTCTGCCAGTTCGGCTCGATGGTGAAGCCGCGTCCCCAGACGTTGCGCAGGGTCAGGCCGAGGGGCTGCAGGCGGCGGCGCAGCCGGAGCACGTGCAGGTCGATCGCGTTGCTCGACGCGCTGGCTCCGCACTGCTCCAGGATCTTCCCCAGCTCGTTGCGGTAGACCACCTGGCAGTACCGGGAGATCAGCGGGGCCAGGATCTCGCACTGGAGCATCGAGAGCGTGACGGACGAGTCACGGAAGAAGAGGATGCCCGCCGGGTCGAGCACCGGCTTCTCGTTGAGGACGACTCGGGCCTCCAACTGGCTGACCCGGGCCTGGAGATCCTCCGGGACGATGGGCGGGCGCACCCAGTCCTCGTAGAGTCCGATCCGTTCCGGCGGCGGAGCTCCGTGCTCCACGACCAGGAGACACAGCCGGCGTCGTGCCCGGCATTCCTCACGGATCTTGCTTTCGGCGGGCCACCGGACGAATCTCACCCAGCTCTTCACCTCGGTGGTCACGGACAGTCTCCTTGCCCGTTCGCTTCCCGCAGGCTCTTCGGCCGCATATCCGTCCATGACCGGTCGATGAGGTCGAGAACGTTTTCCCGGGCGGCCGGCCCGTACACCTTTCGCCAGCCTGCGGGAATTTCTAAGCCGTGCGGCCAGAGTGAATACTGCTCTTCGTCATTGCATAGCGCCAGATATTCTCGGCTGTCGTCCTCGAATGGATTGAACATGCGCGCAACCCTCTCCCCCGAACTGGAACCACACGCCTCGAAGGTACAGCAGGGTCCCGAACCAGAGAAGCATTAAATCTTCATATGCCGCCGTGCAATCCGCATTCCCTTTTGAGCCGTCTTCACCATGGTTCTTCCAGAACGAACCATTTATCATCAATCATCGATTCCGTGAACCGGCCGACAGGGGACCCGCGATGCCTTTGGACCGCTTTATCCGCAGCTTGATCGCCTGGCAGCGCGCCGGGGGGCCGCCGGTTCCGGACCGCGACCTGACGGTCGAGCAGGCCCGTGAGCGGTACCTGGCGAGCTCCGTGCGCCCCCACCGGGAGGACGGACCCCCGCGCGCGTCCGTCGCCTCCGCCGACCACGTGATCGACACCGAGGACGGATCCTCGATCCGGTGCAGGGTGTACACCCCGGAGACGGACGAGGGCCGGGTGATCACCTTCCTGCACGGCGGCGGATGGGTGATGGGCGACGTCGACAGCCACGACCGGGCCTGCCGGATGCTCGCGTCGTCAC
Organism: Streptomyces roseofulvus; assembly: GCF_039534915.1. Lineage (NCBI taxonomy): Bacteria > Bacillati > Actinomycetota > Actinomycetes > Kitasatosporales > Streptomycetaceae > Streptomyces > Streptomyces roseofulvus. The sequence continues at coordinate 4,334,990 of NZ_BAAAWE010000001.1, read as the reverse complement.
TGGGCTCCGTCGTCGTCTCCGCCGACTACCGGCGGCCGCCGGAGTTCCCCTACCCCACGCCGCTGCGCGACGCCGTCGCCGCGACCCGCTGGACGGCCGCGTCGTTCCCGGGCCGTGAGCACGTGGTGGCCGGCGACAGCGCGGGAGGCGCCCTGTCGCTGGGCGTCGCCATGGACGCGCGCGACACCGGGGGCCCCGAGCTGGCCGCGCTGCTGCTGGTGTACCCGCCGGTGGATCCGAGCCTGCGGATCGCCGCGGCCTGCGACCACGCCGAGGGGTATCTGCTGAGCGTCGAGGACATGGCCTGGAACTACGAGATGTACGTCCCCGACCCGGAGCGCCGGAGCGATCCCGCCGTGGACCTGCTCAACGCCGACCTGCGGGGCCTGCCGCCCACGGTGCTCGCCACGGCGGAGTTCGACCCGCTCCGCGACGAGGGAATACAGCTGACCGAGAAGCTGGCGGCCTCGGGCGTCCCCGCACGACACGTCCCCGGGCCGGGTCTGGTCCACGGCTACTTCCTGATGCAGGACATGGTGCCCGCGGCGGCCGCGTGCAGCCGGCTGGTCGTCGACGAGCTGCACGCGGTGCTGAAGTCGGTCAGCGCGCCGCGCGCCACATGAAGCGGGTGTCGACGCCGAGGATCGTCTCCCGGGAGACGACCTCGAAGCCGAACTTCTGGTAGAGCGCGACGTTGCGGTCGACGTCCGCCTGAAGGAAGGCGGGGGCCCCCTGCTCGTCGATCCTGTCGAGGAACGCCCTGAACAGCGTCGTTCCGATACCCCGCCCCTGCTCGTCCGGGTGGACGGCGAGCGGTCCGAGGTGCCAGTGGGGCTCGCGGGGCTCGTGCTTGGCCCGCGAGCTCATGATCTTGAAGGCTCGGGGCATGTTGCGTCCGATCGTCCGCATCATCACGGGCGCCGACTTGAGCTTCTCGCCCAGCGTCATCTGGCAGTGCGGCCATTCCACGGCGTTCATGAGGCCGACGAGCCGACCCTCCCGTTCGGCGCCGAGCGCATGATGGGAACTGTTCTCGAGCTTGATGATGCGCGTTCCCTGTTCCATCGCCCGAATGGCCTTCTCCCGATCACCGCCCACGGTGGCCAGATTGCTCGGATTGTCGGCGAAGGCGAGTCCCACTATTCGACCTGCGAGCTCAAACTCGCCGGCAGCCAAGGGACGCACGGTCACATCGCTCACTTCAACCCCCAGGACGCGATCAGCCATCGGAATTCGATTCGGCCCGATCATCGCCTGAATATCCGGGCCGTTCAACCGGTTCGGGAGAACCGACGGCGTCCTGCGGACCGGCCGCGAGGGCCGTGGAGCCCGCCGTGGGCCCTCGCGAGCGGAGCCGGGCGGGAGCGGCCTCCGCGCGGGCACCACTCCCATTGGCGGGGCTCCGGGGTCCGGCCGGCAAGACCCCGGGCCGGACCGACGTGTCGCGCTTCGACGTCGTGTCGCGCTTCGCCCCGGTGTCGCGCTTCGGCCCGGTGTCGCGCCCGTGCGGCCAAGCGCGACAGGCGGTGAAAGCGCGACAGGTCGGGGGGCCCGCTCCCCTGTCGGGCGAGGCGTCCCTTCTGGAGTACTTGGAGCCATGCCGGAGCTTCCTGTCATCAGAAGAGCCCCTCGAAGCCTGCCGATCGCGGGCCACGCCCTCCCTCTGCTCGTACAGCCGCTGGAATTCCTGAAGTCACTCCCGGCACTCGGCGACCTGGTGCGGGTCGGGATGGGTCCGAGTGACGCCTACGTGCCGTGCGACCCCGCCCTGTTCCGGCAGATACTCAAGGACACCCGGCTCTACGACAAGGGCGGCCTGTTCTACGACCGCGGCCGCGAGGCCGTGGGAAACGGCCTGGTCACCAGCCGCTGGGCCGACCACCGCCGGCAACGCCCGCTGATGCAGCCGTCGTTCGACCACCGGCACATCGGCCACTACGCCGAGCTGATGGCGGACGAGACGGACGCCATGATGCGCTCCTGGCGGTCGGGCGAGATCGTCGACATCGACCAGGCGATGGCCCGGCTCACCCTCCGCATCACGACCCGGTCCCTCTTCTCGGTGCCCGCGGACCACACGTTCGTGACCCAGGTCGAGAAGTGGCTGCCGATCCTCATGGACGGCTTCTTCCTGCGCATGTTCGTCCCGGCGCGGCTCCTGCCGCTCGTCCCCACGAAGACGAACCGGCAGTACCCCCGCGCGATCGCGGAGATGCGCAAGCTCACCGAGGAGATCATCGACGAGGTGCGGCGCAAGAAGGACGAGGATCCCGGGCTGCTCGCGAGCCTGATGAACGCGCGCGACGAGACCACCGGGGAGCCGCTCGGCACGCAGGAGCTCTTCGACCAGGTCCTGATCCTGCTGATCGCCGGATCGGAGACCACCGCGACGGCGCTGGCCTTCACCTTCCAGCTGCTCGGCACGCACCCCGAGGTCGCCGCCCGCCTGCGGGAGGAGGTCGACGGCGCGCTCGGCGGCCGGACGCCCCGCTTCGAGGACCTCTCCGGGCTGACGTTCACGCGGCAGGTGCTCATGGAGAGCCTTCGGCTCTATCCGCCGGCGTGGATGTTCACCCGGGCCACCAGCACGGCCTGCGAACTCGGCGGGCACACGTTCCCCGAGGGGACCACCTTCCTGCTCAGCCCCTACATCCTGCACCACGACCCGGCGCTGTTCCCCCGGCCGGAGAGCTTCGACCCGGACCGCTGGCGGCCCGGCGCGATGAGCGACGTCGCACGTCGGTCGGTGGTGCCCTTCGGCGCGGGCGGCAGGAAGTGCATCGGCGACCAGTTCGCGATCAGCGAGGCGATGCTGGCCATCGCGGCGATCGCCGGCCGCTGGGACCTGACCCCGGTCCGCGACCGGCCGCTACGGCCCATCGCCCGCGCCACGCTCAAGACGGGCCCTCTTCCGATGAGGCTCCGGGAACGCCCGCACGAACCGGTGCGGAGTGCGACGACCAACGATCTCCGAGACCAGAGGTAGCCGGATCATGAACGAGACCTCCTTCGCAGCCCTGCGCAGCGCGGCGCAGGACATCGTCGACGAGATGATCGCCGATCCCTACGGCCTCACCTCGCCGTCGGTGTACGAGACCGCGCGGATGGTGGCGTCCACCCCCTGGCTGGAGGGCCATCAGCAGCGCGTGGAGTACCTGCTGGCCCAGCAGCACGAGGACGGGACGTGGGGCGGGCCGGCGGCCTACGGGCTGGTGCCCACGCTCAGCGCCGTCGACGCCCTGCTGTCCGTCGCCGGTACGCAGGACGCGCCGCGGATCGCCAAGGCCGTGGAGTCGGGGCTGGCCGCGCTGGCCGACCGGTTCCCCCGAGACGCCGAACTCCCGGACACCATCGCCGTGGAGCTGCTGGCTCCCTGGCTGATCGAGCAGATCGACCAGCGGCTCTCCGGGATGGACGACCGGGGCGCCCTGCCCGCCCGTCTGGACCTCCAGGCCGACACGGGAACGCTGGACAAGATCCGCGAGCTGCTGCGTCGGCACACCTCCATACCGGAGAAGACCTGGCACTCGCTGGAGGCCCTCGGCGCCCCGGCCGTGCGGTCCGACACGGTGACGCCGACGGGCGGGGCGGTGGGTGCCTCCCCCGCCGCCACCGCCGCCTGGCTGGGCGAACCGCCGCACACGGACGCCGTGAAGGCGTCCCTGGAGTACCTGCACCGGACCCAGGCGCGGCACGGCGGCCCGGTCTCGGGCATCACCTCGATCACCTACTTCGAACTGGCCTGGGTGGTGGCCGCGTTGGCCGGCTCCGGCCTGGACGTGGACATCCCCGCCCAGGTCGCGGACACGCTCCGGACCGCGCTGGGCACGGACGGACTCGGCGCCGGCCCGGGTCTCCCGTCCGACTCCGACGACACGTCCGCCGCCCTGCACGCCCTCGACCTCCTCGGGAAGCCGGAGTCGGTCGACTGCCTGTGGGAGTACGACACCGGCCTGTACTTCACCTGCTTCCCGAACGAACGCACCCCTTCCACCTCGACCAACGCGCACATCCTGATCGCGCTGGCGGACCGCCGCGGACAGGGCGACACGCGGGTCGACGGCGCCGTCGAGCGGGTCGGCGACTGGCTGGTCGACCAGCAGGAGCCGGACGGCCGCTGGATGGACAAGTGGCACGCCTCCCCGTACTACGCGACCGCCTGCGGCGCCGCCGCCATGGCCCGCCTGGACGGGCCGCGCGCGTCCGCGGCCCTGGACGCCGCCGTCCGCTGGGTGCTCGACACCCAGCACGCCGACGGGTCGTGGGGGCGCTGGGAGGGCACCGGCGAGGAGACCGCCTACGCCCTTCAGGTGCTGAACCACCAGGCCGCCCCCGACCGCCGGTCCCTGGAGGCGATCCGGGCGGGCAGGGCGTTCCTGACGGCCCATGTCGCGGACGGGCGCGAGGACACTCCGCTGTGGCACGACAAGGACCTGTACACCCCGGTCCGGGTCATCCGCGCCGAGATCCTCGCCACCCTGGCCGCGACGCGGCACCTGGCCGACTCCGAGCAGGAGGCAGGCGCGTGACCCGGCCCCTGGGCGACCTCGCCCTCCCCTCCGCGGCGCAGTGCGTGCCCGTCACCGTGCTGGCGCTGAAGGTCCTGGCCGATCTGCGGTCCTGGACGGCGGAGTACCCGCAGGTCCTCGGGCCCACGCCGATCGAGGCCCTGGCGATCTCCACCGCGGCGATCAGCCCGTGGCGCGGCGCCAAGGAACTCCTGCCGGCGGCCCGGATGTACGTGTGGGCCTACGCCCTGGACGACCACGTCGAGCAGAACGTCCGGAGCCTCGACGAACTCGACGACCTGTTCGGCCGCTGCGAGGCCGTCGTCCGGGGCGGCGACCGGGACGACAGCCACCCCCTGCTGGCCTCCCTGTCGGACTGGCAGTCCGATCTGGAGCGCGCTCCGCACTACCCGAAGCTGGCCGGCCTGTGGGGCGACCGGTTCGCCGAGGCCCTGCGCGGCGAGCGGTACGACTGGACCGCGGGCCTGGCCAGGGACCTCGGCGAGGGCCCTTCCGATCCGCAGGAGTACCTCACGTACGCCGCCAGCTCCAACGCGTGGATCACCCACTTCCCGCGCTGGGCGACCAGCGACCGGGACGACCTCCTCGACCACCTGTCGGCCCTGGACAGCGCCCTGGAGGCGATCGAGGTCGCCGTGCGCCTCTCCAACGACCTGGCCACCTTCGAGCGGGAGCGGGCCGAGCCCGGTCAGAACAACATCCTGATGTACGACACCACGCCCGCCTGGGTCCAGGAGGAACTCGACCGGCGTTCCCGCGCGGCGCAGGAGCAGCTCGAACCGCTGGTGGCGGCCGGGTTCCCGCCCGCCGTCGAGCTGCTCCGCCTGCTCGACTGGTCGATCACCTTCTACAGCGGCGCCGACTTCCGCGGATGGGGATCCGACCGGGATCTCACCGGGCCCTCCCCCACGTGAACCCGCGGTCTCCCTCCCGTGTCACACCCTCACTGACGCGGCCCACCCGGTCTTGACGAACAGGAGCAACGACACATGAGCCCCACCACCAGCCTGAGCGAGCTGGGAGCCGATGCCCTGGACTCCGTTCATCTGCGCGGCCTGATCGACGAGCGGCTGAACGCCTTCCTCGACGACAAGTGCCTCAGGGACGCGGATGTCCACCTGGTCTCGCTCATCGAGCACCTGCGCGGCTTCCTGACCGCGGGCGGCAAGCGCATACGGCCCCTCCTGTGCATGGTGGGCTGGCACGCGGCGCGCGGACAGGGCCCGACGGAGCCGGTCATCGGCGCGGCGGCCTCGCTCGAACTCTTCCACGCCTTCACCCTCATCCACGACGACGTGATGGACGGCTCCGACACCCGGCGCGGCCGTCCGACCCTCCACCGCGCGCTGGAGTCCGGCGCGGACGAAGCGAGCGCCGAGCGGTTCGGCGTCAACAGCGCGATCCTGCTCGGCGACCTGGTCATGGTGTGGTCGGACGAGCTGCTGTACTCCAGCGGCCTCGAGCAGCGGCAGCTGGCCGCCGCCCGCCCGCTGCTGGACGCCATGCGCACCGAGGTGATGATCGGCCAGTACCGGGATCTGCTGGCCACCGGGAAGCCGAACGCGGACGTCGAGCGGTCGCTGGCGGTCATCCGCTACAAGACGGCCAAGTACACCGTGGAGCGCCCGCTGCACATCGGCGCGGCCCTCGCCGGCGCGGACCAGTCCCTGCTGGACGTCTGCACCGCCTACGCGCTTCCGATCGGAGAGGCCTTCCAGCTCCGCGACGACCTGCTCGGCGTCTTCGGCGACCCGTCCAAGACCGGCAAGTCGACCCTGGACGACCTGCGGGAGGGCAAGGCGACGGCCCTGATGGCCCACGCCCTCCACGCCGCCGACGCCGAGCAGGCGCGGGTGCTGAAGTCCCTGGTCGGCGACCCGGACCTGGACGAAGCGGGTGCCGAGACGGTCCGCGGGCTCCTCCGGGCCACGGGCGCCGCCGACAAGGTCGAGCAGATGATCACCGACCGGGTGCAGCGGGCCCGGCGGGTCCTGGACGAGGCCCCGTTCCCGGAAGAGGTCAGGAAGACCCTCGACACCTTCATCACCACCACCACGCTCAGGAGCACCTGAGCACCACGTCGGCGCGGGTCACCACCGTCTCATTCCTTCCTAGAAGTCTGGATGACGCGATCTCAATGAAATCTCGACAAGGGGAGCTGCTGACGCCGGCTCCACCGGCCTCGATGGCGGGGACGGCGGAAGGCCGCCCCGCTCGCTCGGTCGGCACCGGCCGCGCCCACGCCAAGCTCATCCTGCTGGGGGAGCACGCGGTCGTGTACGGCGCCCCGGCGCTCGCCCTGCCCGTTCCGCAGCTGTCGATCACCGCCAGCGCCGGGTTCTCCACCCGTGGTGGGGAACCGGCCGGCGTCTCCTTCACGATGACCGGATCGGCCTGGAAGCAGGTCGAGACGCAGGCGTCCGAGGGGCTGCGCCGGCTGACCACCGACTTCCGGGCGTCCATGGGCATCGACGACGCCCGGCACCTCGACGTGATCATCGACGGTTCCATCCCGCTCGGCAGGGGACTCGGCTCCAGCGCGGCCTGCGCCCGTGCCGTCGTCCTCGCCCTGTTCGACCTCTGCGGCCGCGAGGTCTCGGAGCGGACGACGTTCGAGCTGGTGCAGACCGCCGAGAACGTGATGCACGGCAAGGCCAGCGGCGTCGACGCCGTCACCGTCGGCGCGACCGCCCCGCTGCTGTTCCAGGCGGGCGAGGCCCGCACGCCGGACGTCGGCTGCGACGCGCTGTTCGTCGTCGCGGACAGCGGCACCGTCGGCAGCACCAAGGAAGCGGTCGACAAGCTCCGGGAGAGTTTCCGGCGCCACGCCGGAACGCAGGAGAGGTTCGTGCGCCAGGCGTCCGACCTGACGCGCGAGGCCGTGGCCGCCCTCGCCGCCGGCGAGCCGGCCGCGCTCGGCTCCCTGATGACGGAGTACCACGGACTGCTCCGCGACGGCGGGCTGAGCACCGACCGGATCGAGGCGATGGTCGGTGCCGCGCTCGCCGCGGGCAGCCTCGGCGCCAAGATCACCGGCGGCGGACTGGGCGGCTGCGTCCTCGCGCTGACCCAGCCCGAGCGGGCGCGAGAGGTCACCCAGCGGCTGCACGAAGCGGGCGCCGCACAGACGTGGATCGTCCCCCTGAGGAGGCTCGTCACTCATGCCTGAGCACCAGACCACCGCGCTCCGCACGCGGGAACGGACGGCCGCGGACGGGGCCACCGCCGTCGCGCACCCGAACATCGCGCTGATCAAGTACTGGGGGAAGCGCGACGAGCGCCTCCACCTCCCCTGGACCAGCAGCCTGTCGATGACCCTGGACATCTTCCCCACGACCACCAGCGTCCGGCTCGACGCCGAGGCCGCGGACGACGAGGTGACCTTCAACGGCTCGCCCGCGTCGGGCGAGGAACGGCGGCGCATCGCCGCCTTCCTCGACCTGGTGCGCCGGCGGAGCAGGCTCACGCACCGGGCCGTCGTCGACACCCGCAACACCGTCCCCACCGGGGCGGGCCTGGCGTCCTCCGCCGGCGGGTTCGCCGCGCTCGCCGTCGCCGCCGCCGCCGCGTACGGACTCGGCCTCGACGACGCCGGTCTCTCCCGGCTGGCCCGGCGCGGCTCCGGCTCGGCCTCGCGGTCGATCTTCGGCGGCTTCGCCGTCTGGCACGCCGGCACCCCCACGGCGCCGCCCGCCGAGGCCGACCTCAGCTCCTACGCCGAGCCGGTCGTGGCCGGCGACCTCGACCCCGCGCTGGTCATCGCGGTGGTCAACGCGGGCCCCAAGGAGGTGTCCAGCCGCGCGGCCATGCGCCGCACGGTCGAGACCTCCCCCCTCTTCGAGCCCTGGGCCGCGTCGAGCCGGGACGACCTCACCGAGATGCGGGCGGCGCTGCTGCGCGCCGACCTCGACGCGGTGGGGGAGATCGCCGAGCGCAACGCCCTCGGCATGCACGCGACCATGCTCGGCGCGCGCCCCGCGGTGCGCTACCTCTCGCCCGCCACGCTCACCGTCCTCGACAGCGTGCTGGAGCTCCGGCGCGACGGCGTCTCGGCCTACGCGACCATGGACGCCGGACCGAACGTCAAGGTGCTCTGCCGCCGCACGGACGCCGAGCGGGTCGCCGAGGCCGTGCGCGCCGCCGCCGCCGGCGGCACCGTGCACATCGCCGGGCCGGGGCAGGGCGCCCGCCTGGTGGACGAGAGCGGACGATGACCTCGGGGCGAACGGTCGTCCGCAGCGCGCCCGGCAAGCTGTTCGTCGCGGGCGAGTACGCGGTGGTGGAGCCCGGCACCCCGGCCGTCCTGGTGGCCGTGGACCGGGAGATCACGGTCACGGCCGCCGTCGCCGACGGGGCCGACGTCGTGATCTCCTCCGATCTCGTCCCCCGAGCGGTGACCTGGCGATGGCTCGACGGCCGGCTCCACCCCCTCGGCGCGCCGAACGGGGACTCCGACGCGAGCGGCGCGCGCGGCGCGCTGGAGCACGTGGTGTCGGCGGTCGAGACCGTACGACGGCTGCTGGCCGAACGCGGCCTGCCGCTGCCCGGGCTGACCCTCTCGATCAGCAGCGGGCTGCACGACGGCGGCCGCAAGTACGGCCTGGGGTCGAGCGGTGCGGTGACGGTGGCCACGATCGACGCCCTCACGTCCCTGTGCGGCCTGGACCTCTCGCTCGACGCCCGGTACCGGCTGGCCGTGATCACCTCGGCCGGGATCGACCCCAAGGGCTCCGGCGGCGACCTCGCCGCCAGCACCTGGGGCGGCTGGATCGCGTACCAGGCACCCGACCGGGCCTTCGTGCACGACCTCGCCCGCCGCCACGGCGTCGAGGAGGCGCTGCGCACGCCCTGGCCGGGGCACTCGGTCCGAAGGCTTCCGGCCCCGCGCGGCCTCACCCTCGAGGTCGGCTGGACCGGCACCCCGGCCTCGACCTCCTCGCTCGTGTCCGGGCTGCACCGCCGGACCTGGCGCGGCACCGCCTCGCACCGCGCGTTCGTGGAGACCTCCACCGACCTCGTACGCGCGGCGATCACCGCCCTCGACGCCGGCGACGCCCCGGGCCTGCTGCGTCAGATCCGCCGCGCCCGGCAGGAGCTGGCCCGGCTCGACGACGAGGTCGGGCTCGGCATCTTCACGCCGGAGCTGACCGCGCTGTGCGCGGTCGCCGAGGCCGCCGGCGGCGCCGCCAAACCGTCCGGGGCGGGCGGCGGCGACTGCGGCATAGCCCTGCTCGACGCCGAGGCCACGCACGACATCTCGCAGGTACGGCAACGGTGGGCCGCGGCCGGGGTGCTGCCCCTGCCGCTCCGGCCCGCCCCGGAAGGGATCGAGGAATGAGCGCTCAGCGCAAGGACGACCACGTCCGGCTCGCCATCGAGCAGCAGGACGGCCGTGGTGGGATCAACCAGTTCGACGAGGTGTCGTTCGTCCACCACGCCCTGGCCGGCATCGACCGGCCGCAGGTGTCCCTGGACACCGCCTTCGCCGGGATCTCCTGGCAGGTGCCGCTCTACATCAACGCGATGACCGGCGGCACCGCCAAGACCGGCGCCATCAACCGGGACCTGGCGACGGCCGCCCGCGAGACCGGGGTGGCCATCGCGTCGGGCTCGGTGCACGCGTACCTCAAGGACCCCACCTGCGCCGACACCTTCCGTGTCCTGCGCCGGGAGAACCCCCACGGGTTCGTCATGGCCAACGTGAACGCGACGGCATCGGTCGCCGACACCCGGCGCGCCATCGACCTGCTGGAGGCCGACGCCCTGCAGATCCACGTCAACACGGCGCAGGAGACGGCGATGCCGGAGGGCGACCGGTCCTTCGGATCCTGGGTCTCGCAGATCGAGAAGATCACGGCGGCCGTCGACCTGCCCGTGATCGTCAAGGAGGTCGGCAACGGCCTGAGCCGCGAGACCGTCCTGACGCTGCGGCAGCTGGGGGTCCGCGTGGCGGACGTCGGCGGCCGGGGCGGCACCGACTTCGCCCGCATCGAGAACGGCCGGCGCCCGCTCGGCGACTACGCCTTCCTCCACGACTGGGGGCAGTCCACCGCCGCCTGCCTCCTGGACGCCCAGGGCGCGGGCCTCCCCGTGCTCGCGTCCGGCGGCGTCCGCCACCCCCTCGACGTCGCCCGCGCCCTGGCCCTGGGCGCCTCCGGCGTCGGGGCCTCCGGGGTGTTCCTGCGCACCCTGCTCGACGGCGGGGTCGAGGCGCTGATCGCGCAGATCACGAACTGGCTGGACCAGCTCGCGGCCCTGCAGACCATGCTCGGCGCGCGCACCCCCGCCGACCTCGCGAGCAAGGACCTGCTGATCACCGGCACCCTCCGTTCCTTCTGCGCCGACCGGGACATCGACACCGGGCGACTCGCCCGGCGTTCCCGATCGGCCGACCCCCTCCACGATTCGACGGGAAGAGCACGATGACCGAAACGCACGCCGTTGCCAGGGTTCCCATGAAGTGGGTCGGCCCCCTTCGCATCTCCGGGAACGTCGCCACCACCGAGACCCATGTCCCCCTCGCCACCTACGAGACGCCGCTGTGGCCCTCCGTGGGCCGCGGCGCGAAGGTGTCCATGCTCACCGAGCAGGGCATCGTCGCCACCCTCGTCGACGAGCGCATGACCCGCTCGGTGCTCGTCGAGGCGACCGACGCCCAGACCGCGTACACGGCCGCCCGCACCATCGAGGCGCGGATCGAGGAACTGCGCGCCGTGGTCCGCACCTGCAGCCGGTTCGCCGAACTGCTCCAGGTCCGGCACGAGATCGCGGGCAACCTGCTGTTCATCCGGTTCGAGTTCAGCACCGGCGACGCCTCCGGCCACAACATGGCCACGCTCGCCTCCGACACCCTGCTGACGCACCTGCTGCAGACCGTTCCGGGCATCTCCTACGGATCGATCTCCGGCAACTACTGCACGGACAAGAAGGCGACCGCGATCAACGGCATCCTGGGCCGCGGCAAGAACGTGGTCACGGAACTGCTCGTCCCCCGGGCCGTGGTGGAACGCACCCTGCACACCACCGCCGCCAAGATCGTCGAACTGAACATCCGCAAGAACCTGCTCGGCACCCTGCTGGCCGGCGGCATCCGCTCGGCCAACGCCCACTACGCCAACATGCTGCTCGGGTTCTACCTGGCCACCGGCCAGGACGCGGCCAACATCGTCGAGGGCTCCCAGGGCGTCACCCTGGCCGAGGACCGCGACGGCGACCTCTACTTCTCCTGCAACCTGCCCAACCTGATCGTCGGCACCGTGGGCAACGGCAAGGGCCTGGAGTTCGTGGAGACGAACCTGAACCGCCTCGGCTGCCGCGAGGACCGCGCCCCCGGCGAGAACGCGCGCCGGCTCGCCGTCTTCGCGGCGGCGACCGTCCTCTGCGGCGAGCTCTCCCTGCTCGCGGCGCAGACCAATCCCGGCGAACTCATGCGCGCGCACGTGGCCCTGGAGCGCGACAACACGACAGCAAAGGTCGGTGTCTGAACATGTCCAGCAACTCCTCCTTCGGAATCCACGATCTGTCGTTCGCGACGACCGAGTACGTCCTGTCGCACGAGGCACTCGCCGCGTACAACGGCACCGAGATCGGCAAGTACCACATCGGCATCGGCCAGCGGTCGATGAGCGTGCCCGCCGCGGACGAGGACATCGTGACGCTCGGCGCCACCGCCGCGGCCCCGATCATCGCCCGGCACGGTTCCGACCGGATCCGCACGGTGGTCTTCGCGACGGAGTCCTCGATCGACCAGGCGAAGTCGGCGGGCGTGTACGTGCACTCCCTGCTCGGCCTGTCGTCGGCCTGCCGCGTCGTCGAACTGAAGCAGGCGTGCTACGGGGCCACGGCCGCCCTGCAGTTCGCCATCGGGCTCGTGCGACGCGACCCGGACCAGCAGGTCCTCGTGATCGCGAGCGACGTGTCCCGGTACGAGCTGGACAGCCCCGGCGAGGCGACCCAGGGCGCCGCCGCGGTGGCCATGCTGGTCGCCGCCGACCCCGCCCTGGTCCGCATCGAGAACCCCTCGGGACTGTTCACGGCCGACGTCATGGACTTCTGGCGGCCGAACTACCTCACCACCGCGCTGGTCGACGGGCAGGAGTCCGTCCAGGCGTACCTGCAGGCCGTCGCGAGCAGCTGGAAGGACTACGGCGAGCAGGGCGGACGCGCGCTCGAGGAGTTCGCCGCGTTCTGCTACCACCAGCCGTTCACGAAGATGGCCTACAAGGCCCACCACCACCTGCTCCACCACACGGGCCACGAGACCGACAAGGCGGCCATCGAGAAGGCCATCGGGCAGACCGTGGCCTACAACGCCACCATCGGCAACAGCTACACCGCCTCGGTGTACCTCGCCCTCGCCGCGCTGCTCGACCAGGCGGACGACCTGACCGACCAGCCCATCGGCTTCCTCAGCTACGGCTCCGGCAGCGTGGCCGAGTTCTTCGCCGGCACCGTCGCCCCGGGCTACCGGGAGCACCTGCGGACCGAGGCGAACCTGGCGGCGATAGCCCGGCGCGAGCCGGTCGACCACGCCCGCTACCGGGAGCTGCACGAGCGGTCCTTCCCGTCCGACGGCGGCGAGCACCTCACCCCGCGGCAGACCACCGGGCCCTTCCGCCTGGCCGGCCTCAGCGGTCACAAGCGCATCTACCAGACGCGCTAGACACCTCCGGTCCCGTGGGTGCGGGGGCGGCCTCCGCGGCCGCCCCCGCCCCGGCCGTACCCAGTTCTTCAGACATCGTTGTCCACACCACTTGAGGGGAGGGCAGCCGTATGACCGACGTCAGAATCCTCGGTACGGGTGCCTATGTGCCGGAGCGCGTCGTGTCCAATGACGAGGTCGCCGCGGCGGCCGGGGTCGACGACGCGTGGATCACCGCCAAGACCGGCATCCGGGAGCGGCGATGGGCCGCCGGCGACGAGGCCACCTCGGACCTGGCCGCCGCCGCGGGACGTGCCGCGCTGCGGTCGGCCGGCCTCACCGCCGAGGACCTGTCCGTGATCGTGGTCGCCACGTCCACGCCCGACCGGCCGCAGCCGCCCACCGCCGCCTACGTCCAGCAGCGGCTCGGAGCGACCGGCGCGGCCGCGTTCGACGTCAACGCGGTCTGCTCCGGCACGGTGTTCGCGCTGTCCGCGGCCGAGGGCGTCCTCGGCCGCACCGGCGGCCACGCGCTGGTCATCGGCGCCGACGTGTACTCGCGCATCCTGAACCGGGCCGACCGCAGGACCGTGATCCTCTTCGGGGACGGCGCCGGAGCCGTGGTCCTGGGCGCGTCCGGCGGTCAGGGACCCCGTGTCCGGCACGTCGCGCTGCACTCGTTCGGCGACCTGTCGGGGCTCATCGAGGTGCCCGCCGGCGGCAGTCGCATGCCCGTGGACGAGACGGTCCTCGACGAGGGGCTCCAGTACTTCACGATGGACGGGCGAGGCGTGCGGGACTTCGTCGGCGACCATCTGCCGCGGCTGGTCAAGGGGTTCCTGCACGACTGCGGTGTCACGCCCGACGACATCGCCCACTTCGTGCCGCACCAGGCCAACGGCGTCATGCTGGACAGCGTCTTCGCCGGCCTGGACCTCCCGCGCGCGACCATGCACCGCACGCTGACGCACTACGGCAACACGGGAGCCGCCTCGCTCCCGATCACCCTGGACTCGGCCGCCCGCGCCGGCGCCTTCACCCCCGGCGATCTGATCCTCATGGCGGGCTTCGGGGGCGGCATGGCGGCGGGATTCGCGCTGGTCGAGTGGTGAGAGAAGTCGGCATGTGAAATCCATAGGGTTCCGTGGAGAACCGATCTGTTGTACGGGATCGCCCGGCCGTTACTGTCAGGCTGTCCGCAGATTCACCGTGACCTCGCGTCTTTGATGACGGACGCCAAGCCGTCGGCGCGGTCGTTCTGTTCGGGGGGATTGACTGTGTCGCGTCCTACTGCAACCGAAGGTGTCGCCTGGGAGAAGGTGGCGAACTCCATCGAGTTCATACCCGCCGAGTTCTCCGTCAGGGACCAGCCGGAATCCGTGGCCCAGGAAATGCTGCGCTGCGAGCCGGAAGAGATCGACAGGCTCATCGACGCGGGGCTTCCGTTCGAGCGGCGATCCGGGGTGCGCTGTTTCGACGCCAACGATCTGTACAACCTCGGCATGTACTCGGACAGCGGTAAGACGCAGCCGGAGCTGACTTTCCGCCTGCTGTTCCGTTTCGCCCGGCGGCCGGTGGACGACCTCCTGCGCGCCAAGGAGTGGGACTTCCGGGTCTCGCTGGAATGCGTCGACTGCCCGGAGGAGGCTCCCTGGCGCCTGGAGGAGCCGGACGTCCTCCGCTTCGGCGGGAGCGTCGCCGGCGTCACGCGGCCCTCGGTGAGCCGGGGGTCGGCGGGGTTCACGGCGACGGTGACGACGACCGGCGCCCGGACCCCGGTGGTCTCACCCGTGCTGCGGCGGCTGACCGGCGAATACCTGGACGCCGGCTACCGCTGGCAGATGATTCCCGTCCCCATGCAGGCGCACCCGGATCGGGTGCACGCCATGGGCGCCACCAGCTGCATCGCGGCGAGTCTGCACCTGGCCGAGAGCTTTCGCGCGGCCGGCTACCGGGCCGAGGCGAAGCGGGGCTGGTTCTGCGGGGTGCTGGGCGGGGCCCTCGACCTGCCGCACGCGTGCGTCGAGGTCGAGGACGACGACGGCGCGGTCAAGACCGTCGACATCGCCAAGTCCCAGCTGGCCGCCCGGCTCTCGGCGGACACCGAGCAGTTCCAGGAGCTGTGCCTCGGCTCCATCTACAACAAGGTGATTCCGTCCACGGCGTCCGGGAACGCGCCCTTCGGCTATCACGACTGCGGTTCGCAGCTGCCCATCCGGGTTCACACGGATATCCAGGCAGTGCGCTAATACGGAAGCTCGCGTCACTCTGCGGGGAGATGGGGAACATTATGGTCGCGCAAGGAATAGAGCCGATCTCGCTCGACCTGGATCGGCTTGAGCACATGGCCGAATCCAGCTACTACAATCCGTACACGATTTTCGAGTGGCCCGAGAAGATCGAGCCCGACATGCCGTGGATGAGCGAGAGTCTGACCACGTTGGCGGGAACGCCGATGTGGGACGAGCTCACCCGGGAACAGCAGCTGGATCTGACCCGGTACGAAGCGATCAACTTCTTCAGCCTCAACGTCCACGGCATCCGTGAGCTGATGAGCGAAGTGGTGATGCGCATCCACGAGCGGGCCTATGCCGACGTCTCGGAGTTCCTGCACCACTTCATCGGCGAAGAGAACGAGCACATGTGGTTCTTCTCCCGATTCTGCCTGAAGTACGGCGGCAAGCTGTACCCGGCGCAGCCGACGCTGCAGGCCGACTCCGTGTCGCACCTCTCGCCGGTGGCCCGTGAGGCGATCATCTTCGCGCGCATCCTCATCTTCGAGGAGATCGTCGACTACTTCAACGCGCACATGGCGACCGACGAGGCCCTGCCGCACATCGCCCGCGAGATCAACCGCGTGCACCACCAGGACGAGAGCCGGCACGTCGCGTTCGGCCGGATGATCTTCACCGATCTGCTGGGCCAGGTGGCCAGGCGCGACCCGGCGGAGGTGCCGGCGGTCGCCGCGTACCTGGAGAGCTACCTCCAGTACAGCATCGGCACCCTCTACAACCCCGCCGCCTACCGCGACGCGGGCATCCCGGACGCCCTGGCCCTGCGCCGGCGCGCGCTGGAGCACCCCGCCCGGCTGGAGGCGCACGAGGAGATCCTGAAGCGCACCCGGAAGTTCCTGACCAAGGCGGGCGCCGGCCGGGAGCTGATCGCATGACCGCCGATCCGATGCAGGACGTCCGCGACTTCATCCTGGAGCGCAACCCGGCGGTCGGCCCGCTGACCCCCCAGATGGATCTGATCGACAGCCGGGCCATCAACTCCCTGGCCTTCGTCGACTTCATCTTCCTGCTGGAGGAGCTGACCGGCGAGCTGATCGATCCGGAAGACCTGGATCTGGACGACTTCCGCACCCTCGACGCGATCGAGGCCCGATTCTTCAAGCAGAAGGCAGCGCAATGACCACGACGACCGAGAACGGCCTGAAGGTACTCGACGGCGGTCAGCTGCGGCTGCTGCGGGCCATCGACGCGGCGTTCCTGCGCCTGGCCCGCACCTGGGAGGCGCCGGAGTTCCGGTTCCCGTTCCTGATCGGGACCAAGGACCTCGACACCTTCGACTACTTCGACAACTTCCCCCACCTGGGACTCGCGGCCACCCGGATGGACCCGAAGCGCCTCGGCGCCCTGCTGGCCGAAGCGCCCCGGCCGCTGGACCGGGTTCCGGCCGAGGTGATGGAGCCGACCGGCCTCGCGCTGCCGTCGGCCGCCTGCTACGCGATCTACCTCGATCTGGCCGGCACCGAGCTGCCCGCGGAGGGAGCGCTGCGGACCACGCTCGGAACCTGCTTCCGCAACGAGGACCACTACGACGGCCTGCAGCGGCTCCTCGGCTTCTCCATGCGGGAGATCGTCTTCATCGGTCCCGAGGACGGGGCCAAGCAGCACCTGCTCCGCGCCAAGGACGCCGTGACGACGCTGTGCGGCGAGCTCGGGCTCGACTTCAAGCTGGAGGTCGCCACCGACCCGTTCTTCGACAAGAACGGCGGCAAGGCCAAGATGCAGCGGCTCTTCCCGGTGAAGGAGGAGTTCGTCGTCGACGGGCTGGCGATCGGCTCGGTGAACTACCACCGGAACTTCTTCGGCGAGCGGTGCTCGATCCGGGCCGGCGAGGACCTGGCGCACACCAGCTGCCTCGCCTTCGGCCTGGAGCGCTGGGTGCACGTCCTGACGCAGCGGTTCGGCAGCACCGAGGCCGCCGTGTCCGCGGTGGAGCGTCTGGGCTGATGCGGAAGACGCTGGCCGCGGCGCTCGGCATCGAAGTGAGCCTCCTCCAGTCGGGCATGGGGGGCGTCGCGGGAACGGAACTGGCGTGCGCGGTGTCCGACGCCGGCGCGGCGGGCTGCCTGGGCGGCTACAAGCTCGTCGGCGAAGGGATGTCGGCCGCGCTCGCCCGGCTGACCGAGGGAACCGACCGGCCCGTCGGCGTGAACCTCATTCCGGAGGTGGTCGGGCCGGAGGAGCTGGACCGCCAGGTCGCGCAGGTGCTCGACGAGACGCCCGGGCGGGTGTACCTGTCCTTCTTCGGCATGCCGGACGACGCCGTGTTCGACCGGGTCAACGCCGCGGGACGGAAGCTCGTCGTCCAGGTCGGAACCGTGGAGGACGGCGTGCGGGCCGCCGGACACGGCTCCGTGGTGGTGGCGCAGGGTACCGAGGCGGGCGGCCACCTCCTGGGCGAGGGGGGCAGGGACGCCCTGGTCACCGCGCTGCGCGAGGAGCTGCCGGAGGCGTGCATCGTCGCCGCCGGCGGCATCGGATCACCGGACCAGGCCGCCCGGGCCCTGTCCGCCGGCGCCGACGGCGTCCTGCTCGGCACCGCCTTCGTCGTCGCGGACGAGTCACGGGCCCACTCCTACTTCAAGGGAGCGGTGGTCACCGCCGACGGGACGGACACGGTCATCTCCGACGTCTACGAGATCGGGTGGCCCGGCAGGCGTCACCGCGTGCTGGAGACGTCCGCCACCCGCGACCCGAAACAGGCCAGGAAATTCATCGGCCGGACCGAGGTCGAGGGACAGCGGTATCTGATACCGCGGTTCAGCGCCGCGGCGCCGACGGAGGCGACCAGCGGCCGGATCGAGGAAATGGCGATGTACTGCGGGCTTTCCTGCGACACCATTTCCGGCGGACGGCCGGCGGCCGACATCGTCGCCGACTTCGCTCGCATCCTGCAAAGCGTCGAAATCTTCGAATCAGGAACAGGATAGAGATTCCATGTCAATCGTCGAGAACATGTCCCGGCTGGATCTGTCCTACCGCGACGACGCGCAGCGCATTCGCACCCGGGAGGGCGTGGAGCTCTACTGCGAGTCCCGCGGTGAGGGCACCGCCATCATCCCGCTCCCCAACCTCGTCGCGACCGCGCCGATCTGGCGCGGGTTCACCGAGGAACTGGCCCAGCACCACCGCGTCCTGGTCTACGACATCGCCAACCACGGGGCCTCCTCCCGCGTCGAGAAGGAGCCGACCTGGGAGGAGCACGCGGCCGACCTGATCGCGATGCTCGACGCGCTGGAGATCGAGTCGACCTACCTGATCGGCTCGTCCACCACCACCGTCTTCGCCCGGGACATGGCCCTGTGGCACCCGGACCGCGTCAAGGGCATCGTGCTGTCGGGCCCGGTCTTCGGCCCCCAGGGCATGCGCCGCCAGAAGCAGCTGCAGCGCAACTGGCTGCGGACGCTGGAGACCAACGGTCTCGCGGCCGTGTTCGACCACCTCTACCCCGAGATGTTCAGCACGGAGATGAACGAGGCACTCGGCACCCCGGGCTTCCTCGGGCTGCGGGAGGCCTTCATGGCGGTCTCCGACCCGGAGGAGCTGGCCCAGAGCTTCCGGGCCGCCGCGCAGGACACGCACACCCCCGACCTGCCGCCGCAGATCGCCGCCCCCACGCTGGTCGTCGTGGGCGACGACGACATGCTGCTCAGCCCGACGGCCGCGCAGGAGCTGGCCGACCAGTTCCAGAACGGCACCTGCCGGATCATCCCGAAGGCCGGGCACCAGCCCTTCTTCGACGACGCCGCGGCCTTCCAGTCGGTCATCCTCGAATGGGTCAAGGACGTGGAAGCACGTGGCTGAGTCGACAGTCGAGGTCCGGCAGCGCATCCGGGAGCTGCTCGTCGACCTGTTCGGCAACGACCTCTTCGTGGACAAGGTGTCGGACTCCGTGTCCCTCCGACAGGCGGGCATGTCCTCCACCGCGCTGGTCAGCCTGCTGGTGGCGATGGAGGACGCGTTCGGCTTCGAGTGGGACGAGGACGTCCGCCCCGAGGCACTCCGCTCGATCGAGTCGCTGGCCGACCACGTCGTGTCGCTGCGTTGACCGAGGCGTACGGACCTCCGGCCGGGCCGGAGGTCCCCGCCGGCGCGACCGCGGCCGGTGTACGGGCCCGATGGCGGCCGGTGCACCGGCCGTTCGGGCCGCGCCAGCAGTTCGCCGCGGGCCGCCGGGCGGCCTCGGCCGCGCTGGCGGCGGCCGGGGCGGCCGACCTGTTCGTCCCCCGTGACCCCGGCGGACGGCCGCGCTTCCCGCCCGGGTTCGCCGGATCCATCTCCCACACCGACCACCTGGCGGTCGCGGTGGTCGCCCCCGGCGCGGCGGCGGTCGGCGTCGACATCGAGAGCGCGGTCATCAGCCCACGCGTGACCGCGTTCGTCCTGAGCGCGCGCGAGCGACGGACACTGCTGCCGCCGGCCGGGGAATACACGCCGCGCGAGTTGTTCGCGGCCAAGGAGGCCGCTTTCAAGGCGCTGTCCGGCATCGGGTCCCCGGGCGATTTCCTGTTCTGGCAGATCGAACTGCGCCCGGCCGACGGCGCTGTGCACGCCTCCTACCGCGGATTTCCCGTGACCGTGTGGATCGAATCCGACGAGGATCTGTCGCTCGCCGTGGCCGTCGCGCCCGGGTGAGTTCTCCACAACTCACGATCACGGATGCAATCGTCACTATTTCCCGACCAAACCAGATTGATAGCCTCCCATTTGGCCGACAAGGGCCTGCAGCAGGCTCGGGAAATGCGCGGCAGTGGGGGGGCTGGTACGCGTCATGACGAAGTCCAAGGAACCGAACAGGCTGTTACGGGGACTGCTGGCCGAGGCCGGCTGGACCGAGGACTTTTTCGCCCGGCAGGTCAACGCGGTGGCCGCCGAGTCCGGCGTGGTGATGCGGCTGGACCGGCGGTCGGTGACGCACTGGCTGGCCGGACGGCGCCCCCGTTCGCCCGTGCCCGAGCTGATCGCCGAGGCGATCTCGCGCCGGCTGCGCCGTCCGGTCGGCCTCGCCGACCTGGGGCTCGCCAGGCCGGTCACCGGCCCGGCCGCCCGGGAGGAGCCGCAGCCGGAACCCCGCTCCCGCGCCGCCGACGACGGTACGCCGGACGCCGATGCCCCGCCCCGGGACGTCGGTTCGGTACTGGCCGGCCTGGCGCAGTCCAGCGAGAGCCGCCGCCGGATGCTGTCCGCCACCGCCTACCGCGTCGCCGCTCTCGACGTGCCCGGATGGGCGCAGGCCACGGCCGGTCCGCCCGGGCTGCCGCCGTGGCCGGACCCGTCGTCCGCGCAGCGGCTGGAGCCGGGACAGGTGGTCACGGCCGAGCAGATGGTACGGCTCTTCTCCGACCTCGACGACTCCTTCGGCGGCGGCCACGCCCGCGCGGAACTCTCCTGCTACCTGGCCTTCGACATCGCTCCCCGGCTCCATGCCGCCGGGACTCCGGCGCTGCGGCGCAGGTTCTTCAAGGCCGCCACGCAGCTCACGTACCTGGCCGCGTTCATGTGCTTCGACGACGGGTGCCACGGCCTCGGCCAGCAGTACTACCGGGCCGCTCTGCGGCTGGCCGGCGAGAACAACGACCCGGCCGGCTACGCCGTCGCGCTGCGCGGCATGTCGGTGCAGGCGCAGAGCCTGGGGCACCGTCAGCACGCCGTCCACCTCGCCGAATCCGCGGCGGCCATCAGCAGGGGCGGCACCGGCCCCGCCCGCCAGGCGTTCTTCCTGGGCCAGGTCGCGGTGGCCGCCGCCGCCGCGGGGGACCGGCACCACGCGCTGACCGCGATCTCGGCCGCGGAACGGCGTCTGGACCAGGCGTGCTCCGGGACGGCGGCGGACGGCGGTGGCGCCATGGGCCGGTACCACCCCGCGTCGCTGGCGAACCAGGAGGCGGCCGTGCGAGCACTGCTCGGCGACCGCAAGGGAGCGATCGCCACGCTCACCGAAGCCGCCCGCCACCGGCCGCAGCGGGAGCGCCGGTCGCGCGCCCTCGGCCACGCCCGGCTCGCCGGGCTGCACCTGGACCAGGGCGAGCTCGACCAGGCCGTCACCGTCTGGCACGCCTTCCTCGACGACTCGGCCTTCCTGACGTGCGGGCGCGCCACCACCGCGATGAACGCCCTGCGATCCCGGCTTCATCCGCAGCGCACCCACCGTGCCGTCGAGCAGCTGCTGATCCGCACCGCCACCGCCTGGACTCCGGAGACGGTGGCCTCGTGAGGACCGACGACATCCCCTTCAGCCATCAGAGGTGAGTGATCATGAATCGCACGATGCGGGTGGAACGCTTCTCCGTCAGCGGGGTCCGGCCGGGAGAGCTCGTGGTGGCCACCGGAATCACGCATCCCGAGCGGGGAACGGTCGGCTCGCCCGCCGCTCCGCTGCTCGCCGCGGCGCTGGGCCGCGGCGAACCCGACGCCGGCGGACGGCGGATCCGGCTCCACCCGGTGGACGCGACGGCGGCAACCCCCGGCACCGGCGACGCGGTGCTCGTGATGGTCTCCTACCTGGAGCGGGACGGCCGGGCCGTGGGCCTGGGCGCGGCCGCGCACGCGGACGACCCCGCGGCCGTGGACCTCTGCGCGGAGCTCGTCGCCCAGTGGGCCGGGCTGCTGCGGTCGCGCCGGCTGCTCGTGGCGGCCCCCGAACCCGACTGCGCCGGTGCCCGTGCGGGTGTCGAGGCCACCCTCAGGGCGGCCCGCGAGGCGGGGCGGGACGCGCCGGTGTACGTGTACGGCCGGCCGGTCGCCGCGGTCGACCGGATCGCGCGGCTCACCGAGGCCGGTGTCGCCTTCGTGGACGATCTGGACGCCGTACCGGACGGCGGAGTGGTGGTGTTCCCGCCGCACGGCGTGCCCCTGCCGGTGCGGGCGGAGGTCGCCGCACGCGGTCTCGGGGTGGTGGACACCACCTGTCCGCTGGCCTCCCTGGCCCATCGTGACGTCGCGGCGTATGCCCACCGCGGCGACACCGTGGTGCTGATGACCGGGGCCCGCGACACCGCGGGGGAATGGATTTCGGTGTCGCAGGCCCCGGAGTCGGTGCTGACGATGCGGGACGCCGCACAGGCGTCCGATCTTCAGCGGTTCGGGGTCGATCCGGAGAGGCTTTCTCTCGTGGTCCAGACCGGGGTCTCGGTCGATGACGCGGCCGGCATGATCACCGCTCTGCGCGAGCGCTACCCCCGGGTGCGGGGCCAGCACTACGACGCGCTCTGCTACGCCGCCACCGACCGGGCGGCGGCCGTCCGTTCGGTGGCCGAGGCCGTCGACCTCATGCTGGTCCTGGGGGCCGCCGACGATCCGGACGCCGCTCATCTGGAGGCGGAAGCCGCGGCGGGCGGCCGGGCCGTCCGCCGCCTGGCGGCCGCGGGTGATCTCACGGCCGCCTGGCTGACCGGGGTGAACGCGATCGGCGTGGTCCCCGCCCGGTCGGCCCCCGGGGCGCTGATGCCCCAGGTGCTCGACGCCCTGGCGGGGCTGGGGCCGCTCGCCGTCACCCACCGGGAGGTCCGTACCGGACCCCGCCCGGGTGTCGACGGTGCGGCGCCCGGCCTTCCCGCCCTGCCGGGCGGGACCGTCGTCGACGCGTGAGATCCGGTTCATGACGTGGCGGTCGCCGACCGTTCCCCGCCGGGCTCGCCGGCCTTCGTCTCGGCCTCCGCCCCGGGCGCCTTGATGTTCGGCAGGGCCAGGGCGATCAGGGAGACGACCACCATGACGCCCGCGCAGATCAGGAAGGCGACGCTGTAGCCGTGCACGAGCGCCTCGACGGGATCGGAGTCCCCGATCGCGTCGGTGGTCGCGGTGGCGGCGATGGTGGAGAGCACGGCCACACCGACGGCTCCGCCGACCTGGCGTGAGGTGTTGAGCAGACCGGAGGCCGCGCCGGCGTCCTCGGTGTCGACACCGTTGGTGCCGGTGAGCGTGATCGCCAGGAGCAGGAAGCCCAGGCCGATGCCGACGATCAGCGTCGGCCCGAGGATGTGGGCCAGGAAGACCGGGGGACGGGCGGGCACCGCGGCCAGCCAGGCCATGCCGGCCGCGACCACGAGGCCACCCATGACGATCAGGTTCCGGGGCCCGAGGACGAGGACGAGCTTGCGGGAGACGAAGCCGCCGACGATGACGATGAGCGTCACCGGAACCATCGCCATACCGGCCCGCAGGGGGCTGTAGCCGATGGCCTGCTGCAGATACAGGGAGATGAAGAAGAAGGCCGCGTTGAGGACCACTCCCAGCATCAGCATGATCAGGTTGCCGAGCAGCAGGGTGCGCAGTCGGAGCAGCGCCCGCGGGATGAGCGGGTTCGAGCTGGTCAGCTGCACGGCCACGAAGCCCGCGAGGAGGACCGCCGCCGCGCCGAGGGCGATGAGGACGCTGGAGGACCCCCACCCGTCGGCCTCCGCCTGCGAGAGCCCGTAGGTGAGCGACCCGATGCCCAGCGTCACGCAGAGGGTGCCGGGGATGTCGAGCCGGACCGGCTTGGTGCCGATCCGGGCGGCGAGCAGGGCCCAGAGCGCCGCGGCGAACAGCGCGATGCCGACGGGGACGTTGATGAAGAGCACCCACCGCCAGTTCAGCTCGCTGGTGAGCACGCCGCCGAGGAGTACGCCGGCCGTGCCGGCGAAGGCGATGGTGATGCTCCACAGGGCCAGGGCGCGCTGCCGCTGGGTCTCGTCGGTGTGACTCGTGGTGATGAGGCTCAGGCTGGTGGGCGTGAGCGCGGCGGCGCCGATGCCCTGGATGAAGCGGGACACGATCAGCATGGTCGGGTCGGTCGCCAGGCCGCCGGTGAGGCTGGCGGCGGTGAAGACGACCATGCCGAACAGGAACACCCGCTTGTGGCTGAACAGGTCGCCCGCCCTCGCGGCCAGCAGCAACAGGCCGCCGAGAGTGACCAGATAGCCGGTGACGACCCACTGCTGCTGGCTGACCGACATGTCCAGCGCTTCACGCATCTGCGGCAGCGCGAGCGTGACGATCGTCGTGTCGAGCACCACCATGAAGAGCGCCGCGCACGAGATGGCCACCACGACGCCGAGCGGCAGATTCGGCCGCAGGACCGCGGGGGTGGGTGGTGACTCTAAGGATGCAGACATCACGCCTCCAGGTGAACGACGTTCACCGTGAACGTTGTTTACTGTGAACAGCGTTTACGTTAGCTATATGATTCGGGGGTTGTCAACGATGGAGCGACGCATGCTGCTGCGAAAGGCCGACGTGGTCGAAGGGGCCTTGAAGTTTCTCGACGCCGAAGGGCTCGACGGGCTGACCATGCGCAAGCTCGGTGCTGCGCTCAACGTGCACGGAGGCGCCCTCTACCGGCACTTCCCGAACAAGGCGGCCCTGCTGGAAGCGATGGCCAACAAGCTCACCGAGGGGGTCGGGGCCCCCTTGCCCGAGGCTCCCTGGCGCGATCAGATCTACATCCTGGGCGAGCGGTTCCGGGCGGCCATGCTGGCGCACCGGGACGGCGCGCGCCTCGTCAGCGGCACCCACGCCACCGGCGCCAACTCGATCACCGCCGGGAGCCTCGTCGTCGACGTCCTCTGCGGCGCGGGCCTGGCCCCCGCCCAGGCCGGCTCCCTGGCCTTCTCCCTCTACTACTACGTACTCGGCCACACCCTCGACGAACAGAACCAGGCCTACACGCCGGACGAGGGGTGGCAGAGCGGTGGGAACCCGCTCACGAGCAGGCTGACGCCCCAGTACGCGGAGGCCCTCGGCTCCCTCATGAACACCGACCCGGCGGAACGCTTCGCGTACGGCCTCAACACCTTCATCGAGGGCGTCGCGAGCCGGATCCCGCCGGAGTGACGCCCCCCGGACAACGAAGCGCCCCGACCGGTCGTAACCGGTCGGGGCGCTTCCCGGCAGGTCGGAGGGCTACCCCTCCCCCGCCGTCGGTAGGCCGTGTGGGACTCGAACCCACAACCAATGGATTAAAAGTCCACTGCTCTGCCAATTGAGCTAACGGCCCGTGTGCGAGCACACCGTGCAGCATAGCCCGACAGGCCCCCGGAACCGATCGGGTATCCGGCGGACGCCGCGCCGCGCCCCCGGGAGGGGGCGCGGCGACGGGGGGTCAGAAGAGGGCGCGGAAGGTGTTCCAGCCCGAGCCGACGAGGTCGCGGTAGCCGAAGCGGTCGCCGGTGCGGCCGCGGCCGTAGGAGTAGTAGGCGTACAGACGGCCGGAGGTGTCGCGGGCGACGACGTCGCTGTCGCCGTCGCCGTCGAGGTCGCCGGCGCCCTGGACGGCGGAGTAGACCTGCCAGCCGCCGCCGACCTTCGCGCGCGGGGTGACGCCGCCGGTCGAGGTGCCGAAGTAGGACCAGAGCACGCCGGCGCCGTCGACCGCGAGGAGGTCGCCGCGGCCGTCGCCGTCGAGGTCGCCCGCGCCGGTGATCTTCTTGTACAGCTTCCAGTTCGTGCCGATCCGGACCCGGGTCTTCAGGCGGTGGTCGGCGGTGCCGGCGTAGAAGTACATGTCACCGGTGCCGGCCTGACGGGCGATGAGGTCGGCGTGTCCGTCGCCGTTCACGTCGCCGGGCGAGGTCAGCACGTCGTACTGGCTCCAGCCGGAGCCGATCGCGGTGTACGGCGCCGAGGCCGTGACGACCTTGCCGCAGCCCGGGCGGTAGGCCCGCAGCTCGCCGCCGACGCGGCCGAGCACGTCGGCGCAGCCGTCCGCGTTCACGTCCCCGAAGGGCACGAGGAGCGTGCCGGCCGGGAAGGCGCCGCCCGAACCGGGAGTGCGGGCGCCGAACTTCCCGTATCCGTTGCCCCGGTAGAGGGAGACCGCGCCGGCCGCGTCCACGGCGAGCAGGTCGCCCAGGGCGTCGTTCCCGGCGAGGTCGCGGAACGCGGGCCGGCTGCCGGAGACCGGGAACCGCCCGCCGGCCACCAGGTCGCGGCCCTTGCCGTCGGCGGTGGTGGCGCGCAGCTCCCAGACGTACGGCCCGTTGGGCACGGGCAGACCCGCCGCGTCCCGGCCGTCCCAGGTGACGTCGATCCGGCCGCGCGTCTCGTTCGCCCGGACCGTGCGCACGGCCTTCCAGCTGTACGCCTCCCGGATGTTCACCTCGTACGACGCGGCCGGCTTGGACAGCGTCCAGGACCCCTTCCAGGTCCCGGGCAGCCGCAGGCTCGCCGGAACGGAGGAGGAGGCGGCGGTCAGGTCGGAGGCGGGGATGTCCGTCCACACCGCGTGCACCCGCTGGTCGGCACCCCGGTAGGCCACGGCACCGCCGAAGCGGTCGACGGTCCAGGTGGTGCGGCGAGTGCCGAAGACGGGCTCGGCTTGCGTCAGCACGTAGCGGGTGCCGAGCTTCCCAGTGTGGAAGGGGGTGACCCGAAGGTACGAGCTGTCCTGGTCCACGAAGTAGCCGTCGCCGAGGAGGCCGCCCCGGTGCGAGTCCGCGGGCAGGGCGATGCGGACGGGCGCGGCCGGGTTCTTCAGGTCGAGGACGCCCTGCTTGGTGTAGCCGGCGCACGCCCAGTAGAGCCAGCGGCCGGCCGTCTGGAGTTCGGTCAGCGCGCAGCCGGACTCGGTCGTGAGCGTGCCGAGGGTCTTGCCGGTGACGAGGTCCTTGCGGGCCACCTGGCCGGTCGTGCTCGTGCCGGTGAAGAGGGTGTCGCCCCAGAGCGCGGCGGCGACCTGCTTCTGCCGGGAGACGATCTTCTGCGCGTCCATATCCAGGACGAGAGTCTCGCCGTCCGTGACAGGTTCGCCGTTGACGTGAATGCCAGTCCGGAAGACCGTCCATCGGCCAAACGTGTCGGCGATCTCCCCGTCCGGGCCTACCGTCACCCGGGTGGTCTGCCCAGTGGTGCGCCGGGAGACGACCACGTGGGTTGGGCCCGTGATCCGAGGGGCGGCGACCGTACGCCCGTCGCCGCCGTCGAAGACGGGCGTGTCGAGCCACTGCGCGCCCGCCTCCGAGCCAGACCACACAGGCGCGGACTGGCCAGTGTGGAGCGGGCCGACAGACAGCGAACGGGTCTGGAAGCCAGGCGGCTTCGAGCCGTCCCGCTCCAGCGTGGTGAGCCTGCCCATACCCAGCGCGAGGGCCTCTACCTCGGTCGACATGGGCGGCACCGTGCGCAGCTTCTCCAGGACCGGGGCGCTGCCCCCCTTGCCCTGGACGGCCTTGAGGACGGCCCAGTCGGTGGCGGACGTGCCGCCGGTGACGGCCGCCATGCCGGAGCCGTCGCCGAACTGGGTGATCCGCTCCTCGGCGCTCAAGAGCAACGTCTGCTGCTCTCCAGTGGTACTGACAGCGACCAGGCGACGGGTGAGGTCCTCGTCGATGGTGCCGGGCTCGTCCGTGGTGAGGAGCCAATCGCCGACGAGCCCGATCCGGGTGGCGTTCAGTCCCGCGGGAAGCGGGTAGCTGGTCTCCTGGCCGGTGAGGTCGGCACGCTGCCGGATGTGGACGGTCCGGTCGGGGTCGACCCAGGCGATCCGCTCGGCGGTGACGGCGACGCCCGCGACGAGCACGCCGTCCGCGGCAGTGGGCTCCTGCAGGACCTGCATCCGCCCGGTCGTCAGATCGACGAGCCCGAGGTGGTCCCCCTCAACGCCCGTCTCCCTCAGGCCGAACCTCAGCACGGCCACCCCCTGGGTCCCGGCGACCAGCCGCGCCATGTGGAGGTCCGCCCCGGCCGGCCAGCCGGTCACGGGAACGGAGGGCCCGTTGGGGGCTGCCGCGCTCCGGAGGAAGTACCCGGTGGTGGTACCGCCCGAGGTGCCGGGCTCGTACTGCTGGAAGAGCAGCCGATCGCCGACGAGCCCGCGATACGAGGTGTCCTTGGGGACGCTCAGGACCGTCTCCGAGCCAGTCTCCAGGTCGAGGAGGGCGGAGCTGCCGAAGTCCCGATCCACCCAGAGGTACCGTCCTCCGGTGCCGAACTCGGCAAAGAATTCGTGCGCGCCGCCACGCCCCAGGGACCGGCTCGTTCCGGTCGCGAAGTCCGTCCACTCCACCGGCTCGCTCGCCGACAGGTCGTCGGCCTCCGCCCGGTGCGCGTACCCGCCCGCGCCGACGGCGACGACCGTCTCCGCGCGGGGCGCGGTGCGCCAGGTGGGGTCGACGTCGAGCTGGTCGATGCCGACCACGGGCGCGCCGGGCGCGGCGACCGCGCCGGGCGCGAGCCCCCCGCCGGTGGCGGCCAGGACGGCGGCGAGCAGGACGGCGCGCGTGCGGTTCCGCCGCGCGGGTGCGGTACGTGACAAGAGGGCCCCTCCCCGGGGGGTGATCCAGAGGTGTGACGGGTGGTCGGACGCGCATGCGCCCCACGTCTCCCTGTACGAGACGGGCCCGCCCCCGTGATGGTTGTACGGGAACGGGCCGGTCTTTTCACACGTCGGTCGAGGTCCTCACGACAGCGTCTTGTACATCTGCCAGCCGCCGCCGATCCGCACCCGCCCCGCGAACAGTCCGGTGCCGGTCCCGGCGTACCGCCACAGCACGCCGGCGGTGTCGCGGGCGACCAGGTCCGCCCTGCCGTCACCGGTGATGTCGCCGACGCCGACGAGCGAGTTGTACGTCCCCCAGCCGGCGCCGATCCGCACCCGGGTGCCGAAGGTGCCCTTGCCGGTGCCGCGGTACCGCCAGAGGACGCCGGCGGTGTCCCGGGCGAGCAGGTCGCCGTGCTTGTCGCCGTCGAGGTCGCCGGCGCCGACGATCCGGTCGTACGTCTGCCAGCCCGCACCGATCCGCGTGCGTGTCGTGAAGGCGCCGGTGCCGTTGTCGGCGTAGAGCCACAGCTCACCGGCGGGGGTGCGGGCGAGCAGGTCGGTGCGGCTGTCGCCGGTGAGGTCGCCGGGGGCGGTCAGCGCGTTGTAGATCTGCCAGCCGCCGCCGATCGACCGGCGCGGGCCGCCCGGCGCGAACGCCGTCTTGCCGCACGAGCCGTCGTGCCGGGTCAGCGTCCCGGCGGAGTCGCGGACGAGCAGGTCGGCGCAGCCGTCGCCGGAGAGGTCCCCGAACGGCACGACGACCGAGGAGGCGGGCCAGCCGGAGGCGGAGGCGCCCGTGCCGAGCCCGCCGGTACCGGTGCCGGTGCGCACGGTCAGCTGGCCACCTGAGGTGAGGCCGAGCAGGTCGCCCTTCCCGTCGCCGCTGACGTCCCGCCAGGCGGGCTTCGCCGCAGGGGCGCCGCCGGTCACGGTGAGGGAACCGGTCAGGGAGAGGTCGGCGCCGATGCCGTCCGCGGGCCGGGCGGTGAGGGTCCAGGTGTACGCGCCGTTCCGCGCGGCCTGGCCGGAGCCGTTCTTTCCGGTCCAGCCGGCGTCGATCCGGCCGCGGGCCTCGGCGCCCGAGACGGTGTGGACGATCGTCCCGGTCGCGCTCTCCCTCACGGTGACCTTCCAGGCGCCTGTGGGCTTGGAGGTCCACCAGCGGCCGGACCAGCCGGTCCCGGAGGTGGCCAGGTTCAGCGCGGATCCGGTGACGGCGGAGTCGATGGCGGTGACGGGCGGCGCGGCGACACCGGTGTTGACGATGCGGACCTGCTGGTCGGGGCCGGCGTAGGCGACGTGACCGCCGAAGCGGTCGACGGTCCAGTCGAGGCCCGCCCGCGGCTCCGGGGCGAGGGCGGCGGCGCCCGCCAGGGTCCGCTGCGGCACGTCGGCGGCGGAGCCGGAGGCAGGGAGCCCGGCGTGCAGGTCGTAGAGGCGCAGGCCCGCCGCGGCGTCCTGCCGGACGAGATAGCCGTCGCCGAGCATCGTGTTGCGGAAGTCGAGGCCGGGGACGTCCATGGTCCGCCCGGTCTGCCGGTCGTAGACGCCGGAGCCCCGCCCGGGACCCCAGTTGTCCTCGTCGCAGGACCAGTACACCCAGCGGCCGGCGGCCTGGAGCTGGACCGGCGCGCACCCGTTGCGCGTGGTGAAGGACGGCCCCGCGGCGCCGGTCGCCAGCGACTTCGAGGTGATCTTCGGACTGTCCTTGGTGGCGCTCCACAGGGTGGAACCCCACAGGGCGGCGGTGAGGTCGGTGCGCCGTTCGCGGATGACGCCCCCGTCCGGCTTCCGGAACTCGACGACGTACGGCTCGTCGCGTGACACGCCGCTGGTGACCAGCCCGAACCGGCCGGAGAGATCCGTCAGCTCGGGGCTGCTCATGCCGGTGGTGACCCGCGGTCCCCAGCCGGTCGTCCCGTTCTCCTGGATCATCGTGGCGTCGTTGTAGACGGCGTCCCGGCGCCCGTGGAAGCCGTCACCGCTCGCCCGCATCTCGATACACCGCGCCGGGGAGTCCGTGGCGCAGGACGCACGGCCGCCGCGCAGCAGCCCGTCCACCGTCGAGCGGACCGGCTGCGGCTGCCCAGCCGCGGTCAGCCAGGTGGAGCGGTAGACGCCGTAGTAGTCGCCGGGCTGGAAGTAGGTGCTGTTCTCGGCGCGGGTGAGGATGCCGCTGCCGAGGGAGAGGCCGTAGATCCGGGCGGGCATGGGCTCGACGGTGGCGAGGCGGCGTGCCTCCACACCACCGTCGGTGGCCGCCACGAGCCGGTGCACGGCCCAGTCGATGTCGCCCTGCGGCTCGGCGGTCTTCGCTCCGGCGATCAGCGCGGTCCCGTCGGGAGCCAGCACGACCTGCTCGTCGGCCAGTTGCAGCACGGGGCGCATCAGGCCGCCCTCTTCGTCCCCGGGGAGGATCCAGAGGCCCGAGCCGCGGTACTCGTTGTTCCCGGAGTTCTGTCGCTGGACGGCGACGACGGTCGTGCCGACGGCGGCGAAGGTGGCGTCGTAGGAGACGGAGCCGGCCTCCACCGTACGGAGCGGGGTCCCGGGCGCGGCGCGGTCCAGGACGTCGATCTTGCCCCGGCCGGTACGCAGTCGCAGGATCGTTTTGGCGGCGAGCCGGAAGCCGCTCACCTCGTACGCGTCGCCCTCGGTCTCCGGGAGCGGCGAGGCCACCCCGTCCGCCAGGTCGACGAGCGCCCAGCTCCCCCACCCCTCGGCGGAGTCGTTGTAGCGGAGCACGAGCGAGGTCGCGTCGCCGTCCTCCACGCCGGTGGGCACGGCCCCCTCGGGAAGACCGGTGACCGGTGTGTCCGTCACCTTGCCGGCCTCGGACCGCAGCAGGTGGTAGCCGGTGGGGGCACTCGCCTCGCCGGTCCGGGTCAGCACGGTGTCGCCGAAGGTGCCCACGTACGTCTGGCCTTCGGGAATCACGAGGTCCGCGAAGACCGCCCCCGCGCCCTTCTGGAGGGTCACGTGCGGGGCCGGGGTGGCGGCGTAGACGGCGACCGTGTCGGAGCCCTGGCCCCAGTGGCCGCCGCCTCCGATGGGCAGCCCCTGGTACGTGTCCCAGTAGCCGTTCTCGTAGTCGTAGCGGGGTGCCTCGGGCAGCGCGACGGCGAGCGGCGTCGCCTTGCCGGTGGCGTAGTCGATCCACTGGAGGCGGGTGTCGCCCTCCTGCGCCAGCAGGTAGCCGGTCTCGCCGGCGTTGAGGATCGAGGTGGCGCGCGGCGAGAACCGCGGCGAGGCAGGCAGCACGGTCGTCTGCGGCGCCGTGTCGGCGACCGCGGGCGGCGCGGCGAGCCCGGCGGACGTCGTCGCCGTGACGGTCGCGAGCGCCAGGACGAGCGCGGCGCGGAAACGGGTACGCCGCGTGGGTGTGGAACGAGACAAAAGGGCCCCTCCCCGGGGGTGTTCCATCGGGACGGGGGCATCGCACGCGCGTGCGACGCGTGTGCCCCCCTGTACGAGACCCCCGTGACGGCCCGACGGTTGTACGCCGGACGCGGATACGACGAAACCCCCGTGACAGCGGATGTCACGGGGGTTTCGTCGTCTGTCAGGTCAGACGGCCGGGGTCTCAGCCGTTGCGCTTCCAGCGGGGCTTGTCGTCGCGGCGGCCGCCGCCGAAGGAGGAGCCGGACGGGCGGTGGTCGTCGCGGCGGAAGCCACCGGACGGACGGTCGTCGCGGCGGAAGCCGCCCGACGGACGGTCGTCACGACGGTCGCGGTTGAACGGACGGTCGTTGTCCCGGCGGAAGCCGCCGGAGGGGCGGTCGTCGCGGCGGAAGCCGCCCGACGGACGGTCGTCGCGGCGGAAGCCGCCGGACGGACGGTCGTTGTCACGACGCTCGAAGGAACGGCCGCCACGGTCGTCACGGTCGCGGAACGACGGACGGTCGTTGTCCCGGCGGAAACCGCCCGACGGACGGTCGTCGCGGCGGAAGCCGCCACGGTCGCCACCACGGTCGTCACGGTCACGGAACGACGGACGGTCGTTGTCGCGGCGGAAGCCGCCGGACGGACGGTCGTTGTCACGACGCTCGAAGGAACGGCCGCCACGGTCGTCACGGTCGCGGAACGACGGACGGTCGTTGTCCCGGCGGAAACCGCCCGACGGACGGTCGTCGCGGCGGAAGCCGCCACGGTCGCCACCACGGTCGTCGCGGTCACGGAACGACGGACGGTCGTTGTCCCGGCGGAAGCCACCGCGGTCGCGGCGCTCGTAGTTGCCTCGCTCGTCGCGGGCCGGACGCTCCTCGCGGCGCTGCTCCTCGCGGGCGGCGCGCTCGGCCTCGGCGGCGGCCGCGGCGACCTCGGCCTCGGCGGCCTCGACGACGGCGGCGACGGCGGTCTCCGGGTCCTCGCCGCGCTCGCGGGCGGCCTGGGCGACGAGGCGGTCGGCCTCCTCGCGGAGCTCGACGGCGCGGCGCTGCAGGCGCTCCAGCTGACGGGTCAGGTCGACGACCTCGCGCTCGGCCTGCTTGGCCGAGTTGTTCGCCGAGTCGGCCTGGACCTCGGTCAGCGAACGGGCGCCGGTGATCTCGGCGACCTCCGGGTCGAACGCGCCGGCGCCGCCGACGATGTGGCGCGAGGCGTCGACGCCCGCGTCCTCCATCAGGCGGAAGATCTGGCGGCGCTGGTGCGGCAGGGCCAGGGAGACCACGACGCCGGAGCGGCCGGCACGGGCGGTGCGGCCCGAGCGGTGCAGGTAGTCCTTGTGGTCGCCGGCCGGGTCCACGTTGAGGACCAGGTCGATGCCGTCGACGTGGATGCCCCGGGCGGCGACGTCGGTGGCGACGAGGACGTTGACGTACCCGTCCTTGAAGTCGGCGAGCGTACGGGTACGGGCGCCCTGGGTCATGCCGCCGTGCAGCGCGTCGGCCTTCACGCCGGACTCGCGCAGCTGCTCGGCGACGCGGTCGGCACCGAGCTGGGTGCGGACGAAGATGATGGTGCGGCCCTTGCGGGCGGCGATCGCGGCGGTGACCGGGGCCTTGTCCTTCGGCTTCACGACGAGGACGTGGTGGGTCATGGTCGTGACGGCGCCGGCGGACGGGTCGACCTCGTGGGTGACCGGGTTCACCAGGTAGCGCTTGACCAGGCTGTCGATCTCGTTCTCCAGCGTGGCGGAGAAGAGGAGGCGCTGGCCGCCGACCGGGACCTGGTCGAGGAGCTCGGTGACCTCGGGCAGGAAGCCCAGGTCGGCCATCTGGTCGGCCTCGTCGAGGACGGCGACCTGGACCTGCTCCAGGGAGCAGGCGCCGCGGTTGATGATGTCGCGGAGACGGCCCGGGGTGGCGACGAGGATGTCGACGCCGCGCTCCAGGGCGTAGATCTGGTTGCCCATCGACGTACCGCCGCAGACGACCTTCATGCGGAGGCCGAGCACGTCGCCGTAGGGCTGGAGGGCGTCCGCGACCTGCATCGCGAGCTCACGGGTCGGGGTGAGGATGACGCCGCGGGGCTTCTTCTTCTCGGTCTCGCCGCCGGCCAGGGTGGCGAGCAGCGGGAGGCCGAAGGAGAGGGTCTTGCCGGAGCCGGTGCGGCCGCGGCCCAGGATGTCCTTGCCGGCCAGGGCGTCCGGGATGGTCGCGGCCTGGATCGGGAAGGGGGTGGTCACGCCGTTCTGCGCGAGCTTGCGGACGACGCCCTCGGGCAGACCCAGGTCACCGAAGGTGATCTCGGGGGTCTGGTCGGCGTCGTCGGCCAGGTCGTCGGCCTCGTCGGTGAGCTCGGCCAGGTCGGCGCCGTCGGTGAGCTCGTCGGTGATCTCGGCGTCGTCGGCCAGCTCGACGATCTCGGTGATCTCGTCGTTCTCGGGCATGACGGCGTGGTCAGAACTGGAAATGGACATGCGAAATGCGAAACCTTCCGGAGTCTCGGCACGCGCCCGTCAACTCCGTGTTTCGCACAAGACCGCCTCGATGCGGTCAGCCACGGCAAGGGAGAGTACGCGCCAGTCACGGCGCTCTTCGGTCGTGGCGCCGGGCAAATGGGATCAAACGATCTACCACCATACGCACTCCCCCACGCTCAAGGCAAACCGATCAGCGTCACACCGGGCTCACCTGCGGCGATGCCATCGGTTCGGTAGGCGATCCGGCGGCGCGCACGCCACCCATCTGAGTGGAGGGTCCCTCGGTCGGCGGATCGGTCGGGTTCGAGGTCGGCTCGGGAGTGGGCTCCGGCGTCGGCTCCGGGGTGGGCTCCGGCGTCGGGGTCGGCTCCGGGGTGGGCTCCGGCGAGGGGGTGCTTCCGCCGCCGCCCGGCGCGCCTCCGGCCTCCCCGCCGGTCCCGCCCGTGCCGCCGCCCGCGCTCCCGCCCCCGCTGCCGCCGGCGGTCCCGCCCGTGTCCCCGCCGCCGCCCGCGCTCCCGGACGCGCCGCCCGTCCCGGCGTGCCCGCCGGCCGTGCCGCCGGCCTCCGGGGGCGTCCCGTGCGTCGGCGGCCCGCCGGGCGCGGCCGGGTCGGGGGTCCGCGCGCCCGCGCTGGGCGAGGCCGAGGCCGAGGGCGAACCGCCCGGCACCGGCGACTTCCCGCCACCGCCCTTGGCGTCGGGCGCGCCGGGCCGGTCGCCGCCCCCGCCGCCGTACGCGCCCCCGCCGCCGTCAGGCGCTCCGGTGCCGCCGTCCGGCTCGGCCGACGCGCCCGGCTTCCCCCCGGTCGCGCCGGGCGCCGGCCGGGCGCTCTCGTCGCTCACACTCATACAGCCGCTCAGACCGGCGCACGCGGCGACCGCGAGGGCGGCGGCGGCCCATCGAACGCGGGTGGGGAAAGGGCGCACGGAGGCACCTCCAGGACACAGAAAGGCGGGGAAGGAACGCGTCCCCCTGCCCAACTCCCCAGGCACCGCAAGGGACACGGGACGGCGACCCCTTGTTCGACCCGGAGATCACCCGCAGCCCGACCCGGAGATCACCGCGAGCCCGACCCGCGATCACCGGCCACCGGCCACCGGCTCAGCCGTAGCCCAGCGCGTGCAGCCGCTCGTCGTCGATGCCGAAGTGGTGGGCGATCTCGTGGACCACGGTGATCTCGGTCTCGGCCACGACGTCCTCGCGGGACTCGCACATCCGCAGCGTCGGCCCCCGGTAGATCGTGATCCGGTCGGGCAGCACGCCCGCGTACCACTCGCCGCGCTCGGTCAGCGGCGTCCCCTCGTAGAGCCCGAGCAGCTCGGGATCGTCCGGAGAGGGCTCGTCCTCCACGAACACCGCGACGTTGTCCATCAGCCGCGTCAACTCCGGCGGGATCCGGTCCAGGGCCTCGGCGACAAGCTCCTCGAACTCCTCGCGCGTCATCTCCAGCACGGGGCCATTCTCCCCTCCTCGGAAACCGTTTTGGCGATACCGCCCGCCATCCCATATGCTTCTCACGTCCCCGACGCGCTGAGAAGCGCCCAGGTGAGCCCCTAGCCCTCATCGTCTAGTGGCCCAGGACGCCGCCCTTTCAAGGCGGTAGCACGGGTTCGAATCCCGTTGGGGGCACGCATTACCGTGTGCGACACTAGTGATCGCGCACACACAAGCAAGGTCCTGTGGAGCAGTTGGTTAGCTCGCCACCCTGTCAAGGTGGAGGTCGCGGGTTCAAGTCCCGTCAGGATCGCTGAGGTCAGCAATGATCTCGTGGCTGGGTAGCTCAGTTGGTACGAGCGATCGCCTGAAAAGCGATAGGTCGCCGGTTCGACCCCGGCCCCAGCCACAAAGAGAAGGCCCCGTTCGAAAGAACGGGGCCTTCTTCGTTCCCCCGGAAAGGTCCGCGCCCGTACGGGGGAAGGGCCCGCGCCCCTCCCCCGTACCGCTCAGGCCTCCTCGCGCCGCCGCCCCCGGCGGCCCCGCAGCGCGAGCACCCCCGCCACCGCCGCCACGACCGCGACGAGCAGCGCCCAGTCCGGCACCGCGCGGCCCAGCGCGGCCACCCGCTCCTCCACCGCGAAGGAGTCGTCGACCGAGAGCAGCCCCGGCAGGGCGGTCGTCCCGTCGAAGACCAGGAAGAGGGTGCCGAGGGCGACGAAGAAGAGGCCCGAGACCAGCGACGTCGAGTGGACCTCGAAGCGGCCCGCCCGCAGCGGGCGCCCGCGCAGCCAGCGCCGCCGCCCCAGGTCGTACCGCTCCCAGAGCAGCGCCAGGACGAACAGCGGGACCGCCATCCCGAGCGCGTAGGCGGCGAGGAGCAGCCCCCCGTAGGCCGGGCTGCCGCTCAGCGCCGCCACCGTCAGGACGCTGCCCAGGATCGGGCCGGCGCAGAAGCCGGCGAGGCCGTAGACCAGGCCGAGGGCGTAGACGGAGAGCGCCGAGGTGGGCCGGATGCGGCCGCTCGCCTCGGCGATCCGGCGGGAGGTGAAGCCCAGGCCGAGGACCTGGAGGACGCCGAGCCCGATGATCAGCCAGCCGCCGGCGGTGACCAGCAGGTCCCGGTGGCCGTAGAAGAACCGGCCGGCGAGGGAGCCGGCCGCGCCCAGCGGCACCAGGGTGGTCGCCAGGCCCGCGTAGAGGATGCCGGTCCTGGCCACGAGCTTCGCGCGGGTGTCGATCGAGTACGCGAAGAAGGCGGGCAGGAGCAGGGCGCTGCACGGGCTGAGGAGGGCGAGCAGCCCGCCGAGGAAGGCGGCGAAGTAGCCGATGCCGGAGGTCACCGGCCGGCCTTCGCCCGGGCCGTCCTCGCGGCCGCGTCGATGGCCTCCGTGAAGGTCTCCAGGGGCTGGGCGCCGGCGATCGGCCGCCCGTTCACCAGGAACGACGGGGTGGAGGAGGCGCCGAGCTCGTACCCCTGCTCCTGGTCCTTCCGTACGGCGTCCCGGGCCGCCTCGCTGTCGCTGTCCTTCGCGAACCGGGCCGCGTCGGGGACGCCGGCCTCCCGCGCGAGGGCGGCGAGCCGCTCCCTGCCGAAGCCCTTCTCCTTGGCGCCCTCGGCGTAGGCGGCCCGGTGGAACTCCCAGAACCGGCCCTGCTGCCCGGCCGCCCAGGAGGCGCGGGCGACGGCCTCCGACTCCTCGCCGAAGATCGGGAAGTTCCGCCACTCGATGCGCAGGGTGCCGTTCTCGACGTACTTCTTCACGAGGGCGGGCTCGGTGTCGCGGGCGAACTTGCCGCAGTAGCCGCACTTGAAGTCGGCGTACTCGATGAGCACCACGGGCGCGTCGGCACGGCCCAGGGCGAGCTTGTCGGCGGGGTCGCGGCGGGCGTACGCCTCCAGCTCGGCGTAGACGCCGGCGGACGGGTCGGCGGAGACCTCGGCGACGGACGAGGAGCCGGCGGCGCCGGGGGACGGGGGCTTGGTGGCGGTGTACGAGACCACGCCGAGCAGCGCGGCGGCGGCCGCCACCCCGGCCACGACGGCGATCGGCTTGAACTTCGACGGCGTCGACGGCGTGGACGGCTTGGACACGGGCTTGGACATGCGGAAGCGCTCCTGAGGAGGAAGGGGGACGAGGACGGGCGGAAGGCGGCCGTCCGTCTACACCCTCAGGACCGACAGCTCCACGGGGCTCGGGGCGCGCGCGGGCGGCTCCCGCCCCGGCACCGCCGCCGGGTCGCACGGGTCCGGCTGCCGGACCGCGGACGCCGGCCGGTCGGCGGCCAGGACGGGCAGCAGCTCGGCGAAGCCCTGCGCCCGCGGCGGTACGACGGGACCCTCGTCGCCCAGGTCGGCCGGACGGCCCGGGTCACAGCCCGGCACGGCGGCGCCCACGACGACCGAGACCTTCCCCGGGACCGTCCCCGGGGCGGTACCGCCGCCGGGGGCCGGGGCGCCGCAGACCAGCAGGCCGAGCACCAGGCCCAGCAGCGCGGCGAACGCCGCCGGCGCGTGGGTGGTGCGGAACATGCGAAACCTCTCCGGTCCGGGCCAGATGCCCGGAATACTACGCACCGCGGCGCGGCCCGCTTCGTAAATCGGTTCGCCGCTTCTCGGCCGCAGGTGCGATCCTGGATTCCGTATGTCTACTTCCTTCGCCGCCCTCCAGTCCGTCCTGGCCGAGGTCTCGCTGCGGGACTCCCACCGGCTCGGCCGCCGTCTCGAAGGCGCCCGCCGCATCCGCAAGCCCGAGGCCCGCGCCGCCGTCCTGGACGAGATCGCCGCAGAGGCGGCCAAGGCCAAGGAGCGGGTCGACGGGCGTGCCGCCCGCGTGCCCGCCGTCACCTATCCCGAACAGCTCCCGGTCTCGCAGAAGAAGGACGAGATCCTGGAGGCGATACGCGACCACCAGGTCGTGATCGTCGCCGGTGAGACCGGCTCCGGCAAGACCACCCAGATCCCGAAGATCTGTCTGGAGCTGGGCCGGGGCGTCCGGGGCATGATCGGGCACACCCAGCCCCGCCGGATCGCCGCCCGCACGGTCGCCGAGCGGGTCGCCGAGGAGCTGAGGACCCCGCTCGGCGAGGCCGTCGGCTGGAAGGTCCGGTTCACCGACCAGGTGAACCCCGACGCGACCTTCGTGAAGCTGATGACGGACGGCATCCTGCTCGCCGAGATCCAGACGGACCGCGAGCTGCGCGCCTACGACACGATCATCATCGACGAGGCCCACGAGCGGTCCCTCAACATCGACTTCCTGCTCGGCTATCTGGCCCAGCTGCTCCCCCGGCGCCCCGACCTCAAGGTCGTGATCACCTCGGCGACGATCGACCCGGAGCGCTTCTCCCGCCACTTCGGCGACGCCCCGATCGTCGAGGTCTCCGGCCGTACGTACCCGGTCGAGGTCCGCTACCGGCCGCTCCTGGAGGAGGACTCGGACGAGTCCGACCGGGACCAGATCACCGCCATCTGCGACGCCGTCGACGAACTCCAGAAGGAGGGGCCGGGCGACATCCTGGTCTTCCTCTCCGGCGAGCGGGAGATCCGCGACACGGCGGACGCGCTGACGAAGAAGAAGCTCTTCAACACGGAGATCCTGCCCCTGTACGCCCGGCTGTCGCACGCCGAGCAGCACCGGGTCTTCCAGGCGCACTCCGGCCGCCGGATCGTGCTCGCCACCAACGTCGCCGAGACCTCGCTGACCGTCCCCGGCATCAAGTACGTGATCGACCCGGGCACCGCCCGCATCTCGCGCTACTCCCACCGCACCAAGGTCCAGCGGCTCCCGATCGAGGCGATCTCGCAGGCCAGCGCCAACCAGCGCAAGGGCCGCTGCGGCCGTACGAGCGACGGCATCTGCATCCGGCTGTACTCCGAGGACGACTTCCTCACCCGACCGGAGTTCACGGACGCGGAGATCCTCCGGACCAACCTGGCCTCCGTCATCCTCCAGATGACCGCCGCCGGCCTCGGCGACATCGAGAAGTTCCCCTTCATCGACCCGCCGGACCACCGCAACATCCGGGACGGCGTCCAGCTCCTCCAGGAGCTCGGCGCGCTCGACCCGGCGCAGAAGGACCCCAAGAAGCGCCTCACCGAGCAGGGCCGGAAGCTCTCCCAGCTGCCCGTCGACCCGCGGCTCGCCCGGATGGTCCTGGAGGCCGACAAGAACGGCTGCGTCCGCGAGGTCATGGTGATCGCGGCCGCCCTCTCCATCCAGGACCCGCGCGAGCGGCCGTCCGACAAGCAGGCCCAGGCCGACCAGCAGCACGCCCGCTTCAAGGACGAGACCAGCGACTTCCTCGCCTTCCTCAACCTGTGGCGGTACGTCCGCGAGCAGCAGAAGGAGCGCGGCTCCAGCTCCTTCCGCCGGATGTGCAAGCAGGAGTACCTGAACTTCCTCCGCATCCGGGAGTGGCAGGACATCTACTCCCAGCTGCGGACCGTCGCGAAGCAGATGGGCATCCACCTCAACGAGGAGGACGCGTCCGAGCACTCCGTGCACGTCTCCCTCCTCTCCGGACTGCTCTCCCACATCGGCCTGAAGGACGTGAAGGAGTCCAAGGAGGGCGCCGCCAAGGACGGCCGGCGGGAGGGCACCCGGAACGAGTACCTGGGCGCGCGGAACGCCAAGTTCGCGATCTTCCCCGGCTCGGCGCTCTTCAAGAAGCCGCCGCGGATGGTGATGTCCGCCGAGCTGGTGGAGACCTCGCGGCTCTGGGCCCGGGTGAACGCCCGGATCGAGCCCGAGTGGGTCGAGCCGCTCGCCCAGCACCTGGTGAAGAAGACGTACAGCGAGCCGCACTGGGAGAAGGACCAGGCGGCCGTCATGGCGTACGAGAAGGTGACGCTGTACGGCGTCCCGATCGTCGCCGACCGCAAGGTGAACTACGGGCGGATCGACCCCGAGGTCTCCCGCGAGCTGTTCATCCGCAACGCCCTGGTGGAGGGCGACTGGCGCACCCACCACAAGTTCTTCGCCGACAACCGCAAGCTGCTCACCGAGGTCGAGGAGCTGGAGCACCGCGCCCGCCGCCGGGACATCCTGGTCGACGACGAGACGCTCTTCGACTTCTACGACAAGCGGGTCCCCGAACACGTCGTGTCCGGCGCCCACTTCGACTCGTGGTGGAAGCACAAGCGGCGCGAGGAGCCGGAGTTCCTCGACTTCGAGCGCGAGATGCTCATCAACGAGAAGGCCGGGGCCGTCACCAAGGACGACTACCCGGACTCGTGGCGGCAGGGCGCGCTCAAGTTCCGCGTGACGTACCAGTTCGAGCCGGGCGCGGACGCGGACGGCGTCACCGTCCACATCCCGCTCCAGGTGCTGAACCAGGTCACCGACGAGGGCTTCGACTGGCAGATCCCCGGGCTGCGGGAAGAGGTCGTCACCGAGCTGATCCGCTCGCTGCCGAAGCCGATCCGCCGCCACTACGTGCCCGCGCCGAACTACGCCGGCCGGTTCCTGGACGCGGTCGTGCCCGTGCAGGAGCCGCTGACGACGGCGCTCGCGCGCGAGCTGCAGCGGATGGTCGGCGTCCCGCTCGCCCCCGAGGACTTCGACTGGGCGAAGCTCCCCGACCACCTCAAGATCACCTTCCGGATCGTCGACGAGCGGCGCCGGAAGCTGGCCGAGGACAAGGACCTGGAGACGCTGCGGCTGAAGCTGCGCCCCAAGGCCCGTCAGGCGCTCTCCAAGGCCGCCCAGGCGGCCACGGCGGGCCCGGACGGCTCCGGGCCCTCCCTGGAGCGGACGGGGCTCAAGGACTGGAGCATCGGCACCCTGACGAAGGTCTTCGAGACCAAGCGCGGCGGGCAGCCGGTGAAGGCCTACCCGGCGCTGGTCGACGAGGGCGACAGCGTCGCCGTCCGGCTCTTCGACTCGGAGGCCGAGCAGGCGCAGGCGATGTGGCGCGGCACCCGGAAGCTGATCATGCTGAACATCCCGGTGAATCCGGCGAAGTTCGCCTCCGACAAGCTGACCAACCAGCAGAAGCTGGCCCTGTCGGCGAACCCGCACGGCTCGATCCAGGCGCTCTTCGACGACTGCGCCACCGCCGCCGCCGACCGGCTGATCGCGCAGCACGGCGGCCCGGTGTGGGACGAGGAGTCCTTCCGGAAGCTGTACGACAAGGTCCGCGCCGACCTGGTGGAGCTGACCGTCCGCACGGTGGGCCAGGTCCAGCAGGTGCTGGCGGCCTGGCAGGCGTGCGAGCGGCGCCTGAAGGCCACCGCGAGCCCGGCGCTGCTGCCGAACCTCCAGGACGTGCGGGAGCAGCTGGCGTGGCTGATGCCGGCCGGTTTCGTGACCCGTACGGGGCTGAAGCGGCTGCCGGACCTGATGCGCTACCTGGTGGCGGCGGACCGGCGGCTCCAGCAGATGCCGACCGGGGTCCAGCGGGACACCACCCGGATGGAGAAGGTCCACGAGATGCTCGACGAGTACGCGTGGCTCCTGGAGCAGCTGCCGCAGGGGCGACCGGTGCCGACCGAGGTCACGGACATCCGCTGGATGATCGAGGAGCTGCGGGTGAGCTACTTCGCGCACGCGCTGGGCACCGCGCACCCGGTGTCGGACAAGCGGATCGTGAAGGCGATCGACGCGGCCGTGCCCGCTCCGGCGCGGTAGCGGGTCCCTCGCCGTCGGTGAGTTCGACCGGACCGCTGACCTGCTGTACAGTTCTTCTCGCAGCCACGCACGATCGGTTGCGAGGGTCCTGTGGAGCAGTTGGTTAGCTCGCCACCCTGTCAAGGTGGAGGTCGCGGGTTCAAGTCCCGTCAGGATCGCGTTGGAAGAAGGCCCGCATCGTCTCGATGCGGGCCTTCTTCGTCATGTCGTGCGCCGTCGTCATGTCGTGCGCCGTCCACGGGCGCTGCCGCCCTGATGCTTCGACTCCACTCGAACGGGGGACGAAAGTCCCACCGGCCGGTGACCTACGGCGGGTTGGGGGACACTTTCGAGGTGGCAGGCTGGTTCTGCGGCAAGGCTTCGGGAGTGTGACGGGAGTCACGTGAAGCCCTTCGGGAACCCCCTCTTTTACACCACTCCTACAACGTCCCAATTTAATACGTGCAATTGCACCCATGTTCGACGGGTGGGAGCGGGCCCAAAACGACGATCGCGCTGGACCCGGCGGAGTCCAGCGCGATCGGTGACGGTGGCCTGTTGGGGCAGGAACCGCCGGCAGAGCTATGGGGTGGGCGACCGGATTGGGGGACCCGGACAGGCCCGGTGTTACGGGGTGTTGCGTGTCTCGCGTAAGCCTCAGGCCTCGCTGCGCTGCTGCGGAATGCCCGCCAGCAGGGCGCGGACCTCGGCCTCGCGGTACCGGCGGTGCCCACCCAGGGTGCGGATGGACGTGAGCTTGCCGGCCTTGGCCCAGCGGGTCACCGTCTTCGGGTCCACGCGGAACATCGTGGCGACCTCGGCAGGGGTCAGCAGCGGCTCGGCATCAGGGGTGCGAGCGGTCATGAGCGGCCTCCTCGGGAGAACCGAACCTTCTCGGTTCTTTCCTCTAAATTCTGCACCTTGACCCGCCTTGCCCGAAATGGCAGAAGCGGGTCGAGTCGGTTATAGGACGAACGGCTTGTCCTCGGCACTACAACTACACCATCCGTCCAGCCGCGTCGGCCAAACCGATGGAATTGCCCTCGCAGGTGTTCATCAGCGGCGGAAGTCGACTGACCATGCCATAACGGACAGTCACGCCACTGTGACGATCAGTCACAGAGCGATCAGGAGTCCTCAGACCCCCCATAGAGTGCAATGCTGAGCGTTCCGCCCAAAGTTGGGCGGAAGGAACCCTCCCCGGACTCCTTGTCCTATTTTGGCACGAGGGTAGGTGATCGACGCAAGGGTACGTTTAGTGCTGTCCGTCACCCTTGAGCCAAAGGCCCGGTTCAGGACCAACGTCCCGCCGGATCCGGCCAGAACGATCCGGCCAGCCACCATGAAGATCATTTACCCCGACGGGACATGTCTTGTCCATGCACACCTGACGAAGATGCCCGTCCTATGTCAATTCGCGTGCCGGAGGTCCCTGACGGACCGCCACCGCTCCGCCAGCCGCGCGTACACCTCCGCCGCCGTCGCGTCGTCCCCCGCCCGCAGCGCCGCGAGCCCCTCCGCCACGTCCGCCGCCGACCGGTCCGCCGCCAGCCGCTCCTCCGCCACCGCGTGCACCAGACCGCCGTAGTCCAGCTCGACCAGCGCCCGCGGATGGAACTCCTCCAGCCAGCGCCCCACATCGACGAGCCCCTGCGTCAGCGCGCCCTCGTCCACCGAGTCCCGCAGCGCCCGCAGGGCCCGCGCGAGCCGCCGCCGCGCCTGCGCCATCGTCGTCCGGTAGCGCAGCACCGGCGCCCGCCCCGCCGACCGGTCCCCCGCCTCGTAGCACCGCTCCTCGTCCCCGAAGAGCGCGAACCAGCGCAGCGGGACCTGCCACACCGCCGTCCTGATCCACGGCCGCGCGTCCGGGTTCCGCTCCAGCCACCGCTCGTGGTCCG
The DNA here is from genome assembly GCF_039534915.1 of Streptomyces roseofulvus. NCBI lineage: Bacteria > Bacillati > Actinomycetota > Actinomycetes > Kitasatosporales > Streptomycetaceae > Streptomyces > Streptomyces roseofulvus. The sequence continues at coordinate 4,290,487 of NZ_BAAAWE010000001.1, read as the reverse complement.
CCTCCACCTGGGCCCGCACCACCGGCGGCAGCATCGCGTCCAGGACCGACGCCGGCAGCCCGTTCTCCGCCACCAGCTCCCGCAGCGCCAGCCAGCCCCGCAGCCGGGTCCGCCACGGACAGACCACCACCACCCCGTCCAGGTGCGCCACGAACGCCTCGCCGCTCTCGTGCACCGGCACCGGCACCGGCGGCACCGGCACCAGGTCCGCCAGCGAACGCCGCAGCTCGTCCTGGGCGCCCGGGGTGCGCGGCCGGCGGGCGTACCGCGACCAGTGGGTCCGCTCCGGCTCGGGGAACGCGGCCAGCGGCTCGTACACCCGGAGATAAGAGGCGTACGGGACGAGCAACGTGGAGTCGACCGACATGCCGCGAATCCTTCCACGCGGGTACTCCGCGAGGGGGTGATCCCGCCCACTCCGCCCTACCTACGCCCAGGTAGGACTTAATCTCATGGCGCAATGGGTCCTCCCCCACCCGCAGGGGGGACCTTCCGCCGCTTCTTCCTTGGGAGTCACCACCGTGACCGCAACTGACGGCGTCCTCCACACCCTGTTCCACTCGGAGCAGGGAGGCCACGAGCAAGTCGTGCTCTGCCAGGACCGCGCCACCGGCCTCAAGGCCGTCATCGCCCTGCACAACACCGCCCTCGGCCCCGCCCTCGGCGGCACCCGCTTCTACCCGTACGCGACCGAGGCCGAGGCCGTCGCCGACGCCCTCAACCTCTCGCGCGGCATGTCGTACAAGAACGCCATGGCCGGGCTCGACCACGGCGGCGGCAAGGCCGTGATCATCGGAGACCCCGAGCTGATCAAGACCGAGGAGCTCCTCCTCGCCTACGGCCGCTTCGTCGCCTCCCTCGGCGGGCGCTACGTCACCGCCTGCGACGTCGGCACCTACGTCGCCGACATGGACGTGGTGGCCCGGACCAACCAGTGGACCACCGGCCGCTCCCCGGAGAACGGCGGCGCCGGCGACTCCTCCGTCCTGACCGCCTTCGGCGTCTTCCAGGGCATGCGCGCCTCCGCCCAGCACCTGTGGGGCGACCCGACCCTGCGCGGCCGCAAGGTCGGCGTCGCCGGCGTCGGCAAGGTGGGCCACTACCTCGTCGAGCACCTCCTGGCGGACGGCGCCGAGGTCGTCATCACCGACGTCCGCGAGGAGTCGGTGCGCCGGATCACCGACAAGCACCCGCAGGTCCAGGTCGTCGCCGACACCGAAGCGCTGATCCGCGTCGAGGGCCTCGACATCTACGCCCCCTGCGCGCTGGGTGGCGCCCTGAACGACGCCACCGTCCCGTTCCTCACCGCGAAGATCGTCTGCGGCGCGGCGAACAACCAGCTCGCGCACCCCGGCGTCGAGAAGGACCTGGAGGAGCGCGGCATCCTCTACGCCCCGGACTACGTGGTGAACGCCGGCGGCGTGATCCAGGTCGCCGACGAGCTGCACGGCTTCGACTTCGACCGGTGCAAGGCGAAGGCCACGAAGATCTTCGACACCACCCTGGAGATCTTCGCACGTGCGAAGGCGGACGGCATTCCGCCGGCCGCGGCCGCCGACCGCATCGCCGAGCAGCGGATGGCCGAGGCGCGCCGGGCCCACGCCTGACGCCCCACGGGGGCCGTCCCGTCCGCCGTCCGGGAGACTTCGCTCACGCCGGTCGGCGGGTCGGCCCCCCAGAAGAGGTTAAAATCGCGATTGACCAGCGAGGAAAGGGCACCTCGATGGTTCTGTACCGGGGTATGTGATGCGCGCGGCGTACCGTAGACCCGAGGAAACAGGTACCGTTGAAGCCCTACGGACCGGTCTCTCCGTCGAGAGCCCGTTTCGCATCATGAACGCGTGTCAAGACTCTGGGGCCAGCGAGCCCCGTCACCGAGGGGGTCGAGCCATGGGGCGCGGCCGGGCAAAGGCCAAGCAGACCAAGGTCGCCCGCCAGCTGAAGTACAGCAGCGGCGGGACTGACCTGTCGCGTCTGGCCAGCGAGCTGGGCGCTTCGACTTCGAGTCAGCCGCCGAATGGCGAGCCGTTCGAGGACGACGACGAGGAAGACGACCCGTACGCGCAGTACGCGGATCTCTACAACACGGACGACGAGGACGAGGACGACGAGTCCGGTCCGCAGTCTCCGCAGCGTCGCGCTTGACCTTCTGAACGCCGAAACTCGGTCCGGGCCACCCGGACCGGGTTTTGTGCTGCTCAGGGGCGGTACGAGCGGCTCTGGGACACGAGGAAGGGGCACCCCGCCCGGCGGGGTGCCCCTTCGTCGTGCGTCCGGGTGGTGACTACTTCGCGTAGTCGCCGACCAGCTCCGCGCCGGAGTCCTTGTCACCGCGCTCGGTGATCTCGCCGGCGACCCAGGCGTCGAGCCCGCGGTCGGCCAGCGTGGTGAGGGCGGCGTCGACCGACTCGGCCGGGACGACGGCCATCATGCCGACGCCCATGTTGAGGGTCTTCTCCAGCTCCAGGCGCTCCACCCGGCCCGCGGTGCCGACGAGGTCGAAGATCGCGCCCGGGGTCCACGTGGAGCGGTCCACGGTGGCGTGCAGCCCGTCCGGGATGACCCGGGCGAGGTTGGCCGCGAGGCCGCCGCCGGTGATGTGGCTGAAGGCGTGCACCTCGGTGGTCCGGGTGAGCGCCAGGCAGTCCAGCGAGTAGATCCGCGTGGGCTCCAGGAGCTCCTCGCCGAGGGTGCGGCCCAGCTCGTCGACCCGCTGGTCGAGGCTCATGCCGGCGCGGTCGAAGACCACGTGGCGGACGAGCGAGTACCCGTTGGAGTGAAGTCCGGAGGAGGCCATGGCGATGACCGCGTCCCCCGTACGGATGCGATCGGCGCCCAGCAGCCGGTCGTGCTCGACGACACCGGTGCCGGCACCGGCCACGTCGAAGTCGTCCGGGCCGAGGAGGCCCGGGTGCTCCGCCGTCTCGCCGCCGACCAGGGCGCAGCCGGCGAGGACGCAGCCCTCGGCGATGCCCTTGACGATGGCGGCGACCCGCTCCGGGTGGACCTTGCCCACGCAGATGTAGTCGGTCATGAAGAGCGGCTCGGCGCCGCAGACGACGATGTCGTCCATGACCATGGCGACCAGATCGTGGCCGATGGTGTCGTACACGCCCATCTGGCGGGCGATGTCGACCTTCGTGCCGACGCCGTCGGTCGCCGAGGCGAGCAGCGGACGCTCGTAGCGCTTGAGGGCGGAGGCGTCGAAGAGGCCGGCGAAGCCGCCGAGGCCGCCGAGGACCTCGGGGCGCTGCGTCTTCTTCACCCACTCCTTCATGAGCTCGACGGCGCGGTCGCCCGCCTCGATGTCGACGCCCGCAGAGGCGTAGCTGGCACCGGTGGTCTGAGACATGGGGTTCAGAGCTTTCGTGTCGTTACTGCGTCACTGCGGGGGTGCAGCGGGGGCTGTCACGGACGGCGCAGGGCGTCGGCGGCCGCGGTCGCGGCGGGGCCGGCGGCCAGCTCCGTCTCCAGGAGCTGCTTGCCCAGCAGCTCGGGGTCGGGCAGCTCCATCGGGTACTCGCCGTCGAAGCAGGCCCGGCAGAGGTTCGGCTTGGCGATGGTGGTCGCCTCGACCATCCCCTCCAGGGAGATGTACGAGAGCGAGTCCGCGCCGAGCGACTTGCCGATCTCGTCGACGGACATGCCGTTGGCGATCAGCTCCGCGCGGGTGGCGAAGTCGATGCCGAAGAAGCAGGGCCACTTGACCGGCGGGGAGGAGATCCGGATGTGGACCTCGGCGGCGCCGGCCTCACGGAGCATGCGGACCAGGGCGCGCTGGGTGTTGCCGCGGACGATCGAGTCGTCGACGACCACGAGCCGCTTCCCCTTGATGACTTCCTTGAGGGGGTTCAGCTTCAGCCGGATGCCCAGCTGGCGGATGGTCTGCGAGGGCTGGATGAAGGTGCGGCCGACGTAGGCGTTCTTCACCAGGCCGGCGCCGAACGGGATGCCGGACGCCTCCGCGTAGCCGATGGCGGCGGGGGTGCCGGACTCCGGCGTCGCTATGACCAGGTCGGCCTCGACCGGCGCCTCCTTGGCGAGGCGGCGGCCCATCTCCACGCGGGAGAGGTAGACGTTCCGGCCGGCGATGTCGGTGTCGGGACGCGCCAGGTACACGTACTCGAAGACACAGCCCTTGGGCTTCGCTTCCGCGAATCGAGAGGTACGGATGCCGTTCTCGTCGATCGCGATCAGCTCGCCCGGCTCGACCTCGCGGACGAAGCTGGCGCCGCAGATGTCGAGGGCGGCGGACTCGGACGCGACCACCCAGCCGCGCTCCAGCCGGCCGAGGACCAGCGGGCGGATGCCCTGCGGGTCACGGGCGGCGTAGAGCGTGTGCTCGTCCATGAAGACGAGGGAGAAGGCGCCCCGGACCTCGGGGAGGACCTTCGCGGCCGCCTGCTCGATGGTGAGCGGCGTGCCGTCCTCGTCCACCTGGCCCGCGAGGAGCGCGGTGACCAGGTCGGTGTCGTTGGTGGCGGCGACCTGGGTGGCGCGGCCGTCCTTCTTGGGAAGGTCGGCGACCATCTCGGCCAGCTGCGCCGTGTTCACCAGGTTGCCGTTGTGGCCGAGCGCCAGCGAACCGTGGGCGGTGGCCCGGAAGGTCGGCTGGGCGTTCTCCCACACGGACGCTCCGGTGGTCGAGTAGCGGGCGTGACCGACCGCGATATGACCTTGGAGGGAACCGAGAGAGGTCTCGTCGAAGACCTGGGACACGAGGCCCATGTCCTTGAAGACGAGGATCTGGGAGCCGTTGCTGACCGCGATTCCCGCGGATTCCTGACCCCGATGCTGGAGGGCGTAGAGCCCGAAGTACGTGAGCTTTGCGACCTCTTCACCCGGAGCCCAGACACCGAAGACGCCGCAAGCGTCCTGGGGGCCCTTCTCGCCGGGAAGCAGGTCGTGATTGAGTCGACCGTCACCACGTGGCACGTCTTCGAGTCTAGGGGACCTCGACCGCTGGTCCGAATGGGAGATCGGGGCGCGGACGGCCCCCGTGCGATCGCACGAAGAGATCGTCGCGAACTTGGAGGGGCCTACAAGGCAGGCGGGAAAAGGGTTCCCGGCCGCCGAGGCCCTCCGGACGCCCTCTCGCACACACCCGCGAGACCCTCCGGTATGTGACGCAGAACGCACGCACCGGCGGTTTCGCGAGCGTTTCGATCACACGAACTACGCGCGTCGACCCACCCCTCCGGCGTTGACGCTCCCCGCCGCTCGACCGGCTCCCGGCCCATGCGGCCCGCGCGTGACGCTCGGCACCCTCGTCCAGCGCCGGCGCGTGGACCTCGTCCGTGTCGCGAGCGCCGGCTGTCGCCGCGCGCGGCGACCCGTGCCGGGCGGGACCTGTTCTGGCGGGTGCGGGGCGAGCGGGCGCTGCGCGACACCCGTGAGGCAGGCCCGGCTGGCCGGGCTGCGGGCCGCGTGGGAGCGGATCGACGCGGGGCTGCTGCGCTACTGAGCCCGCTCCGCCCGGGCCGTGAGGCCCTCGCCGCCGCCGTCGGTGAGCGTCAGGGTCCGGTGCTCGACCCGGTAGGAGAGGGGGCCGTCGAGGAGCTCGTAGAGCTTCGTCTCCAGCGCCATCTGCGGGCCGGTGCACATCATCCGGGTCGTCGCGGCCGGGCCGTCGACGGTGAGGGTGCCGGCCTTCTCGTCGACCGTCGCGGTCGCGGAGAAGCCGTTGCAGCCGAGGTTGCCGGTGACCTCGCCGTCCGCGCCGATCACCAGGCGCGCCTTGTCCTCCGCGCCGGCCGGGAGGGAGGCGGCGGAGTCCTGGGAGACCAGGCCGTCGACCTTCCAGACGGTGCCGCGGAGCGGGGCGGACGGTTCGGCGGTCAGCTCGACCTGCCGCTTGCCGTCCGCGGAGGCGAGGGTGAGCGCGCCGTCCTTCAGGGTGCCCTTCAGCGGTCCCGTGAAGGCGGCGAGGAAGGCGGCCTCGAAGCGCTGCGGGTCATCGGGGCAGCCCCGCTCGGTGACCTCCTCCGAGGTGACGGTGACGGTGGCGCCGTCCACGGCGAAGGACGCGCCGAAGTGGTTGCAGCCGGTGTCGCCCTGCGCGCGGCCCCGGTCGGTGAAGTCGACCCGGGCACCGTCGGGGGCGGTCGACCGGCCGCCGTCGACGGTGACCGCGTCGACGGTCCAGTGGGTGCCGGAGAGCGGCAGGTCGGGATCGCCCGCGCCGCCGCCCGCGTCCGCCTGCTGGGCGCAGGCGGTGAGAGCGGCGAGCAGAGCGGTGGCGGCGGCGAGGGTGGTGCAGCGCGGCGTCGGCATGCCGGTGGGACGCGGCCGGCCCGTAACGGGTTCCCTCCGACGGGGCAGGAGACGGGCTAGCCCATGACCGGCAGCAGCGCCGCCAGGTCGGCCCGCTCGCCGCTGGCGGCGATCCGGGCCGCGTCCAGCTCGGTGGCCCAGTCGGTCCGCCCGGTGGCGAGGCGGATCCACGTCAGCGGGTCCGTCTCGACGACGTTCGGCGGGGTGCCCCGGGTGTGCCGGGGGCCCTCCACGCACTGCACCACCGCGTACGGCGGGATCCGCACCTCGACCGAGCCGCCGGGGGCCTTCACGGCGAGGGCGTCGGCGAGCAACCGGGTGCAGGCGGCGAGCGCCTGCCGGTCGTACGGGATCTCCGTCCCGGTCGCCGCGGCCAGGTCGTCGGTGTGGACGACCAGCTCGACGGTGCGGGTGACGAGGAAGTCGGCGAGGGTCATGGCGCCGAACCGGGTCGGGACGAGCCGCTCGCCGTCCGCGCCGGCCGACGCCTTCGCGAAGTCGTCCGCCACGCGCGCGTACAGCCCGGGCAGGTCGGCGGTGTCCAGGCCCCGGACGTCCTCGTCGATCCGCGCGGCGGCGGTGGCGGTGGCCAGGGGCCAGTCCAGGAGGACGAGCTCGCGGCGGGCGGGCTCCGGGCCTTCGAGGCCGCGGACGACCGAGCCGAGCGCCATCGTCACGTGCCCGGCCAGCTCCCGTACGGTCCACTCCCCCAGCCGGGTGGGCCCGTCGAGGGCTTCCGGCGCCAGGGCGAGGACCGCGTCCCGTACGTGCCCGAACTGGGCGGTGACGGCGGCACGGATCTTGGCGGGGTCGTAGCTGCGGGCGCGTTTCCTGGCGGGTGGCATGGGCCGAGGCTAACGCCGAGACTTGAAGGAGGGGGCCGAACCCTCACGAAAGGCAGTGGCGGGACCATGACCCATCACGAGCACCCCGACGCGGCTCTGGTGCGCCGAGGGTACGAGGCGTTCACCGCCGGCGACATGGAGACGCTCGCCTCCCTCATGACCGGCGACTGCACGCACCACTCGCCCGGCGAGAGCCAGATGTCCGGGCACTTCAAGGGACGCGACAACATCCTGGCCCACTACGGGAAGCTCATGGAGCTGACCGACGGCACCTTCCGCGTGGAGCTCAAGGGCATCTACCCGGACGGCAGGGGCCACGCCATGTCCGTCCACCGGTGGCACGCCGACCGGGGTGACCGGGGCATCGAGATGGACGGCGGCCTCTGGTTCACGATGATCGGCGAGAAGATCACCGACATCGACGAGTGCGTCGCGGACATCACCGAGTCCGACGCCTTCTGGGGCCCCGCGGAGTGAACGCGCACGGCCCCCGTCCCGAGGACGGGGGCCGTTTCACGTGAAACGTCAGGCCAGCAGGCCCGGGATGGTCGCCTCGTGCGCCTCGCGCAGCTCCGTGAGGGAGAGCGTGAACTCGCCCTGCACGTCGACCGCGTCGCCGTCGACGACACCGATGCGGGTCGCCGGCAGGCCGCGGGCGCCGCACATGTCGGTGAAGCGGAGCTCCTCGCTGCGCGGGACGGCGACGACCGCACGGCCGGCCGACTCGCTGAAGAGGAACGTGAAGGCGTCCAGGCCCTCCGGGACGACCAGGCGCGCGCCGTTCCCGCCGCGCAGGCAGGACTCGACGACCGCCTGCACGAGGCCGCCGTCGGAGAGGTCGTGCGCCGCGTCGATCATGCCGTCGCGGGAGGCCGAGATGAGGATCTCGCCGAGCAGCTTCTCGCGGTCGAGGTCCACGGCCGGCGGCATGCCACCGAGGTGCTGGTGGATCACCTCGGACCAGGCCGAGCCGCCGAACTCCTCCTTGGTGTCGCCGAGCAGGTAGAGGAGCTGGCCCTCTTCCGCGAAGGCGATCGGGGTGCGGCGGTTGACGTCGTCGATCACACCGAGGACGGCCACGACGGGCGTCGGGTGGATGGCGACCTCACCGGTCTGGTTGTACAGCGACACGTTGCCGCCGGTGACCGGGGTGCCCAGCTGCAGGCAGCCGTCCGCGAGACCACGGGTGGCCTCGGCGAACTGCCACATGACGGCCGGGTCCTCGGGCGAACCGAAGTTCAGGCAGTCCGAGATGGCGAGCGGCTTGGCGCCGGAGGCGGCCACGTTGCGGTACGCCTCCGCCAGCGCGAGCTGCGCGCCGGTGTACGGGTCGAGCTTGGCGTAGCGGCCGTTGCCGTCGGTCGCCATGGCCACGCCGAGGTTGCTCTCCTCGTCGATGCGGACCATGCCGGCGTCCTCGGGCTGGGCCAGGACGGTGTTGCCCTGCACGAACCGGTCGTACTGGTCCGTGATCCAGGACTTCGACGCCTGGTTGGGCGAGGAGACGAGCTTCAGGACCTGGTCCTTCAGCTCGGCGCCGTTCTGCGGCCGGGGCAGCTTGCCGGCGTCGTCGGCCTGGAGGGCGTCCTGCCACTCCGGGCGGGCGTACGGCCGGTTGTAGACCGGGCCCTCGTGGGCGACCGTGCGCGGCGGGACGTCGACGATCTGCTCGCCGTGCCAGAAGATCTCCAGGCGCTCGCCCTCGGTGACCTCACCGATGACGACGGCGATGACGTCCCACTTCTCGCAGATCTCCAGGAAGCGGTCGACGTGCTGGGGCTCGACGATCGCGCACATGCGCTCCTGCGACTCGCTCATGAGGATCTCCTCGGGCGAGAGCGTCGCGTCGCGCAGGTGCACCTTCTCCAGGTCGACCCGCATGCCGCCGGAGCCGGCCGAGGCCAGCTCGGAGGTGGCGCAGGAGAGCCCGGCGCCGCCGAGGTCCTGGATGCCGGCGACCAGCTTCTCCTTGAAGATCTCCAGGGTGCACTCGATGAGGAGCTTCTCCTGGAAGGGGTCGCCGACCTGGACGGCGGGGCGCTTGGCCGGCTTGGTGTCGTCGAAGGTCTCGGACGCGAGGACCGAGACGCCGCCGATGCCGTCGCCGCCGGTGCGGGCGCCGTAGAGGATGACCTTGTTGCCGGGGCCGGAGGCCTTGGCGAGGTGGATGTCCTCGTGCTTCATCACGCCGATGCAGCCGGCGTTGACCAGCGGGTTGCCCTGGTAGCAGGAGTCGAAGACGACCTCGCCGCCGATGTTGGGCAGGCCCAGGCAGTTGCCGTAGCCGCCGATGCCGGCGACGACACCGGGCAGCACGCGCTTGGTGTCGGGGTGGTCGGCCGCGCCGAAGCGGAGCGGGTCGACGACCGCGACCGGGCGGGCGCCCATGGCGAGGATGTCGCGGACGATGCCGCCGACGCCGGTGGCCGCGCCCTGGTAGGGCTCGATGTACGAGGGGTGGTTGTGCGACTCGACCTTGAAGGTGACCGCGTACCCCTGGCCCACGTCGACGACGCCGGCGTTCTCGCCGATGCCGACGAGCATGGCGTCGTTCTCGGGGGTCTTCTCGCCGAACTGCTTCAGGTGGACCTTGCTGCTCTTGTAGGAGCAGTGCTCGGACCACATGACGGAGTACATGGCGAGCTCGGCGCCGGTGGGACGGCGGCCGAGGATCTCGCGGATGCGCGCGTACTCGTCCTCCTTGAGGCCGAGCTCCTTCCAGGGCTGCTCGCTGTCCGGCGTCTCGCTCGCGTGCTTGACGGTGTCGAGGCTCATCAGGCGTTGACCAGCTTCTTGAGGATCGAGGTGAAGAAACCGAGACCGTCCGTCTTGCCGGTGCCGATCAGCGGCTCGACGGCGTGCTCGGGGTGCGGCATGAGGCCGACCACGTTGCCCGCGGCGTTGGTGATGCCCGCGATGTCGCGGAGCGAGCCGTTGGGGTTCATGTCCAGGTAGCGGAAGGCCACCCGCCCCTCGGCCTCCAGCTCGTCGAGCGTGCGCTCGTCGGCGACGTACCGGCCGTCCATGTTCTTGAGCGGGACCTCGATCTCCTGGCCCTCGGTGTAGTCCGAGGTCCAGGCGGTCTCCGCGTTCTCCACCCGCAGCTTCTGGTCGCGGCAGATGAAGTGGAGGTGGTTGTTGCGGAGCATCGCGCCCGGCAGCAGGTGGGCCTCGGTGAGGATCTGGAAGCCGTTGCAGATGCCGAGGACCGGCATGCCGGCCTTCGCCTGCTCGATGATGGTCTCCATCACCGGCGAGAAGCGCGAGATGGCGCCGGCCCGCAGGTAGTCGCCGTAGGAGAAACCGCCGGCGAGGACCACGGCGTCGACCTGCTTGAGGTCCTTGTCGCGGTGCCACAGCGAGACCGGCTCGGCGCCCGCGAGGCGGGCGGCGCGCAGCGCGTCCTGGTCGTCGAGCGTGCCGGGGAAGGTGACGACGCCGATGCGAGCGGTCACGACTCGACCTTCACGACGAAGTCTTCGATCACGGTGTTGGCGAGGAAGGTTTCGGCCATCTCATGGATGCGGGCGAGGGCGGCGTCGTCGACCGGTCCCTCCACCTCCAGCTCGAAGCGCTTCCCCTGACGGACGTCGGCGATCCCGGCGAACCCGAGGCGGGGCAGTGCACGCTGCACCGCCTGTCCCTGCGGGTCGAGGATCTCCGGCTTGAGCATGACGTCGACTACGACGCGTGCCACTGGCACTCCCGGTGGTGTGTTGCGTGGGCGGTTCCCTCAGCGTACCTGCCTCCAAATTCTACGCGGGTAGAGATCTGAAGGATCCTACAAATGCCCAGGCCGGAAGCCGCCCGCCGCGCAGATCCACTCCAAAGCCCCGCCACACCCCGCCGCACATGAAATGCGAGTGAAAAATTGCGTGCCCCTTTGCTCCGGGACACGCTGAGACAATTGACGGGGCTTCACAATGCGACGCCCGTCGCTGTACAAAGGAATCCAGAGGGAATCAGTATTGTCCCCGGGCAGCCAGCGGCCTGGTGTCATCGCACGTCAGAGGCGCACCCATAGCCGTTGACAGGTGACGGGCCACAGGAAAGGACCGATATCCGTGGCGCAGCGAGTGGTGGTCACCCTCTCCGACGACATCGACGGCGGAGAAGCGGCGGAAACGGTCGCGTTCGGGCTCGACGGGAAGATGTACGAGATCGACCTGAATGCTGCCAATGCAAAGAAACTCCGCAAGGCCCTCGCGCCCTACCTCGCGGCCGGGCGGAAGCAGACGGGCAAGCAGGCGTCCGGTGTGACCGGAACCACCGCCCCGTACAAGCACACGGCCCTCGCCCCCGACCCGGCGGCGGTCCGCGCCTGGGCGCAGTCCAACAAGATGGACGTGCCGGCCCGGGGCCGCATCCCCAAGCGGGTCTACGAGGCCTTCCGCGAGGCGAGCTGACCGCCGCCGGCGAGGGCGGGCGGAACGGATTTGCGTTCCACCCCCCTTGATCGGCTAGAGTCTGGATCACGCCGAGGGGCGAGGCCGAAAAGCCGAGTCCCCAGCAGCGTGCGGGTGTAGTTCAGTAGTAGAACGTCCCCCTTCCAGGGGGAAGGCGCAGTGTGCGATCCCTGTCACCCGCTCTGCATCACGGTTACCGACCACTCCGGTGGATCAGGTAGAGTGGTGCTCGCACCGAGCGGTGAAAGCCGGTCGGGAGCAATGCGGACGTGGCTCAGTTGGTAGAGCATCACCTTGCCAAGGTGAGGGTCGCGAGTTCGAATCTCGTCGTCCGCTCAGGGAGAAGGCCCCGGTTCTCAAGAACCGGGGCCTTCCGCGTTTCCGGACACCGGCCATGACATTTGTCAGTCGGGGTGATGACAGCGCGCACTGCCCTCCGCCGCGTACCGGCGGAAGGCTGGAGCCATGACTCACGCGATCGAGGCGACCGACCTGCGCCGCACCTACGCCGGCGGCTTCGAGGCGGTGCGCGGCCTCTCCCTCTCGGTGACCCGGGGCGAGATCTTCGCCCTCCTCGGCACCAACGGCGCCGGCAAGACCTCCACCGTCGAACTGCTGGAGGGCCTCGCCGCCCCGACCGGCGGCACCGCGCGCGTCCTCGGTCACGACCCGTACCGCGAACGCGCCGTCGTCCGCCCCCGCATCGGCGTCATGCTCCAGGAGGGCGGCTTCCCCTCCGACCTCACCGTGGCCGAGACCGTACGCATGTGGGCCGGCTGCACCAGCGGCGCCCGGCCCGCCGCCGAGGCGCTCGGCGCCGTCGGCCTCACCGGACGCGAGAAGGTGCGGATCAAGCAGCTGTCCGGCGGCGAGCGCCGCCGCCTCGACCTCGCCTGCGCCCTCCTCGGCCGCCCCGAGGTGCTCTTCCTCGACGAACCCACCACCGGGCTCGACGCCGAGGGCCGCCGCGACACCTGGGAACTCGTCCGCGCCCTGCGCGACCAGGGCACCACCGTCCTCCTCACCACGCACTACCTGGAGGAGGCCGAGACCCTCGCCGACCGGCTCGCGATCATGCACCGCGGCCGGATCGTCCTCTCCGGCACCCCCGCCGAGGTCACCGCCGCCCAGCCCGCCCGGATCCGCTTCGCCCTCCCGGACGGCGTGCCCGCCGCCCGGCTGCCGCTCGCGCTGAGGGCCGCCGAGGACGGCGACCGGATCGAGATCCGCACCCACGCCCTCCAGGACGACCTCACCGCCCTCCTCGACTGGGCCCGCGACCACGGCGTCCGGCTCGACGGACTCGACGCCCGCTCCGCCTCCCTCGAAGAGGCGTTCCTCGACATCGCCTCCCGCACGGAGGACGCCCCGGCCGACCCGAAGGAGACCGTGACCCGATGAGTACGACGACCGCCCCCGCCGGCCGCCCGTCCACCACCCTCACCCGGCTCGCCGCCCTCGGCCGGGCCGAACTCACCCTCCTCGGCCGCAACCGCAACAACCTCTTCATCGCGGCCGCCATGCCGCTGCTGATGATCTTCCTGCTGCGTTCCTCCCTCAAGGGCGTCGACGAGGCCACCCTCGGCATCTCCCTCGGCGCCGCCACCCTCATCGGCGGCACCGGCATGGTCCTGCTGCTCGTCGTCTACATGAGCCTCACCTCCAGCCTCGTCGCCCGCCGCGAGGAACTCGTCCTCAAGCGGCTGCGCACCGGCGAGGCCACCGACCCCGAGATCCTCGCCGGCGCCGCGCTGCCCGCCACCGCCATCGCCCTCGCCCAGTGCGCGATCCTCACCGTCGCCGGCTTCACCCTGCTCGACATCGACGCCCCGGCCCGCCCCGACCTGCTCCTCCTCGGTCTCGCCGCCGCGATCGCGCTGCTCGCCGGGCTCGCCGCCGTCACCACCACGATCACCCGCACCGTCGAGAGCGCCGGCCTCACCACCCTGCCGCTCTTCCTCGTCTCCTCCTTCGGCTCCGGCCTCTTCGTCCCCCGCGACGCCCTGCCCGACCTCGCCGCCGACCTCGCCCAGCTGCTCCCGCTCAGCGGCGTCATGGAGTTCGTCCGGGCCGGCTGGCTCGGCACCGCCCACGCGGGCAGCCTGCTCACCGCCGCGCTCAATACAGTGGCCTGGGGCGTCCTGACGGGGTGGGCGGTCCGCCACTGGTTCCGCTGGGAGCCGCGGCGCTAGGGCGGGACCGGAGGGGAGACGGGGACGGATGTCCGCGATGACGGGGTGGTGGTCACGGCGCAGCGTCGCCGGGAAGGTCGAGCTGTACACGCGCTGGACCTTCCACCTCTTCGTACCGATCGAGCTGTTCGCCTTCGGGGGCATCCCGCTCTCCCGGTCCGCCGACAGCCCGCTGTCCACCGCCGGTGCCGTCGGGCTCTGCCTGTGGGTCCTCGTCCACGCGCTGCTCTGCGGGTTCCTCGCCTCCCGGAGCCTCGACCACACCACGGGCGTCCGGCCCCGGCCCGTCCGGCTCGCGACCGGCGTCTCCGCCGCGACCGCGACCGGCAATCTGGCCGTCGTCGTGCTGTGGACGACCGGGGCGCTGCCCGACGCCTCCGTGAACGCGAGCGTGATCGTCGGCACCGCCGTCTTCACCGTGGGCACGCTCGCCCTCTGCGTCGACGGCGTCCGGCGGATGCTGTACGTGGCCCTCGGCGCCGGGCTCGTCACCGCGCTGCCCGTCGTCCTGCTCGGCCACGGCCTGCTGCCCGGCGCCGCCACCGTCGTCGCCGTCGCCGTCGGCGGCTGCGGGACCGCCGGCGCCTGTGGCTTCTCCTCCTGGCTGCTCGGCGTCGTCCAGGAGCTGGAGCGCTCCCGCGACCTGAAGGCCCGGCTCGCCGTCGCCGAGGAACGGCTCCGCTTCGGCCGCGACCTGCACGACGTCATGGGCCGCAACCTCTCGGTGATCGCGCTCAAGAGCGAGCTGGCCGTCCAGCTCACCCGGCGCGGCCGGCCCGAGGGCGTGGACCAGATGGTCGAGGTCCAGCGGATCGCCCAGGAGTCGCAGCGGGAGGTCCGGGAGGTCGTCCGCGGCTACCGGGAGGCCGATCTGCGGGTCGAGCTGGAGGGAGCCCGGGGCGTCCTCGACGCCGCCGGCATCGACTGCGCCGTCGACGCCCCCGCCGTCGAGCTGCCCTCCGGGGTGCAGTCCGCGCTCGGCTGGGTCGTCCGCGAGACCACCACCAACGTGCTGCGGCACGGCGACCCCCGCCGCTGCGCGATCGCCCTGCGGCGCACGGCGGACGGGGTGCTGCTGACCGTCGAGAACGACGGCGCCGCCGTCCGGGACGGTGCCGCCGCCCCCGGCCGCACCGGCTCCGGCCTCGCCGGGCTGCGCGAACGGCTCGGGGCGGTGGGCGGCACCCTGGAGGCCGGGTTCGTGGACCCGCACTCCTTCCGCGTCACCGCCCGGGTGCCGCTGGCCGTGCCGGAGCAGACCGGTACCCGACAGGAGAGGGAGACGGTCGCGTGACCGAGCCCGTACGCGTGCTGCTCGCCGACGACGAGCACCTGATCCGGGGCGCGCTCGCCGCCCTGCTGGCCCTGGAGGACGACCTGGTCGTCGTCGCCGAGGCGGCGACCGGCCCCGAGGCGCTGGCCATGGCCCGCGCCCACCGGCCCGACGTCGCCGTCCTCGATCTGCAGATGCCGGGGGCGGACGGTGTGACGGTGGCCACATCGATCCGGGACGAACTCCCGGACTGCCGCACGATGATCGTGACCAGTCACGGCCGTCCCGGCCACCTCAAGCGGGCCCTCGCGGCGGGCGTCCGCGGCTTCGCCCCGAAGACCGTCAGCGCCCAGCGGCTGGCCGAGCTGATCCGTACCGTCCACGCCGGAAACCGTTACGTGGACCCGGAGTTGGCGGCCGACGCGATCGCCGCCGGCGACTCCCCGCTGACCGCCCGCGAGGCCGAGGTGCTCGAACTCGCCGCCGACGGCGCCCCCGTCACGGAGATCGCCCGGCGGGCCGCCCTCTCCCCCGGGACGGTCCGGAACTACCTCTCCTCCGCCGCCGCGAAGCTCGGTGCGGAGAACCGTCACGCGGCAGTGCGTCTCGCGCGGTCGAAAGGTTGGGTATAGTTAGCAGCGCGCTACGGCGCAGGCGGACGTGGCTCAGTTGGTAGAGCATCACCTTGCCAAGGTGAGGGTCGCGAGTTCGAATCTCGTCGTCCGCTCAGCGTGAAGGCCCCGGTTCTCAGGAACCGGGGCCTTCTTCGTGTGCGCGCGACCGGCGCGCCGGAGCCGTACGGGCCCCGGGAGGGGACCCGTACGGCTCGGCCCGGCTAGAAGCTGTCGGACCAGGACCTGCCGGTCAGCAGCTCGTACGCCTCCAGGTACTTGGCGCGGGTCGCGTCCACGATCTCCTGCGGGAGGGCCGGCGGCGGCTGCTCGCTCTTCCGGTCCCAGCCGGAGGCCGGGGAGGTCAGCCAGTCCCGGACGAACTGCTTGTCGTAGGAGGGCTGGGCGCGGCCCGGCTGCCACTGGTCGGCCGGCCAGAAGCGGGAGGAGTCCGGCGTGAGCACCTCGTCGGCGAGGACGAGGGTCCCGCCCTCGAAGCCGAACTCGAACTTGGTGTCGGCCAGGATGATCCCGCGCTCGCGGGCGATGTCCCGGGCCCGGCCGTAGACGGCGAGGGTGGTCTGGCGCAGCAGGGCGGCGGTCTCGGCGCCGACCTGGCGGGCCACCTCCTCGTACGACACGTTCTCGTCGTGGTCGCCGACGGCGGCCTTGGTCGCCGGGGTGAAGATCGGCGCGGGCAGCTCGGAGCCGTCGGTCAGCCCCTCGGGAAGCGCGAGGCCGCAGACCGTGCGCGACTCGTCGTACTCGACCAGGCCGGAGCCGGTCAGGTAGCCGCGGGCGACGCACTCGACCGGGACCATGTCCAGGGACTTGCAGATCAGGGTCCGGCCCGCCCAGTCGGCGGGGGCGCCGGCCGGCAGCTCGGTGGAGAGCACGTGGTTCGGGGCCAGGTCGGAGAGCTGGTCGAACCACCACAGCGAGAGCTGGGTGAGGACGCGGCCCTTGTCCGGGATCTCGGTGGGCAGGACCCAGTCGTACGCGGACATGCGGTCGCTCGCCACCATCACGAGCTCGCCGGCCTCGTTCCGGTACAGGTCGCGCACCTTGCCCGTGTGCAGGTGGGTCAGGCCCGGAACCTCGACGGGCTCGGGCTTTTCTACGAATCCGGACACGGTTCCTCCGCGTAGGTTGATCCAGGAACGGTCCGATTCTCTCGCACGCGCGAGCGGGCCCGCCGACCGGGGCGGGCTCGCCCCGGTCAGTCCCTCTTACAGATGCGGTCGAGAAGGTTGGCGGTGGCGCGCTGCACCCGGGGGTCCACATGGCCCGGCCGGTCCAGCGCCGGCGACCAGGCGAAGGTGCCGGAAGCGAAGACCCAGGCGCCCGACGGCGCCCGGTAGAGGCTGGTCTCCTGGTGGCGCAGCACGCCCTCGCCGTCCCGGTAGGGCGAGTGGGCGAGCAGGATGCGGCTCTCGTGCTCGGGGAGCGGGGTGCGCGGGAAGTAGCGGTCCGCCTCGCCGGCGACCAGGCCGGGCAGCTCGTCGCCGTCGCCGGCGCCGGTCGCCTCCCAGAGCCAGTGCTCCGCGTTCCGCACGACGAGCGGGTGCGGTTCGGGCACCCGGCCGGCGTACTGGATGCCGAGGAGCTGCTGCTCGGGGCGGTCCACCTCGCGCCAGAGGGCGGGGCGGCCGGGGCCCCGGCGCTTCCGGCAGGTGAGGAGCCGGTCCGGCACGCCGGACGGCGAGGGGCCCAGCTCCACGTGCCAGTACATGGTGTTGGCGGAGAGGAAGACCAGGGAGGTGCCCTGGTCGCGGGCCCGCTCGGCGGCCTTCCGCATCGGCGCCGACCAGTACTCGTCGTGGCCGGGGAAGACCAGGCCCCGGTAGCGGGTCGGGTCGATCCGGCCCGCGTGCAGGTCGCGGGTCTCCGCGTAGGCCAGGTCGTAGCCGTACCGCTCCGCCCAGCGGATGAAGTCGTAGGCGTGCCCCACGTGCAGGGGCAGGCCCGCGCCCGCGTACGGCCGGTCGAAGGAGACGGTGATCGCCGCCTCCTCCTCGCCGAGCAGCCGGCCCTCCTCGTCCCAGGCGTGGTACAGGCTGGCGCCGGTGCGCCCGTCCTCCGGGTAGAGGTTGTACGCCTGCCAGGTCACGTCCGGGAGGACGAGCAGCAGGTCCGCCGGGTGGGAGTCGCGGACCGTGAAGGGGATGTGGGAGCGGTAGCCGTCGGCGGTCGTGAGGACGGCGACGTACGCGCCGATCGACCAGTAGCTGGGGACCTGGAGCCGCCAGGACTGCCACCAGTGGTGGCAGGAGACCGTGCGGTCGGCGGTGAGCGGCGGGGGCTGGACGATGCCGGAGAGCCGCGGGCTGGTGGTGATCTTCGCGGCTCCGTCGCCGCCGTAGTGCCCGATCCGGTAGACGTCGACCGAGAACGGCTGCGGCGGGTCGACCGTGACGTGGAAGTCGATCGACTCGCCGGGCGCCACGGCGCCGCCGGAGGCGAAGCCCTTGATCTGGCGGCGTACGTCGTCGGCGGTGCGGGGCCCGCCCGCGCCGCCGCCGGCCAGCGTCTCGTCCGCGTACCAGGGCACCATCTGGCCCGTGTCGTCGAAGTAGTTCTCCGAACCGCGCAGCCAGGGCAGTGGGCCCTGGCCGAAGGGATCGGAGACCGCGTGCGCGAGCGCGCCCGACTCCCAGCGTCTGATCTGCTCCGCCCCCATGGCGCCCCTCCTTCGACTCCCCCGGTCAGTGCCGCGGGCCCCTGCCCGCGGATGGTGCCTCTGTCAGTGCCGGTCTCCAGCACATCACATAACGCACGCGGTCCGTCACCGTTCGTCGTGAAATCGTTGCAGGTGGAACACGACGCTCCGGTAGGGCGGCCCGAGGCCGGGCTCTCCGGGGCGGGGTCAGAGGAGCCGGACGGGCTTCTCGGGGCGGACGCCGGTCGTGCTGAGCCAGGCCCGCAGCGGCGCCGGGTCGCCCTCCTCGACCAGGGCCAGCACGCGCGGCCCGAGGTCCGCCGCCCGCTCGCCGCCGACGAGCAGCGCGGGCCCGTCGAGCCAGTCCAGGCCGGGCGCGGCGCCGGTGGAGTCGACGGCGGCGCAGCAGACCAGCGCGGTCACGTGGTCGGCGAGCAGGTCCCGGCCGGTGCGGGGCGGGAGCAGCGGACAGAGCGGCCAGGGCCCGTCGGGGCCGGTGAAGCCGGCGATGCCCCCGCCGGCCGGCGCGGCGGCCGCGGCCCGGGCCTCGCGCTGGGCCTCCTCGCGCGCCACCTGGGCGCTGAGCGCGGCGGCGAGCGCGTCGGCGGCGGGGTTGCCGACCTCGTCGTCGTCCGCCTCCCCGGCGGTGTCCGGGAAGACGGCGGGGAGGTCGTCGGGCTTCTCCGGCGCGGCGCTCGGGGCCGGGGCCGTCAGATGGGTGAGGACCCGGCTGAGGGTCGGCCCCTCGGCGGTGCGGGGGCCGCTGCCCGTCCCCAGCCGGTCGAGGACGTCGTGGAGGCGGGCCGCCTCCACGCGCCACTTCCGGTCGACGACCTCCTCCGGGTACCGGCTCCACTCGACCGGCGCCCAGTCCGGGCCCGGCTCGGCCGGGCCGCCGTGGAAGAGCCGGGCGGCGAGCAGCGAGGCGGCCTCGTCGACGGCGCCGGGCTCCTCCAGGAGGTCGCAGGCGGGGCGCTCGCCGAGCCGGGAGGAGAAGCCCTCCGCGAGCCGGTCGCGGTTCGACAGCTCGGTCAGCGCGGAGACCACGCCCGCGTCGAGCCCGGAGGGCCAGCGGCCCATCCGCCAGGCGGGCAGCGCGACCCGGGTGAGGAGCCGGTCCCAGCCGGCGTAGGCCAGGCCGACCTGCTCCTGGGCGACGATCCTGGCCCCGTGGTCCACGGCCTGGGCCCGCTCGGAACCGGCGGCGGCGACCCCGCGCTCCATCTCGGCGGCGTGCGTGCCGCAGGCCCGCAGCAGCAGCCGGGCCACCCGGCCGACGCCCCGGGCGCCGAGCCGGCGCAGCGCGCCGAGGCCGGGCTCGCCGGGGACGGCGACGGCCGCGTCGAGCCCGCGGACGAAGCGGCGGGCGGCGGCTATGTCGGGATCGGCGGCCGGGCCCGTACCGGCGACGACGGGGGCGAGGACCGCCCGCAGCTCGCCGACCCGCATCCACCAGAGGAACGGGGAGCCTATGACGAGGACCGGACCGGCGCCGGCGGGGACGGCCGCCCGCCCGTGCGCCGGATGGGAGCGGTCCTCCAGCCAGCTGTCGCAGTCCGGGGTGAGGGCTATCGCGGAGGGCGCGGGCACGTCGAGCCGGTCGGCCAGGTCCCGTACCAGGCGGTGCAGATCGGGGGCGGCGGCCTCGGTGAGCTCCACCGTCGGCGTCACGGCCGGGCGGGCCCGGGCGACGACGAGGGCGACGGCCGCGGCGGCGAGCAGGACGAGGACGGCGACGACGGTCACGGTCCAGCGGGCGGTGGTCCACCCCGTCCCCGTGAAGTGGCCGGTGACCTCGCCCGCGTACAGCACGACGGCGACGGCGGCGGGGAGGATCGCGGCGCCGAGCGCCCGCCCCCGGACGCGGAGGACGGCGAGGGCGCGGGAGCGCGCGGCCCGCACGCCCCACTCCTCGCCGAGGCTGCTGTCGCTGCCGCCGTTTCCGAAGCCACTGCCGGACACGCCGTACCTCACCCCCTCTCCCCGTCCAGGACGGGACTACCCGTGGTGGTGTTGCTCACTCCCCCACTGTGGCACCCGTCACCGACATCGCAATGCCGGTGGGCCAAGTGCCGGAACGCCTGCGCCGCACCCTAGTTGGGGCTTCGGCGGGCGTCATCCAGATGGCCGAGCCGTCACTCGATCGAATGGCTTTGGGTAAAGGTGGTGCCGGTGGCGCGGCCGGTCGCTTGACTTCCCGGCCGCGCCCTCGCTCCCGCGCGGGTCAGCCCTGGGCGGCCTTGAGCGCGATGTCCGTCCGGTGCTGCGCACCGTCAAGGCGGATGCGGCCGACTGCCGCGTAGGCGCGCTCGCGGGCCTGGGCCAGGTCCGAACCGGTGGCGGTGACGGAGAGGACCCGTCCGCCGGCGCTCACGACCGCGTCGCCGTCCCGCCGGGTGCCGGCGTGCAGCACGTACGCGTGCGGCGCGTCCAGCTCCGCGACCTCGGCGAGACCCTCGATGGGGTCGCCGGTGCGCGGGGTGCCCGGGTAGTTGTGCGAGGCGACGACCACCGTGACGGCGGCGTCGTCGCGCCAGGCCAGCGGCGCCTGGTCGGCGAGGGTGCCGTTGGCGGAGTGCAGCAGGACGCCCGCGAGCGGGGTCTTGAGGCGGGCCAGCACGACCTGGGTCTCGGGGTCGCCGAAGCGGGCGTTGAACTCGATGACCCGCACGCCGCGGCCGGTGATCGCCAGACCCGCGTACAGCAGGCCGGAGAAGGGGGTGCCGCGGCGGCGCAGCTCGTCGACGGTCGGCTGGAGGACGGTCTCCATGACCTCGTCGACCAGCTTCGGGTCGGCCCACGGCAGCGGCGAGTAGGCGCCCATGCCGCCGGTGTTCGGGCCCTCGTCGCCGTCGAGCGCGCGCTTGAAGTCCTGCGCGGGCTGGAGCGGGAGGACGGTGGTGCCGTCGGTGATCGCGAAGAGGGAGACCTCGGGGCCGTCCAGGTACTCCTCGATGACCACGCGGTCACAGGCCAGCGCGTGGGCGCGGGCCGCCTCGACGTCGTCGGTGACGACGACGCCCTTGCCGGCCGCGAGACCGTCGTCCTTGACGACGTACGGGGCGCCGAACGCGTCGAGGGCCTCGTCGATCTCGGCGGGGGTGGTGCAGACGTAGCTGCGGGCGGTGGGCACACCGGCGCCGGCCATGACGTCCTTCGCGAACGCCTTGGAGCCCTCCAGCTGCGCCGCTTCCCGGGAGGGGCCGAAGACCGGGATGCCGACGGCGCGGACGGCGTCGGCGACACCGGCGACGAGCGGGGCCTCCGGGCCGACGACGACCAGGTCGGCGCCGAGCTCCGTGGCGAGCGCGGCGACCGCGCCGCCGTCCAGCTGGTCGACCGGGTGCAGCTCGGCGACCTCGGCGATTCCGGCGTTGCCGGGCGCGCAGTGCAGAGCGGTGACGTCGGGATCGAGGGAGAGAGAGCGGCACAGGGCGTGTTCGCGGGCGCCGCCGCCGATGACGAGGACCTTCACGCCAGCCAGGGTAGCCGGATGGCCGGGAAGGTCCTTGTGCGGGCCACCGAGCGAGACGGCCCTAGTCGTTCGTGTATTCCTCCACAACGGTGGCGCCGAGCTCGCGCACGATCAGCTCGTGCCCGGAGAGCGCCGACTCCACGAGGTCCGGATCGTCCTCCTCCGGCACGTCGTCCTCGGGCGCCACCGGCTGCGGCTGGTGCTGCTGTACGGGGGCGGGCGCGGGCGCCGGAGCCTGTACGGGCGCGGGCGCGGCGGCCTGCGCGACGGGCGGGGCGGCCTGCGCCGGCGCGGGGGCGGGCGCCGCGGCGGGGGCGGCCGCGGGCGGGGCGGGGGGCCGGCCGCCGCCTCCGCCGAAACCGCCGCCGCCGAAGCCGCCGGCTCCGCCACCGGAGAAGTTGCCGCCACCGGAGAAGTTCCCGGCGCCCGGCGGGGGCGCGGAGCCGCCCGACGGGTCGACGATCGCCTCGACCTTCCAGTGCACGTTGAACTGCTCGGCGAGCGCGGCCTTGAGGACGTCCTCGCTGCCGCTGCTCGCGAAGTTGTCCCGCGCGCCGGCGTTGAGGAAGCCGAGCTGGAGCGTGGTGCCGTCGAACCCGGCCACCTGCGCGTTCTGGCTCAGCAGGATCCAGGTGAAGCGGCGCCGGTTCTTGACCGCTTCGAGGATGGACGGCCACATGTTCCGCACCTGGGCGGCCCCGGCGGCCATGTCCCCGGCGGGAGCCTGGCCGGCGGGCTGCGCCTGCGGCTGGGCCGGTGCCTGCGCCGGTGCCTGGACGGGAGCGGGCGCGGGCGCCGCGGTCGGCCAGCCGCCCGGGCGCGCGGCCCCGGGCCAGGCACCGGGCCGCGCGGCGTCGGCCGGGGCGGACGGCTGCGGCTGCGCCTGCGGCTGTTGCTGTACGGGGGCGGCCTGCTGCGGGGGCGGCGGCGGGGCCATCGGCGTGTGGGCCTCGGGGCCGGGGACGTACCCCATCGGCGGCGCGCCGGGCGGGGCCGGCGTGAAGACGGGCGCGGCGGCCTGCGGCGCGGCGGCGGCGGCGCCGCGCTCCAGCCGGTCGAGGCGGGCGAGCAGCGACCGCTCGTCGTCGAAGGCGGCGGGCAGCAGCACGCGCGCGCAGATCAGCTCCAGCTGGAGGCGCGGCGAGGTCGCGCCGCGCATCTCGGTCAGCCCCTCGTTGACGAGGTCGGCGGCGCGGCTCAGCTCGGCGGCGCCGAACACCGACGCCTGCGCCTGCATCCGCTCCACGACGTCGGCGGGCGCGTCGATGAGCCTCTTCTCGGCGGCGTCGGGCACGGCGGCCAGGATCACCAGGTCCCGCAGCCGCTCCAGCAGATCGGTGACGAACCGCCGGGGGTCGTTCCCGCCCTCGATGACCCGGTCGACGACCTCGAAGGCCGCGGCGCCGTCGCCCGCGGCGAACGCGTCCACGACCGAGTCCAGCAGCGAGCCGTCCGTATAACCGAGCAGCGAGGTCGCCATGGCGTACGTCACGCCGTCCTCGCCGGCACCGGCGAGGAGCTGGTCCATCACGGACATCGAGTCACGCACGGACCCGGCGCCGGCGCGCACGACGAGCGGCAGCACCCCGTCCTCGACGGGGATCCCCTCGCGCCCGCAGACGTCCCCGAGGTACTCCCGCAGCGTGCCCGGCGGCACCAGCCGGAAGGGGTAGTGGTGGGTGCGCGACCGGATGGTCCCGATGACCTTCTCGGGCTCGGTCGTCGCGAAGATGAACTTGAGGTGCTCCGGCGGCTCCTCGACCACCTTCAGCAGGGCGTTGAAGCCCGCCGAGGTGACCATGTGGGCCTCGTCGATGATGTAGATCTTGTACCGGCTGGAGGCGGGTCCGAAGAACGCCTTCTCGCGCAGGTCACGGGCGTCGTCCACACCACCGTGCGAGGCGGCGTCGATCTCGATGACGTCGATCGACCCCGGCCCGTTCCGCGCCAGGTCCCGGCAGGACTGGCACACGCCGCAGGGCGTGGGCGTCGGCCCCTGCTCGCAGTTGAGACAGCGGGCCAGGATCCGCGCGCTGGTCGTCTTGCCGCAGCCGCGCGGTCCGCTGAACAGGTACGCGTGATTGACCCGGTTGTTCCGCAGGGCCTGCTGCAACGGGTCGGTGACATGCTCCTGCCCGATGACCTCGGCGAAGGACTCGGGGCGGTAGCGGCGGTACAGCGCGAGAGACGACACGTATACGAGGTTATAGGCGCCCGCCGACAACCCGGGAAAAAGCCGGGGGCCACAACCTGAGCTCCCCGCTCCCCGTTCCCCGGGGTAGGGCCTCGCCCCCCCGCTCCCCGGAAACGCAAGCGCCCCCCACGCACCCGCCAGAGCCGACCTACCCTTGCTGCCTTCCGGCCCTGGGGGAGTTCAGTCAGATAGCGCCGCGTGAGGGGCTCCGCCCAGCCTACCCGATCCGCGCCCCGCGCCGGACCCCCTCCCCCACCTGCGTCCGACCGCCCCGGACGACGTTCGCGAGCACCCTCCGCGGTCATGTAATGTTCTCCCCGGAGGATTCGCCTAGAGGCCTAGGGCGCACGCTTGGAAAGCGTGTTGGGGGCAACCCCTCACGAGTTCGAATCTCGTATCCTCCGCCAGTGCCTCACCGGGCACGTTGTCGAAGGGCCCCACCGTTCGCGGTGGGGCCCTTCGACGTTCTCGGCGGCCTCCCGGCCCGGGCGGCGGGGCGGTCCGGGCCGGGAGAGAGCCGGATCACACGGGGCAGGGGCGGTACTCCAGGCTCAGTTCACGGTCGACCGCGTAGCTGGTGCGCATGGAGGCGTCGATGACCTTCGCCCAGGAGCCGTACTTGGCGTAGAGCTGGTCGGCGGTGGGGCCGAGAGGGTTGCCGTACTTCGCCTGGTTCCGGGCCTCCAGGACGCGCACCTCCTCCTCGGTCATCCCGGCACGGGTGATGGCCTTGGCCTGGTTCCGCATGTCGACCATCTCCCGGGCGATCTCCTCGTCGCTCGCCCCCGCCTCGCGCATGCGGGCCTCGGTGCTGCGCATGTCCTCCAGGAGCCCGTGGTACCGCATCCGGGTCCGCTGGGCCTCCACCTTCTCGTCCATCGGCATCACCCGGATCCGGCACACCACCGGGTCGGTGCTCGGACAGGGGTCGTCCGCGGAGACGGGCCGCTCCAGCGGCGCGGTGATCACGGACCCGCACGCGTCGGCCGCCGAGGCGACGGAGGCGGCGCCGGTGCCGAGGAGGGCGAGGGCGGCGGCGAGGGGGACGAGGGCGCGGCGGAGGACGTGACGGGGGGTGAGGTCGATACGCATGCGCGCATCCTCGGGGGGCGGTGTGGATCACTTCACGCAGGCGCACCGTTGATCACCCCTACGGCCCCACCGTGACCCGCCCCTCACCCACGAGAGCCGTTCTGACCTGGCCTTTTGTGCCGCCCGAAAGTCTCCGAAGAGATCCTTTTCCGACGTTCCGTTCACCGGATCGGGCGGTGATCCGACGGAGGCACGTTCCTGCGGCACCCTCCCCGCAGCGGAGGCGCTACTTTCTGTGACGACCAGTCGGCTCTTTAAGCAATCAGGGGCAACTCATGGGGAAGTTGAGGAAGTCGCTCACCGCGGCGGTCGTCGCGGGGCTGTTCTTCGGCGGGGCGGGGGTGGCGGTGGCGGACTCGTGGAAGGGGCTGAAGATGCGCTCTTCGGGCGTCTTCTTCAAGGGCTCCTACAAGTGGGAACCCAGGTTCGTGCACCACGGCGGATTCCACGTCGACGGGAACCTGAAGGACTCCGACCCCGGCGATGGGCACAACGTCTACCTCCGCGCGCGGGTCGAGGCCTATGGCTGGACCCGGGTCAAGGGCGTCCAGAAGAAGACGGTCCACGTCGACCACGTCTTCTTCGACGGCGCGATGCTCGAGACGGGTCAGGCGCGGATCCAGGCGTGCCGGGACCGTGGCTCCCTGCGGCCGGACAACTGCTCGAAGCTTCGAGAGTTCCACCGCTGACCTTGACCCACCGGGGGAGCCGCGCTCAGCGGCTCCCCCTTTTTCAGAGAGCCCGGCATCATGGACGTCATCCTCCGCGCCGAGGGCGTGGACTTCTTCTACGGCGAGCAGCAGGCCGTCAGCAACGCCGATTTCGTACTCGCGCGCGGCGAAGTGGCCGCCATCATGGGGAGCAGCGGCTCCGGCAAGTCCTCCCTTCTGTACTGCCTCGCCGGTGTACTGCCGCCGACGCGCGGGACGGTGACGTTCGACGGGGTCGAGCTGTCGTCCCTCCCCGACACCGAGTTGAGCGCCTTACGCCGGGAACGCATCGGGTTCGTCTTCCAGTACGGCGAGCTGCTCGACGAACTGACCGTCGAGGAGAACGCCGCTCTGCCCCTGCGCCTGGCGGGCGTCGCCAAGGACCGGGCCCACGCGGCGGCGGCGCGCGTACTGGGTCGGCTGGGCCTGGGCGACCTGCTCCGCCGCAGGGCCTCGAAACTGTCCGGCGGACAGCGTCAGCGGATCGCCGTCGCACGGGCGCTCGTGCACCAGCCGGACGTGGTCTTCGCGGACGAGCCGACCGGGGCGCTCGACAGTGCCAACGCCTCGGCGGTCCTTGAGGAGTTCCTGCGGCTCGCGAAGGACCAGGACACCGCGGTGGTCATCGTCACCCACGACCCGGAGGTCGCCGCCCGCGCGGACTCCCAGTACGCGATGGTGGACGGCGTGCTCACCCAGCGGGTGACCGTGTGAACCCCTTCCTGCTCGGACTGCGCCTGCTGTGGGGCAGCGGGCGCAGGGGGCGCCTCCGCTTCCTGCTGATGGCCTTCGGCTCCGGGCTTGGGGTGGCCTGTCTCGCGGCGGTTCTGACCATCCCCACGATCCTGTCGGCCCACGACACCCGCACCACTGCGCGGCAGCCCGTTCCTGCCGAGCGCGGTGCCGTCGCCTTCCAGAAGTTCCTCGACCCCTATGGATCGAGGCCGCTGCGGCGGGTCTTCCTCGCCCGCACGGGACCAGGCCGGGTTCCGCCTCCGCCGGGCCTCGCCGCGCTCCCCGGTCCGGGGGAGGCCGTCGTCTCGCCGGCGCTTCGGGACGTCCTCACAGCGAACCCCGGCGCCTCGGGTCTCGTCCCCGGCCGGGTGACGGGCACCATCGGATCCGAAGGTCTCGGCGGCCCGGACGAGCTCTACGCCTATGTCGGCACCACCCCGGACCGGCTGACCGAGCCGCAGGCGCTCGCCCGCTTCGGGGGCGGAAGGCTCCACGACGAGGTCATCGACCCGGAGACACTGGACATCCTCCGGTTCACCCTCGGGTGCATCGTGCTCCTGCCCCTCGGCATCTTCCTGTCCGTCTGCGCCCGGCTCTCCGGTGAGTCCCGCGCACGGCGGCTGGCGGCGCTGCGGTTGGTAGGTCTCAGCATCAAAGACACCGTGCGGGTCAACGCCGGGGAGACCGTCGCGGCGGCGGGCCTCGGGGCGGTGCTCGGGCTCGTCGGCTATCTCGGCGTCAACGAGATCGCGGCGCGGATCGGCCTGCCGGGGCTGCGGTGGTACCCGGCGGACGGGCGTCCCGAGTGGGCGACCGTGGCGGTGTGTCTGGTCGGGTGCCCGGCGCTCGCCTGGGTCGTCGGACTGTTCAGCGCCCGACGGGCCGCGCTCACGCCTATCGCCGTGCGCCGGACGGCGGAGCGCAGGCCGCCGCGGACATGGGGGGCGCTGCTGCTGGTACCGGGGCTGGGCGTGATCTGCGGTTACTGCCTGATGAGCGTGATGGGGCGGGACCCGTCCGGCGGATCCGCCAGTTCCCTGCTCGTGCCCGGTGCCGTGCTGCTGACCGGCGTCGGGCTCGTCCTCGGGCTGCCGCCCGTCACCGCCTGGCTCGCGCGGCGTCTCGCCGGAGCGTCCAGGTCTCTTCCCATGACGCTGGCGATGCGGCGTACGGAGGTGGATCCGGGGTCCTCGCTGCGGGTCGCCACCGGGCTGGTCCTGCTGGTGTTCGGGGCTTCGCTCACGCAGGGCGTGCTCATCGAACTGGACCAGGTGAGCCGGCGTACGGCACCGGTGCAGGAGTACCAGTTGCCGTTGAGCAGGCTCAGCGCGGCGCAGCAGCGCGACCTGGCGCGGGTGCCCGGCGTACGGGCCCATCTGGCCTCGTACAGCTCGTGGAGCGCGCCCGGCGCTCCGTTCAGCACCGGGCTCGACGTGGTCGTCGGCACGTGTGAGCAGGTCGCCGCGTTCGCGGTCTCGGTGCGGGGCTGTGTCGACGGCAGGGTCGTGCGGCTGGGCGACGGCACCCCGCCGTCCGAGTACGACCCGAAGCCCGGGGACCGCTTCCCGTTCGCGCTCCGGGACGGGCGGAAGTCCGTCGTCACCGTGCCGGAGAGCAGCGCGGAGATGCGCGCGTACCAGCCTTCCGTCCTGCAGCCGCACAGCCTGCTCGTGCCGCCCTCGATGGCGCCGACGGGGCTCGCCGCGGGGGCGGGGACGCTGACGCTGGTCTCGGGGGCCGACGCGGGCACCGTGCGGGCCGTGCTCGACGGAATCGGGGCCGTGGCGCCGACCGTGGAGGTGGACGCGGTGGGAATCGTCATCGACGCGCTGGCACAACTCACCGTCGTCCGCAGCCTGCTGGTGGTGGGGATGGTGCTCGGGCTTGTCGTCGGGGTGGCCGCGTTCGTCGTGTCCGTGGCCGATCGGGCGTTGGAGCGGCGGGGGCAGGTGGCGGCCCTGGGGTTGTTGGGGGCTCGGGGCGGGACCTTGCGGGTGGTGCAGGTCGTGCAGGTGGTCGTGCCGTTGGGGGTGGGGCTGGGTGGGGCCGTCGTCGCCGGGTGGCTGGCCGAGTCGAGTTACCTGATCACCGGGGGCGGGGCCGTGCACTGGGACTGGGGCGGGCTGCCGCTGCTCGTCGGGAGTGCGGTGGGGGTGCTCGTCGTCGCCGGGGTCGCCTCCGTACCGATGGTGCGGCGGCACGTGGATCCCGAGCACATCCGGAGAGATTAGTTTCGGGCCGGAGCGCGGTCTGTAGGGAGGGAGGCGGGGCGCCTCCCGTACCGACCGTCGGAGGTCTTCGTGTCCAGTTCGCCCAAGGGTCCCGCCGGCTACTTCCCCTCCATCGAGAAGAAGTACGGGCGGCCCGTGTCCGAGTGGTTCGAGCTGATCCGGTCCTCGCCGCTCGCCAGGCACATGGAGCTCGTCGGCTGGCTGAAGAGCGAGTACGGGCTCGGGCACGGGCATGCCAACGCGCTCGTGGCGGCCGTCCGGGCCGAGGACGGCCGGGTGGGGAACTAGGAGAACTGGCCCGGGACGTAGTCGCCGGCCGGCATCTGGGTCATGACGTTCAGGCGGTTGAAGGCGTTGATGATCGCGATGAGGGAGACCAGCGCGGCGAGCTGCTCCTCGTCGTAGTGCTTCGCGGCGTTCTCCCAGGCCGCGTCGGTCACGCCGGTGTGGTGGTCCGCGAGGCGGGTGCCCTGCTCGGTCAGTTCGAGGGCGGCGCGCTCGGCGTCCGTGTAGACCGTGGCCTCGCGCCAGGCGGCGACCAGGTTGAGGCGGAGGGCGGTCTCGCCGGCCGCGGCGGCGTCCTTGGTGTGCATGTCGAGGCAGAAGCCGCAGCCGTTGAGCTGGCTCGCGCGGATCTTCACCAGCTCCTGGGTGCTGTGCGGGAGCACGGTGTCCGGGATCGCGAAGCCGGCGGAGGCGAGGTGCTTGACGACCTTGCCGGCGACGGGGCTGGCGAAGAGGTTGAGGCGGGGGTTCATCCGGGTCTCCCTGAGGGTGTTCGGTGTGGTCCGTGCTGTCCGTTCGGCGCTTTCATGGGACTGACGGGTCTGCGACGGGGTTTGTGACAGGGACGGGGCGGAGATGGGTGTGAGCTGGGTCACGCACGAATTCGAGCGGGACGGTACGGCGCTGTCGCTGCGCGACTGGGGCGGCGACGGGCCCGGCGTGCTGCTGTTGCACGGGCTCGCCGGGCACTGCGGGGAGTGGGACGGGCTCGCCGGGCCGCTGAGCGCCGACGGCTACCGGGTGCTGGCGCTCGACCAGCGGGGGCACGGGGCGAGCGAGCGGAAGCCGCGGGACGTCTCCCGGGCCGCGTACGTCGAGGACGTGCTCGCGGTCGTCGAGGAGCGGCCGGGGCGGCCGTTCGTGCTCGTCGGGCAGTCGTACGGCGGGGTCGCCGCGCTGCTCGCCGCCGCGCGGCGGCATCCCCGGATCGCCGGGGCCGTGCTGGTCGAGGCCGGGCCCGACAGGTCGTCGCCCGAGGACGTGGCGCAGGTCGTCGGGTGGCTGGAGGGGTGGCCGGTGCCGTTCGCGAGCCGGGCGGCGGCCGTCGCGCACCTCGGGGGCGGGGCGGTCGGCGAGGGGTGGGCGGCGGGCCTGGAGGAGCGGGACGGCGGGTGGTGGCCGCGGTTCGACGCCGCCACGCTGGCGCACTCCCTCGCCGAGAACGCCTTCCGCGCCTGGTGGGAGGAGTGGGAGGCGATCGACGTGCCGCTCCTCGCCGTCCTCGGACAGCACGGGATCATCGGGGACGCGCAGTGGGACGGGATGGTCCGGCGGCAGCCGGGGCTGCGCGGGGTCTGCTTCCCGGGCGCCGGGCACGACCTCCATCTGGAGCGGCCGGAGGAGCTGTACGGGGTGGTGGCGCCGTTCCTGCGGGAGGTCACGGGCCAGGACGCGCCCCGGGTCGTGCAGGAGGTCGCGCGCTAGCTCGGGCGCCGGTCCCGCGCGAGGCCGTGCAGGAGGTCCGACGGGGCTCGCGCTGGAGTGCGCTCGACGTCCTCACGGGACTCGCGCTGGAGTGCGCTCGACGTCCTCACGGGGCTTGCGCTGGAGTGCGCTCGAAGTCCTAGGGTGCCGCGCATGCGCTATCGGGTACTCGGCGGGACCGGGATCGAAGTCAGCACCTACTGCCTCGGCACCATGATGTTCGGGTCGGTCGGCAACCCCGACCACCAGGACGCCGTACGGATCATCCACTCCGCCCTCGACCGGGGCGTCAACTTCGTCGACACCGCCGACATGTACTCGGCGGGCGAGTCCGAGGAGATCGTCGGGAAGGCGCTGCGCGAGCCGCGCCGCCGGGACGAGACCGTGCTCGCGAGCAAGGTGTACTTCCCCGTCGGCGGGGACGGGCCCGCGCGCGGCGGACTGTCCCGGCGGTGGATCGTCCGGGCCGTGGAGGCCAGTCTGGCGCGGCTCGGGACCGACCGGATCGACCTGTACCAGGTCCACCGGCCGGATCACCGGACCGACATCGAGGAGACCCTGGACACCCTCGGCGACCTCGTCTCCCAGGGGAAGATCCGGGCCTTCGGCTGCTCGACCTTCCCCGCCGAGCGGATCGTCGAGGCGCACGCGGTGGCCGAGCGGCGCGGGCTGCGCCGGTTCCGGACCGAGCAGCCGCCGTACTCGCTGCTCGCGCGCGGGGTGGAGACCGCGGTGCTGCCGGTGGCGCAGCGGTACGGGATGGGCGTGCTGACCTGGGCGCCGCTCGCCTCCGGGTATCTCTCGGGGGCGTACCGGAAGGGGCGGGAGGTGGACCTCTCGCGCGGTCGGGCGGCGATCACCCCGCACCGCTTCGATCCGGCCCTGCCGGAGAACGCGGCGAAGCTCGACGCCGTCGAGGAACTGGCCCTGCTCGCCGAGGAGATCGGCTGCTCGCTCCCCGAGCTCGCGGTCGCCTTCGTCGCCGCGCATCCGGCCGTGACCTCGGTGATCCTCGGGCCGCGGACCATGGAGCAGCTGGACGGGCTGCTGAAGGGCGCCTCGCTGGTCCTCGACGACGAGGTGCTCGACCGGATCGACGCGATCGTGCCGCCGGGGACGGATCTCTACCGTGCCGACGGGGTCTGGCGGCCGCCGGCCCTGGTCGAACCGGCGCTGCGGCGGCGGCCGTTGGGCGAGCGGGCCGCGTCGGACGCCTGAGGGCGGGGCGCCGTCAGGGCGTGAACCGGTCGGTGCCGACCCCCGCGAGCAGGGCCAGGCGGTCGGCCGTGTCGGTGCCCGGCGGCGGGGTGAGGAAGACCGGGCCCTGTTCGCCCGCCGGGCGCCCGGCGGGAGTCCGGGCCTAGGTCGTTTCAGGCCGGATCAGGGAGCGGCGTCTGGTGCGTGCGCGCCAGGCGTCGCGAGCCCGGCATGATCCGGAAGAGACGGCCTAGCGCCGGTCCAGGCCGGGGACGCCCAGGTCGAAGAGGCCGTCGAGGAGCAGGTCCACGCCGACCGCGGCGAGCAGCAGGCCGAGGAGCCGGCCGAGGAGTTCGATGGTGGCGTGGTGGGTGCGGCGCAGGATCGGGGCGAGCAGCAGGACGCAGATCAGGTCGAGCGCGATGACCGCCACGTACGCCCCGACCACCGTCGAGCGCCAGCTGAACGAGGAGCGGTCGGCGGCCTCGATGAGCAGGGCGGTCATCGCGAGGGGGCTGACGACGTACGGCATGAGGAGTTCGCGGACTCCCCTGCGGAGGTCGGGGGCGTCGTCGTGCGGGCCGTCGGAGCCGAGGTGCACGCCGAGGACGAGCCCGACGGCGTAGATGAAGAAGATGACGCCGCCCGCGAGCTGCAGGGCGGGGGTGCTGATGTGGAAGAGCTCCAGCAGCCAGGGCGCCGTGCTGCCGGTGACCAGGCCCACGAGGACCGCCGCGCCGGAGGAGGCGAGGGCGATCGTGCGGAGCTGCCGCACCGGGTGGACCTGGGCGAGGCCGCCGAAGGCGAGGAGCACCTTCGGCGGGCCGACGACGGAGAAGAAGGTGATGAAGGCGCCGGCGAAGGTGAAGGTTTCCATGGCGGACATCATGGGATGTACGGGTGATTCCGGACGTATTTCAAGAATCCCGCCCGCGCGGTGTCGAGATCCCGGGGCCGGCTCCGACCCACCTTCGAGAGGGGACACCACCCCCCGCACGAGACGGAGGAGGACGTCATGAAGTACCTGGTGATGGTGCAGGGCTCGCACGCCGACTACGAGGCGATGTCCGGACGCGGCTCGGCTCACAGCCCGGCCTGGGACAAGGAGGCCCTGACCGCGATGTTCGACTTCATGAACACGCTCAACAAGGAGCTGACGGAGAGCGGCGAGATGCTCGACGGGCAGGGCCTGGCGGACCCGGGCGAGACCCGCTTCGTGTCGCTGGACGGCGACGGCCGCCCGGTGGTGACGGACGGCCCGTACGCCGAGACCAAGGAGGTCCTGGCCGGCTACTGGGTCCTGGAGTGCGCGAGCCTGGACCGCGTCACGGAGATCGCCGCCCGCGTGGCCCGCTGCCCCCAGCCCGCGGGCGCCCCGGAGTACCCGGTGGTGATCCGCCGGATCGACGAGGCGGGTCCGGGGCAGGACTGAGCGGAGCGGGCAGGTGTCATCCTTGGTGGTCGAAGGCCTCCCGCATCCGGGGAGGCGATGACCCCCCGGGGTCGGTGCTGGAGGAGTGGTTGTGGAACTCGATCTCGCGGGCGCGGAGCTCAAGGCCGTGCTGAACCGGCTGCGCCGGGCGCAGGGCCAGATCTCGGGCGTGATCCGGATGATCGAGGAGGGGCGCGACTGCGAGGAGGTCGTGACCCAGCTGGCGGCCGCCTCGCGGGCGCTGGACCGGGCCGGGTTCGCGATCATCGCGACGGGGCTCCAGCAGTGCCTGACGGAGATGGAGAACGGGAAGCGGGACGGCGAGGACCCGGACAGGATGCGGGCCCGGCTGGAGAAGCTGTTCCTGTCGCTGGCCTGACCCCTGATAAAGGAAGCACCCCCGGCGGTCGTCGTGCGCCGGGGGTGCTTCACGTCGTGCGACGGGGTCAGTCGACCGCGAGGCCCTTCAGGCGCTTGGCGATCGTGGCGAGGCGGGCGCCCTGGTAGCGGGCGGCGGCCAGGACGTTCTCGGCGGGGGCGCCGTTGGCGCCGGGGTGCGCGGTGCCGTACGGGTTGCCACCGGCCGCGTAGACGGCCGGGTCGGTGAAGCCGGGGGAGACGATGACCGAGCCCCAGTGGTGGAAGGTGTTGTAGAGGGCGAGCAGCGTGGACTCGTTGCCGCCGTGGACGTTGTGGGCGCTGGTGAAGGCGGTGGCGGGCTTGTCCGCCATGACGCCGCGCTGCCACAGGCCGCCGGTGGTGTCGACGAACTGCTTGAGCTGCGCGGCCACGTTGCCGAAGCGGGTCGGCGAGCCGAGCGCGTACGCGTCCGCCCACTCCAGGTCGTCGAGGGTGGCGACCTCGACGCCGGTGGTGGCGTCGACATGGGCGCGCCAGGCCGGGTTGGCGTCGATCGCGGCGTCCGGGGCCAGCTCCGGCACGCGGCGGAGGCGCACCTCGGCGCCGGCCTTCTCGGCGCCCTCGGCCACGGCCTGGGCGAGCTGGTGCACGGCACCGGTGGACGAGTAGTAGACGACGGCGACCTTCACGGACATGACGGGCTCCTCGCTGCGTACGGCACTCAAGCGGAACTCAAGCGGATCGTTATCCGATTAACTGGTTCCAGCTTAAGCGGATAGCAATCCGGATGGCAAGGGAGGCGGGTATGCTCGAAGCACGGGACACCGACGGGCGGGGGCGCGACGAAGGGCAGGGCAGGCGGATGAGCAGCACGAGAACACCGGGGACCGGCGACGGGCCCGCGCCGCTGCTCACGGTGCTCCCGGCCGCGCCCGGCACCGGCCCGTCCGCCGCCCCCGAGCGGGCCGACGCCGCCCGCAACCGGCGCAAGATCCTCGACGCCGCCAACCGGATCGTCGCCGAGAAGGGCCCCGACGCGGTCACCATGAACCAGGTCGCCCACGCCAGCGGCATCGGCGTCGGCACCGTCTACCGCCGCTTCGGGGACGTCTCGCAGCTGCTCTGGGCGCTCCTCGACGACCGCGAGCGCCAGTTCCAGGAGGCGTACATGAGCGGCCCGCCGCCGCTCGGGCCGGGCGCCCCCGCCGGGGAGCGGCTCGACGCCTTCCTCGACGCGCTCGTCGACCGGGTCGCCGAGCAGCGCGCCCTCCTGCTCGCCGCGCACTCGGCCGCGCCCCGCGCCCGGTACCACAGCGGCGCCTACCAGGTCATGCACACCCACGCGGCGATGCTGGTCTCCCGGCTGCGGCCCGACGCCGACGCCGCCCTGCTCGCCCATCTCGTCCTCGCGCCGTTCGCGCCGGACCTGCTGCACCACCTCGCGGTGGAGCAGGCGCTCCCGGCGGAGCGGATCAAGGCGGGCGTACGGGAGCTGCTGACGCTCCGGACGTGAGAAACGGCCCCGGGCGGGGTCCGGAGGACGGCCCGGGCCGCGGCCTGAGGGACGGGGCCCCGGGCGCGGCCTGCGCAACGGCCCCGGGCCCGCGGCCCGCGCCGCCCCGCCGTCCGCTCCTCGGAACGCCCTGGACCGCGGGCCGGGGCACACCCCACGATGCGGGCCATGACCGCACCGAAGACCTTCCTCGTCCTGCACGGCTTCCAGAACCACCGGCCCGTCGGCCACTGGCAGCACTGGCTCGCCGGCGAGCTGCGCGCCCGCGGCCACGAGGTCCGCTACCCGCAGCTGCCCGAGCCGGACGCGCCCGTCCTCGGCGACTGGCTGGACGCGCTGGAGGAGCACGGGAAGCGGCCGGCCGAGGGCGAGTTCGTCGTCCTCGCGCACAGCCTCTCCGTGCTGCTCTGGCTGCGGGCGGGCGCGCGCCGGCCCGACGCCGACCGGGTGCTGCTCGTCGCCCCGCCCTCCCCCGGCGTCACCGCCGGCATCCCGGAGATCGCCGCCTTCGCCGACGGCCTCGACCTGGCCGAGGAGGGCGTACGGGCCCGGCTGGTGTACGGGGACGGCGACGCGTACTGCCCCGAGGGCGCCGCCCACCACTACGGCACCCCGCTCGGCCTCGACACCGACCTGGTGCCGGGCGGCGGCCACCTCACCCCCGACAGCGGACTCGGCCCGTGGCCGGCCGTGCTGCGCTGGTGCGAAAACCCGGAGACCCGGATCACCGGCACCGACTAGCGTCGGCCGGATGCGATCCGAGACCCCGCTCCCCGTCCCGTACGAATCCGGCCTGCTCGACGTCGGCGACGGCAACCGCGTCCACTACGAGGTCCACGGCAATCCGGCGGGCAAGCCCGCGCTCGTCGTGCACGGCGGGCCGGGCTCCGGGTCCTCCCCGACCGCGCCCCGGCTCTTCGACCCGGAGAAGTACCGGGTCGTCCAGTTCGACCAGCGCGGCTGCGGGCGCTCCCTCCCGCACGCCAGTGACCCGGCCGCCGACCTCTCCGTGAACACCACCGCCCATCTGGTGGCCGACATGGAGCGGCTCCGCGTCCACCTGGGCGTCGACCGCTGGCTGCTGTACGGCGGCTCCTGGGGCTCGACGCTGATCCTGGCGTACGCGGAGGCGCACCCGGAGCGGGTCAGCGAGATCGTGATCCGCGCCGTCACCACCACGCGCCGCTCCGAGACGGCCTGGCTGTACGAGGGCGTCGCCCGGTACTTCCCCGAGGCGCACGAGCGGTTCCGGGCCGGGGTGGACCACGCGGAGGACCTGGTGGGGGCGTACGCGGCCCGGATGAACCACCCCGACCGGGCCGTCCGGGAGAAGGCGGCGGCCGACTGGTGCGCCTGGGAGGACGCCGTCCTGTCCGGGGAGGGCATGGGGACCCCGTACACCGACCGGGTCGACGACACCCGCCTCGGCTTCGTCCGGATCTGCTCCCACTACTTCGCGCACGGCGCCTTCCTGGAGGAGGGCGCCCTGATCAGGGACGCGCACCGGCTGGCCGGCATCCCGGGGGTGCTGGTCCACGGGCGGGCGGACATGGGCGGGCCGCTCGTCACCGCCTGGGAGCTCGCCCGGGCCTGGCCGGACGCCGAGCTGCACGTGGTGGAGCAGGCCGGGCACCTCGGCGGGGACGAGACCCGGCGGCTGGTCGTCGAGGCCCTGGAGCGCTTCGCGGACAGGTGAGCCGGGTGATTCCGCCGGGCGGCGGCGCCCGCCCGGCGGGATCATCGGAACATGAGCCCCGAGATCCACCTCGCCCAGCAGCCCGACGCCGACGCGCTCCTCGGCCGGTCCCCGCTCGCCGCGCTCGTCGGCATGCTGCTCGACCAGCAGGTCCCGATGGAATGGGCCTTCTCCGGCCCGCACACGATCGCAGGCCGCCTGGGGCGGGACGACCTGGACGCGCACGAGATCGCCTCGGCGGACCCCGAGGCGTTCGCCGCGCTGCTCTCCGAGAAACCTGCCGTGCACCGCTACCCGGGCTCGATGGCCCAGCGGATCCAGCAGCTGTGCGCGTACCTCGTCGAGGAGTACGACGGCGACGCCGAGGCCGTCTGGCGGACCGCCGCCACCGGCAGGGAACTGCTCGCCCGGCTCCAGGACCTGCCCGGCTTCGGGAAGCAGAAGGCGCAGATCTTCCTCGCCCTGCTCGGCAAGCAGTACGGCGTCCGGCCCGAGGGCTGGCGGGAGGCGGCGGGCCCGTACGGCGAGGAGGGCGCCCACCGCTCGGCCGCCGACATCACCGGCCCGGAATCGCTCGCCAAGGTCCGCGCGCACAAGCAGGAGATGAAGGCCGCCGCCAAAGCGGCCAAGGCGGCGACATCAACAAAAGCGACGAAATCCACCAAGGGCGTCAAAGCATCCGGGAATTGAGAATTCCAGATGTCAATCCTGTTCAACGTGACAGGAATTGTGCCGAACGTGTTCACAGAAGGCCCCCAAGGTGGCTAACTTCCCCTCAACCTCGTCCCCCTCGGGAAGGACTTCTGTGAACGCATCGCAGCGTCGCGCCGCGGCCATCCTCGCCGCGGCCGCCCTCGCCGCCCCCCTGGTCCTCGCCTCGCCGGCCACCGCCGTCAAGGACCCCGCCGCCGCCCCCGCCCGGGACGCGGCGAAGCTGGCGAAGAAGCTGGTCCGGGAGACCACCGGCCAGGACGCCTTCAAGCACCTGCAGAAGTTCCAGGCGATAGCCGACTCGGCGGGCGGCAACCGCGCGGCCGGCACCCTCGGTCACGACGCCTCGGCCGCGTACGTGTACACCCAGCTCAAGAAGGCCGGCTACGACGTCTCGTACGAGAAGTTCGACTTCATCTACACCGAGACGCTGGCCGAGAAGGCGTCCGTCCTCGGCGCCGCGCCCCGCGCGCTCGACATCAAGGCGATGACCTACACCAAGTCCACCCCGGTGGGCGGCATCACCGCCGAGCTGGCGGCCGTCCCCGTGGACGCCGACGGCACCACCGGCTGCGAGCCGGGCGACTTCGCCGCCGGCGCCTTCACCGGGAAGATCGCCCTGATCAAGCGCGGCGGCTGCAGCTTCGCGATCAAGCAGCAGAACGCGGGCGCGGCCGGCGCGGCCGGCGCGATCGTCTACAACAACGTGGCGGGCACGCTCTCCGGCACCCTGAGCGACCCGGCCAACGGGGCGGTCCCGACCGGTGGCATCAGCCTCGCCGAGGGCGAGAAGCTCGCCGCGGACCTCGCCGCGGGCCCGGTCAACCTCTCCTTCGAGATCCGCCAGCTCCAGGAGAAGCGTTCCACCAACAACGTCATCGCCGAGACCAGGGGCGGCAACGCCGCCAACACCGTGATGCTCGGCTCGCACCTCGACTCCGTCACCGCCGGCCCCGGCATCAACGACAACGGCTCCGGCTCCGCCGGCCTCCTCCAGACCGCCCTGGAGCTCGCCGAGTCGAAGGCCAAGGTCCGCAACAAGGTCCGCTTCGCCTGGTGGTCCGCGGAGGAGAACGGCCTCCTCGGCTCCGAGCACTACGTCGCCAACCTGACGGAGCTCGACAAGAAGGAGATCAAGCTCTACCTCAACTTCGACATGATCGCGTCGCCGAACTACGGCCTGTTCGTGTACGACGGCGACAACTCGGACAACGTCGGCGCGGGCGCGGGCCCCGAGGGCTCCGCCCAGCTGGAGCGCGACATCACCGACTTCATGGACAAGCAGGGGCTCCCGCACGAGGGCACCGACTTCACCGGCCGCTCCGACTACGGCCCGTTCATCGAGGTCGGCATCCCCTCCGGTGGCACCTTCACCGGCGCCGAGGGCATCAAGACCGCCGCGCAGGCCGCCAAGTTCGGCGGCGAGGCCGGGGTCGCGTACGACGTGAACTACCACGCGGCCGGCGACGACATCGACAACATCAACAGGACGGCCTTCGACGCCAACATCGACGTCATCGCCAACGCCGTCGGCACCTACGCCCACGACATCTCCTCGCTGCGCAAGCCGGTCGTCTCGGTCCCGACCGAGGGCGACGCGGGCAGCGGCGGCGGACTGCACGACGACCACCACGAGGTCACCGAGTAGACCCCGGTCACCTGCGGCGGCGGGCCGTCCCGAAGATCGAGCGGCTGATCTCCCGGCCCAGCTGGGTGCCGACCGACCGGGCGAGGGACTTGAACATCCCGCTGCCGACGACCTGTTCGACGAGCGAGGGCTCCTCCCGGGGGGCCCTCGCCCGCGTCGTCCCCGCGGCCTTCGCCTCCGCCGCGCGGGCCGCCTCCGCCGTCCGGGCCTCCTCGTCCGCCGCCAGGCGCTCGTACGCCGACTCCCGGTCCACCGCCTGCGCGTACCGCCCGTACAGCGGGGAGTCCTTCACCGCCGCCTCCAGCGCGGCCGCGTCGATCGGCCCCATCAGCGACTCCGGCGCCCGCAGCCGGGTCGCCGCCACCGGGGTCGGCGCGCCCCGCTCGCTCAGTACGGTGACCACCGCCTCGCCCGTGCCGAGCGAGGTCAGCACCTCCTCCAGGTCGTACGCCGACTCCGGGAAGGTCCGCACCGTCGCCTTCAGGGCCTTGGCGTCGTCCGGGGTGAAGGCGCGCAGCGCGTGCTGGACCCGGTTGCCGAGCTGGGCGAGGACCTCCGCGGGCACGTCCTTCGGGGTCTGGGTCACGAAGAAGACGCCGACGCCCTTGGAGCGGATCAGCCGGACCGTCTGCGTGATCGACTCCAGGAACGCCTGCGAGGCCCCCTTGAAGAGCAGGTGGGCCTCGTCGAAGAAGAAGACCAGCTTCGGCTTCTCCAGGTCCCCGACCTCCGGCAGGTCGTGGAAGAGGTCCGCGAGCAGCCACATCAGGAAGGTCGAGAAGAGCTGCGGCTGCCGCTGCACCGACGGCAGCTCCAGGACCGAGACGATCCCCCGCCCGTCCTCGGCGGTGCGCAGGAACTCCGAGGTGTCGAACTCGGGCTCCCCGAAGAAGCCGGCCGCGCCCTGCTGCTCGAAGGCGGTCAGGGCGCGCAGGATCACCCCGGCGGTCACCGTGGACAGACCGCCGATCCCCTTCAGCTCGGGCTTGCCGACGTCCGAGACGAGGAAGGCGACCACCGCCCGCAGGTCCTTCAGGTCCACCAGCTCCAGGCCCTTGGCGTCGGCGTAGTGGAAGATCAGGCCGAGGGACTGCTCCTGCGTCCGGTTGAGCTGGAGCACCTTGGAGAGCAGCACCGGGCCGAAGCTGGTGACCGTGGCGCGGACGGGGATGCCGGGGCCGGTGCCGCCGAGGCCGTAGAACGCGCAGGGGAAACCGGTGGGGGTCCACTCCTGGCCGGTCTGCGCGGCCCGCTCCCGGACCTTCTCGCCGTCCTCGCCGGGGGCGGAGACGCCGGAGACGTCGCCCTTGATGTCGGCGAGGAAGACCGGGACGCCGTGGGCCGAGAGCTGCTCGGCGATCAGCTGGAGCGTCTTGGTCTTCCCGGTGCCGGTGGCGCCCGCGACGAGCCCGTGCCGGTTGAGGACCGGCAGCGGGATCCGCACCTGCGCCTCCCGGTGGCAGACCCCGTCCCACAGCACGGCCCCGAGATCGAGTGCCTCCCCCTCGAACCCGTACCCCGCGGCGATCTCCGCCACGGGCCCGGGCAGCGCGTCGGACGCCTCCGGCGCGGGCGGGGGCGCTTCCGGCGCGGGGCTCGCGGACGCGGGGGGCGCGGACGCGGGGGGCGTCGGCGCAGGGCTCGCGGACGCGGGGGTCGCCGGCGCGGGGGTCACGGAGGAGGGAGCCGCCGGCGCGGGGCTCGCCGGCGCGGGGGTCGCGGAGGCGGGGGCTTCGGGCGTGGACACCGGTGGGTCCGGGGTCGTCGGCTGCTGCTCCGGCTCGCTCATGCGGCACCCCAATGTCGCTTATGTCACGTTCTGCACCAGCATCCCATCGGTTCCGCGTGGCTGCGCCGGGAGCCGCTCGCCCGGTAGGCTTTCCGTGTGATCTTCAAGCGCATCGGAAACGGCCGGCCGTATCCCGACCACGGCCGGGAAAGCACCCGGCAGTGGGCGGACGTCGCCCCGCGCCCGGTCCGCCTCGACCAGCTGGTGACCACCAAGGGCCAGCTGGACCTGGAGACCCTGCTCGCCGAGGACTCCACCTTCTACGGCGACCTCTTCGCGCACGTCGTGAAGTGGCAGGGCGACCTGTACCTCGAGGACGGACTGCACCGCGCCGTCCGCGCCGCCCTCCAGCAGCGCCAGGTGCTCCACGCCCGCGTGCTGGAACTGGACTGACGTACCGCCTCCAGGCCCCGCGCGCTGATCCTTTCGGGGGCAGTTCGCGCCCATCCGGCCGCGATCACATGATCATCAAGTAGGCATCGCGCACAGGCGGCATTACGCTGCGCCCATGAGCATGCTCACTCCCCCCGGCATGGGCGGAAAGTACCGCATCACGGGGGATGTCTACCCGCGCATGCGCCGACCCCACCGCCGGCGCAGGATCGTCCTGGCCTCCGCCGCCGCCGTGGTCGTGCTCGGCGCGGCCGGCTGGGGCACGCTGCAGCTC
This sequence comes from Streptomyces roseofulvus, assembly GCF_039534915.1. Taxonomy (NCBI): domain Bacteria; kingdom Bacillati; phylum Actinomycetota; class Actinomycetes; order Kitasatosporales; family Streptomycetaceae; genus Streptomyces; species Streptomyces roseofulvus. The sequence goes on along the minus strand of NZ_BAAAWE010000001.1, from coordinate 4,249,068 downwards.
GTCGACGTCTTCTCCGGCGACGACGGGACGAAGAAGACCACCGCCGGCAAGCAGACCGACTGCAAGCCCGCGCCCACCCCCAGCGCCGCCGCCAAGCCGCCGAAGCCCGCCCAGGTCACGGTGAACGTCTACAACGCGACCCCGCGCAGCGGACTCGCCAAGACCACCGCCGACGAACTGAAGAAGCGCGGCTTCGTCATCGGCAAGATCGGCAACGCGCCCGCCGCCTACGACAAGAAGGTGAAGGGCTCCGGGCTGCTGCTCGGCGCCCCCGCCGCCGCCAAGGGCGCCTTCGCCGTCCTCGGCACCCAGCTCGCGGGCACCACGACGAAGGTCGACGCCCGCACCACGGCGGACGTCGACCTGATCATCGGTACGGCGTTCAAGACCCTGTCGCCCAAGGCGACGGCGGACGCGGCGCTGGCGGCCCTGAACAAGCCCAAGCCCGCGCCGGCCCGCTGCTGACCCCGCCGGGAACTACTCGGCGGTGCCGTACATGCGGTCACCGGCGTCGCCCAGGCCCGGGACGATGTAGCCGTGCTCGTTGAGCCGCTCGTCGACCGAGGCCGTCACGACCGTCACCGGCGTGCCCGCGAGCTCGCGCTCCATGACCTCGACGCCCTCCGGGGCGGCGAGCAGCACCACGGCCGTCACGTCGTCGGCGCCGCGCCGGATCAGCTCCTGGATCGCGGCGACCAGCGTGCCGCCGGTCGCCAGCATGGGGTCGAGCACGTACACCTGGCGGCCCGAGAGGTCCTCCGGCATCCGGGTGGCGTAGGTCGACGCCTCCAGCGTCTCCTCGTTCCGGATCATGCCCAGGAAGCCGACCTCGGCCGTCGGGAGCAGCCGCACCATGCCGTCGAGCATGCCGAGCCCGGCACGCAGGATCGGGACCACCAGCGGACGCGGGTACGACAGCTTCACGCCGGTCGTCGGCGTGACGGGGGTCTCGATGTCGACCTGCTCGGTCCGCACGTCCCGGGTCGCCTCGTAGGCGAGCAGGGTGACCAGCTCGTCGGCGAGCCGGCGGAAGGTCGGGGAGTCCGTGCGCTTGTCGCGCAGGGTGGTGAGCTTGTGGGCGACCAGCGGGTGATCGACGACGTGGAGACGCATGACTCAACAGTAGCCCGCCGCGCACTGGCACCGACCCACACCGCTGCGGCAAGGTGGGGGCACAGGGACCCAGCGATGGGGTGGTGTGGCCGATGCCCGACCCGCAGAACACATCCGGCCAGGTCCGGGGCGACACGGAGCCCCGGGAGCCGGAGACACAGCCGGAGACCGACGCGGAGCGCCGCAGGCGCCGCGCCCAGTTCCTCCGCGAGCTCGGCGAGGCGAAAGCGCTGCGCGACCGGGTTCAGCCGCGGCGCGCCCGGGCGGCCCGGATGAGACAGGCCATGCGCATGCGCACCTTCCGTTGGTGAGGGGCCCGGCCACGGCCGACGCGCCCCCTCCGCGCGCCGGGGTCGCACGCCCACCCGAACGCGGTGTGGTTCAGACTGATGCACGACGCAAGAGCCGAAGACCTCTCCTGAGGCCGTCGTTTCTGTCACGATGCCGATTGGGCGGGGCTCAGGAGCGCGCCGCCGGATCATCACACCTCTGATCAGTGGGAGAGTCAGGTGTACTTCGCCGCACTGCTCGCGCGCACCGAAGACGGGTGGGAAGCGAGCGATACGGAGCTCGACGACGTGGAGACGCTGGCGGACCTGGCCGATCTGGCCCGTGAGGCGGCGGCCGACGAGGGGGAGACCGTCCTCGTCTTCATCGAGCAGGAGGACGCGTGGTTCGGCATCGTCCGCGTCGACGGGGAGGACGACCCGCGGGTCTACGTCTCCGACGCGGCGGCCGCGGCCCGCTCCTCGTACGGGGAGATCCTCACCTCGGAACTGCTCGGCGACGACGACCCGGACCGCGAACTCGACGAACTGGTGAACCTGGACGGCACCGAGGACGGTGAGCCGGAGCACGCGGCGGACGAGGACGACGACGCCGCCGCGGGCAGCGCCGGCATCGCGCCGGCCGGTCCGCTCGGCGAGGGCCGGATCCTCGCCGACCTCGGCATGCCGGAGCGGACCCTGCTCGCGGTGACCGACGACGCCCTCGGGGAGATCGCCGACGCCATCGGCGCCTCCGACATCCTGGAGGCCGTCCGCTAGTGCAGTCCGCGGTACCCGGCCCCGTGCCGGAGCTCTGGCGGGACGCCATGCGGCTCGCCCTCGCCGAGGCGGCGGCGGCCGTGCCGGCCGGTGACGTACCGGTCGGCGCGGTCGTGCTCTCCCCCGCCGGCGACGTCCTCTCCCGCGGTCACAACGAGCGGGAGGCGACCGGCGATCCGACGGCGCACGCGGAGGTCCTGGCGCTGCGCCGGGCCGCCGCCGCCACCGGCGAGTGGCGGCTGACCGGCTGCACCCTCGTGGTGACCCTGGAGCCCTGCGTGATGTGCGCGGGCGCCCTGGTCCAGTCGCGGGTCGAGCGGGTCGTCTACGGCGCCGACGACGAGAAGGCGGGCGCCGCCGGCTCCCTCTGGGACCTGGTCCGCGACCGTCGGCTCAACCACCGCCCGGAGGTCGTCAGGGGCGTCCTCGGGGACGCGTGCGCCGAGCAGCTCACCGGCTTCTTCCGCACCCGCTGACCCCCGCCGTGACCTGCGCGGGGATACGGATTTCTTCGCTGGGCCGGTTTGGGCTAAGCTCTCTCTCGGTAGCGTGTCCGAGCGGCCGAAGGAGCTCGCCTCGAAAGCGAGTGTGGCGCAAGTCACCGAGGGTTCAAATCCCTCCGCTACCGCTGAAGACGCCCCTCCCGCCAGGCAACTGGCCGGAGGGGCGTTCTGCATGCCCGCGGGGACCCGCAGGGGTCAGTAGTAGGCGCGCATGATCTCGGTGGCCCACTCCGGCTGGGTGGTGGCCCCGCGCGGCCCGAACTCGGCCATGTAGGGCTTGATGTCGAGCACGGGGGTGCCGTCGACCGCGTCCAGGCCCTCCACGTGGACGTCACGGCCGTCGACGCGCAGCAGCCGGCAGCGGGAGACGCCGAGCCGGTTGGGGCGGTTCTTGCCGCGCTGGGCGAAGATGCCGACGAGGGGCCAGTCGGTGTTGCCGCGCGGGTGCCGGGCGCCGGTCTCCACCTTCTCCGCCGGCACCCGGTCGAAGTGGTAGACGACCTCGACGTGCGAGAAGGCGTCCAGGCCGGCCAGGGCCTCCGGTGCGAAGCGGTCGTCCAGCCGGATCACCGCCGCCACCCCGCCCCACTCGTCGTCCCGGACCTCCACCCGGCCGCCGACCACCCGGCCGACCGGAGCGGAGACGACCTCCACGGGGCTGCTGCTCTCGGACATGCGCCGCACCTTTCGCGAGACGGAGACGATCACGGGCCACCGTACGACGGACGGGGTGTGAGGGGGCGTCAGGCGACGGAGGAGGGCGGTCCCTCCCGGCGTGAGGAAGAGGACGGGGGGAGCGGCATCGGGGGGACAAGCCGCTCCCCCCGATGAGAACCGGTCCGACAAGTCCTGCGCCGCTGTCAGGGGGGAAGCTCGCGGCGCGGACCCCGCAGTGCGGGCCGGTTCCATGTGCCCCGCGGATTCCTGCCAGATCCGCCGGGCTCGCTCTCCATCCTGCTCCCCCCCGCACCCGTCCGGGGGACGGCGAAAGACCCCGAAGCACGGGCCCTTGGTCCATAAAGGCTCGGTTAGAGTGGGCCACCGCCGAGGCCGAATCCCGGCGCCGGGAGGGGGAGGACAGATGTCCCAGGCGAGGAAAGTCGCGGTCTACGCGTTCGGGGTCTTCGTGCTGTACGCGATCATCACGTCCCCGGACCGGTCCGCGGACCTGGTCCAGATAGGCTTCGAGGGCCTTTCCAGCGCCGCCAAGGGTGTCGGAGAGTTCATGACGGAACTCATCAACTAGGAGCCCTCAGTGATCCGCCATCTGGTCCTCTTCAAGCTGAACGAGGGCGTCGAGCGCGACGACCCGCGCGTCGTCGCCGGCGTCGAGGCGTTCCGGGCGCTCGGCGGGCAGATCGACGAGCTGCGGTTCTGGGAGTGCGACTGGAACGTGTCGGACCGGCCGATCGCGTACGACTTCGCGATCAACTCGGCCGTCGAGGACCTGGACGCGCTCCAGCGGTACCTCGACCACCCGGCGCACCAGGCCGGGGTCGCGCTGTGGCGCGAGTTCTCCACCTGGGTGATCGCGGACTACCCCTTCTAGGCGCTTCCGCGGCCTTCTGTCGACGAGACCCCCCGCCGTCCGGGCGGGGGGTCTCGCGCGTTGCGGCCCCGCGCGCGCCTGGCCTCCGCTTCTTCCTTCACGATGCCTTCAACACGTGGTTATGCGGTGCTTGCACACAGTGGACATGTCTTGTGATGCTATGACCGCTTTTGACGGATGAGTTCACCGTTTGACCGTAGTTGACCCAGTCGACCAGCTACACCAGCCAAAGGGGTGGCGTGAACGTGCCGGCCAGTACAGCACCTCAGGTCCCGCCCCAGCACGAGGCGGGCGGCGCCGCGGACACCCCGCGGCCCCGGCCGCAGAGCAGCCGCGGCGCCGACACCCGGGCGCTCACCCAGGTGCTCTTCGGACAGCTCAAGAACCTGGAGCCCGGCACCCCCGAGCACGACCGGGTGCGCGGGGCGCTCATCGAGGCCAACCTCCCGCTCGTGCGGTACGCGGCGGCCCGCTTCCGCTCGCGCAACGAGCCGATGGAGGACGTCGTCCAGGTCGGCACCATCGGCCTCATCAACGCGATCGACCGCTTCGACCCGGACCGGGGCGTGCAGTTCCCGACCTTCGCGATGCCCACCGTGGTCGGCGAGATCAAGCGGTACTTCCGCGACAACGTCCGCACCGTCCACGTGCCGCGCCGGCTGCACGAGCTGTGGGTGCAGGTGAACGGCGCCACCGAGGACCTGACGACGGCCCACGGCCGCTCCCCCACGACCGCCGAGATCGCCGAGCGGCTGCGGATCGGCGAGGACGAGGTGCTCGCCTGCATCGAGGCCGGACGGTCGTACCACGCCACCTCCCTGGAGGCGGCGCAGGAGGGCGACGGGCTGCCCGGACTGCTCGACCGGCTCGGCTACGAGGACCCGGCGCTGGCCGGCGTCGAGCACCGGGACCTGGTCCGGCACCTGCTCGTCCAGCTGCCCGAGCGCGAGCAGCGGATCCTGATGCTGCGCTACTACAGCAACTTGACGCAGTCTCAGATCAGCCAGGAGCTCGGTGTCTCGCAGATGCACGTGTCAAGGCTCCTCGCCCGGAGCTTCGCCCGTCTGAGATCCGCAAACAGAATCGAGGCATGACCGGAACGGGTAGACCGGTTCGGAGGAGTTCCCCGCCGTCCCAATTGCCGTACACCCCTTGTTTCCTGCGGATATGCGGCCTCTCCTTGTCGACAAGTCACTACAGCGTGTTGCCGACATGTGACATTCTGCTGGGGACGCGTTTGCCGCAGCCCCACGGCCGGTATTCAGGTGGAAGCTGCGTTCCTCCGATGGTCGCGGCCCACCGCGACCGTCCGCGACCTCTAGGGGGTGGCATGTCCGCAGATCAGGGCAGCTCGAAGGTGCTCACGCTCACGCCCGTCCCGGTCCACGCGCCCGAGCCCGTGCCCACGCAGACGACGGCGCCGACCGCGGCCGAGAGCGGGGCGCTGCCCGCTCCGGAGCCCGCCGTCGCGCCGGCGGCGCTCGACACCCGCACCCTCTCCCGCTCCCTCTTCCTGCGGCTGCGGGCGCTGGACGCCGAGGGCGCGGCCGCGGACAGCCCGGAGCGGACCTACGTCCGCGACACCCTCATCGAGCTGAACCTCCCGCTCGTGCGGTACGCGGCGGCCCGCTTCCGCTCGCGCAACGAGCCGATGGAGGACATCGTCCAGGTCGGCACCATCGGCCTGATCAAGGCGATCGACCGGTTCGACTGCGAACGGGGCGTGGAGTTCCCGACGTTCGCGATGCCGACGGTCGTCGGCGAGATCAAGCGCTTCTTCCGCGACACCTCGTGGTCCGTGCGGGTGCCGCGCCGGCTCCAGGAGCTGCGGCTCGCCCTCACCAAGGCCAGCGACGAACTCGCGCAGAAGCTGGACCGCTCGCCGACCGTGCCCGAACTCGCCGCCGTGCTCGGGGTGTCGGAGGACGACGTCGTCGACGGCCTCGCGGTGGGCAACGCGTACACGGCCTCCTCGCTCGACTCGCCGTCCCCGGAGGACGACGGCGGCGAGGGCTCCCTCGCGGACCGCCTGGGCTACGAGGACGCGGCCCTGGAGGGCGTCGAGTACCGGGAGTCGCTGAAGCCGCTGCTCGCCAAACTCCCGCCCCGGGAGCGGCAGATCATCATGCTCCGCTTCTTCGCGAACATGACCCAGTCGCAGATCGGCGAGGAGGTCGGCATCTCGCAGATGCACGTCTCGCGACTGCTCACCCGCACGCTCGCACAGCTCCGCGAGGGCCTGATCTCGGACTGACCGCCAGTGGGTCGACTTCCGCAAATCCGCCCCCGGGTGACGAGGCGTCAGCCACACTGGGCGCATGAGGCGCAGGAAGCAGCCGGTACTCGTGACGGTGGCGCTCTGCCTCGGCGGAGCGCTCACCGCGTGCGGAGGCGGAGGAGACGGCGAGGGGTTCGCGGCGGTCGGCGCCGGTCCCTCGCCGGGCGGCGCCGTCGGCCCCTCGGGCGCGGTCACCCTGGTCCCGCTGGACAGCCCCACGGCGAGCGGGACCGCCTCCAGCACGTCCTCCCCGCCCCCGGCCCCCGGGTCGGAGCCGCCGCCGGGCGCCTCGCCGTCGCCCGCCCCCGGTACGGGGTCCCCGACCGCCCGCCCGGGCGCGGGACCGGGAGGCGGCGCCACGGCCCGCCCCGGCGGTTCCGGAGGGGGTACGGAGCCGGGCGCGCCGCCCGGCGGCCCTTCCGGCGGCGGCTCGCCCTCCGGCGGCCCCTCGCCCGGCGTGACGACGCCCCCGCCGCGTACCCCGGTCCCCACCTCGGCGCCCTCCACCTCCTCGCCCCGGCCGACCACGTCCACGCCGCCGCCCGGGCCGGCCGTGCTCACCGTCTCCGCGCCGGTCACCGCGGACGCCGACGCGCGCTGGTGCGAGCGGGTCACGGTGACCTTCCGGAACACCGGCGGCTCCCCCGCCGCCTCCGGCACCGCCACCTTCGAGACCCATGTCATCGGGGCCCTCGGCATCGACTGGGGCACGGTCACCACCAGCCAGCCGCTGCCGGCCCCGATCGCCGCCGGGGCGGCGCGGACGCGGACGTACGAGGTGTGCGTGGAGTCCTGGCGGGTGCCGCTGGGCATGCGCGTCGACACCCGCGCGGTGACCGCCACCTGGCGGTGAGCCCGGCCCGGGAACGACAGGAGGGGCCGGTTCCGTACGGACGGAACCGGCCCCTCCTCGTCGGTACGAGTGCTGCCGGGTACTGCGGGTGATGCGGTGCTGCGGTGCTGCGGAGTGCCGCGGTTCAGGAGAAGACGGCGAGCCAGACGACGCCGGCCACGACCGCGATCCCGGCGATCACCGCGGCGATCACGCCGACGCGCGGGCCGCCCTGGACCGCCGCCTGCTGCGGCTGGTGCTGCTGGGGGGTGCCCTCGTCGACGAAGGCGCGGAACATCTGGGTGCTGCCGGCGGGGTCGTAGCCCTCGGGGCCCTGGGCGCCCTGGCCGTACGGTGCTTGCGGGTTGTGTGCCATGGGCCAGGACCCTAGCGAAAGCGGGGTGACGGGCCCAAGCCCTGGCACTCCGCCTCCCCCGGGCCTCCCCCTCGTCTCCCCTTTGCCGATTCTTTAGCGCCGTTTGACCGATTTAGTTTGCCTGGAGCAACCATCCATCTCTATGGTTGCCCTAAGCAACAAGTTGGAAGGGGTCCGCCGTGGAACCGAGCAGCCGCTACGAGGACCTCGCCCGCGCCATCAGCGCGTTCGGCGCCGTGAAGCGCGGCCTCGCACGCGTCCTGCCCGGCGACTGCCAGGGCGGCTCGGCCGCCGTGCTCGCCCTGCTCAAGCACCACGGAGCCATGCGGATGAGCCGGCTGGCCGAGCTCATGGCCGTGGACATGTCGGTGTGCAGCCGCCATGTGGCCCACACCGTCACCCACGGCTGGGTCGAGCGCCTGCCCGACCCCGCCGACGGCCGCTCCCGCATCCTGCGGCTGACCGACGAGGGCGTCGCGATGCTCGCCGAACTCGACCGGCGGGTGACCGAGGCCTTCGCCCGCCACCTCGCGGAGTGGTCCGACGACGACGTCGCACTGCTCACCACCCTGCTCGCCCGACTCCGCGACTCCTTCGGGGACTGCCGGGCCACCCACGCCTGACCACGCACGCCCGACCTCCCGCGCACGAGACCGCTCGACCACGCCCGAGCGCGCCCCGCACCCGCGCGGACACGCTGGAAACCAGAGGAACCTCATGGCTACGACCACACCCGACACCGGTGTGCGGAGCGCCCCGGCCGACACCGGAGACTCCGCCGCTCCGATGACACACCGTCAGATCATGGAGGCGCTCTCCGGGCTGCTGCTCGGCATGTTCGTCGCCATCCTGTCCTCGACGATCGTCTCCAACGCCCTGCCCCAGATCATCACCGACCTGGAGGGCACCCAGTCCGCCTACACCTGGGTGGTCACCGCGACCCTGCTCGCGATGACCGCCACCACCCCGCTCTGGGGCAAGCTGGCCGACCTCTTCTCCAAGAAGCTGCTCATCCAGATAGCCCTGACGATCTACGTGGCGGGCTCGATCGTCGCCGGCCTCTCCCAGTCCACCGGCATGCTCATCGCCTGCCGCGTCGTCCAGGGCATCGGCGTCGGCGGCCTCACCGCCCTCTCCCAGATCATCCTCGCCGCGATGATCGCCCCCCGCGAGCGCGGCCGCTACAGCGGCTACCTGGGCGCGGTCTTCGCCGTCGCCACCGTCGGCGGCCCGCTGCTCGGCGGCGTCATCACCGACACCGAGTGGCTCGGCTGGCGCTGGTGCTTCTACGTCGGCGTGCCGTTCGCGGTCATCGCCCTCTTCGTCCTCCAGAAGACCCTCAAGCTCCCCGTCGTGAAGCGCGAGGTCAAGGTCGACTGGGCCGGCGCCTTCTTCATCAGCGCCGCCGTCTCGCTGCTCCTCATCTGGGTCACCTTCGCCGGCGACAAGTACGACTGGGTGTCCTGGCAGACGGGCGTCATGGTGGCCGGTTCGGTGCTGCTCGGCGCGCTCTTCGTGCTCGTCGAGTCGAAGGCGTCCGAGCCGATCATCCCGCTGCGCCTGTTCCGCAACCGGACCATCACCCTGGCCTCGCTCGCCTCGCTCTTCGTCGGCGTCGCGATGTTCGCCGGCACGGTCTTCTTCAGCCAGTACTTCCAGCTGGCCCGCAACGAGTCGCCGACCATGTCCGGCGTCCTCACCATCCCGATGATCGCCGGCCTCTTCGTCTCCTCGACGGCCTCCGGCATGATCATCACCAAGACCGGCCGCTGGAAGGCGTGGCTGGTCAGCGGCGGCGCGCTCGCCACCGCGGGCCTCGGCCTCCTCGGCTCGCTCCGGTACGACACGGAGTACTGGCACATCGCGGTCTACATGGCGGTCCTCGGCCTCGGCCTCGGCATGATGATGCAGAACCTGGTGCTCTGCACGCAGAACCAGGTGGCCCCCGCCGACCTCGGCGCCGCCTCCTCCGTCGTCACCTTCTTCCGCTCCCTCGGCGGCGCGATCGGCGTCTCCGCGCTCGGCGCGGTCATGGCCCACCGGGTCACGGACTACGTCAAGGAGGGCGTGGCCGAGCTCGGCCCGAAGGCCGCGGCGGCGATGGGCCAGGGCGGCAGCGGCGGCACCATCCCCGACATGGACAAGCTGCCGGCCCCGATCCGCACGGTGATGGAGAGCGCGTACGGCCACGGCGTCGGCGACGTCTTCCTCTACGCGGCGCCGTTCGCGCTGCTCGCCTTCCTGGTGACGCTCTTCATCAAGGAGGTCGCGCTGAAGAGCAACACCGTCACGGCGGAGGACGCCTGAAAGACCCCCGGCCGCGCTTCGAGCGGAGGCGCGGCCGGGTGAGAACGGAGCGGCGGGCAGGGGACGGCCCGCCGCTCCGTCATGTTCCCGGTGCCTCGCCGGCCTCGCGGGCCACCATCGCCTCGATGCCCGCGATCAGGAGGTCCAGGGCGAAGGCGAAGTCGCGGTCCCAGATCTCGCGCACGGAGCCGTGCGTGGCCCGCTCGTCCAGGAGGTCCACCATCGGCTCCAGCGTCTCCATGAAGGCGGGGTCGTCCCGGAACGCCTTGATCGACTCGCCGTAGAAGTCGTCCGCGTCCATCCCGGCCTCGTCGGCCCGCCGCCCGAACTGCGACTCGATCGTGCCGTAGCCGTACACGAACTGGAAGACCGCCGACATCGCGCTCGGCACCCGGCCGACCGGCAGCCCGGTGTCGCGGATCGTCTCCTGGATCCTGCCGCCGACGGCGATCGCGTGCGGCCCGATGTTCAGGTACTGGCCCGCGCACGGCGACATCCACGGGTGACGGGTCAGCATCCGGCGGTACTGGAGGGCGAGCGACCGGAGCCGCTCCCGCCAGTCGGCCCCCGCGTCGACCGCGTCCAGGTCGATCTCCCCGTACACGGTGTCGATCGCGTACTCGATGATGTCGTCCTTGGTGTCCACGTACCAGTACAGGGACATCGCGGTGACCCCGAGCTCGGCCGCGAGCCGGCGCATCGACAGCTTGGCGAGCCCGTCCCGGTCGAGCATCCGGACCGAGGCGGCGACGATCCGGTCCCGGTCGAGTCCGGCCGGGCCGCCGCCGCTGCGCGGGGCCCGCCGCTCCAGCCAGACGCTGGAGCCCGCCGGGTTCCTGTCCCGGTCCGCGGCCTTGACCATGCTCGTCCTCCGTCCGTCGGCGCTGGTGACCATGCTAGGCAGCGACGACGGGCTCGACCGCCGCGGACTGCTCCGCCCGCTCGGCCCGCTTCAGCAGGAAGGCGGCGAGCAGACCGCCGGCGAGGACCGCGACCGCCCCGACCAGCTGGCTGGTCTGGAGCCCGGAGGCGAAGGCGTCGGAGATCCGGGCCCGCTCGGCGTCGTCGCCGGCCGCCGCCAGCGCCGCCGGGAGCGAGGTGGCGGTGACGGTGACGAGGGCGGCGAAGCGGGCGTTGAGCACCGCGCCGAGGACCGCCACGCCGAGGCCGTTGCCGAACTCGGCGAGGGTGCCGTTGACGCCCGCGCCGACGCCCGCCTTCTCCGGCGGGATCGCGCTCATGATCGCGTTCGCCATCGCCGGGTTGGAGACCGCGAGGCCGGTGCCCATGAGGACCAGGCCGAGCAGCATGCCCCAGTAGGTGCCGTCCGCGCCGCCGCCGAGCAGGGCGATCGAGGCGAGACCGGCCGCGACCAGCGTCATGCCGACCGTCACCGTGAGCGGGGTGCCGAGCTTCATCACGATCCGCGGGCCGATGCCGCTGAGGTTCAGGACGACGACCGTCAGCGCCAGCGGCGCCATCCGCAGCCCGGCCTCCAGCGGCTCGTACCCGAGCACGAACTGGAGGTGCTGGGTGAGCAGGAACATCGAGCCGCCCATCCCGAACATCACCAGGATCGCGCCGGCCACCGCGCCCACGAACTTCTGGTTGCGGAAGAAGTGCATGTCGAGCATCGGGTACGGGGTCCGCAGTTCCCACAGCGCGAAGGCGGCGAGCACCACGACCCCGATCGCGGCCGGGACCAGCACCTCGGTGGAGGTCCAGCCGTGCTCCGGGCCGGTGATGATCGCGTACACGGCGGCGGTCATGCCGACGGTGGAGAGCAGCGCGCCGAGCAGGTCGGGGCGGTCGCCCTGGGGGTTCTTCGACTCGGGGACCAGCTTGAGGACCGCGACCAGGCCGATCACGGCCACCGGGATGTTGATCAGGAAGATCATCCCCCACCAGTAGTGGTCGAGGATGACGCCGCCGATCAGCGGTCCGGCGGCGAAGCCGAGCGAGCTGACGGTGGCCCAGAGCGCGATGGCCTTCACGCGCTCGGAGTCGTCGAAGATCTGCATGACCACGGCGAGCGTGGTGGTCATCAGGAGCGCCCCGCCGACGCCCATGCCCGCGCGGGCGGCGATCAGCTGCCCGGCGGAGCCGGCGAGTCCGGCGGCGAGCGAGCCGAGCCCGAAGAGCGCGAGACCGACGGCGAGCAGCTTCTTGCGGCCGTAGCGGTCGGCCGCGTTGCCGGCGGTCAGCAGCAGGCCGGACTGGACGAGCGAGTAGGCGTTGATCATCCACTGGATGTCGCTGGTGGAGGCGCCCAGCTCCGTCGTCAGCGAGGGGATGGCGACGCTGAGGACGGTGTTGTCGAGGAGCACGGTGAGCTGGGCGAGACAGATGACGCCCAGGATCAGCCAGCGCTGCGGATGGCCGCCTGTCGCCATGGGCGTGGCCGTGGGCATGGCCGTCATGAACACTCCTATACGGTGTACGAGGCTTGGGTCTCGTACACCGTATAGGAGGTCTCGTACGCTGTATAGGGCTTTTATTTCGGGCTGGTCAGGTCGTAGAAGGTGGCGTCGCCGACGGTGGTGGAGGAGAAGTTCTCCTGGACCCAGGCGCTGATCCGGGAGCCGCTGCTGGCGCCGGCGCCCGGCCCGGCCATGCCCGAACCGCCGCCGATGAAGTAGTGGATCCTCCCCTCGGCGACGTACCGCTGGAACTGGGCGAGGGTGGGGGACGGGTCGCTGCCGTTGAAGCCGCCGACCGCCATCACGGGCTTCTCGGTGGCGAGCTGGTAGCCGGCCGCGTTCTGGGCGCCGATCGTGGCCGCGGCCCAGGTGTACGCGTCGGCGTCCTGGAGCAGCTTCGCCTTGGCCTCGGCACCGACGACGGCGCCGCCGAGAAGACCGGCGAGGCCGCCGCCGCCCATGCCGCCGCGCTCGCCGGGGCCCGGGGGCGGACCGCCGTCCTGGGGACGGCCGCCGCCGGGGAAGCCGTCGGGGGGCTGCATGCCGTCGGGGGGCTGCGCACCGTCGGGGTTCTGCGTGCCGCCCGGCCGGCCGGCGCCGTCCGGGGCCTGGCCGCCGTCCGTCCGCGGCGTCCCGGCCGGGAGTTCGCCGCCGCCCGGGAAACCGCGACCGCCGCCGCCCGGTCCGCGGCCGCCGAAGCCGGCGCCCGCCGGACCCGCCGTGACGATGGAGCCCTGGTGGCCGGTGGAGAGCGTCTCCAGGGTGTACGCGAACGGCCCCGCGAGTCCCGCCGCCAGGCCGAGGCCCGCCACGGCGAGGCCGAACCGCCGGTCCGTCCGGCCCGCGGCGAGCAGTCCGAGCGCGGCCGCCGCGCCCGCGCCGAGCACGGTCCAGCGCAGCCAGGGCACGTAGTCCGGCGTACGGCCGAGCAGCACCCAGCCCCACCAGGCCGTCACGCCGGCCGCGACCGCGAGGCCGGCGGAGGCGGGCAGCCGGGTCCGCTCCTCCCACAGCACGCCGGCGCCCATGCCGATCAGGGCGGCGAGGTACGGGGCCAGGGCCACCGTGTAGTACTCGTGGAAGATGCCGGCCATGAAGCTGAAGACGGCCAGCGTCATCAGGAGCGACCCGCCCCACGCCAGGAACGCGGCCCGGGCCGGGTCCGTGCGCGGCGCCTTCCAGGTGACGGCGAGTCCGGCGAGGAGCAGCACCAGCGCGGCCGGCAGCAGCCACGAGATCTGCCCGCCGATCGAGTCGCCGAACATCCGCAGCAGGCCGGTCTCGCCCCAGCCGCCGCCCTGCCCGCCGCCGCGGCCGCCGCCGACGCTGCCGACCTCGTTGCCGTTGATCCGGCCGAGGCCGTTGTAGCCGAAGGTCAGCTCCAGGAAGCTGTCGGTCTGCGAGCCGCCGACGTACGGGCGCGAGGCCGCCGGCCAGAGCTCGACGAGCGCCACCCACCAGCCGCCGGAGACGACCAGGGCGAGCCCGGCGAGCCCCAGCTGGCCGCACCGCTTCAGCGGCCGGGCCGGGGCGCACACCGCGTACACGAGCGCGAGCGGCGGCAGGACCAGGAACGCCTGGAGGGTCTTCGTCAGAAACCCGAAGCCGAACGCGACTCCCGCCGCGACCAGCCACTGCGTGGAGCCCTCGGCCCGCTCCAGGGCCCGCAGCACCGCGTACACGGCCACGGTCATGAGCAGCGCGAGCAGCGCGTCCGGGTTGTTGAAGCGGAACATCAGCGCGGCGACCGGGGTCAGCGCGAGCACCGTGCCGGCGATCAGGCCGGCGCCCGCGCCGAAGCGGCGGCGGACGGCCGCGTACAGCACGGCGACCGTGGCCACGCCCATCAGCACCTCGGGCAGCAGGATCTGCCAGGAGCCGAGGCCGAAGAGGCGGACGGAGAGCGCCATCGGCCAGAGCGCGGCCGGCGGCTTGTCGACGGTGATGGCGTTGGCCGCGTCGAGCGAGCCGAAGAAGAACGCCTTCCAGCTCTCGCTCCCGGCCTGGACGGCCGCCGAGTAGAAGGAGTTGGCGTAGCCGGAGGCGCTCAGGTTCCACAGGTAGAGCGCGGTGGTGACGGCGAGCAGGCCGAGGAAGACCGGGCGCACCCAGGGGGCGTCGTCGGGCCGGCCGCGCCACAGCCGGGCGAGCCGGCCGGGCCGGGCGGAGGGCGCGGCGTGCGCCGCCGCCGCGGGCGGGGGCGGGGGCGGGGTCGGTGTGGTCATCGGGGGTCCCCCGTGGGGTGTCGGCGGTCCGGGAAGACCCAGAGCCGGAAGAGCAGGAAGCGCAGCACGGTCGCGGCGAGGTTGGCGACGACGAGCACGGCGAGCTCGGTGGAGTGCGCCGGGTCGCCGGTCGCCGCGCCGAGCGCGGCGAGCGAGCCGCTGGTGAGGGCGAGGCCGATGGCGAAGACCACGAGCCCCTGCGCCTGGTGGCGGACGGCCCGGTCGCGGCCGCGGACGCCGAAGGTGAGCCGGCGGTTGGCGGCGGTGTTGGCGACGGCGGAGACGAGCAGCGCGGCGGCGTTGGCGAGCTGGGCGCCGGCGCCCAGCCGGAAGAGCGAGTAGAGCGCGAGGTAGAAGAGGGTGGAGAGCACGCCGACCACGCAGAAGCCGACCAGCTGGCGGGCGAGCCCGCCGGGGACCCCGGTCAGGTCGCGGTCGCGCGGATCGTCGCCGAAGGGCCGGGCGAGCCGGTCCAGCGGCAGCGAACCGGTCGCGAGGGCCCGGCCCACCCGCCAGACGCCCTTCAGGTCGTCGGTGGCGGTCCTCACGAGGTGCACGGTCGAGTCGGGGTCGTCGACCCAGTCGACCGGCACCTCGTGGATCCGCAGCCCGGCCCGCTCGGCGAGCACCAGCATCTCGGTGTCGAAGAACCAGCCGGTGTCCTCGACCATCGGCAGCAGCCGCTCGGCGACATCGCGCCGGATCGCCTTGAAGCCGCACTGGGCGTCGGAGAAGCGGGCGGCGAGCGAGCCGCGCAGGATCAGGTTGTACGCCCGGGAGATGAACTCCCGCTTGGGCCCGCGCACCACCCGCGAGGAGCGGGCGAGCCGGGAGCCTATGGCGAGGTCGGAGTGGCCGGAGATGAGCGGCGCGACGAGCGGCAGGAGTGCGTTGAGGTCGGTGGACAGGTCCACGTCCATGTAGGCCAGGACGGGTGCGTCGGAGGCCGACCACACGGTCCGCAGCGCCCGGCCGCGGCCCTTCTGTTCCAGCCGTACGGACCGCACCTCGGGCACCTCGGCGGCGAGGGCGGCGGCGATGGCGGGCGTGGCGTCCGTGGAGGCGTTGTCGGCGACGGTGACGCGGAAGCCGTACGGGAAGGTGCGCTTCAGGTGCGCGTGGAGCCGGCGGACGCACGGCTCCAGGTCCTTCTCCTCGTTGAAGACGGGGATCACCACGTCCAGAACGGCCCGGCCCGCTTCGCTCACCGGCAGGTGCTCCCGGGCGGGGAGGGTGCCGGGGGTCCGCGTCGCGGGCCCCGCGAGGGTGTGAGTTCGCATGTCCAGGACCCTCGCCGGGCCCGCTGTCACGCCGGTGTGATCAGCCTGTGGTCAGCCTGTGAGTCTGCGTCCGTGGGGTTCCTCTCCGCCGGCAGGGTCACCGAGAAGACGGTGCGGCCGGGGACCGACGCGACGGTCACCCCGCCGCCGTGGGCGGTGACGACGGCCCGCACGATGGCGAGGCCGAGGCCGGTGGACCCGGCGTGCCGGGAGCGGGAGGCGTCGCCGCGCGCGAACCGTTCGAAGACGGCGGGCAGCAGCTCGGGCGGGATGCCGGGCCCGTCGTCCTGGATCTCGACGACGACGGTCGTGCCCTCGCCCCGGACGCGGGCGGTGACGGTGGTCCCGGGCGGGGTGTGGGTGCGGGCGTTGGCGAGCAGGTTGAGGAGCACCTGCTGGAGCCGGGCGGGGTCGCCGCGGACGGCCGCCGGTCCGCCGTCGCCGGGCAGTTCGAGGCGCCAGTGGTGGTCGGGTCCGGCGGCGCGGGCGTCGCCGAGGGCGTCCACGACCAGCGGGACGAGGTCGGTGGTCTCGTCCGCGAGGGGGCGCCCGGCGTCGAGCCGGGCGAGCAGCAGCAGGTCCTCGACCAGGCCCGTCATCCGGGTGGCCTCGGACTCGATCCGGCCGAGCGCGTGCCGGGTGTCGGGCCCGCACTCCTCGCGTCCGCGCCGGGTCAGTTCGGCGTAGCCGCGGATGGAGGCGAGCGGGGTGCGCAGTTCGTGGCTGGCGTCGGCGACGAACCGCCGGACCCGGGTCTCGCTCTGCTGGCGGGCGTCGAGGGCCGCGTGGACGTGGTCGAGCATCCGGTTGAGGGCGGCGCCGACCTGTCCGACCTCGGTGCGTGGATCGGCCTCGGCCTCCGGGACCCGCTGGTGGAGCGCCACCTCGCCGCTGTGCAGCGGCAGCCGGGCGACCTGGGCGGCGGTGGCGGCTACCCGGCGCAGCGGCCGCAGCGCGATCCGTACGAGCACCGTCCCGGCGAGGGAGGCGGCGGCGAGGGAGGCCGCGGTGAGGCTGAGTTCGACGAGGACGAGGGTGGAGAGGGCGTTCTCGACCTCGGCGAGCGGGATGCCGGTGAGGACGGCGTCGCGGTAGCCCTCGGCGTAGACGACCCGGTACGCGCCGAGCCCGCCGGGCAGTTCCACGGTGTGCGCCCGCCCGTCGCGGGGAACGGCGGCGAGCGCGTTCGTCTGCGCCGCGTCCAGCTTCTCGACCGGGAAGAGGGGCCGCTCGCCGGTGGCGCCGCCGGCCGTCTCCGTCTCCGTCGAGTAGCCGGCCTCGGTGACCTCGCCGCCCTCACCGCCCTCGACGACGGCGACGAGGGCACCGATCGGGGAGCCCGGGTCGCCGAGGACGGAGAGCGGTGAGCGTTCCCGGAGCGGGCCGCCGGGCGGCGGCACCGGCGGCCCGGCGGCCCGCTGGCCGAGCGCGGTCAGCTGCTCGTCGGCCCGGTCGTAGAGGTAGGAGCGGTACGCGATGGTGGTGACCGTGCCGATGACGGTGGCGACGACCGCGATCAGCGCGACGGCGGAGACCACCAGGCGCGTCCGCAGCGACCACGGCCGCCGGGAACGGAGGCGCATGGGGGCTACTCCCCCGGCTTGATGAGGTAGCCGGCCCCCCGGCGGGTGTGGATCATCGGCGAGCGGCCGGCGTCGATCTTCCGCCGCAGGTAGGAGATGTACAGCTCGACCACGTTGGCCTGGCCGCCGAAGTCGTACGACCACACGCGGTCGAGGATCTGCGCCTTGCTGAGCACCCGGCGCGGGTTGCGCATGAGGTACCGCAGGAGCTCGAACTCGGTCGCGGTGAGGTGGAGGGAGTCGCCGCCCCGGGTGACCTCGTGGCTGTCCTCGTCGAGGGTGAGGTCGCCGACCGTCAGCAGCGACTCGCTGCGGGCCTGGGCGGCCCCGGAGCGCCGGATCAGGCCGCGCAGCCGGGCGACGACCTCCTCCAGGCTGAACGGCTTGGTGACGTAGTCGTCGCCGCCGGCGGTGAGCCCGGCGATCCGGTCCTCGACGGCGTCCTTCGCCGTGAGGAAGAGAACCGGCACCTCGGGCAGCTCGCGCCGGATCGAGCCGAGCAGGCTGAGCCCGTCGACGTCCGGGAGCATGATGTCCAGGATGACGACGTCGGGCCGGAACTCGCGCACGGCCCGCAGGGCACCGGCCCCGTCGCCGGCGCTGCGGACCTGCCAGCCCTCGTAGCGCAGGGCCATCGAGAGCAGTTCGGAGAGGGACGCCTCGTCGTCGACGACGAGGACGCGGACGGCGCTGCCGTCGGCACGGAGCAGATCGGCGCGGGTGCCGCGGCGGGCTGAAGTGCTGCGAGTGGTGACGGTCATGGCCCCACGCTCGCCGTCGCCGCTGAGATCCCCCTTGCGCTTTCCTGTGAATTCCCTGAGAAACCGGGGGAGCCGGTCCGGTCGGGGATCCCTCCGGTCAGGGTTTCACGTGAAACATCGCGGCCCCGTTGTCGTGCAGGACCGCCCGGAGCCAGTCGTCGCCGAGCCCGAGCCGTTCGAGGGCGTGGAGCTGGTGGACGTAGGGGTACGGGATGTTCGGGAAGTCGGAGCCGAGCAGGATCCGGTCCTGGAGGTCGGCCAGCCGCTTGAGCGCGTCGCGCGGGAAGGGCGCGAGCCGCTCGCTGAAGTCGGTGAACGCCATGGTGGTGTCCAGGTGCACGCCCGCGTACCGCTCCGCGAGCCCGAGGAAGTCCACGTACTCCGGCATCCCCATGTGCGCCACGACCATCCGCAGCCGCGGGTGCCGGGCGAGCAGCTCCCCCGCCGGTCCCGGCCCGGTGAAGGCACCGGGCGCGGGCCCGGAGCCGCAGTGGACGACGACCGGCGTACCGCTCTCGGCGAGCAGCCCCCACACCGCGTCGAGCAGCGGATCGTTCGGATCGAAGCCGCCGACCTGGACGTGCACCTTGAAGACCCGGGCCCCGTCGTCGAGGGCCCGCCGGACGTATCCGGCGGCCCCGGGCTCGGGGAAGAAGGTCGCCGTGTGCAGACAGCCGGGCGTCCGCGCGGCGAACTCGGCGGCCCAGGCGTTGAGCCAGGCGCCCATCCCGGGCTTGTGCGGATAGAGCATCGAGGTGAAGGCGAGCACACCGAAGCCACGCAGCAGCTCGACCCGCCGGTCCTCCTCCTCGCGGTAGGTGATGGGCCAGGGCTGTCCGGTGAGCGGCCCGACGGCGTCGAAGTACGCCCAGACCTTGTCGAGGACGTTCTTCGGCATGAAGTGGGTGTGCACGTCGACGAGCCCGGGCAGTCCGAGCCGCGCGGTCAGGCCGCGGACGGCCGCGCTCTCGTCACTCCCGCTCAAAGCCGTAGCTCCGCTCGACCTTCCCGATGTGGCAGCTGTACGCCTCGTACCAGTGCGCGCGCCCGTGCTCCTTCGCCGCCATGTGCGTGGCGTCGAGGCGCCAGGCGTCGAGGGCCTCCAGGTCGCGGAAGTAGGCGACGGTGATGCCGAGGCCACCGGGGGTGCGGGCGGACTCGTAGCCGAGGAAGCCGGGGACGGAGCCGACCCGCTCGCGCAGCTCGGCGGCGGTCTCGGCGTACCCCTCGGGGGCGTCGGGCCGCAGGGAGGTGAAGACAGCGGTGTAGTAAGGGGGTTCGAGCCCGGAGATCGGTTTCTGGGTCATGTGATCACCCTCGCCGGGGCGGGCCGCCGGTGTCCACAGCCACCGGCCGAAGGGATCCAAGACTTTACGAAGCGGCGCCCCGGGTCAGAACAGCCCCTCCTGGCCGCCGGTCGCGGGCGCGCCGCCGACGGGCACGCTCCAGGCGTCGTCCGGCCCGCACCGCTCCAGCCCCCAGCCGCCGAGCAGCCGCCCGTCGAGCACGAGGTGGCGTCCGCCGGGGTCGCGCAGGTGCAGGTCGGGGCCGGCGGCGGCGAGCACCCGCCCGGTGACGACCCCGCCCTCGACGAGCTCGGTGACGGTCCCGTCGAGCGGCGGCAGCGCGCCCAGGCCGAAGAGCTCCCCGTGGTCGTACGCGGTGCAGGGCAGCGCCTCCAGGGTGTCGCCCCAGCCGCCGACGCCGAGGGCCCGCCCGTACAGCTCCTCGATCTCCGCGGCCCGGGCCCCGGCGTCCGGCAGCCCGACCCG
This sequence comes from Streptomyces roseofulvus, assembly GCF_039534915.1. Taxonomy (NCBI): domain Bacteria; kingdom Bacillati; phylum Actinomycetota; class Actinomycetes; order Kitasatosporales; family Streptomycetaceae; genus Streptomyces; species Streptomyces roseofulvus. The sequence goes on along the minus strand of NZ_BAAAWE010000001.1, from coordinate 4,229,023 downwards.
CAGCGCCCGCTTCCGCTCGTACGACACCCGGTCGGGCACGCCGAGCGCCTGCCGCAGCACCTCCTCGGTACGCCGGGCGGCCATCAGCGGCCCGCGCCCGAGCCAGCAGAAGGCGACGGCGCCCTGCTCCCGCAGCCGCGCGTCCCCCCGGTGCTCCCCGGTGATGCCGACCTTGACCGTGCCGGCCCCGAACCAGGCGAGGTAGACCCGGTAGGGCCGGGGGTCGTCGGCGAAGGTGTCGGCGGCGACGGAGTGGGCCCGGTCGAGGCGCGCGCAGTCGGGGCAGAGTCCGCCGGTCGACCGGGCCGGCACCGCGGCGCCGACGGGGCAGGCGTTGCTCCGCGCCCCGGCGCAGGCCCGGCCCCCGACGGCCCGGAAGGCGAGCGGCAGCCCGTAACCGACCGGGCTCACCCGCCCGCCCCACCAGCGCAGCCCGGCCGAGCCCCCGCTCCACCCGACGCCACCACTCCGCCACACGGCCGGACCGCCTCCCACGTCCTTGTCCTTCCCCCATCCTCCCCCTCAGGGCAGCACGTAGATCCGGGTCCCGTCCGGCCGGGGGTCCCCGACCTCGCGCATGCAGCCCCGCTCAATGAGCAGCCGGACGCAGTCGCGGACGCGCTCGCCGGAGAGCCCGGTGCGCCGGGTGACGTCCTGCGGGCGGCAGCGGACGCCGCCGCGGACGAGGGCGGGGGCGAGGAAGCTGGCGACGGCCCGCATGTCGCCGCTGATCTCCCAGGACTCGACGAGTTCCTGCGCGCTGAGCCGGGGCCGGTCCTCGCCGCCGCGCTGGCGGGGGACGGCGAACGTGCGCTCAAGGGAGTCGGCGACCCTTGAGAGGCTGAGCCGGGTCTCCCGCAGCAGTTCCGCGTACCCGGCGTGCCCCGTGAGGCCCACGGCGGTCTCGTCGAAGCGGCTCTCCAGCCGGACGAGGACGTCGACGAGTTCGGGCGGCAGCACGAACCCGCCGTGCGCCGGCGCCGGTTCGAGCCCGTAGCCGCCGTGCCGCTGCACCTCGGCCACCAGCTCCCCGACCCAGGCCCGGAAGGGCTGGGCCTCGGGCGAGCGGCAGGCGGTGACGAGCTGCACGAGTCCGGCGAGGCTGACCATCCGCGCGGTGCCGCGGATGCCGCTGCGGACGAGTATGTCCCGGCTGGGCGCCAGCTCCCGGGCGGGCGCCAGGCACCAGGCGGGCAGGGCCACGCTCCGCAGCGCCTCGCGCGGCCCCGGGTACCCGAGCCGCCGGGCCACGTCCACGACGGGGAACCAGTGCGCCCCGTCGATCGCCGTCAGCCGCCTCAACCGGCCCCCGGCGGCGGCCCGTACGAAGTCATCGATGTCGATCGCGTCCAACGATCATCACCTCCACCCGCACGTTAGGCCGAAGGCATATTCAACTGACATGCAAATCAGATGGGTTCACCCAAAAGGGGAAGGCCCCGGGCAAACCCGGGGCCTTCGTAGTAATCTCCGCGCCCGCCGTCGGACGGGCCGTCGGCGTGCGTCAGCGGGCGACGAACTGCGTGAGGATCGCCTGCACCTCGTAGATGTCCACACCCTTGGTGAACGTCTTGGTGACCGGCAGGGCCTGGCCCGAGATCCAGATCTTCAGCTCGGCGTCGAGGTCGAAGGTGCCGGCCGTCTCGACGGCGAAGTGCGTGATGCTCCGGTACGGGATCGAGTGGTACTCGACCTTCTTGCCGGTGATGCCCTGCTTGTCGACGAGCACGAGCCGCCGGTCGGTGAAGAAGATGACGTCGCGGATCAGCAGGTACGCGGCGTGCACCTGCTCCCCCTGGCCGAGCAGCCGCGCGTAGTCCTGCTGCGCCTGCGCCGGATCGATGGCGTGCGCGTTCCCGAAGAGCGCCATGGCCCCCACCCCCACTTTTCAGTCAAAAAATAAGATCAACCGAACCTAACCCCACGCCCCCCGCTCCTGGCAACGCCCTTCCGCCCCGACAAACGCAAGAGGCCCGGACTCTCGTCCGGGCCTCTTCGCTGTGCACTCGGCAGGATTCGAACCTGCAACCTTCTGATCCGTAGTCAGATGCTCTATCCGTTAAGCTACGAGTGCTTGTTCTTTTGTTCTTGTCTCCGTTTCCCGGCCCTTTCGGCCCGCTGTCCCGGCGACAGGAAGAACATTACATGACTGCCGCCGTCCTGTGAAATCCGATTGACCCACCCCCTCTGACCTGCGGAAACACGCTCGGGAGGAGCGGCGGCCGGTCGGGTGGACCGTGGCGTTCCGGGGGTGGGAACGGGGCTGAAGGGGCCGAAAGAGACCGGGGTCACACGCGGGCGGGCCTGAGGGGCGCACGGATCGGGGCGCGGGGCAAGAGGCGGTGCGCGAGCACGTCGCGGAAGGGCGGCGCCGGGGCCGGGAACGGCGGAAGCCCCGGCCGTGGGGCCGGGGCTTCCTGAGCGCGGAGGCGGAGGGATTTGAACCCTCGATGGACGATAAAGCCCAAACCGCATTAGCAGTGCGGCGCCATAGACCGGACTAGGCGACGCCTCCTCGCTCCCCGCGCATGCGCGGGGTGCGTGCAGATGATGACACAGGCGAGCCTCGTGTCACCAATCGCTTTCACCGTACTAGGCGGGCGGGGCCCAGGGCAAAGCCCTCGGCGCGTCCGCGCACCGCGCACGCCCCCCGCCGGGCGTCCCGCCTGCCGGCACCACCGACCGGCACCGCCGTGCGCACCCGCCCGGCGCACCCCGGTTGCGCAACGCCCGGCGGGCCGGAGCGTTGAAGAGGGCGGGGGCGCGCCGACCCGGCCCACGCCCCGACCCCTGTCCGATCACCGCCCGCCCCGCCCCCTCCTTCCCCGGAGTCGCTCGATGCTGCTGCGCCGTCTCGTTCTCGCCACCGCCCTCGCCACCGGCCTCGCCGGCGCCTCCGTGGGCGCCTCCTCCGCCGTGCCGCTGCCGGAGCTGCCGCCGCTGCCGCTGCTCTCGCCGCCGGACTCGCTGACGGTGACCGTCTCCGGGAGCGGCATCCCGGAGGCCGACGGCAGCTGGAAGCTCACCTGCGACGGGCGGGTGGGCGGCGACCATCCGGCGGCCGAGCGGGCCTGCGAGCGCCTGGAGGGCTTCGCGCGCGCCGGGGAGAACCCCTTCGCGCCGGTCCCGGCGGACCGAATGTGCACCCAGTTGTACGGCGGACCGGTCACCGCACAGGTGATTGGCACCTGGCAGGGGCGCCGGATCGACGCCCGTTTCTCCCGGTCGAACGGCTGCGAGATCGACCGCTGGGAGAACGCGGAACCCCTCCTTCCGAGCGTCCGGGCCTGACGGACGGGGGCGCCGTTAGACTCCCTCAGTGACAGGGCCGCCGCCCGCGGGGCAAGATGGGGCCGGCCCGCCGTCACGGCACATGCCGGGCGGCGCACACCGCGGGCACGGCTCGCGGGCAATTGCAGGGCGTCAGGGAGGAAGCGTCGTCGTGAGCAGCAGGCCATCCCGAGGCGCTGCTCGCCTCGCAGCCATACTCGACGCCCTCCCCGACGGTCTCGTGCTCGTCAACTGCAACGGCACGGTCGTCAACGCCAACACCATCGCCCTCGGCATGTTCGAGACCCCCGGCACCGCGCTCGTCGGGCGCGGGCTGCTCGACCTGCTGCCGGAGTTCGACTCCCGGCTGATCCCCGGCTCGATGCGCCGCCCCGACCCGGCCGACGAGCGGGGCCGCACCAAGCCGATGCGGATGGTCGCCCGCCGTACCGACGGCAGCGAGTTCCCCGTCGAGGTGACCAGCGCCAGCCTGGAGGACGGGCGCGAGGCGTACGACTCGTACAGCGGCTACACCGGCGACGAGCTGCTGATGCTGGTCGTCCGCGACCTCACCGGCACCCTCGACACCGAGGCCGAGCTGGCCCGCTCGCAGCGGCAGACCGAGATGATCCTGCGGGCCGCCGCCGAGGGCGTCGTCGGTACGGACACCGACGGCCGGGTCGTGCTCGTGAACCCCGCCTTCGCGCAGATCCTCGGCTACCGGGCCGGCGAGCTGGGCGGCGCCGAGCTGCACCCGCTGATCCTTCCCAAGCGCGCCGACGGCACCCCGTTCCCGTACGAGGAGTCCCCGCTCGCCGACACCCTCAAGTCCGGCCGCAAGCACCGGGTGCGCGGCCAGGTGCTGTGGTCGAAGAGCGGCGAGCGCGTGCCCGTCGACCTGACGACGGCGCCGGTGCGCGACGGCGACCAGCTGGTCGGCGCCGTGATGACCTTCACCGACCGCAGGCCGTACGAGGAGCTGGTCGAGAAGCACGCCGTGGAGCTGGCCGACCGGGCCGAGCGGCACGCGGCCGAGCGCGAGGCGCAGGCGGAGAAGTACGCGGCCCTCGCCTCCCGGCACGCCCAGCTGACCGCCGTCCTCGCCGAGTCGCTGCGCGGCCCCCTGGAGGAGCTGCGCGCCGAGCTGGGTTCGCTCGCCGCCGACGACGGCGTGCAGCTGTGGCCCGAGGCCAACCAGGTCCTGCACCACCTGGTCGCCGGGTACGCCCGGATGACCGCGCTCGTCGACAACGTCCTCGGCTACCAGCGCCTGGACGCCGGCGAGGAGGAGCTGGACCGGAAGGTCGCGCTGCTCGACGGGATCGTGACCAGCGGCATCGACGCGGCCGTGGAGCTGATCGGCCCGGGCCGCGCGCAGTTCGCCGTGCACGCGCCGCCGATCGAGGCCGAGGTCGACGCAGGCCGGCTGAGGACCGCGCTCGCCCATCTCGTCGCGGACGTGGCCGGCGTGGACGCCACCGGCAAGACCCGCGCCTCGGCGCAGGGCGCCCCGGCCGACTCGACGATCGTGGTGGCCGCGGCGCAGCGCGGCGAGGTCGTCCGCATCGAGGTCCGCGGCCCGTACGCGGGCGGCGACCCGGTCCACGGGCCCATCGTGCGCGGGATCGTGGCGGCGCACGGCGGTGTCGTGCAGACCCACGAGGTGCCGGGGACGAGCGGCGGCGCGTACGTCCTGGAGGTGCCGATCGGCGCGGGCCGGGGAACCGTTCCCGCCGCCGAGCCCAGGCCCGCGCGGGAGCGGTCCGGCTCCGGCGCGAAGGAGCTGGAGTCCCCGAAGGCGGTCGCGGAGGCCGCGGAGCGGGGCGGGGTGGCCCCGGAGCAGGACGGGGTACCCGCGCTGCCCGCGCAGGCGTCCGGTCCGGCGGACGGCGGGACCTCGGGCGGTTCCGGCCGGCGCCGGGCCCGGCGCGCTTCCACCGACGCCTTCCTGGAGAGCGCGACGGCCCCGGAGGGCGGTGCCGGGGCGGTGGCCCTGCCGGCCACCGGTGGCGGGCGCCGCCGCGCCCGTACGGAGGAGGCCGCCGGCCCCGCCGAGCTCATCCCCGCCCAGCAGTCCACCGGCGTCGAGCCGACCGGCCGTCGCCGGGGCCGCCCGGCCGAGGGCTCCGTGGTGACCGCCGCGGAAGGCGCCCAGGAGCGGGCCGCGCTCGGGGCCGCCGTGCCGCCGCAGGGCGTCGCCGTCGAGCAGGCCTCTCCTGCCCCCGCTCCGGCCCCCGCCCTGCCGGCCGCGCCGCAGGGCACGGTCGCCCTGCACGGCGAGCCGACCGGGGGCGACCGGCCGACCGGGCGCCGCCGGCGTGCGCTGGCCGCCGCTCAGGAGCGCGCCGCCGCGGCCGAGGCGGGCCCGCGGACCCCGTTCGCGCTGCCGCCGGCCGACGCCGACCGCGAGGACGGCCCGGAGGCCGTCGCCGAGGAGCACGTCCACGGGCACGCGGCGGTACGGGACGTGCCCGCCGGCTCCGACCACACGCCGCCGCAGCCGCACCCCCTTCCGGGCGCGCCGGTCGCGGCCGCCGGTCTCGCGCCGGCCGCCGCCCCCGTGGCCGTACCGCCGACGCCGCCGATGCCCCCGGCGCCGCCCGCCGCGACGGCGACGGCGACGGCGACGCCTGCGAACGGCACCGGCACCGGCTCCGTACCGCTGCCCCCCGAGCTGCCGATGCCGACCCCGGCGCCCGCTCCGGCACCCGCACCCGCGCCGGCTCCGGCTCCGGCTCCGGTGGCGTCTCCCGTTCCGGTACCGGCTCCGGCTCCGGTGCCGAAGGACTCCACGCAGGGGCGGGCGTTCAGCGTGCGCACGCTCGGGCAGGGCGTGCCCTTCGCGCCGCCGGCGCAGGCCGGGACGCCCGTCGCCGCGCCCTCGGGCGGTTCGGGCCGGCGCCGCAAGCTCGCGACCCCGCCGGAGATCGACCCGCCGGCCCCGGCACCGGCCGCCGTCCCCGCCCCGCCCGTACCGGCGTCCGTGTCCGGGCCGATGCCCCTGCCCGTGCCCGCCGCGGCCCCCGCCGTCCCGCCCGCCGCCGAGTCCGAGGGACGCGGGCGCGCGTACGCGATAGGGGCGCCCGCCGAGGGTTCCGCCGAGGGGCCCGAGCCGCTCGACGGACCCGGGGGCGCGGTCGAGGTCGTCAACCGGCCCACCCCGCTCCCCGTCGACGACGAACTCCCCCCGGAGCCGCTCGACAACCCGCGCCGGCTGCTCGTCTGGCCCGCGCCGGACGTCACCACCCAGCAGGCGCTGAGCGACCGCGGCTACCGTCCGGTGATCGTGCACTCCCGCGAGGAGGTCGACGCGCAGATCGCCGCCTTCCCGGCCGCGCTCTTCGTCGACCCGCTGACCGGGCCCATCACCCGGACCGCGCTCCAGTCGCTGCGCCAGGCGGCCGTCGCCGCCGAGGTGCCGGTGCTGCTCGCGGCCGGACTCGGGCAGGCGGGCCGGGAGGAGGCGTACGGCGCCGATCCCGCCGTCCTGCTCAAGGCGCTCGCGCCGCGCGACAGCGAGCAGCACCCCTCGCGGGTGCTGGTCATCGAGGAGAACGAGCACATCGCCGACGCGCTCGCCGCCACCCTGGAGCGGCGCGGGATGCAGGTGGTGCGGGCGGCCACGGACACCGAGGCGGTGGCGCTGGCCGGCGAGACCCGGCCGAACCTGGTGGTCATGGACCTCATGCAGGTGCGCCGCCGGCGGGCCGGGATCATCGACTGGCTGCGGGCGAACGGGCAGCTCAACCGCACCCCGCTGGTCGTCTACACCTCGACCGGCCTCGACCGGGAGAGGCTGCCGGAGCTGTCCTCCGGCGAGACGGTCCTCTTCCTGGCCGAGCGCTCCAACAGCGCCGAGGTGCAGGCCCGGATCGTCGACCTGCTGGCGAAGATCGGCACCAACTGACCGGAGGGGGAGGGCCGCCGTGGCCCTCCCCCTCCGCTCGTCGCCCTCAGAGCCGGGTGACGTCCAGCTCGCCCTCCGCGTACTGCTTGCGGATGACCTTCTTGTCGAACTTGCCGACGCTGGTCTTCGGGACCGCCGGCACGATCGCCCAGCGCTCCGGCAGCTGCCACTTGGCGATGCCGCCCTCGGTGGCGAGGAAGTCCCGCAGGGTCGTGTAGTCGGCGGTCTCGCCCTCCTTGAGGACGACGGTGGCGAGCGGGCGCTCGCCCCACTTCTCGTCCGGGACGGCGACGACGGCGGCCTCGGCGACGGCCGGGTGGGCCATGATCGCGTTCTCCAGCTCGACGCTGGAGATCCACTCGCCGCCGGACTTGATGACGTCCTTGGCCCGGTCGGTGAGGGTGAGGAAGCCGTCGGGGCTGATCACGCCGACGTCGCCGGTCTTCAGCCAGCCGTCCTCGCTGAACTTGTCCTCGGGCCGGATCGGTTCGGCACCGATGCCGCCGAAGTACGCGCCCGCGATCCAGGTGCCGCGCACCTCCAGCTCGCCGGCGGACTCGCCGTCCCACGGCAGGTGCTCACCGGAGGGCCCGACGAGCCGGGCCTCGACGCCGGCCGGGAAGCGGCCCTGCGTGACGCGGTACGGCCACTCCTCCTCGGCCGTCAGCCCGGCCGGCGGGTGCGCCATCGTGCCGAGCGGGGAGGTCTCCGTCATGCCCCAGGCGTGGCACAGGCGGACGCCGAGCCGGTCGTACGCCTCCATGAGGGAGGGCGGGCAGGCGGCGCCGCCGATGGTGACCTGCCGCATGGAGGAGAGGTCGCGCGGGCGGGCGGTCACCTCGGCGAGCAGGCCCTGCCAGATGGTGGGGACGGCGGCGGCGTGGCTCGGCTTCTCGCTCTCGATCATCTCGGCGAGCGGGGCCGGCTGGAGGAAGCGGTCCGGCATGAGCATGTTGATGCCGGTCATGAAGGTGGCGTGCGGCAGGCCCCAGGCGTTGACGTGGAACTGCGGGACGACGACCAGGGTCGTGTCGCTGTCGGTGAGGCCCATCGACTCGGCCATGTTCACCTGCATGGAGTGCAGGTAGATGGAGCGGTGGGAGTAGACGACGCCCTTCGGGTCGCCGGTGGTGCCGGAGGTGTAGCACATGGCGGCGGCCGCGCGCTCGTCCAGCTCGGGCCAGTCGTACGTGGTCGGGCGGCCGGCGATCAGCTCCTCGTACTCGTGGACGCGCGGGGCGGCGCCCTCCAGGAGCGAGCGGTCGCCGGGGCCGGCGACGACGACGTGCTCGACGGTCGGCAGGTGCGGCAGGAGCGGCGCGAGCAGGGGGAGCAGCGAGCCGTTGACGAGGACGACCCGGTCGGCGGCGTGGTTGACGATGAAGATCAGCTGCTCGGGGGGAAGCCGCAGGTTGAGGGTGTGCAGGACGGCGCCCATGGAGGGCAGCGCGAAGTACGCCTCGACGTGCTCGGCGTTGTTCCACATCAGCGTCGCCGTCGGCTCGCCCGGCTGGACTCCGAGCTCGTCGCGGAGCGCGTGGGCGAGCTGGGCGGCGCGGTCGCCGATCTCGGCGTAGGTGCGGCGCTGCGGCTCCGGCTCACCCGTCCAGGTCGTGACGGTGGACCCGCCGTGGACCCGCCGGCCGTGCTCGAGGATGCGGCTGATGGTGAGCTGTACGTCCTGCATGGTGCTGTACACGGGGCGTCCTCCCGGTGGGCGCTACGTGGCAGTAAGGATGTGCAGATTCTGCGCACGTACCGCGCGGTATGTCACTACCCGGGAGTACCGAAATTGCCAGTGATCACTGGCGGATGTCAATGAACGGCCGGTCCGACGGCCGACGGCGAGGCGAACGGCTTGCCGCCGCGGCCGGGTCGCGCGGTCGGGCCCGCGCCCGGGCCTGCGGCCGGGTCCTGCGGTCGGTCTCGTGGTCAGGCCCGCGACCAGGTCCTGCGGTCGGTCCCTGGGTCAGGCCCGCGACCAGGCCCTGCGGTCGGTCCCGAGGTCAGGCCCGCGACCAGGCCCGCAGTCGGGCCGCTGACAGTCCGCGGCCAGGGCCGGCTGTCGGTCCGCGGTCAGGCCCGCGGTCGGGCCCGCGTCCGCCTCGCGGTCAGGCGTGGACGCCCGCGGTGAGTTCCGGGTCCTCGCGGAGCCGGCCGAGGGCGCGGGAGACCGCGCTCTTCACCGTGCCCACGGAGACGCCGAGCAGCTCGGCCGTCTGCGCCTCGCTGAGGTCCTCGTAGTACCGCAGGACGACCATCTGCCGCTGCCGCTCGGGGAGCTTCATCACGGCGCGCCACATGGCGTCGTGCAGCACCTGGCGCTCGGCCGGGTCCGGCTCGGGCAGCCCGGCGGGCTCGGGCAGCTCGTCGCAGGCGAACTCCTCGACCTTGCGCTTGCGCCACTGCGAGGTGCGGGTGTTCACCAGCGCCCGGCGCACGTAGCCGTCGAGGGCCCGGTGGTCCTCGATCCGCTCCCAGGCCACGAAGGTCTTGGTGAGGGCGGTCTGGAGCAGGTCCTCGGCGTCGCTCGGGTTCGCGGTGAGCGAGCGGGCGGTCCGCAGGAGCAGCGGCCCGCGCGCCCTGACGAACGAGGAGAACGAGGGGTACGCGAACGGGCGCGGGCCCGTGCGCGGCGAGGTGCGCGGGGCCGTGCGCTCGACGGACCGGGTGGCGGCCGTGGAGGCGCCGGCGCAGACGGGGCCAGTGGGTGGCGGAGTCATGGCTCCACGCTAGGAGCGGAGGGGTGCCGCAGGGATCGGCCCCAGGTCCCGAACCGGGCTCCCTCTCAGGTCGGAGTCGTCGGGGTGCCCTCACCTCCTCTGGGTGGAGCCGCCGTCACCCCCGGGTCAGGGTCGCCCCGAGGAACCACTCCCTCCGCATCCCGTCCCGCCGCCGGGTGGCGGGGGCCTGTCACGCGTCCGCGCCCAGGACCAGGCCCGAGGTCGGTACGCCCGTGCCGGCCGTGACCAGCACCCGGGCCGCGCCGGGTATCTGGTTCACCGAGCTGCCCCGCACCTGCCGCACCGCCTCCGCGATGCCGTTCATGCCGTGGAGGTACGCCTCGCCGAGCTGCCCGCCGTGGGTGTTGAGCGGCAGCGCGTCCGCCGCGACGAAGTCGCCGCCCTCGCCCGGCGCGCAGAAACCGAACTCCTCCAGCTGCATGAGCACGAACGGCGTGAAGTGGTCGTAGAGGATGCCCACGTCGATGTCGGACGGCCGCAGTCCCGAGGTCTGCCACAGCTGCCGGGCCACCACCCCCATCTCGGGCAGACCGGTCAGCCCGTCCCGGTAGAAGCTGGTCATGGCCTCCTGCCGGCGGCCCGCGCCCTGGGCGGCGGCGAGGACGACGGCGGGCGCGTGCCGCAGGTCGCGGGCGCGCTCGGGGGTGGTGACGACGATCGCCTGGCCGCCGTCGGTCTCCTGGCAGCAGTCGAGGAGGCGGAGCGGTTCCGCGATCCAGCGGGAGGCCGCGTGGTCGGCGAGGGTGATCGGCTTGCCGTGGAAGTAGGCGGCGGGGTTGTTCGCCGCGTGGCGGCGGTCGGTGACGGCGACGTGTCCGAAGACCTCGGGGGTGAGCCCGTAGGCGTACAGATAGCGCTGGGCGGCCATCGCGACCCAGGAGGCGGGGGTCAGCAGCCCGAACGGCAGCTGCCAGCCGAGCGCCGCCCCCTCGGCGGACGGCTCGCGCTGCTGCACCCCGGAGCCGAAGCGTCGCCCGGAGCGCTCGTTGAAGGCCCGGTAGCAGACGACGACCTCGGCGACGCCGACGGCGACGGCGAGCGCGGCCTGCTGGACGGTGGCGCAGGCGGCGCCGCCGCCGTAGTGGACCCGGGAGAAGAAGGAGAGCTCGCCGATGCCGGCCGCCTGGGCGACGGTGATCTCGGGGTTGGTGTCCATGGTGAAGGTGACGAGCCCGTCCACGTCCCCGGGGGTGAGCCCGGCGTCGTCGAGGGCGGCCCGCACCGCCTCGACGGCGAGGGAGAGTTCGCTGCGGCCGGAGTCCTTGGAGAACTCGGTCGCGCCGATGCCGGCGACGGCGGCCCGGCCGCCGAGGCCGTCGGGGTGGCGCAGGCTCATCGGGGCACCTCCACGGTGACCGTGCCGGTGACGTGGTGGCCGAGGCCGTTGGCCCCGGCGATCCGGACGAGCGCGGTGGCGGTGCCGTCGGAGCCGTCCGTCACCTCGGCGACGGTGCCGGTCAACACCATCGTGTCGCCCGGGTAGTTGGGGGCGCCGAGCCGGATGGCGACCTTGCGGAGCACCGCGTGCGGGCCGAAGTGGTCGGTGACGTACCGGCCGACCAGGCCGTTGGTCGTGAGGATGTTCATGAAGACGTCCGGGGAGCCCTTGGCGCGGGCGGCCTCGGCGTCGTGGTGCACGTCCTGGTAGTCGCGGGAGGCGACGGCCCCGGCGACGACCAGGGTGCGGGTCACCGGGATCTCCAGCGGCGGCAGCGTGTCTCCGGCCCTCATGCCGTCTCCCCCTTCGCGAGCAGGTCGCCGAGTTCGGCGAGGAGTTCGGTGCCGGCGCCCAGATAGGCGTCGAGCTGCCGCCCCCACAGGAAGTGCCGGTGGACGGGGTGGTCGAGGTCGGCACCCATGCCGCCGTGCAGGTGCTGGCCGCTGTGCACGACCCGCTTCCCCGCCTCGGACGCCCACCAGGCGGCCGTCAGGGCCGCCCCGGCGCAGTCGAGTCCCGCGTCGGACCGCCAGGCCGCCTCGTAGGCGGTGACCCGGATGGCCTCGGTGTCCATGTGGGCGTCGGCGGCCCGCAGTTGCACCGCCTGCCGGGTGGCCAGCGGCCGCCCGAACTGCTGGCGTACGGAGGTGTACGCGACGGCCCGGGCCAGCGACCCGGCGCAGACGCCCGCCTGGAGCCCCGCGAAGGCGGTCCGGGCGGCGGCGAGCACGTCCTCGTACGCACCCACCCCGCTCCCGTCCCGGTACGCGCTCTCCCCGGCCGCGTCCCCGAGCCGCTCGGCCGGCGTCCCGTCGAGCACCAGCCGCCCCGCCGACCAGGGCGCGGTCAGCTCGACGGCCTCGACGACGGCGTCCTCGGCCCGCACCAGCCACAGGGCCCGGTCCGCGTCCGGTACGAGGACGTGGGCGGCGTCCCGCAGCCAGGGCACCCAGGTGACCGTCCCGGTGAGCCGCCCGTCCCGCGCCGTGACCGCGCCGGTCGCCGGGAAGGCCCCGGTGGCGACGGCCGTCCCGTCGCGCAGCCCCGGCAGGAGGCGGGCGCGCTGCTCGTCGGTGCCGTGCCGGGCGACGGCGAGGATCCCGTACACCCCGGTCGCGGCGAGCGGCACCTGGGCCGTCACCCGGCCTTGCTCCTCCAGGAGGAGGACGAGGCCGAGCAGGCCGATCTCCTCGACGGCGGCGGGCAGTCCGGCGGCGCACAGCGCCTTCCACAGCTCGGCGTCGGTGCCGCCGCCCGTGGCGGCGAGCCGCTCGTGCGTGGAGAGGTCGCCGAGGATCCGGGCGGCCAGCTCCCGCGCGGCCTCCTGCTCCTCGGTGGGCGTGAAGTCCATGTCAGCGCTCCCCTCCCGCGGTCTCCGGCCCGTCCACGGCGCGGAAGACGGGCAGCTCCTGCTCCTCGTCGACCCGCTGGAACTCCAGCCGGACCGGCATCCCGATCCGGACCTTGTCGTACGGCACCCCCACCACGTTGCCGATCATCCGGACCCCCTCGGCGAGTTCGATCAGGCCCACCGCGTACGGCGGGTCGAAGGCGGGGAACGGCGGGTGGTGCATGACCACGTACGAGAAGACCGTGCCCTCCCCGGTCGCCTCGACGGTCTCCCACCCGGGCGACCCGCATCCGTTGCACCCCGGCAGCCAGGGGAAGCGCAGCGTCCCGCAGGCGGTGCACCGCTGGATCAGCAGCCGGTGGGCGGCGACGCCCTCCCAGAACCCGGCGTTGTCCCGGTTGATCACCGGGCGGGGCCGCCGGGGCCGCTCCGGCGGCGGCGCCGGGCGGGCGGCGGGGGCGTACTTGAGGATCCGGAAGCGGTGGGTGCCGGCGAGCTCGCCGCCGGCCCGCACGTCCATCCGCGTGGTCACGAAGTGCCCGGTGCCCAGCTTGGTGGTCTTGCGCGGCGAGACGGACTCGACGACGGCGTCGAAGGTGATCTCGTCGCCGGGCCTGAGCGGGCGCAGGTACTCCTGCTCGCAGTCGGTGGCGACCACCGAGGTGTACCCGGCGCCGTCGAGGAGGCCGAGCAGCTCCCCGTACGCCTCCGATCGGTCCTCGTGCCCGGAGAGCCCGCCCATCGTCCACGCCTGGAGCATGGTGGGCGGCGCGACCGCCTCCGGTCCCCGGTACGCCGGGTGCGCGTCCCCCATGGCCTCGCACCAGTGCCGGATCATCGGCAGGTTCACCGGGTCCTTGCCGCGCCCGCCGGTGGCCGCCGGGCGCCCCTCGTACGTCTTCAGCCGCTCGTACAGCCGGTCCTGTCCCTCCCCGCTCATCGCCGTCCCCTTCCCCTCATGCCGAGCCGTGCCCGCGCGACGATCTCCCGCTGCACCTCGCTCACCCCTCCCCCGAAGGTGTTGATCTGGGCGGCGCGGTTCATGCGCTCCAGCTCGCCGCCGTCCCGCTCCCCCGGCGACCCCGCTCGGACCGTCCCCGCGTCACCCGTGATCTCCTGACATATCCGATACACCTCCACCGCCGATTCGGTTCCCGCGAACTTCACGCCGCTCGCGTCCCCGGGGGCCAGCCGGCCGGCCCCCACGTCCCCCACCAGACGCCAGTTGAGCAGGCGTGTCGCCGCCAGCCGGGCATGCGCCTCGGCCGCCCGGATCCGCACCCACGGCTCGTCAATCCGGCGCCGCCCGGTCACCGGATCGGGCGTACGGGCGCGGTCGAGGGCGGCGGCGAAGAAGTCCTCGGCCTGCATGCCGATCGCGGCCAGCGCGACCCGCTCGTGGTTGAGCTGGTCGGTGATGAGCCCCCAGCCGCCGTTCTCCTCGCCGACGAGGTTCCCGGCCGGGACCCTGATCCCGTCGTAGTAGGTCGCGGTGGTGGTGAGGCCGCCGACGGTCTCGATGGGGGTCCAGGAGAAGCCGGGGGCCTCGGTGGGGACGAGGAGGATGGAGATGCCCCGGTGCGGGGGCGCCTCGGGGTCGGTGCGGCAGGCGAGCCAGATCCAGTCGGCGTTCTGCGCGTTGGAGGTGAAGATCTTCTGCCCGTCGACGACCCAGGAGTCGCCGTCGCGCACCGCCCGGGTCCGGAGCGACGCCAGGTCCGTCCCGGCCTCCGGCTCGCTGTAGCCGATCGCGAAGACGCACTCGCCGCGCAGGATCCGGGGCAGGAAGGCGGCCTTCTGCTCCTCGGTGCCGTGCCGCATGAGGGTGGGGCCGACGGTGTTGAGGGTGACCATCGAGACGGGCGCACCGGCCCGGTACGCCTCGTCGAAGAAGACGAACTGCTCGTCGGGGCCGCGCCCCTGGCCGCCGTACTCCTCCGGCCAGCCGAGGCCCAGGAGTCCGTCGGCGCCGATCCGCCGCAGCAGCCGGCGCTGCGCGGCGCCGTCGCCCGCCGACGGCGGACCGTCGGGCATCGTCTCGCGGAAGTACGCGCGGAGTTCGGCGCGCAGCCGGAGCTGCCGCTCGGTCGGGGCGAGGTGCACGGCGCGGCCTCCCGGGGTGACGGCGAAGGTTTCTGACTGTCCGTCAGATATAGTCGCCGTGTCAAGGACACGGCGGTCCCCGCCCGGGAAACGCCGAGGCGGCCCGCGCGGCCGGTACCGAAGTACCGCCGCACGGGCCGCCGTTCACACCGCGGTCACGCCCCCTCGGGCCGGCCCCGTGGGGTCGTCACCACCACGGGAGGAAGTTGACCGTGTTGTTCGCCTGCGAGATGTGGGTGAACGCGGAGCCGTTCACGCTCGCCGTGTTGTTCTGGTTGGAGGCACCGGAGCCGGTCGCCACCTGCTGCGTGGTGGTCGAGTTGCCGTTGTTGTCGCCGCCCACGCCGCTGCCGATGATGGTGGCGACGCTGGTGTTCGATCCGTCGTCCGCGAAGCCGCCGTTGTCGGCCTGCGCCACTCCGCCGAAGAGGGCGGCGGCGAGCGGCAGGGCGGCGACGGCGGCGACGATGCGGGCGGTACGGATGCTTGCCATGTCTGTTCCTCCGGGAACTGAAGCCAGTCTGCTGTGCACGGAATGATCGATCTCTGAAGGAAGGCCGTGAACTCCGGCCCTGACCAGGGAGGTTGGCCGACCGCCCCGGTCGTTTTCTGCTCGACGTCGCGAATCCAGAGTTGCCCACCGAATCCCCGGCGAACCACCCCGGAGCGGCTGATTCCCCCGCAAGCGTGAGGACAAGCCGATAAACCCTTCGTAGCCGAGAAACCCCCAGCTCACGGTGGACGGCGTCCGTGAAACCGCCCCGGATGCGTGATGCCGCAAGGGAGGAAGCGTTCCGCCAGAACCCCCGACAAACCGGACGGGAGGTGGCACCACCCGGTCACTCGTCCTCGAACGAGGACACGAAGGAGCGAAGGAATGATCGAACCGAGACGTCAGAGCCCAGGGCAGAGCGCTCCGGCGACCCCGTCCCGGTGCGGACGCGCCCTATGCGTCGTCGGCGGCGACCGCCGCCTCGAATGCGGCGTACGCGGTCGCGTCGAAGAGCACGAACCGCACCTCCTCGACCTCCGTCCCCGCCGCCTCGGCCGCCCGGACCGCCGCGACCGCGATCCGCGCGCCGTCGTCGATCGGCCACCCGTAGACGCCCGTGGAGATGGCGGGAAAGGCGACCGTACGGTCCCCCAGCCCGTCGGCCACCGCGAGGGACTCCCGGTAGCAGGAGGCCAGCAGGTCGGAGCGGTTCTCGTCGGCCGACCAGACCGGGCCCACCGTGTGGATCACGTGCCGCGCCGGCAGCCGCCCGGCCGTGGTCGCGACCGCCCGCCCGGTCGGCAGGCCCTTGCCGTAGTGCGAGCGGCGGAGGTCCTGGCAGGCGGCGAGGATCTCCGGGCCGCCCTTCCGGTGGATGGCCCCGTCGACCCCACCGCCGCCGAGCAGCGAGGAGTTCGCCGCGTTGACCACCGCGTCCGCCGCCTCGGCGGTGATGTCACCCCGGACGAGCACGATCCTGACCACGACACCCTCCTCCGCACCCGGTTCCGGCCCATCATCCCGCCACGCGGCTCCGGAGTCGCGCGCAATACGCGCCCTACGCGCGCGCCTACGCGCCCGGCGGCTCCTCGGCCGCCACGACCACCTGATAGGCGTCCTCGTACAGGATCCGGCCGGGATCCGACGACTCCAGCCGCCGGCACTCGACGCCGTGCGCGGCCAGCAGCTCCAGATACCCGTCCACGCGCGCGATGAGCTCCCGCGCCGACGCCTTGAACCAGGCCACGGCGCCGGGATGCACGGCCGGGTCGTAGACGGAGGGGTCGACCCGGGAGGGATTCGGGTAGTGGGCGTCGTACCAGTCGTTCGCGGCCCGCCAGAACCGGTACTGCTCCTCGCTCAGCCTGCCCTGGGCCGCGAGTTCGTTGGTGAGGACGAAGACCCCGGGGAAGTGCCCCCGCGGGTGCCTGACCACGCCCTGGAACCTGACGAACGCCCCGCGCTCCCCGGCCACACACCCTCCCCGCCGCTCGCCACCGCCCCGGAACGGACCGAGAGCCCCCGCCCGGTCTCACCGGACGAAGGCTCTCGCACACCGCGGTGGGTGTGGGATTTGAACCCACGGAGACATCGCTGCCTCGACGGTTTTCAAGACCGTTCCCTTAGGCCGCTCGGGCAACCCACCCACGCCCCGCCTCACCTGCTGCGGAGCGGCTACAGCCTACCGGCTGGGCGCCTCCCGCAGGGAAGTTTGCCCCCGGGCGGTCGGAGCCGGACACGGAGGCCGCTCCCGAGAGTCTGACAGGGAGGGCGCCAAGAGGTCCCTCTCGGGGTGCCGCTGCCGCAAGGTCCGTGCTGGAAAAGGGCGTTGTCGCCATGGATTCCCTCGGCGGCGGGTCCGGCGGGCTGCGTCGGCAGTTCGGCCACACCCATGCGGCAACGCCGGACGACGTGCTGAGCGTGTCGTTCGCGTTCATGAAGAAGCGGCTTCGTTAGCCGCGGGGGAGAGGGGCTGCCGACCAGATCGGCAGCCCCTCTCCCCCGCGGTCCCGCGCGCGCGTGCGTCAGCTGTCGCCGGTGCGCTCGCCGAGGACGACCGTGGTCTTCGCCTCCTTGCCGTCGCGCTCGTAGGTGATCTCCACCGAGTCGCCCGGCTTGTGGGTCCAGATCTCGCTGATGAGGGACGGGCCGCTGTCGATCGGGTGGTCCCCGAAGCCCGTGATCACGTCACCGGCCCGCAGCCCCGCCTTGGCCGCGGGGCCGTCCGGCGTCACCGACGCCGTGCCGCCCGCGCCCTGCTGGGCGATGGTCGCGCCCTCGCCCTTCTCGTTCATGTTCACGGTCGCGCCGATCACCGGGTAGACCGGCTTGCCGGTCTTGATCAGCTGCTCGGCCACGGCCTTCGCCTGGTTGACCGGGATCGCGAAGCCGAGGCCGATCGAGCCCGCCTGCGACTGGCCGAAGCCGCCGCCGGTGGACTGGATCGCCGAGTTGATGCCGATCACCGCGCCGCTCGCGTCCAGCAGCGGACCGCCCGAGTTGCCCGGGTTGATCGACGCGTCCGTCTGCAGGGCGCTCATGTACGAGTTGCTGCCGCCGCCGTCGCCCGAGGCCACCGGGCGGTTCTTGGCGCTGATGATGCCGGTCGTCACCGTGTTGGAGAGGCCGAAGGGCGCTCCGATCGCGATCGTCGAGTCGCCGACCGCCACCTTGTCGGAGTCGCCGAGCGGCAGCGGCTTCAGCCCCTTCGGTGCCTCCTTCAGCTTGAGCACCGCCACGTCGTAGCCCTCGGCCCGGCCGACGACCTCGGCGTCGTACGTCCTGCCGTCCGAGAAGGTCGCGGAGAGCGTGCCGCCCTCCGCCGCCGACGCCACCACGTGGTTGTTGGTGACGATGTGGCCCTCCTGGTCGTAGACGAACCCGGTGCCGGTGCCGCCGTCGCCCTGCGCGTCGCCCGACTTCGCCTGGATGGTGACCACGCTGGGCAGCGCCTTCGCGGCGACCGCGGCGACCGTGCCCGGCTCCCTCTTGAAGGACGCCGGGGCCTCGCCCGAGGAGACCGTCGTCGACGCCGGTCCGTCGTCCTCGCGCTGGGCGGCCCAGTAGCCGATGCCCCCGCCGATGCCGCCCGCCACGAGCGCCGCCACCAGGACGGCGGCGACGAGACCGCCGGAGCGCTTGCGCGGGGCGGGGTCCACGGGAGCGGCCGGGACGGGCTCGCCCCAGGCCGGGACGGCCGGCGGGGCCGGCGGCCAGCCACCGCCGCCTGCGGCCGCCACCGCGGGCTCGGGCGCCGGGGCCGCGGCGGCCGGCGTCGGGGGGACGGGCGGCAGCGGCGGCTGGACCTGGGTCGGTGCCTCCGGTGCGGGCGCCACCGGCGGCTGCGGAGCCGGCGCGGCCGGCTGCGCGGCGGGCGGCGCGGCGGGGGCGGGAGGCGTGGCGGGGGCGGACGGGGCAGTCGGGTCCGCCGGAACCTCGGTGCCCTCGTTCTCGGTGCTCACAGCTCGCTCTCCTCGTTCACGGCGCGGGGACGGTGACAGTCGCTCCAGGGTGCTGGACCCAGCTTTTCCCACATGGCGTCAGGCCAGGGTAAGGCGGAGCTGTGCGTCCGCACCTCTTTCTTTATAACCGGGCAGAACGGACAGGTTCCGGGTGCCCCGGCCGCCCCGCCAATGGCACCATGACGCGGTGACCCACGCACGGCAGCAACCACACCCCGGCACCGTCCAGGTCGTCGCCCACCGAGGGGCCTCGGAGGACGCGCCGGAACACACCCTGGCCGCCTATGTGAAGGCCATCGAGGACGGCGCCGACGCCCTGGAGTGCGACGTACGGCTCACCGCCGACGGACACCTGGTCTGCGTCCACGACCGCCGGGTCGACCGTACCTCGAACGGCCGCGGCGCCGTCTCGACGCTGGAACTCGCCGACCTCGCCGCGCTGGACTTCGGCGCCTGGAAGGCGTTCAAGGAGGACCAGGAGGCCGGCGGACCGGCCGAGAGCCCCGACTGGGGCGATCCCGAGTACACCTCCGTCCTCACCCTGGAGCGGCTCCTGGAGCTGGTCTCCGACGCGGGGCGGAAGGTCGAGCTCGCCATCGAGACCAAGCACCCCACCCGCTGGGCCGGCCAGGTCGAGGACCGGCTCCTCGCGCTCCTGAAGCGTTTCGGCCTGCACGCGCCCGTGGCGCCCGAGGAGTCTCCGGTACGGATCATGAGCTTCTCGGCCCGTTCCCTGCACCGGATCGCCGCCGCCGCCCCTACCCTGCCGACCGTCTCCCTGGCCCAGTTCGTCACTCCCCGGCTGCGCGACGGGCGCCTGCCCGCGGGCGCGCGCGTGGCGGGTCCGTCCATCCGGATCGTCCGTCATCACCCCGCCGTCATCCTGCGCCTGCAGAAGGCTGGCCACCAGGTCCACGTCTGGACGGTGGACGATCCGGAGGACGTCGAACTCTGCCTGCGGCTCGGGGTCGACGCGATCATCACCAACCGCCCCAAGCAGGTCCTCGCGCACCTCGGGCGCGCCTGAGTCACGACCCCCGCGGCCGTCCCGGGTCGGTCGCCGGGTCGGTCGCCGGGTCGGTCGCCGGGTCGGTCGCGGGGTGTGCACCGGCGCGTTCGGCGTGTACGCGATCGTCACTTGTGCTCCACCCCACGCGGAACAGGCGGTTTCCGGTCGCGGTCGCCGGGGCATCCACACGGTGGCGTGGGGCGAAGGAGGTCTCGGGGGTGGCGTTGGTGGTGGCACAGAAGGTGCCCACGTCGTCGAGCATGGCCGTACCCCATGGCCCTGCGGGCGTGGGGGAAGCGCGACACCGGATGCGGGACGAGCTGTACCGCGGCGGGGTGTCGGAATCGGTCGTGGACGACGCGGTCCTGATCCTGTCCGAACTGCTCAGCAACGCCTACCGGCACGGTAGGCCGCTGGGCCGGGGCGACCGGGGAGAGGGCGACGTGCTGGCGACCTGGCGGCTGGATCCGTCGGGCGGACTGACGGTCGAGGTGACGGACGGAGGCGGTCCCACGAGACCCGTCCCGTCGACGCCGTCGGTCACGGCGCGGGGCGGACGCGGGCTGAACATCATCGGTGCCCTGGCCCAGGACTGGGGCGTGCGCGACAGCGCGACGGGCGAGGTGACGGTCTGGGTGGTCGTCACGGAGGGCCATCGCCGCGAGGACTTCGCGGCCAGGGTCGGCGCCGGCGGCTCCGGCCTCGACCTCCTCGACGCCTACGACGACCTGGACTGAGCCGGGGCGGTACGCGCCGGCACGGGGCCTCGTCCGGGCTCCCTGCGCGCGTCGCGGTACGGGGCCGTGTACGGCGCCGGGCGCGCGTCGTCGGTACGTGGCCGTGCGGCGCCGGACGCGTCCGGTAGCGGTCGGATACGGCTCCGAAGCCGGCGCCCGCGCCGTACCGAACCCGCCCCCGGCGCCGTACCCGCCGCCGTACCCCCGCGCTTCCCATGCGCCTCCCGCGCGCGTGCGGCGCGTGGGCGACCCGTTCCGGACGGGCGCACGGCTGAGCGTCCCGCGGCGCCCGGGCGGCTAGGCTCGCGCCCGACACAGCACCGCGATCGGGAGAAAGCCACACCATGGCCAAGAAGCGCCCCCAGACGAAGGCCGGCAAGAGCGGCCAGGCACAGGTCACGAACGGGGAGATCCCGGTCGTCGGCGCGCGCGAGCCGTGCCCGTGCGGTTCGGGCCGCCGCTACAAGGCGTGCCACGGCCGAGCCGCCGCGCACGCCGCGACCGAGCACGTCCAGCGCCCCTTCGAGGGCCTGCCCGGCGAGTGCGACCTGGTCGCGCTGCGCGAGCTGGTGCCCGCCGCCACCGTGCCGCTCACCCTCAAGGGCGGGCTGCCCGAGGGCGTGCCGTCGGTGACGCTCGCGACGGTCCTGCCGATGGCCTGGCCGGCGCTCCGCCGCGACGACGGCTCCGTCCTGCTCGCCCTGCAGAACGACGGCACCTCCGGCGACCTGTCCCGCGACCTCGCCGACACCCTCCAGCGCGCGCTGGAGACCGCGCCCGGCAACCCGGTGCCGCCGCGCCGCGTCGAGCCCGAGGGCCCGCGCCTGCAGGACCTGCTCGACACGGACGCCCCGTTCGTGCCCGAGGTCCACACCGGCTTCGAGTTCTGGATCCCGCAGTCGGCGGACGGCGCCGACCCGGAGGTCGCCGCTTCGCTGGAGCGCGCCAACGCGGCCGCGATCCCCACCGTGAAGCTGGACTCGGTCGACGCCGCCTACTGGTGCGAGACCCCGGACAAGAACCACCTGCGCTGGGTCATGCCGTACCCGGAGGAGAAGCTCCTCGACGCGCTCGCCCGCCTCCAGGCCGCCGGCGGCACCTCGCTCGGCGCCGACACCCGGCTCGTCGGCTCCTTCCGCGCCCACGGCCTGATGGTCCCGGTGTGGGACCTGCCGTCGGCGATGACCGCCGAGCAGTGCGAGAAGCCGGCCGCCGAGTTCGCCGAGCGGCTGACCGAGGCGCTCGCCGTGGACGCCCCGCTGACCGCCGAGGAGCGCCGGGCTCGCGGCGGCCTCACGAACCGTCAGGTCACTCTCAGCTGATACCCCAGGTGGTATCGGTGACTGACAGACCGACCAGTCGGTGACTTCCGCCACAGCGGAACCTACGGAGCGGTAAATCCCTGTCCGAATAACCGAGATCGAATTTGCGAACCGCAGATCTCTTGTTACCGTTCTGGAAGCCCGGTCGCTGGTGCATCCCCCGTCGCCAGCGACCGGGCGTTTCCATGCCCGCCCCGCCGTCGCGCCGGGGCGCTCCCTCAACTCGCTTGGTCGTCGGCCGTGTTGCTGCCCGAGCGCAGCAGCAGCGGCGCGTCGCCGCTCTCGTCCTTCGCCGCGAATTCCGCCACCGCCGTATGCGCGCGCGCCGCTCCCGTGCCCGGCTCCCTGGGCGTCTCGCAGGTGTCCGGCTCGTCCCGCGCGGGCCCCGCGCAGCGCACCTGGACGGTCCGCCCGCCGGGCGCCATGAGGGTCAGAATCGCGTCGATCTCCCGGCCGGTGGCGTTGCGGTAGTACGTCCGCGCCCAGACGTCGGGCCCCTCGGAGAGGACACAGGTCTGCGCCTCGACGCCCGCGGGCGAGGCGAGTTCGGGTCCGCAGCGGCTGATCCGCTCGGGCGCCCCGGCGGAGGCACCGACCCGGCGTTCGGGTGCCGGTGCCGACGGCACTGCCGGTGCCGCGGTGGGCGCCGGTGCGGCCGTGGCGGGCCGGGCGCTCTCCGCCGTACGGGCCTCCCGGCCGAGCCCAAGACCGCCGAGCAGATCCCCGGCGACGTCCCCGGCGCCCGCACCCGTACCCGTACCGGAGGAGCCACCGGGCTTGGCGTCCGCCGCGGCCGCCGGTGGTGCGCCGTCGTCCGGGCCTCCGGCCTTCGCGGCGAGGGGGACGAGGACGGCGATCGCGACGGCGGTGCCGAGGCCGGCCATGCGGAGTTGCGCCGGACTCAGCCGACTCATGCGACCCACCTGCTCTGTTCGGGGAACGGCCCGGACGGGCACGATCACGGACGGTGGGGCGAACCTACCGGCGCGGGGCGGGCGCCCGGCGGGCCGCGCGCCCGATTCCCGTACGCGTCGGCCCAGGACACACCCGTTCGGGTGAACGGCGGCGGGCGGCCCGGGCCCCGGCACACGCGCGTGCGCCCCGTCAGGAGGCGAGGACGCGCTCAGGAGGCGAGCACGCGCTCCGGACGCAGGCACCCGTGCCGTCCGTACGCGCGCACCCGCTCAGTACGCGAGCCGGCTCCCGCCGCCCGGTGTGGCCCGGCTCGCCTCGACGAGGGCGTCCACCACCGCCTCGACGTCCGGCAGCCACGGCCGCGCGGACCCGGCCAGCGGCTCCCGCTCCCAGCGGACCTGGCCGGTGCCGGTCGTGGACGGCGGCAGCAACAGATAGCCGCCCTCTCCATGGAAGCGCAGCGAACTGGGCACGCTGTCCTTCGCGTACAGCAGCTCGCCGAGCCGTTCGAGGCCGTACGGGGCGACCAGGATCGACCAGCGGGTCGGCGTCGCCACCACCGGGCCGAGCCGCATGTCCATCTCGTCGAGGACCCGCAGGGCCCGGGCGCCCGCGAGGGCCGGGAGGCTCACCGCGCAGGGGGCGCGGCCGCCGGTGGCCAGGACGATCGGGGCGTCCGGGCGCCGGGTCCACCACCAGCGGATCATCCGCTCGTCGGTGGTGGCGGCGAGCAGGCCGGGGTCGAACGGGTGGGCGCCGGGGACCACGCAGTCCGGGTCGGGGCAGGCGCACACCCTCCCGTCGCCGTCACCGGCGGTCTTCGTCACAGGGGCGGGCTCTTCGAGTCCCACGCCCGGCAGGACGGGCCAGTCCCACTGGACCGCGAAGGTGACCGCCGCGTCCTGCCGTGCGGCCCTCGCCTTGCGCCGGAACCGGAGCCTGCGTCGCCTTCCGAGGATCTCGCGCATGAGCGCTCGTTCCTTTCCGTTGAACGCCGAATCCACATCACACCACGTGCAGATCTCTTCACCGTGCGTATCAGCGCGTACAGCGTCGGCGGTGCGTCGCCCGCCCGGGGCGGGGCCGGCCGGAACGGGGCCGGGTCGCAGTCAGGTCGAAGCCGGTTCAGAACACGATCCCCGCCACGCGGGGAGGGGCTGCGGCCTGCGGCACCTAGGACGCCGGGGTTCCGCTTCTCGATCCCGGGGCGCTGTCAACTACCCCTGCCTGTCATCGATTACGTACCCCGCACGCTCAGAATGACGCGCTTTCAAACGACGCCAGTCGACCGCGAATGGTGCGCACCGGGGGCAATTTTCAGCCAACTTCCAGCCCACTTCAACCCCTGCGCACGAGCTCCCTGAACGCCACCCGGACACCACAAGTCCCACGGGGACAATGCTGGACATCGCTCCACGGGTGCGTGTACATGTGGAGACATCGAGCGGCGCAATATGACATGGGGGTTTGCGATGCCATGGCGTCAAACGCACCGGTCGGAAAGCCGACCGAGATGAGCTCCCCACACCTGCCGAATCACCTTCCGAAAGTGGCCGGAATCGATTCCACGGTTCCCGCTCCACCGCACACTAAGGCGCCCCTCGCGGGCGTCCCCGCCGCGGCGTCACCCGCCGACGCGGCCCCCGCGCCCGGCGCGCTGATCACGGACCGCCTCGCCGGCTGGGTCTCCGACCTCACCACCCTCCACGAACTCACCGAGCGGCTCATCAGGACCGCCACCCTCGACGAGGCCCTGCACGAGCTCCTCGGCGCCGGAGCCGCCCTCGTCGGCGCCCGCCGCGGCATGGCGGTCCTCGAACCCGCCGACGGCCTCGGCCCCACCGCCACCGTCGGCCTCGGCCTCGCCCACGCCGACCTCGGCACCATCGAGACCGTGCCCCGCGGCGCCACCAGCTACGGCCGCCTCCTCGACGGGCTCCCCGACCCGTCGGACCCGCGCCGCGTCCCGGAGCCCATCGCCATCCACGACGTCCGCACCGAGGAGGGGCTCGACCCCCGCCACCGCGAGGTCGCCGCCCGCCTCGGCTACGCCGCCAGCTACGCCCTCCCCCTCGCCACCGAGGAGGCCGGCCGGATCGGCGCCGGCGTCTGGCTCTACGACGAGCCGGCCGCCCCCACCGACCGCCAGCGCCACCTCGTCGGCCTCTACGGCCGCTTCGCCACCGAGCACCTCGCCCGCCTCCTCCAGGTCGAACGCGCCCGGGTCCAGGTCGCCACCGTCGCCGAGGAGCTGCTCCCGAGCCGGCTCCCCCGCGTCCCCGGGGTCCGGCTCGCCGCCCGCCATCGCACCGGCCCCCGCGGCGGCGGCGACTGGTACGACGCCCTGCCGCTGCCCGAGGGCGCCCTCGGCCTCGCCGTCGGCTCCGTCTCCGGCACCGGGCCGAGCGCGCTGGCCGCGATGGGACGGCTGCGCGCCTCGCTGCGGGCGTACGCGGTGATGGAGGGCGAGGACCCGGTCGCCGTCCTCTCCGACCTGGAGCTGCTGCTCCGGCTCACCGAGCCGGCCCGCTCGGCCACCGCCCTCTTCGCCTACGCCGAACCGGCCCGCCGCCGGCTCGTCCTGGCCGGCGCCGGCCACGCGCCGCCGCTGCTCGTCGGCGAGCGCCGCACCGAGTACGTCGAGACCTCGCTCTCCGCCCCGCTCGGGATGCTCTCCTGCTGGGAGGCGCCCAGCGTGGAGCTGTCCCCCGCGCCTGGAGAAACGGTGCTGCTGTACACGGACGGGCTGCTGCGGCGTACCGGCGATCCCATCGACCGGGCCTTCGCCCGGCTCCACGCGGCGGCCGCTAGCGTGCCCCGCGCGGACCGGGACGACCCCGGGGCGATCGCCGACCACGTGCTGCGGACCCTGCTCCCGGACGGGCTCGACCCCGCGGTGGAGGGCGAGGACGTGGTGCTGCTCGCCGCCCGCTTCGACTGATCGCGGCGGTGACCGCCCGGTAACAGGCCTTCCGGCCCTGGGCCCCCTTCCGTACGACCGTACGATGGAGGGGGTTCAGTGTCGTACCAAGAGGAGGCAGACCCGTGGCCGATGAGCTCACTCCGGAGACCCCGGACGAGGCCGAAGAGCCGATCAAGCAGCGGAAGAACGGCCTGTACCCGGGCGTCTCCGACGAGCTCGCCGAGAACATGAAGTCCGGCTGGGCCGACACGGAGCTGACCGGGCTCGCGCCGATCCCGCAGGCGGCCGAGACCGCCGCGCGCCGGGCCGCGCTCTCCGCCCGCTTCCCGGGCGAGCGCCTGGTGATCCCGGCCGGCAACCTGAAGACCCGGTCGAACGACACCGAGTACAGCTTCCGCGCCGCCACCGAGTACGCGTACCTCACCGGCGACCAGACCCACGACGGCGTCCTGGTCCTGGAGCCCACGGCCGACGGCCACGAGGCCACCGTCTACCTGCTGCCGCGCTCCGACCGCGAGAACGGCGAGTTCTGGCTCGACGGCATGGGCGAGCTGTGGGTCGGCCGCCGCCACTCCCTCGCCGAGGCGGAGCAGCTGCTCGGCATCCCGGCGAAGGACGTGCGCGAGCTCGCCGCCGCCCTCAAGGAGGCCACCGGTCCGGTCCGCGCCGTGCGCGGCCACGACGCCGGCATCGAGGCCGCCCTCACCGACAAGGTGACCGCCGAGCGCGACGAGGAGCTGCGGGTCTTCCTCTCCGAGGCCCGTCTGGTCAAGGACGCCTTCGAGGTCGCCGAGCTGGAGAAGGCGTGCGCCGCCACCGCCCGCGGCTTCGAGGACGTCGTCAAGGTCCTCGACAAGGCCGAGGCGACCAGCGAGCGCTACATCGAGGGCACCTTCTTCCTCCGGGCCCGCGTCGAGGGCAACGACGTCGGCTACGGCACCATCGCCGCCGCCGGCCCGCACGCCTGCACCCTCCACTGGGTCCGCAACGACGGCGCCGTGCGCTCCGGCGACCTGCTGCTCCTCGACGCCGGCGTCGAGACCACCGAGCTGTACACCGCCGACGTCACCCGCACCCTGCCGATCAACGGCCGGTACACGGACATCCAGCGGAAGATCTACGACGCCGTGTACGAGGCGCAGGAGGCCGGCATCGCCGCGGTGAAGCCCGGCGCCGCCTACCGCGACTTCCACGACGCCGCCCAGCGCGTGCTCGCCGAGAAGCTCGTCGAGTGGGGCCTCGTCGAGGGCCCGGTCGACCGCGTCCTGGAGCTGGGCCTCCAGCGCCGCTGGACCCTGCACGGCACCGGCCACATGCTCGGCATGGACGTCCACGACTGCGCCGCCGCGCGCACCGAGGCGTACGTCGACGCCACGCTGGAGCCGGGCATGTGCCTGACCGTCGAGCCCGGGCTCTACTTCCAGGCCGACGACCTGACCGTGCCGGAGGAGTACCGCGGCATCGGCGTCCGGATCGAGGACGACATCCTCGTCACCGAGGACGGCAACCGGAACCTGTCGGACCAGCTGCCGCGCCGCTCCGACGAGGTCGAGGCGTGGATGGCGGCCCTGAAGGGCTGACCCGACGCACGGTGAAGGGCTCCTTCCGAGGGGCCCTTCACGCGCTTCAGGCCAGCAGGAGGGACGGGCTCTCCTTCCACTTCAGGATCTTGTCGAAGCTGACCACCGCGCCGCCCCGGCCCGAGCGGCCGAAGTGGACGTGGTCGGAGAGCTCCTCGATCAGACGCAGGCCGCGGCCGCTCTCGGCGTCCGGACGGACGGCCGTCGCGGGGGCGGCACGCGTCCCGGCGAAGCCCGGCCCCGCGTCGGCGACCTCGATCCGGCAGGTCTCGCCGTCGAGGAAGGCCGTCACCCGGTACGCCTCCGAGCCGCGGCCCGCGGCGCCACCGCCGTGCTCGACCGCGTTGGCACACGCCTCCGTCAGGGCCACCGACAGCTCGTAGGACACGTCGGGATCGACCCCGGCGGTCTCCATGGTGCCGAGGAACAGGCGCCGGGCGAGCGGTACGCTCGCGGCCTCGCGCCGCAGATGGAGTGACCACCAGATGCTCATGCTCCAGCCTCCCGGCAGCGGCTCGACATACCCCTAGCTATTGCCGGAGACGGGCGTCCGTAAGCGCGCGAACCGGTCAAGAGCGCCCGTTCGGCGGATGTGACGGGCCCGGGAGCCGGTGTATGTCCGGCCCGGGGGCCGGTGCAGGTCCGGTCCGGGGGCCGGTGCAGGTCCGGTCCGGGGGCCGGTGCAGGTCCGGTCCGGCGCCGACGTGTCTCCGGCCCGATGCCGGTGCATGTCCTCCCGAACACCCGCAAGGACGACCTTGCGGACCTGCCTCATGAAGGCGGGTGCCCTGGTGCGATGATGGGGCCGCCATGTCTGCCCCCGCGCTCGCTCCACGGCTGCTGAGGGCCGCGGTGTTCACCGCGGTCTGTGTCGTGCTGTCCGCGCTGGGACACGCCCTCGCCGCCTGCGCGGGCATCGCGCTGTGGACCCTCCTCGCCGGACTCCTCGGCGTCTTCGGGTGCACGGTCCTGCTCACCGGGCGCGAGCGCTCCCTCGGCTTCGTCGTCGCCGTCCTCGCGGGCGGCCAGCTCGGACTCCATCTGCTCTTCGGCCTCGGCCAGCGGCAGCTCGCCCTGGACACCCAGGCCGACGACACCCTGGTACGCATGGCGGCCAAGCTCGTCTGCGGGGCGGGCGCCGCCTCCCTGACGCCCGGCGACGCCGCCGGGATCCTGGACCGCGCCGGCATCGACCCGGCCGCCGCGCACGCCCACGCGGGCCTGCACGGGGCGGCCGCGGCGGCCCCCGACGCGCTGCTGCCCAGCCTGCCGATGGTCCTCGGGCACCTGCTCGCCGCCCTGGTGGCCGGCTGGCTGCTGCGCCGGGGCGACCTCGCCCTGGTCCGGCTCGTCGAACTCTCCGAGCAGGGCGCGGCCGAGCTGGCCGAGAGCGCCATGGTGCGCTCCCTGCGCGCCGCGCTCCGGCTCGTCCGGGTCCTGCTCGCCGGTCTGGCGACGCTCGCCCCGGCCGGTCCGCGCGGCCGGCCCCGCACCGCCTCCGACTCCGCGCCGCCGCCGGTGGCCGGGGCGCTCCAGCACACGGTGATCCGCCGCGGCCCTCCGGCCGCCGCCTGCGTCCTCGCAGCCTGACGCGGTCCGCTCCACGGGGGAGCGGGACCGCGCCCGTCCGCGCCCACCCGCCCGGGTCCGCCCGTGGCCCCGGTGCGCCGGACCGGACCGCCTTCCTCCTCCGGGGTCCCTCCACGGGCCCCTCACCGAGCCGGAGTGTCTTCCATGAACCTGTCCCGCGCCGCCCTCGCCGCCGGCACCGCCGCCGCCTCCGTCGTCCTGGTCTCGGGCACGGCCTTCGCGCACGTCAGCGTGCAGCCCGAGGGCGAGGCCGCCCAGGGCGGCTACGCGACCGTGAACATCAAGGTCCCGAACGAGCGCGACAACGCCTCCACCGTGAAGCTGGAGGTCAACTTCCCGCTCGACCACCCGCTCGCCTCCGTCATGCCGCAGCCGGTCCCGGGCTGGAAGGCCGTCGTCACCAAGTCCAAGCTGGACAAGCCGCTGACGCTGCACGGCAAGCAGATCAACGAGGCCGTCTCCAAGGTCACCTGGACCGCGGACGGCTCGAAGATCGGCCCCGGCCAGTTCCAGCAGTTCCCCCTCTCCCTGGGCCAGCTGCCGGAGGACACCGACCAGCTCGTCCTCAAGGCCGTCCAGACCTACGACAACGACGAGGTCGTGCGCTGGATCGAGGAGCAGAAGGGCGCCGAGGAGCCGCAGAACCCGGCCCCCGTCCTGAAGCTCTCGGCCGCCGGCGCGGACCACCACGGCGGCGGCTCCGCCACCGCCACGACCGCGCCCAGCGCCTCCGCGTCCGTGGACGCGAAGGCCGGCCACGAGGACGAGGGCGGCCACTCCGGCACCGAGACCGCCTCGGCCTCCTCCACCGACACCACGGCCCGCGTCCTCGGCGTCGCCGGCATCCTCGTCGGCGTCGCCGGTGTCGCCTTCGGCCTCCTCGCCGGCCGCCGCCGCTCCGCCTGACGGCACCCGCCCAGCACCTCAGCACTCCGAAAGACAGAACCCTCATGTCCACTGAGAAGACGTCCCCGTCGCAGCGCGGCGGGGACGGCCCCGAAGGCCGCCCCGGGCGGCGCACCCCGCTGATCGTCGCCGCCGTCGCGATCGTCGCCGCCCTCGGCATCACCGCCGCGGTCGGCCTCGGCGACGACGACACCAAGGACACCTCCTCCGGCTTCGTCCAGATCGAGGGCGGCACCAGCGAGAAGGCCAGGGCCGCCACCGTCCTCGACCGGCCCTTCACCAAGCCCGACCTCGTCCTCACCGACACCAAGGGCGAGAGCTACGACCTGCGCGAGCGCACCAAGGGCAAGCCGACGCTCATCTACTTCGGCTACACCAACTGCCCCGACGTGTGCCCGCTGACGATGAGCAACATCGCCATCGCCAAGAAGCAGCTCCCCAAGGCCGACCAGGAGAAGCTCCAGGTCGTCTTCGTCACCACCGACCCGGAGCGGGACACCGCCGCCTCGCTGGCCAAGTGGCTGCCCGCGGCCGGCGACCCGTCCTTCACCGGTCTCACCGGCGACTTCGCGAAGATCCAGGCGGGCGCCCGCTCGATCGGCATCGGCATCGACCCGCCGAAGAAGGAGGACGACGGCACCGTCGTCTCCATGCACGGCGCTCAGGTCGTCGCCTTCTCCCCCACCACCGACCAGGGCTACGTCCTGTACGGGGAGGACGCCACCGTCGACGACTACGCCAAGGACCTGCCGAAGATCATCAAGGGGGAGAACCCGTGACCCGCCGCACCACCGCCCTGTCCGCCGCCGTGGCCCTCGCCGCCGCACTCGCGCTCACCGGGTGCTCGTCCGACGACGGCGGGCCCCGGCTGAAGGTCAGCGGCGCGTACATGCCCCAGCCCGTGATGGACATGGCCGGCGGCTTCCTCACCATCGAGAACACCGGTGACACCGCCGACAAGCTGACCTCGGTCACCAGCCCGCTCTCCGACGACGTCACCATGCACGAGACGAAGGACCAGAAGATGCGGGCGGTGACGTCCTTCGACATCCCCGCCAACGGCGAGCTGAAGCTGGCCCGGGGCGGCAACCACCTCATGTTCATGGAGCTGAAGTCGAAGCCGAAGCAGGGCGAGAAGGTCAGCGTCGAGCTGCACTTCGAGAAGGCCGACCCGATCACGGTCGACCTGCCCGTCGAAGCCGCCACCCACAACCCGCAGCAGCACTGAGCCGTTGACGGAGTGACACAGTGACGACACCCACCGCCCCGCGCCTCGGCACCGCCCTGACCCGGATGCTGGTCCTCGCGGCCGCGCTCCTGGGCGTGCTCCTCGCCGGCGCCGCCCCCGCCTCCGCGCACGCGGCGCTGACCGGGAGCGACCCGAAGGACGGGGCGGTGGTCGCCACCGCCCCCGAGGAGGTCGGCCTCACCTTCTCGGAGCAGGTCGCCATGAGCGCCGACTCGATCCGGGTCCTCGACCCCTCGGGCCGGCGCGCCGACACCGGCGAGATCATCGACCTGTGCAGCGGCGCCGTCGTCAAGTACGGCGTGGCCCTGCGGGCCGGTCTGCCGGACGGCACCTACACCGTCGCCTGGCAGACCGTCTCCGCCGACAGCCACCCCATCGCCGGGGCCTTCACCTTCTCCATCGGCGCGCCCTCCGCCACCTCGGTCGCCCTGCCCGAGCAGACGCCCGGCGGAGGCGTCGTCGGCGCCCTCTACGGGATCGCGCGCTATCTGTCGTACGCGGGCTTCGCCGTCCTCGTCGGCGGCGGCGCCTTCGTGCTGCTGTGCTGGCCGCGCGGGGCGGGCGTGCGGCCCGTGCAGCAGACCGTCGTCCGGGGCTGGCTCGCGCTCACCGGCGCCACGCTGGTGATGCTGCTGCTGCGCGGCCCGTACACCGGATCCGGCAGGCTCGCCGACGTCTTCGACCTGGCCGGCCTCCAGGCCGTGCTCCAGACCAAGACCGGGGCGGCGCTCACCTCCCGGCTGCTCCTGCTGGGGGCGGCCGCGCTGTTCGTCGCCGTCCTCTTCGGCGCGTACGCCCGGCGCACCGACCCGAAGGAGCGCAAGGACCTCGCCTTCGGCCTGGGCCTCGGCGGCACCGTGGTCGCCGCGGGCGTCGCCGGCACCTGGGCGCTGGCCGAGCACGCCTCCACCGGCATCCAGCCGGGCATCGCCATGCCCGTCGACATCCTGCACCTGCTCGCCGTCGCCGCCTGGCTCGGCGGGCTCACCACCCTGCTGGTCGCCCTCTACCGGGCACCCTCGGTGGAACGCGCGGCGGTCGAGCGCTTCTCCCGCGTCGCCTTCGCCTCGGTCGCCGTCCTGGTGGCCACCGGCCTCTACCAGTCGTGGCGCCAGGTCGGCTCCTGGTCCGCCCTCACCGGCACCCGGTACGGGCAGCTGCTGCTGGTCAAGATCGGCCTGATGGGCGTGCTCGTCGGCATCGCCTGGATCTCCCGCCGCTGGACCCGGCGGCTGGCGGAACGGCCCGCCGGGACCGAGACGGCCCCCGGGACGGAGACGGCCGCGGGGACGGAGGCCGAGGTGGGCGCGGCCGCCGCCGCGGACGCCGAGACGGATCCGGACCCCGGCGAAGAGGAGCCTGAGGAGCAGGGCCCGCAGGAGGCGCCGGACGCCGAACGGGCCGCCCAGCTCGCGCGGCAGCGGGCCGCCATGGCCACCGCCCGGCGGAAGAAGGCCCGGGACGCCGACCCCGAGCGGACCGGACTGCGCCGCTCGGTGCTGACCGAGGCCGCCGTGGCTGTCGTCCTGCTCGCCGTGACCACCGTCCTCACCTCCACCGAACCCGGCCGCACCGAGGAGGAGGCCGCCCGCGCCGGCGGCACGACCGCCGGCTCCGCCGCGGTCCCGGACCGCCCGGTGGACATCCGGCTGCCCTTCGACACCGGTGGCGCGGACGGCCAGGGCGTCGTCCGGCTCAGCCTCGACCCGGGCCGCACCGGCGCCAACGCCCTGCACCTCTTCGTGGAGCGCCCCGACGGCAAGCCGCTGGACGTCCCCGAGATCAAGGTGAACCTGACCCTGGAGGAGAAGGGCGTCGGCCCGCTGCCCGTCGCCCCGGACCGGATCCAGGCCGGCCACTGGAGCGCGAGCGGCGTGCAGCTCCCGCTGCCCGGCGACTGGCGCGTCCAGGTGACGGTCCGCACCTCCGAGATCGACCAGACCACCATCGAGAAGAACATCAAGATCGGCTGAATGCCCGTGAACAACCCCGTGACCGGCCCCGCGTCCGGCAACGCCTCCGCCCCCGCGTCCGACGACGGCCACCTCGACATCTCCCGGCGCCGGCTGCTCGGCACCGTCGGCGCGGCGGGCGCCGCCGGCCTCGTCATCGGCGCCGCCGGCGGTGCCGGCATCGCGTCGGCCGTCTCCGGGGACGACAGCGCGCCCGGCGCCGGCGGCTCCCCGGCGCTCACCTCGGTGGGGGCCACCGAGGTGGCCTTCCACGGGCGCCACCAGCCCGGCATCACCACCCCGCTCCAGTCGCGCGGCCATCTGGTCGCCTTCGACCTCGCACCGGGCGCCGGGCGCAAGGAGGCCGCCGCGCTGCTCCGCCGCTGGTCGGCGACGGCGCGGACCCTGATGGCGGGCGAGGCGCCGTCCGGGGACACCGGGATCGCGCGGGACGCCGGCCCGTCCTCCCTCACCGTCACCTTCGGCTTCGGCCGCACCTTCTT
Organism: Streptomyces roseofulvus; assembly: GCF_039534915.1. NCBI lineage: Bacteria > Bacillati > Actinomycetota > Actinomycetes > Kitasatosporales > Streptomycetaceae > Streptomyces > Streptomyces roseofulvus. The sequence continues at coordinate 4,195,570 of NZ_BAAAWE010000001.1, read as the reverse complement.
CGACCGGACGGGGCTGACCGCCCGCCGCCCGACGCAGCTCGACCCGCTGCCCGCCTTCTCCTCCGACGCGGTCGACCCCAAGCGCTCGGAGGGCGATCTGTGGGTGCAGATCGGGGCGGACGACGCCCTGGTCGCCTTCCACGCGCTGCGCGCGCTCCAGAAGGACGCCGGGGACGCGGCCCGGGTGCGCTGGGAGATGAACGGCTTCAACCGCTCCGCCGGGGCGACCGCCCGCCCGATGACCGCCCGGAACCTGATGGGCCAGGTCGACGGCACCAACAACCCGAAGACCACCGACCCCGACTTCGACCGGCGGATCTTCGTCCCGGCCGACGCGACCGGCGCCCAGGACTGGATGGCCGGCGGCTCGTACGCGGTCGTGCGGCGGATCCGGATGCTCCTGGACGACTGGGAGGGGCTGTCCCCGGAGAAGCAGGAGCGGGTCATCGGCCGCCGCAAGGCGGACGGGGCGCCGCTGTCCGGCGGTTCCGAGACGACCCCGCTCGACCTGGACAAGCGGGGCCCGGACGGAAAGCTCGCCATCCCCGACAACGCCCACGCCCGGATCTCCGCCCCCGAACAGAACGGCGGGGCGGCGATGCTGCGCCGGCCCTTCTCCTTCCACGACGGCATCGGCGCGGACGGCACCCCGGACGCCGGGCTCCTCTTCGTCTGCTGGCAGGCCGATCCGCTGCGCGGCTTCGTGCCGGTGCAGCGCAAGCTCGACCGGGGCGACGCGCTCTCCGCGTTCATCCGGCACGAGTCGAGCGGGCTCTTCGCCGCGCCGGGCGGGGCCGCCGAGGGCGAGTACGTCGGCCAGCGGCTGCTGGAGGGCTGAGCCCCGGGGCCGGCCGGGGTGCCGGGCCGACGCCTGTTTGAGGGCTGAGACGAGACGGGCGCGGGCGCCGGGGCGCATTAGGGTGACGGTATGTCCGCCACCCGGTACACCTACCTCGGCCCCGAAGGCACGTTCACGGAGGCCGCGCTGCGGAGCCTGCCCGAGGCGGCCACGCGGGAGCTCGTCCCCATGGTCTCCGTCCCGGCCGCGCTCGACGCCGTGCGGAACGGGGAGGCGGCCGCCGCGCTCGTGCCGATCGAGAACTCGGTCGAGGGCGGGGTGACCGCGACCCTCGACGAGCTGGCCTCCGGCGAGCCGCTGATGATCTACCGCGAGGTGCTGCTGCCGATCGCCTTCGCGCTGCTGGTGCGCCCCGGGACCGCGCTGTCGGACATCAAGACGGTGACGGGCCACCCGGTGGCCCAGCCGCAGGTGCGCAACTGGCTGCGCAAGAACCTGCCTGAGGCGGTGTGGGAGTCGGCCGCGTCGAACGCGGACGGGGCCCGGCTGGTGCAGGAGGGGCGGTTCGACGCGGCCTTCGCGGGCGAGTTCGCGGCGGCGACGTACGGCCTGAAGGCACTGGTCAAGGAGATCCACGACGCGGAGAACGCGGAGACGCGGTTCGTGCTCGTGGGCCGGCCGGCCCGGCCGGCGGCGCCGACCGGCGCGGACAAGACCTCGGTGGTGCTGTGGCTGGGTGACGATCATCCGGGTGCCCTTCTGGAACTCCTCCAGGAGTTCGCGGTGCGTGGGGTGAACCTGATGCTGATCCAGTCCCGGCCGACGGGGGCGGGGATCGGGAACTACTGCTTCGCCGTGGACGCCGAGGGCCATGTGTCGGACCGGCGGGTCGGCGAGGCGCTGATGGGTCTGAAGCGGATCTGTCCGCAGGTGCGCTTCCTCGGCTCGTATCCGCGGGCCGGTGCGTCCCGCGCGGACGTCAGGCCGCTGCGGCGGGGGACTTCGGACGAGGAGTTCACGGCTGCCTCCGACTGGCTGGCGAGGGCCCAGGACGGCAGGGCCTGACCGCGATACTGACCGAGCGGCGCAGCTCGTGCGTCCGTTCGTCCACAGGCAGGGTTCATTAGTCCTACCTGCATACTTTTAGGTTTCTCCCCACGGTTATCCACAGGCTTGGCCCGCAGGCTGGGGACAAGTCGACACCCGCCCTCGACAAGGTCGACAAATCGCCCTCATCACCCCTCGCGCGGATGCCCTCCGTCCACAGAACCCACAGCGCCCCACGTCAGAGCGGCCCCTCGACCCTCACCCTCCGGAGCGAGCGATTCCCCTCGAAATGAGTGCGGGAATCGTGTTTGATCACGCAATTCAGAGGTCGCGGGCCGGGAATCCACAGAACTTCCACACACCCTGTGGATAACTCGATTCGATGGAATTCCAAAGACCGTCAATTCGGGCATACCAACACGCGCCCGCATATCCGGTGGGGTCGCGCGAGCGCGCACCGGTAGCCTGGTGGGGTGATTGACCTTCGCCTGCTCCGTGAGGACCCCGACCGTGTTCGCGCCTCCCAGCGCGCCCGTGGAGAGGACGTCGGCCTCGTCGACGCCCTGCTCTCCGCCGATGAGCGGCGCAGGTCGTCCGGCGTCCGCTTCGACGAGCTCCGTTCCGAGCAGAAGGCGCTCGGCAAGCTGATCCCCAGGGCCACCCCGGAGGAGCGCGCCGAGCTCCTCCAGCGCGCCGAGCAGCTCAAGACCGACGTCAAGGCCGCCGAGGCCGAGCAGAACGAGGCCGACGAGACGGCCCGTACGCTCCTCCTCCAGCTCGGCAACATCGTCCACCAGGACGTGCCGGTCGGCGGCGAGGAGGACTTCGTCGTCCTGGAGACGCACGGCACCATCCGCGACTTCGCGGCCGAGGGCTTCGAGCCCAAGGACCACCTGGAGCTCGGCGAGGCGCTCGGCGCCATCGATGTCGAGCGGGGCGCCAAGGTCTCCGGGTCGCGCTTCTACTACCTGACCGGCGTCGGCGCCCTCCTGGAGCTCGCCCTGGTCAACGCGGCCATCGCGCAGGCCACCGAGGCCGGCTTCATCCCGATGCTCACCCCCGCGCTGGTCCGCCCGCGCGCCATGGAGGGCACCGGCTTCCTCGGCCAGGCCGCGGAGAACGTGTACCACCTGGAGAAGGACGACTACTACCTGGTCGGCACCTCCGAGGTCCCGCTCGCCGCGTACCACATGGACGAGATCATCGACGCCGACAAGCTGCCGCTGCGGTACGCGGGCTTCTCGCCCTGCTTCCGCCGCGAGGCCGGCACGTACGGCAAGGACACCCGCGGGATCTTCCGCGTCCACCAGTTCGACAAGGTCGAGATGTTCTCGTACGTCGCGCCCGAGGACGCGGAGAACGAGCACAAGCGGCTCCTGGAGTGGGAGAAGCAGTGGCTCACCTCCCTGGAGCTGCCCTTCCAGGTGATCGACGTCGCCACCGGTGACCTCGGCGCCTCGGCCTCCCGCAAGTTCGACTGCGAGGCGTGGATCCCCACCCAGGGCAAGTACCGCGAGCTGACCTCGGCCTCCAACTGCGACGGCTTCCAGGCCCGCCGCCTCTCCGTCCGCATGCGCGAGGAGCAGGGCGGCAAGAAGACCGTCCAGCCGCTCGCCACGCTGAACGGCACGCTGTGCGCCGTTCCGCGGACCATCGTCGCCATCCTGGAGAACCACCAGCTCGCCGACGGTTCGGTGCGCGTCCCGGAGGTCCTCCGGCCGTACCTGGGCGGGCGCGAGGTCCTGGAGCCGATCGCCAAGTGAGCCCCTTCCCCTACCGCCTGGTCGCGACGGACCTCGACGGCACGCTGCTGCGGGCCGACGAGTCCGTCTCGGCCCGTACGCGGGACGCCCTCGCCGCCGCCACGGCGGCGGGCGCCGCGCACATCGTCGTCACCGGCCGGGCGGTGCCCTGGACCCGGCACATCCTCGACGACCTCGGCTACCAGGGGATCGCGGTGTGCGGACAGGGCGCGCAGGTCTACCACGCCGGCGAGCACCGGCTGCTGACCTCTCTGACGCTGGACCGGCAGCTCGCCGGGCTCGCCCTCTCCAAGATCGAGGCGGAGGTCGGCCCGCTGGCGCTGGCCGCCAGCCGGGACGGCCTGGAGGGCGAGGTCCTGATGGGCCCCGGCTACCGGGCGCAGGAGGGTCCGCTGCCGTACGTGCCGTACGAGGACCCGGCCGAGCTGTGGGCGGCGCCGCTCACCAAGCTCTACATCCAGCACCCGGCGATGACCGACGACGAGCTGACCGCGGTCGCCCGCGCCGGCGTCGGCGGTCTGGTCGACGTGGTCATGGCGGGTCCCGGGATCGTGGAGATCCTGCCGCTCGGGCTGAGCAAGGCGACCGGCCTCTCGCTGGCGGCGCGCCGGCTCGGGGTCAAGGCCGCGGAGACCATCGCCTTCGGCGACATGCCCAACGACATCCCGATGTTCGGCTGGGCCGCGCACGGGGTCGCGATGGGGAACGCGCACGAGGAGCTGCGGGCGGTGGCGGACGAGGTGACGGCCTCCAACGAGGAGGACGGCATCGCGCTCGTCCTGGAGCGTCTGCTGGCGGCCTGAGCCGTCCGGAGATTCCGTGCGAAGGCCCGCTCCCCGAGGGGAGCGGGCCTTCGTCGGTCGCGGCCCGCGCGGATCCGGGGATCCGCGCGCTCGAAGCGGCCGCCACCGGGGGATCCCCCGTGTCCCCCGCACAACTAGTGTGCGCCGGGCTCCTGTTCGGGTGCGACCGGTTTTTCGTGCGCCGCCGGACGGCGGGTGAGCGGGTAGCAGGCCAGGCCGATCGCCAGCGAGAGGGCGTGCCCGAGGTCGGTGTACGTGCGGTCGGCGAGCAGCGGGACGAGGAAGAAGGCCACCGCCGCCGCGAGGTAGAGCGGGCGCCACCGCCGGGCGATCCGGTAGGTGAGGATTCCGGCGGAGGCGGCGAGGCCGTAGCTGACGCCGATGTCGACGACGTGCGCCATGCTGCGGGGCACGTCGTGGTCGCGGATCGCCAGGAGGACGACCTGCTGGCTGACGAGGGTCGCGGCGATGTGCGCGGTGGCGACGGTGAACAGCCACTTGGCGGTGCCCAGCCAGCGCTCCACGGGGGCGTGGAGTACCTCGAAGAGCACGGCGTACAGCAGCAGGTCGGCCGGGTCCTCGATCCAGAACGCGCTGCCGAGCAGGGCGCGGACCGGGTGGTGGGCGAGCTGGTGGAGGTTGCTGCTGTTCCGGTGGAGGAAGTACGTGTCCAGCCCCGCCGGGGAGAGCGCGAGGGTGAGGCTGGTGACCGCGATGACCGCGAGCCAGAGATGCGTGCCGGGTGACGAACGCACCCACGACCTGATCGGTCGGGACGGTTCGCCACCCGGGAAGGTTTCGCTCGGCACTTCTCAGTGCCTATCACCTGGGGCCGTGCGCGGCCTATGAGGCCGGACGGGACTCAGAAGTTGATCATGTGGCCGGCGATGCCGTGGACGGCTTCCTTGACGGCCTCGCCCAGGGTGGGGTGGGCGTGCACGTTCCGCGCGACCTCGTGGACGGTGAGGTCCCACTGCTGGGCCAGCGTCAGCTCGGGCAGCAGCTCGGTGACGTCCGGGCCGATCAGGTGGGCGCCGACGATCTCGCCGTACTTGGCGTCGGCGACGATCTTGACGAAGCCGGTCGAGTCGCCGAGGCCGTGCGCCTTGCCGTTCGCCATGAAGGGGAACTTGGCGACCTTGACGTCGTAGCCCTTCTCGCGGGCCTGCGCCTCGGTGTAGCCGAAGCTCGCGATCTGCGGCTGGCAGTACGTCGCCCGCGGGATCATCGCGTAGTCGAGCTCCATCGTCTCGGCGTCCGCGATGGTCTCGGCGGCGATGACGCCCATGGCCTCGGCGGTGTGCGCGAGCATCAGCTTCGCGGTGACGTCACCGATGGCGAAGATGTTCGGGACCGAGGTGCGGCAGCGGCCGTCGACGTCGATCGCGCCGCGCTCGGTGAGCGCGACACCGGTGTTCTCCAGGCCGTAGCCGGAGACGTTCGGCGCGAAGCCGATGGCCTGCAGGACCTTGTCGGCCTCCAGGACCTTCTGCGAGCCGTCCTTGCCGGTGACCGTGACGCGCACCTGCGGGCCGGACTCGTCGATCGCGTCGACCCGGGTCGAGGTGAGGACGTCGATGCCGAGCTTGCGGTACTGCTTCGCCAGCTCCTTCGACACCTCCTCGTCCTCCAGCGGGGCCATCCGGTCGAGGAACTCGACGATGGTGACCTTGGTGCCGTAGTTGTTCAGCACGTACGCGAACTCGATGCCGATCGCGCCGGCACCCGCGATGACGATCGACTTCGGGGCGTCCTCGGCCAGGATCTGCTGCTCGTAGGAGACGACGCGGTCGCTCAGGGCGGTGCCGGGCAGCAGGCGCGGGGAGGCGCCGGTGGCGATGATGCAGTTGTCGAAGGTGATGGTCTGCGTCGTGCCGTCGGCCTTCGCGACCTGGAGGGTGTTCGCGTCGACGAACGTGCCCCGGCCGTCGAACTCCGTGATGCCGTTCTTCTTCATCAGGAAGTGGACGCCCTTGACGCGGCCGTCCGCGACCGTCCGGCTGCGGCGGTAGGCGTCGCCGTAGTCGAAGGTCACCGAGCCGTCGACCTTGATGCCGAAGGTCTTCGCCTCGTGGTTGAAGATGTGCGCCAGTTCGGCGTTGCGGAGCAGCGCCTTGGTGGGGATGCAGCCGACGTTCAGGCAGACACCGCCCCAGTACTTCTCCTCGACGACCGCGACCCGCTTGCCCAGCTGGGCGGCGCGGATGGCGGCGACGTAGCCGCCGGGGCCAGCTCCGAGTACGACGACGTCGAAGCGGTCTGACATGACTGACTCCCGAGGGTGATGAGGGTGTTCGGTGCACGTACGAGCCCACAGTAGTCCGGTCCCCGGGCGGCGCCTCGGTGACTGTGAGCACGTCTGTGGATGACTTGTAGGATGACTGGGCAACCGGGCGAATCGGGTACGGAGGGACGGGACGGAATGGCGGCACTGAGAGCGGCGGGGCGCACCTCGCTGGTGGACTCCGCGGTGGAGCAGCTGCGGGCCCAGCTCGCCGAGGGCGAGTGGGCCGTCGGCGACCGCATCCCGACCGAGCACGAGCTCGCCCAGCAGCTGGGCGTCGGACGCAACACCGTCCGCGAGGCGATCCGGGTCCTCGTCCACGCCGGGCTCCTGGAGTCCCGGCAGGGCAACGGCACCTTCGTCCGCTCCACCGCCGACCCGGCCGCCGTCCTGCGCGGGGTCCGGCACGCGGGCGCGCGCGACGTCCTGGAACTGCGGACCGCCCTGGAGGCGGAGGCGGCCCGGCTCGCGGCGGAACGGCGGGACACCCACGACCTGCTGCGGCTGCGCGCCGCCCTGACCACCCTGCGCGAGGAGGGCGACCGGGACGCCGACGCGGACCTCGCCTTCCACCTCGCGGTGGTGGCCGCCACCCACAACGCGGCCTTCATCGAGGTCTACCGCTTCTTCTCGGCGCAGGTCCACGAGGTCCTGGTCGAGGCGCTCGGCGACCGCGCGATGCCGCCGGTCGACATCGACGTCCACGAGGCGCTGGTCGCCGCGATCGAGGCCGGCGACCCCGACGGGGCCGAACAGCAGGCCCGCGAGCTGCTGCGGGTCCCGGCGGAGACGGTGGCGGCGCTGCTGGAGGAGAGCCGGGAGGCGGGGGCGTGAGGGGTACGGAGACGGGCCCCGCGCGCGTGCTGGTCGACGCCGAGGCCGACGTACGCCCCTCGGCCGCCGGGACCGCCGCGCGGCGCGCGCTGCTCGCCCATCCGCTGCTGCTGCTCGCCGGGATCGTGCTCGCCTCGCTCAACATGCGGGTCGCGCTGGCGAGCGTGGCGCCGCTGGTCGGCGAGATAGCCGGGGCCTTCGGCCTCTCCTCGACCGCCGGATCGCTCATCACCTCGATCCCGGTGCTCTTCCTCGGCCTCGGCGCGCTGGTCGCGCCCTGGCTGGGCCGCCGCTTCGGCGCCGAGCGGACCGTGCTCGCCGCGCTGCTGCTGCTCGCCGGCGGCATCCTGCTGCGGCTGCTGCCGTCGGTGGCGGCGCTGTACGGCGGCGGCGTCCTCGTCGGCACCGCGATCGCCCTGCTCAACGTGCTGATGCCGGGTCTGGTCAAGCGGGACTTCCCGGACCGGGCGGCCGCCATGACCTCCGTGTACACGGGGGCGATGGTCGCCGGCGCGACCGTCGCCGCCGCGGCCGCGGTCCCGCTGGAGGAGGCGCTCGGCGGCGGCTGGCAGGGCTCGCTCGGCTCCTGGTCGCTGCTCGCCCTGGTGGCGGCGGTGGCCTGGCTGCCCCAGGTGCTGATCGCCCGGGGCCGTACCGGTCACGAGGTACGGGCCGTCCCGGCCGCCGGCGCCGCCCCGGCGCGGGTGTGGCGCTCGGCGCTCGCCTGGCAGGTGACCCTCTTCATGGGCCTGCAGTCGCTCTGGTCGTACGTGCTGATCGCCTGGATGCCGACGATCTTCACCGACCACGGGATGAGCCGCTCCGAGGCCGGTGTGGTCTTCGCCTTCAACAACCTGATCCAGGTCGCCGGGGCCTTCGCGGTGCCGCTGCTCGCGGGCCGCAGGCGCAGCCAGCGCCCGCTGGTGGTGCTGGTGACGACGCTGGTCGCCGCCGGGTACGCGGGGCTGCTCGTCGCCCCGGCCGAGGGCGCCTGGCTGTGGTCGGCGGTCCTCGGCGTCGGCCAGGGCGGGGCCCTGGGGCTCGCGCTGACCCTGATCGTGCTGCGGACCGGGGACGCCCCGACGGCCGCCCGGCTCTCCGGGATGGCCCAGACCGTCGGCTATCTGATGGCGGCCGCGGGTCCGCTGGCGGCCGGTGCCCTGCATCAGGCGACCGGCTCGTGGACGCTGCCGATCTCGCTGGTGCTCGGTGTCTGCGCGGCGGCCGCGGGCGTCGGCCTGCTCGCCGCCCGCGACCGTACCGTCTGACGCCCCGTCCGGGGCCGGCCTACTCCTCGCCGGCCAGCGTCAGCGTGCGCAGCTTGTGGCCGGCGAACCAGGTGGCCCCGATCGTGACGGCGATCAGCAGCACCGACGCCGTCGGCAGCGCCACGTCGGAGCTGATCAGCCCCTCGCCGGTGACCTTCTCGGCGAGGGCGAGCGACCACTGCTGGACGCTGAGGGTGCGGGCGCCGGCGATCAGGGAGCCGAACAGCGCCTCCCAGACCAGGGCGTAGACCAGGCCGATCACCACGGCGTGCCGGCTGACCGTGCCGAGCAGCAGGAAGAGCGCGCTGTAGGCGATGGAGGCGACCAGCGCGGCGACCGTGTAGGCCACGGCGACCTGCTGCCCGTTCCCGTTCAGGATGAAGCCGGCGATCAGGGTGGGCACGGCCGAGAAGGCCATGGTCACGGCGATGGCCACGATCAGCTTGGTGGTGATGATCGTCGGCCGCTTCACCGGCTTGGAGAGCAGGTAGACGATGGAGCCGTCGTCGATCTCCGGGCCGATCGCGCCCGTGCCGGCGATGACGCCGATCAGCGGCACCATCGTGGCGAGCGCGAAACCGCCGAGGAGGTCGGCCGCGACCTGGTCGTCCGCGCCGTTGATGATCCGGACGGCCGTGGCGATGAGCAGGAGCAGGCCGGGCAGCAGGAAGAGGATCGCCGCCCGGCGGCGGCCCAGGAGGGCCCGGTAGGTGAGCCGGGCGACGGTGGGGTCGTACATCGGGATCGTGCTCCTTTCAGGCCGCGACGAGATACGAGAAGACGGATTCGAGCGACTCGTCGGAGGGCGACACCGTCAGCAGCCGGATCCCACGCGCGCGTGCGACCTGCGGCAGCAGCTCGGTGAACCGTCCGAAGTCGACGGCCTGGATCCGCAGTCCGCCCTCCACCGCGTCGACCTCGATGCCGGCCGTCGACGGGTCGGCGATCAGCGCGGCGGCGAGCGCCCGGTCGTCGCTGGAGCGGACCAGATAGCGGTGCGGCCGGTCGGTCATCAGACGGCGGATCCGGCGGAAGTCGCCGGAGGCGGCGTGCCGGCCGGCGACGATCACCTCGATGTGGGAGGCGAGCTGCTCGACCTCCTCCAGGATGTGCGAGGAGAACAGCACCGTGCGCCCGTCGGCGCCCATCCGCCGCAGCAGCTCCATGAGCTGCATCCGCTGGCGCGGGTCCATGCCGTTGAACGGCTCGTCGAGCAGCAGCACGGACGGCTCGTGGACCAGGGCCGAGGCCATCTTCACGCGCTGCCGCATGCCCTTGCTGTACGTGGCGATCTTCCGGTCCTGCGCGTACTCCATCTCGACGGTGGCGAGGGCCTTCTGGGCCTCCGTCGCGCCGAGGCCCTGGAGCTCCGCGTTGGCCACCACGAACTCGCGGCCGGTGAGGAAGTCGTACATCGCCTCCCGCTCGGGGACGACGCCGATGGAACGGTAGACGGACTCGTTGCGCCAGACCGGCTCGCCGTCGAGGGTCACGCTGCCCGTGGAGGGGGCGAGGAAGCCGCCCATCATGTTGATGAGGGTGGACTTCCCGGCGCCGTTGGGGCCGAGCAGGCCGGTCACGCCGGGGCCGATCGACATCGTGACGTCGTTGACCGCGACGACGTTGCCGAACCAGCGCGAGACGTGGTCGATGTGCAGGGTGCTCACAGTCCGACCTTTCGGTAGCGGCGCATCAGGATGCCGTAGCAGGCGGCGACGAGGCCGAGGACGACCAGGAGGTAGACCACGCCGACTCCGGTCCCGACCGACATCTCGCCGGGGAAGGAGGCGGGAGCGCCGAGGAAGGCGTTCTGCAGGCCGATGACGAGGGTGAGGGGGGAGAACAGGCCGAGCCAGGCGATGGCGTCGGTGTTGTCGGTGGCGTAGGAGATGCCCTGGAGGGTGGAGACGGCGCCGTAGGTGATGGTGAGGACGGCGATCACGGCGGCGACGCCGAAGCCGCGGCGCGGCGTGAGCGCGGCCATGACCAGGCCGATGCCGCCGAAGAGCACCGACAGGATCGCGACGGAGACGAGCCCCTGGCCGAACATCTTGGCCTGCTCGGCGAAGTCCATCTTGGCCAGCATCGAGCCGACCCACATGATCAGCAGCGGGGTGGCGGTGAGGACGAACAGCGCCGACGCCATGGCCCCGTACTTGGCGAGCACGTAGTCGACCCGCTCGATGGGCCGGGAGAAGTACAGCGGCACCGTCCGGAACCTCAGGTCGCGGGAGACCGACTGGGGGGCCTGGGAGGCCAGGTAGACGGCGATGACGAGCTGGAGGTAGACCGCGTACTGGGTGTACTCCATGAGGTGCTTCTCGTTCTTCATGTACACCGCGATCGCGGTGACGATCAGCGCGGGCACGCACATCACGGCGAAAAGCAGCATCGGCAGCACCTTCGACTTGGCGCTGCGGCCCAGGCCGTACGCCCCGCGCAGGGACTGCGAGAAGAGCGAGCGGCGGGCGTACGAGCGGCCGAGCCTGGGGCCGTCGTAGGACCGGTATCCGATGTTGTGGATCCGGGTGGTGTCGGGGGCGGCCTCGGGGGCGGGGGTGCTCATCGGGCCTTCACCTCCTCGTGCTGCGCGGCGGCCTCGGGACGGAAGACCTCGGCGATGTGGTGGCGGCGCTGCTCCATGCGGACCAGGCCGAGGCCGAGGCCGGCGACGGTGTCGCGCACCAGGTCGTACGTCTCCTCGCCGGCGGCCTCCAGGAGCAGGATGTGACCGGCACCGGGCAGGCCCTCCTCGACGCCCTCGTGGAGGGTGACGCCGGCCTCGGCGAGGGCCGCGCGGAGCGCGCCGGTGCCGTCCGGGTGCGCGTCCGAGTCGGTGACCTCGACCGCGAGGGTCGTGGTGGTGCGGGTGAAGTCGCTGGTGGAGCTGGACCGCAGCAGCTTTCCGCCGTCGATGACGACGACGTGGTCGCAGGTCCGCTCCAGCTCGCCGAGGAGGTGGGAGGTGACGAGCACGGAGATGCCGAAGTCGGTCCAGACGCGGCGGATGAGGCCGAGCATCTCGTCCCGGCCGACCGGGTCGAGGCCGTTGGTCGGCTCGTCGAGGAGGACCAGCTTGGGGTCGTGGACCAGGGCCTGGGCCAGCTTCACCCGCTGCTTCATGCCGGTCGAGTAGCCGCCGATGGGGCGGTAGCGCTCCTCGTACAGGCCGACGTGGCGCAGGGTGTCGGCCGTCCGCTCGCGGGCGGCGGTCGCCGGCAGCCCCGACATCCGCGCCATGTGGACGACGAACTCGGTGGCCGAGACGTCCGGCGGCAGGCAGTCGTGCTCGGGCATGTACCCGACGCGCTCGCGGATCTCGGGGCCGTGCGTCGAGACGTCGAGGCCCAGGACCTCGGCGCGGCCCTCCGTGGCGGGGGAGAGGCCGAGCAGGATCTTGATCATCGTGGACTTGCCGGCTCCGTTGGCACCCACCAGTCCGGTCACACCGGGCCCGATGTCCAGGGAGAGCCGGTCGAGAGCGGTCACCCGGGGGAACCGCTTGCTGAGGCTTTCGGTGGCGATCACAGTCACGGTTCGACGGTAGTGGCGGGCGCCACAGCCGTCGTCAGCCCTACGGCTCGAACCCTCTCCGACTTCCGGCGTACGAACCCCGAGAGTCGTCGCGACGAAAGTCGTCGGGGTCTCGGGGACGGAGTTTTCCACAGGGCCTCGTGCACACCCCTTGACGTAGCCGCCGGGCATTGTCACATTCATCGGTGTCAAGTTACGGACGCGTAGTGCGACCGTACGCTCACACCGGACGGGCGGGTGGCATGACCTCAGCAGTGGCAAGCGAACTGACCGCGGAACTGCGGGGGTTCAGGGACGTACAGCAGCTCTCCTACGCCTGCGCGGAAGCGGTCGCGGCCCAGCTCAAGCCGGGTGTGACCGAGCGCGAGGCGGCGCGGATGCAGCGCGAGTGGCTGTACGAGCGCGGGGTGAAGGACTGGTTCCACCGCCCGTTCGCCTGGTTCGGCGACCGCACCGCCTTCGTCGACTTCAAGATCCCGCTGCAGTTCTTCCCCACCGACCGGCGCCTGGAGGCGGGGATGCCGTTCATCCTCGACATGGCGCCCGTGTACAAGGGGTACACGGCGGACATCGGGTACAGCGGCTGCCTCGGGCTCAACCCGCTGCACGACAAGCTCCTCGCCGACCTGCGCGACCACCGCGAGCTGATCCTGCGCGAGGTCCGCGAGCGGCGCAGCCTGCGCGAGATATACGAGGACGTGGACCGGCTCATGGTCCGCCAGGGGTACGCCAACCGGCACCGCGCCTATCCGTTCGGCGTGATCGCCCACAAGATCGACCGGGTGCGGGAGCGGCGCTTCACCCCGACCCTCTTCGGCTTCGGCGCCCAGTCCCTCAAGGGCCTGCTGAGCGACGCCGTGCACGGCCACCGGGACGGCTGGTCGCCGCTCTGGTCCCCGTACAAGTTCTCCGACCACCCGCCCACTCCGGGCCTCTGGGCGGTCGAACCCCACCTCGGATTCCGGGGGACGGGCGCGAAGTTCGAGGAGATCCTGGTCGTCACCGACTCCAGGGACCCCGAGCAGAGCGCGTTCTGGCTGGACGACGACCTGCCGCACGTGCGGCGGTGGAACGAAGGAGCGGTGTGATGGCGGGGGCGGGACTCGACGGGGCGCGGGAGCGCCGGGTCCGGACGGGCGGGATCGAGCTGTGCGTCGCCGAGCTCGGCGACGCACGCCGGCCGACGGTGGTGCTCGTGCACGGCTATCCGGACTCGAAGGAGGTCTGGTCCGAGGTCGCGGTCCGGCTCGCCGGGGAGTTCCACGTCGTGCTGTACGACGTGCGGGGCCACGGCCGTTCGACGGCGCCGGCACCGCTGAGGGGCGGCTTCACCCTGGAGAAGCTGACCGACGACTTCCTGGCCGTCGCCGACGCGGTCAGCCCGGACCGGCCGGTCCACCTCGTCGGGCACGACTGGGGTTCGGTGCAGGCGTGGGAGTTCGCGACCGTGGAGCGCACCGAGGGCAGGATCGCCTCGTTCACCTCCGTGTCGGGCCCCTCGCTCGACCACTTCGGGCACTGGATCAAGAACCGGATGACCCGCCCCACCCCACGCCGGGTCGGGCAGCTCCTCGGGCAGGGCGCCAAGTCCTGGTACGTGTACATGCTGCACACCCCCGTCCTGCCGGAGCTGGCCTGGCGCGGCCCGCTCGGCAAGCGCTGGCCGAAGCTCCTGGAGCGGGTGGAGGGGATCCCGTCCGACGCCTACCCGACGCCCTCGCTGCCGAGCGACGCGGCCCACGGCGCCTGGCTCTACCGGGACAACATCCGGGCCCGGCTCTCCCGGCCGCGCCCCGACGCCTTCGCGCACGTGCCCGTGCAGCTGATCACGCCGACCGGGGACGCCTTCCTCTCCGAGCGGCTCTACGACGACCTGGCCGCCTGGGTGCCGGAGCTGACCCGGCGCACCCTGCCGGCGAAGCACTGGGTGCCGCGCACCCGGCCGGACCAGCTGGCCGCGTGGATCACGGACTTCGTCCGCACCCACGAGGAGCCGGAGACGCGGGCGCCGCGGCCGGTGGCGGAGACGACCGCGAAGAGCGGGGTGCGGCCGGAGTACGCGGAGCGGTTCGGCGGGCAGCTGGTACTGGTCACCGGCGCCGCCAGCGGCATCGGGCGGGCCACCGCCTTCGCGTTCGCGGAGGCCGGGGCCCGGGTGGTCGCGGTGGACCGGGACGGCGAGGGCGCGGCCCGGACGGCCGAGATGGCGCGGCTGATCGGCGCCGGTGACGCCTGGGGCGAGACGGTGGACGTCTCCGACGAGCAGGCGATGGAGAAGCTGGCGGCCAAGGTGGCCGCCGACTACGGCATCGTCGACGTCCTCGTCAACAACGCGGGGATCGGACTCACCGGCTCCTTCTTCGAGACCACCAGCGAGGAGTGGAAGCGGGTCCTGGACGTCAACCTGTGGGGTGTGATCCACGGTTGCCGGATATTCGGGGCGCAGATGGCCGCCCGCGGCCAGGGCGGCCACATCGTCAACACCGCCTCCGCGGCGGCCTTCCAGCCCTCCCGGGCGCTGCCGGCGTACAGCACCTCGAAGGCGGCGGTGCTGATGCTGAGCGAGTGCCTGCGGGCCGAACTGGCCGGGCAGTCCATCGGGGTGAGCGCGATCTGTCCGGGGATCGTGAACACCAACATCACGGCCACCGCCCGGTTCGCCGGGGTCACGGACGCGGAGGAGGAGAAGCGCCGCCAGCGCAAGGTGTCGCGGCTGTACGGGCTGCGCAACTACCCGCCGGAGAAGGTCGCGGACGCGATCCTGGGGGCGGTGCTGCACGACCGGGCGGTCGTGCCGGTCACACCGGAGGCACGCAGCGCCCACGCGCTCTCCCGGCTGGCGCCGGGCGCCCTGCGCGCCCTGGCCCGCTGGCAGCCGCCGGCGTAGCGGGAGGCCGCGGCCGTCCGTCCGGAGCGGGTCACCGCCCGGGTCCCGGCCCTCCGGCCGGGGGCCGGGGCGGGCGGACGGTCGTACGATCCCTCGCATGAGGGGCCCCGTGCGGGGTGGAGCGATCGGTCGGTGGGAGCGGGTTTGTCCGAGCAGTCAGCAGTGCGACCGGAGTACCGGATCGAGGATCTCGCCCATCACAGCGGGGCCACGGTCCGGACCATCCGCGCCTACCAGGACCGCGGTCTGCTGCCCCGCCCGGAGCGCCGGGGCAGGTCGAACGTGTACGGGGACAGCCATCTGGCCCGGCTGCGCCAGATCGCGGACCTGCTGGACCGGGGCTACACACTGGCGTCGATCAAGGAGCTGCTCGACGCCTGGGACACCGGGCGGGGGCTGGGCGGGGTGCTCGGGCTCGTCGCCGAGGTCCAGGGGCCGTGGACCGACGAGGAGGCGGCCCGGATCACCCGCGCGGAGCTGGACGCCCGCTTCGGCGGCACCCCGGACGAGGAGGCGGTCCGGGAGGCGGTCGAGCTCGGGGTGCTGGAGCGGATCCCCGGCCGGGACACCGAGGAGTACCTGGTCCCGAGCCCCCAAGAACTGGCGGTGGCCGTGGAGTTGCATGCGGCCGGTGTGCCGCTGTCGGCAATCACCGGGCACCTGAGGGAACTTCGGGAGCAGGTGGAGCACATAGCGGGCCGTTTCCTGGAGTTCACCACCGAGCACGTCTTCGCCCGGTATCTGGAGCACCGGCCGCCGACCGACTCCGACGCGGCCGAGGCGGCCACGATGGTGCGCCGCCTCCGTCCGCTCGCGCAGCAGACCGTGGACGCCGAACTCGCGCGCGCCATGCGGATCCTGGCGACCCGTCACCTGCAGATCCATCTGTCTCCCGACATGCCGCCCTCCCGGGACGACGAGCCGCGTCCGGTGCAGATTCCGGCGGACACGATCAGGGCCGTCCAGGCGCTGGTTGGCCTGGACGGGGTCGCGGCGTTCGTGACGGCGGCCACCGAACGCGAGGTCAACAAAAGGACATTGGACGCATTGACCGTAAACAGCACCAATTCCCCTAGAGTTCGCTAAACCATTTGATTCTTCAGGGGAGTTGTCCACAGAATCGTCAACTGGCCTGTGGATAAACCACTTTGGTTGTGGATCAAACCTGAAGGAGAGAAAACGATGGACGAACGTCGCACGGTGAAGGTGTCGAAGTACCTGTCGAAGCATCTGCGGCACCAGCCCGAGCGGATCGGGCTGACGCTGGACGAGCACGGCTGGACCGAGATCGACGCGCTGCTCGCCGCCACGGCCGCGCACGGCTTTCCGATCACCCGCGCGGAGCTGGACCACGTGGTCGCCACCAACGACAAGAAGCGGTTCGCCGTCGAGGGCACCCGGATCCGGGCGAGCCAGGGCCACACGATCACCGTCGACCTGGACCTGCCGGCCGCCGAACCGCCCGCGTACCTCTACCACGGTACGGTCGCCGACCGGCTTCCCGCGATCCGGGCGGAGGGGCTGCGGCCCATGGCCCGCCACGACGTGCACCTCTCCCCCGACCGCGAGACGGCCACCCGGGTCGGGGCGAGACGCGGCCGGCCGGTGGTGCTGAGCGTGGACGCCGGGGCGATGCACCGGGCGGGCCACGAGTTCCGGGTCAGCGCCAACGGGGTCTGGCTGACCGGTGCCGTACCGGCGGAGTTCATCCGCTTCCCGGGCTGACGAAGGTGCCGGACCGGACCGACAGGGTTCCGGACCGACAGGGTTCCGGACCGACAGGGTTCCGGACCGACAGGGTTCCGGACCGAAAGAGATGCCGACCGGCAGGGCTCCCGGTGCCCTTCCGACCCTGGGGCATGATCGGATCATGTCCCTACCGCACCTGCCCAGCACCCAGGCCGCCGTCACCGCCGTCCGCGCGCTCGCCGAGGAGTTCCACCTGGAGATGACGGTCCGCGACGACATAGGGGCCGACCAGACCTCACGCCGCACGTCCGCCGGTGCCTTCGAGGTGTTCGACGCGGACGGTTCGCTGCCGCACGAGGCGTTCATCGAGCTCGGCGGCTCCCCGTACCTCTCCGTGCAGCTCTACCCCGAGGACGACGCCAGGATCACGGTGGACGGCGTGGAGTTCGCCGACGTGCCGAGGGACGCCGTGCCCGGCTTCGTCCGCGCGATCCACACCGGCCTGGCCCATGTGAAGGGACGGTTCTTCCCGCCCGGCCAGTGGCTGATCGTCCCCGTGCCCGGCGGCGAGACCTACAGGGAACTCGTGCCGATGATGACGCTCACCCCGTGGCTGAGCGGCCGCGTCCGCTGACCCGACCGCTCTCCTCGCCCGGACCGCGCGATCAGCCGAGGCGGCCCAGGGCCTCCGTGGCGATGGTCTCGAAGACGGCTCGGTCGGCGGCGAAGACCGAGTCCTGGATCGGCCAGTGGATGACGATCTCGGTGAAGCCGAGGTCGCGGTGGGTGCCGGCGAAGTCCACGAACCGCTCCAGGGAGTCGAGCACCGTGTTCTTCTCCGGGGTGAAACCGGTGAGCAGGATCTTGTCGAGCTCGTCCACGTCCCGGCCGATGTCCGCGCACGCCTTGCCGAGCCGCTCGATCTGGCCGCGCAGCGCCTCGGCGGACTGCTCCGCCGTGCCGTTCTCGAACAGCTTGGGGTCGCCGGTGGTCACCCACGCCTGCCCGTGCCGGGCGGCGAGCCGCATGCCGCGCGGGCCGGTCGCCGCGACCGCGAACGGCAGCCGGGGGCGCTGCACACAGCCGGGGATGTTGCGGGCCTCGTCGGCCGAATAGAACGTGCCGCTCTCCGTCACCACCTCCTCGGTGAGCAGCCGGTCGAGCAGCGGGACGAACTCGGCGAAGCGGTCCGCCCGCTCCTTCGGCGTCCACCGCTCCTGGCCGAGCGTGGTGGCGTCGAAGCCGTCGCCGCCGGCGCCGATGCCGAGGGTGACCCGGCCGCCGGAGACGTCGTCGAGCGAGATCAGCTCCTTGGCCAGCGTCACCGGGTGGCGGAAGTTGGGCGAGGTGACGAGGGTGCCCAGGCGCAGCCGGTCCGTGGCGGCCGCGGCGGCGGTGAGGGTGGGCAGGGCGCCGAACCACGGACGGTCCCGGAAGCTCCGCCAGGACAGGTGGTCGTAGGTGTACGCGGCGTGGAAGCCGAGTTCCTCGGCGCGCTGCCAGGTGGCGCGGCCTCCCTCGTGCCAGCGGTCGACGGGCAGGATCACGGTGCTCAGGCGCAGGCTCATGCCCCGAGCGTACGTCGGAACCCCGCGGCCCCACCCGCCCACCAGCCCCCGCCCGCCCGGCTGACCGCCGGCTCCCTCACGAGCCCGGCCGGACCTTCTCCGTCTCCCGCCGCCCGGCCCGTTTCGCGAGCGTGCGGTAGCCGGGGTGGACGCCCGGGGTGAGGCCCTGCCGCGCGGCGACCCGGCCGAGGAGTCCCGCGAGCGGCTCCCGTTCCGGGCCGTCCAGCGCGGCCAGGAGGTCGTCCTCGTGGGCGGCGGCCACCTCACGGACCCCGGCGAGGGCGCGAGGCCCGGCCTCGGAGACGTACAGCTCGTGGTTCCGGCGGTCCTCGGTGCTGCGCCGCCGCTCCACCGGGACCTTGCGCCCCAGGCCGTCGATGGAGGCCACGACCCGGCGGCACCACGCCCAGGTCGGCGGCGAGCGAGCGCCGGCTGCGGCCCGGCTCGGTGGCGATCATCCGCAGCAGGCCGACGTCCGGGGGCCGCTCACGAACTGAACCCGTGCGGAAAGGGCCCCGATCACTCAAATGTGCGGGGACCCGCACGCCCGTGCGCTCCGTGCGGCACCATGGTGAGGTGACCTCTCCCCGCCCCTCTTCCCCGGCCCCCGCCCGCCCCGCCGTCCGGCTCATCGCCACCGACCTCGACGGCACCCTCCTGCGCGACGACAAGTCCGTCTCCGAGCGCACCGTCGCCGCCCTCGCCGCGGCGGAGCGGGCGGGGATCGAGGTCTTCTTCGTCACCGGCCGCCCGGCCCGCTGGATGGACGTGGTCAGCGACCACGTCCACGGCCACGGCCTCGCCATCTGCGCCAACGGCGCGGCCGTCGTGGACCTGCACGCGGGCGGCGCCTTCCTGGAGGTCCGCCCGCTGCCCCGGCCCACCGCCCTCGACGTCGTACGGGCCCTGCGAGCCGCCGCCCCCGGCACCAGCTTCGCCGTCGAGCTGACCACCGGGATCCACTACGAGCCGCAGTACCCGCCCTTCTTCCTCGACCCCGGCGCCACCGTCGCCACCGCCGAGAAACTGCTCTACGAGGAGGAGCCGGGCGTCGCCGCCCCGGTGCTCAAGCTGCTCGCCCAGCACCCGGAACTCGACCCCGACGTCTTCCTCGCGACGGCCCGCGAGGCCGCCGGCGACCTGGCCTCCTTCACCCGCTCCAGCCCCACCGCGCTCATCGAGATCAGCGCCCTCGGCGTCTCCAAGGCGTCGACGCTCGCGCTCTGCTGCGCGCAGCGCGGCATCACGGCGGACCAGGTCGCGGCCTTCGGCGACATGCCGAACGACATCGAGATGCTGAGCTGGGCCGGCCGCTCGTACGCGATGGGCAACGCCCACGCCGACGTGATCGCCGCCGCCTCGGGCCGCACCGTCGGCAACAACGAGGACGGCGTCGCCGTCGTCATCGAACGGCTCGTCGCCGAAGCCCTCGCGGCGGACCCGGCGGCCCTGGCCGAGGAAGGCCAGGTCCACGGAGCCGGGGGCCGGTAGGACCACGGGGGTCCGTGGGGCCACCGGGGGCCGGTAGGACCACCGGGGGTCGGTGGGGTCACCGGGGGTCGGTGGGGTCACCGGCCCGGAGGCCCCGCAGGGCTGGACCGGCCCGGAGGCCGCAGGGCTAGAGCGGTGCCTCCCACACCACCGACGTCCCGCCGCCGTCCTCGGCGAGCCCCGGGCCGCACCAGCTCGCGCCGCCGAGGGCCTCGGCGCGGCGGGCGAGGTTGCGCAGACCGCTGCGCCGGCCGCCCTCCGGCAGACCGACGCCGTCGTCCGCGACCGTGAGCCGTACCCCCGGCGAACCGTCCGGCAGGGTGACGGTCGCGTCGACGACGACCTCGATCCGGCCCGCCCCGGCGTGCCGGAAGGCGTTGGAGAGCGCCTCGCGCAGCGCGGCGATCAGGTTCTTGCCGGTCAGCTCGCCGACGGTGGCGTCGACCGCGCCGAGGAAGCGGTGCGCAGGCTTGAAGCCCAGCGGCACCGCCGCCATGTTGATCTCCCGCAGCACCCGGGTCCGCAGCCCCGACGGCGCCTCCGCCGGTCCCTGCTGGAGCGCGAAGATCGCCGTGCGGATCTCCTGGATGGTGACGTCCAGCTCGTCCACGGCCTTGCCGACGCCCTCCTGCACGGCCGGCACGACCGCCTTCCGCTGGGCGCTCTCCAGCATCATCCCGGTGGCGAAGAGCCGCTGGATGACGAGGTCGTGCAGGTCGCGGGCGATCCGGTCGCGGTCCTCGAAGACCGCGAGCCGCTCCCGGTCGCGCTGCGCCTCGGCCATCATCAGCGCGAGCGCCGCCTGCGAGGCGAACTGGGTGGCGAGGGTCCGCTCGGCCTCCGAGAACGGCCGGGCGCCCCGGGCCCGCGGCATCGCGAGCGCGCCCAGCACCCGCCCGCCGCTCTGCAGCGGCAGCAGCATGCTCGGCCCGTACGGCGAGGTCAGCCGACTGATCATGCGCGGGTCGGTGGAGGCGTCCTGGACGAAGACCGCCTCGCCCTCCAGGAGCAGTTCCACGACCTGGCTCTCCGGCGGGATCACCACGCCGAGGGACTTGGTGGGCCGGGTCGAGGAGACGGCGACGATCTCCAGGCCGCCCTCCTCGGCCGGGAGCAGCACGATCCCGGCGTCCGCGTCGGCGAGCCGCCGGGCCTGTTCCGCGACGACCGCGAGGGCGTCGTCGGCGTCGCCGCCGGAGAGCAGCGCGGTGGTGACGGCGACCGAACCGTCGATCCACCGCTCGCGCTGGCGCGCGGCCTCGTAGAGGCGGGCGTTGCCGATGGCGATGCCCGCCTCGGTGGCGAGGACCCGGACCATGTGCTCGTCGTAGTCGTTGAACTGCTCGCCGCCCCGCTTCTCCGCGAGGTAGAGGTTGCCGAAGATCTCGCCCTGGACGCGGATGGGGACGCCGAGGAAGGTCCGCATCACCGGGTGGCCGGGCGGGAAGCCGGCCGACCGCGGGTCGGTGGAGAGGTCGGCCAGCCGGATCGTGCGCGGCTCGCGGATGAGCGCGCCGAGCAGCCCGGCGTGTCCGTCGGGGCGGTGCCCGATGCGGCGGGCCACGTCGTCGCCGACGCCGTAGGTGACGAAGTCCGAGAGCCCCTTGCCCTCCTCGTCGACGACGCCGATGGCCGCGTAGCGGGCGCCGGCCAGCTCGGCGGCCGTCTCGCAGATCCGGTCGAGGGTGGTGTGCAGCTCCAGACCGGTGCCCACCGACCGCATCGCCTCGAGCAGTTGCGGCACGCGGGCGGTCAGCTCCGTGGACAGCCCCTGGAGGGTGCGGGTGGCCTCGGTGGCGGCGACCAGGGGGTCCGGGGAATCGGGCGTGGCGGCGGTCATGGCGTCGAGCCTAGTTAGTCCTATTTGGAGAGAAAAGTCGGACGGTCGGCGCCGGCCGCGGTGGCTCCCGCGAGGAGGAGGTCGGCGGCCCGTTCCCGCTCCAGCATCCGCCGCAGCGGCCCGTCCTCGGCGGCGAGCTCGGCGTACGGTCCGCGCTGCACGGTCCGTCCGCCGTCCAGGACCACCACCTCGTCGACGGCGTCGAGTCCGCGCAGCCGGTGGGTGATGAGGACGGTGGTGCGGCCCTCGGTGGCGCGCAGCAGGTCGTCGGTGAGGGCGTCGGCGGTGGCCAGGTCCAGGTGCTCGGCCGGCTCGTCGAGGACGAGCACCGGGAAGTCCGCGAGCAGGGCGCGGGCCAGCGCGAGCCGCTGCCGCTGCCCGCCGGAGAGCTTCGAGCCGTGCTCGCCCACCAGGGTGTCGAGCCCGTCGGGCAGACCGTCCACCCAGTCGAGCAGCCGCGCCCGGCGCAGCGCCTCCCGCAACTGCTCGTCGCTCGCGTCCGTCCGCGCCAGCCGCAGGTTCTCGCGCAGCGAGCTGTCGAAGAGGTGCGCGTCCTGCGCGCACAGCCCGACGAGGCGGCGTACGTCGTCGCCGTCGAGCTCCCCCGCGGGCACCCCGCCGATCCGGTACGTCCCCGCCTCCACGTCCAGGAACCGCAGCAGCACCTGGGCGAGCGTGGTCTTGCCGGAACCGGAGGCGCCGACGACGGCGACCCGCCGCCCGGCCTCCAGGGTGAGCGCGAAGCCGTCGAGCGCGGGCCGGTCCTGCCCGGCGTACCGGGCCCCGATCCCCGCGAGTTCCAGCGGGAAGGGCCCGGCCGGGGGAGCGGCGGGCACGGCCGGCTCGTGGACGGGGACGGGCGCGTCCAGCACCTCGAAGACCCGCTCGGCGCTGTGCCGGACCCGCCGACGGTACTGGACGGCCAGGGGCAGCCCGGTCACGGCCTCGAACGCGGCGAGCGGGGTGAGGACGACGACCGCGAGGGCGACCCCGTCGAGCCGCCCGTCCCGGACCGCCTGGACGCCGACGAAGGCGGCGGCGACCACGGTCAGGCCGCACACCAGGGCGGAGAGCCCGGCGCCGAGCGCGGCGGCGGCGGACTGCCGGGAGGCGATCCCGGTGAGGGTGCCGTCGGCGGCGCGCGCCCGGTCGAGCCGGTCCCGCAGCGCCCCGGCCACCGTCAGTTCGGCGCAGCCGCGCAGCGGATCGGCGACGGCCGTCGCGAGCGCTCCGCGCGCCGGGGCGAGCCGCCGCTCGGCCCGGCGGGCCAGCGCGGCGCCCAGCGGCGGCACGAGCACGCCCGCCACGAGCAGGCCCACCGCGAGCACGGCGCCCGCCTCGGGCAGCAGCCAGGCGGTGAAGCCGACCGCGCCGAGCCCCACGACGAGCGCGGCCCCGGCCGGGAGCAGCCAGCGCAGCCAGTAGTCCTGGAGCGCGTCGACGTCGTGGACGAGCCGGGCGAGCAGATCGCCGCGGCGGGCGCGGCGCAGTCCGGCGGGGGCGATCCGCTCCAGCCGGGCGTAGACGGAGACGCGCAGTTCGGCGAGCATCCGCAGCACGGCGTCGTGGGAGACCAGCCGCTCGGCGTACCGGAAGACCGCCCGTCCGATGCCGAAGGCGCGGGTGGCGGTCACGGCGACCATCAGGTGCAGCACGGGCGGCTGCTCGGAGGCCCGCGAGATGAGCCACCCGGACACGGCCATGAGCCCCACGGCCGAGCCGAGCGCGAGGCTTCCGAGCAGCAGGGCGAGCCCCATCCGCCCCCTGAGCTCGCCGGCCATTCCGCGCACCCGGGCGAGGACGCCGTGCGCGGGCGTCGACACGGGCTCCGCCGCGGCGGGCACCGCGTCGGGTACGGACGCGGCGGCGGGGGCGGCGGGGCCCTGTCCGGCGCTCGCCGCCTCGCCGGAGTCCGCCGCTCCGGCGACCGCGCCGACCGTGACCACCCGGTCCGCCACGGCCAGCAGCGCCGGCCGGTGCACGACCAGCAGCACGGTCCGCCCCGCGGAGAGCCGCCGTACGGCGTCGACGATCCCCGCCTCGGTCGCGCCGTCCAGCGCCGCCGTCGGCTCGTCGAGCAGCAGCAGCGGCCGGTCCGCGAGGAAGGCCCGCGCCAGCGCGAGCCGCTGGCGCTGCCCGGCCGAGAGTCCGGCCCCGTCCTCGCCGAGCACCGTCCCGGCGCCCTCGGGCAGCCCGTCGACGAAGGAGTCCGCCCCGGCGTCCCGCAGCGCCCGGCGGACCTCCTCGTCACCGGCCTCCGGCCGGGCGAGCCGCACGTTCTCGGCGATGGTCCCGGCGAAGAGGTGCGGCCGCTGCGGCACCCACGCGATCCGCGACCGCCAGGCGTCCAGGTCCAGCTCCGCCAGGTCGACGCCCCCGACCCGTACGGTTCCGCCCTCCTCCGGCTCCGTGAAGCCGAGGACGACGTCGAGCAGGGTCGACTTCCCGGCGCCGCTCGGCCCGACCAGGGCCACCGTCTCCCCCGGCTCGACGGTCAGGCTCGCGGCGTCCAGCGACGGCTCCGCGCGCCCCGCGTGGCGGACCGTCACCCGGTCGAGCTCCAGCCGCGGTTCGACCGGCACCGCCCGGGTGCCGCCGGAGCGCACCGGCGTCTCCAGCACCTCGAAGATCTCCTCGGCCGCCGCGAGCCCCTCCGCCGCCGCGTGGAACTGGGCGCCGACCTGGCGCAGCGGCAGATACGCCTCGGGGGCGAGGACCAGGATGACGAGGCCGGTGTAGAGGTCGAGGGTGCCGTGGACGAGCCGCATCCCGATGGTGACGGCGACGAGCGCCACCGACAGCGTGGAGAGCAGTTCCAGGGCGAAGGACGACAGGAAGGCGATCCGCAGGGTGCGCATGGTCGCGCGCCGGTAGTCGGCGGTGATGGCGCGGATCGAGGCGGCCTGGGCCTTGGCCCGGCCGAAGACCTTGAGGGTGGGCAGTCCGGCGACGACGTCGAGGAAGTGGCCGGAGAGCCGGGAGAGCAGCTTCCACTGCCGGTCCATCCGGGCCTGGGTGTACCAGCCGATCAGGATCATGAAGACCGGGATGAGCGGCAGGGTGACGACGATGATCGCGGCCGAGACCCAGTCCTCGGTGACGATCCGGGCGAGGACCGCGAGCGGGACGACGACCGCGAGGCCGAGCTGGGGCAGATAGCGGGCGAAGTAGTCGTCGAGCGCGTCGACGCCCCGGGTGGCGAGCGCGATGAGCGAGCCGGTGCGCTGCCCGCCGAGCCAGCCGGGGCCGAGGGCGGTGGCCCGCTCCAGGAGCCGGCCGCGGAGCTCCGACTTGACCGCCGCGCTCGCCCGGTGGGCGGCGAGCTCGGTCAGCCAGGACACGAGCCCCCGCCCCAGCGCGACCCCGGCGAGCAGCAGCAGGGGAGTGGTGAGGGCGGAGACCGAGAGGCCCTGCTGGAAGCCCCCCACCACGATCTCGGCGATGAGCATCGCCTGGGCGATGACCAGCGCCGCCCCGATCAGGCCGAGGACGACGACCGCGACGAGGAAGAAGCGGGTCGCCCGGGCGTACCGGAGCAGACGCGGGTCGATCGGTTTCACGTGAAACATGCCCCTCTGATGTGAGCTCGGGTGCGAGCCCCGATGTGACAGCGCCTAGTGGGCGTCGGCGATGTGCTGGGTGCCGATCCGCTTGCGGAAGACCCAGTAGGTCCACCCCTGGTAGAGCAGGACCAGGGGCGTGGCGATGGCCGCGCACCAGGTCATGATCTTGAGCGTGTACGGGCTCGACGACGCGTTCGTCACCGTCAGGCTCCACGCGGGGTCGAGCGAGGACGGCATGACGTTCGGGAAGAGCGCCAGGAACAGCATGGCAACCGCGGCGGCGATCGTCACCCCCGACAGGGCGAACGACCAGCCCTCGCGTCCCGCCTTGACGGCTCCGATCGCGCCGACCAGGGAGACCGCGGCGATCAGCATCGCCGCGAGGCTCCAGCCGTCACCCGTGTCGACCTGGGTCCAGATCAGGAAGGCGAGCGCGAGCGCCGCCGTGACCAGGCCGAGCGTCACCGCGAGCGAGCGGGCCCGGGTCCGGATGTCGCCGACCGTCTTGAGCGCGACGAAGACCGTGCCGTGGAAGGTGAAGAGGGTGAGCGTGACCAGCCCGCCGAGGAGGGCGTACGGGTTGAGCAGGTCCCAGAAGGTGCCGACGTACTCCATGTTCCCGTCGATCTTCACGCCCCGGACGATGTTGCCGAAGGCCACGCCCCACAGGACCGCCGGGATCAGCGAGGTCCAGAAGATCGCCTGCTCCCAGTTGCGCTGCCAGTTCTCCTCGGGGCGCTTGGCCCGGTACTCGAAGGCGACACCGCGGACGATGAGGCAGACGAGGATGATCAGCAGCGGCAGGTAGAAGCCGGAGAAGAGGGTCGCGTACCACTCGGGGAAGGCGGCGAAGGTCGCGCCGCCGGCGGTCAGCAGCCACACCTCGTTGCCGTCCCAGACGGGTCCGATGGTGTTGATGAGGACCCGCTTCTCGGGCCGGTTCCGGGCGAGCAGCTTGGTGAGGATGCCGACCCCGAAGTCGAAACCCTCCAGGAAGAAGTAGCCGGTCCAGAGGACGGCGATGAGTACGAACCAGACGTCGTGGAGTTCCATGCCTCGATCTCCTGAGCCTCAGTACGAGAAGGCCATGGGCCGGTCGGGGTCACGGGTGTCCCCGCCGA
Source organism: Streptomyces roseofulvus (assembly GCF_039534915.1). Lineage (NCBI taxonomy): Bacteria > Bacillati > Actinomycetota > Actinomycetes > Kitasatosporales > Streptomycetaceae > Streptomyces > Streptomyces roseofulvus. Next base: position 4,169,079 of record NZ_BAAAWE010000001.1, on the reverse strand, counting down.
TCTTGGTGGGCGGGTTGAGGTCGTCCTCGGTGAGCTCCGGCGGGCCGGCCTTCACGTACTTCACGAGGAGCTTGACCTCGATGACGGCGAGGATCGCGTACAGGGTGGTGAAGACGATCATCGAGGTGAGCACCTCGCCCTGCGAGACGCCGGGGGAGACGGCGGCGCTGGTGCGCATGACGCCGTAGACGACCCAGGGCTGGCGGCCCATCTCGGTAAAGATCCAGCCCCAGGAGTTGGCGATCAGCGGGAAGAGCATGGTCCAGAGGGCCACGATCCAGTACCACCGGCCGATCTTGGGGCTGAGCGCCTTGCTCTTGAAGAGGACGAGGTTCGGCACTTCGTCCTCACCGGTCCTCAGGCCGGGGGCGATGAGGAACTTCTTGCGGGTCAGCCAGAGTCCGACGACGCCGATGGCGAGCGAGGCCATGCCGAAGCCGATCATCCAGCGGAAGCCCCAGTAGGCGACGGGGATGTTGGGCCGGTAGTCGCCGGGGCCGTACTTCTCCTGCTCGGCCTTGTTGACGTCGTTGATGCCGGGGACGTACGAGTCGAAGTCGCCGTTGGCGAGGTAGGACAGTATTCCGGGGATCTCGACGGCGACCTTGTTGTGGCCCTTCTCGACGTCGCCGTAGGCGAAGATCGAGAAGGGTGCGGGTGCCTCGCCGTCCCACAGCGCCTCGGCGGCGGCCATCTTCATCGGCTGCTGCTTGAACATGACCTTGCCGAGCATGTCGCCGCTGATGGCCGTGCCGAGGCCGGCGATGATCAGGGTGATCAGGCCGAGCCGCAGCGAGGTCCGCATCACCGGGATGTGCCGCTTGCGCGCCAGGTGGAAGGCGGAGATCCCGACCATGAAGGCGCCGCCGACGAGGAAGGCGGCCGTCATGGTGTGGAAGAACTGGGTGAGGGCGGTGTTCTGGGTGAGCACCGCCCAGAAGTCGGTGAGTTCGGCGCGGGCGCCCTGGCCCCGGTCCTCGTTGATGCGGTAGCCGACGGGGTGCTGCATCCAGGAGTTGGCGGCCAGGATGAAGTACGCGGAGAGGATGGTGCCGATCGACACCATCCAGATGCAGGCGAGGTGGATCTTCTTCGGCAGCTTGTCCCAGCCGAAGATCCACAGGCCGATGAAGGTCGACTCGAAGAAGAACGCGATGAGCGCCTCGAAGGCGAGCGGGGCGCCGAAGATGTCACCGACGAAGCGGGAGTAGTCCGACCAGTTCATGCCGAACTGGAACTCCTGGACGATGCCGGTGACGACACCCATCGCGATGTTGATGAGGAAGAGCTTTCCCCAGAACTTCGTCGCCCTGAGGTACTTCTCCTTCCCGGTCCGGACCCAGGCGGTCTGAAGACCGGCGGTGAGTGCGGCGAGGGAGATCGTCAGCGGAACGAAGAGAAAGTGGTAGACGGTGGTGATGCCGAACTGCCAGCGCGCCAGTGTCTCGGGCGCCAAAGCGAGGTCCACGTCGTCTTCTCCTTACATCGCCGTGGTCACATCGGCAGTCTGCCCCTTGAATCCCCCTTATTACGGGACGAACAGGGACACGCTTGTGAACGCGTTCACATTCACAAGCATTATGACTCATACGAAATCCGTACTGCAGAGTGGGGGGCTGTACCGAAGGTCACACCTTCCCCAGCCCTTCAACATATTGTTGAATTCGGGCCATGACCCTTCGGATACGCCTCAGCTGGCCGGCCGGACACACCACGGCCACCCTCGACGAGACCCCCACGAGCACCGCGCTCCTGGGGGCCCTGCCGATCGTCTCCACCGCCCGCACCTGGGGCGAGGAGGTCTACTTCGACACCCCGGTCTCGGTCCCCCGCGAGCCGGGGGCGCGCCAGGTCGTCGAGCCCGGCACGGTGGCCTTCTGGACCGACGGCGACGCCCTCGCCCTCCCGTACGGACCGACCCCCATCTCCCGGGGCGAGGAATGCCGGCTGGCGAGCCCCTGCAATCTGCTGGGCTCGCTCGACGCCGACCCGCGGATCCTGGCCACCGTCCGCGACGGCGACCCGATCCGCGTCGAACGCGCCTGACCCGTCAGGGTCCGGCGCCACCGGCTGCCCGGTCCGTCAGGCCCCCTGGCGGAAGCCCTCCGCCACCTTCAGGAACAGGTCGTTCGCCTCGGTCTCGCCGATCGTGACGCGCACGCCCTCCCCCGCGAACGGCCGCACCACCACGCCGTGCCGCTCGCACTCCGCCGCGAAGTCCACGGTCCGCTCGCCGAGCCGCAGCCAGACGAAGTTCGCCTGGGCGTCCGGCACCGTCCAGCCCTGGGCCACCAGCCCCGCGCGGACCCGGTCGCGCTCCGCCACCAGCGAGCCGACCCGCCCGAGCAGCTCGTCCTCGGCGCGCAGCGAGGCCACCGCCGCGTCCTGCGCCAGCTGGCTCACGCCGAACGGCACGGCCGTCTTGCGCAGCGCAGCCGCCACCGGCTCATGGGCGATCGCGAAGCCGACCCGCAGCCCGGCCAGGCCGTACGCCTTGGAGAAGGTGCGCAGCACCGCCACGTTCGGCCGGTCGCGGTAGAGCTCGACGCCGTCCGGGATGTCGGTGTCGCGGACGAACTCCTTGTACGCCTCGTCGATCACCACCAGGACGTCGGAGGGCACCCGGTCCAGGAAGCGCTCCAGCTCCTCGCGACGCACCGCGGTGCCCGTCGGGTTGTTGGGGTTGCAGACGAAGATCAGCCGGGTCCGGTCGGTGATCGCCGCGGCCATCGCGTCGAGGTCGTGCGTCTCGTCCTCGGTCAGCGGCACCTGCACCGAGGTGGCCCCGCTGATCTGCGTGATGATCGGGTACGCCTCGAAGGAGCGCCAGGCGTAGATCACCTCGTCGCCCGGGCCCGAGGTGGCCTGGAGCAGCGACTGGGCGACGCCGACCGAGCCGGTGCCGGTGGCGATGTGGGAGACCGGGACGCCGAAGCGGTCGGCCAGCTCCGCCGACAGCTCGGTGCAGGCCATGTCCGGGTAGCGGTTGAAGCTCGCGGCGGCGGCCAGCGCGCTCTCCATCACGCCCGGCAGCGGCGGGTAGGGGTTCTCGTTCGAGGACAGCTTGAAGGCGACCGGGCCGCCCGCGGCGGCCGGCTTGCCCGGCTTGTAGGTGGGGACGCCGTCCAGCTCGGCGCGCAGCTTCGGGGTGGGCTTGCTCGTCCCGCTGGTCTCGCTCACAGGTGGCCTCCTCGACCGTCCGTACCGCCAATGCTTCTCACTTTATGAGGATTCCCGCCCGCTGCGAATGGGCTGTGGACAACAGCCCTGCAACGCTGTGGAAAACCCGCCCGGCGGGCGTCACCGACCGAGGGGGCGCGCGCACGGGTGGCGCGCGCCGGTGGCGAGCGCCGTGGCGCGCGTCCCCCGTAGAGGTGAGTTGAGACCTCTTCGAGACCTCGCCCCCACACCAGGCCCATCCCGCCGGACGACATCGAGTCGCATGGGAAACCCCTCAACTACCTTGGATTTCACCACTCTTGACCCTCACTGGCCTTGCAGAAACGTGCCTGTCAACGCCCGCATATGCGGCCGTCTCACCCACCCCTCGTCGCCCTACTATCGGCTCGCCATGACAGCAGCAGGGAAGCACCAGGTGAGCCGGGCACAGACCCGGGGAAGCCGGCAGGGCCGGGCAGGCATCCGGGACGTGGCCGCCGCCGCCGGGGTCTCCATCACGACTGTCTCCGACGCGCTCAACGGCAAGGGCCGACTCCCGGACGCCACCCGCCGACACGTCCGCGAGGTCGCCGACCGGCTGGGCTACCGCCCCTCCGCGGCGGCCCGCACGCTCCGCACCGGCAAGTCGGGACTCATCGGCCTGACCGTGACCACGTACGGGGATGAACCTTTCACCTTCACGGAGTTCGCCTACTTCGCGGAGATGGCCAGGGCCGCCACCTCGGCCGCGCTCGCCCGCGGCTACGCCCTCGTCATCCTCCCCGCGACCTCACGCCATGACGTCTGGTCGAACGTCGCCCTCGACGGCACCGTCGTCATCGACCCCTCCGACCACGACCCCGTCGTCACCGAGCTCGTCCGCCAGGGCCTCCCCGTCGTCTCCGACGGGCGCCCCGCCGGCACGCTCCCGGTGACCGCGTGGGTCGACAACGACCACGAGGCCGCCGTCCTCGACCTCCTCGACCACCTCGCCGACGCCGGCGCCCGCCGCATCGGCCTCCTCACCGGCACCACCACCGACACCTACACCCGCCTCTCCACCACCGCGTACCTCAACTGGTGCGAGCGGGTCGGACAGGACCCCGTCTACGAGGCATACCCGGCGCACGACCCGTGCGCGGGCGCCGTCGCGGCCGACCGGCTGCTCGCCCGCCCCGACCGACCCGACGCCGTCTACGGCCTGTTCGACCCCAACGGCACCGACCTCCTCGCCGCCGCCCGCCGCTACGGTCTGCGCGTCCCCGACGACCTGCTGATCGTGTGCTGCAGCGAGTCCACCGTCTACGCCACCACCGAACCGCCCATCACCACGCTCTCGCTCAAACCGCGCCGCATCGGCACCGCCGTCGTCCAGCTCCTCATCGACGCCATCGAGGGGATCGAGAGCGACGGTCCGGTCGAGCAGGTGATACCGACCGAACTCATCGTCCGCACCTCCTCGCAGCGCCGCTCGCCGCGGACGACCGTCAGCCCGCCGCGCTCGCCCGCGAAGGACTGACGACACCCGCCGGACTCCGGCCGCGCCGAAGGAGCGGCCGGACGCACACAGCCGCACACCCACGGCTCACGCACGCACGAACGACTCGCCGTCCCGCCCCCTGCCCGTGGGCGGAGACGCCGAAACCGGCCACACCGCCGTACCCGACCCTGGACTGGACCTTCTCAATTCGGGCGAAACAACCGGTGAACCCGGAGCGAACCCGGATTCACCACCCCTGGTGCGTCACACAGGCGGACCCTCATTCCTATGATGGGCGCACGACACCGCGGACCACCCCGACCAGGCCGGTCCGCGATGTGCAGGGCATCGCGACGGTGGTGGAGGGGTCGATGACTCAGGGGGCCGGGCAGGATCCCGTGGAGCGCACGGCGACATTGCGTGACTTCCGCGTACCCCCGTACGCCCGCGTGCCCGTGCAGGGCCACCCCGCCGAGCCGCCCGCCGCGCCCGTTCCGCCCGCCGATCCCACGCTCCAGCTGGGCACCCGCCCGGCCGCGTTCCCGGACCCGGTCGGCTTCCCCGCCCCGGTCACCCGCCAGGAACCGCCCGCGCGCCCGGAGCCGCTCGCCGGCCCCGAACCGACCCCGTACGCCGAGCCGCCCGCGCGCCCGGAGCCCGCCGCGTACCCCGCCCCCGCCCCGCTCCCCGAGGCACCGGCGCCGTACGCGGAACCCGGCGGCGTCACCGTGACCGCCGTCCACTCCGGCGGCGGCTACCCCGCCGACTTCCCGGACGGCTACACCCCCACCGAGCGCGACCTCCCGGTCATCCAGCGCGGCGACACCCTCCAGGTCCCCGTCGCCCCGGCCGCCGCGCCGGCGCCCGCCCCCACCGGGGACGGCCCCGGCCCGCTCTACGTCGTCGGCGACGTCCACGGCTACCTCGACGAACTGTTCGCCGCCCTGCGCGCCCAGGGCCTCGTCGACGAGAACGGCGGCTGGGCCGCGGGCAACGCGCGGCTCTGGTTCCTCGGCGACTTCACCGACCGCGGCCCCGACGGCATCGGCGTCATCGACCTCGTCATGCGGCTCTCCGCCGAGGCCGCCGCCGCCGGCGGCTACTGCAAGGCCCTCATGGGCAACCACGAACTGCTCCTCATCGGCGCCAAGCGCTTCGGCGACACCCCGGTCAACTCCGGCGCCGGCACCGCCACCTTCCAGGCCGCCTGGCTGCTCAACGGCGGGCAGAAGCACGACATGGACCGCCTGCAGGACGTCCACCTCCAGTGGATGTCCCGGCTCGACGCGGTCGTCCACGAGGACGGCCACCTGCTGCTGCACTCGGACACCACCGCGTACCTCGACTACGGCCAGACCATCGAGGACGTCAACGAGACCGTCCACGAGATCCTCCGGCGCAACGACGCCGACGAGGTCTGGGACCTCTTCCGGAAGTTCACCAAGCGCTTCGCCTTCCGCGACGAGTCGGGCCCGCAGGCCGTCCAGGAGCTGCTCGGCACCTACGGCGGCTCGCGGATCGTGCACGGCCACAGCCCGATCCCGTACCTCCTCGGCCAGGTGGGCACGGAGGACGGCGAGGAGGAGTCCCGCCCGGCCGTCGACGGCCCGCACGTCTACGCCGACGGGCTGGCCATCGCCATGGACGGCGGCGTCACCATGGCCGGAAAGCTGCTGGTGGTCCAACTCCCGCTGGACGACTGACTCTCACCCAGCGCATCCGCGGCAGGCGATTTCCGGAAACCCCCTGTCAGCGTGCCCGGTCACGGCCCTACCATCGGTCTCTCCAAGTAGGCAGGCTCTCCTCCGCTTCCGCCCGGACCGCCGTTCTCCACGGCCGGTCCCGGCCCACCGAGCATCGGGGGATGCACATGAACGTGGCTCCGCACCTGCTGACCGAGGACCGCGCCGAGTACGAGCGCGTCCTCGACGACGCACTGCGCACCGCACCGGAACGGCCGGAACTCGCCGGAACGGGCGCCCGGCTGACGGCCGCCCAGCTCCGCGTGATGGCGCTGAACGCGACAGCGCTGATCACCGCGGCCGCGGCGAGCGAGTACGAGCACTTCGTCAAGGTCCGCGAGCAGCACCGCGCCGCGTCCAACCGCCCCCGGACCCCCGCGCCCGACGAGTCACCGGGCGCCGTCGCGGTCCTCACCGTCCTCGTCCCGGTCCTCGCCGGCACGGCCGCCGGGATCTTCCTGCTGGTCGGCGCCGTGGTCCGGCTGGTCGCCCCCGAGGCCGCCCTCGGCACCACACTGCTCACCGCGGGCCTGGTCTTCGGTGCCCTCGCGGCCGCCGGCCTGCTCTGCGCGGGCGCCGGCCTGCTCCGTACCGCCCTCCGCAACAGCCCCGCCGAGCACCACACCCCCGACGACGAACTCACCCGGGCGCGCGCCGCCTGGCGCCACGCCCTCCTGGAGCGCGGCGTCGTCCCCTTCCTCCAGGCCGCCCTCACCGCCACCGGCCCCGACCCGTCTCCCCCGCCCCCGTGACGCACCCCGGCCCGCGATCCCCCCGTGGACCGCGGGCCGGGGCCGCCGAAAAGGCAGGCTGTCGGCAGGGCCGGGCTGTCGGCGGGGCCGGGCCGCCGACAGGGTTGGGCCGCCGGTGGCGTGGGCGCCTACTCCGCCAGCGGCAGGTACACCCGGTTGCCGGAGGCGGCGAACTCGGCGGACTTCTCGGCCATGCCGGCCTCGATCTCGTCCGCCTTCAGGTCACCGCCGTGCTCCCGGCGGATGTCCTGCGAGATCTTCATCGAGCAGAACTTCGGGCCGCACATCGAGCAGAAGTGGGCCGTCTTCGCGGGCTCCGCCGGCAGCGTCTCGTCGTGGAACTCACGAGCCGTGTCCGGGTCGAGGGCCAGGTTGAACTGGTCCTCCCAGCGGAACTCGAAGCGCGCGTCGGAGAGGGCGTCGTCCCACTCCTGGGCGCCCGGGTGGCCCTTGGCCAGGTCCGCCGCGTGGGCCGCGATCTTGTACGTGATGACGCCGGTCTTCACGTCGTCGCGGTTCGGCAGGCCCAGGTGCTCCTTGGGCGTGACGTAGCAGAGCATCGCCGTGCCCCACCAGGCGATCATCGCCGCGCCGATGCCGGAGGTGATGTGGTCGTAGGCGGGCGCCACGTCCGTGGTCAGCGGGCCGAGCGTGTAGAACGGCGCCTCCTCGCAGATCTCCTGCTGGAGGTCGATGTTCTCCTTGATCTTGTGCATCGGGACGTGGCCCGGGCCCTCGATCATGGTCTGCACGTTGTGGCGCTTGGCGATCGTGTTGAGCTCGCCGAGCGTGCGCAGCTCGGCGAACTGGGCGTCGTCGTTGGCGTCCGCGATCGAGCCGGGCCGCAGACCGTCACCGAGCGAGTAGGTGACGTCGTACGCCGCCAGGATCTCGCAGAGCTCCTCGAAGTTGGTGTAGAGGAAGTTCTCCTTGTGGTGCGCGAGGCACCAGGCGGCCATGATCGAGCCGCCGCGCGAGACGATGCCGGTCTTGCGGCGCGCGGTGAGCGGCACGTACGGCAGGAGCACGCCGGCGTGCACGGTCATGTAGTCCACGCCCTGCTCGGCCTGCTCGATGACCGTGTCCTTGTAGATCTCCCAGGTCAGCTCCTCGGCCTTGCCGTCGACCTTCTCCAGCGCCTGGTAGAGCGGCACGGTGCCGATCGGCACGGGGGAGTTGCGCAGCACCCACTCGCGGGTGGTGTGGATGTTGCGGCCGGTGGACAGGTCCATGACCGTGTCGGCGCCCCAGCGGGTCGCCCAGGTCATCTTCTCCACCTCCTCCTCGATGGAGGAGGTGACGGCGGAGTTGCCGATGTTGGCGTTGACCTTCACCAGGAACCGCTTGCCGATGATCATCGGCTCGATCTCCGGGTGGTTGACGTTGGCCGGCAGCACCGCGCGGCCCGCCGCGATCTCCTCGCGGACGACCTCGGGGGAGACGTTCTCCCGGATCGCCACGTACTCCATCTCCGGGGTGATCTCGCCCCGGCGGGCGTAGGCGAGCTGGGTCACGGCCTGCCCGGGACGGCCTCGGCGGGGCAGCCGCGGGCGGCCGGGGAAGACCGCGTCGAGGTTCTTGAGCCCGCCGCCGCGCGGCGAGGTGTGCTTGATGCCGTCGTCCTCGGGGCGGACCGGGCGGCCCGCGTACTCCTCGGTGTCGCCGCGCGCGATGATCCAGTTCTCGCGGAGCGGGGGCAGGCCCCGGCGCACGTCGGTGTCGACGGCGGGGTCGGTGTACGGGCCGGACGTGTCGTACAGCGTCACGTCCTTGCCGTTGGTGAGGTGCACCTGACGGACCGGCACCCGGATGTCGGGGCGGGAGCCCTCGACGTACCCCTTGTGCCAGCCCGGCGTGCGCTCGCCCTGGCCGTCGTTCCGGCCGTCGTTCTGGTCGGAGGCAGGCGTGCGTGCATCCTGAATGGTCATGAGACCGAATCTCCCTACGCCGGCATTACCCGGTAACAGGTTCGGCGGTCGGCGCAGCCTCCTTCCGTACGTGCGTACGGTGATCAGCGCCCTCTCAGCCCGGTGCTCCGAGCTCCCGCGTGTGCAAAGGTGTCACGAGGCTAGCGCCATCCCGGGCGTGCTGAACAGTGGGCCCCCACCGTTCTTGCGATGATCGGTCGGTGACTTCCCCCCAGCAGTCCCCCGATCCGCAGGGCCACGAGCACGGGCACGGGCACGCGCACGGCCGTGAGCACGGGCACGGCCACGAGCCCGGTTTCGGCCGGCACGGTCCGGACCCCGGCTCCGGCTCCGGCCACAACTCCGGCCACGGGCACAGCCACAGCCACGGGCCCGCCGCGCCCGTCTCCCGGCATCTGCGCCGGGTCATCGCGGCCGTCCTGATCCCCTTCGCCACCGCCGTGGTCGTCGGTCTCCTGGTGCTCTGGCCCGGGGGCACGCCGGCGCACGAGCGGACCGGGGTCGGCTTCGACCGGCAGACCGAGCAGGGCAAGGTCGTGGCGGTCGAGCAGGTGGACTGCAAGGACGTGAACGCGGCGCAGGTGCCGCCCACCGGCGACACGTCCACCCCGCAGGGCCGCGAGGCGGTCAACGCCCAGCAGGGCGAGTGCGCGAAGGCGACGATCGAGGTCACCAGCGGTCCGGACAAGGGCCGGCGGTTCACCGAGATCGTGCAGCCGGACGCCCCGCGCCAGCTGGAGGAGGGCCAGGGCGTGGTCGTCGCCTACGCCCCCGACGCCCCGAAGGACCTGCAGTACTCGGTGACCGACGTGAACCGGAAGGTGCCGATGGCGGTCCTCGCCATCATCTTCGCGCTCGCGGTCGTGCTCGTCGGCCGGATGCGCGGCGTGATGGCGCTGATCGCGCTCGCGGTGAGCTTCCTGGTGCTCACGCTCTTCATCCTGCCCGCGATTCTGGAGGGTTCGAACCCGCTGATCGTGGCGGTGGTCGGATCGAGCGCGATCATGCTGCTCGCGCTCTACATGTGCCACGGGCTGTCGGCCCGCACCTCGGTGGCCGTCCTGGGCACGTTGATCTCGCTGCTGCTGATCGGCCTGCTCGGGTCCTTCTTCATCGGCTGGGCCTCGCTCAGCGGCAACACCGACGACTACACCGGGCTCATCCACGGTCTCTACCCGGAGATCGACATGTCCGGTCTGCTGCTCGCCGGTGTGATCATCGGTTCGCTCGGTGTCCTGGACGACGTGACCGTCACCCAGACCTCCGCGGTCTGGGAGCTGCACCAGGCCGACCCCGGCATGGGCCCGCGCGCGCTCTACCGGGCCGGCATCCGGATCGGCCGCGACCACATCGCGTCGGTGGTCAACACGCTGGTCCTGGCCTATGCCGGCGCCTCGCTCCCGCTGCTGCTGCTCTTCACCATCGCGGACAGCAGCATGGGGACGGTGGCCAACAGCGAGCTGGTGGCGGAGGAGATCGTCCGGACCCTGGTCGGGTCGATCGGCCTGGTCGCCTCGGTGCCGGTCACGACGGCGCTCGCGGCGCTGGTCGTGTCGGCCGACCGCCCCTCGGAGGAGGCCGGCGGCCGGACGCCGGGGCGCGGCGGACGGCGGCGCCGCGCCAAGTGACGGGCGCGGGGCGGCCGTACGGGCGGGGCGGGACGGAAGGACGTACGGCGGGGGCGCGGGCGACGACGGTACGGACGGGACGGCCCGGGCGACGACCGTACGGAGGGGGCGCCGGGGTCAGGCCGGGCCGGCGCTCTCCTCGGCGAGGATCCGGCCGAGCGCGGCCTCCAGGCTGTCCTCGAAGTCGCCCAGTGTCTGCTCCTGACCGAGCGGGACCAGCTTGTCCGTGCGGTCGAGGAAGGCGACGAGCGGCGGGGCGCTGGCACGGAAGAGGGCGCGGTCACCGCCCACCTGGAGCCGGATGGAGACGTCCGACAGGCCCTCGGGGTCGGTCGGGGCGATGTGGACGTCGCCGTCCCCGCTCGGGCGGTTGATCCCGTCGAGCAGCAGCTCCCTGCCGAACGCCCAGGTCACGGGGGCGTCTCCGGGAAGGTGGAAGGTCATCCGCACCGCGTAGGGATCCCGGGTCTCGTATCGCAGTTCGACAGGGATCTTGAAGGAGAGCTCCTCCGAGACGAGGAAGCTCATCAGGACCTCGGCCTGAACCGACTCTCGCATCATGTACCCCGCAGTAGATGGAGCAGTTGTGTAAACACAGCTGCTGAAAGCTGTGACCGAAACGGCCAGGAATGATCCCCCGTGGCCCTCTTGACGCAATCGTGCTGTACGCGCTAGCGGATCACAAGGAGTGATTTTTCAGATACTGATAGAGAAGGCGAACGAACTGAAGAGGCTTCCGATCTCGTTACGTAGCCGCTCGACTGCTGGGAGCAACCGTTCTTCCTGGTGAAGCGGGAGGGAAATGGCCAGAGTGGCCGCCGTGGAGCCCGCCGTGATGGGGATGGCCGCGCAAACCGTGCCGAGCGCATATTCCTGACGCTCCACCAGGGGCTCCATTCGCCCCAAACCGCCCAAACGATCCAAAAGCACCCGCCGGTTACGCACCGTGTACGGAGTGATGGCTTCCACCGGGTGCCGGTCGAGGTGGTCTTGACGAGATCTCAGATCCAGTTGGCTGAGCAGACACTGCCCGATCGCGTGGGCGTGACCGGTCTCCCGGAAATCGGCCCATTCCTCGACGGCGGGGGAGTTGGGGGTGTCCGCGACGGAGACGAGTTCGATCTCGCCGTCGCGGTAGAGCGCGAAGTAGACCGGCACACCGATCTCGTCCCGCCAGTGGGCGAGGGAGTCCTCGATCTTGGTGCGACGATTCTGCACAGCCCCGCCGCCGGCCAGCCGGGCGGCTGCCTCCCCCAGATAGAAGGCACCCTTGTCGCGGACCAGATAGCCCTCGTGCGTCAGGGTGCGGAGGAGGTGGTACGTCGTGGGCAGCGGAAGGCCCGTCTCCCGGGCGAGCTGCTTGGCGGGGGCACCGTCCGCATGGGAGGCCACGGCCTCCAGAAGTCTCAGCGCCCGCTGCACCGAGCCGATCAGGGTCGGCGCAGCTGTCTGCGTAGCCATGGCCAAAGGTCACCCCCAGGCGTGACAACGGATGCACTGCACCCGCTCGCGGGGGCCGCCCCCGCGCTCCCGCCGGGCCTGGGACACCGATGGGGTCCGACGGACCGGACCCCTCAGGGACGAGCGGGAAACCGCTGGTCTGCCGGAGATCTACGCCCGTAGTCCCCGACTCGGCGGAGATCTGCCACTCTAGTGGCCGTCCTCACCCCCCACCCCGTTTCCACCAGCGCGTTCCCCCTGCCGGGCTAACGCCCGGCAGACGCGGAATACCGATGAGTAGCTTGTGCTACCAGTCGCGGTCCGTCTTCTTGGGGCCGCCGAACTTCCGCACCGCGTAGATGAGTCCGGCCACGAGCGCGACGAACAGCAGCACCTTGAACAGCAGGCTGATCACGAAGGTGAGGACGCTGGTGATGAACCCGCCGAAGACAAGCAGGACCAGGGCGGGTATCGCGACCCACTTCACCCACCACGGCAGTCCCGCGAGCATCTCCTGTACGGCCATGGCTCTCTCCCTCGCTCTCGAAGCCCCGTCCGGAAGACTCCGTCCCGGACACCTCAAGGCTAGGCGGCGGACCGGCGCCATCGGGGCTCCGGGGGCCCGGGCTCTCCCCTGATCCGCCCCCTAGGGGAATCAGGCCCTCACCCCGGAGTCTCCCGGTCCGGCGGCCTCGCTCACGCCTCCGGCGGCGAGAAGACCACCAGGACCCTCAGGTCCTCGCTGATGTGGTGGAAGCGGTGCGGCACCCCGGCCGGCACATAGACCACGCTGCCCCGTGCCACCTGCGTCGTCTCGTCCCCGACGGTGATCGCCGCCCGGCCGGAGACCACGAAGTACACCTCGTCCTGGCCGTGCGGCGACTGCGGGTCCAGCTCCCCCGCGTCGAGCGCGTACAGCCCCACCGACATGTTCCGCTCGCGCAGGAACTGGAGGTACGCCCCCTGGTTGGCGACGCGCTCCGCCTCCAGATCGTCCAGCCGGAATGCCTTCACTGCCGTTCGCCCCTGCCCTAGGCCCGATCGTCTCTGCCACGATCAGACACATGAAGAATTTCGTAGTCAAGACGCTCGCCAACGCGGGTGCCCTGTGGGTGGCGATCTGGCTCCTCCAGGACATCACCCTGACCGGTGACAGCACGGGCAACAAGATCGTCACCCTGCTGCTCGTCGCCCTCGTCTTCGGCCTCGTCAACTTCCTGGTCAAGCCGATCGTGAAGCTGCTGACGCTGCCCCTCTTCATTCTGACCCTCGGCCTGATCACCCTGGTGGTCAACGCCCTGATGCTGCTGCTCACCTCGTGGCTGGCCGACCAGTTCGACCTCAGCTTCCACGTCGAGGGCTTCTGGACCGCCGTACTCGGCGGCCTGATCATCTCCGTCGTCTCGTGGGCGCTCAACGTGGTGCTCCCGGACGGGGACTGAGCGACCGCCATGACCTACCGCGTCTGCTTCGTCTGCACCGGCAACATCTGCCGCTCCCCGATGGCCGAGCACGTCTTCCGCGCGCGCGTGGAGGAGGCCGGCCTCGGCGGCGCGGTCGAGGTGGACAGTGCGGGCACCGGCGGCTGGCACGAGGGCGAGGGAGCGGATCCGCGCACCGTCGCCGTCCTGACGGAGCACGGCTACCCCGCCGGCCACACCGCCCGGCAGTTCCGCGCCTCCTGGTTCGCCGCCCTCGATCTGGTGATCGCGCTCGACGAGGGCCACCTCCGGGAGCTCCGCCGCCTCGCCCGTACCCCCGACGAGGCGGCGAAGATCCGGCTGCTCCGCTCGTACGACCCCGCCGCCGGGGGCGCGCTCGACGTCCCCGACCCGTACTACGGCGGGCGGGAGGGGTTCGAGGAATGCCTGCGCATGACCGAGGCCGCGAGCGAGGGACTGCTCGCCGCGGTCCGGGCCGGACTCCGGGCCGGCACGACGGGGGACGAGATCGAGGAAAGGACCCTGTGAACCCGTGAGCCCCCAGGAACAGCACCACCCCGGCGAGGGACCCGGCGACGGCACCCTCGCGGTGCGGGCCGGACTGCCCGAGCCCGTCAAGTACGAACCGACCCTGCCCGGACCGGTCTTCGCCGCCCACTTCCACCTCCCCGGCGAGCCCACCGGCCCGTACACCTACGGCCGCGACGAGAACCCGACCTGGACCCACCTGGAACGGGCCATCGGCACCCTGGAAGCGCCCGGGGAAGCCACGGTCGAGACCGTGGTCTTCGCCTCCGGCATGGCCGCCATCTCCGCCGTCCTCCTCTCCCAGCTCTCCGCCGGCGACGCCGTCGTCCTGCCGACCGACGGCTACCAGGCCCTGCCGCTCCTCCACGAGCAGCTGCGCGCGTACGGGATCGAGGTGCGCACCGCCCCGACCGGGGGCGACGCCCAGCTCGACGTGCTCGACGGCGCCAAGCTGCTGTGGATCGAGACCCCGTCCAACCCGGGGCTCGACGTCTGCGACATCCGCCGGCTGGTCGACGCGGCGCACGCCGGCGGGGCGCTCGTCGCCGTCGACAACACCCTCGCCACCCCGCTCGGCCAGCGGCCGCTGGAGCTCGGCGCGGACTTCTCGGTCGCCAGCGACACGAAGGGCATGACCGGCCACGGCGACATCCTGCTCGGGCACGTCAGCTGCCGCGATCCGCGCCGGGCCGCGGAGGTACGCCGCTGGCGCAAGATCGTCGGCGCCATCCCCGGGCCCATGGAGGCATGGCTCGCCCACCGCTCGCTGGCCACGCTCCAGCTGCGGATCGACCGCCAGTGCGCCACCGCCCTGGAGCTCGCCCGGGTCCTGGCCGACCATCCCGACGTCACCGGGCTGCGCCACCCCGGCCTCCCGGGCGACCCCTCGCACGAGGTCGCCGCCCGGCAGATGCGCCGCTTCGGCTCGGTGATCTCCTTCGAGCTCGCCGACCGCGCGCGGGCCGAACGCTTCCTGGACGAACTGCGCCTGGTCGACGACGCCACCAGCTTCGGCGGGGTGCGCTCCTCGGCGGAGCGGCGCGGACGCTGGGGCGGGGACGCCGTCGCGGAGGGCTTCATCCGCTTCTCGGTCGGCGCGGAGGACCCGGAGGATCTGATCGCCGACGTGCTGCGGGCGCTCGACGCGGCACGCAAGGCAGGCTGACGGGGCTCGGACCGGGGCGCTCCGAGCCTCCCCCCTCGTGGCTCGGAACGCCCCCGTCCTCACGCGGAACCCGCCCGGACAAGGCTAGTTGACTGTGCGTCAGTGTCCAATCACGGGAGCGACAGCGACCTATCGACATATTTATAGTGGGACGATCCTGCGATGACGCACGCCGGCTCGGGAGGGGCGCACATGGATCTGGCCCTGCTGCGCACCTTCGTCGCGGTGCACCGGGCCGGTTCCTTCACCCGCGCCGCCGCGCTCCTCGGCCTCTCGCAGCCCGCCGTGACCAGCCAGATCCGCACCCTGGAGCGCCAGCTCGGCCGGCCGCTCTTCCTGAGACAGGCCCGCGGGGTCACCCCGACCAGCATCGGCGACGAACTCGCCCACCGCGCCGCCCCGCACCTGGACGCCCTGGTGGAGATCGCGGAGACCGGGCTCGACGTCGAGCGCGGCGTCCGCACCCTCCACGTCGCCGGGCCCCCGGAGTTCACCTCACTGCGCGCCCTGCCCGCGCTCGCCCCGCTCGTCGCCCAGGGCCTCGCCCTGCGCGCCTCCTTCGTCGGCAACACGGAGGAGCTGCTCGACGGGCTCGCCGCAGGCCACCACGACCTGGCCCTCGCCACCGCCCGCCCACGCGGCGGACTGCTCACCGCCACCCCGCTCTGCGACGAGGAGCTCGTCCTGGTCGCGGCCCCCCGCTGGGCCGCCCGGCTCTCCCCCGAGGTGCTGCTCGCCACCGGCGCGGTGGTCCTGGAGCAGCTCCCGGTGGTCGAGGTGCACGAGTCGCTGCCGTTCGCCGCCCGCTACTGGGCCGCCGTCTTCGAGACCGCGCCGGCCGCGGCGGCCACCGTCATCGCACCCGACCTGCGGGCCGTCCGGGAGGCCGCGGCGGCCGGGGCGGGGCTGGCCGTGCTGCCCCGCTATCTCTGCGAGGAGGCGCTGGAGCGGGGACGGCTCGTGGCGCTGCTCGATCCGCCGGTCCCGCCGCTGCGGACCTACTTCCTGGTGGCCCGCACCGGCACCCTCGCACTGACCCACATCGCACGGGCCCACGAGGAACTGGTGCGGGCCGCGGGGGAGTGGTGAGTTTCAGCCGCGCGGGAACGGGCCATTTTCTTCCCATGACCGAACGCCCCGTGGTCAAGCGCACCGCACGCGCCATCCTGCTCGACGGAGACGACCTCATCCTCATCAAACGCACCAAGCCGGGGGTGGATCCGTACTGGGTCACGCCCGGTGGCGGCGTCGAACCCTCCGACTCCACCGTCGTCGAGGCCCTCCACCGCGAGGTGCACGAAGAACTCGGCGCCAAGATCGTCGATGTGGTCCCCTGTTTCGTCGACACCGTCGAGCACATCGTCGACGGCGGTGTCTCCGGCGTGAAGGTCCAGCACTTCTTCGTCTGCCGGCTGGAGTCGATGGACCTCAGGCAGCGGCACGGCCCCGAGGTCGACGAACCCGTCGGCGCGTACGAGATCGTCCGGGTGCCCTTCAGCCGCGTCGGGATCGCCGCCGTCCACCTGGTGCCGCTCTCACTGCGCCACTACCTCGACGGGAACATCGAGGGGGTGCGCGCCATGCACGCCCCCGACCTCGGCTGACCCGGTCCCCACCACGGCGAGCTCCGCCAGGAAGTCGTGGCGGATCCGCTCCGTGGGGACCCCCGAGCCGCGCAGCACGTCGATGCCCTCCCGGACCATGCCGAGCGGGCCCGAGAGGTACGCGTCCCGCTCGGGCCACGGGCCCGCCTCGCGGACCGCCTCCGGCAGCGGGCACTGTGCCTCGGTGACCGGGTGGACGGCGAGCCACGGGAAGGTCTTCTGGAGCCGCAGCAGGGTGTCCATGTCGTAGAGGTCATGGCCCCTGCGGGCCCCGTAGAAGACGTCGACCCTCCGCCGGTCGCCGTGCTCCGCGACGTCCTCCACCAGCGCCTTGATCGGCGCGATGCCGGTCCCGCCGCCCAGACAGACCAGGCCCGTGTCGGTGGCGTGGTCGACCGTCATGGAACCGGCCGGCGGTCCCAGCCGGAGCACGTCTCCGGGGCGGGCACGGTGGACCAGCGCCTGGGAGACCCAGCCGGCCGGCACGGACTTGACGTGCAGGGTGAGCAGTCCGTCCGGGCGGGGCGCCGACGCGAAGGAGTAGTGCCGCCAGACGCGCGGCCACCAGGGCGTCTCCAGCGTCGTGTACTGCCCGGCGAGGAACGGGTACGGTGCGTCCGGCCGCAGCGTGAGCACCGCGATGTCGGGGGTCCGCAGATCGTGCGAGACCACCTCGGCCTGCCACCAGGCCGGGGCCTTCGCCTCGTCCTCGGCGGCCGCGTCGATCATGATCTGCGAGATCGCCGTGTACGCCCGGACCCAGGCCGCCTCGGTCTCCGCGTCCCAGCTCCGCTCCGCGTACCGGACGAGCGCGCCGATCAGCGCCTCCCCGACCGCCGGGTAGTGGGCCGCCTCGACGCCGTACTTGCGGTGCCCGCGTCCGAGATGGCCCAGGTACTCGGCGAGGAAGGCGCTGTCGTCCATCCGCTCGGCGACCGTGAGCAGCGCCTTGAGCAGCCGGTCCCGCTGGGTGTCCATCGCGGCCGGGAAGAGATCCCGCAGGGCCGGGCTCCGGACGAAGAGCAGCGCGTAGAAGTACGACGTCACCTTGTCGGCGACCGGCGCGATCTCCTCAAGGGTGCGGCGGACGAGCACCGCATCGGGGGAGGGCCCCGCTATTCGGGCCCCCGTCCCGTCGGTCGTGCTGGTCGGACCATCCATCATGTGCCTCGCCTCACGCAGCCGGCTTCCGTGCTCGCAGCATGACGGCCGCCGGAAAGGCTTCGGGCGGAAAGCGGCGTTCTCGGGCCAAAGGGCGGGGTTGCGGACTAGGCTCCACTCTTTCGGCGCGGGCCTGTTTCACGTGAAACAGGCGAGGGCGCGCCTCGGACGGAACCACGCGGACGGCTGTTCGCCGGAGAACAGCGAGGCGCGTTTCACGTGAAACATCACCTGAAAACCTCTGGACGGAAGATCACCCCGTCGGAGAGCCTGGCCGTCATGCCGATCTCCCCCGCAGACCTCGCACAGCTCCCCGTCCGGCGCCTCGACCCCACCGACCTCCTGGCCTGCGCCGACCTCTCCGAGAACCGCGGCTGGCCGCGCGAAGAGCACAAATGGGGCCTGCTGCTCGCCGCGGGCACCGGGTACGGCATCGACGACCCCGACGGCGAGGGTCTGCTCGCCTGCTGTGTGGTCACCTCGTACGGCCCCGACCTCGCGGCCATCGGCATGGTGCTCGTCGCCGAGCGCTACGCCCGCCGCGGCATCGGGCGCCGGCTGATGGAGTACGTCCTGGACGCGGCAGGGGAGACGCCGCTGACGCTCTACGCCACCCCCAACGGAAAGCCGCTCTACGAAGGGCTCGGCTTCACCGAGTTCGGCCGCTCCGAGATGGTCAAGGGCCGCTTCTCCGCCTCCGTGCCCGCACCCCGCGTCCCGGTCCGCCCGGCGACCGCCGAGGACCTCCAGGAGGTGCTCCGTCTGGACGAGGAGATCTTCGGCCTCGACCGGACGCCGCTCATCACCCGGCTCCCGGCC
Organism: Streptomyces roseofulvus; assembly: GCF_039534915.1. Classification (NCBI taxonomy): domain Bacteria; kingdom Bacillati; phylum Actinomycetota; class Actinomycetes; order Kitasatosporales; family Streptomycetaceae; genus Streptomyces; species Streptomyces roseofulvus. The sequence goes on along the minus strand of NZ_BAAAWE010000001.1, from coordinate 4,150,231 downwards.
TTCGCCGACCATCTGCGGGTCGCCGTCGAGGACGGCCACATCATCGGCTTCGCCGCGGCCTGGCCCAACATGGACACCCATGTCGTCGGCCCGCTGATCGCCCGCGACACCGCCACCGCCCAGGCACTGGTGGCGTCCTTGGCCGAGGCCAGTGACCGCCCGCTGCGCACGGACGTCGACCTCCGGCACACCGAGCTGCTGGGCTGGCTCAAGGAGAACGGCCTGGAGCCGATCACCGTCAACGCGATGATGATCCGCTCGCTCCCCGGCCTCCCCGGCGACGCCGACCGCCGCTTCGCCCCGCTGACCGTCGCGGCGGGCTGACCTCTACCCTGGACCCGCAGCGGCCCACGGGCGAGGAGAGGCACGAGGAGAGCACATGACCGCGACGGACCCCGCCCTCACCGGGCTCGCGCAGCGCTGGTGCGCCCTCTCCCTGCTGCACGGCCGCATCGAGTCCCACGTGGAGCGCGCGCTCGAGTCCGGACACGGCCTGAGCGCCCGCGAGTACTCGCTCCTCGACGTCCTCAGCCGTCAGCACGACGGCCCCGGCGGCCACCTCCAGATGAAGCAGGTCGCCGACGCCGTCGTGCTCAGCCAGAGCGCCACCACCCGGCTGGTCACCCGCCTGGAGGACCGGGGACTGCTCACCCGCTACCTCTGCGCGACCGACCGGCGCGGCATCTACACCGATGTCACCGAGGCCGGCCAGGCGCTCCTGGCGGAGGCCCGGCCCACCCACGACCGCGCGCTGCGCGAGGCTCTGGACGAGGCCGCGAAGAACCCGGAGCTGGCCCCTCTGGTCCGGGTCGTCGAGGGCGAGCCCGCCGCCCTCTGAGGCGGGTCGTACGCTGCGCGCATGAGCGATCTCGAGATCCGCCCCGCCACCGCGGAGGACGTGCCCGCCATCGTCGCAATGCTCGCCGACGATCCCCTCGGCGCCCAGCGGGAGTCCCCGGACGACCCGGCGCCCTACCTCACGGCCTTCGCACGGCTCGCCGACGACCCGAACCAGCACCTCGTCGTCGCCGTCCGCGCCGAGAAGGTCGTCGGCACCCTCCAGCTGACGATCGTCCCCGGCCTCTCCCGGCGCGGCGCCACCCGCTCGATCATCGAGGGGGTGCGGATCCACTCCGAGGAGCGCGGCAGCGGTCTGGGAACCCTGCTCATCGAGTGGGCCGTCGAGGAGTCACGGCGCCAGGGATGCGCACTGGTCCAGCTCACCTCCGACGTCACCCGCACCGACGCCCACCGCTTCTACGAGCGGCTCGGCTTCGAGGCGAGCCACGTGGGGTTCAAACGCGCCCTCTGACCCTTCGGAGAAGAAGGCCCGTGTTTCACGTGAAACACGGGCCTTCGTGCCCTGAGGCAGGATCAGAGCCCGCGCCAGCCCTGGGCGTCCACCCCGCCCGGGACCGCGTCCCCGGGCTCGTACGGCTCCCGCGTGAAGACGAAGGAGCCCAGGTCGAGATGGCTGACCGTGCCGTCGGGGCGCCGCACCACCCGGAGCGTCTCCCCCGCGTAGTAGCCGTCCAGGCCGATCCAGCCGCCCTCGGGCAACGCACGGAAGACGGCGCGCCTGCCCGTGCCCCGCAGCGGCTCCAGCACCACCCCGCCCTCCACGCCGAGCCGCAGCCCGTAGGCGTACGTCCCCCAGTACCAGGGGCCGGTCAGCGCCAGGAGGTCCTGGTCGACCTCGGACGCCGGCAGCGGGCGCCACGGGTCGGGCAGCCGCGGCTCGGCCTCCGCCACGATCCGTACGAGGTCGGCGGCGACGACCCCGGGCTGCGGGCCGCTCGTCGCGTTGGCGAGGGCCACGCCGACCAGGCCCTCCGCGACGTCCACCCACAGCCCGGCGACGAAGCCGGGCAGCGAGCCGCCGTGGCCGATGAGCGTGCCGTGCTCGCCGTGGGCGAGCTGGAGCCCGAGGCCGTACCCCATCTGCGCGTCGCCCGCGGCCGGCGGCGCGGCGGGCACCCGCATCTCGGCGACGGTGGCGGCGCTCAGCACGCGGTCGTCGCCCTCCGCGAGGAAGAGACCGAACCGGCACAGGTCGGCGGCGGTCGACCACAGCTGCCCGGCCGGGGCCATCACCCCCAGGTCCTCGGACGGCTCGGGCAGCATGACGTCGGCCCAGGGGTGCACCGCCCAGCCCCCGGCGTGCGGGGCGACCGGTTCCGCCGTCGTCCGGTCCATGCCCAGCGGCTCCAGGATCTCGGTGCGCAGCGCCTCCTCCCAGGAGACTCCGCGGACCGCCTCGATCAGGGAGCCGAGCAGGGTGTAGCCGGGGTTGGAGTAGTGGAAGCTCCGGCCCGTCGGGTGGAGCGCGGGCGTCTCCCCCAGGACGTCGGAGAGCTCGGGGCGCGTGGAACCAGGCGTCCGCTCCCACCAGGGCGAGGGGGTCTCCGCGGCGAGCCCCCCAGTGTGGGCGAGCAGCTGGGCGACGGTCACCTCGCCCATCCCCGTACCGGGGAGGTGCTTCTCCAGCGGGTCGTCGAGGCCGATCAGCCCTTCGTCGCGCAGCCGCAGGACGAGGACGGCGGTGAACACCTTGGTGATCGATCCGATCCGGTACTGCGTGTCGGCGTCGGGGTCGTGCCCGTCGACGCAGCTGCGGGCTCCGCTCCAGACCATCGCTCCCCCGCGCGCGACGGCGGCCACGAAGGAGGGCGCGCGGCCCTCGCTCTGGGCGCGGGCCACCCGGTGCAGCAGGGAACGCTCGGTGGTGGGCAACAGGGCTTCGAAGGCTGAGGTCATGAACCGATCATGCCGCGCCGCGCCGCCCGGTCACGATCAGGTCTGCGCCATGTCCACGAAGCGCGAGTAGTGACCCTGGAAGGCGACGGTGATGGTGGCCGTCGGGCCGTTACGGTGCTTGCCGACGATGATGTCGGCCTCGCCGGCGCGCGGGGACTCCTTCTCGTAGGCGTCCTCGCGGTGCAGCAGGATGACCATGTCGGCGTCCTGCTCGATGGAGCCGGACTCTCGGAGGTCGGAGACCATGGGCTTCTTGTCGGTGCGCTGCTCGGGTCCACGGTTCAGCTGGGAGAGCGCGATCACCGGCAGCTCCAGCTCCTTGGCGAGGAGCTTGAGGTTTCGCGACATGTCGGAGACCTCCTGCTGACGGCTCTCCTGCCGCTTGGAGCCGCCGGACTGCATCAGCTGAAGGTAGTCGATGATGACGAGCTTGAGGCCGTTGCGCTGCTTGAGGCGGCGGCACTTGGCGCGGATCTCCATCATCGACAGGTTCGGGGAGTCGTCGATGTAGAGCGGGGCCTGGGAGACGTCCGGCATGCGGCGGGCGAGCCGGGTCCAGTCCTCGTCGGTCATCGTGCCGGAGCGCATGTGGTGCAGGGCGACCCGGGCCTCGGCGGACAGCAGACGCATCGCGATCTCGTTGCGGCCCATTTCGAGGGAGAAGATGACGCTGGGGAGGTTGTTCTTGATGGACGCGGCCCGGGCGAAGTCGAGGGCGAGCGTCGACTTACCCATGGCGGGACGGGCCGCGATGATGATCATCTGACCGGGATGGAGACCGTTGGTGAGCGAGTCGAGGTCGCTGAAGCCGGTGGGCACACCGGTCATCTCGCCACTGCGGGAGCCGATCGCCTCGATCTCGTCGAGCGCGCCCTCCATGATGTCGCCGAGCGGCAGGTAGTCCTCGGTGGTCCGTTGCTCGGTGACCTTGTAGATCTCCGCCTGGGCCGAGTTCACGATCTCGTCGACGTCGCCGTCGGCCGCGTACCCCATCTGCGTGATCTTGGTGCCGGCCTCGACGAGCCGGCGCAGCACGGCGCGCTCGTGGACGATCTCCGCGTAGTACGAGGCGTTCGCCGCCGTCGGCACCGACTGGACGAGGGTGTGCAGGTAGGAGGCGCCGCCGACGCGGTTGATCTCGCCGCGCTTGGTGAGCTCGGCGCCGACGGTGATCGGGTCGGCGGGCTCGCCCTTGGCGTAGAGGTCGAGGATCGCGCCGAAGACGGTCTCGTGGGCCGGCTTGTAGAAGTCGTGGCCCTTGATGATCTCCACGACGTCGGCGATGGCGTCCTTGGAGAGCAGCATGCCGCCGAGCACGGACTGTTCGGCGTCGAGGTCCTGCGGGGGGACCCGTTCGAAGCCGGAGAGTCCGCCGTCCCAGGGTCCGTCGCTGCCGCGCTCATGCTGCTCGTCGCGGCCCCGGCCGCGCCCGCGGCCCTCGCCACGGCCGTCCCCGCGGCCTTCGCCCCGGGTGCGGACGGGCAGCCGGTCGCTCGGTCCGCCGTCGGCCCAGGGGTCGTCCATGGGCTCGGGAACGCTCACCAGGCCACCTCTTCCCGTCCGCTCCGCGGACCTCGCCGTGCCACTCCTTCTTACGCCACGGCCTTGATCAAAGAGTGGCTTTGCGTCCGCTGCTGGCGCGTCGGGCGCCGGTCCACGGTAGGCCCGCGAGGGGCATCAGCCAATCTGGTTATCCACAGGCTCTGTGGGTGAAGGCCCCAATGCTGTGGATAAGCCGCCGGATCCTGTGCACGGACCGGGGGACAGCCATGTGGACAAACTCATAACACTCACCCGGCTACGGCTCTGACCTGCGACTTTTCCATCCACGGGCTGTGGGGGAGAAAAACTTTTCCCCCTGGATCGCGATCAGAACAAACAGCCCACACCCGAAGCCCAGATCCCCATGAAAGTAAGGATCACACATGCATTGCATCGCTTACCTGTGGACGATTAGATTGGCCCCATGACCCAGGCCACCTCGAGCTCCAAGGCCGCACTGCGCCGGCACGACCGCGAGATCCTCTCGCTCGCCCTGCCGGCCTTCGGCGCCCTTGTCGCCGAACCGCTCTTCCTGATGGTCGACAGCGCCATCGTCGGGCACCTCGGCACCCCCCAGCTCGCGGGCCTCGCCATCGCCGGCACCCTGCTCTCCACCGCCGTCAGCGTCTTCGTCTTCCTCGCCTACGCCACCACGGCCGCCGTCGCCCGGCGGGTCGGCGCCGGCGACCTGCCCGCCGCTCTCCGACAGGGCATCGACGGCATCTGGCTGGCCCTCCTCCTGGGCCTCGCCGTCGTCGCCGTCACCCTGCCCACGGCCCCCGGGCTGGTCCAGCTCTTCGGCGCCTCCGACACCGCCGCCCCCTACGCCACCACCTACCTGCGGATCTCGATCCTCGGCATCCCCGCGATGCTGATCGTCCTGGCCGCCACCGGCATCCTGCGCGGCCTCCAGGACACCAGGACCCCGCTCTACGTGGCCATCGGCGGCTTCGCGGCCAACGGCGCCCTCAACGCCGGACTCGTCTACGGTGCCGGACTCGGCATCGCGGGCTCCGCCTGGGGCACCGTCATCGCCCAGTGCGGCATGGCCGCCGCGTACCTCGTCGTGGTCGTCCGGGGCGCCCGCCGCCACGGCGCCTCGCTCCGGCCCGACGCGGCCGGCATCCGGGCCTCCGCCCAGGCCGGCGCCCCGCTCCTGGTCCGTACGCTGTCGCTCCGCGCCGTCCTGATGATCGCAACCGCCGTCGCCGCCCGCATGGGCGACACCGAGGTCGCCGCCCACCAGATCATCATCTCCCTGTGGAGCCTGATGGCCTTCGCCCTGGACGCCATCGCCATCGCGGGCCAGGCCATCATCGGACGCTACCTGGGCGCCGACGACGCCGAGGGCGCCCGTCAGGTCTGCCGTCGGATGGTCCAGTGGGGTGTGGTCTCCGGCGCCGTCCTCGGACTGCTCCTCGTCCTGACCCGCCCGCTCTTCGTCCCGCTCTTCACCGGCGACCCCGCCGTCCAGTCCACCCTGCTCCCGGCGCTGCTCGTCGTGGCACTGTCCCAGCCGGTCTCCGGGGTGGTCTTCGTCCTCGACGGCGTCCTCATGGGCGCGGGCGACGGCCCCTACCTCGCCTGGGCGATGCTGCTCACCCTGGCGGTCTTCGCCCCCGTCGCCCTGCTGGTGCCGGTGTCCGGCGGCGGGCTGACCGCGCTCTGGTGGGCGATGACACTGATGATGACGGTCCGCATGGCCACGCTCTGGTTCCGGATGCGCTCCGGCCGCTGGATCGTCACGGGCGCCACCCGCTGACCGAGTGCGGTGTTTCACGTGAAACACCGCAAAGGGCCACAAGCCCGTGTTTCACGTGAAACGGCGGATGGGCCGCCCCCCAGCGGGGAGCGGCCCATCCGTACTGCTGAGCGCAGCGTTACGCGGCAACGACCTCGATGCCGAGCTTCGCGGCGACCTCGGGGTGCAGACGCACGAGCACCTGGTGCGAGCCCAGGGTCTTGATCGGCGAACCGAGCTCGACGCGACGCTTGTCGACCTCGGGGCCACCGGCGGACTTGATCGCCGAGGCGACGTCGGCCGGGGTCACGGAGCCGAAGAGACGGCCGGCGTCGCCGGAGCGAACGGCCAGGCGCACCTTCGTGCCCTCGAGCTTGGCCTTGACCTCGTTGGCCTGCTCGATGGTCGCGATCTCGTGGATCTTGCGGGCGCGGCGGATCTGCGCCACGTCCTTCTCGCCACCCTTGGTCCAGCGGATCGCGAAACCACGCGGGACCAGGTAGTTGCGAGCGTAGCCGTCCTTGACCTCGACGACGTCGCCGGCCGCACCGAGGCCGGAGACTTCCTGGGTGAGGATGATCTTCATTTTTCGGTCACCCTTCCCTTATCGCGCGGTGGACGTGTAGGGCAGCAGCGCCATCTCACGGCTGTTCTTGACGGCCGTGGCGACGTCACGCTGGTGCTGCGTGCAGTTGCCGGTCACGCGGCGGGCACGGATCTTGCCGCGGTCGGAAATGAACTTCCGCAGCATGTTCGTGTCCTTGTAGTCCACGTACGCGGTCTTGTCCTTGCAGAACGCGCAGACCTTCTTCTTAGGCTTGCGCACAGGCGGCTTCGCCATGGTGTTTCTCCTGTGTGATCAAGAAGTGTGGGGTACGAGCCGCTTCCAGGGCCCCGAGGGATCCCTAGAAGGGGGGCTCGTCCGAGTAGCCGCCGCCGGAGTTGCCACCCCAGCCGCCACCGCCGCCGGCCTGCTGGCCGCCGCCGGAGGAGCCGCCGGAGGCCCAGGGGTCGTCGGCGGGAGCACCGCCGCCGCCCTGCTGGCCGCCGCCGGAGTTGCCACCCCAGCCGCCGCCACCCTGCTGGCCACCGCCGCCGCCGAAACCGCCGCCGCCACCCTGGCCACCGCGGCCGGTGGTCTTGGTGACCTTGGCCGTGGCGTTGCGCAGGCTGGGGCCGACTTCCTCGACGTCCAGCTCGAAGACCGTGCGCTTGATGCCCTGGTTGTCCTCATAGGACCGCTGCTTCAGCCGGCCCTGCACGACGACGCGCATGCCTCGCTGAAGGGACTCGGCGACGTTCTCCGCCGCCTGACGCCAGACCGAGCAGGTCAGGAACAGGCTCTCGCCGTCCTTCCACTCGTTGGTCTGCCGGTCGAAGGTGCGGGGAGTGGACGCGACGCGGAACTTCGCGACCGCCGCACCGGACGGGGTGAAGCGCAGCTCGGGGTCGTCGACGAGATTGCCGACGACCGTGATGACGGTCTCGCCTGCCATGGGTGAACCTCTCGGCGGGATTGCTTCTGGCTGCTTGCTGCTACTCGGACCCGATTACCTCTGAGCGAGAGCTCAGTGGGTCTCGGGGCGGAGGACCTTGGTCCGGAGGACCGACTCGTTCAGGTTCATCTGGCGGTCGAGCTCCTTGACGACCGCAGGCTCGGCCTGCAGGTCGATGACCGAGTAGATGCCCTCGGGCTTCTTCTTGATCTCGTAGGCGAGACGACGACGGCCCCAGGTGTCGACCTTCTCGACCTTTCCGTTGCCCTCACGGACGACGGAGAGGAAGTTCTCGATCAGCGGGGAGACAGCGCGCTCCTCGAGATCGGGGTCGAGGATGACCATCACCTCGTAGTGACGCATGTGGAACCCACCTCCTTTGGACTCAGCGGCCACGGTCGTTCCGTGGCAGGAGGGTCGTGATGCGTGAGCGACGGCGTCCCAGCTGGCAGGACCAGGGCAGACACCGGCGCAGACCGTACAGAGTACCTGCACATCGCCTTGCGGTTGAAATCCGGCGGGGAGGGGACGCAATCTGTACACATCGGACGTCGGCGGCGCTAGGATGCGCCGCCCTCCGCACGGCACGCCAGGAGGTGCCCCATGGCACAGGCAATGCGACCCGACCCCGGCCACTCCCTCTTCGCGACGGACGGCAAGCCGCACCCGCTCCAGGACACGCTGCTCGCGGTGACCCTGGTGCTCGGCATCCTGTCCTTCGTCACGGCGCAGTTCCACAGCCTGCACCTGCTCAGCTCGTGGACGGGCCTGATCGGCATCCTGACCGGGGCCTACGGGCAGTTCATCTCCGTCACCACCCGCGAACGCTTCTTCCTGATCATCGGCCTCGGCGCCGCGGCGGTGGGCTTCTATCTCGGCATGGCCCACGGCGGGCTCTTCACCGGCGTGATCAACTGACACCGAGCACGTCAGGGCCCCCACGGCCCTTCGGGGCGCTCCCCGGTCGCAGTAGGCTTCGGCGCGAGAGCCGGAGCCCCTGACCGATGGGGACACACCTGCCGAGGAGCGCCCCGCATGAGCCTGACCCTGAGGACCATCAGCCGAGAGCAGCATCTGGCGTACATCCAGACACTGCCCGGCGCGAGCCACTGCCAGGTCCCGGCGTGGGCTGACGTGAAGACCGAGTGGCGCTCGGAGAACCTCGGCTGGTTCGACAAGAACGGCGAGCTCGTCGGCGTGGGCCTGGTGCTCTACCGCCAGCTCCCCAAGCTCAAGCGCTACCTGGCCTACCTCCCCGAGGGCCCGGTCATCAACTGGTACGCCCCCAACCTCGACGAGTGGCTCCAGCCGATGCTGGCCCACCTCAAGCAGCAGGGCGCCTTCTCCGTGAAGATGGGCCCGCCGGTCGTCATCCGCCGCTGGGACGCCGCCGCGATCAAGTCCGGCATCCAGGACCCGGACGTCAAGCGCCTCAAGGACGTCCAGGCCACCGAGATCGTGCCGCAGGCGTTCGAGGTCGCCGACCGGCTGCGGAAGATGGGCTGGCAGCAGGGCGAGGACGGCGGCGCCGGCTTCGGCGACGTGCAGCCGCGCTATGTCTTCCAGGTCCCGCTGGCCAACCGCTCCCTGGACGACGTCCTCAAGGGCTTCAACCAGCTGTGGCGCCGCAACATCAAGAAGGCCGAGAAGGCCGGCGTCGAGGTCGTCCAGGGCGGTTACGAGGACCTCGCCGAGTGGCAGCGCCTGTACGAGATCACCGCGGTCCGCGACAAGTTCCGGCCGCGCCCGCTCTCGTACTTCCAGCGCATGTGGACGGTCCTCAACAACGAGGACCCCAACCGGATGCGCCTCTACTTCGCCCGCCACAACGGCGTGAACCTCTCCGCGGCGACCATGCTCGTCGTCGGCGGGCACGTCTGGTACTCGTACGGCGCCTCCGACAACATCGGCCGCGAGGTCCGCCCGTCCAACGCCATGCAGTGGCGGATGCTCCGCGACGCGTACGCGATGGGCGCGACCGTCTACGACCTGCGCGGCATCTCGGACTCGCTCGACGAGACCGACCACCTCTTCGGCCTGATCCAGTTCAAGGTCGGCACCGGCGGCGAGGCCGTGGAGTACGTCGGCGAGTGGGACTTCCCGCTGAACAAGCTTCTGCACAAGGCGCTCGACATCTACATGTCGCGTCGCTGACGCTCCCCGCGGGGCTTGCGTACCCTCGTAGTTCCGCGGGTCTCGTACACATCTCCGACACCCCACCGCAGCCATCAGAAAGGTTCCGGGCCGGCCATGGCGCTCTCCCTCTACGTCGACACCGCTCGCTGGCGGGCGCACCAGAAGTCCGTGATCGACCAGTTCCCCGGTCTGATCCCGGTCTGCAAGGGCAACGGCTACGGCTTCGGGCACGAGCGGCTCGCCGAGGAGACGGCCCGGTTCGGCGCCGACATGCTCGCGGTGGGGACCACGTACGAGGCGGCGAAGATCAAGGACTGGTTCGGCGGCGACCTGCTGGTCCTCACGCCGTTCCGGCGCGGCGAGGAGCCGGTGCCGCTCCCCGACCGGGTGATCCGCTCCGTCTCCTCCGTGGACGGCGTGCACGCCCTGGTCGGCGCCCGCGTCGTCATCGAGGTCATGAGCTCGATGAAGCGGCACGGCGTACGCGAGGAGGAGCTCGGGCAGCTCGCCTCCGCGATCGAGGACGTACGCCTGGAGGGCTTCGCCCTGCACCTGCCGCTCGACCGCCCGGACGGCACGGACGCCGTCGAGGAGGTCATCGCCTGGATGGACCGGCTGCGGGCCGCCCGGCTGCCGCTGCACACCATGTTCGTGAGCCATCTGCGGGCCGAGGAGCAGGCCAGGCTCCAGCAGCAGTTCCCGCAGACCCGCTTCCGCGCCCGGATCGGCACCCGGCTCTGGCTGGGCGACCACGAGGCCACCGAGTACCGCGGCTCCGTCCTGGACGTCACCCGGGTCGCCAAGGGCGACCGCTTCGGCTACCGCCAGCAGAAGGCCGCCTCGGACGGCTGGCTGGTCGTGGTCGCCGGCGGCACCTCGCACGGCGTGGGCCTGGAGGCCCCGAAGGCGATGCACGGCGTGATGCCGCGCGCCAAGGGCGTGGCACGGGCCGGTCTGGCCACGGTCAACCGGAACCTGTCGCCGTTCGTCTGGGCGGGCAAGCAGCGCTGGTTCGCCGAGCCGCCGCACATGCAGGTGTCGATCCTGTTCGTGCCGGCCGACGCGCAGGAGCCGCAGGTCGGCGACGAGCTGGTGGCGCACCTGCGCCACACCACGACGCAGTACGACCGGCTCGTCGAGCGCTGAGCGCGCCGAGCCGGCCGTACGTCACGTCAGCGGATCACCCCCGGGAGCCCTCGGCCCCGGGGGTTCCCCATGTCACGAGCAGTTCCTGCGTGCCGGAGTCGGGCGCCGGGGCCGCGTGCCGGGCCGGGTGGGCGGCCCGGCCCACGACGAAGACGTCGGACGTGCCGTCCAGGACGCCGCCCGAGGGGTCGTCGGAGCCGTCGCGCCGCACCGGGTCCTTCTCGGGCGCGAGGGCGTCGCGGACGACCATGGCGCACAGGTACAGGGTGCCCAGCAGGTGCAGCACGATCGCGACGTGGTAGCCGTCCAGCGGCAGTCCCTGCTTGCTGCCGCTGCCGGTGAACGCGAGGTACATCCAGATCCCGAGGTAGTACAGGACCTCGCAGGACTGCCAGATGAGGAAGTCCCGCCAGCGGGGCCGGGCGAGCGCGGCGAGCGGCACCAGCCAGAGCACGTACTGCGGTGAGTAGACCTTGTTGGTGAGGACGAACGCGGCGACCATCAGGAACGCCAGCTGGACGAGCCGCGGCCGGCGGGGCGCGGCGAGGGCCAGCCAGGCGAGGCCGCCCGCTGCCAGGATCAGGAGCAGCAGCGCGTACAGGTTGGCCCGCTCGGGCGGGATCGTCTGGCCGGAGCGCTGGCTGACGAGCAGCCAGACGGAGCCGAAGTCCACGTTCCGGTCGCGGCTGAAGAGGTAGAACTGCTTCCACCCGTCGGGCGCGAGGAGCAGCACCGGCAGGTTCACCACGAGCCAGGAGCCCGCCGCGCCGAGCAGCGCGGTGCCGAAGGCGCGCAGCCTGCCCGCACGGACGCACAGCAGCAGCAGCGGCCACAGGAGCAGCACGGGGTAGAACTTGGCGGCGACGGCGAGGCCGAGCAGGATGCCGGCGGCGAGCGGCCGGGAGCGGGACCACATCAGGAGCGCGGCGGCGGTGAGCGCCACGGCCAGCAGGTCCCAGTTGATCGTGGCGGTGAGGGCCACGGAGGGCGCCAGGGCGACCAGCAGGCCGTCCCAGGGGCGTCGGCGGTGCGTCCGGGCGACACAGACGGCGAGGACGGCCGCGCAGACCATCAGCAGTCCGGCGTTGATCAGCCAGTACGCCTGTTCCTGGGCCTGGAGCTCGCCGCCGGGCGTCAGCCAGGACGCGACCTCCATGAAGAGCCCCGTCAGCACGGGGTACTCCAGGAACGGTATGTCGCCGGGGAGCCGGTCGAAGTAGGGCACCAGGCCCTCGGCGAAGCCGCGCCCGGCGAACAGGTGCGGGATGTCCGAGTAGCAGGCATGGGTGTACTGGGAGGTGGTGCCGCGGAACCAGGCCCAGTTGTAGCAGGGCAGCTTCTGCACCATGCCGAGGGCGAACATGCCGATGGCCACGAGGGCGATCACCCGCACCGGCGTGAGCTGCCCGCCCGCGGGCCCGCTGCCCGGCAGGGCGCGGCGCCCGTAGCGGCCGCCGATGAGCTGGCTGCCCGCGGCGGCCACCTCGTCCCGCCGGGTGGGTGCGACGACGGGGGGCTCGCCCCCGCGCGCTCCGTCCGGCGCCGCGGCCCCGTCCTGGGGGCCGCTCGTCTTCTTCAGGCTCGGCATGGGGGACATCCTGCCGTACGCCCCTGGGAATCCGGCCTCGACCAGGACGGAAATCCGGCGCCGGATGCCGCGTTGTTTCACGTGAAACACGGAGGGCCGCCGCGGTCCGCTCCGTACGTGTCGTACGCAGCGGCCGCGACGGCCCTCGCTTCGCCGGGATCAGGCCTCACGGCCCGGCCCCGGCCACGTCAGCCGAAGAGGCTTCCGTCTCCCGTCGATCCGTCGGTCGGCTCGCCACCGCTGCCGCCGCCGTTCCCGTTGCCGCCGCTGCCTGGGCCGCCCGGGTCCGTCGTGGTGTCCGTCGGTGTCGGCTCCGTGCTGCCCGTCGGGGTCGGTTCCGTCGTGCCGCCGGTGCTGCCGCCCTGGTCGCCGCCGCCGCTGGTGGTGTCGCAGCCCCAGTCCCAGACGTTGCAGGTCGTCTTGCCGGGCTTCGGCTCCTTGGTGGTCGGACGGCCCGGGTCGGTGGGCGTGGCCGGGGGAGTCGTCGTCGGAGCGGTGGTGGCCGTCTCCGTCGGCGTCGCCGACTCGGTCGGGGTCGGGGTGGCCGTCGGCTTGGGCGTGGCGCCACCGCCGTAGACCGCCTTGGCGTCCGCGAGCCTCTCCGGCTCCGGGAACTCCTCGACGGGCATGTCCGCGACGGCGTCCGTCATGTAGTCGTTCCAGATCTGGGACGGGAACGACGAACCGTGGATCGAGTCCTGGCCACCCGTGCCGTACATCTCCTGGAACTGGCGGTTCTTCTTCGTCTCGTCGTCGTCGAAGCGGTACATGTCGATCGCCGTCGAGAGCTGCGGGGTGTAGCCCACGAACCAGGCCGACATGTTGTCGTCGGTGGTACCGGTCTTGCCGGCCACGTCGCGGCCCGGGATGGCGGCGTTCTTACCGGTGCCGCCCTTGTCCTCGACGACGCTGCGGAGCACGTCGGTGACGTTGGAGGAGATGGCGGAGGAGAACGCCTGCTGCGCCTTGGGCTCGTGCTTGTAGATGACCTGGCCCTCCTTGACGACCTTGGTCACCGAGTACGGCTCGTTGCGCATGCCCTGGTTGGCGAAGGTGGAGTAGGCACCGGCCATGCGGATGGCGCTCGGGCTGGAGATACCGAGCGAGAACGACGGGACCTCGCCCTTCACCAGGGAGTCGGGGCGCAGGCCGGCGTCGATGGCCGCCTCACGCACCTTGTCGATGCCGACGTCCATGCCCAGCTGCACGAAGGGGGAGTTGGCGGAGACGACCATGGCCTTGCGCAGGCTGATGTTGCCGTAGCTCTGGTCGCCCTCGTTGTTCTGCTCCCACTCCTTCCCGTTCTCGTCGTGCCAGATCTCGCCCTTGTAGGTGCGGACCTTGAGATCGTCCTTGCCGCTGTACCGGCTCTTGTCGGGGTCGACGAGGGTGCGCGTGGAGGCGTCCTGCGTCGGGGGGCCCTCCGGGTCGCGGACGCCGTCCCTCATGGCGGCGGCGAGCACGAAGGGCTTGAACGTCGAACCGACCTGGGCACCGGTGGTGTCGGCGTTGTTGGTGTAGTGCTTGGTCGCGTCCTGGCCGCCGTAGAGCGCGACGAGGGCACCGGTCTTGACGTCGACGGAGGCGCCGCCGAACTCGACGTTGGTGTCGTCCTCCGGACGCTTCTTCTCGTCGATGTACTCGTCGTAGATCTTCTTGACCGAGTCCTCCATCGCCTTCACCTTCTTCTTGTCGAAGGTGGTGTGGATCTCGTAACCGCCCAGATCCAGGGCCTCGGCGCTGATGTCGTACTTGCTGCGGAAGTTGGCCTTCGCGGTGGCGACCAGGTAACCGATCTGGCCGCTCAGCTGGGCGTCCTGCTTCGGCTTCTGGATCTTCGGCAGGGTCGTGTACTTCGCCCGCTCCTCGGCCGGGATCTTCCCGTCCTTGACCATCTCGTCGAGGATCCACGTCCAGCGCTCGGTGAGACGCGCCAGGTTGTTCGCGGGGGTGGCGTTGGGGTCGACCTCGGGGTAGCCGGCCGGGTCGAAGTACGTGGCGCCCTTGAGCACGGAGGCGAGCACCGCCGACTCGGAGGCGTTGAGGTGCTTGGCGTCCTTGTTGAAGTACGCGCGGGAAGCGGCCTGGATGCCGTAGGCACCGCGGCCGTAGTACGCGGTGTTGAGGTAACCGGACAGGATGTCGCGCTTGTCGACCTCGTTGCCGACCTTGATGGAGATGAAGAGTTCCTTCACCTTCCGGGACAGGGTCTGCGACTGGTCGGCGAGCAGTCCGTTCTTCACGTACTGCTGGGTGATGGTCGAGCCGCCCTGGGTCTCGCCGCCCTTCGCCATGTTCCACACGGCGCGGCCGATGCCCATCGGGTCGACGCCCCAGTCGGTGCGGAACGTCTTGTTCTCCGCCGAGATCACGGCCTCCTGCATGACCAGCGGAATTTGGTCGATGCCGATGATCTGGCGGTTCTGGCCGGCGCCGGTGGCGACCATGCGGCTGCCGTCGGACCAGTAGTAGATGTTGTTCTGCGAGGTCGCGGTCGCGTCCACCTTGGGGACGACGACCTGCGAGTACGCGATGACCGCGCCGCCCATGAGGAGCGCGCAGAAGAGCAGGAACGTGCCCGTCACGAGCTTCCAGGACGGCATCCAGCGACGCCAGCCGTCCTTGTCGTGGCGCGGGTAGTCGATGATCCGCTTCTTGCCGGGCGGGCGACCGCCCTGGCCGCCACCGCGTCCGCCGCCACCGCCGCCACCGCCGCGGCGGCCACCGCCGCCGGGACCGTTCGGTCCGCCGGGGCCGGCCGCGGGCGCGCGTCGGCGTCCGCCCCGCTGGGCGGCACGCCGGGCCTCCGCGCGTCCGCCGTACGGACGCGCCTCCTCCCCGTGGGAGGACGAGGCCCCCCCGTACCCGCCGGACGACCCGTAAGGGGCCGGCGATCCGTACGGGGGCGTCCCCGTACCGGTGTCATGGGCCGGGGCCGACCTGCGGCCCGTCGGCTGCTGGGCGGCGCGTCGTGCCGCCGCGCGGCCGCCCGTCGGCGGCTCCTGCGACGGCATCCTGCGACGGTGCTCGCTCATCGAACGACTACTCCTCGGGCAGGCGCGTACGCCTGGAAGCGGCAGTTGAGTTCCGGTCCCCCCGAAATGCGCACGACCGGAGCCCATCGGAGGCCCCTTTCGTATCGCAGCCGGTCACCCGCTGCACTGACGCCCCAGCGCGGCTCCTGGTTCCCGGTGGTGTGCATGCCGCACAGACTACGCACGGCCAAAACCCCTCTTGCGCCGGAGTTCACCCCAAATCAGGCAAGTCGCACGCTGTGAATTGACGATGTGACGCCGGTCACTGCACCCCCACTTGTCGGACCTCTCGGGCCGTTCTATCGTCGTGATGTATCGAGTCGATACATCAGCACGGCATAAAGTTTTCCGAGGCGGACCGGCGGGACGGAGGAGGCGACCTATGAGCAGACGCTCCGGCATCCTCGAGTTCGCCGTTCTCGGCCTGCTGCGCGAGGCCCCGATGCACGGCTACGAGCTGCGCAAGCGCCTCAACACCTCGCTCGGCATCTTCCGCGCGTTCAGCTACGGGACGCTCTACCCCTGCCTCAAGACGCTGGTCGCCAACGGCTGGTTGATCGAGGAGCCGGGCAGCGCCCCCGAGGAGGCCGTGGCCTCGTCACTCGCAGGACGCCGGGCCAAGATCGTCTATCGGTTGACGCCGGAAGGTAAGGAGCACTTCGAGGAGCTCCTCTCCCACACCGGCCCCGACGCCTGGGAGGACGAGCACTTCGCCGCCCGCTTCGCGTTCTTCGGCCAGACCGAGCGCGAGGTGCGGATGCGGGTGCTCGAAGGCCGCCGCAGCCGGCTGGAGGAGCGCCTGGAGAAGATGCGCGCCTCGCTGGCCCGGACGCGCGAGCGACTCGACGACTACACGCTTGAGCTCCAGCGCCACGGAATGGAGTCCGTGGAGCGCGAAGTGCGCTGGCTGAACGAGCTCATCGAGAGCGAGCGGGCGGGCCGCGACCAGCGGCCCGGCACCGACGCTCCGCACGACAACGATTCTGGAGAGACGGGCGGCCTGCCCCGGCACGGGGGCAGTACCCGGCCGGATCCGTCCGACGACACCGCCAAGTGAAACCCTGCGCCAGCAGGGCTTCCACGATCACACAGGGAGCAACCGGAATGGGTTCGGTTCGCGTAGCCATCGTCGGCGTGGGCAACTGCGCCGCCTCGCTGGTTCAGGGCGTCGAGTACTACAAGGACGCCGACCCGGCGACCAAGGTGCCCGGCCTCATGCACGTCCAGTTCGGCGACTACCACGTCGGTGACGTCGAGTTCGTCGCCGCCTTCGACGTCGACGCGAAGAAGGTCGGCCTCGACCTCTCCGACGCCATCGGCGCCAGCGAGAACAACACCATCAAGATCTGCGACGTCCCGAACAAGGGCGTCACGGTCCAGCGCGGTCACACGCTCGACGGTCTCGGCAAGTACTACCGCCAGACCATCGAGGAGTCCGCCGAGGAGCCGGTCGACGTCGTCCAGATCCTGAAGGACCGCCAGGTCGACGTCCTCGTCTGCTACCTGCCCGTCGGTTCCGAGGACGCGGCGAAGTTCTACGCCCAGTGCGCCATCGACGCCAAGGTCGCCTTCGTCAACGCGCTCCCGGTCTTCATCGCCGGCACCAAGGAGTGGGCGGACAAGTTCACCGAGGCCGGTGTCCCGATCGTCGGCGACGACATCAAGTCGCAGGTCGGCGCGACCATCACGCACCGCGTGATGGCGAAGCTGTTCGAGGACCGCGGTGTCCGCCTCGAGCGCACGATGCAGCTGAACGTCGGCGGCAACATGGACTTCAAGAACATGCTCGAGCGCGAGCGCCTGGAGTCCAAGAAGATCTCGAAGACGCAGGCCGTCACCTCGCAGATCCCGGACCGCGAGCTGGGCGAGAAGAACGTCCACATCGGCCCCTCGGACTACGTGGCCTGGCTGGACGACCGCAAGTGGGCGTACGTGCGCCTCGAGGGCCGCGCCTTCGGCGACGTCCCGCTGAACCTGGAGTACAAGCTCGAGGTCTGGGACTCCCCGAACTCGGCCGGTGTCATCATCGACGCCCTGCGCGCCGCGAAGATCGCCAAGGACCGCGGCATCGGCGGCCCGATCCTCTCCGCGTCCTCGTACTTCATGAAGTCCCCGCCGGTCCAGTACTTCGACGACGAGGCCCTGGCCAACGTCGAGAAGTTCATCAAGGGCGAGGTCGAGCGCTGACCTTCCGAGGTCCGATGCGTTTCACCTGACGAGGGTCCCCGCGGCACTGCCCGGGGACCCTCGCCGTATGTGAGTCTTGCTGGCATGTCCGTCGTACGTGATCTGCGCGTACTGCTGCGCCTGCGCGCCTTCCGGCGCCTGCTCGCCGTCCGGCTGCTCTCCCAGTGCGCCGACGGCGTCTACCAGGTGGCCCTGGCCACGTACGTCGTCTTCTCCCCCGAGAAACAGACCTCCCCCGCCGCCATCGCCTCCGCCATGGCCGTGCTCCTGCTCCCGTACTCCCTTGTCGGCCCCTTCGCGGGAGTCCTCCTCGACCGCTGGCAGCGCCGCCAGGTCTTCCTCTACGGGAACCTGCTCCGCGCCCTGCTGGCCGCCGGGACCGCCCTGCTGGTCCTCGCCGCCGTCCCGGACTGGCTCTTCTACGCCTCCGCCCTCTCCGTCACAGCCGTCAACCGCTTCGTCCTCGCCGGACTCTCCGCCGCCCTGCCCCGGGTCGTCGACGAGGAACGGCTCGTCATCGCCAACTCGCTCTCCCCCACCGCCGGCACCCTCGCCGCCACCGCCGGCGGAGGACTCGCCTTCGGCGTCCGGCTGCTCGCCGACGACTCCGACGCCGCCGTGGTCGCCTTCGGCGCCGTCCTCTACCTCTGCGCCGCGCTCGCCTCGCTGCGGATCCCCCGCACGCTGCTCGGCCCCGACCCGGACCAGGTGCCGCCCCGGCTCTCCACGGCGCTCGCCTCCACCGCCCGGGGCCTGGCCGCCGGGCTGCGCCATCTCGCCGAGCGGCGCCCGGCCGCCCGCGCGCTCACCGCCGTCGGGCTGATGCGCTTCTGCTACGGCGCCCTGCTCGTGACCGTGCTCATGCTCTGCCGGTACGCCTGGAGCTCCACCGAGTCCGAGGGGCTGGGGCTTCTGGGGATCGCCGTCGCCGCCTCCGGCGCCGGCTTCTTCGCCGCCGCCGTGCTCTCACCCTGGGCTGTGGGGAGATTCGGGCCCTTCGGCTGGATGATCGTGTGCTCCCTCGCGGCCGCCGTCCTCGTCCCGGCGCTCGCGCTGCCGTTCGCGCCCACGCCCTTCCTCGTCGCCGCCTTCGTCCTGGGGCTCATCACCCAGGGAGCGAAGATCGCGACCGACACCGTGGTCCAGACGCACGTGGACGACGCCTTCCGCGGACGGGTCTTCTCCCTGTACGACGTGTTGTTCAACGTCGCCTTCGTGGCGGCGGCCGGAGTCGCCGCCCTGATGCTGCCGCCCGACGGCCGCTCTCCGCTGCTGATCGCGCTGGTGGCGGCCGGCTACGCGGCGATCGCCCTGCTGCTGCGCGGGGAGCGCGAGGAGAGGTGATGTTTCACGTGAAACACCGGCGGTGACGCTCCGCGGTGTTTCACGTGAAACATCGGTCGCGCGTCAGGCGCGCGAGGCCCACCACTCCTTGAGCGCGGCCACGGCCTCCTCGTGCTCCATCGGACCGTTCTCCAGGCGGAGCTCCAGCAGGAACTTGTACGCCTGCCCGACGGCGGGACCCGGCTTGATCTCCAGGATCTCCTGGATCTGGTTGCCGTCGAGGTCGGGACGGATCGAGTCCAGCTCCTCCTGCTCCTGGAGCTGGGCGATCCGCGCCTCCAGGCCGTCGTAGGCGCGGGAGAGCGCCGACGCCTTGCGCTTGTTGCGCGTGGTGCAGTCCGAGCGGGTCAGCTTGTGCAGCCGGGAGAGGAGCGGACCGCCGTCGCGGACGTAGCGGCGCACGGCCGAGTCGGTCCACTCGCCGGTCCCGTATCCATGGAAGCGCAGGTGCAGCTCCACCAGCCGCGAGACGTCCTTGATCATCTCGTTGGAGTACTTCAGCGCGGTCATGCGCTTCTTGGTCATCTTGGCGCCCACCACCTCGTGGTGGTGGAAGGAGACCCGCCCGTCCTTCTCGAAGCGGCGGGTGCGCGGCTTGCCGATGTCGTGAAGGAGCGCGGCCAGGCGCAGCACCAGGTCCGGGCCGTCCTCCTCCAGGTCGATCGCCTGGTCGAGGACGGTCAGCGAGTGCTCGTACACGTCCTTGTGCCGGTGGTGCTCGTCGCTCTCCAGCCGCAGCGCGGGCAGCTCGGGGAGGACGTGCGCGGCGAGGCCGGTCTCGACGAGGAGGCCGAGGCCCTTGCGCGGGTGGGCCGAGAGCAGCAGCTTGTTCAGCTCGTCCCGGACGCGCTCGGCGGAGACGATCTCGATCCGGTCCGCCATCTCCGTCATGCCCGAGACGACCTCGGGGGCGACCTCGAAGTCGAGCTGGGCCGCGAAGCGGGCCGCCCGCATCATCCGCAGGGGGTCGTCGGAGAAGGACTCCTCGGGCGTGCCGGGAGTGCGCAGCACCCGGGCGGCGAGGTCCTCCAGGCCGCCGTACGGGTCGACGAACTCCTTCTCGGGGAGTGCCACGGCCATCGCGTTGACGGTGAAGTCGCGGCGGACGAGGTCCTGGTCGATGGAGTCGCCGTAGGAGACCTCGGGCTTGCGGGAGGTGCGGTCGTACGCCTCGGAGCGGTACGTCGTGACCTCGATCTGGTAGCCGTCCTTCTGCGACCCGACGGTCCCGAAGGCGATCCCGACCTCCCAGACCGCGTCGGCCCAGGGGCGGACGATCTTCAGGACGTCCTCGGGGCGGGCGTCCGTGGTGAAGTCCAGGTCGTTGCCGAGCCGGCCGAGGAGGGCGTCCCGTACCGAGCCGCCGACCAGGGCGAGGCGGAATCCGGCCGCCTGGAAGCGGCGGGCGAGGTCGTCGGCGACAGGGGACACGCGCAGCAGCTCGCTGACGGCGCGGCGCTGCACCTGGCTCAGTTCGGTCGAGGTGTCTTCGTTGGCGTTCGGCACAACAGAAAAGGGTACGTGCCCCGTCCCGCCCCGACGTCCCCGTTTTCCCGGCACCGCCCCCGCCCCGGCGGATGACGCCTGTGGGGTTCCTGTGAAAACGGCCTCCACCCGGGCCATCGGCTGGAGGAGTCCCCGGCACTCGGCCCCGCCATGCCTCGTTACCATGCCTGGACACAGCAACCGGGCACCACTGGCATCACCGGCACCACCGACAACGACGAGGACGGGCGAACGCGTGGCTGAGGCGGCAGCTTTCCAGGGAACCGGTCCCTCACCTGCCCGCCGATGGCTGCGGCGCACCCTCACCATCGCCGTCGGAGCGCCCCTGCTCGCCGGCCTCCTCCACAACCCCTCGGCGTCCGCCAAGGCGCCCGAGGAGGGCCAGGTCTCCCGGACGGTCGATGTGTCGATCGACACGCTCACCCCGAGCGCCCCGGTCGAGGGGGACACCGTCACCGTCACCGGGACGATGACCAACCGCGGCAAGCGCGCCATCACGGACGCCACGGTGAACCTGCGGGTCGGCCCGCGGATGAACAGCCGCAGCGAGATCGACCAGGTCGCCCGGCGCAAGGGCTTCCGCTCCGACAGCGACCCGCAGCCGCTGGACGCCGCCCCCGAGATCGACATCCCCCGGCTGGACGTCGGCGTCGCGCACGACTTCCGGATCTCCGTACCCGTCTCCAAGCTGGGCCTCGACGACGAGGGCGGCATCTACCAGCTGGGCGTCTCGATCACCGGGCAGACCTCCGAGGCGCAGTACGACCGCGTCCTCGGCATCGAGCGGACCTTCCTGCCGTACCAGCCCGAGCCGACCGACAAGCGGACCCAGCTCACCTACCTCTGGCCGCTGATGTCCTCGGCACACATCTCGGCCGACACCGCCTCGGACGACCAGCAGACCCCCGTCTTCCAGGACGACGACCTGGCCGAGGAGCTCCGCCCCGGCGGCCGGCTCGACGAGCTGGTCACCCTGGGCCAGGGCCTCCCGGTCACCTGGGTGATCGACCCGGACCTGCTGGCCTCCGTCGACGCCATGGCCAACGGCTACCGCGTCAAGGACGGCACCGGGCACACCGCCGGCACGGAGGCGAACAGGAAGCTGGCCGAGCGCTGGCTCGGCATGCTGGAGAAGGCGGTGCAGGGCCGCAAGGTGGTCGCGCTGCCCTTCGCCGACCCCGACCTCGCCTCCCTCGCCCACCACGGCAAGGCCGTCCCCGGCTCCCTCGAGCACCTCCAGTCGGCGACGGAGCTTGCCGGGTCGACCGTCGAGACGATCCTCCACGTCCAGCCGGCCACCGACTTCGCCTGGCCGGTCGACGGCGCCGTCGACCCGTCGATCATGGCCGTCGCGACCTCGGCCGGCGCCCGCAAGGTGATCGCCCGCAGCGACAGCATCCAGGACGACGACCTCTCGTACACGCCCACCGCGGCCCGTCCCCTCGGCGGCGGGACGACGGCGGTGGTGAGCGACGCGGAGCTGTCGACCGCCTTCCAGGGGGACATGGTCCGCGCCGAGACGTCGACGCTCGCCGTGCAGGAGTTCCTGGCGCAGACCCTCGCGATCACCCTGGAGCAGCCGCAGGACCAGCGCAGCGTCGTGGTCGCCCCGCAGCGCCGGCCGAGCGTGGCGCAGGCGCAGGCGATGGCCACCGCCGTGCGCGGGCTCGGCGCGCGCCGCTGGACGCAGCCGCTCGACCTGGTCGCCGCGGCCGCGGTCAAGCCCGACCCGGACGCCTCCACCACGGTGCCGCGCGGCTCGCAGTACCCGAAGAGGCTCCGGGACGGCGAGCTTCCCGTGCAGGCGTTCCGGGACATGAAGACCACCCGTGACGAGCTGGACGACTTCAAGGTCATCCTCACCGACGCGACCCGCGTCGTGCCGCCGGTGGGCAACGCGATCAACCGCGAGATGTCCACCTCCTGGCGCGGCCGGGCGAGCGAGGCGGCGATCTACCGCGTCGACGTCCGGGACGTCCTCCAGCGGCTCACCAAGAGCGTCGTCCTCGTCGACAAGTCCGACCTGACCCTGTCGGGGCGCAGCGCGACCATCCCGGTCACGGTGCAGAACAAGCTCCTCCAGGACGTGGAGGGGCTGGTCCTGCGGCTGTCCTCCAGCAACAAGGCCCGTCTGAAGGTCGACGGCGAGGGCTCGGCGGACCTGCCCATCACGGTCCGCGCCGGGCACAGCCAGTCGGTGAAGTTCCCCGCCTCGGCCAACGCCAACGGCCAGGTCTCGATGACCGCCCAGCTCTACACGGTGGACGGCACGCCCTACGGCGCCCCGATGACCTTCACCGTGCGGGTCTCCGAGATGACCCCGACGGTGATGCTGGTCATCGCCGGCGGTGTGCTGCTGCTCGTCCTCGCCGGCGTCCGCATGTACAGCCAGCGCAAGCGGCTGGCCGCCCGCGCCGCCGAGGCAGAGGCCGAGACGGAGACCGAGGTCGAGCCGGAGGCAGAGTCCGAGCCGGAGGCCGAGGCCGAGCCGGCCGGCCCCGAGGACGACACGACCGCGCAGGACACCCCCGCGGCCGAGCACCCGAGTGACCCGGACACGGACACCGGCCCCGAAAGCGGCGACCCGTCGAGCCCGAGTGAGAAAGTGGACCGTTGAGCGATGTCGTGGCCGGTCGGCCGGGGACGATGAGGTGGGGTAACCATGAACGCGCCGTACGACGCTGACCGCGGCCAGGGTGCGGGCGGCGCCGCACCGTCCGGCGGCACGCCCCCCCAGCAGGGGCAGGCCCCGCAGCAGGGGCAGCACCCCGGGTACCCGCCGCAGGACCCGTACGGGCAGGCTCCGTACGCGCAGAGCCCGTACGCGGCCGCGCCGCAGGACCCGTCCACGCAGAACCCCGAGAACCCGTACGCCCAGGACCCCTACGTCCAGGACGCCTACGCCCACGACCCCTACCGGGCGCAGGACCTGGCCGCGCAGGACCCGGTGGGCGAGGCGCTGTACGACCGCGCCGCCCACCCGCCGCCCCCGCCGGGCACGTACCAGGACCCCGCGGCGCTCTACCAGCAGCCGGCCGCGCCGCAGCACGCCCCGGACCCGCGGGTCTGGGCGCACACCCCGGCGCCCGAGCCCGACGGCCCCTCCCGCCACCTGCCGTACGGCGACGACGCCCGCACGGTCCAGTTCACCGGCGTCGACGACCTGGTGACCCGGGCGAGCGAGGACGACCGGCCCGAGCAGGACGCCTTCGCCCACCTCTACCGGGACCAGCAGGGCCAGGGCCAGGTGCCCGCCCCCGCCGCCGAGCCCGACCCGCTGCCGGCGCCCGCGCCGAAGCGGACCGGCCGCGCCTCCGGGCTGCTGAAGTCGAGCGCCGTGATGGCCGCGGGCACCCTGGTCTCCCGGCTCACCGGCTTCGTCCGCTCGCTGGTCATCACCGGCGCCCTCGGCGCCGCGCTGCTCGGTGACACCTTCACCATCGCGTACACCCTGCCGACGATGATCTACATCCTCACCGTCGGCGGCGGCCTCAACTCGGTCTTCGTGCCGCAGCTCGTCCGCTCGATGAAGAACGACGAGGACGGCGGCGAGGCGTACGCCAACCGGCTGCTCACCCTCGTCATGGTGGCGCTCGGCCTGATCGTGGTCGCCGCGGTGTTCGCGGCGCCCGTGCTGATCCGGCTGATGTCGAACACCATCGCCGACGACGCCGCCGCCAACAGCGTCGCGGTGACCTTCGCCCGCTACTGCCTGCCCACGATCTTCTTCATGGGTGTGCACGTGGTGATGGGCCAGATCCTCAACGCCCGCGGCAAGTTCGGCGCGATGATGTGGACCCCGGTCCTCAACAACATCGTCATGATCGTCACCTTCGGCCTGTTCATCTGGGTCTACGGCACCTCCGCCGAGTCCCACATGGGCGTGCAGACCATCCCCGACGAGGGCATCCGCCTTCTCGGCGTCGGCACCCTGCTCGGCCTCGTCGTCCAGGCGCTGGCGATGATCCCGTACCTGCGCGAGACGGGCTTCCGCTTCCGGCCCCGCTTCGACTGGAAGGGCCACGGCCTCGGCAAGACCGTCAAGCTCGCCAAGTGGACCGTCCTCTTCGTCCTCGCGAACCAGGCGGGCGTCCTGGTCGTCACCCAGCTCGCCACCGCGGCCGGCGAGGAGTCCGGCAAGAACGGCGCCGGCTTCCTGGCGTACTCCAACGCGCAGCTGATCTGGGGCATGCCGCAGGCCATCATCACGGTCTCCGTCATGGCCGCCCTGCTGCCCCGGATCTCCCGCGCCGCCAGCGACGACGACCCGGGCGCCGTCCGCGACGACATCTCCCAGGGCCTGCGCAACTCGGCCGTCGCCATCGTCCCGGTCGCCTTCGCCTTCCTGGCCCTCGGCGTCCCGATGTGCACCCTGCTGTACGCCTCCAGCGGCGTCGAGGCCGCCCAGGGCATGGGCTTCATCCTGATGGCGTTCGGCCTCGGCCTGATCCCGTACTCGGTGCAGTACGTCGTCCTCCGCGGCTTCTACGCCTACGAGGACACCCGCACCCCCTTCTACAACACGGTCATCGTCGCCGCCGTCAACGCGGCGGCCTCCGCCCTCTGCTACGTCCTGCTGCCCGCGCAGTGGGCCGTGGTCGGCATGGCCGCCTCCTACGGCCTCGCCTACGCCGTCGGCGTCGGCATCGCCTGGCGCCGGCTGCGCAACCGCCTCGGCGGCGACCTGGACGGCGCCCACGTGCTGCGCACCTACGCCCGTCTCTGCATGGCCTCGCTGCCGGCCGCGGTGCTGGCCGGCGCCGCCGGCTTCGGCCTGCTGAAGCTGCTCGGCGAGGGCGCCCTCGGTTCTCTGGTGGCGCTCGTCGTCGGCGGCGCGGTCCTCCTCGGGGCCTTCTTCGTCGCCGCGCGCCGCATGCGGATCACCGAACTGAACACCCTCGTGGGCATGGTGCGGGGACGCCTGGGACGCTGATCCCGTCCCCCAGGACAACCATCGGGGGGAACCGTGTGTCGTGCATAGCGTCCGACTGTGGGCACAATTGGCTTGGCTGTTGGATGTGGCGCAACGGATGGGGAGGCAGGAACGACGGTGGCGGAACGTAGCACGGCTGCCGTCGACGTGGCCGACAACAGCGGTGACGACCCGCTGACCGCGCAGGCGGACACGGCCGCGACCGACGGGGTGGCGGAAGAGCGGAAGACGGCGGAGGAGCCCACCGAGGCCCCCGAGCAGAAGGCGGTCGAACGGAAGAACGGCGAACAGCCCTCCATCGCGGCGCCGGAGTTGCACAGCGGCCACAAACTGGCCCGGCGCTACCGGTTGGAGGAGTGCGTCACCCGTCTGGACGGATTCAGCAGCTGGCGTGCCGTCGACGAGAAGCTGCGGCGGGCCGTCGGCGTGCACCTGCTCCCGGCCGACCACCCACGCGCCCGCTCCGTCCTGGCCGCCGCCCGTTCCGCGGCCCTGCTCGGTGACCCCCGGTTCGTCCAGGTCCTCGACGCGGTCGAGGAGAACGACCTCGTCTACGTCGTCCACGAGTGGCTCCCGGACACCACCGAGCTGACCGCGCTCCTCGCGGACGGCCCGCTGCCGGCCCATGACGCCTACCAGCTCGTCACCCAGGTCTCCCAGGCGATGGCCGCCGCGCACCGGGAGGGCCTGGCCCACCTGCGGCTCACGCCGAGCGCCGTCCTGCGCAGCTCGACCGGTCAGTACCGCATCCGCGGTCTCGCCGTGAACGCCGCCCTGCGCGGCATCACCGCCGACCGCCCGCAGCGCACCGACACCGAGGCCATCGGCGCCCTCCTCTACGCGGCGCTCACCCAGCGCTGGCCGTACGAGAGCGACGCCTACGGCCTCTCCGGGCTGCCCAAGGGCGTCGGCCTGATCCCGCCGGACCAGGTCCGCGCCGGAGTCCACCGCGGCCTCTCCGAGATCGCCATGCGCGCCCTCGCCAACGACGGGGCCACCGCGTCCCGTCAGGAACCGCCCTGCACCACGCCGGACGAACTCGCCAAGGCCGTCGGCGCGATGCCCCGCGTCAAGCCGCCGGAGCCCGAGTTCCCCGCCCCCGCCGAGTACCAGCGCACCACGTACCAGCAGGGCACGTACGGACGCCCCCAGCCGCGTCCCATGGTCACCCAGCCCCTCCCGCAGCCGCCGGCGCCGCTGGAGAGCCGTACCGGCAAGGCCCTGAAGTGGGCCGTCGGCGCTCTCCTCATCGCCGCCCTGGGCCTGGGCAGTTGGCAGATCGCCGACCGTCTGCTCCCCAAGGAGACCCCGCAGGAGGCGCCGGTCGTCCAGCCCCCGGCCGACGAGAAGCCGGAGCCGCCGAAGCCGCTCACGATCGCCTCGGCCACGGACTTCGACCCCTTCCCCGAGGGCAACGGCGAGGAGTACCCCGAGGCGGTGCCGAACGCCCTCGACGGCGACCCGGGCACCTACTGGCACACCAAGAACTACGCCAGCGCCAACCTCGGCAACCAGAAAGACGGCGTCGGGATCGTCCTGGACCTGGGATCGGCGCAGAAGGTCCGCGAGGTCGACCTCTCGCTCGTCGGGAACACCTCGGTGGAGATCCGCACGGCGCCCGAGGACGCCTCCGCGGCACCGTCCACGGCGGACGGCTTCACCACCCAGGCGTCCAAGGCCGGCACCGACCTGAAGCTGGAGCTCACCAAGCCGGTCACGACCCGGTACGTTCTGGTCTGGCTGACCGAGCTCCCCCTCAACGAGGGCGAGTTCCGCGGCCAGCTGAGCGAAGTCAAGGTCATGGGCTGACGACCGAAGGGGAGGGGGCTGTCACCGTTGGACCGTCCGATAGACGCCGCAGACGACCGGGAACTCCTGGCCCGTCATGTCGCCGGGGACCCGGACGCCTTCGGTGAGCTCGTACGGCGCCACCGCGACCGCCTGTGGGCGGTGGCGCTCCGCACCCTGGGCGACCGCGAGGAGGCCGCCGACGCCGTCCAGGACGCCCTCCTCTCGGCCTTCCGGGCCGCCCACACCTTCCGGGGCCAGTCGGCCGTCACGACCTGGCTCCACCGCATCACCGTGAACGCCTGCCTGGACCGCCTGCGGAAGAGCGCCAGCCGCAGGACCTCGCCGGTGGACGACACCGCCCGCTTCGAGCAGCTCCTCGAACCGCACGAGTCCGCCGAGGCACCCGCCGAACGTCAGGACCTCCACCGGCAACTGCTCGGCGCGCTCGCCACCCTCGCCCCCGACCAGCGCGCCGCGCTCGTCCTCGTCGACATGCAGGGATACCCCGTCGCCGAGGCGGCCCGTATCCTCGGCGTTCCCACCGGCACCGTGAAAAGCCGCTGCGCACGCGGCCGGGCCCGGCTGCTGCCGATGCTCACTCATCTGCGCGCCGACACCGTGGGTAACGAGGCTCCCGAAGGGGGAAGGAACCGGACGCCGGGGGCATCCGTCCCACCGGTGTCGGAGCCGACGGAAACCGGACCGATCGATCCAGCTGCTGTGAAGGGCGGAGGTGGGCGCGCGTGACCACGACCGACAAGGCCGACACAGCACAGCACCCGGACGTCTCGGAGATCTCCGACCTGACGGAGGGGCTGCTCTCGCCGAGCCGCTCCGCCACGATCCGCCGGCACCTCGACGGCTGCGCCCTCTGCGCCGACGTCCGGAGCTCCCTGGAGGAGATCCGCGGGCTCCTCGGCACCCTCCCGGGCCCGCCGCGCATGCCCGCCGAGATCGCCGGCCGGATCGACGCCGCTCTCGCCGCCGAGGCGCTCCTCAATGCCACCGCCCCGGATTCCGCCCGGCCTGTTTCACGTGAAACCACGGCCGGGGAGGACGGTGTTTCACGTGAAACAACGCAGTCGGCCTCCGTCACCCCTGCCGCAGGCAGGCGTACGGCGGGCTCCGACCGCCCGCAGGGCCGCCCCCAGACGGCCACCGGTCCCGGGCGGGGGCGCACCCGCCACCGGGGCCGCATCGCCGCCCTCACGGGCCTCGCCGGCACGGTCGTCGCCGCGTTCTGCGCCGTGAGTCTCTACGCGCTCACCCAGAACGGCTCACCGGAGAGCCAGGGCGCCAAGGCCGACACCGCCGTGAGCGCGGCCGTCGGCACCTTCTCCGGCGAACCGGTCGAGGACCGCGTCCGGGGTCTGCTCACGGCGGACCCCACCGCCCGGACGCCGAAGGGCGAGCGGCCCGAATCGCTCGCCGCCGAGCAGACGGAGGACGTCGGCGCCGCCCAGCGGAACAGCGACCCCGCCGTGCCTGGCTGCGTGCTCGCGGGCACCGGGCGCCAGGACACCGTCCTCGCCTCGGAGCGCGGCGAGTACGGGGGCGTCGCCGCCTATCTGCTCGTCCTCCCCGACCGGGCCGACGCCGGCCGCGTCCAGGCATACGTCGTCGACGCCTCCTGTACCGGGGACACCCCGGCCCAGCTGCTGCAGACGTCCTCCTACCCGAAGCCCTGAACGCGCCCCGTCCCACGGTCCCGTCTCACTCTTCGTCTCACGCACGCGCCGCGCGGCGCCCTCGGGAATGCTGGCCCCTTAGGATCCGTTGGGTGGGGTGAGAGTGACCGAGACACCGCCCCGTAGGCAGTAGGCAGTCTGCAGAGACGAGGAAGAAACCCGTGAGCGACGTCCGTAACGTGATCATCATCGGCTCCGGGCCCGCGGGTTACACCGCCGCGCTCTACACGGCCCGCGCGTCGCTGAACCCGCTGGTCTTCGAGGGCGCCGTGACCGCCGGTGGCGCCCTGATGAACACCACCGAGGTCGAGAACTTCCCCGGTTTCCGTGACGGCATCATGGGCCCGGACCTCATGGACAACATGCGGGCGCAGGCCGAGCGCTTCGGTGCCGAGCTCGTCCCGGACGACGTCGTCGCCGTGGACCTCACCGGTGAGATCAAGACCGTCACCGACACCGCCGGCACCGTGCACCGCGCCAAGGCCGTCATCGTCACCACCGGCTCGCAGCACCGCAAGCTGGGCCTGCCGAACGAGGACACTCTCTCCGGCCGCGGTGTCTCCTGGTGCGCCACCTGCGACGGCTTCTTCTTCAAGGACCAGGACATCGCCGTCGTCGGCGGCGGCGACACCGCGATCGAGGAGGCGACCTTCCTCTCGCGCTTCGCCAAGTCGGTGACGATCGTCCACCGCCGCGACACCCTGCGCGCCTCCAAGGCGATGCAGGAGCGCGCCTTCGCCGACCCGAAGATCAAGTTCGCCTGGGACAACGAGGTGACCGAGATCCACGGCGAGCAGAAGCTCTCCGGTCTGACCCTGCGCAACACGAAGACGGGCGAGACCACCGCGCTGCCGGTGACCGGTCTCTTCATCGCCGTGGGCCACGACCCGCGGACCGAGCTCTTCAAGGGCCAGCTGGACCTCGACGAGGAGGGCTACCTCAAGGTCGACGCCCCGTCGACCCGTACCAACCTCACCGGTGTCTTCGGCGCCGGTGACGTCGTCGACCACACCTACCGCCAGGCCATCACGGCCGCCGGTACCGGCTGCTCCGCCGCGCTCGACGCCGAGCGCTTCCTGGCCGCCCTCGCCGACAGCGAGAAGCTGGCCGAGACCCCCGCGGTCTGACCCGAACTCTCTCCACCCCACACCCCGCGAAGTTAAGGAGGCCGCCGTGGCCGGCGCCCTGAAGAACGTGACCGACGCTTCCTTCGAAGAGGACGTCCTCAAGAGCGACAAGCCCGTTCTGGTGGACTTCTGGGCTGCCTGGTGCGGCCCGTGCCGCCAGATCGCCCCGTCGCTGGAGGCCATCGCCGCCGAGCACGGCGAGATCGAGATCGTGAAGCTCAACATCGACGAGAACCCGGCCACGGCCGCCAAGTACGGCGTCATGTCCATCCCGACGCTCAACGTCTACCAGGGCGGCGAGGTCGTGAAGACCATCGTCGGTGCCAAGCCGAAGGCCGCGATCCTGCGCGACCTGGAGCCCTTCGTCGCGGCGAAGTGACCCCGCACTGTTTCACGTGAAACGGCCCGCCCCTGGAAAAGGGGCGGGCCGTTTCGCGTTCTCCGTCGCCGTGCTCACAGGGGCCGAAGGGCCGGCTCCTTCTGTACCGCGCCGAGCAGGCGGTCCAGGGCCATCTCGACGTCCTCCTTCCAGGAGAGCGTCGTCCGCAGTTCCAGGCGGAGCCGGGGGAAGGCGGGGTGCGGCCGGACGGTCTTGAAGCCGACCGCCAGCAGGTGGTCGGCCGGCAGCACGCAGGCCGGTTCCTTCCAGCGGGCGTCGCCGAACGCCTCGATCGCCTTGAAGCCCCGCCGCAGCACGTCCTTGGCGACCGTCTGCACCATCACCCGCCCCAGGCCCTGCCCCTGGTACTCCGGCATGATCCAGGCCGTCATCAACTGGACGGCGTCGGCCGACACGGGGCTCGTGGGGAAGGCCGTCGACCGGGGCACATAGGCCGGGGGAGCGTAGAGCACGTAACCGACCGGCACCTCGTCCACGTAGACGACCCGGCCGCAGGACCCCCACTCCAGCAGGACGGCGGAGATCCACGCCTCCTTCTCGACCTCCGCGCGGCCCGCCTTCACGGCGGCCTCCCCGCTCACCGGATCGAGCTCCCAGAAGACGCAGGAGCGACAGCGCTTCGGAAGGTGCGGAAGATTGTCCAGCGTGAGCGGTACGAGCCGACGCCCCACGGCTGCCCCTCGCTTCCCTGGCCGTCGGACGGCCACCGAGCACGGATACGGCTCTCGGAATCGTAACCAGCGGGCTGTCGGGGCGACACCGCACACAGGCAAAGGGCGGGCCGCGTTCCGATGACGACCGGAACACGACCCGCCCTGGGGGTCCGGCGGGGACTACTCCCCGTCCTCCTCCCACTCCTGCTCCGCCTTCAGCATCTGCTTCACGTTGTCCTCGCCCGGGGCGAGCGTGGAGAGGATCCGGTCGAGGTCCTCCACCGAGGCGAACTCGACGACGATCTTGCCCTTCGACTGGCCCAGGTCGACCTTCACCCGGGTCTCGAAGCGGTCCGAGAGACGGGTGGCCAGGCTGGAGAAGACCGGCGAGACCCGGCCGCCCGCGCGCGGCTTGCGCGTCTTGGCGGCGGCGGGCTCGTCGAAGCTCATGAGCCGCACGATCTCCTCGACCGAGCGCACCGAGAGCCCCTCGGCGACGATCCGCTGCGCCAGCTGGTCCTGCGCCTCCGGGTCCTCCACGCCGAGAAGGGCACGGGCGTGGCCGGCGGAGAGCACCCCGGCGGCGACCCGGCGCTGGACCGCCGGGGAGAGCCGCAGCAGCCGCAGGGTGTTGGAGACCTGCGACCGGGAGCGCCCGATCCGGTCGGCGAGCTGGTCGTGGGTGCAGCTGAAGTCGGTCAGCAGCTGCTCGTAGGCGGCGGCCTCCTCCAGCGGGTTCAGCTGGGCCCGGTGCAGGTTCTCCAGGAGCGCGTCCAGGAGCATCTTCTCGTCGTCGGTGGCCCGGACGATCGCGGGAATGGTCTGCAGGCCGGCCTCGTCGGAGGCCCGCCAGCGCCGCTCGCCCATGATCAGTTCGTAGCGCCCGCCCTCGGCCTTGCGGACGACCACGGGCTGGAGCAGGCCGACCTCCTTGATGGAGGTGACCAGCTCGGCGAGGGCGTCCTCGTCGAAGACCTTCCGCGGCTGCTGCGCGTTGGGGCTGATGTCACCGATCGGGATCTCGGTGAAGTACGCCCCGGCGACCAGCGTCGGCTCGGGCTCCGCCGGCGCGACGGCGGTCTCGGGCTGCGGGGCTCCCTGGGGGAACAGGCGTGCCGCGCCGCTCCCGGGGAGCGTGGAGACGGCGCCGGTCTCCGGCGCCTGCTGGTCCTGGGGGGCGCCGGCGAACAGCGCGCCGAGCCCCCGCGGCCCCAGTCCCCTACGTCGGTCGCTCACTGAAGTTCCTCCGCCATGCTGTGCTGGTTGTTCTGGTGCCCCACGCGGCCGTGCTGCTGGGGCTCGTAGTGGACGGCGACGCCCCGGAAGGCGATCTCGCGCGCCGCTTCGATGTACGACAGGGCTCCGCTGGAGCCGGGGTCGTAGGTGATCACGGTCTGGCCGTAGCTGGGTGCCTCGGAGATGCGGACGGACCGAGGGATGCTGGTCCGGAGCACCTCCTTCCCGAAGTGGCTGCGGACCTCCTCGGCGACCTGCGACGCGAGCCGGGTCCGGCCGTCGTACATGGTCAGCAGGATCGTCGAGACGTGCAGCGTCGGGTTGAGGTGGCCGCGGACCAGGTCCACGTTCTTCAGGAGCTGCCCCAGGCCCTCCAGCGCGTAGTACTCGCACTGGATCGGGATGAGCACCTCGGCGCCCGCCACCAGGGCGTTCACCGAGAGCAGGCCGAGGGAGGGCGGGCAGTCGATCAGGACGTAGTCCAGCGGCTGCTCGTACGCCTGGATCGCGCGCTGGAGCCGGCTCTCCCGCGCCACCATCGAGACCAGCTCGATCTCCGCACCGGCGAGATCGATCGTGGCCGGGGCACAGAAGAGGCCTTCGACGTCCAGGACCGGCTGGACCACCTCGGAGAGCGGCCGGCTGTCGACGAGGACGTCGTAGATGGAGGGCACGTCGGCGTGGTGGTCGATGCCCAGGGCCGTGGAGGCGTTGCCCTGCGGGTCCAGGTCGATGACGAGGACGCGGGCACCGTGCAGCGCCAGGGAAGCGGCCAGGTTGACGGTCGTGGTCGTCTTGCCCACGCCGCCCTTCTGGTTGGCCACCACCATGATGCGCGTCTGCTCGGGACGGGGCAGTCCCTCCCCGGCCCGGCCCAGGGCCTCTACGGCCAGCTGGGCGGCACGGCCAATGGGGGTGTCGTCCATCGGGGGCAGTGTTTCACGTGAAACATCCTCCCCCGCCGATTCGGTTCGGGGACCGGGGACCGGATCGGTCATCGGTCCCGCGATGTTGGCGTCGGACCGCAAGGATTCACTCTCCTCGGCATCAAGCTCGCGATGGGAAGAGCCTGCCATGCCTTCGGGGTCCGGAACCAGCGAGGTCGGTGGATCTGTGGGTGAATCCACCTCTGTGGAAAACTCCGTAACCCTCGCGGGTGGCTTCACACGGGGTCGGCGGTCCCGGGGGGTGGCAGCCGCGCGCCCGCGGCTGATGATCCCCTGGAGCAGTGAGCGACGTTTCACGTGAAACACGATGCCCCTGCGGCCATGCCGGGACCGTCCGACACTCCGTGAAAGCGGACGAATGCGACGCTCAGCGGCGCCGACGGGTCTTGCTCGTCCGTGCGGCCTTGGCCCGCTTGGCCGCGAAGCGCACACCACCGGGGCTCTCGCCGACCTCGACCCGCACCACCGTGGACATCGGATCGACGATGCCCTCGCCGACGTGGAGCACCGAGGTCTCCACCACGCCCAGCTTGGAGAGCGCGGAACGCGCCCCGTCGAGCTCCTCCTCCGCGGTGTCGCCCTTCAGGAGCAGCATCTCGCCGTAGGGGCGGAGCAGGGGGACGCCCCAGCCGGCCAGCCGGTCGAGGGGCGCCACGGCACGGGCGGTCACGACGTGGACCGGCGGGAACTTGCCGAGCATCTCCTCGGCACGACCGCGCACGACGGTCACGTGGTCGAGCCCGAGCAGCTCGACGACCTCCTGGAGGAAGGTGATCCGGCGCAGCAGCGGCTCCAGGAGCGTGATCTTCAGATCGGGCCGCACCAGGGCCAGCGGGATGCCGGGCAGACCGGCCCCGGAGCCCACGTCGCACACGGTCACGCCCTCGGGGACGACCTCGCCGAGGACGGCGCAGTTCAGGAGGTGGCGCTCCCACAGTCGCGGGACCTCGCGGGGGCCGATGAGCCCCCGCTTCACACCGGCGTCCGCGAGCAGCTCCGCGTACCGCACGGCCTCGGGGAAGTACTCGCCGAAGACCTTCCGTGCCTGCTCGGGCGCCTCGGGGAGCTCCGCTGCCTCCGTCACGGGGACCGTCCTTCCGTACCGCACGCGTACCGTGCGAGCGCACTGTGGTGGCTGAACTATCAGGCTGACAAAGATCGGCCCCGTCTGCGAACAGACGGGGCCGACGCGATGAGGGGGGTCAGGCAGGGAGGACGACGACGAAGCGCTGCGGCTCCTCGCCCTCGGACTCGCTGCGCAGACCGGCGGCGGCGACCGCGTCGTGCACGACCTTGCGCTCGAACGGGGTCATCGGGTCCAGCTTGACCGGCTGGCCGGTGGACTTCACCTCGTCCGCGGCCTTGGCGCCGATCTGGGCCAGCTCCGTGCGCTTCTGCGCACGGAACCCGGCGATGTCGAGCATCAGCCGGCTGCGGTCACCGGTCTCCCGGTGCACGGCGAGGCGGGTCAGCTCCTGGAGCGCCTCCAGCACCTCGCCGTCGCGGCCCACGAGCTTCTGCAGGTCGCGGCTGCCGGAGTCGCTGATGATCGAGACCGCGGCCCGGTCCGCCTCGACGTCCATGTCGATGTCGCCGTCGAGGTCGGCGATGTCGAGCAGGCCCTCAAGGTAGTCGGCCGCGATCTCACCCTCCTGCTCCAGGCGGGTCAGGGTGTCGCCACCCTCGGCGGCGGAGGTGGTGCCTTCCGTCACGGATGGACTCCTTCTAACTACGGGGAAGCTACGTGGACGCTTCTACTTCTTGGAGGACGGGTGCTTGGGCCGCTGCTGGCCCTTGCGCTGGCGGGAGCCGCCGGAGTTGGCGCGGCTGCGGCCGCCGCCCTGCGGAGCGCCCTTGGCGGGCGTCTCGGGCTTCCTCTCCAGCGAGGTCTTCGCCCCGGTGTCCTGGGCGGTCTCGCCCGCGGACTCCTCGGCGGTCTCGGTGACCGTCTCGTCGCTCTTGGCCTGCTGGCCGCCGGACTGGCGCTGGGCCTTGGTCTGGCGCTTGGGCTGCTGCCGCTTGGGGGCGGCGGTGCCCTCGGCCTCGGCGACGGCGGCGTCGCTCTTCACCACGGTGCCGTCGGCCTGGGCGGCGAAGCCGGCCTTGGCCAGGGCGCCGATGAAGCGGCGCTCGTTCTCGTTGCGGTCGGAGCCCTTGGCGACGATCGCCTTGACGACGGCCTTGTGGCGCCGGCTGCGGACCTCACCGTGGTGCGTGACGCTCTTCAGCAGGCGCTGCAGGTAGGAGTCCTGCGCCTTGCTGCCCGGGGTCGGGTTCTGGTTGATCACGTACATCTGCTGGCCCATGGTCCACACGTTGGTGGTCAGCCAGTAGACGAGGACACCGACGGGGAAGTTGATGCCCATGACGGCGAAGATCACCGGGAAGATGTACATGAGCATCTTCTGCTGCTGCATGTACGGGGTCTTCACCGAGAGGTCGACGTTCTTCATCATCAGCTGGCGCTGGGTGAAGAACTGCGAGGCCGACATCAGGACGATCATGATCGCGGTGACGATGCGGACATCGGTCAGCGAGGCGCCGAGGGCCGCGACGGCCTCGGGCGAGTCCATGAACTTCGAGGCGATCGGGGCACCGAAGATGTGCGCCTGGCGGGCGCTGTCGACCAGCTCCTGGTTGAGGACACCGATCTCCTTGCCCGACGCGATGTTGGACAGCACGTGGTACAGGGCGAAGAAGAACGGCGACTGGGCGAGGATGGGAAGGCACGAGGAGAGCGGGTTGGTGCCCGTCTCCTTGTACAGCTTCATCATCTCTTCGGACTGACGCTGCTTGTCGCTCTTGTAGCGCTCCTGGATCGCCTTCATCTTCGGCTGGAGCGCCTGCATGTTCCGCGTCGCCTTGATCTGCTTCACGAAGAGCGGGATCAGACAGATGCGGATCAGCACCACGAGGGACACGATCGACAGACCCCAGGCCCAGCCCGTGTCAGGGCCGAAGACGGCCCCGTACAGCTTGTGGAACTGGACGATGACCCAGGAAACGGGCCAGGTGATGAAGCTGAACAGACTGGCAATCGTGTCCACTAATCAGGCTCCTTGAGCATTGGGCGAGGTCTCTGCGGCCGGGCTCGTCTCGGCGGAGATCCCGCCCTTGTCGCCGCGCAGCGCGTTCCTGAGCATCTCGTGCCAGCGCGGACGCTTCCGCGGGGGGACATGGTCCACTCCGCCGGGCGACCACGGATTGCACCGCAGGATGCGCCAGGCGGTCAGGGCGATGCCCTTGATCGCGCCATGCCGGTCTATGGCCGTGAATCCGTAGTGGGAACACGACGGGTAGTACCGGCAGACGTCGCCCAGAAGCGGGCTGATCGTCCACTGGTACAGCTTGATGAGGGCGAGGAACGGGTACTTCATCGCGTACCCCCTCCCAGCAGCCGCTGGAGAGCGGCGTCCAGGTCGCGGGCCAGGTGGGCGTGGTCGGCGTCACCGGCTCCGGGCAACGCCCGTACGACCACCAGGCTACCGGGGGGCAGCGCGGACAGCCGGTCGCGGACGAGGTGGCGCAGACGACGCTTCACCTGGTTGCGGACGACCGCACCGCCCACGGCCTTGCTCACGACGAAACCCGCACGCGTCGGGGGAGCGCTCTCCCCAGGCGCGTGCGGGTCCGTTGCACCGCTTCGTAGGTGGACGACGAGGAGCGGGCGACCGGCCCGGCGTCCTCGGCGTACCGCGGTTGCGAAGTCCTCGCGCCGCCTCAGCCGATTCTCGGTAGGCAGCACGTCATGACCTGTTTAGGTGGATCAGGCGGACAGGCTCGCGCGACCCTTGGCACGGCGGTTCGCCAGGATGGCGCGGCCGGCACGGGTACGCATGCGCAGGCGGAAGCCGTGGGTCTTCGCGCGACGACGGTTGTTCGGCTGGAAGGTGCGCTTGCTCACTCGGGGGCTCCAGAAATGATTCGGGTGGTGGCGGGACATCGCCTGGCTGTCACCGTGCGCCCACGAGTAGCTCGCATACGCTCGAGTGCACCGCTACGCGATCACACAGGGTGATCTTTGCCCATCGGAGGCAGGCGGCAGCAGCCATCGACAACTCGACCTGGTTACGGTACGCGCGGTTACGCCATCCGGTCAAACCGACCCGTCGCAGGGCCCCTTTGTGCACAGGCTGTGGACAACAACTTGAACCACGTCAGCCGCCGCGACTACCGTGACTGGACTCGACTGTCTCTTCCGTTCTGTTCCTGTCGTCCCGAGAACCACACATTCGTGGGACCTGCGAGAAAGCGTGCCCTGTGGCTGACGTACCTGCCGATCTTGCCGCAGTGTGGCCACGCGTGCTCGACCAGCTGCTGGGAGAAGGACAGCAGGGCATCGAGCCCAAGGACAAGCAGTGGATCGAGCGCTGCCAGCCGCTCGCCCTGGTCGCCGACACGGCCCTGCTCGCCGTCCCCAACGAATGGGGCAAGCGGGTCCTGGAGGGCCGGCTGGCCCCGCTGATCAGCGAGACCCTCAGCCGCGAGTGCGGCCGCCCGATCCGGATCGCGATCACCGTCGACGACTCCGTCGGCGAGCAGCCCCCCGCGCCCTCCCCCGGCCGGCCGCCGCAGCCCCGCTACGACGAGCGGCCGCAGCCCGAGCCGTACGAGAAGTACGACGGGTACGGCCACCGGGCGCTGTCCGACGACGGGCTGCCCACCGCGCGCCCCGCCTACCCGGACTACCCGCAGCCGCCGCGCCCCGAGCCGGGCGCCTGGCCGCGCTCGCAGGAGGACCTCTCCTGGCAGCAGCCGCGCCTCGGCGGTTTCCCCGAGCGCGCCCCGTACACCGGTCCGGCCCCGGAGCAGACCGGGCTGCCGCGCTACGACGAGCCGTCCCGCGGCTACGAGCAGCCGCAGCGCCCGGAGCGCGCCGAGCTGCCCGAGCCGCCGGGGGCCGGTCCGCGCCCCGGGCCCGGCGTGGGCGGCCAGGGCGTGGGTCCCGGCATCGGCCAGGGCTCCCTCGGTTCCTCCGGTACGGGCTCCGGCGGCGGTGCCGGCTCCGGCGGGCCCGGCGAGCAGCACGCGCGGCTGAACCCGCGCTACCTCTTCGACACCTTCGTGATCGGTTCCTCGAACCGCTTCGCGCACGCCGCCGCGGTCGCGGTGGCCGAGGCGCCGGCGAAGGCGTACAACCCCCTCTTCATCTACGGCGAGTCGGGGCTCGGCAAGACGCACCTGCTGCACGCCATCGGGCACTACGCGCGGAGCCTGTACCCCGGCACGCGCGTGCGGTACGTGAGCTCGGAGGAGTTCACCAACGAGTTCATCAACTCGATCCGCGACGGCAAGGGCGACGCCTTCCGCAAGCGCTACCGCGATGTGGACATCCTGCTCGTCGACGACATCCAGTTCCTCGCGAGCAAGGAGTCGACGCAGGAGGAGTTCTTCCACACCTTCAACACGCTCCACAACGCGAACAAGCAGATCGTGCTCTCCTCCGACCGGCCGCCCCGGCAGCTGGTGACCCTGGAGGACCGGCTGCGGAACCGCTTCGAGTGGGGACTCACCACCGACGTGCAGCCGCCGGAGCTGGAGACGCGCATCGCGATCCTCCGCAAGAAGGCGGTGCAGGAGCAGCTGAACGCCCCGCCGGAGGTACTGGAGTTCATCGCCTCCCGGATCTCGCGGAACATCCGCGAGCTGGAGGGCGCGCTGATCCGGGTGACGGCCTTCGCGAGCCTCAACCGGCAGCCGGTCGACCTGGGGCTGACCGAGGTCGTCCTCAAGGACCTGATCCCGGGCGGCGAGGACTCGTCGCCGGAGATCACGGCGCCGGCCATCATGGCGGCCACGGCCGACTACTTCGGGCTGACGGTGGAGGACCTCTGCGGTTCCTCGCGCAGTCGGGTGCTCGTGACGGCCCGCCAGATCGCCATGTACCTGTGCCGGGAGCTCACCGATCTGTCGCTGCCGAAGATCGGCGCGCAGTTCGGCGGCCGCGACCACACGACCGTCATGCACGCGGACCGGAAGATCCGCGCCCTGATGGCGGAGCGACGTTCCATCTACAACCAGGTCACGGAGCTGACCAACCGCATCAAGAACGGCTGACCGCCTCCGTACGGCCGCAGAAGGGCCGCACAGCGCCGTACCGCAGCCGGTACGCGGCCATGCGCCGGCCGTACGCCGACCGTGCAGGCATCGAAGGGCGCCCCGGGACACCTCCCGGGGCGCCCTTCGGCGTTGTGGAGAGGGTCTGTGGATGGCGCACGGACGCCACGAGGGGGCCGTGACCCGGACGGCCGTGTTCGATTACTCCGTTCCGGTGGCGGGTTCTCCACAGATTGGGGGATGATCTCCCGTCCACAGGGTGGGGACTGTCGAGTTATCCGGATTGTGTCCACAGGTCGGCCTGGTGACAGCCCATCACACCAGCTCAGGGGGGTGTGGATTTGTTGGCAACCGATCTCCACAGCCTGTGGATGAATCTTTCGTCCACAGGGGCCCGGAAGAGTTGTCCACCGGCTGCCCACAGGGAGGGGCAGGTTGCCCACAGCTTCTCCACACCGCTGTCCACTGTTCGGCAACAAAACACCCCCTCTCACCGGCCGGAGTGAAAGGCGTCACACCAAGGGAGACGTTTGGGCTGTGGGGAACCTGGGGAAAGCTGGGGACAGCACTGGGGAGAACTACCCCCTGCCTGTGTATCGGGTGTGCAGAACTTTCGTGTGTCCACAGAGAACCGTGGTTGTCCACCGGTTCCACCCACAGGGGCGGTGGACAAAAAACAGGCCCTGACCTGCGCAGACGGCGTTATCCACGGTTTCCACAGGCCCTACTACTACTTCCACTCATAGTTAGCCCGGGAATCGTTTTGAAGCGGGGCCTGTGCACAACTCGGCGCCGGAGCCCTGACGCGCTCTCGTCACGACTTGACCCCGAGCCGCACCGAGTGTCGGCGGCGTACGTCAGACTGGATCCCGCAGTCGACGAAGAGCCAGCAACAAGCAGGAGGCGGTTCCGGTGAAGATCCGGGTGGAGCGCGATGTACTCGCGGAGGCGGTGGCGTGGGTGGCCCGCAGCCTTCCGGCCCGTCCGCCGGCGCCCGTACTCGCGGGCCTTCTGCTGAAGGCCGAGGACGGCGCGCTGAGCTTCTCGAGCTTCGACTACGAGGTCTCCGCCCGCGTCTCCGTCGAGGCGGAGGTCGAGGAGGACGGCACCGTCCTCGTCTCCGGCCGCCTCCTCGCCGACATCTGCCGCGCCCTCCCCAACCGTCCGGTGGAGATCTCCACAGACGGTGTACGGGCGACCGTGGTCTGCGGCTCCTCCCGCTTCACCCTCCACACCCTCCCTGTGGAGGAGTACCCGGCGCTGCCGGAGATGCCCACCGCGACCGGCACCGTCCCCGGCGAGGTCTTCGCGGCCGCCGCCGCCCAGGTGGCCATCGCCGCCGGCCGTGACGACACGCTGCCCGTCCTCACCGGCGTGCGCATCGAGATCGAGGGCGACACCGTCACCCTGGCCTCCACCGACCGCTACCGCTTCGCGGTCCGCGAGTTCCTGTGGAAGCCGGAGTCCCCGGACGCCTCCGCGGTCGCCCTGGTGCCCGCGAAGACCCTCCTGGACACCGCGAAGGCGCTCACCAGCGGCGACACCGTCACGCTGGCGCTCTCCGGCTCCGGCAAGGGCGAGGGCCTCATCGGCTTCGAGGGCGCGGGCCGCCGCACCACCACCCGCCTCCTGGAGGGCGACCTCCCGAAGTACCGCACGCTCTTCCCCACCGAGTTCAACTCGGTCGCGGTGATCGAGACCGCCCCCTTCGTGGAGGCCGTCAAGCGCGTGGCCCTCGTCGCCGAGCGCAACACGCCCGTCCGGCTCAGCTTCGAGCAGGGCGTGCTCATCCTGGAGGCCGGCTCCAGCGACGACGCACAGGCTGTGGAGCGGGTCGACGCGCAGCTGGACGGCGACGACATCTCGATCGCCTTCAACCCGACCTTCCTGCTGGACGGCCTGAGCGCGATCGACTCCCCGGTGGCCCAGCTCTCCTTCACGACCTCCACCAAGCCCGCCCTGCTGAGCGGCCGCCCGGCCGTGGACGCGGAGGCGGACGACGCCTACAAGTACCTGATCATGCCGGTGCGACTGAGCGGCTGACCTGCGGGTGAGGGGCGTCGACTGAGCGGCTGACCCCACAGGTGTGCGGCCGGGTCCGGGCGTAGGCTCGGACCCGGGTAGGAACCGCACACGACGCTAAAGGAACACTCTGATGGAGCTCGGTCTCGTCGGTCTCGGCAAGATGGGCGGCAACATGCGCGAGCGCATCCGCCGCGCAGGCCACACCGTCATCGGATACGACCGCAACCCGGACCTCGCCGACGTCCACAGCCTCGAAGAGCTTGTGAACAAGCTCAAGGGTCCGCGCGTCGTGTGGGTCATGGTCCCCGCCGGCGCGGCGACCCAGTCCACCATCGACGAGCTGGCGGAGCTGCTCTCCCCCGGCGACGTCGTCGTGGACGGCGGGAACTCCCGCTGGACCGACGACGAGAAGCACGCCGAGGAGCTCGCCGCCAAGGGCATCGGCTTCGTCGACTGCGGCGTCTCCGGCGGCGTCTGGGGCCTGGAGAACGGCTACGCGCTGATGTACGGCGGCGACGCCGAGAACGTGGCGAAGGTCCAGCCGATCTTCGACGCGCTCAAGCCCGAGGGCGAGTTCGGCTCCGTCCACGCCGGCAAGGTCGGCGCGGGCCACTTCGCCAAGATGGTCCACAACGGCATCGAGTACGCGATGATGCAGGCGTACGCCGAGGGCTGGGAGCTGCTGGAGAAGGTCGACTCGGTGGAGAACGTCCGCGAGATCTTCCGCTCCTGGCAGGAGGGCACGGTCATCCGTTCCTGGCTGCTCGACCTCGCCGTCAACGCCCTCGACGAGGACGAGCACCTGGACCAGCTGCGCGGCTACGCGTCGGACTCCGGCGAGGGCCGGTGGACCGTCGAGGCCGCCATCGACAACGCCGTACCGCTCCCGGCGATCACCGCGTCGCTGTTCGCGCGGTTCGCGTCCCGTCAGGACGACTCGCCGCAGATGAAGATGATCGCCGCGCTGCGCAACCAGTTCGGCGGCCACGCGGTCGAGAAGAAGTAGCAATCCACAGGCTGTGCACCACCCGGTGCACAGCGACCGGGGGAAGGCCGGCGCCCACCATGCACGTCACGCATCTCTCGCTGGCCGACTTCCGCTCGTACGCCCGGGCCGAGGTACCCCTCGACCCGGGCGTCACCGCGTTCGTGGGGGCGAACGGCCAGGGCAAGACCAACCTCGTCGAGGCCGTCGGCTATCTCGCCACCCTCGGCAGCCACCGCGTCGCCTCGGACGCGCCGCTGGTGCGGATGGGCGCCGAGCGGGCCGTCATCCGGGCCGCCGTCACCCAGGGCGAGCGGTCCCAGCTGGTCGAGCTGGAGCTCAACCCGGGCCGCGCCAACCGCGCCCGCATCAACCGGTCCTCGCAGGTCAGGCCGCGTGACGTGCTGGGCATCGTGCGGACCGTGCTCTTCGCCCCCGAGGACCTGTCGCTGATCAAGGGCGACCCCGGCGAGCGCCGGCGCTTCCTCGACGAACTGATCACCGCGCGGGCGCCGCGCATGGCGGGCGTGCGCTCCGACTACGAGCGCGTGCTGAAGCAGCGGAACACCCTGCTGAAGTCCGCGGCGATGGCCCGCCGGCACGGCGGCCGCGGCATGGACCTCTCCACGCTCGACGTCTGGGACCAGCACCTGGCCCGGGCCGGCGCCGAGCTGCTCGCCCAGCGGCTCGACCTCGTCCACACCCTGCAGCCGCTCGCGGACAAGGCGTACGAACAGCTCGCGCCCGGCGGCGGACCGATTCTGCTGGAGTACCGGCCCTCCGCCCCCGGCACCGGGCACACCCGCGAGGAGCTGTACGAGCAGCTGATCGCCGCCCTCGCGGAGGCCCGCAAGCAGGAGATCGAGCGCGGGGTCACCCTCGTCGGCCCGCACCGCGACGAGCTGCTGCTCCGCCTCGGCGACCTGCCGGCCAAGGGGTACGCGAGCCACGGCGAGTCCTGGTCGTACGCGCTGGCGCTCCGGCTCGCCTCGTACGACCTGCTGCGCTCCGAGGGCAACGAGCCGGTCCTCGTCCTGGACGACGTCTTCGCCGAGCTGGACGCGCGCCGGCGCGAGCGGCTGGCCGAGCTGGTGGCCCACGGCGAGCAGGTGCTGGTGACCGC
The DNA here is from genome assembly GCF_039534915.1 of Streptomyces roseofulvus. Taxonomy (NCBI): domain Bacteria; kingdom Bacillati; phylum Actinomycetota; class Actinomycetes; order Kitasatosporales; family Streptomycetaceae; genus Streptomyces; species Streptomyces roseofulvus. Next base: position 4,106,788 of record NZ_BAAAWE010000001.1, on the reverse strand, counting down.
GGCGGTCGACGACGACGTGCCGGACGTCCTGGCCGGGACGCGGTACGCGGTGAGCGGAGGGACGGTGGAGCGCGTATGAGCGGCGCCGAGGAGACTTCCCCACAGGCTGTGGACAAGCCCGCGGCCCCCGAGCCCTCGGGTGTGGACCTCGCCCGGGTCGCGCTGCGCGCCGCGAAGGAGCAGGCACGCGCGCGTGGGGCGGCCGCGCAGCAGAAGAAGCAGGCCCGGCGCGGCGGCGGCCTGCGCTCCGGCGCGCGTGCCGACGGGCGGGACCCGATGGCGCTCGGCGCCGCGATCAACCGGCTGCTCGCCGAGCGGGGCTGGGAGACGCCGGCGGCCGTCGGCGGCGTCATGGGCCGCTGGCCGCAGATCGTCGGCGAGGACCTGGCCAAGCACTGCGTACCGGTGAGGTACGAGGAGGAGCCGGACGCGCGCGTGCTGACGGTGCAGTGCGACTCGACGGCGTGGGCGACGCAGCTGCGGTTGCTGGCGCCGACGCTGGTCGCGCGGCTCAACGAGGACCTCGGGCACGGGACCGTGCGGCTGATCAAGGTGCTGGGGCCCGGGGCGGGTGCGCGGCGGTTCGGGCCGTTGCGGGCGCCGGGGTCCGTGGGGCCCGGGGACACGTACGGGTAGGACGGGACGGTCCTCGGCCGCGGGTCCGAGCAGGCGGGCGCCGCGCGTGGGCGGTGTGCCCGCCCTCCCCCCCCGACTCCGTCCGGGGGGACCCCCAGCCCTTGCGGAACGCCTGCCACAACGCGGCGGAGCGACTGTCCGCAACGGGCCGGAACGCATGTCCGTCACGGGGCGGAACGCATGACCACAGCCGGGTGCCACTACCCGTCACCACCCGAAGCGCTAGGTGGCCGTCAGGGGCCCCTGGAGCCCCTGTCCGGATATGGGGAGTCGTCTCGGGGGCGCCCAGGGCGGCACATGCGCTTTCAGGTACCCGCAAACCCCCATGACTGTCGGCGGTACCGGTAGACTGGAAGACAATCCCGCCACACTGCGGAACTGTCGAACGACGCAGCCGGCTCCTCTATGCCCGGAGCACGGCCTGTGCTGTGCCAGAAAGGGCGCTTCGTGGCCGATTCCGGCAACCCCAACGAGAACAACCAGTACACCGCCAGCAACATCCAGGTCCTCGAGGGCCTGGATGCGGTGCGCAAGCGCCCCGGTATGTACATCGGCTCGACCGGCGAGCGCGGCCTGCACCACATGGTCCAGGAGGTCGTCGACAACTCGGTCGACGAGGCCCTGGCCGGCCACGCGGACACCATCGACGTGACGATCCTCGCCGACGGCGGCGTGCGCGTCGTCGACAACGGTCGCGGCATCCCCGTCGGCATCGTCGAGTCCGAGGGCAAGCCGGCCGTGGAGGTCGTGCTGACCGTCCTCCACGCGGGCGGCAAGTTCGGCGGCGGCGGCTACGCGGTCTCCGGCGGTCTGCACGGCGTCGGCGTCTCCGTCGTGAACGCGCTGTCCACGAAGGTCTCCGTCGAGATCAAGACGGACGGCTACCGCTGGACGCAGGACTACAAGATGGGTGCCCCCACCGCGCCCCTCGCCCAGCACGAGGAGACCTCCGAGACCGGCACCTCGGTCACGTTCTGGTCCGACCCGGACATCTTCGAGACGGTCGAGTACTCCTTCGAGACGCTCTCCCGCCGCTTCCAGGAGATGGCCTTCCTCAACAAGGGCCTGACGATCACGCTCACCGACGAGCGCGAGTCCGCCAAGGCCACGGTCGGCGCCGACGACCCCGACGCCGAGGCGGCCGCCGAGCCGGCCGCGCGCACGGTGACGTACCACTACGAGGGCGGCATCGTCGACTTCGTGAAGTACCTCAACTCGCGCAAGGGCGAGCTGATCAACCCGACCGTCATCGACATCGAGGCCGAGGACAAGGAGCGCCTGCTCTCCGCCGAGATCGCGATGCAGTGGAACTCGTCGTACAGCGAGGGCGTGTACTCCTTCGCCAACACGATCCACACCCACGAGGGCGGTACCCACGAGGAGGGCTTCCGCGCCGCGCTGACGACGCTCGTCAACAAGTACGCGCGCGAGAAGAAGCTGCTCCGCGAGAAGGACGACAACCTCACGGGCGACGACATCCGCGAGGGTCTGACCGCGATCATCTCGATCAAGATCGGCGAGCCGCAGTTCGAGGGCCAGACCAAGACCAAGCTCGGCAACACCGAGGCGAAGACCTTCGTGCAGAAGGTCGTCCACGAGCACCTGACGGACTGGTTCGACCGGAACCCGAACGAGGCCGCGGACATCGTCCGCAAGGGCATCACCGCCGCCACCGCGCGCGTGGCCGCCCGCAAGGCCCGCGACCTCACCCGCCGCAAGGGCCTCCTCGAGTCGGCCTCCCTCCCGGGCAAGCTCTCCGACTGCCAGTCGAACGACCCCACCAAGTGCGAGATCTTCATCGTCGAGGGTGACTCCGCCGGCGGCTCCGCCAAGTCCGGCCGGAACCCGATGTACCAGGCCATCCTGCCGATCCGGGGCAAGATCCTGAACGTCGAGAAGGCCCGCGTCGACAAGATCCTCCAGAACACCGAGGTCCAGGCGCTGATCTCGGCCTTCGGCACCGGGGTCCACGAGGACTTCGACATCGAGAAGCTCCGCTATCACAAGATCATCCTGATGGCGGACGCCGACGTCGACGGCCAGCACATCAACACCCTGCTGCTCACCTTCCTCTTCCGCTTCATGCGGCCGCTGATCGAGCACGGGCACGTGTACCTCTCCCGCCCGCCGCTCTACAAGATCAAGTGGGGCCGGGACGACTTCGAGTACGCGTACTCGGACCGCGAGCGCGACGCGCTGGTCGAGCTGGGCAAGCAGAACGGCAAGCGGATCCGCGAGGACTCGATCCAGCGCTTCAAGGGTCTCGGCGAGATGAACGCCGAGGAGCTGCGCGTCACCACCATGGACGTCGAGCATCGCGTGCTCGGCCAGGTCACCCTGGACGACGCCGCCCAGGCCGACGACCTGTTCTCGGTGCTGATGGGCGAGGACGTCGAGGCACGGCGCTCCTTCATCCAGCGCAACGCCAAGGACGTTCGCTTCCTCGACATCTGAGTCGGTCTCAGCTGACCGTACGAAAGGACTGACGACCAGCAATGGCCGACGAGAACCCCCCCGTGACCACCGAAGAAGAAGAGCCGGTGCTGCGCATCGAGCCCGTCGGGCTCGAGACCGAGATGCAGCGCTCGTACCTCGACTACGCGATGTCCGTCATCGTGTCCCGCGCGCTGCCCGACGTCCGGGACGGCCTCAAGCCCGTCCACCGGCGCGTGCTGTACGCGATGTACGACGGCGGCTACCGGCCCGAGAAGGGCTTCTACAAGTGCGCCCGCGTCGTCGGCGACGTCATGGGCACGTACCACCCGCACGGCGACTCCTCCATCTACGACGCGCTGGTCCGCCTGGCCCAGCCGTGGTCGATGCGGATGCCGCTCGTCGACTCCAACGGCAACTTCGGCTCCCCGGGCAACGACCCGGCCGCCGCCATGCGCTACACCGAGTGCAAGATGGCGCCGCTGTCGATGGAGATGGTCCGCGACATCGACGAGGAGACCGTCGACTTCACGGACAACTACGACGGCCGCAACCAGGAGCCGACGGTCCTCCCGGCCCGTTTCCCGAACCTCCTGGTCAACGGCTCCGCCGGTATCGCGGTCGGCATGGCCACCAACATCCCGCCGCACAACCTCCGCGAGGTCGCCGAGGGCGCCCAGTGGTACCTGGCGAACCCCGAGGCCGGCCACGAGGAGCTCCTCGACGCGCTCATCGAGCGGATCAAGGGCCCCGACTTCCCGACCGGCGCGCTCGTCGTCGGCCGCAAGGGCATCGAGGAGGCGTACCGCACCGGCCGCGGCTCCATCACCATGCGCGCGGTCGTCGAGGTCGAGGAGATCCAGAACCGCCAGTGCCTGGTGGTCACCGAGCTGCCCTACCAGGTCAACCCGGACAACCTCGCGCAGAAGATCGCCGACCTGGTGAAGGACGGCAAGATCGGCGGCATCGCCGACGTCCGCGACGAGACCTCGTC